>NZ_JBDGIT010000001.1:0-1791465 GCF_057657265.1 Variovorax sp. Soil_C_17
TCCACCACCGCAGCCACCAAAACCCCTGAGAGCTTCAACTGCCTGCCGTCTTGTGCGGAGCCCTCGATTATGACACGTCTTTGAAGACCCACCGCATCGAAGCCTGCTTTCTTTCGATTCTTGGCGCTTCGTAGAAGCCGCAAAGTGCATATCGATTTCAGCAGAGCCTACGAGTATATGCCAAGTTCTAGCCTCTCAACTATCTGCGGCAAACTGATCGGCACATCCCGGCCCTCATCTCCTCCAAGCCGCCATCGCGCCTTCACGCCAAGCCATCGACATGCCACTCCGATAATCCGCGCCACATGGCACTCATCACACTCCTCGACGCACAGCTGGCTTTCGGACACGTCCCGCTGCTGGATCATGCGGACTTCTCGCTTCTTGAATCCGAGCGCATCGGCTTGATCGGCCGCAACGGCGCAGGCAAATCCTCCCTTCTGAAGATCCTGGGCGGTCTGGAGAAGCCCGACGACGGCACGCTCCAGGCACAGCAGGGCTTGCGCGTCGCGTACGTGGCCCAGGATCCGCAACTGGACCTGGATGCCGACGTGTTCACAGCCGCCAGCACCGGCCTGGCCAATGTAATCGCTCTTCGCGAGCAATATCTCTCCGGAGCCCCAGGCCTGGACCTCGACGCGCTTCAATCGCAAATCGAAGCTTTCGACGCGTGGAACTGGGAGCAGCGCGTCGAGGAGACCTTGCATCGCCTGCACCTTGACGGCAGCGCGCGCGTGGGTGCGCTTTCGGGCGGGACCCGCAAGCGCGTGGCCCTGGCGCAGGCACTGGTGGCCGCGCCCAATGTTCTGCTGCTCGACGAGCCGACCAACCACCTCGACCTGGATTCCATCGAATGGCTCGAGCAGTTGCTGATCGACTTCAAGGGCAGCGTCGTCACCATCACGCACGACCGCAGCTTCCTGAACCGAGTGGCGACCCGCATCGTGGAGCTGGATCGCGGCAAGCTCAGCTCCTATCCAGGCAACTTCGAGCAGTACCTGGCGCAGAAGGAAGAGCAACTCGCCCAGGAAGCGATCATCAATGCCAAGGCGGACAAGCTGCTCGCCCAGGAGGAAGTCTGGATCCGCAAAGGCGTCGAGGCCCGCCGCACCCGCAGCCAGAGCCGCATCAACCGGCTCGAGACCCTGCGCGCCAGGCGCACGGCCCGGCGCGAGGCGCTCGGCAGCGTGAATATGGACGTGGCTTCCGGCCAGTCGAGCGGCAAGATCGTCGCGGAACTGACGGGCGCGACCAAAGCCTTCGGCGCCAAGACAGTGATCCGCAATTTCAGCGGCACCATCCTGCGCGGTGACAAGGTCGGCCTGCTGGGACCGAACGGCGCCGGCAAGACCACGCTGCTGAAACTCATCCTCGGCGAGCTCGAGCCGGATAGCGGCAAGATCCGCCGGGGCACCAACCTGCAGGTCGCCTATTTCGACCAGATGCGCGACGCGCTGCAGCTCGACGCCACATTGGAGGACTTCATCAGCCCAGGCAGCGAATGGATCGAGATCGGCAACCAGCGCAAGCACGTCAAGAGCTACCTCGCCGACTTCCTGTTCTCGCCGGCGCGCGCGCACTCGCCGGTACGCTCTCTCAGCGGCGGCGAGCGCAACCGCCTGTTGCTGGCGCGCCTGTTCGCACGCCCGGCCAATGTGCTGGTGCTCGACGAACCGACCAACGACCTCGACATCGACACGCTCGAGTTGCTTGAGGACCTGCTGCAGAACTACGACGGCACGGTCTTCCTGGTGAGCCACGACCGCACCTTCCTCGACAACGTGGTGACCAGCATCGTCGCCTTCGAAGGCGACGGCCTCTGGCGCGAATACGAAGGCAGCGTGGAAGACTGGATGATCCAATCCAAGCGCGCGCGCGAGATTGCCGCCCAGAGCGCCGCGGATTCGCCCGCACCCGCACCCGCATCCGCAGCCGTGCCGGCGCCCCCCAAGCCGCCAGCAGCCCCGCGCCTGGGAACGCGCAGAAAGCTCAGCTACAAGGAGCAGCGCGAACTCGAGACCTTGCCCGCACAGATCGCCGACCTCGAGGAAGAGCAGAAGCGGATCAGCGAAGTCCTGGAGCTCGACGGCGGCGCCATCTACGCCACCGAGGCCTCGCGCGCCGCCGAGCTTGCGCAACGCCACGCGCAGATCGACGAGGAATTGCTGGCGGCGATGGAGCGCTGGGAAGAGCTCGATTCGGCGCGACAGGGCTAGCCGACGGCGCCTTCGTCCGACGCGCAACTGGCCGCAGCTGCGCTATACAGGGCCTGTCCACGTTCCGATAGGGCTGCATGATTTCATTCAAGGCCTTCCATCCCTCCGCGGTCGCATGGCGACGCTGCGGCGCGGCCCTGTTCTCGGCCTTCCTCTTTCTCTCGGCCTGCGCCGAACTTCCGCAGAACGTGCACCGGCCGGTTTCCGCCGCGCTCGCCTCCCCCGCCGGCACGCCGCTGGCAGCCCTGGTCCAGCAGCGCCGCCAGGCCGCCGCGGCACGCAACGAGTCCGGCTTCCTCCTGCTCGACGGTCCGCCGGCCGCTTACGGCAGCCGCCTCGCGCTGGCCGAGGGTGCGCAGAAGACGCTCGATCTGCAGTACTACGCGATCCATGCCGACGCCAGCACCGGACGCCTGCTAGCCGCCGTGCGCGAAGCCGCCCGTCGCGGGGTGCGCGTGCGCATCCTGCTGGACGACTTCCACAGCACCGGCCGCAATGCGTTGGTGATGCGCCTGGCCTTCGTGCCCAACATCGAGATGCGGATGTTCAATCCGCTACCCGGCTCGCGGGGTTCCAGCCTGGCACGGATGTTCAACGCCGTCGAGGATGCCTCGCGCATCCAGCAGCGCATGCACAACAAGCTGTTCATCGCCGACAACGTGCTCGGGGTGACCGGCGGGCGCAACCTCGGCGACGCCTATTTCGGCAATGGGCAGGCAGGCAACTTCGTGGACATGGACGTTCTGGCGGCCGGCCCGATCGTGCAGGACCTGTCGCGCAGCTTCGATGCGTACTGGAACAACGAACGCGCCTATCCCGTTCAATCGTTGGTCACCCCCAAGGAACTCGATGCGCTGCGCAATGAAGCGCGCAGCGAGCGCGAAAAGGAAACGAATACCGGCGGGGCCCGGCCGCCCGACGGTGAGCCGCGGCCGCGCAATGCCGCGCCGTCTGCCGAGCAGCAGAACCGCGCCTGGGACGAAAAGCCGATGGACCTGCGCACGGCCAGCTTCGTTTGGGCGCCCGCCGCGGTGCTGGTCGACAAGCCGGCCAAGATCCCGGCGGACACGCCGCGCGGCGTTGCCGGCCCGGCCAAGGCGCCGGGCCTCGTCGTGGCCCAACAAGGCCAGCGCCGGACAGGTCCGGCGCCCCGCGGCTCGCTCGATGGTGCAGCCGATGCCGCCGCCAGTGGCGACACGGTGGTCGAGGGGCTGCTCCAGCTCATCGGCCTGGCCCAGCGCGAGCTCCTGATCATCTCGCCCTACTTCGTGCCGGGCCCGGACATGAAGAGGGCGTTTGCCTCGGCGCTGGCCCGCGGCGTCAGGATTCGCGTGCTGACCAATTCCCTCGCCTCCAACGACGCGCCCGTGGCCCATGTCGGCTACGCGCGGCATCGCGAAGAACTGCTGGCGATGGGCATCGGCTTGTACGAGCTGCGCAGCGAACAGGCCGGCCTCGGCAGCGCCTTCGGCTCCAACGGCAGCGGCAGCACGCCGGGCGAGTCGCGTTCGATGCTGCATTCCAAGGTGCTGGTGATGGACGGGCGGCTGCTGGTGGTCGGATCGATGAACCTCGACCTGCGCTCGCAACTGCAGAACACCGAAATCGCGCTGCTGATCCGCAGCAACGAGCTCTGCGCCGCCGCCGCCAGCCAGATCGAGACCGCGATGAACACCGGCGCCTGGCGCGTCGAGCAGAGCAACGGCCGCCTGGTGTGGCGTGCACCGCAGAACAGCGGCCTGGAGGACAGCACGACCGAGCCGGACGCAAGCCCCGGCCTGCGCCTGCTCCTCAGGCTGTTCGGCCCCTTCGCACCCGACAGGCTGCTTTGAGGCGCACCTTCAAAGCTGCGCCCGCACTCGCGCGAACACCTTCCAGAAAGTGGCGTCCTGCGCGGTTGCGAAGTTGATGCGCATCAGGGTGCTCGGCGGCCGCCGGGCGTGGAACAGCGAGCCAGGCGCGAGCAGGTACCCCTCGTCGAGCATGCGCTGAGTGAGCGCATCGGTGTCGACGCCGGTGTCCACCCAGCCGAACAGCCCCGCCGGCTCGGAAGCCAGCGTGCAGCCGGCCGCCAGGGCCAGCTTCACCGTGCGCCCGCGTGCGCCGTCCAGGCGCAGGCGCACGCGCTCGGCGTGGCGCCGCAGTTGCCCCTGGTCGATGCACCAGGCGAGCGCCCGCTCGAAAAGCGACGGCGTGGTGAGCGTGGCCAGCAGCTTGGTCTCGAGCATCCGGCCCACGAGCTCCGGCGAGGCCGCGAGGAAGCCGATGCGCCAGGCGGGCGCGAGGATCTTCGCGAAGCCGCTCACGTACACGGTGCGCTGAAGCCCGTCCAGTGCGCACAGGCGGGTGGCGTGTTCCGGCGCCAGGTGGCTGTAGGTGTCGTCCTCGACGATATGAAAGCCGTGTTGGTTGGCCAGTTGCAGCACCCGGTGCGCACTGCCGGGCGTCAGGCTGTAGCCGGTCGGGTTGTGCAGCACGCTCACGCTCACGAAGAGCTTGGGTTTGTGACCATCCCCCGCATGGCAATAGCGCTCCATCACCTCCAGGTCGGGTCCGTCGGCCTTGCGCGGCACCGGCAGGATGCGCATGCCCAGCATCTCGAGGCGCGCGAACTCCAGCGCCCAGCCCGGCTCCTCCACCATCACCGGATCGCCGGGACGCAGCAGCGTGCGGCTGACGATATCCAGCGCATGCGTGGCGCCGACCGTGGTCACGATCTGGTCTGCGCCGGCCGGCACGTTGATGCTGGCGAGCTTGGCGGCCAGGCTGCGCCGCAGGCCGCCGTCCCCCGCGGGCTCGCCGTATTGCAACGAGAAGTCCTGCAGCGCCCGGGTGCTGGTCAAGCGCCGCACGGCGGCGGCCGTAAAGGGCGACTCCAGCCACTCGGAGGGAAACACGCCCATGCCCGGCTGCGGTTTGTCGCTGGGGCGGTGGAACATGCCGCGGATCAGCGTGCTCGCGTCCGCCGGTACAGGCTGCGGCACGGGCGGCTCGGCGAGCGGGCCGACGGTCGCCAGCGCCGGCCCTGCTTGGGCCGCAATCGCATCACGCACGAAAAAGCCGCGCTGCCGGCGTGCTTCGACGAGTCCCTGCGCCAGCAGCTGGTCGTAGGCCGCGACCACCGTGTGCGGGCTCACGCCCTGCTGCCGCGCGCATTCGCGCACCGACGGAAGCCGCGCTCCGGGCGCCAGCAGGCGCGTGCGGATGCGCTCGGCAAAGCGGCCGGCCAGCTGCTCCGTCAGCGATTGGGTGGAGGTTCGTGTCAGCATGCGCGTGTGCTCTGTGTCGACGATCTGACCGATACAGGCTCCAGTCATGTTCGACAAACTGTATCGGTACTGTAATGGTCATCAGTTTAGAGTGTGTGCCATGACCTGGCAAGATTTCACCGCGCTGCTGGCGCTGGCCACGGCGATGAGCTTCTCGCCCGGACCCAACACCACCCTGTCGACCGCGCTCGCGGCCAACGGCGGCCTGGCGCGCGCGATGCGCTTCGTCGTCGCCGTGCCGGTGGGCTGGACGTTGCTGCTGGGCCTGTGTGCCGCCGGCATCGGCGCGCTGGTGGTGGCGGCGCCCTCGCTGCGCTGGGCCATCAAGGCCTTCGGCGTCGCCTACCTGTTGTGGCTGGCCTGGAAGCTCAGTGGCAGCGCCACGATGGGCCAGTCCGACGGCAGGCAGCTGCACGTCGGCTTCCGCCAGGGCGTGATGCTGCAGTTCGTCAACATCAAGGCATGGCTGCTGGCGCTGACGCTGGTGGGCACCTGGATCGCGGGGCAGCCCGACCCGCTGAAGCGCTTCGCCATCGTGGCACCCGTGATGCTGGTCTACGCCTTTACCAGCAACTTCGCCTACGCGCTCGCAGGCTCGCTGCTGCGCAAGTGGCTGGCGCACGGGCATCGCCTGCTCTGGTTCAACCGCGGCATGGCCGCCGTGCTGGTGCTCACCGCCTGGTGGATGGCCAGCGTATGAAGATCAGGGACGAAACCCTCGGCATGTGGCTGGGCGTGCTCGGCGTGGCCTTTTTCGCCGTCACGCTGCCGATGACGAGGCTCGCCACCGGTACGGTGGAGGCGCCGCAGCTCTCGCCCTGGTTCCTGACCCTGGGCCGCGCGGCGCTGGCGGGCCTGCTGTCGGTCGTCTTCCTGCTTGCCACCCGCTCGCCCCGGCCTCAACGTCACCAGTGGAAGCCCCTCGGCATGGCCATGCTGGGCAACGCAATCGGCTTTCCGCTGCTGCTCGCTTTTGCCTTGCGCATCGTCAGCGCCAGCCATGCGGCGGTGATCACCGCCCTGCTGCCGCTGGTGACCGCGGCCTGCGCCGCCTGGGTGCTGCACCAGCGCGCACGGCTCGGCTTCTGGCTGTGTGCGCTGGCAGGCAGCGCGCTGGTGATCCTGTTCTCGGTGCTGCGTGCCGGCGAGCAGCAGTTCGGCTTTGCCTGGGGCGACCTTCTGCTGGTGGGCGCCGTGTTCGCCGCCTCGCTGGGCTACATCTACGGCGCGCAGGTCACCCCGGCGCTGGGCGCGGAGCGCGTGATCTGCTGGGTCTGCGTGATGGCCTTGCCGATCACGCTGCCGGGCGCGCTGTGGCTGTGGCCCGAGCAGCCGGTGGCGACCTCGTCCTGGCTGGGCTTCGTCTACGTCGGCGTCTTCTCGATGTGGGTGGGCTTCTTCGCCTGGTACCGGGGCCTCGCCATGGGCGGGGCGCTGCGCGTGAGCCAGACCCAGCTGCTGCAGCCCTTCCTCTCGATCCTCGCCGCGGTCCCGCTCCTGGGCGAACCGCTCGATCTCGTCACGTTCGGCTTCGCGGCCGCGGTGGTCGCCACCGTGGTCGCAGGCAAGAAGCTTTCGCAGGCGCGCCCCGCCGCCGCATCATCACAACGACTCGTCCATCCAAAGGAAACAACATGAACTGGAAACTCGCCGCCCGCGCCGAAAAGATGAACCCCTCGGTGATCCGCGAAATCCTCAAGGTCACCGAGCGCCCCGGCATCATCAGCCTGGCCGGCGGCCTGCCCTCGCCCAAGACCTTCCCGATCAGCGCCTTCGCCGAGGCCTGCGCCGAGGTGCTGCACAAGGACGGCCAGGCCGCGCTGCAGTACGCGGCCAGCGAAGGCTACGGTCCGCTGCGCGAAGCGGTCGCGGCCATGCTGCCCTGGCCGGTCGATCCGGCCCAGATCCTGATCACCACCGGCTCGCAGCAGGGCCTGGACCTGATCGCCAAGGTGCTGCTCGACCCCGGCAGCCGCGTGCTCGTCGAGACGCCAACCTACCTGGGCGCGCTGCAGGCCTTCTCGCCGATGGAGCCCGAGGCCGTGAGCGTTGCCAGCGACGACGAGGGCGTCCTGGTCGACGACCTGAAGGCCAAGGCCAAGGACGCGCGCTTCGTCTACCTGCTGCCCAATTTCCAGAACCCCACCGGCCGCACGATGACCGAGGCGCGCCGCGCTGCGGTCTCCGCCGCCGCGGCGGCGGCCGGCCTGCCGATCGTCGAGGACAACCCCTACGGCGACCTCTGGTTCGACGAGGCGCCGCCGCTGCCGCTGAGCGCCCGCAACCCCGACGGCTGCATCTACCTGGGCTCCTTCTCCAAGGTGTTGGCGCCGGGCCTGCGGCTGGGCTTCCTGGTGGCGCCCAAGGCCATCCTCCCCAAGCTGCTGCAGGCCAAGCAGGCGGCCGACCTGCACAGCCCCAGCTTCAACCAGCGCATGGTGGCGGAAGTGATGAAGGACGGCTTTCTCGGCCGCCATGTGCCGACCATCCGCGCCCTCTACAAGCGCCAGCGCGATGCGATGCTCACCGCGCTCGAGCGTGAAATGAAGGGCCTCGGCGTCAGCTTCAACAAGCCGGCCGGCGGCATGTTCCTGTGGCTGCGCCTGCCCGAGGGCCTGGACGCCGTGGCGCTGCTGCCGCAGGCCGTGGAACGCGGCGTGGCCTTCGTGCCCGGCACCCCCTTCTACGCCGGCGCCGGCGACCCGCGCACGCTCCGCCTGTCCTTCGTGACGGCCAGCGCCGAGGAGATCGACACCGCGATCGCCGCCCTGGCCGACGCCGTGCGCGAGCAGCTGGCGCACCAGGCCGCGGCCGAGGTCCAGCGCCAGCTGGCCGCCAGCGTTGCATAGCAGTCGTCGAAGCGGGCCGGCCATGCACATCGCGATCCTCACCTTCGACGGCTTCAACGAGCTCGATTCGCTCATCGCGCTCGGCGTCCTGAACCGCATCAAGAAACCTGGCTGGCGCGTGAGCCTGGCCGCGCCGGGCACGACGGTGCGGTCGATGAACGGCATCACGCTTCACGCGACGGCCACCTTGGCCGATGCGTGCGCGGCCGAGGCCGTGATCGTCGGCAGCGGCATCCGCACGCGCGAGATCGCCGCGGACCCGGCCATTCTCTCGGCGCTGCGGCTCGACCCGGCACGCCAACTGATCGGCGCGCAATGCTCCGGCACGCTGCTGCTGGCCAAGCTGGTCATCCTCGGCGCGGTGCCGGCCTGCACCGACCTCACGACCAAGCCCTGGGTGCAGGAAGCGGGCGTCGAGGTGCTGGACCAGCCCTTCTTCGCCGCCGGCAACGTGGCGACGGCAGGCGGCTGCCTGGCCTCGCCCTACCTCGCGGCCTGGATCATCGCGCGCACCGAGGGTACCGAAGCAGCGGCTGCCGCCCTCCACTACGTCGCCCCCGTCGGCGAGAAGGAGGCCTACGTGGCGCAGGCGCTTCGCAACATCGGCCCCTATCTGGCCCACGAAAAGGCGGCGGCATGATCGAGCCCGGCACGCTTTGGCTGTTCCTGGTGGCGGTGCTGGCGCTGTTCCTCTCGCCCGGGCCCAACATGGCCTTCGTGCTGTCGCACGGGATCGCGCTCGGACCGCGGGCCGGCTTTGCGGCAGGCCTCGGCATCGCCGCGGCAGACCTGCTCCACACCCTTTGCGCTGCGACCGGCGTCACGGCGCTGGTGGCCGCCTGGCCGCCCTCCTTCGACCTGCTGCGCTATGCCGGCGCGCTCTACCTGCTGTGGCTCGCCTGGCGAGCGCTCCGATCGGGCAGCGCGCACCTGCCGGCGCAGGCCGGGCGTGCCGGCTTCGCGCAGGTGCTGCGCAGCGCCTGGCTCAACAACCTGGTGAATCCGAAGGCGCTGCTCTTCTTCATGGTGTTCCTGCCGCAGTTCGTCGATCCGGCGCGCGGCAGCGTGCCGGCGCAGCTGGCGTTGCTGGGCGTCACGCTCTCCCTGGCCGGACTGCTGTTCAATACCGTGCTGGGCGCGTGCAGCGGCATCGTCGGGCGCCGGCTGCAGCAGCGCCGCGGGGCCGCCGGCTTCCAGCGAGGCCTGCTGGCCACGGTGATGGCCGGCCTCGCGCTTCGTCTTCTGCTCATCGACCGCCCCACGAAGGGATTCTGAAACATGCTCAACATCTGGGGGCGCATCAGCTCCATCAACGTGCGCAAGGTCGTATGGTGCGCGCAGGAACTCGGCCTCGACTTCCAGCGCACCGAGGCGGGCGGCAGGTTCGGCATCGTGCAAACGCCGGAATACCTCGCGCTCAATCCGAATGCGCTGGTGCCCGCCATCGACGACGGCGAGGGCGAAGGCCGGGTCACGCTCTGGGAGTCGAACGTGATCGTGCGCTACCTCTGCGCCAAGCATTCGCCGGGCAAGCTCTACCCCGAGCCGCTGCCGGCCCGCTTCGATGCCGAGCGCTGGATGGACTGGCAGCAGACCACGCTCAACCCGGTCAGCGCCGGCGCCTTCAGGCAATGGATCCGCACACCCGCCGACCAGCGCGACCCGGCCGTGATCGCGCACTCGGTGCGCGCCACCGAGCCGCTGTTCGCGCTGCTCGATGCGCACCTCGCCACCCGCCCCTACATGCTCGGCGAGCATTTCACGATGGCCGACATCCCGGTCGGCTGCGAAGCGCATCGCTGGTTCGGCCTGCCGCAGACCGAATACACGCGGCCCAGCTGGCCGCACGTCGAACGCTGGTTCGCCGACCTGCGCAGCCGCGCCGGCGCGCGCGGCGTGCTCGACCTCGCCCTGGAATGACAGCCATGAAAACCCGCCCCTTCAAGCAAGTCGATGTCTTCACGGCGAAGCCTTACGCCGGCAACCCGCTCGCGGTGGTGCTCGACGGCACCGGCCTGGACGACGCCGAAATGCAGGATTTCGCCAAGTGGACCAACCTCTCTGAAACCACCTTCCTGCTCCCGCCCACCGAGCCCTCGGCCGACTACCGCGTGCGCATCTTCACGCCCGGCGGCGAGCTGCCCTTCGCCGGCCATCCGACGCTGGGCAGCTGCCACGCCTGGCTCGAGGCCGGCGGCCGGCCCAAGGCCGGCGGGCGCATCGTGCAGCAATGCGCCCAGGGCCTGGTGCCGATCCGACACGAGGGCGAGCGCCTGGTCTTTGCGGCGCCACCCTCCCGGCGCAGCGCGCCCAGCCCTTCGCTGCTGGCCAAGGTGGCCGGCGCGCTGGGCCTGCGGGCGCAGCAGATCGTGGCCGCGCAGCTGCTGGACAACGGCCCCGTGTGGCTGGGCCTGCTGCTCGCCGATGCCGACACGGTGCTCGCGCTCAAGCCCGACCATCGCCTGCTCAAGGAGCTCGGCCAGAAGGTGGGCGTGGCCGGCATTCCCGCGCGCAACGAGGAATCGGCCACCCCGCTGATCTCGCGCTCCAACCGCGAGGCGCGCGCCTTCGCCCGTGCGGACGCCGAAGACATCGGCCTCGAGGTGCGCGCCTTCGCGGCCCCGGTCGGCATCGAGGAAGACCCGGTAACGGGCAGCCTCAACGCCAGCCTGGCGCAATGGCTGATCCCCGAAGGCCACCTGCCCGAGCGTTACCTCGCGGCGCAGGGCCAGTGCCTGGGCCGTGCGGGCCGCGTCCACGTCACGCATGATGCCGAAGGCCAGGTCTGGGTCGGCGGCGATTCCGTCACCTGCATCGACGGGAAGCTCACCCTCTAGGAGGAACCATGCCCGCGCGCATCGACCACCTCGTGATCGCCGCCCGCAGCCTGGACGAAGGCGTGGCCTGGTGCGAAGCCACGTTCGGCGTCGTGCCCGGGCCGGGCGGCGTGCACCGGCTGATGGGCACGCACAACCGCCTGCTGAAGATTGCCGCGGCAGACTTCCCGCGCGCCTACCTGGAGATCATCGCGATCGACCCCCGGCAGAAGCCGACCCGGCCCGCGACCTTCCACCGCTGGTTCGACCTCGACGATGCCGAGCTCCAGGCGACGCTGGCGCGCCGGGGACCCCAGCTGGTGCATTTCGTGGTCGAGGTGCCCGACGCCGACGCCGCCGTCCAGGCGCTGGCACGCCAACGCATCGACCGCGGCCGCCTGCTCGAGGCCTCGCGCGACACGCCGGCGGGCCGCCTCGACTGGCGCATCACGGTGCGCGACGACGGCCAGCGGCTCTTCTACGGCGCGCTGCCCACGCTGATCGCCTGGGGTGCGGCGCATCCCAGCGACAGCATGGCCGACTCCGGCACCCGGCTGCGCTCGCTGGCCCTGTCGCATCCGCGCGCCGTCGACCTGGCGAAGGCCCTGCAAGCCATCGGGCTCGCCGACACGCCGCTGAGTGCCGGCGCCCCCGGCCTGCGCGCGGTGTTCGACACGCCGCGCGGAACCGTCACGCTCGACTCCAAGGGAATCTGATGAACCTGCCGCTCCAGCTCACAGAACGCGTGCCGTTCGCGCTCGACGTGCGCATGGCACTGCCGGAGCGCCGCTGACATGCGCTTCACACGCGACGAGATCGAGGCCGCGCGCCGCACCGTCTACGCGGCGATGCCGCCGACGCCGCAGTACGCCTGGCCGCTGCTGGCGCAGCGCCTGGGCTGCACGGTCTGGGTCAAGCACGAGAACCACACGCCGGCCGGCGCCTTCAAAGTGCGCGGCGGGCTCACCTACTTCGAAACGCTGGCGCGCGAGCAGCCCGCCGTGCGCCGCGTGGTCAGCGCCACGCGCGGCAACCACGGCCAGTCGGTCGGCTTCGCGGCGCGGCGTCACGGACTGGAGGCGAGCATCGTGGTGCCGCACGGCAACTCGGTCGAGAAGAACGCTGCGATGCGGGCGCTGGGCGTCACGCTGATCGAGCACGGCGACGAGTTCCAGACTGCCAGCGAGCATGCAGGGCAGCTGGCCGAAGCCCAGGGCCTGCACCGCGTGCCCTCCTTCCATCGCGAACTGGTACGCGGCGTGACCACCGCCTACGTGGAGTTCTTCGAGGCGCTGGCCGCGGTGCCGGGCGGGCCACCGGACGTGCTGTTCGTGCAGATCGGACTGGGCTCGGGCTTCGCAGCCGCGGCTGCCGCGCGCGCGCACTGCGGCGTGCAGACCCGGCTCGTGGGCGTGGTGTCGGCCCACGCCACCGCTTACCTCGACTCCTTCCGCGCGGGCCGGGCACTCGAATCGCCCGTCAGTACACGGCTGGCCGACGGCATGGCCTGCCGCACGCCGGTGCCCGAGGCGCTGGAGGAGCTGCGGCGTGAGGCCGACGACGTGGTCGCGGTGAGCGACCGGGACGTGGCCGAGGCGATGCGTGTGCTCTTCACCGACACCCACAACGTGGCCGAGGGCGCCGGCGCCGCCGCGCTGGCGGCCCTGATGCAGCAGCGCACGCGCTGGGCGGGCAAGTCGGTGGGCATCGCGCTGACCGGCGGCAACGTCGACGCCGCAATCTTCGCGCAAGTGCTCTCGCAGCCCGCCTGAACGCGGCGCCAGCTCGAAAGAGCCCGGCGGCGCGCAAAACACCTGGTCGATGCTGCGGCCGTCCCGCTGCCGGCGGTCTGCGCCGCCCGAGCCGGGCGCCGGCGTTCAGACGGCGATGGCGATCGGGAAGCGCGCCAGCCAGCCGTCCGGAGCCCGCTCGAAGGGCACTGTCACCGCCTCGCGCGCCGGCTCCGGCAGGTTGCGCCACAGGAAGTCGCGCGCATTGCCCGGATCGCCGGCCACGTAGAGCTGCGTGGTCAGCAGCTCGCGCCCGCCCAGCTTGACCTTGACGTGGATGTGGGGCGTGCGGCCGCTGTAGGCCACGGGCCGGATGGTGCGAAAGCGCCAGCGGCCCTCGCCGTCGACGGCCACGCGGCCGAATCCCTGGAAGGCGGCGTCGGCGCGGTCGCCGTCGCCCGGGTGGTGGTAGTGGCCGGCCTGATCGCACTGCCAGATCTCGACCTGGGCGCCGCGCAGCGGACGGCCGTCGAGGTCGGTCACGCTGCCCTCGACCGACGCAGGCTGGCCGACGCGGTAGCTCAGCGTGCCGTTGCGCAGCAGGTCGTTGTCGCTGTCGGCCGGCGGCTTGACCGGGTAGAAGGGGCCTTCGGTTTGCGAAGGAGTGGCCATGCGTTTGGGCTGCGGCTGCGCGCGGGCGCCGAGCCAGAGCACCGGCGCCGCGACGAAAGCGGCAGCGACGGCGCGCCGCGGGAGAAGATGGGGGGAGTGGGTGGAGGTCGGCGCAGCCATGGGCGGTGGGAGCCGGCGGCCGCCCCCCGAGTTCCGCCCCCGGACCGCGATCTTTTCTCGTTACCAGCGCACGCGCACGCCCACGGCCCCCTGGATCGAGGACTTCACCCGGGTGTCGCCGCCGGTGCCGAAGACCTTGCCCAGCTCGCCGTACACGCTCACGGTCTTGCTCAGCGTCAGCGTGGCGCCCGCCGCGAGTTCGACCGACGTGTAGCTGCTCGAGCTCGCGATGGGCGTGGAGACGCCGCCGTTGATGAAGCGCGCCGTGTCGCCCGCGTCGTTGGCGTGGATGACGCCGACCCGGCCGTAGGGCTGCAGGCGGCCGGCAGCGGTCGCGAAGTCGCCCTTCACGCGCACGCCCAGTCCGGCGGTCCAGCCGCTGGCGTCGTCCTGCTGCACCAGCGCGCCGGGGATCCGCAGGTCGTCCAGGCTGGCCCGCCGGTAGCTGAGGTGCGCCTGCGGCTCGATGGTCCAGTTGCCGCTGAGCGCGAAGGCCTGGCCGACCTCGACCGCGGCGGTGAGGCTGTTCCCCTTGCCGGACGCGGCGAAGCCGCCGAGCGGACGGATCGTGTAGCGCTGTGAGCCGTACTGCAGCACGGTGTCGACATAAAAGCCCGTGGCGTTGGCGTAGCTGGCGTAGGCGCCCAGATAGCGCGCGCGCAGGTCCGTGCTGCCCACGGCGCGGTAGAGGCCGCTGGCGAAGCCGCTCAGGTCGGCATTGCCGTCGAGGGTGCCGGCGTAGATGCCCGCCCGCCAGTCGCCCAGCGGCGAGACGTAGAGATCGGTTCCTGCCTGGACGCCGGCGACATGGCCCTGTGTCGAGGGATTGACCACGCCCGACTGGCGGATGTCCAGGTCGCTGTAGACGGCGCGCGCCCAGGCGCGGCGCTCGGTCGAGAGCGCGCCGGCCACCGGCGTGAGGCTCGCCATCGCGCGGCCGCTGGCATCGTCGTCGCCCATCCGGGTGCGCATGCTGCCGACCATCGCCATGTCGGCGCCCCGCATTTGCGACGGCAGGGCGGACAGCATCGAGGCCTCGGCGCGGTAGGCCGTAATCCCCATGGGTGCCGGTGCCGGTGCGGGTGCCGGTGGTGCCGGTGGTGCCGGTGGTGCCGGTGGTGCCGGGGGCGCGGGCGGCGCCGGTGGGGCGGGCGGCGCCGGAGGAGCCGGGGGCGCAGGAGGAGCCGGGGGCGCAGGAGGCGCGGGAGGCGGAGGGGGCGGCGGAGGCGGCGGCGGAATCACTTCAGAGCGCAAATACCAGTTCTCGCCGGCGCCTGTCGAATCGGCGGCGTACAGCCGGTACTCGAAGGCGCCCGCGTCCACGTGGCCCGTGCCACCGAGCGCGAAGGCATTCTTGGTGGTCTGCGCGGTGGTGGTGGCGCCGTTCAGCGCCGTGATCACCTCGATGCCGTTGCCCACGGTCTGGCCGCCGAGGCCGCCGAGGTTCGTGATCTGAAGGGTCGTGCTGCCGCTGGCGACGGCAGTGGGTCCGTCGAGCACCAGGCGATCGGAAGGCCCGCCGGCGCCGAGCACCGTACCCAGGCGCAGCGTGCCGTTGTTGCCGACATAGGGGCCGTTGATCGTGAGCGTGGTGCCTGCCGTGGTGCCGGCCAGCGAGACCGTGCCGCTGTTGCTCAGCGAGGCCATGCTCTGGCTGAAGCCCGCCAGGTCGAGCGTGGCGCCCGCGGCCACGCTGTGCGCCGAGGCAGCGCTCAGGGCATTGGCGGCGCCCGTCTGGAGGGTGCCGCCGGCGACGGTGGTGCTGCCGGTGTAGCTGTTGGAGCCCGACAAGGTCAGCGTACCGGTGCCCGCCTTGACCAGCGAGCCGGAGCTCGCCGAGAAAGCGGGGCTGTCGGCGATCGAGCCGGAGAAGCTGCCGGCGCCGACCGTCAGCTCGGAGCCGGCGAGGCCGACCGTGCCGCTGCCGTTGAGCTGGGCCACCGTCTGGGTAGCGTTGAGCAGGAGCAGGCCGGGCTGCGCCTGCCCGTTCACCGTGTTGCCGGTCGAATTGACCGTGACGCTGGCCGCCGGCGACAGCCGGTTGTTGCCATCCGCGAAGACCGTCCCGTTGCCGTTCACCAGGAGGTCGCCCGGAACGTTGCCGGCCCCATTCACGAGCAGGGCGGCGTTGCCCTGCACGGTGGTCGTGCCGCCGTAATTGTTGGCGGCCTGGTAGTTGAAGCTGCCGAAAGAGCCGGCCGCGCTCGCGTCGAGCGTGATGCCGCCGGCGCCACCGATGCCGCCGTCGAAGATGAGCGCCCCTTGCGCCGGGACCATGGTCAGCGTGGAGCTGGTGTTCAGCGTGACCGGGCCGCTCCAGGTCATGGACCCGTTGGGCGCCAGGCCGGCACTGCCGTCGAGGACGATCGCGTTGGGCAGGATCTGGTTGACCGCCGTCGTTCCGAGCGTGCCGGCGCGCAGCGTGAGCGCGCCGCTGCCGAGCGTGGCCCCGCTCGCGACCGTGAGCCCGCCCGCGTTCAGGACGGTGCCGCCGCTGTAGCCGTTGACCGCCGTGACGGTCGTGGTGCCCGCGCCGGCCTGCGTCAATGTTCCCGAGCCGGAGATCGGATTGGCCAGCGAGTAGTTGTCCGATCGGTTGACGATCAGCGACGCGTTGTTGGTGATGGCGCCCAGCACGCTGCCGCTGGCATTGCCGTCGCCCAGTTGCAGCGCGCCGTCGCTGATGGTGGTGCCGCCCGTGTAGGTGTTGTCGCCGGTGAGGGTCAGGGTGCCCGCGCCGACCTTGATCACCCCGCCGTTGCCGGCGCCCAGCACCGGGTTGATGTAGATGCCGCCCACGCTGTCGAAGAGCCCCGGACCGGTGCTCGCGATCACGCCGCTCAGGGTGTCGTTCTTGCCGAGCGCCCCGATTTCCAACGTGGTGTCGCCGAGCACGACATTGCCCGAGCCCGACAGGGAGCCCACCCTGGCGGGCGTGCCCGTCGTCATGCCGTTGACGTAGACCTGGCCGGTCAGGCCGTTGCCGATGTCGTTGTTGCTCACGACGGTGGCGCCGCTCAGGTCCGCCGTGTTCGAGATCTGGACGGCGCCGCCGTTGTTGTTGATGGTTGCGCTGCCGCCGGAGCTGGTCTCCTGGAAGATCACGCGCCCGCCGTTGTTGTTGAGGGTGGCCTGCTGCGCATTGGAGCCGCCGCCGCCGAAGAGGACGTAGGAGCCCTCCCCGTTGGTGTTGATCGTCGCCGTGCCGCCCTGCGCGCCGCCCTGGAACTGGACGCCGCTGTTGCTGCCGTTGACGTTGGTGTTGGCCAGGACCGAAATGCTCAGGTTGCCGGCGCTCGCGCTCCCGCCCTGAAAGCGCACTTCGGCGTTCTCCAGCAAGCTGATCGGGCCGGTGCCGAAGGAGCCTGTGGTGTGCGTCCAGACGTTCAGGCGCCCGCTCGTCCCGTTGCCCTGCAGCACAGTGCCGCCGGTGTAGTTGCTGGTGGCGTTGTCGAGGGTCAGGCGCTGCGTTTCCGCACCCAGAACGTTGGTGCCGGTGTTGCGCAGCGTGAGCACGCCGCTGCCCGTGATCTGGCCGGTGAGCGTATTGCCGCTGGTGCCGGCGACGTCGATGGTGCCGCCGGCGGCGCCCAACGCAATGGCGCGGCCGCTCGCGAAGTTGTCCGCGCCCAGGCGCAGCGTGCCGCCGCCGAAGACGATGCCGCCGCCCGTGCCCAGGTTGGCATCGGAGCTCACCTGCAGCGTGCCTGCATTGATGGTCGTGGCACCCTGGTAGGTATTGGCAGCGCTCAGCACGACGATGCCGGCACCGGTCTTGATGATGCCGTTGGCACCGATGATGGCGCCGCTTTGCGTCGCCGAGCCCGCGCCGAGGCTGTTGAGGGTCACGTTCGACGGCGTGGTGTCGATGGTCGCGCCCAGGTTGTCGCCGTCGTTGTAATTGACCGTCTGTGCGGCGCCCGAGCTCGCCAGCACGCTCAGGCCCGCCGCCACCAGCACGGTGGCCAGGCCGCTCGCGCGCTTGCCGCGCGCCGCGGTGATCTCCGACACCGCGACCCAGGCGCCGAGCGCGTGGTTCCAGACACTCCGATAAGTCTTGTTCATGTTCCGTGCAGTCCCTCTCCGGTGGATGAAGCGCCATTACCGCGCGGAAGGGCTGGCGCGGCCATGTCAACGAAAGTTCGCATTCTTACACAATGAACACTTAAGGACTCATCCACTTACAGAATTCGTTGCTTATTTCACCCAAGCGCCCGGGCGATGCGCCAGCGCAACGGTCACGGCCGGGACGGCAGAGGGCGGGGCGCCCCGGCAAAATTCCGCGCATGGGAACCCTCTATCTCGTGCGTCACGGCCAGGCCAGCTTCGGCGCGGACGACTACGACCAGCTCAGCGAACTGGGTCGACGGCAATCGCGGCGGCTGGGCGAGTACTGGCGCGAGCGCGGGATGCAGTTCGACGCGGTCATCACCGGCACGCTGAAGCGCCACCGCCAGACCTGGGAGGGGATCGCCGAGGGCCTGGGCCTGGTGCGCGACGACGTCCTGCCCTGGCCGGGGCTCAACGAGTACGACGCCGATGCCGTCATCGCCACCATCCATCCGGAAAAGCTGCAAAAGCCCGACTCGCCCGAGATGTACCGCCATCACTTCCGGCTGCTGCGCGATGGCCTGGGCGCCTGGATGCAGGGCCGCACGTCGCCCGTGGGCATGCCGAGCTATGTCGACTTTCTGGCCGGCGTGACCACCGCGCTCGACCATGTTCGCGGCAAGCACCACGGTGCCCGCGTGCTGGTGGTCTCCAGCGGCGGGCCGATCAGCACCGCGGTGGGCCATGTGCTGGGCACCAGTCCCGAGACCACGATCGAGCTCAACCTGCGCATCCGAAACACGGCCGTCACCGAGTTCGCCTTCACGCCCAAGCGCCACATGCTGTTGACCTACAACACCCTGCCGCACCTCGACGGCCCGGCCTACGAGGACTGGGTGACCTACGCCTGATCGGCGCCGGTGCTGCCGGCGGCGAGCCAGCGCAGGTAGTCCGGCGATCCGGCCGCGACCGGCACCTGCAGGATCTCCGGCGTCTCATAGCTGTGGCGCTCGCGGATGAAGGCCTCCAACGCCGGGAAACGCGCCGCCAGCGTCTTGATCAGGAGCAGCCATTCCGGCTCGCGGTGCAGCTTCTCCTGCCAGATGTAGAAGCTGCGCACGCGCTCCACCTGGACGCAGGCGGCGAGCCGGGCCTCCACAATGGCGGCGGCCAGCGCTTCGGCCTCGTCCTCGGTGCTGGCGGTGGTCATGACGATGCAGGCGGGGTGATCCATGGACGTCTCCGAAGATTCAGGCTTGCCACACGCCGTAGCCTGCTTCTCGCAGGGCGATGCCGAGCTCGACTTCCATCTCGCGCGCCGCCTCGTAGGGCATGGGGTTGTACACGGCGTACAGCGCCGGCAGCAGCCTGAGGCCGTAGTCACGCACGAAGGCATTGGCCTGGATGCCGGCCTTGTGCTTGTCGAAGCGTACGTCGGGATCCAGCCCCGTCATGCCCACGTAGACGAAAGGCTGGCCGAGGCGGTAGTCGGGATTGGCGCGCCGAAAGCGGCCGATGTTCCAGACCCGGTCGTCGAGCTCGACGACGTAGACATGATGGTGCGCCCTGGATCGACGGCCCATCGCCGCCCCGCTTCCTTGTTTGCTACTTGCGCTTGAGCAAGCCCCAGATGAAGAGCAGCACGACCGCGCCCACCACCGAGGCGATGAAGCCTGCGCCCTGCCCCGCCTGGTACCAGCCCATGGCCTGGCCCAGGTAGGTCGCGATCAGCGAGCCGGCGATGCCGATCAGGGTGGTCACGATGAAGCCGGCCGAGTCGTCGCCCGGTTTGATGGCGCGTGCCACAAGGCCTGCGACGAAGCCGATCAGAATGGTCCAGACGATGCTCATACGCTTCCTTGTGTGGGTGGGAGAAGACAGGAGCCGCCCGGCGGGGGCCCGATTCATGATAGCGGAGCACCGCGCCGCTCTCGTGTCCTACACGCCGCCTGCGGGTCGCGCGCTATACCCGCGGCATGCTCGAGAAGCTCCCCGAAGCCATCGGCCAGGCGCTGCACGGCGTGCGCGCCGGCCTGGACGAAATCGCCTTCAACACCTTGGGCCTGCGCCAGGGCATGGCCTCCATCACTTTGGGCAGCCTGGCCTTCGCCGATCATGCGCCCCTGCCGCCACGCTACACGGCCGACGGCGAGGGCCTGTCGCCGCCGCTGCAATGGACCGGCGTCCCGGCCGGCGCGGCATCGCTGGTGCTGGTGGTGGAGGACGCCGACTCGCCCACGCCCCATCCGCTGGTCCATGCGATCGCGGTCGGACTGCCGGCGGAGGACGGCAACCTGCCGGAAGCCGCTTTCCCCAGCGCCGACAACGCCGGCAACGGCCTGCACGCCGGGCGCAATTCCTATCTTCAAGCCGCCTGGCTGCCGCCCGACCCGCCACCGGGGCACGGGGTGCACCGCTATGCCTTCCAGATCTTCGCGCTGGACAGCGCGCCGGAGTTCTCGGCCACGCCGGGGCGCGACGAGGTGATGGAGCAGCTGCGCAGCCACGCGGTGGCGAGCGGGCTCTTGATCGGCACCTGCGAGCGGCCCGACGGCACGATCAAGATCGAGGACACCGCGCCCGGCGGCCCGGCGGTCGCGGGCTGAACGCCGGCTTCTTCTCTAAGGCAGCGG
The DNA here is from genome assembly GCF_057657265.1 of Variovorax sp. Soil_C_17. Classification (NCBI taxonomy): domain Bacteria; kingdom Pseudomonadati; phylum Pseudomonadota; class Betaproteobacteria; order Burkholderiales; family Comamonadaceae; genus Variovorax; species Variovorax sp. Soil_C_17. Next base: position 20,356 of record NZ_JBDGIT010000001.1, read on the forward strand.
CCCGGTATGCGCGGTCGCCAGGGGCAGGCGCGACACCTCCGCCAGCAGCACGGCGAGCTGGCGCGCTGCGGCCTCGACCACCGCACGTCCCTTCTCCGGGTTCGCCGCGGCTGCATTGCCGGCGGCGCCCTCGGGGTTGTAGTCCTCCATGGCCCAGCCGAGCCGGGCGCTCTTGCCGTTGCCGAGCAGCGGGTAGTCGGCCGCCCGCTGGCGCGAGCTCGACCCGAAATCGCGTGCCGCCTGCATGTCCACCTGCGCCGGCGCCAGCGCCAGCATCATCGAGGTCTCGATCTCGCCCGCATGCACGCCGAAGCGGTGCTCCTCGGCGCTGAACTGCGCGCCGGCCTCGCCCAGGGGCAGGTTGAACCAGCTCGTGCTGTAGACGATCAGCCCATGGGCCGCGCGCAGCTCGCGCGCCACGATCTCCATCGCGCCGGTGTGCCCGCCATGGGCATTGAAGAAGACCAGCTTGCGCAGGCCGGCGCGCGCGACGCCGGCGCCGATCTCGCGCCACAGCCGGATCAGCGTCTCGGCCGACAAGGTCAGCGTGCCGGGGAAGCTGGCGTGCTCGGGGCTCAGGCCGATCGGCTGGCTGGGCAGGAAGAGCACCGGCAATTCGGCCGGCAGGAGCGGCACGGCCGCGGAAACGATGCCGTCGACCAGCGTCGAATCCACGCCCAGCGGCAGGTGCGGGCCGTGCTGCTCGGTCGCACCCAGGGGCAGCACCGCGACCGTTGCCGCCGGGTCGAGCGCGGCGAAGTCGCGGGTGGTGAGCTGGGACCAGAAACGAGGAAGGGACATGCGGCGATCTTAGGCCGCTCGGCGACACACGCGCCGAGCACCGGCACCGCCACCCCTCACGCTACCGCGCCCGCGCCACACGCCAGACGGTGTTGCCCACATCGTCGGCCACCAGCAGCGCGCCGCTCTTGTCCAGCGCCACGCCGACGGGCCGGCCCTGGGCCTTCTCGTCCGCGCTCAGAAAGCCGGTCAGAAAATCCACCGGCGGCCCGCTCGGCCGGCCGCCCGTGAAGGGCACGAACACCACCTTGTAGCCCGAGAGCGGCTTGCGGTTCCATGAGCCGTGCTCGCCGATGAACACGCCGCTGGCGAACTCAGGCGGCATGCCGCGCGGATGCGAGAAGGCCAGCCCCAGCGGCGCCACGTGCGAGCCGAGTGCGTAGTCGGGCACCACCGCCTTGGCCACCAGGTCCGGGCGCTGCGGCTCGACGCGCGCGTCCACATGGCTGCCGTAGTAGCTCCAGGGCCAGCCGTAGAAGGCGCCGTCCTTCACCGAAGTCAGGTAGTCCGGCACGAGGTCGCTGCCGATCTCGTCGCGCTCGTTCACCACCGTCCACAGCACCTGGGTGCCGGGCTCCCAGTCCAGGCCGTTGGGATTGCGCAGGCCGGTGGCGAACAGGCGCTTGGCACCGCTTTTCACGTCGACCTCCCAGATCGCGGCGCGGCCCTCTTCGGCATCCAGGCCGTTCTCGCCGACGTTGCTGTTGGAGCCCACCGTCACATAGAGCTTGCTGCCGTCGCGGTTGGCGATCACGTTCTTGGTCCAATGGTGGTTGATGCCGGCCGGCAGGTCGGTCACCTTCGTCGGCGTGGCCGTGATCGTCGTCTGGCCTTCGGCATAGGGTACCTTGACCAGCGCGTCGGCATTCGCGATGAAGAGCTCCTTGCCGACCAGCGCGACGCCGAAGGGCGAACTGAGGTTCTGCATGAACACCTGCCGCACTTCGGCGGTGCCGTCGCCATCGGCATCGCGCAGCAGGGTGATGCGGTTGGCGCTCGGCACCCCGGCGCCGGCGCGCTTCTGGAACATGTCGAAGACCCGCGACTTGATCCAGCCGACCGCGCCGCCGCCGCCCGTTTTCGCGCCCTCGGGCTTGGGCGGCTTGTTGCTCTCGACCGCCAACACATCGCCGTTGGGCAGGGTGTAGACCCAGCGCGGATGGTCCAGGCCGCGGGCCAGCGCCGTCACGACGAAGCCGCTGCGCGCCGTCGGGCCGGCAGCATCGCCCCAGCCGACTGCGGGCGCGACGCGGACGGTGGGTATCAGCGTCTTGTTGGGCGCCGGCAGCTGCGGGGTGGGGCCGATGCCGGCCCCGGGCGGCAGCTTGGCGGTGTCGCCGCACGCCGCCAGCAACAGGGCCGCCGCGAGCGCTGCGGCGGCTGCAGAAAAATGACTGAATCGCATCATCGCCATGATTCCTTCATGCGCAGCCGCGAATCCCACGGCGCTGCCACGAATGATCCCTCCTGGACAAGCGCCGGCTGTCGGCTGTGGGCGCTTTCGGGCGTGGGCGCACCCCGGCGCGGCGCCGCCGCTACCATCGAGCGATGACCGACGACCTGTTCCGCTCCGACGCCTACCTGCGCGAGTGCGAGGCCCGCGTCCTGCGCATCGACGAGGCCGGCGTCGTGCTCGACCGCACGGTGTTCTACCCGCTGGGCGGCGGCCAGGCCGGCGACAGCGGGCAACTGGTGCTGGCAGACGGACGGGCGCTGGCGATCGCCGACACCCGCAAGGCCAAGGATGCCGAGGGCCGGCCGACGAACGAGATCGCCCACGTGCCGGCGCCGGACCAGGCCGGGCTGCTGGCGGCCCTGAAGGCCGGCGATGCCGTGACGGCCCGCATCGACTGGGACCGTCGCCACAAGCTGATGCGCTTCCACACCGCGACCCACCTGCTGTGCCACCTCGTGGCGCAACCGGTCGACGGCTGCTCGATCACGCCCGATTACGCGCGGCTGGATTTCCACATGACCGACCCGCTGGACAAGGAGGCGCTCAGCGCCGGCCTGGCGCGGCTGGTGGCGGCCGGCCATCCACTGGCCTTGGGCGCGATCACCGACGAAGAGCTCGACGCCAATCCCGCGCTGGTCAAGAGCATGAGCGTGCAGCCGCCGCGCGGCACCGGCACGGTGCGCACGGTCCGGATCGGCGAGGCCGAGGCGATCGACTTCCAGCCGTGCGGCGGGACCCATGTGGCGAATACGCACGAGATCGGCGCCGTGGTCGTGACCAAGATCGAAAAGAAGAGCGCCAAGACCCGGCGGGTGGTGCTGGGATGGGCGGCTTGAGCCCGCTCGCCCGGAACTTCGCCCCCCGAGCACGCTCCGACTGACCGGCATGGCCCTCTTCTCCTTCCTCCGCCGCGCAGCCTTCCTGGCCGCCACCCTCGCTGCCAGCCTGCCGGCAGTCGCCCAGCTGGCTTCCCGCATTGGTCCCGTCGTCAGCACTCCCCATGTGCGCGCAGAGCTCGTCGCCCAGGCGCCGCAGGGCGTCTCGGCCGGTGCGCCGGTCTGGGTGGGGCTGCAGATCACGCACCAGCCCGAGTGGCACACCTACTGGAAGAACGCCGGCGACTCCGGCCTTCCGACCGAGCTGGCCTGGTCGCTGCCGGATGGCGTGTCGGCCGGCGAGATCGCCTGGCCCGTGCCCAAGAAGATCCCGATCGGCACCCTCGCCAATTACGGGTACGAGGGCACCGTGCTGCTGCCGGTGCCGCTCACGGTGGCACCCGACTTCAAGCCGCCGGCCGGCCTTACGGGCGCCGAGGCGCTGGACATCAAGCTCAAGGCTTCCTGGCTCGTCTGCCGCAAGGAATGCATCCCCGAGGACGGGGAGTTCCTGCTCAAGCTGCCGGTCCAGGGCTCCACGGCGCTGCACCAGAACGCCTTCGATGCGGCGCTGGCCGCCCGGCCCGAGCCCCTGGCCAAGCCCGGTTCGATCCGGATCGAGGGCCGGCAGCTCCAGGTCCGGCTCGACGGCCTGCCCGCCGCCGCGCGCGGCAAGACGCTGGACTTCTTCCCCGAGACAGCCGAGGTGATCCACACCGCGGCCGTCCTCGGCAAGGACTGGACGCAGGCCTGGGACGGCGACACCTGGACCGCCAGCGTGCCGCTGGCCGAGCAGCGCAGCGCCAGCCCCGGCACGATGCCGGTGGTGGTCGCCCTGGCGGAGTCCGACCGCAGGGCCGGCCAGCCCGTTGCCTGGCGCGCCGAGGCGCCGGTCAGCGGCACCTGGCCGGCCGTGGCCGCCCGCGCAGAGGTCTCGCCGGCGCTGCGGGCTGCGCTCGAGGCCAACACCGCGCCCCCGGCGCCGCAACCCTCCGGCAGCTTCGTCATGGCGCTGGTGGGCGCCCTGCTCGGCGGCTTGCTGCTCAACCTGATGCCCTGCGTGTTCCCGGTGCTGGCGATCAAGGTGCTGGGTTTCACCCGGCGCGCCGACGACGACGCCGGCCACCGGATGGCCGCCGTGGCCTACACGGGCGGGGTCATGCTGTCCTTCCTGGCGCTCGGGGCCGCGATGCTGGCCCTGCGGGCGGCGGGTGCGGAGCTGGGCTGGGGCTTCCAGCTGCAGTCGCCCGCGGTGGTGGCGGTGCTGGCCGCTCTCTTCACGCTGATCGGGCTCAACCTGGCGGGCCTGTTCGAGTTCGGCATGCTCGCGCCCTCCTCGGTGTGCAGCGCCCAGGTGCGGCACCCGATGGCCAACGATTTCCTGTCCGGCGTGCTGGCGGTGGTGATCGCCTCGCCCTGCACCGCTCCCTTCATGGGCGCGTCCATGGGCTTCACGATCGGACTGCCGGCCGCGCAGGCCCTGCTGATCTTCGCGGCGCTGGGCTTCGGCCTGGCCCTGCCCTACCTGGCCGCCGGTTTCGTGCCGGGGGTGGCGCGCCTGCTGCCCCGGCCCGGGCCGTGGATGAACATCCTGCGCCGGCTCCTCGCTTTCCCGATCTTCGCCACGGTGGCCTGGCTGGTCTGGGTGCTGGGCCAGCAAAGCGGCATCGACGGCGCGGGCGCACTGCTGGGCCTGCTGGTGTGCCTGGCGGCGGTCGTCTGGGCCCTCACCCTGCGCGGCCGCACGCGCATCGTGCTGGCCAGCGCGCTGATCGCGGTCACCGCCGTCCTGGCGGGTGCGATCGGCGGCAACGTGGTGCGCAGTGCGGCGCCCGCCGCGGTCGCCTCGGCCGGCGAGCGCTGGCAGGCCTGGTCGCCCGCGCGCGTGAGCGAACTCGCGGCCGAAGGGCGCCCGGTGTTCGTGGACTTCACGGCCGCCTGGTGCGTCACCTGCCAGTACAACAAACGCAGCACGCTGGCCGATGCCGTGCTGCTGGCCGAGTTCGACGCGAAGAAGGTGGCCATGCTGCGCGCCGACTGGACCCGGCGCGACCCCGAGATCACCGCCGCGCTGGCCGCGCTGGGCCGCAGCGGCGTGCCCGCCTATGTGCTGATGGCGCCGGGCCGCACGCCGGTGGTGCTGACCGAGATCCTGAGCAAGGAAGAGGTCCGCCAGGCGCTGGCACGACTTTGACCCTGCCCCTCTACGGGTTGTCACAAGCAGGTGAGGAAAGCGTTCTAAGCTGTCGCGGTCGTTGATTTTTTGCAAGTGGAGTTCAAGCTGACCATGCCCTCATCGTCAACCGCAGACTCGCGTTCCTACCGCGCCGCGCGCCAGGCGCGCGCGGCCCTGAGCCGAGCCTCCCGCCGCGCCGTGATGGCCGCCGCCGTGGCCCTCGGCGCCACCTTCCTAATGAATTCCCACGCCGTGGCCGCGCCGGCCGTCGGCCAGAAGGCGCCCGATTTCGTCGCCGTCGACACCGCGGGCAAGCAGCACCGGCTGTCCGATTTCGCCGGCAAGTTCGTGGTGCTCGAATGGACCAACCCGGGCTGCCCCTTCGTGCGCAAGCACTACGGCAGCGGCAACATGCCCGCCACCCAGAAGGCCGCGACCGAAAAGGGCGTGGTCTGGCTGGCCGTCAATTCCACCGAGCGCGCCGCCGGCGACTACTTGAAGCCGGCCGCGCTCGATGCCTGGATGAAGGAGCAGTCGGCCGCTCCCACGGCGGTGCTGATGGACGAGGACGGGGTGATCGGCCGCGCCTATGCCGCGCGCACCACGCCGCACCTCTACATCATCGATCCCAAGGGGGTGCTGGTGTATGCCGGCGGCATCGACAGCATCGCCTCGTCCCGCACCGAGGACATCAAGACGGCCACCAACTACGTGAACCAGGCCCTCGGCGAGGCCTTCGGCGGCAAGCCGATCAGCGCGGCGACGACCAGGCCCTACGGTTGCTCGATCAAGTACAAAGCCTGAGCGCCCGGCCCCCGGCGAGGGCCCCTGCGACAATCGCGGGATGCCTTTCGCCCCCCTGAAGAACGACACTTTCCTGCGCGCCTGCTGGCGCCAGGCCACCGACCACACGCCCGTCTGGCTGATGCGCCAGGCCGGGCGCTACCTGCCTGAATATGTGGCGACGCGTGCCCGGGCCGGCAGCTTCATGGGGCTGGCGACCAACGTGGACTACGCCACCGAGGTCACGCTGCAGCCGCTCGCGCGCTACCCGCTCGACGCGGCGATCCTGTTCTCCGACATCCTCACGGTGCCCGACGCGATGGGCCTGGGCCTGTCCTTCGAGGCCGGGGAGGGCCCGCGCTTTGCGCGGCCGGTGCGCGACGAAGCGGCCATCGGCGCCCTCGAGGTGCCGGACATGGACAAGCTGCGCTATGTCTTCGACGCGGTCGCCTCGATCCGCCGTGCCCTCGACGGCCGCGTGCCGCTGATCGGCTTCTCCGGCAGCCCCTGGACGCTGGCCTGCTACATGGTCGAGGGTGCCGGCTCGAGCGACTACCGCCTGGTCAAGACCCTGCTCTACAGCCGCCCCGACCTCATGCACCGCCTGCTCACGGTGAATGCCGACGCCGTGGCGGCCTACCTCAACGCCCAGATCGACGCCGGCGCACAGGCCGTGATGGTCTTCGACAGCTGGGGCGGCGTGCTGGCCGACGGCGCCTTCCAGGATTTCAGCCTGGCCTACACCGCCCGCGTGCTGTCGCAGCTCCAGCGCCAGGGCGCGGACGGCCAGCCCGTGCCGCGCATCGTCTTCACCAAGGGCGGCGGGCTCTGGCTGGAGGGCATGCGCGCTCTGGACTGCGAGGTGCTGGGCCTGGACTGGACCGTCAACCTCGGCCGCGCCCGCATGCTGGTGGGCGAGGGCGACGGCGGCAAGGCACTGCAGGGCAACATCGATCCCAACGTGCTGTTCGCCCCGCCCGAGCGGATCGAGGCCGAGGTCGCGAAGGTGCTGCAGGCCTTCGGCCGGCCGCACTGCGACCCCGCGTCGAGCGGACCGACCCACATCTTCAACCTGGGGCATGGGATCAGCCAGTTCACCCCACCCGAGCACGTCGCCGCGCTGGTGGCCGCCGTTCACGCGCAGTCCCGCGCCCTGCGCGGCCTCTGAGGCCGTTATGGGTTGTAAGCAGCTGAGATCGAGGGTCGCGCGTTTGTCAAGTTCGAAAATGGTGAGGACGGACTGACTTATGCACAAAACCATCGTTGCGGCGCCAAAAATCGCCGGAAGGCCCGCCAGCCCTGCTCCTAAAGCGATAGCGCCGCTAAGTCATTGATTCATATGGATTTTGAGTTTTGCTTTTTTTGCGGGCATTCCAGCGGAAGCCTTGATTCTCAAGGCCTGGCGGCGCGTCGGGCCTCGATATCAACAAAGTTATCCACAGCAACGCTGGATGGCTTTCAAAGCGCTGCCAAATCAAGGACTTAGGCCGCTTTGCTCCAAGTTCCTTTAACCATCGGCCCGAACGGAAGCGCGTCTTGAACTGGCGTCTCGAGGTCGCCGTTCAGACTCCGGCGCACAGCGCATTAGGGGATGTACTGAGCTACGCCAGCCCCCTGCCTGTCGCGCCCGGCGCACTGGTGCGGGTGCCGCTGGGCCGCCGCGAGGTGCTCGGGGTGGTGTGGTCGGCCCAGCCTGCCGGAACGCAGGACGATGCGGCGGCGCCGGTGGAGCTCAAGCCCGTCGGCGCCGTACTGGACGCGTTGCCGCCGCTGGGCGCGGGCTGGCGCGACCTGGTGGCCTTTGCCGCCCGCTATTACCAGCGCTCGCTCGGCGAGATCGCGCTCGCTGCGCTGCCGCCCCAGCTGCGGGACCTGAGCACGGTGCAGCTGGCGCGGCGCCTCAAGCGCCAGGCCGCGCCCGCCGCCGCCGCGGCCTCTTCCAGCGGCCCGGCGCTGACCCCCGAGCAGGCGCAGGCCCTGGCGCGCTTCGATGCCGAAAGCGGTCCTTTCCTGCTCTTCGGCAGCACCGGCAGCGGCAAGACCGAGGTCTACCTCCAGGCGGTCGCGGCGCTGCTCCAGCGCGAGCCGCAGGCCCAGGCCCTGGTGATGGTGCCCGAGATCAATCTGACGCCGCAGCTGGAGGCGCGCTTCAAGAACCGCTTCGGCAGCGGCGCCGTGGTGTCGCTGCACAGCGGCATGACCCATCCCCAGCGCCTGGCCAGCTGGCTGGCGGCGCACGGCGGAGCGGCGCGCATCGTGCTGGGCACCCGGATGGCGGTGTTCGCCTCGATGCCCGCGCTCAAGCTGATCGTGGTCGACGAGGAGCACGACCCCAGCTACAAGCAGCAGGAAGGCGCACGTTACTCGGCCCGCGACCTGGCCGTCTGGCGCGGCCGGCGCGAGGGCGCGAAGGTGATGCTGGGCTCGGCCACGCCCTCGCTGGAGAGCTGGCACCAGAGCCGGCCGGCCGCAGGCGAGGATGGCGGCGGGCGCTACGTACGGCTGGCGATGCCCTCGCGCATCGGCACCGCGGCACTGCCGACGGTGCGGCTGGTCGACATGGGCCTGCAGCCGCCGCGTACGGTGCTGTCTGCCGCGCTGCTCGACGCCATCGGCCAGCGGGTGGCGCGTGGCGAGCAGAGCATGGTGTTCCTCAACCGGCGCGGCTATGCGCCGGTGCTGGCCTGCGGCGACTGCGACTGGAAGAGCGAATGCCCGCACTGCAGCGCCTTCCGCGTGTTCCACAAGATCGACCGCACGCTGCGCTGCCACCACTGCGGCTTCACCGAGCGGGTGCCGCGCGCCTGCCCGGCCTGCGGCAACCCCGACATCGCCCCGGTGGGCCGCGGCACGGAGCGGCTGGAAGAGCACCTGGGGGAACTGTTCGCCGGCGTGACGCGGCCCGACGGCAGTCCGGTGCGCATCGCCCGCATCGACGCCGACAGCACGCGCCGGCAGGGCGCGCTCGAGTCGCAGCTGGCCGCCGTGCATGCCGGCGAGGTCGACGTGCTGGTGGGCACGCAGATGATCGCCAAGGGCCACGACTTCCGGCGCATCACGCTGGTCGCGGCGGCCAACCCCGACGGGGCGCTCTTTTCCAGCGACTTCCGCGCGCCCGAGCGGCTGTTCGGCCTGCTCATGCAATCGGCGGGGCGCGCGGGGCGGGACGCGGCCTATCTGGCGGCGCAGGGAACGACCGCCGAGATGTGGATCCAGACCCATCACCCGCAGCACGCCCTCTTCGCCGCCCTGCGCCGGCACGACTACCCCGCCTTCGCCCAGCGCGAGCTGGAGGAGCGCGCCGCCGCCGGGATGCCGCCCTTCGCCTTCCAGGCCCTGCTGCGTGCCGACGCCCGAACGCAGGAGGCGGCGCAGGGCTTCCTCAATGCCGCCGGCGCGGCGGCCGAAGGGCTGGAGGGCGCGCAGCAAGTCACCCGCTATTCCGCCGTGCCGCACGCGATCCAGCGCGTGGCCAACGTGGAACGGGCGCAGCTGCTGGTCGAGAGCGCCTCGCGCGCCGCGCTGCAGCGCCTGCTCGCGGCCTGGCAGCCGCTGCTGCACGAATTGCGCAAGCAGCCCGAAGGCAAGGGCGTGATCCGCTGGCTGGTCGACGTGGACCCCCATAGCATCTGAACGGGCGAGCCCCGGGGGGGCTTCAGTGCAGCCCGATCGGCTGCTTGCCCATTTCGATGTACTGCAGGGCCGTGCGGCGCTTGCGGTGGGGGTGGCTGCGCCAGACGAAGAGAAGAAGGCTGGTGGCGCCCGTGGCGAGCGCCGTGCCGGCGCCGAGGGCGCCCGCGTGCCAGAGCCAAGCTACCGTGGCAAGGCATGCCACCCACAGCATCCAGCGCATCCAAGTCGTCATGGCAGTTTTCCCCCAAGTTTTGACGCCACTTTAGCAGGGCATTTGAAAACAGAAGAATTAGTCGAATGGAATATAGCTAGAACTATCGGCCCATAGCCGCCGGGGGTCTGTAGGCAATATTCTGAAACATGGGTTGACATTGCTCGAGACGGGAGTCGAGCTGAAACATGGCCTTGAACGGTCCGACGCCGACCCCTGCAAGCTCGGCGTGCTCACGCCCTGACCCGACGGGGCGTCAGCGCACCCAGCCCACCATGAGCGGGAAGCTGAAGAAGGCCGCCACGGTGGTCCACAAAATGATGCGCGCGATGCGCCCGCTGTCGGCGCCGAAGCGCTCGGCCAGCATGGCCACGTTGCTCGCGCTCGGCAGGGCGGCCACCAGCACGATGGCGACCAGCGCATTGCGCTCGAGCGGCAGGCCCCACGCCACGGCGGTGCGCGCCACCCCGTAGACCAGCAGAGGGTGCGCCAGCATCTTGATCGCGGCCACCGACAGCAGGTCGGCAGTTGGCGCCCGCGACGGCGCCGGCACCCCGCTGCCCATCGCCTCGGCCACGCGCGCGCTGGCGCGATGCTCGCGCGCCAGCAGCGCAGAGCGCGCCAGCACGGCGCCGATGGTGAACAGCGCCACCGGCGAGGCGGCCTCGCCCAGCATGGCGACCGTGCGCTCGGCCGGGCCCGGCAGCGCGAGGCCGCTCGCCGAGAACAGCCCGCCGAGCAGGATTGCCCAGGGCATCGGGTTCTGCACGATGCCGCGCAGGGCCTGCCGCGCCGCCCGGGCCGCGCCCTGCGCGCCGGCCCCGTCCAGGCGCGACAGGGCGATGCACAGCGAGGAGGTCAGCACCAGGTCGAAGGCGATGGTGATGATCATCGGCGAGGCCGCCTGCGCGCCCAGGATGGCGATCAGCAGCGGCAGCCCCATGAAGCCGGTGTTGGGGAAAGCGGCCACCAGCGCGCCGAAGGCCGCGTCGTTCCACGCCAGGCCCCGGCGGCGCGCCAGGCCCACGGTGACGCCGACCACGAGCAGCGCGCAAGTGCCCCACACCAGCGCCACGCCCGCATCGAGCAGCTGTGCGATCGGCGCGCCCGCGCCGAAGCGGAACAGCATGCACGGCAGCGCGAAATAGAGCACGAAGGCGTTGAGGCCCGGAATGGCCGCCAGCGGCAGCGCGCCGCTGCGTGCCGCCGCATAGCCGGCCGCAATCAAGGCGAAAAACGGGATGGTGACGGCGAGGATGTGCAGCACGCGGCGATTGTCGCCCTGGCACATCGCGACACAGCTTTCACAAGGCCTTGCATCGGGCCGCCCCCGTATCATTGCCCGCTTTGCGCCCCCTTCCCCCTTCCCCCTTCCCCCTTCATGTCCTCCGGTCTCAATCTCGCGCAGCAGGAAGCCGTCAACTACCTTCATGGCCCCTGCCTGGTGCTCGCCGGCGCGGGCTCGGGCAAGACGCGCGTCATCACGCACAAGATCGCGCGGCTGATCCAGGCCGGGCTGGAACCGAAGCGCATCGCGGCCATCACCTTCACCAACAAGGCGGCAGCCGAGATGCGCGAGCGCGCCAAGGGCCTGATCGGGCGCGACGCGAACAAGGTGGTGGTGTGCACCTTCCACGCGCTGGGCGTGCGCATGATGCGCGAGGACGGCGGGGTGCTGGGCCTGAAGCCGGCCTTCAGCATCCTGGACAGCGACGACGTCACCAAGATCCTCAAGGATGCCGGCGGCACCACCGATGCGGCGACGGCGCGCATCTGGCAGTGGACCATCAGCAAGTGGAAGAACATGGGCCTCAACGCCGCGCAGGCCGAGGCCCAGGCCGCCGACGACAACGAGCGCATCACCGCACGCATCATGGCGCGCTACGAGGAGCGCCTGGTCGCCTACCAGAGCGTGGACTTCGACGACCTGATCGGCATGCCGCTCAAGCTGCTGCAGCAGCACGAGGACGTGCGCGCCAAGTGGCAGGCTGCCCTCGGCCACGTGCTGGTCGACGAGTACCAGGACACCAATGCCACGCAGTACGAGGTGCTGAAGGCGCTGGTCGGCCAGCGCGGCCGCTTCACCGCGGTGGGCGACGACGACCAGTCGATCTACGGCTGGCGCGGCGCCACGCTGGACAACCTGCGCAAGCTGCCGGTGGACTTTCCCACGCTCAAGGTCATCAAGCTCGAGCAGAACTACCGCAGCACCAGCGCCATCCTGCGCGCGGCCAACAACGTGATCGGCCCCAACCCCAAGCTCTTCCCCAAGACGCTGTTCAGCGAGCTCGGCGAGGGCGAGCCGGTGCGCGTGGTCGATGCCGACACCGAGGCGCACGAGGCCGAGCGCGCGGTGGCGCGCATCCAGAGCCTGCGCGGCGGCGACGCCACCACGCAGGGCCAGCTGTTCAAGGAGTTCCGCGACTTCGCGATCCTCTACCGGGCCAACCACCAGGCGCGCGTGTTCGAGCAGGCGCTGCGCCGCGCGCAGATCCCCTACAAGGTCTCGGGCGGCCAGAGCTTCTTCGACCGCGCCGAGATCAAGGACCTGTGCGGCTGGTTCCGGCTGTGGGTCAACAACGACGACGACCCGGCCTTCCTGCGCGCCGTGACCACGCCCAAGCGCGGCATCGGCCACACCACGCTGGCCAGCCTCGGCACCTTCGCGAGCCAGTACAAGCTGAGCCTGTTCGAGGCCCTGTTTTCGCCCTCGCTGCCCGCCGTCATGGCCAAGCGCGGAATGGAAGGCCTGCACGAGTTCGGCCGCTACATCAACGACCTCGAATACCGTGCGCGCCGCACCATGGGCGCCGAGGATGCGCGCGCCTTCCTGGCCGACTGGCTCAAGGAGATCGAGTACGAGAAGCACCTCTACGACGGCGAGGAGAGCGAGCAGGCCGCGGCCGGCCGCTGGACCAACGTGCTCGAGTTCTGCGACTGGATGTCGCAGCGCTGCGGCGGGCAGATCGCGGATGCCTCGGGGGCGACGGTCGAGAACGAGCGCAAGAGCCTGCTCGAAGTGGCACAGACCATCTCGCTGCTCTCCACCATCAGCGAGCGCGAGAAGGACCAGAACGTGGTGACGCTCTCCACGCTGCATGCCTCCAAGGGCCTGGAGTGGCCGCACGTGATGCTGATCGGCGTGAACGAGGGCCTGCTGCCCTTCAAGCTGGAGGACGACGGCGGCCGCCAGCTGAAGGTCAGCGAAGACACCCTGCAGCGCCTGCAGGAGGAGCGCCGCCTGATGTACGTGGGCATCACGCGCGCGCAGCGCAGCCTGGCCGTGAGCTGGACCAAGCGCCGCAAGCAGGGCCGCGAGATGGTGCCGGCGCAGCCCAGCCGCTTCATTGCCGAGATGGCGCTCGACAAGAAGACCATCAAGGAAGATCCGCGCGAGAAGCTCAAGGCCCTGCGCGCCGAGTTCGCGCGCAAGGCCCAGGACAGCGCGGCGGCAGCAGCCGCAGCCGCAGCGGGCTCATGAGGGCCCCGCTGCTTCTGGCGCTCGGCCTGGCCGCGGGCGGCGCCCTGGCCCAGCCGGCCTGCCCCGCGAACGGCCGCGAGCTGCCGGTGGGCGCGCTCTACGGCCAATGGGAGGCGCGCATCGAGGGCGAACCCGGCATCGCGCGCGTGCAGCTGGGGAGGCATCCCGAATACGAAGGCGTGCGCGGCACCATCACGCGCGAGCGCGGCGGCAAGCCGCCTTCGGTGGCGCAGCTCGCGGGCGACATCGACGACGAGGGCCTGCTCAACATCGACGAGTCGCTGGATGGCCGCGCCATCAGCGGCAACTGGCTGGGCGAACTGCAGCCCGGCTCCTGCGGCAAGGAATTCAAGGGAACGTGGCGCAACGCGTCCGACGACAGCACGCACCCCTTCGTGCTGAACAAGACTGGCAGTTGGCAATGAAGAACACACGCATCACCCCTATCGCCGCGGCCCTCGCGGCGATCCTTGGCGGCCTCGGCATGGGGCTCGCGCAGGCCCAGCCCGCGCCCAAGCCGGCGAGCCCGCTCGCCGACGCGGCGCTGACCTGGCAGCAGTGCCAGCGGCTCGCGAACGACAAGGACGCGCGCCTGGCCTGCTTCGACCGCTGGGCCCAGCAACAGACGCTGCCGGCAGCCCAGGTGCCGGCGGCGCCGCCGGTGCTCGCCACCACGCAGCCGCCCGCGCCGGTGGACGCCGCCGTGCCGGCCACGCGCGTGGTGTCGGTCGCGACCGAGGCGGGCTGCCGCGACAGCCAATACTCCGCGCTTTCGCGCTTCTGGGAGCTGGAGAACGGCAGCGACTGCGGCACCTTCAGCTTCCGCGGCTATCGGCCGCTCAACGTGTCCTTCGCAACCGCGAACCACAAGCCCGAGACCCCGACCTCGCCCTCGGCCGGCCACACCGGCACCTACATTCCCTACCAGGCCAACGAGATGCGCATCGGCCTGTCGGTGCGCACCAAGCTCGCCCAGGGCATGCTCACGCAGGACGATCCGGTCAAGAAGGACTCGCTGTGGTTCGGCTACAGCCAGCAGTCGACCTGGCAGATCTTCAACGGCGGCATCTCCCGGCCCTTCCGCAGCACCGACCACGAGCCCGAGCTGATCTACGTCTACCCCACGGACTACCGGCTGCCGGGCGGCTGGCGCTGGCGCTATGCGGGCGTCGGCCTCGTGCACCAGTCCAACGGCCAGAGCCTGCCCTACTCGCGCAGCTGGAACCGGCTCTACCTGATGGGCGGCGTCGAGCTGGACGATCGCTTCACGATCACCGGGCGCATCTGGAAGCGCGTGCATGAAAGCGCGGCGGACGACGACAACGCCGACATCTCGAACTACATCGGGCGCGCCGAGATCACCGGCCGCTGGAATATCGACAACGGGAACACGCTGGCCATGACGCTGCGCAACAACCTGCGCGAGAGCGGCCGCGGATCGATCCGGCTCGAGTGGCTCAAGCCCATCGGCGATTCGAACCGGAGCAACCTGCGCTTCCACACGCAGCTGTTCTACGGCTACGGCGACACGCTGGTCGACTACAACCGCAAGCGCGCGGTGCTCAGCATCGGGCTGAGCCTGGTCGACTTCTGAAGCGATGCCGGCGGCCGGTCGACGCATGCTGGTGTGCCGTGCCGCGTGGCGTACGGCAGCGGCGGCGGAAGCAGCCGCAACGTGACCCAGCGGCCGGTGCGGCAGCGCTGCTAGGCGCCGTCGGCGAGCAGCGCGAGCAGTGCGCTCACGTCGCCCGGCCGAGGCATGCCGCCGATCGCGCCTCGGCCTCGAACCGAAAGCGCGGCCGCAGCGTTGGCGCGGCGCATCGCCGGGTGCAGCAACTCGCCGCGGGCCAATGCAGCGGCCAGGGCGCCGGTGAAGGTATCGCCCGCGCCGATGGTGTCCACCACCGGCACGCGATGGCCGGGCTCGCTTCGCGGCGCTTCGCCACGCCGGTAGAGCCGGCAGCCGGCGCTTCCCAGCGTCACCACGATGGCCCCCACGCCGCGGGCGAGCAGCAGCGCCGCCGCCTCGTCGATGGAGGCCGCGCCGGGGCCGGCCAGGGCCATCAGTTCGCCTTCGTTGGGCGTGAGCACGTCGACCAGCGGCAACAGATCGTCGGGCAAGGGCATCGCCGGCGCCGGGTTGAGCAGGGTCAATGCACCGAGGCTGCGCGCCTGCCGGAAGGCCTGGAGCGTGCAGGCCAGGGGCACTTCGCACGAGGCCATGACCACGCGGCACACCGCCATCGCGCCGGCCGCGGCCCGGGCATGCGCCGCGTCGAGGCGGGCACCGGCGCCGGGGAAGACGGCGATGGCGTTGTCGCCATCGTCGAACACGTGAATCTGCGCGACGCCGCTGCGCTCGCCGGCGGCGATGTCCACATGGCGCACGTCGATGCCTTCGGCGTGCCACAGGCGAAGGGCCATGCGCCCGAACTCGTCGTCGCCGATGCGCGCCACCACGGCCACTGCGGCACCCTGCCGCGCTGCGGCCACCGCGGCGTTCGACCCCTTGCCGCCGGGGCTGATTTCGAAAGCGTCGGCGAGCAGCGTTTCGCCGCGCGCCAGCGGCCGTGGAATGCGCGACACGAGATCGGCGTTCCAGCTCGCGATGCAGACCACGCTGGCAGCCATGCGCTCAGTCCCGCTCGCGATCGATGCCGAAGGCGCGCAGCTGCGCCGCCAGCCGTTCGTGTTCGGTCGCGTCCAGCGCCACCAGCGGCGGGCGCACGCGCATCCAGCCCGGTGCATCGTCGAGCAGCGCCATCACGCCCTTGAAGGCGGCCGTCAGCCCATAGCCACCGAGGATCTGGAGCAGTGCAAGCACGCGGTCCTGGTCGATCGCCGGTTCGCCGGAGCCCTTCACCAGCCGCTGCACCAGGCGCGGCATGACGTTGGCGATGCCGCTCACCGCCCCGAGGCTGCCGCGCGCGGCCAGGGTCTGCAGGTCCGGCTCGTTGCCCACCCACACCTGCATCGGCGGCATGAAGGCTTCGGCATAGGCCAGCGAAGCGTCTCGCTGGCAGCCGCTGTCCTTCAGGCCCACGATGGTCTCCGGGTACAGCGTCTTCAGGGTGCGGATCACGTGGTGGCTCAGGCCGACGCCCGCCACCTGGGGGATGTGATAGAGCACCACGCGCAGCCGCGCGTCGCCGACGCCGTCGATGATCCAGCGGTAGGCATCGATCACGCCCTGGTCGGACACGCCCTTCAGGAAGAAGGGCGGCAAGAGCAGGCAGCCATAGGCGCCCAGCTCGACCGCGTGCCGGGTCAGCGCCAGTGCGTCCGGCAGCGCGGCGCAGCTGGTGGAGGCCAGGATGCGCCCGGCCGGCACGCCCCGCGCCACCAGCCCGGCCAGCGCGTCGATGCGCTCGGCCACGCTGAAGGACGGGCCTTCGCCGGTGGTGCCGAAAGGCGTGATGCCGGTGCAGCCGGCATCGAGCAGGCGCAGCGCATGGGAGGCGAAGCGCGGAATGTCGACGCCGAGCTTCTCGTCGAGCGGGGTCAGCAGCGCGGGCCAGATGCCGGAATAGGAAACGGAAGTGACGGAGTTCAAGGTCGGGACTTTCGCAGATGGGAGGACTTGAGGCCAGAGAGAGAACGTGCTTCAGCCCGCGGCGCCGTATTGCTCGTCGAGCTGCTGGTGCGCCCGCAGGCCGACGATCCGGGTGAAGTCGGCATAGGCGAGCGTCGGCACATCGCGCGGCGTGCCGTCCCGCCGCAGGCGCGCGAGCGCCTGCTCGACGGCGAGCGCTGCGCCGAAGAGCGCCGTTACCGCATACAGCACCACGGCGAAGCCCATGGCCTGCAGGTCGGCCGCGCGCAGCGCGGTGGTTTCGTTGCCGTCGACGATGGAGACGATCTTCGGCCCGGGCAGCTGCCGCGCCACGGCTTCCACCTCGGCGATCTTCTTGATGCCGTCGACGAAGACCAGGTCGACGCCCGCGTCCTGCCAGCGCCGGGCGCGCGCCAGCGCCTCGTCGATGCCGGCTGCGGGCAGCGCATCGGTGCGCCCGATGATCAGCATGGGATCGCCGCCGCGCGCGGCCACCGCACAGCGCAGGCGGCGCTCGTTCTCGCGCGCATCGATCAGTCGGATGCCCGCCATCTGGCCGCAGCGCTTCGGCGCCACCTGGTCCTCGAGGTGGATGGCGGCCACGCCGGACTGGACGTACTCGCGCACCGTGCGCTCGATGTTCGAGGGGCCGCCGTAGCCGGTGTCGGCGTCGGCGATGACCGGCACGCCGACGGCGCGCACCATGTCGCGCGCGTGGCTGGTCATCTCGGTCTGGGTCATGAGGCCGATGTCGGGCTGGCCCAGCCGCGACGCGGTGGCGCCGAAGCCGGTCATGTAGACGGCCGGGAAGCCGGCGCGCTCGATCTGTCGCGCGCTCAGCGCGTCGTAGGCGCCCGGTGCCTCGACGATGGAGGCGCCTGCGAGCAGGGTCTTCAGGGACAGGGCGGGATGCATGGGCCTCAGTTCATCATCAGGCCGCCGTCGATGTTGATCGACTGGCCCGTCATGTAATCCGCCGCGGGCGAGGCGAGGAACATCGCCAGGTCGGCCACGTCTTCCGGCGTCTGCGCCCGGCCCATGGGCACCGCGGCCACGCGCTGCTGCCACGCCTGGCCCCGAGGCACGCCTTGCAGCGCACTCCAGTCGCGGTCCATGCGCTGCCACATGTCGGTCTCCACCAGGCCGGGGCAGATCGCGTTGACGGTGATCTGCGGCGCGAAGGCGACGGCGGCCGACTGGGTGAGGCTGATCACCGCCGCCTTGCTGGCGCGGTAGTGCGGGATCACCGCCGCGATCGGGCCGGCGCCGCTGCGGCCGGCGATCGACGCCATCAGCAGGATCTTGCCGCGCGGTCGACCTTCGGCCAGCGGCGGCTGCACCAGCATCTGCCGTGCCGCGGCCTGCAGCGTGAGGAAGCTGCCCTTGACATTGACGCCGAGCATGCGGTCCCAATCCTTGCCGTCCAGTTCGAGCAGCGGCTTCAGCTGCATGATGCCGGCGTTGCAGACCATCACGTCGAGGCGGCCGTGCACGGCGACCGCGCGCTCGACCAGCGCCGCGCAATGCTCGGCATTCGTCACGTCGGCCGGCACGCCGAGGGCCTGGAGTTCGCTCGCCGCGGACGCGCAGGAGGCGGCATCGATGTCGGAAACGACCACCCGGGCGCCCTGCCGGGCGAAGGCCCGCGCCAGCGCGCGGCCGATGCCCTGCCCCGCGCCGGTGACGGCCACCACAGGCGCCGCGCTCGCAGCCTGCGTCATGCCGCCGCCTTGCGCTGCAGCGCCTCGCCCGCGACGTAGGTGCGGTTCCACACCGGCGAGATCACCAGCTCGTTGATGCAGACGTGCGGCGGCATCTCGGCAATGAAGCGGATCGTCCGTCCCAGGTCGGCCTCCTGCAGCATGCGCGCCTTGTCGGCCTCGCTCGGCTCGACCGGGCGCTTCTTCAGGATCGGCGTGGCGACTTCGCCCGGGCACAGCGCGGTCGCGCGCAGGCCGTTGACGCACTCCTCGATGTTGAAGGAGTGCGTGAGCGCCATCAGCGCGGCCTTGCTGGCGGTGTAGGCAGGGCCGGTCAGGTACTCGTAGTGCCAGCCCGCGAAGGAGGCGACGTTGATCACCGTTCCCTCGCGGCGCGCACGCATGCCCTTGGCCACCGCCAGGGTGCAATAGGTCGCACCGTTCAGGTTGACGGCAACCACCTGGTCGAAAGTGGGCCCGTCGGTCTCGCACCAGTAGCGCTTGGGGAAATTGATGCCGGCGCTGTTGACGAGGATGTCGACCCGCCCGAACTCGGCCTCGATCGCCTGCGCAACGGCCGCGACGGCGCGGGCGTCCGCCACGTCCAGCGGCGCGGCCGAGACCGAGCCGGGCGGCGCGCCCAGGCGTTCGGCGGCTTCGATGGCCGCGTCGAGCTTGGGCGCCTCGCGCCCGGAGATGACGACCCGACAGCCCGCTTGCGCCAGCTGCGTGGCGCCGGCCAGACCGATGCCGCTGCCGCCACCGGTGACCCAGGCGATCTTTCCGGAAAGACTCATCGTGGACCCCTTTGCTAGTTGCCGCGGATGCGCTTGAGCTCGGAGGAGACCATCGTGATCGCCTCGTCGCCGATGGACTTGGCGTGGCGCTCGTAGATCACGCTCGACCGGTCGCGGATGCGCTGCATCTCGGCCGGCGCGATCTCGTTGACCGCCATGCCCTTGGCCTTGAGGTTGTCCACGCTGCGCGCTTCCATCGCGCGGTTGGCGCGGCGTTGCTCGTCGCGACCCTGCAGCGCGCATTCGCGAAGCGTCGTCTGCTCCTGCGGCGAGAGCGTGTCCCAGATCTTCTTGGAGAACAGCACCAGCGTCGGGCTGTAGGCGTGCTTCGTGAGCGTGAGGTACTTCTGCACCTCGTAGAACTTCATGTTCTCGATGTTGGTGAAGGGGTTCTCCTGGCCGTCCACCGTCTTGGTCTCGAGCGCCGAGTAGACCTCGGTGAAGGCCATCGGCACGGCGTTGGTGCCCAGGGTCTTGAAGGTGTCGAGGAAGATGGTGTTCTGCATCACGCGCATCTTCACGCCGTCGAAATCCTCCACCTTGATGATCGGCCGCTTCGAATTGGTCGTGTGGCGAAAGCCGTTCTCCCACCAGGCCAGGTTGACCAGCCCGACGGCCGGCAGCTTGGCGGAGAACCATTCGCCGACCTGGCCGTCGAGCACCTTGTCGGCCTCGCCGGCGTTGTTGAAGAGGAAGGGCAGGTCGAAGACGCCCAGCGCCGGCACGATCGAAACCACCGGCGCGGTCGACGTGATCACCATGTCGAGCGAGCCGGTGCGCACGCTCTGCGTGCCGGTGAGGTCGCTGCCGAGCGCGCCGTCCCAGAAGGCCTGGATCTTCATCTTGCCGCCGCTCTTCTCGAGCGTGCAGGCGCCCATCTTCGCCAGGCCGTTGCCCATCGGGTGCTCCTTGCTCACGCCGTTGGAGACGCGGAAGTTGCGCTCCTTGAACTGGGCCTGCGCGGCACCGGCGGCGAGGCCGGCGGCCAGGGCCACGGCGGCCAGGCGGGAAAAGGGGAAAAGGCGCGAAAGGCGGGAACGGTTCGGCATCGGAGGTCTCCTTGTTTGTGAAAAATCAGCTCAGCCACTTCAGCGGCACCAGCACCAGCGAAGGGAAGAGCACCAGCAGCAACAGCACGATGAGCTCGGCCCAGAGGAAGGGCCACAGGCCACGCATCAGCTCCTTCATCGAGATCTTGGCCACGCCGCACATCACGTTGAGCACGATGCCCACCGGCGGCGTGATCAGGCCGATGGCGTTGTTCATGATGAACAGCACGCCGAAGTACACCGGGTCGATGCCCGCCTGCTTGACCACCGGCATGAGCACGGGCGTGAGGATCATCAGCGTGGGCGCGAAGTCGAGCGCGGTGCCGACGATCACCACGATGACCATGATCACGAACATCAGCAGGATCTTGTTGCCCATGAAGGGCTCGAGCATCGCCGCCACCTGGGCCGGCACCTCGGAGGTGGTGATCAGCCAGGCCGACACCAGCGCGGCCGCGATGAGGAACACGACCACGGCCGTGCTCTTCGCGGCCGCCACCAGCAGGCCGTAGCACTGGCGCAGGGTCAGCTCGCGATAGACGAGGGCGCCGAGCACGAAGGCATAGACGCAGGCCGCGACGCCGGCCTCGGTGGGCGTGAACACGCCGAACTTCAGCCCGCCGATGATTCCCAGCGGCATCAGGAGCGCCCAGAAGCCGTCGATCGCGGCGCGGCCGCGCGCGGCCATCGACCGGCGCGGCTGCACGCTCACCTTGTCGCGCCGCGCCACCCACGTCCAGGCGATGACCAGCGACGCGCCCATCATCAGCCCCGGCACGATGCCGGCCAGGAACAGCTTGCCGATCGACACGTTGGCGATGACGCCGAACACGATCAGTCCGATCGACGGCGGGATCACCGGCGCGATCACCCCGCCGGCCGCGATCAGGCCGGCCGAGCGCGGCACGTCGTAGCCGGCCTGGCGCATCATCGGGATCAGCATCGCGCCGATGGCCGCCGCATTGGCGGCCGCGCTCCCGGAGATCGCCGCCATCACCACCGAAGCGAAGATCGCGACGAGCCCGAGGCCGCCGCGCAGATGGCCGACCCAGGCCAGCGCGAAGTTGACGATGCGCCGCGAGATGCCGCCGGCGTTCATCAGCTCGCCGGCCAGGATGAAGAAGGGAATGGCCAGCAGCGGAAAGCTGTCCGCGCCCTCCACCAGCTTCTGCGACAGGATCGTGGTGTCGATCTGGCCCTGGACGACCATCAACGCGCCGGCGCAGATCAGCAGGGCGAAGGCGATCGGCGCGCCGAGCATCATGGCGCCGAGCAGCGACAGCGTGAAGACGGCGATCGTCACGGCCGCGCTCCCGGGTGGGCGGCGTCGTGCGGGATCTCCTCGCTCTCCGTCACCTGCACCAGTTCGTCGTCGCGCAAGCCGCCGCGGGCGATGCGCCACAGCGCATGCACGGCGTGAGCGCCGATGGCCGCGCTGGTCAGGTAGCCGATGCCGAAGACCCAGATCATGGAGATTTCGGTGACCGGCGCCTTGGTGGTGGCGTTGACCTCGTGCTGCTGCCAGGTGCCCCAGAACAGCATGGCGCAGCAGGCCAGCACGATGGTCTGGCTGGCCGCCAGGCAGGCGAGCTTGCCGCGCCGCGACAGGCGGGTGACGAAGCCGTCCATGCCCAGGTGCGTGCCGTCGCGCATCGCGACGATGGCGCCGATGAAGGTCAGCCAGACGAAGAAGAAGCGCGACAGCTCCTCGGAGACCTGGATGCCGGAGTTGAAGGCGTAGCGCAGCACCACGTTGCCGAACACCATCAGCACCATGCCCAGCAGCAGGGCGGCCAACACCGCTTCGATGCCCTTGAACACGCGGTCGACGACGACGCCGGCCATGCTCACACCACCTTGCCGGGATTGAGCAGGCCGGCGGGATCGAGGGCGGCCTTGAGCGTCTTCATCAGCGCGATCTCCTCGGGACTGCGGGCATGGCCGAGCCAGCGCTTCTTGACCGTGCCGATGCCGTGCTCGGCCGACACGGTGCCGCCGAACTCGCGCACCAGGCCATAGATCACTTCGTCCATCGCCTCCTTGGGCTGATGCTCGATCGACAGGCCCGGAACCCAGGCCACCAGGTGCAGGTTGCCGTCGCCGATGTGGCCGTAGTAGACAGCCTCGCAGCCGGGGATTCGTGCGGCCAGTGCGGCCTTGCAGGCGCGCACGTAGACGTCCATCGACTTCACGGCCAGGCCGACGTCGTAGGAGACATGAGGTCCGAGCGTGGGGAAGAACTCCGCGCAGGCGTCGCGCAGCGCCCAGAAGGACTGCGTGTCGGCCACCGACTGGGCGACCGCCGCATCGGCCAGCGCGCCCTCCTCCATCAAGCGCTCGAGCCAGCGCTCGAAGCGGGGCCCATCGATGGCCTCGTCGGTTCCCTGGACCTCGACCAGCACGTAGTGGCTGTGCCTGGTGCCGGCGGCGAGCGGGTCGCGCACGCCCACCCGCTCGGTCACCACCTGCCAGTAGTCCGGCCACATCACCTCGAAGGCCGAGAGCAGCGGCCCCAGTCCGCCGCGCGCGGCGGCCAGCAGGCGCACGACGCCGTCGTAGTCGGGCAAGGCGCACAGCGCCGACAGCGTGCAGCCCGGCTGCGGATGCAGGCGCAGCACGATGCGGGTGATGATGCCCAGCGTTCCCTCGCTGCCGATGAACAGGTGCTTGAGGTCGTAGCCGGCGTTGTTCTTCAGCATCTTGTTGAGGCTGGTCATCACCGTGCCGTCGGGCAGCACCACCTCGAGGCCGAGCACCAGCTCGCGCGCCATGCCGTAGCGGATCACGCGGTTGCCGCCGGCATTGGTCGACAGATTTCCGCCGATGGCGCAGGAGCCGCGCGCGCCGAGATCCAGCGCGAAGTAGAAGCCGGCTTCGGCCGCGGCGCGCTGCACCAGCTCGAGCGGCGTGCCGGCGCGCACCGTCATCGTGGCGCTGGCCGGGTCGATTTCCTCGATGCCGACCATGCGCTCCAGCGACAGCGCCACCCAGCCGTCTTCGGGCCGGGCACCGCCGCACAAGCCGGTGAGCCCGCCCTGCGGAACCACCGGCAGGCCGGCCTCGCGGCAGGCCACCAGCGCGGCGGAGACGCCCGCTGCGTCGACGGGCCGCACCACGGCGAGCGGGAGCGTGGGCGGCTGGGTGCTCCAGTCGTTCCGGTTGCGCTGCGGCACCTCGTCGCCGAAGAGGACCGCGGAAGCGCCGAGTTGATCGCGCAAGGCCAAAAGGATCGGCGGGACGGCGGTTGGGAAGGTGGGCGTCATATTCTTCGGGTCCGGAGCGACCGGCAGATCATCTTGTATGTAAGGCACTAAGGCACTAGTACTTGTACGAACTGTTGCCGCGCTGGGCGGTGGGCTATAAGCCCCTGACTGCCCGAAACGACTTTTTCACCCCTCTTCAGCACCGTGCCTCCCAACAACCGACTCAAGATCGAAGCCCCGAAGTCCTTGGCAACCTTGGTGGCGCAGCGCCTGCGCGAGGCGATCATCGATGGCGAGTTCGCACTGGGGGAGATGATCCCGGAGGAGACGCTGGCCGCTTCCTTCGGCGTGAGCCGTACGCCGGTGCGCGAGGCGCTCAATCAGTTGCAACTCGCGGGCTTGGTGGTGATCCGGCCCCAGCGCGGCAGCTATGTGTTCGAACCGACCGAGGCCGACATCGCGGCCATCTGCGAATTCCGTTGCCTGCTGGAGCCGCGCGCAGCCGAACTTGCGTACCGGCACGCGCGCGAGGCCACCGCGGCGGCACTGCAGGCCGCGATCAGCGAGATGGAAGAGGCGCGCGCCGCACGCGATGCCGTGCGCTACGGCCGCGCGGACACGCGGCTGCACGAAGCCTTC
Organism: Variovorax sp. Soil_C_17; assembly: GCF_057657265.1. Lineage (NCBI taxonomy): Bacteria > Pseudomonadati > Pseudomonadota > Betaproteobacteria > Burkholderiales > Comamonadaceae > Variovorax > Variovorax sp. Soil_C_17. Next base: position 44,713 of record NZ_JBDGIT010000001.1, read on the forward strand.
TTCGAGCATTGCGGCAATCCGTACATGCAGGCCGCCTACGCCACCGCCGCAACCAAGATCGCGACGCTGCGCACGCACCTGTCCGCGCCGGCGGACGTGCTGCGCGCTGCCGGCTTCGAGCAGCACTCGAAGCTGCTGGCGCTGTTTCGCGCGGGTGAGTTTGCGGAGTTCGAGACGCTGATGCGCACGCACGTCACGGGCACGCGCAACAGCTATGTCGCCAGCCTCAAGTCGCGTGCCGCTGCATGAGGCGTGCAGAGGACTGAACGGCGGATGTAGAAACGCCCCAGAACCCGATCGGGCGCTGGGGCGCATGAAGACTGGTGGCCTGGGGCGGAATCGAACCACCGACACGCGGATTTTCAATCCGCTGCTCTACCAACTGAGCTACCGGGCCTTGTGTGCAGCCCGCGATTATACAGTGCCGCGGCGGCCCCTCGACAGATCGACGCCGAGTTGCTTCAACTTGCGATAGAGATGCGTGCGCTCGAGGCCTGTTTTCTCGGCCACGCGGGTCATCGAGCCGTTCTCCATCGCGAGATGGAATTCGAAGTACGCCTTCTCGAAGCCGTCGCGCGCATCGCGCAGCGGCCGGTCGAGATCGAAGCTCTGCATGGCTTGCGGCCCCGTGTCGATCGCCGGGCCCTGTGGCGCCGCAGGCACCAGGGCGTTCTCGCCCATGGTCGTGACCACGGTGGCGAGGTTGTTCGCTGTCGTCGGCACAACGCTGGCGGCAGCGCGGCGCGCGTTCTCGCGCGCCAATCCCTGCTCGACGGCCTTCAGCAGCTTCTGCAGCGTGATGGGCTTTTCGAGGAAGGCAAAGGCGCCGATGCGCGTGGCGTCGACCGCGGTATCGATGGTGGCGTGGCCGCTCATCATGATGACCGGCATGCTCAGCAGACCGGCGGTGGACCATTCCTTGAGCAGCGTGACGCCGTCGGTGTCGGGCATCCAGATGTCGAGCAGAACGAGGTCGGGGCGCGCACGCTGCCGCGCGGCACGGGCCTCAGCGGCGTTTTCCGCGAGCTCCACGTTGTGGCCTTCGTCGTTCAGAATTTCGAAGAGCAGGTCCCGAATGCCCAGCTCGTCGTCGACCACGAGGATGTTTGCCATGAATGCTTGTGTTATTCGCCGCTACGGGGTTTCGCTTGCAGACCCGCCGCCGCACGCGCAAAACGCTCAGGCGACGGGCGAAGTCGAGTCTTTGGCGTGAGCGAGCGCTCCCTGCGCCTCGCCAGCCAACGCGAATGATAACGAGACTTGTGCCCCGGCCACAGCCCCGTCCACGATGCGGTTGGAAAGTTCGATCCGCGCGCCGTGCTCGTCGGCGATCTTCTTGACCACCGCGAGCCCGAGGCCGGTGCCCTTGGTCTTGGTCGTGACGTAGGGCTCGAAGGCGCGCTTGAGGATGTTCTCGGCAAAGCCGGGCCCGCTGTCCTGCACCGTGAGCCGCACGCGCTGGCCCGAGTCGGCCAGCCGCGTGCGAATGACGACTTCGCCGGGGCGCCCGCTGCCGTGGGCTGCGACTTCCGCGGCGTCCTGCGCGTTTTGCAACAGGTTGTGAATCACCTGGCGGATCTGCTGCGCGTCGGCGCGGATGGGCGGGCAGCGCTCGTCGAGCTCGCAGCGCAGCGCGATGGGCGCGTTTTCCGCGGCGTAAAGCTGAAGCACGTCAGCGACCAGCGCATTGAGGTCGACCGCCTTCAGGTCCGCGGCGGGGAGCCGCGCATAGTCGCGGAACTCGTTGACGAGCCGCTTCATCGCGTCGACCTGGTCGACGATCGTCCGGACCGACTTGGCGAGCACCGCCTCTTCGGCGGGCGCGACCTTGCCGCTGAGCTTCATCTCGAGGCGCTCGGCCGAGAGCTGGATGGGCGTGAGCGGATTCTTGATCTCGTGCGCCAGGCGCCGCGCCACTTCGCCCCAAGCCTGGGCCCGCTGGGCCGACACGATCTCGGAGATGTCGTCGAAGACCAGCAAGCGAGCCTCGCCCGGCAGCTGCGCACCGCGCGCGACGATGTTGACCGCGTCCTGCGACAGGCCCTCGCCGCTGGTGTGCAGCTCGAAGGCATGCTGCCAATGGTCGAGGCCATGCTGCAGGTGCTCGACCTCGAAGTCGTCGAACTGCTGCTGAACGGCCTGCCCGAACTCGGCCAGCCCGGGCACGTCGACCAGCGGCTGGCCCTCGTAAGCCGCCAGCGGCGCGCGCAGGACGCGCGTGGCGCCGGGGTTGGTGGACAGAACGACGCCTCGCCGGTCCAGCACCATCACGCCCGAAGTCAGGTTGTCGAGGATGGTCTGCAGGTTGGCGCGCGCCGCATCGAGCTCGCCCAGGGTCTTCTCCACGGCGGCCCGCGCCTCGGCCAGCTGCTGGGTCATGACGGCGAAGGAGCGGGTGAGGCCACCGAGCTCGTCCCTGCCCTGCACCACCGCAGTCGGGCGCAGGTCGCCGCCGGCCACCTGGCGCACGCCGTCTGCCAGCACGAGCAGCGGCCGCGCGAGCTGGGTGCCGAACAGCACCGCGAGGAGCACCGCGCCGAACACGGCGAGAAAGAGCGACAGCGTCAGGGTGCCGATGTACATGCGGCGCAGTCCCTCGCGCGCGAGCGCCCGCTCCTGGTATTCGCGATTGGCCTCCTGCACCGCCAGCGCGTTGGCCACAACGGCGGGCGGCAGCGGCAGCGTCACCTGCAGGAAGCGCGGCTCGGTGCCGAAGTCGAAGCCTGGCCGCTGCACCAGCGCGAGAGCGCGCACGCTGGCCGGGGGCGGCACCGTGCTGCCTGGCGCGGGAGTCTCGTCCAGTCCCTCGATATGGGCGATGGCGCGGTCCGCGCGCACCTGGCGCAGCTGCTGCGACGTGGGCCGCTCGGGATTGAGCTGGAAGCGCGAGGCACCCGCCCCGGCGATCAACTGCCCGTTGCCGGTCCAGAGCACCACGTCGGTGGCACCCAGCTGGTCGCGAATCCGCTCGAGCACCAGCCCGGCGCTGGCGTCGGGCACGTTGGCGAGCTGGGTGCTGGCGCTGCGCACCTTGCTCACCAGATCGTCGGACAGCGAGTCGAGCGTGGCGCGTCCCAGGTTCAGGCCGGCGTCCAGCGCGCCCTCGACCTTGACGTCGAACCAGCTCTCGATCGAGCGCGCCACGAACTGATAGGAGACCACGTACACCAGCGCGCCGGGAACGACGCCCACGAGCGCGAAGATGGCGGCCAGCTTGATCAACAGGCGGCTGCCGAACTTGCCCTGGCGCAGCCGCCGCAGCAGGCGAAAGGCCACCCAGGCGAGCACCAGCGACAGCACCACCGCCACCACCACGTTGATGCCGAACAAGCGCGCGTAGTTGCGCTCGTAGAGCTCGCGGTTGTTGGTGGACTGGGCGAGCAGGAACATCAGCACCAGGCCGACCGCCGTGACCAGGAAGGCGCTGACACCGATGGCCCAGCGGGTTGCTCGGGCGCGACTGGCTGCCGACGACCTGCCGGCGCCAGCGCGAGAGTCCTTGCTCACTTCATCTTCTCCAGCGACAAGCGCGCGCTGCGCTCGACGGAGATGTTCCAGTCGGCAAGCCCGACGACGCCGATCTGGAAGGGCCGCGGCAGTTGCGAGGTGTCGAGGCGGAAACGGAAACTCACCGGGTGGGGGCCCTCATCGCCGATTTCGGAAATGTCGCCGAGCCGCAGCCGAGCCACGCGCCGCACGCCATCGAGCGCTTCCGAGAGGGTATCGAAATTCTGGTTGAGCGACACGCCGAAGCCCGAATTGGTGATCGGCACCGGCGAGACATTCAGCCGCCAGCGGCGCGTGAGCGGCTGGTAGGCGAGCCGCATGTGGCGCGTGGCCTGGGCGACCTTCTGGTCGGTCCAGTACCAGCGCTCGCGATAGAGCTCGGCCTCGGCGACGAAATAGATCGCGATGCCCTTGTCGAGCACCTCCTCGACCAGGCTCGGCAGTTCGAACTGCACCTGGGCGTTGAGATAGACGCCATCGTCCGCCTGTTCGAGCTTCAATTGGCTGACCGACGCGCTCTTGGCGGACTGCGCCGGCGCGGTTGCGGGCCAGCAGACCAGGAGGCAGGCCAGCACCAGCAGGGCGGCCAGCCATCCCATCCCTCGGCCTTCAGCGGGGTTGTTTTTTGAGCAAGGCGTAGAAAAAGCCGTCGTGGTCACCCAAGGCATTGTCCGGGACGCCACGAGCAATCCCCCCGCTTTGCGGCAGCAAATGCCCCGGCGAGGGCAGCAAACGGGCGTCGGTGTTGTGCGCAAGGAACGCATCGATCTGGTGCGCGCCCTCCTCCCTGAAGACCGAACAGGTGCAATAGAGCAGGCGGCCGCCCTCCCGAAGCAGGGGCCAGAGTGCCGCCAGCAGCATGGCCTGCAGCAGCGCCAGCTGTTCGATATCGCTCTCGCGCCGCAGCCAGCGCACGTCGGGATGCCGGCGCACGATGCCCGAGGCGGTGCAGGGCGCGTCGAGCAGGATGGCATCGAAGGCCTGGCCGTCCCACCACTCCTTCGGCCGACCCGCGTCGGCCACCACGACCTTGGCGCGCAGGCCGAGCCGGGCCAGGGTCTCGTCGATGCGCCGGCTGCGCACTGCATCGACCTCGAGCGCGGTGAGCTCGATGGCGTCGGGGCCGGCCAGTTCGAGCAGATGGGCCGTCTTGCCGCCGGGCGCCGCACAGGCGTCGAGCACCCGCAAGGGCCGGGCCCGCGGCGCGGCACCGAGCAGCCCGTCGAGCAGCAACGGCGCGGCGAGCTGGGCGGCGGCATCCTGGACCGAGCAATACCCTTCGGCGAAGCCCGGCAGCTCCTGCACGGGCCGCGCGCGCAGCAGCTGCAATCCGGCGGCCGCCACCGGGACCGCCTGCAGGCTCGCGGCCGCCAGCGCCGCCTGGTAGGAAGTCCGGTCGCCATGGCGGGTGTTGACCCGCAGCGTCATCGGCGCCTGCGTGTTGTCCGCCGTCAGCACGCGCTGCCAGTCGCGCGGATGGTCGCGGCGAAGGCGCTCGATCCACCAGCGCGGGTGGTTCCATTGCGCGACCGGCTCGCGGTCCGTGGCGGCCACCAGCTCCTCGCGCTCGCGCAGGAAGCGGCGCAGGCAGGCGTTGACGAAGCTGGCTTGCGCGCGCGTGCCGGGATTGCGCTTGGCGGCCTCGACCGTCTGGTCGACCAGCGTGAAGGGCTCGTAGGGGGCCTGCGCGGCATCCCAGGCCAGCGCAAGTGCGGTGCAGAGCAAGGCATCGGCGGCCGGGGGCGGCGTGCGCTTGGCCAGTTGCCGGCGCAGGGCCTCGGCCCGCCCCAGCCAGCGCAGCACCTGGAAGCCCAGCGCCTGCACCCCCGGCCTCAGGGCTGGCGGCACGGCTTCGAAGGCCACGGTGCCGGAGACGCCGCTGCGGATGGCAGCCAGCGCGACCGCGGTGAGCTGCAACTGCCGCCAGAGCGGCGGCCCGAGGGCCTCCGGGGCGTGAAGAGAGTCTGAAAAGTCTGTCAACTTGGAACCGATGATGAGCAGAAGCGATGTCAGCGCAAAGGCGCCGCTGGTCGCAATTGCATGATCCACGCCACCAGCACCGCCGGGAACTGGGCGACGGCCGCGTTGTATTGCGCCACCGCCAGGTTGAACTGGTTGCGTGCGATCTCGGCGGCGGCCGAGGGCTCGGGCCAGGCGATCGGCGCCGCAGGGCTGTCGTCGCGGCCGTTGAGTGGGGCAGGTCGCGACAGGGTTCCGTCGGCCTCGAAACTGACGACCGCATCGGGATGAAGCCGCTGCCAGGCACCGAGCATCACGTGCAGCGCCGTCGCCAGCGCCGCGATGGCAGCCGGATCGAGCGGTTTGAGGCGCGTGGCTGCCAGCAGCGTCACCAACTGGGCGGCGGAGGCCTGCAGCGCGGCGTCCCCAACGCCGGCCACGGGCGGAACCTGCTCCGTCGCGCTCCCCTCGGCCAGGCGCGCCTGCACGAAATCGAGCTGCCGCACCAGCGCCGCGTCGAGCGCCGCGTAGGCCTGCAGGGCCCCCGAGCGCAGTCGCACGATGCGGTTGTAGGCGCCGACGAACCAGAACAGCGCCACCGCGCCGAGGATCCACCACGGCAGCGACTCCGGCACGCCGCTCATCGGCTGAGCCCCAAGAAAAAAGCCCCCGATCCGCGGGCGGAAAGGGGGCGTTCGAGACCGGTCATGCAGTCGATGCTGACCGGTTATTCGGTCGCAGCGCCCTCGCTGGCATCGGCCGTGCTCGCGTCCTCGGCCGAAGCGGAGGCGCTGCCGGAGAGTTCGGCGGCTTCCGCTTCGGCGATCGCGCGGCGCTCGGCCTCGTCCATCGCGTCCTTGACCTTGCGTGCCTGGTGATAGGCCATGCCGGTGCCCGCGGGGATCAGGCGGCCGACGATGACGTTCTCCTTCAGGCCGCGCAGCTCGTCGCGCTTGCCCATGATCGCCGCTTCGGTCAGCACGCGCGTCGTTTCCTGGAACGAGGCGGCGCTGATGAAGCTGTCGGTCGAGAGCGAAGCCTTCGTGATACCCAGCAGCAGGTTGGTGTAGGTCGCGGGCAGCTTGTCCTCGGCGCGCAAGGCGTCGTTGGTGTTGAGGATCTCGCTGCGCTCAACCTGCTCGCCGGCGATGTAGTTGGCGTCGCCCGGGTTCTCGACCACGACGCGGCGCAGCATCTGGCGAACGATCACCTCGATGTGCTTGTCGTTGATCTTCACACCTTGCAAGCGGTACACGTCCTGCACCTCGTCGACGATGTAGCGCGCCAGTTCCTCGGAGCCCAGCAGGCGCAGGATGTCCTGCGGATCGGCCGGGCCGTCGACGATCGACTCGCCCTTGTTCACCACCTGGCCTTCGTGCACCAGGATGTTCTTCTCCTTGGGCACCAGCTCTTCCCAGACCTTGCCGTCCGGGTCGGTGATCTGCAGCCGCACCTTGCCCTTGGTTTCCTTGCCGAAGGACACCGTGCCGGTCATCTCGGCCAGCATGCCCTTGTCCTTGGGCGAACGGGCTTCGAAGAGCTCGGCCACGCGCGGCAGACCGCCGGTGATGTCGCGGGTCTTCTGGCCTTCGACCGGGATGCGCGCCAGCACTTCGCCGGGGCCCACGTCCTGGCCGTCTCGCACCTGCACCAGCGCGCCGACGGGGAAGCCGATGGTCACCGAGTGGTCGGTGCCCGGGATCTTCACCTCGTTGCCGGCGACGTCGATCAGCTTCACCTGCGGACGCACGACCTTGGCCGCGCCGCGGCGCTTCGGATCGATGACCACCAGCGTGGACAGGCCCGTGACCTCGTCGACCTGCTTCGCGACCGTGAGGCCTTCCTCGACGTTCTCGAACTTGGTCTTGCCGGCGAACTCCGTGATGATCGGGCGCGTCAGCGGGTCCCAGTTGGCCAGCACGTGGCCGGCCTTGACCTGCTGGTCGGCCTTCACCGCCAGGGTGGCGCCGTAGGGCACCTTGTGGCGCTCGCGCTCGCGGCCGTGTTCGTCATGAATGACGATCTCGCCCGAGCGTGCGATCACCACCAGCTCGTTCTTGCTGTTGGTCACGTAGCGCATCGTGGCGTTGAAGCCGATCACGCCGTTGGACTTGGCCTCGACGCTGGACGCCACCGCCGCGCGCGATGCCGCGCCGCCGATGTGGAAGGTCCGCATCGTCAGCTGCGTGCCGGGCTCGCCGATCGACTGCGCCGCGATCACGCCGACCGCCTCGCCGTTGTTGACCAGGCCGCCTCGGCCCAGGTCGCGGCCGTAGCACTTGGCGCACAGGCCGAAACGGGTCGAGCAGGTCAGCGCGGTGCGCACCTTGACCTCGTCCACGCCCTCGTTCTCCAGCGCTTCGATCACGTCCTCGTCCAGCATGTCGCCGGCTTTGGCCAGAACGGCACGGGTCTCGGGGTGCAGCACTTCTTCGGCCGCGGTGCGGCCGAGGATTCGCTCGCGCAGCGATTCGATCACTTCACCGCCTTCGACGATGGCGCGCATCACGGTGCCGTCCATCGTGCCGCAGTCCTGCTCGATCACGACCAGATCCTGCGTCACGTCGACCAGGCGGCGCGTCAGGTAGCCGGAGTTCGCGGTCTTCAGCGCGGTGTCGGCCAGGCCCTTCCGGGCACCGTGGGTGGAGATGAAGTACTCCAGCACGTTCAGGCCTTCGCGGAAATTCGCGGTGATCGGCGTCTCGATGATCGAGCCGTCCGGCTTGGCCATCAGGCCCCGCATGCCGGCCACCTGGCGAATCTGCGCGGCGGAACCGCGGGCGCCCGAGTCGGCCATCATGTAGATGGAGTTGAAGGACTCCTGCTCCACTTCCTTGCCGTGGCGGTCGGTGACCTTCTCCTTCGAGAGCTTGGACATCATGACCTTCGACACCTCGTCGCCGGCCTTGCCCCAGATGTCCACCACCTTGTTGTAGCGCTCGCCGGCGGTGACCAGGCCCGAGACGTACTGCTGCTCGATCTCCTTCACTTCCTTGGCGGAGCGGTCGATGATGCCGTGCTTCTCGGAAGGCACCAGCATGTCGTCGATGGCGATCGAGATGCCGGCCTTGGTCGCCAGGCGGAAGCCGTTCTGCAGCAGCTTGTCGGCGAAGACCACGGTCTCCTTCAGGCCGCACTTGCGGAAGGAGGCGTTGATGAGCTTGGAGATTTCCTTCTTCTTCAGCGCCTTGTTGATGTTCGAGAACGGCAGCCCCTTGGGCAGGATCTCGGACAGCAGCGCACGGCCCACGGTGGTGTCCACGAGTTCGGTCCTGGGCACGAATTCGCCCGAGTCCTTGTCCTTCGTGTACTCCTTGATGCGCACGCTGACCTTGGCGGTCAGCTCCACCACGTCGGCGTCGAGCGCGCGCTGGACTTCACCGATGTCGGCGAAGACCAGGCCTTCGCCCTTGCCGTTGATGCGCTCGCGCGTCGTGTAGTAGAGACCCAGCACCACGTCCTGCGAAGGCACGATGGAAGGCTCGCCGCTCGCCGGGAACAGCACGTTGTTGGAGGCCAGCATCAGCGTGCGGGCTTCCATCTGCGCTTCCACCGACAGGGGCACGTGCACGGCCATCTGGTCGCCGTCGAAGTCGGCGTTGAAGGCCGCGCAAACCAGCGGGTGCAGCTGGATCGCCTTGCCTTCGATCAGGATCGGCTCGAAGGCCTGGATACCGAGGCGGTGCAGCGTCGGTGCGCGGTTCAGCATCACCGGGTGCTCCTTGATCACCTCTTCCAGGATGTCCCACACCACCGGCGTGCCGGATTCGACTTCCTTCTTCGCGGCCTTGATGGTGGTCGCAATGCCCATGGCTTCCAGGCGCGAGAAGATGAAGGGCTTGAACAACTCGAGCGCCATCAGCTTCGGCAGGCCGCACTGGTGCAGCTTGAGCGTCGGGCCCACCACGATGACCGAACGGCCCGAGTAGTCGACGCGCTTGCCCAGCAGGTTCTGGCGGAAGCGGCCGCTCTTGCCCTTGATCATGTCGGCCAGCGACTTGAGCGCACGCTTGTTCGCGCCGGTCATGGCCTTGCCGCGGCGGCCGTTGTCCAGCAGGCTGTCGACAGCCTCCTGCAACATCCGCTTCTCGTTGCGCGCAATGATCTCCGGCGCCTTCAGCTCGAGCAGGCGGCGCAGGCGCGAATTGCGGTTGATGACGCGACGGTAGAGGTCGTTCAGGTCGGAGGTCGCGAAACGGCCGCCGTCCAGCGGGACCAGCGGACGCAGGTCCGGCGGCAGCACGGGCAGCACGTCCAGCACCATCCACTCGGGCTTGATGCCCGACTTGCGGAAAGCCTCCAGCACCTTGAGGCGCTTGGAGTTCTTCTTGACCTTGACTTCGGAGCCGGTCAGGTCGCCGCGCAGCCTCTCGATCTCGCTGTCGAGCTCGATGCCCATCAGCAGATCCTTGATGCCTTCGGCGCCCATCTTGGCGATGAACTCGTCGCCGTACTCCTTGCGCTTCGCGTCGTAGTCGTCCTCGGACATGATGCCGAACTTCTTCAGCGGGGTCATGCCGGGATCGGTGATCACATAGGCTTCGAAGTACAGCACGCGCTCGATATCGCGCAGCGTCATGTCGAGCACGAGGCCCAGCCGCGACGGCAGCGACTTCAGGAACCAGATGTGCGCGCAGGGCGCGGCCAGGTCGATGTGGCCCATGCGCTCGCGGCGCACCTTGGTCTGCGTGACTTCGACGCCGCACTTCTCGCAGATCACGCCGCGATGCTTGAGGCGCTTGTACTTGCCGCACAGGCACTCGTAGTCCTTGATCGGGCCGAAGATCTTGGCGCAGAAAAGACCGTCGCGCTCGGGCTTGAAGGTCCGGTAGTTGATGGTCTCGGGCTTCTTCACTTCGCCGAAAGACCACGAACGGATCTTCTCGGGCGAGGCCATGCCGATGCGAATGGCATCGAAATGCTCATCCGGCGTGAACTGCTTGAACAGGTCGAGTAGCGATTTCATTGACTCTTTCCTTTAATCAGTTGGGGACAGCGCAGAAATTGCTGAGCAATTTCTGCATCTGCCCCACGAAGTCCTTAGGACCGCTCCAGCTCGATGTCGAGCCCCAGCGAACGGATTTCCTTGACCAGCACGTTGAACGATTCCGGCATGCCGGCTTCGATCGAGTGTTCGCCCTTGACGATGCTCTCGTAGACCTTGGTGCGGCCCTGCACGTCGTCGGACTTCACGGTCAGCATTTCCTGCAGGACGTAGGCAGCGCCGTAGGCTTCGAGCGCCCACACTTCCATTTCCCCGAAACGCTGGCCGCCGAACTGCGCCTTGCCGCCCAGCGGCTGCTGCGTGACCAGGCTGTAGGGGCCGGTCGATCGGGCGTGCATCTTGTCGTCGACCAAGTGGTGCAGCTTGAGCACATGCATGTAGCCGACCGTGACCGGGCGCTCGAACTGGTCGCCCGTGCGTCCGTCGTACAGGTAGGCCTGGGTGCGCGATGGCGTCAGGCCCTTGGCCTTGGCGATGTCGTCCGGATAGGCGAGATGCAGCATGCCGCGGATTTCCTCTTCCGAGGCGCCGTCGAACACGGGCGTCGCGAAAGGCACGCCGGTCGCCAGGTTCCCGGCCATCTCGAGCACGTCGGCATCGCTGAGCTTGGCGAGGTCTTCCTTGCGGCCCGAGCCGTTGTAGAGCTTGTCCATGAACTGGCGCAGCTCGGCCACCTTGGCCTCGGCCTGCAGGAGGTCGCCGATGCGCTGGCCCACGCCCTTGCCGGCCCAGCCCAGATGCACCTCGAGCACCTGCCCGACGTTCATCCGCGAGGGCACGCCCAGCGGGTTCAGGCAGATGTCGCAGGGGGTGCCGTCGGCCATATGCGGCATGTCCTCGACCGGAACGATCTTCGACACCACACCCTTGTTCCCGTGGCGGCCGGCCATCTTGTCGCCGGGCTGCAGGCGGCGCTTGACGGCCAGGTAGACCTTGACCATCTTCAGCACGCCCGCGGGCAGCTCGTCGCCCTGCGTGAGCTTCTTGCGCTTTTCTTCGAACGCGAGGTCGAAGCTGTGGCGCGTCTGCTCCAGCGAGTTCTTGATCGACTCGAGCTGCGAGGCCACCTCGTCTTCCGCCGGGCGGATGTCGAACCAGTGGAACTTCTCGATCGACGAGAGGTACGCCTTGTCGAGCTTGCTGCCCTTGGCCAGCTTGTTCGGGCCGCCGTTGGCGACCTTGCCGGTCAGGAGCTTCTCGATACGGTCGAAGGCGTCGGCCTCGACGATGCGCAGCTGGTCGTTCAGGTCGAGGCGGAAGCGCTTGAGCTCGTCGTCGATGATCTGCTGGGCGCGCTTGTCGCGCTGGATGCCTTCGCGGGTGAACACCTGCACGTCGATCACGGTGCCTTGCGAGCCCTGGTCCACGCGCAGCGAGGTGTCCTTCACGTCGGAGGCCTTCTCGCCGAAGATCGCGCGCAGCAGCTTCTCTTCAGGCGTCAGCGTGGTCTCGCCCTTGGGCGTGACCTTGCCGACCAGCGTGTCGCCGGGCTGCACTTCGGCGCCGACGTAGATGATCCCGGATTCGTCCAGGCGGTTGAGCTGCTGCTCGGCCAGGTTCGGGATGTCGCGGGTGATTTCTTCCGCACCCAGTTTGGTGTCGCGCGCCATCACCACCAGCTCCTCGATGTGGATCGAGGTGTAGCGGTCTTCGGCGACCACGCGTTCGCTGATCAGAATCGAGTCTTCGAAGTTGTAGCCGTTCCAGGGCATGAACGCGACCAGCATGTTCTGGCCCAGCGCCAGCTCGCCCAGATCGGTGGAGGCGCCGTCGGCGATGACGTCGCCCTTGGCGATCGTGTCGCCGCGCTTGACGATCGGGCGCTGGTGGATGTTCGTGTTCTGGTTCGAACGCTGATACTTGATCAGGTTGTAGATGTCCACGCCGACTTCGCCTGCCGCCGCTTCGGCGTCGTTCACGCGGACCACGATGCGGGTGGCGTCGACATAGTCGACCACGCCGCCGCGGGTCGCCGTGACGACCGTGCCGGAGTCGACCGCGGAGACGCGCTCGATGCCGGTGCCGACGAAGGCCTTCTCGGGACGCAGCACGGGCACTGCCTGGCGCTGCATGTTGGCGCCCATCAGTGCGCGGTTCGCGTCGTCGTGCTCCAGGAAGGGCACCAGCGACGCCGCCACCGACACGATCTGCGCCGGCGACACGTCCATGTACTGAACGCGCTCGGCGGACACCAGGATCGATTCGCCGGTTTCGCGCGCCGACACCAGGTCGCCCGTCAGACGGCCGTCCTTGTCGAGCGCGGCATTGGCCTGCGCGATCACGTACTTGCCTTCCTCGATGGCCGACAGGTAGTCGATCTCGTTCGTAACCTTGCCGTCCACCACGCGGCGGTACGGCGTCTCGATGAAGCCGTACTCGTTCAAGCGGGCGTACAGCGCCAGCGAATTGATCAGGCCGATGTTCGGGCCTTCAGGCGTTTCGATCGGGCACACGCGGCCGTAGTGCGTGACGTGCACGTCGCGCACCTCGAAGCCGGCACGCTCGCGCGTCAAACCACCCGGGCCGAGGGCCGAGACGCGGCGCTTGTGCGTGATCTCGGACAGCGGATTGGTCTGGTCCATGAACTGCGACAGCTGCGAGGCGCCGAAGAACTCCTTCAGCGCGGCCGAGATCGGCTTGCTGTTGATCAGGTCGTGCGGCATCAGCGGCTCTTGCTCCGCCTGGCCCAGACGCTCCTTGACGGCCTTCTCGATGCGCGCGAGGCCGGTGCGGTACTGGTTCTCGGCCAGTTCGCCGACGCAGCGCACGCGGCGGTTGCCGAGGTGGTCGATGTCGTCCACTTCGCCACGGCCGTTGCGCAGGTCCACCAGGATCTTGACCACGGCGAGGATGTCCTCGTTGGTCAGCACCATGGGGCCGGTCGACTCGTCGCGGCCGACCTTGGCGTTGAACTTCATGCGGCCGACGCGCGACAGGTCGTAGGTGTCGGGGTTGTAGAAGAGGCGCTGGAACAGGGCCTGCACGGCGTCTTCCGTCGGCGGCTCGCCGGGGCGCATCATGCGGTAGATGGCCACGCGCGCGGCAAACTCGTCCACCGTCTCGTCGATGCGCAGGGTCTGCGAGATGTACGCACCCTGGTCGAGCTCGTTGGTGTAGATGGCCTGCAGCTCCTGTACGCCGGCGGCGCGCAGCTTTTTCAGCAGCGCCTCGGTCAGCTCGTCGTTGGCCTTGGCCAGGATCTCGCCGGAGTCGGGATCGACGATGTTGCGTGCCAGCACACGGCCCACGAGGAAGTCTTCCGGTACGCTGATGTGCGTCGTGCCCGTCTGCTCGAGCTCGCGCGTGTGGCGCGCGGTAACGCGCTTGTCCTTGGCCACCACGACCTTGCCCGACTTGTCGGTGATGTCGAAGCGCGCGACTTCGCCGCGCAGGCGCTCGGAGACGAACTCCATCTGCGCGCCGCTGTCCATCAGGCGGAAGTTGTCGTTGACGAAGAAGTTCGCGAGGATCGATTCCGGGTTCAGGCCAATGGCCTTCAGCAGGATCGTCACCGGCATCTTGCGGCGGCGGTCGACGCGGAAGTACAGCATGTCCTTCGGGTCGAATTCGAAGTCCAGCCAGGAGCCGCGGTAGGGGATCACGCGGGCCGAGAACAGCAGCTTGCCCGAGCTGTGCGTCTTGCCCTTGTCATGCTCGAAGAACACGCCCGGCGAGCGGTGCAGCTGCGAGACGATCACGCGCTCGGTGCCGTTGATGATGAAGGAGCCCTTCTCGGTCATGAGCGGCACTTCGCCCATGTAGACCTCCTGCTCCTTCACTTCCTTGACCACCTTGGACTGCGAGGTCGAGGACTCGCGGTCGTAGATGATCAGCTGCACCTTGGCGCGCACGGCCGAGGCGAAGGTCAGACCGCGGGTCTGGCACTCGCGCACGTCGAACGCCGGCTTCGCGAGGTTGTACTCGAGAAACTTCATCTCCACGAAGCCGTTGTGCGAGACGATGGGGAAAGCGGCGTCAAAAGCGGCCTGCAGACCTTCCACGGTGCGTTTCTGGGGGGGAATACCCGCTTGCAGGAACGCGGTGTAGGCGTCCTTCTGCATCTGCAGCAGGTAGGGAATTTCGACGACGCTGTCGCGATTGCCGAAGTTCTTTCGGATGCGCTTGCGTTCGGTGTAACTGTACGTGGACGTTTGGGCCATGAGAGCTCCGGAGCTTGAGATCTTCAGCGACTTGTCAGCAGCGCTTTCGCGCCACTGCTTGGCGGCTGGCCACTACCAGCCGTTGGCGGACAGTGATGCGTTGCACATCACCCGAACCAAGGGGTCTTCTGCAGTCGGGGTCAGAAGACACTCAAAAGCCGCCTCGGTTGGCCGGCTTTTGGGTGCGCTCTGAAAGCGGCAAAGGCTGGAGGGCCTTACGGCACGCTCCAGCCCTGCGTGGGAACCGAATTACTTCAGTTCCGCCTTTGCGCCGGCATCTTCCAGCTTCTTCTTCATCGCTTCGGCATCGGCCTTGGCCACGCCTTCCTTCACGGCCTTGGGAGCGGCTTCCACCAGGTCCTTGGCTTCCTTCAGGCCCAGGCCCGTGATTTCGCGCACGGCCTTGATGGCGGCAACCTTGTTCGCGCCGGCTTCCATCAGCATGACGTTGAATTCGGTCTTTTCCTCGACGGCAGCGGCAGCGGCACCGCCACCACCGGCGGCCGGGGCGGCCATTGCAGCGGCGCTCACGCCGAACTTCTCTTCGATGGCTTTCACCAGGTCGTTGAGTTCCAGGACCGTCATGCTGTCCAGCGCGGTCAGAAATGCGTCTTTATCGAATGCCATTTGGGGCTCCTAACAATTGGGTTGATATTTTCAAAAGCAAGCTCAGGCGGCTTGGGCTTCGGCCGCAGCCTCGGCCGGGGCTTCGCCGCCACCACGCTTCTCGGCGAGCGCGGCCAGGACACGGGCCGTGCGCGAGATCGGGGACTGCATCAAGCCCAGCAGTTGTGCCAGCAGCACTTCCTTGGAAGGGATGTTGGCCAGTTGCTTCACGCCTTCGACGTCCAGGGCCTTGCCACCGAAGGCGCCGCCGCGAATGACCAGCTTGTCGTTGGTCCTCGCGAAATCGGCCACCACCTTCGCGGCGGCCACGGCATCCTCGGAGAAGCCATAGATCAGCGGACCGGTCATCTGGTCACCGACGACTTCGAATGCGCTACCGGCGACAGCACGGCGTGCCAGGGTGTTCTTGAGAACACTCAGGGTCACGCCCTTGCTGCGCGCATCGTTGCGCAGACGGGTCATGTCGGCGACCGTGATGCCACGGTATTCCGCCATCACGAGCGTTTGAGCTTTTGCGGCGAGGCTGGTCACATCACTGATGACCGCTTCTTTCTCACTGCGATTCAGACTCAAGGTCTACTCCTTTTCAATGCATCCTTCGGCTGGAGGCCTCGGGACGCGCTTCATGCAGCGACCAACTGTTTCGGAAACGGATTCCTTGCAGCGGGATCGCCATCTGCGCTGGTTGCCTCGCGAAGGTCGAGGCGATTAAGTGCAGGCCCTCCTGCACGCCAGCGGTCTTGGATGGCCCGGGACGGCGCATGCGCGCCGCCTCGACCCACCACATCGCCCCGCCGCCCTTTGACGGGCGGCGGGGCCGATCTTTTCGGGGCCCTGCCGAGGCAAGGCCCGCCTTCATGCGCCTCAGCCTTGGGCCGAGATGGTCTGCGTGTCCACGCGGACACCCACACCCATCGTCGACGACACCGCCACCTTGCGCAGGTAGATGCCCTTGCTCGACGCCGGCTTGGCCTTGACCAGCGCTTCGATCAGTGCAGCCAGGTTGCCCTGCAGCTTGTCGGTGTCGAAGGAACGGCGGCCGATCGTGCCGTGGATGATCCCGGCCTTGTCGACGCGGAACTGCACCTGGCCGGCCTTGGCGTTCCTGACGGCGGTGGCGACGTCGGGCGTCACAGTGCCGACCTTGGGGTTTGGCATCAGGCCGCGGGGACCGAGGATCTGACCCAGCGCACCGACCACGCGCATCGCGTCCGGCGCGGCGATCACCACGTCGAAGGGCATGTCGCCGGCCTTCACTTGGGCAGCCAGGTCGTCCATGCCGACGATGTCGGCGCCGGCGGCCTTGGCTTCCTCGGCCTTCGCGCCCTGGGCGAACACGGCCACGCGCTTGGTCTTGCCGGTGCCGTTGGGCATCACGACGGCGCCGCGCACCACCTGGTCGGACTTCTTGGCGTCGATGCCGAGCTGCACGGCCACGTCGATCGACTCATCGAACTTCGCGGTGGCGGCTTCCTTGACGATGCCGATCGCGTCGACGAGCGGGTACAGCTTGTTGCTGTCGACCTTGCCTGCCAGCGCCTTTTGCTTCTTGGTGATCTTGGCCATTTACACGCCCTCCACATTCACGCCCATCGAGCGGGCAGAGCCGGCGATGGTGCGGACCGCGGCGTCCAGGTCGGCGGCGGTCAGGTCCTTCATCTTGGCCTTGGCGATCTCTTCGAGCTGGGCGCGCGTGATCTTGCCGACCTTGTCGGTATGCGGACGTGCGGAACCCTTCTCGAGCTTGATGGCCTTCTTGATCAGCGTGATCGCCGGCGGCGTCTTGATGATGAAGGTGAAGCTCTTGTCGGCGAACGCGGTGATGACCACCGGCAACGGCAGGCCCGGCTCGACGCCCTGGGTCTGCGCGTTGAACGCCTTGCAGAATTCCATGATGTTCAAACCGCGCTGGCCCAGTGCGGGGCCGATCGGCGGCGACGGGTTGGCCTTACCAGCTGGCACTTGCAGCTTGATGAAGCCGACGATTTTCTTCGCCATGCTTTACTCCTTGCGGGTCATAGCGCCTTGGCCTTCTCGGCCGCAGCTCCCCGGGGTTGACGACTCTTCGATCGATGTTTCCTGCCGAGTCGGGGGAGCAGGAAACCACACAAGTACAAGCCAGGCAACCTGGCCTAGCTCAGGTCTTTTCGACCTGGCTGAATTCCAGTTCGACGGGGGTCGCACGGCCGAAGATCATGACGGACACGCGCACCTTGCTCTTCTCGTAGTTGACTTCCTCGACGGTGCCGTTGAAGTCGGTGAACGGGCCTTCCTTGACGCGCACGAACTCGCCCACGATGAACTCGACCTTGTGGCGCGGCTTCTCGGTGCCCTGCTGCATCTGGGAGACGATGTCCTCGACTTCCTTCTGCGAAATGGGAGCCGGCCGGTTCTTCGCACCGCCGACGAAACCCGTCACCTTGTTGGTGTGCTTCACCAGGTGCCAACTCTCGTCGTCCATGATCATTTCGACCAGCACGTAGCCAGGAAAGAAGCGGCGCTCGGTGGTGCGCTTCTGGCCGTTCTTGATCTCGACCACTTCCTCGGTCGGCACCAGGATGCGGCCGAACTTGTCCTGCATGCCAGCGCGATTGATGCGCTCGGTGATATTGCGCTCCACGGCCTTTTCCATGCCCGAGTACGCGTGCACCACGTACCAGCGCAGATCCGGATTGGCGGGCGGCGCCAGCACGGGCGTATGTTCCGGCGTTGTGTCGACAGCGTCGTCAGTCATCATTTTCTCCAGCCCAGAATGAGGTCGAAAAACACCCATTCGAGCGTCTTGTCCGTGAGCCAGAGGAAGATGGACATGACCACGACGAAGGCGAACACATACGCCGTCATCTGGATCGCTTCCTTGCGCGTCGGCCACACGACCTTCTTGACCTCACGCCATGAATCGCGGCCAAATGCCCACAACTGGCGGCCGTTCTCGGAACTCGCGAACGCGCCAACGGCGGCGGCCAGTCCCACCAGCAGGACGGCCCACTGCACGAGCGCACCCTGGCGCGAGAGCAGGTAGAACGCCACGATGGCGCCCACCGCCAGCACGACAGCCACAGCCAGTTTGGCCTTGTCTGCGCCGGTGCTCACGGTTTCGATTTGAGAAGTAGCCATCCTGGGCTTTGTTCCTGTGACCTTGCGGCCTCTTCAATTCATGGCGCCATTCCAGACGCCGAAGCCCGTCAGGTCATGACGGGCTCTTGGGTTTCCTCAGCCCGCCAGTTCTGGACGGGATTTCTCAACGCCACCGACGGTGGCAGGGGCAGTAGGAATCGAACCTACAACCTTCGGTTTTGGAGACCGACGCTCTGCCAATTGAGCTATACCCCTCCGCTAAATCTGTCGTCAGATGTCGAGGATCTTCGCCACGACGCCCGAGCCCACGGTGCGGCCGCCCTCGCGAATGGCGAAGCGCAGGCCTTCTTCCATGGCGATGGGGTTGATCAGCTTCACCGTGATGGACACGTTGTCGCCGGGCATGACCATCTCCTTGTCCGTGGGCAGCTCAATCGCACCGGTCACGTCGGTGGTGCGGAAGTAGAACTGCGGACGGTAGTTGTTGAAGAACGGCGTGTGGCGCCCGCCCTCGTCCTTGCTCAGCACATACACCTCGGCGGTGAAGTGGGTGTGGGGCTTGATGGAGCCCGGCTTGCACAGCACCTGGCCGCGCTCGACTTCCTCGCGCTTGGTGCCGCGCAGCAGCACGCCGACGTTGTCGCCGGCCTGGCCCTGGTCGAGCAGCTTGCGGAACATTTCCACGCCGGTGCAGGTGGTCTTCTGGGTCGGGCGAATGCCCACGATCTCGATTTCCTCGCCGACCTTGATGACACCGCGCTCCACAGCGCCGGTCACCACCGTGCCGCGCCCGGAGATGGAGAAGACGTCTTCCACGGGCATCAGGAAGGTGCCGTCCACAGCGCGCTCGGGGGTGGGAATGTAGGTGTCCAGGGCTTCGGCCAGCTTCATGATGGAGCCTTCGCCGAGCTCGCCCTTGTCGCCTTCCAGCGCCAGCTTGGCCGAGCCGTGGATGATGGGGGTGTCGTCGCCGGGGAACTCGTACTTGTCGAGCAGCTCGCGCACTTCCATCTCGACGAGCTCCAGCAGCTCCTTGTCGTCGACCATGTCGCACTTGTTGAGGTAGACGATGATGTAGCCCACACCCACCTGGCGCGCCAGCAGGATGTGCTCGCGCGTCTGGGGCATGGGGCCGTCGGCAGCGGAGCACACGAGGATGGCGCCGTCCATCTGGGCGGCACCGGTGATCATGTTCTTGACGTAGTCGGCGTGGCCGGGGCAGTCGACGTGGGCGTAGTGGCGGTTGGCCGTCTCGTACTCGACGTGCGCGGTGTTGATGGTGATGCCGCGCGCCTTTTCTTCGGGCGCCGCATCGATCTGGTCGTAGGCCTTGGCTTCACCGCCGAACTTGCTCGACAGCACCGTGGCAATGGCCGCCGTCAGGGTGGTCTTGCCGTGGTCCACGTGACCGATCGTGCCCACATTCACGTGCGGCTTCGTGCGGGTGAATTTTCCTTTTGCCATTTTCTCGACTCCGAAAAATAACTAGATCAACACACTGACATGGGGTTGCAACCGACCGGCTGCAACCCCAAGACTGGTGCCCATTGCGGGAATCGGACCCGCGACCTCTCCCTTACCAAGGGAGTGCTCTACCACTGAGCCAAATGGGCAAATACTTAAAAAACCTGTGCCTCGCGTCGAACCGGATTCTTGGAGCGGGAGACGGGAATCGAACCCGCGTCATTAGCTTGGAAGGCTAGGGTTCTACCATTGAACTACTCCCGCATCGCGGTGCAACCCCTCTAGCCAGGGCCGCACCGAAGCACGGTCCGGGTTCTGCGCTTTCGCCTTCCAGCTTTGCACCGAAACCCGTCATTCAAACGCTCTGCAAAATCCATTCTTCGCTGGTGGAGAGGGCTGGATTCGAACCAGCGTACTCGTAAGAGGGCAGATTTACAGTCTGCTGCCATTAACCACTCGGCCACCTCTCCGGCGAACCTCGAAATATAGCACGGTTGGCAGGTCAGGTCGATGACAGGGATGGGGCTCGGTCGCGGCGGCGCAAACGGGCGGCCCTAAAACGCCTCCAGACCCGCCGATCACCGCCTCCTGCTGATTTCACCCGGATCAATCAAAGGCCCTGGGCCTCCCGCCACGCCCGCGCCTGGCCAAAATGGCCGCAGCCGATGAAGGGGACCGGCGGGCGCAGGGCGGAAAGCGGCGAAGGGTGGTTGGCGGTCAGCACCTTGTGGCGGCGGCTGTCGATGAGCGCGCGCTTGCTCTGCGCATGGGAGCCCCACAGCATGAACACCACCGGGCGCTCACCGAGGGCAACGTGCCGAATCACCGCATCGGTCAGCACTTCCCAGCCGCGGCCCGAATGGCTGGCCGGCTGGCCTTCCTCCACTGTCAGGCAGGTGTTGAGCAGCAGCACGCCGTTGGCAGCCCACTTGACGAGGCTGCCACCCGGCTCCGGGAAACGCGGCGGCGGCGTACCCAGGTCGCGCTCCAGCTCCTTGAAGATGTTGCGCAGCGACGGCGGCAGAGCCACGCCCGGCGCCACCGAGAAGGCGAGCCCCTCGGCCTGGCCGCGGCCGTGGTACGGGTCCTGGCCCAGGATCACTACGCGCACCGCCTCCGGCGGCGTGAGCTCGAGCGCGCGCAGCGGACGCGGCGGAAAGATGGCCGCGCCGGCCTTCAGCCGCTCGTGCAGGAAATCGACCAGTTTCAGCCCGGCCGGCGAGCCGAAGAATTCGTCGACCAGCGGCTGCCAGCCCGGGGCCACCGGCCAGTCGGCCGGATCGCTGCTCTGCAGTTGGGTGGACAGCGCGCTCATCGGAACAGGTCAGCCAGCGCCTCGCCAGGCTCGTTGGCACGCATGAAGGCCTCGCCCACGAGGAAGGCGTGGATGCCGGCGGCGCGCAGCTTCGCCACTTCCTCGCGCGACGTGATGCCGGACTCGGTGACGAGCAGGCGATCCGCAGGAACCTTCGGCAGCAGGTCCAGCGTGGTCTGCACCGAGACGTCAAAGGTCCGCAGGTTGCGGTTGTTGACGCCGATCAGTGGCGTGCGCAGCTTCAGCGCCCGCTCGAGCTCGGCCGCGTCATGCACCTCGACCAGCACCGCCATGCCCAGCCCCACCGCGATCGCCTCGAACTCGCGCATCTGCGCGTCGTCGAGGCTGGCCGCGATCAGCAGGATCGCGTCGGCGCCGATCGCGCGGGATTCGTAGACCTGGTAGGCGTCGACGATGAAATCCTTGCGCAACACCGGCAGCTCGCAGGAGGCGCGGGCCTGCTTGAGGTAGTCGATGCCGCCCTGAAAAAACTGGCGGTCGGTCAGCACCGAAAGACAGGCCGCGCTGACCTTGCCATCGCCCTCCGCATAGCTCTGTGCGATGTCGGCCGGCACGAAGTCGGCCCGCAGTACGCCCTTGCTCGGGCTGGCCTTCTTGACTTCGGCGATCACCGCCGCCTGACCTGCCGCGATCTTGGCGCGCAGCGCGCCGGTGAAGT
The DNA here is from genome assembly GCF_057657265.1 of Variovorax sp. Soil_C_17. NCBI lineage: Bacteria > Pseudomonadati > Pseudomonadota > Betaproteobacteria > Burkholderiales > Comamonadaceae > Variovorax > Variovorax sp. Soil_C_17. The sequence continues at coordinate 66,507 of NZ_JBDGIT010000001.1, forward strand.
CGCGCGTGAGCACCCGGCTCTCCGCATCGAAGCGGATGGCCTCCAGCGAGCGCTTCTTGAGCGCCGCAGCCACCTCTTCACGCTTGACGGCGACGATCTTCTCGAGGATGTCGGACATGCTTTCCCGCCTCCTCAGCCTGCGTTGGTCGCCTGGACCAGCTCAGCCAGCTTGGCCTTCGCCGCGCCCGATTCCAGGGCCGCGCGGGCACGCGCGATCCCGCCTGCCATCGAGTCGACCAGATCAGCCGCATAGAGCGCAGCGCCGGCGTTGAGGATCACGATGTCGCGCGCCGGCCCGGGCTGGTTGTCCAGCACGCCCAGCAGCATCGCCTTCGATTGCTCCGGCGTCTCGACGCGCAGCGTGCGGTTGCTCGACATCGCGAAGCCGAAGTCTTCGGGATGCAGCTCGTACTCGCGCACCTCGCCGTTCTTCAACTCGCCCACCATGGTGGCGGCGCCGAGCGAGATCTCGTCCATGCCGTCGCGCCCGTAGACCACCAGCGCATGCTCGGCGCCCAGCCGCTGCAGCGCGCGCACCTGGATGCCGACCAGATCGGGGTGGAACACGCCCATCAGGATGTTCGGCGCGCCGGCCGGATTGGTGAGCGGCCCCAGGATGTTGAAGATGGTCTTGATGCCCAGCTCCTTGCGCACCGGCGCCACGTTCTTCATGGCCGGATGGTGGTTGGGCGCGAACATGAAGCCGATGCCCACATCGGCGATGCACTTCGCGATCTGTTCGGGCGTGAGGTTGATGTTGACTCCCAGCGACTCCAGCACGTCGGCGCTGCCGGATTTGCTGCTCACGCTGCGCCCGCCGTGCTTGCTGACCTTGGCGCCTGCCGCGGCGGCCACGAACATCGAGCAGGTCGAGATGTTGAAGGTGTGCGAGCCGTCGCCGCCGGTGCCCACGATGTCGACCAGGTGGCGTGTGTCGGCCACCGGCACCTTGGTCGAGACCTCGCGCATCACCTGCGCGGCGGCGGTGATCTCGCCGATGGTCTCCTTCTTGACGCGCAGGCCGGTGATCAGCGCCGCCATCATCACCGGCGAGCATTCGCCGCTCATGATCAGACGCACGATGTGCAGCATCTCGTCATGGAACACCTCGCGGTGCTCGATGGTGCGCTGCAGGGCTTCCTGGGGGGTGATGGGCATGATGAAGTCTCCCTGGGTTAGTGAACGGACGGTGCGGCGCCCGGATTCTCCGCGAGTGCGAGCCGGACGCCAAAGCCGATGAACAGGGCGCCCGCGCCAAGCTCCAGCCAATGCATGCCGCGCCGCACCGCGCCCACGCGGCGCGCGGTCCATCCTGCGAGCAGCGCCCAGCCGACGTTCACGAAGATCGCGTTGACATTGAACAGCGTGCCGAGCAGAAGAAAGGCCAGCGGCTTGTTGGCCGTCTCGGGTGCGATGAACTGCGGCACGAAGGCGAGGAAGAACAGCGCCACCTTCGGGTTGAGCACATTGGTCCAGAAGCCGCCGAGGAACACGCTCTTGAGGTCGGCACGCTCATGCACGCCGTCGGCGGGCAGCAGATCTTCCTTCGGCATGCGCGACGCCAGCATTCGCACGCCGACCCACAACAGGTAGGCCGCGCCGATCCATTTGAGCGCCGTGAACAGCGCCGTCGAGGCTGCCATCAGCGCGCCCACGCCCACTGCGGCGGCCGTGATGTGCACGAAGCAGCCCGCCGTGATGCCGAGGCCGGCCACGATGCCGGCGCGCACGCCCGAGCGCAGGGACCGGGTCACGATGTAGAGCACGTCAGGGCCGGGCGTCAGGTTCAACAGCAGGCCGGCGGCGACGAAGAGCAGCAGGGAATGTGGATCAGGCATGGAAGAAGCCCCGGATGGCGGCGATGGCACGGTCGATTCCGGCGGCGTCCACGTCCAGGTGCGTGGCGAAACGCAGGCGGTACAGCCCTGTGGCGAGCACCCCTTCGCGCTTCAGGTGCGCGAGCAACTCGGCCGAGCGCGCCTGCGCCTCGCCCACGAGGTCGACGAAGAGCAGGTTGGTCTGCGGCGCCTCGACGTTCAGGCCCTCGATCTCGGCCAGGCCCTCGGCCAGGCGGCGTGCCAGCGCGTGGTCCTCTGCGAGGCGATCGATGTGATGCTGCAGCGCATGGGACGCGGCGGCGGCCAGCATGCCGGCCTGGCGCATGCCGCCGCCGGCCATCTTGCGGATGCGGTGAGCTCGCGCAATCAGCTCGCGCGATCCGCACAGTGCCGAGCCCACCGGCGCGCCAAGGCCCTTGCTGAAGCAGACCGAGACGCTGTCGAAGCAGCCCGCGATCCGCCGTGCCTCGGACCGCGCATCGGTGCCGCGCTGCGCCGCCTGCGCCACCGCCGCATTGAAGAGCCGCGCGCCATCGAGGTGGCGGGCCAGGCCCTTGCCATGCGCGAGCTGCGTGGCCTGCTCGACATATTCGAAAGGCAGCAGCTTCCCGCCCAGCGTGTTTTCCAGCGCCAGCAGGCGAGTGCGGGCGAAGTGCGCGTCATCGGGCTTGATGGCGGCCTCGATGTCCTGCAGCGCCAGCGTGCCGTCCGGCTGGTGGTCGAGCGGCTGCGGCTGCACGCTGCCGAACACCGCCGCGCCGCCGCCTTCCCAGCGGTAGCAGTGCGCCATCTGGCCCACGATGTACTCGTCGCCGCGCTGGCAGTGCGCCAGGATGCCGCAGAAGTTGCTCTGCGTCCCCGTGGGCACGAAGAGCGCCGCCTCGAAACCCAGCATCTCGGCGACCTGCGCCTGCAGTGCGTTGACGCTCGGGTCGTCGCCGAACACGTCGTCGCCCAGCGGGGCCTCGAACATGGCGTCGCGCATCGCCGCCGTGGGCCGGGTTACGGTGTCGCTGCGCAGGTCGACCGGGGGATGGCTCATCGCTTCACTCCAGGAAGTTCTTGAGCATGGCATGGCCGTGCTCGGTGAGGATGGATTCCGGATGGAACTGCACGCCCTCGATACGCACGGCCTGCGCGAAGCCGGCGTGGCGCACGCCCATGATCTCGCCGTCCTCGGTCCAGGCGGTGATCTTGAGATCGCCCGGGCACGAGTCGCGATCGATGGACAGCGAGTGGTAGCGGTTGACCACGAATTTCTCCGGCAGCCCGGCGAACACGCCCTCGCGGGTGGTCGTGATCTCGCTGGTCTTGCCGTGCATCAGCTGCTGCGCGCGAACGATGCGGGCGCCGAAGGCCGCGCCGATCGCCTGGTGGCCCAGGCAGACACCGAGGATCGGCAGCTTGCCGGCGAATGCCTTGATGGCCGCGACCGAGATGCCGGCCTCGGCCGGCGAGCACGGCCCGGGCGAGATCACCAGCCGGCCGACGCCGCCGGCGATGCGTTCGCCCAGTTCCTCGACCGAGATCTCGTCGTTGCGATGCACCTCCACCTCCGCGCCCAGCTCGCCGAAATACTGGACGAGGTTGTAGGTGAAACTGTCGTAGTTGTCGATCATCAGCAGCTTCATTCCAGGCCCTCCTCGACCAGTTCGGCGGCACGCAGCAAGGCTCTTGCCTTCGCCTCCGTTTCCTTCCACTCCAGCTCCGGCACCGAATCGGCCACCACCCCGGCCGCCGCCTGCACGTGCAGCATCTGGTCCTTCACGATGCCGGTTCGGATCGCGATCGCGACGTCCATGTCGCCCGCGTAGCTGATGTAGCCACAGGCGCCGCCGTAGAGCCCGCGCTTGGTGGGTTCCAGCTGGTCGATCAGTTCCATCGCGTGCACCTTGGGCGCGCCGGTCAGGGTGCCGGCCGGGAAGGTGGCCTTGAGCACGTCGATCGCCGTCATGCCGTCCTTCAGGGTGCCTTCGACGTTGCTCACGATGTGCATCACGTGGCTGTAGCGCTCGATGGCGAAGGCCTCGGTCACCTTCACGCTGCCGGTCTTGGCGATGCGGCCGATGTCGTTGCGCGCCAGGTCGATCAGCATCACGTGCTCGGCGCGCTCCTTCGGGTCGTTGATCAGCTCCTGTTCGGCCGCCTTGTCCAGCTCGGGCGAGGCGCCGCGCGGGCGGGTGCCGGCCAGCGGACGGATGGTGATCTTCTGCTCGCCCTCGCCGGTGTGCTCCTGGCGCACCAGGATCTCGGGCGAGGCGCCCACCACGTGGAAATCGCCCAGGTCGTAGTAGTACATGTAGGGCGAGGGGTTGAGCGAACGCAGCGCGCGGTAGAGCGAGAGCGGCGACTCGGTGTAGCGCTTGCTGATGCGCTGCCCCACCTGCACCTGCATGAAATCGCCGGCCGCGATCAGCTCCTTGGCGCGCTCCACTGCCGCGAGGTAGTCGGCCTTGGCGAAGCTGCGCTCGGGCGGATGCGCCTGGGTCGGCCGCACCTGCGGCGCGCTGACCGAATACTTGAGCTGCTCGCGCAGCCCGCGCAGACGCCGCTTGGCGTTGGCATAGGCCTCCGGCTGCGCCGGGTCGGCGTAGACGATCAGGTAGAGCTTGCCCGAGAGGTTGTCGATCACCGCAAGCTCCTCGCATTGCAGGAGGAGGATGTCGGGACAGCCCAGCGTGTCGGGCGGGCAGCTGTGCTCCAGCTTCTTCTCGATGTGGCGGACGGTGTCGTAGCCGAAGTAGCCGGCCAGGCCGCCGCAGAAGCGCGGCAGGCCGGGCCGCAGCGCCACCTTGAAGCGCTTCTGGTAGGCCGCGACGAAGTCCAGCGGATTGCCCCGCGCCTCCTCGACCACCTTGCCGCCGGTGACGACCTGCGTCAGCGCCTCGGCGCCGAAGCCGCTGGCGCGCAGCAGGGTGCGCGCCGGCAGGCCGATGAAGCTGTAGCGCCCGAAGCGCTCGCCGCCCACCACCGATTCCAAGAGGAAGCTGTGGCGGCCGCCCTCCTTGGCGTGAGCCAGCTTGAGGTAGAGGGATAGGGGGGTTTCGAGGTCGGCAAAGGCCTCGACCATCAGCGGGATGCGGTTGTAGCCCTGCGCGCTGAGGCTCTTGAATTCGAGTTCGGTGATCACGGGGTGGGGTCTCCGTCGGCCGGCGACGCCACGTGGTCGCCGGTGTCATTCACATGAGAGGTGGCCGGGTATGAATGGACCTCGGCCGTGGGCGCACGGCGTGCGCCGTGCAATCAAACAGGCTGCAACGATGGCGTGCGCCAAGGCCAGGCTCCCCGGCCGCCTTGACCTGTCTGAATGACGTGATGAATGAACATGGGAGCGCGAGTTTATCCCAGGGACATTGGCAATACAAAAAGATACATTCGGCCACTTATTATTTTTCCCGGAGGAGACCCGATGAAACGCACCGCCCTGCAGCGCCTGCTGGCACTCCACGTCCTCGCCCTGGCCGCGCTCGCCGCGAGCGCCGCCCCGGTCGAAGTGGCCGGCGTCAAGCTCGACGACGCCCTCGAGCTCAAGGGCAGCAAGCTGCAGCTCAATGGCGCCGGGGTACGCTACAAGGCAGTGTTCAAGGTCTACACGGCCGGCCTCTACCTGGGGCAGAAGGCCTCGACGCCCGATGAGGTGCTGGCCGCGGCAGGCGCCAAGCGCATGACCATCACCATGCTGCGCGAGATCGACGCCAACGAGCTCGGCAAGCTCTTCACCCGCGGCGTGGAAGACAACTCGCCCAAGGCCGAGATGTCGCAACTCATTCCCGGCCTGCTGCGCATGAGCCAGATCTTCTCCGACCAGAAGCAGCTCAAGCCCGGCGACAGCTTCACCATCGACTGGCTGCCGGGCACCGGCACCGTGATCTCGGTCAACAGGGCAGCCCAGGGCGCGCCGATCAAGGAACAGGCCTTCTTCAACGCGCTGATGCGCATCTGGCTGGGCCCGGCACCGGCCGACTGGAAACTGAAGGACGCGTTGCTCGGAAAGAGCTAACTCACCAGGTGCACGCGCAGCGCCCCGAGCTGCGCGTACAGCTGCTGCACCGCCTTCTCGTCCAGGCCGCCGAACAGCTCCAGCAGCCACTCCTCGTGCGCCTTGGCCATGGCCTCGAAGCTGCGCCGGCCCTTGGGCGTCAGGCTGACGATCCAGGCCCGGCGGTCTTCCGGGCTGGGCGAGCGCTGCACCACGCCCTCGCGCTCGAGCTCGTCGGTCAAGCCGGTGACGTTGCCGCCGGTCACCATCAGATAGCGCGAGAGCACGCGCATCTTGAGGCCCTCGCGGTAGCGAAAGAGCTGGGCCATGTAGTCGAAGCGCGCCAGCGAGATGTCGAAGTGCTCGCGCAGCCGTTTGCGGATCTCGGCCTCGATCTGCGTGGTGCTCGCCAGCATGCGCAGCCACAGCTTGAGCACCGCATGGTCGCCCTTGCCGGCACGCGCCTCGTGGCCCAGCTCCTGGGCATCGCTCAGGAGCGCGTGGGAAGCGTCGTTCTGCTTCATGTGACCTCGCCGCCAGAGACCGAGATCGACTGGCCGTTGACCGAAGCCGCGCCTTCGCCGCAGAGCCAGCGCACCGCATCGGCCACTTCGGCCGGCTGCACGATGCGGCGCTGCGGATTGACGGACGCGAACTCGGCCAGGGCATCGGCCTCGCTGCGGCCCGTCTTGCCGACGACGTTGCTCACGCTGTCGCGCAGGATGTCGGTGTCGGTGTAGCCCGGACAGACGGCATTCACCGTCACGCCCTTGCGCGCCACCTCCAGCGCCAGCGAGCGCGTGAGACCGATCACGCCGTGCTTGGCCGCCGTGTAGGCGCTGACATAGGCGTAGCCCTTCTGCCCCGCCGTGCTCGCGATGTTGACGATGCGGCCCCAGCCCGCCTCCAGCATGCCGGGCAGCGCGGCCTGGGCGCACAGGAAGCTGCCGGTCAGGTTGACGCCGAGCATGCGCTGCCACAGGGCGACGGAGGTCTTCAGGAAAGGCGCGCTCTCGGCCGCGCCAGCGTTGTTGACGAGGATCGCGACCGGCCCGCGCTCGGCGCGCGCCTGCGCGAAGGCCGCGGGCACGGCCTCGGGGTCGGCCACGTCGGCCGTGACCACACCATGGCCGCTGCCCGGCAGCGAGTCCGCCACGCGCAGCAGCGCGGCGCGGTCGCGCCCGAGCAGGGTCAGCACGGCGCCCTCGGCCGCCAGGGTACGCGCGATCTCGGCGCCGATGCCGCGTGCGGCGCCCGTCACGAGCGCATGGCGGCCAGTCAATGGAGTTGCTTGCATGCCTGAATTGTTTAGTCCTGAATTATTTTAGCGAGCGCTTCAACGCATCAGCCGACCGCCGTTGAGGTCCAGCGTGGCGCCCGTGATGAAGGCGGCGGCCGGCGATGCCAGGTAGAGCACCGCGGCGGCCACTTCTTCCGGCTCGCCGAAGCGCCCGAGCGGGATGCCCGCGGCCAGCGTGCGCTGCCGCGACTCGTCCATCGCCTCGAGCACCGGGCTGCGCACCGCGGCCGGCGCCAGCGCATTCACGGTGACGCCGTGCGGCGCGAGCGCCTGCGCGAAGGCGCGGGTCAGCGCGATCACGCCCGCCTTCGAGGCCGCATAGTGGACGCCGGTGGCCGCGCTGGCCTGCTGCCCGGCCATCGAGCCGAGGTTGACGATGCGCCCCGCGCTGCGCTCGCGCATGTGGCGCCCGGCGATGCGGCAGCCGAAAAAGCTGCCGCGCAGGTTGACGGCCAGGACGTCGTCCCATTCGTCGGCGCCGATGTCCCAGAGGGAGGTCGACGGCGTGCGGGCGGCGTTGTTGACCATCACGTCGACGCCGCCGAAGCGCTGCACGGCGCCGTCGAAGCACAGCTGGAAAGCCGCCTCGTCGCGCACGTCGAGCGGCATGGCGATGGCCTCGTGGCCGGCGTCGCGCAGTGCGTCTGCGGCCGACTCGACCGCCTTTCGGTCGATGTCGGCCAGTGCCACTCGCGCCCCCGCCTCGGCCAGGCCGCGCGCAATGGCCGTGCCCAGACCTCGGCCCGCACCGGTCACGAAGGCCGAGCGTCCGGCCAGCGAGAACAGCGCCGCAGCCGTCGTCATCGCTTCAACCCTTGGCCGGTGGCCGCCCGCCGGGCCCGCGGTCCCAGGTGACCGCCGTGACGCCGCGCTCGCGCAGCTTGTACTTCTGCACCTTGCCGTTCTCGGTGCGCGGCAGCTCGGGCAGCAGGTCCACGTAGCGCGGCAGTGCAAAGTACGGCAGCCGGCTTTCGCAGAACGCGAGCAGCTCGGCCGGGTCGATGCACTGGCCCTCGCGCGCCACCAGCGCGGCCATCACCTCGTCTTCGGCCAGCTCGGAGCGCACGGGATAGACCGCGCAGGCGGCAACGCCCGGATGGCTCAGCAGCACCTGCTCGACCTCGAAGGAAGAGATGTTCTCGCCGCGCCGCCGGATCGCATCCTTGATGCGGTCGACGAAGCGGAAGGCGCCGTCCGCCTCGCGCACCACGCGGTCGCCGGTGTGGAACCACAGGTTGCGCCAGGCCTCCACCGTCTTCTCGGGCATGTTGAAGTAGCCGCTCGCGAAGGCATGGGGCTCGTCGGCGCGCAGCAGCAGCTCGCCGGCCTCGCCGTCGGGCAGCGGGACATCGTCCTCGTCCGCCACGCGCGCCTCGAAGCCGGGCCTGAGCCAGCCCATCACGCCGCCGCGCGGCGAATCGGGCGCGGTGGCGATGGCGAAATTGGTCTCGGTGGAGCCGTAGCCTTCCAAAAGCCGCACGCCGGTGCGTTCCAGGAAGGCCCGGCCCGCCGATTCCGGCACCCCGGGCCCGAGCCCGACGCGCACGCGGTGGTCGCGCTCGCCGGGGCCCGCGGGCTGCGCGAGCAGGATGGGCACCATCGCCCCCAGCAGGTAGACCACCGTGGCGCCCGAGGCCCGCATCGAGCTCCAGAAGCCGGAAGCCGAGAAGCGCGGCTCGAAGACCACTTCGCAGCCGGTGATCGCAGCCTGCGCAAAGGTGTTGAGCGCATTGATGTGGAACAGCGGCAACGTGGTGCACAGCACGTCCTCGGCGCCCACGCCGAGCACGTCCGCGCTGTTGACGCCCCACCAGTAGTACTGCGCGTGCGGACACACCACGCCCTTGGCCGGCCCGGTGGTTCCGGAGGTGTAGAGGATGGCCAGCGGATCGCCCGGCTGGATCGCAGCCGGCGGCAGGGCCTCGCGCGTCGCCGGATAGGGCAGCATGCGCACGCCCGGCCCGGCTCCTTCGTCGGCGGCCGCGTCCAGCACCCAGATCTCCCGCAGCGAGCTGCGCGCCAGATCCGCCGCCGGCAAGCGCTCGACGAAGGCCGCTTCGACGACCAGCAGCTTCGCGTCGCTGTTGCGCAGGAAGTAGTCGATCTGCGGCCCCATCGAGGCGGTGTTGATCGGCACCATCGCGGCACCCAGCCAGCCGCAGCCGAGGAAAACCTCCAGGAACTCGATGCGGTTGCTGCTCATCACGGCCACGCGGTCGCCGCGCTGCACGCCCGCCTGCTCCAGCGCGGCGGCGCGGCCGGCCGCGGCCCGCAGCGCATCCGCGTGCGTCCACGACTTTCCCGCAATGCGCAGCAACGGCCGCCCACCGAAGCGCGCGGCCTGGCGCTCCAGCATCGCGGGCAACGTGCGCTGCGCCGGCGGCAGCGGGCTGGCGGGCCGCTCAATCGTCATCGTTCGTGCCGCCGCCGAGATAGGTCGCCTGCACGCGCGGATCGCTGGCCAGCTCCTGCGAGACGCCGGTGAGCGCGATTTCGCCCGTCTCCAGCACATAGCCGTGGTCCGAGCTCTCCAGCGCGGCGCGCGCGTTCTGCTCCACCAGCAGGATGGAAACGCCATCCTCGCGCAGCTTGCGCACGATGTTCAGGATGTCGCGCACGATCAGCGGCGCCAGGCCCAGGCTGGGCTCGTCCAGCATCAGCAGGCGTGGCGCCGACATCAGCGCGCGGCCCACCGCCAGCATCTGCCGCTCGCCGCCCGAGAGCGTGTCGGCGCGCTGGTCGCGGCGCTCGGCCAGGCGCGGGAAGCGGTCGTAGACGCCTTGCAGCCGCTTCTTCAGCGCATCGCTGCGCAGCCGGCTGCCGAAGGCGCCGAGCTGCAGGTTGTCGAGCACGCTGAGCTCGCCGAAGAGCTCGCGCTTCTCCGGCACCAGGCACAGGCCGCGCTCCACGCGCGCCTCGACGTCGAGCCCGTGCAGGTCCTCGCCTTCGAAGCGCAGCAGTCCCTTGCACGGCAGCAGGCCCATGGCCGCGGCCAGCAGCGTGGTCTTGCCGGCGCCGTTGGGGCCGATCACCGAGATGATCTGGCCGTGCTCCAGGTTGAGCGAAACGCCGCGCACGGCATCGACCTGCCCGTAGGACACATGCAGATCGCCGATCTCGAGCATCGCGGTCATCGAGAGTCCTCCCCCAGGCTCGTCACTTCGTGTACTTCGCGCACCCCCTCCTGAAGGAGGGGGCGAGCGCCTTCGGGCGGCCGGGCGGCGCTCATACGACGCTCCCCAGATAAGCCGCCTGCACCCGCGCGTCCGCCCGCACCGCCGAGGGCACGCCCTCGACCAGCTTGGAGCCGAAGTTCATCACCACCAGCCTGTCCACCAGTTTCATCACGAAGTCCATGTCGTGCTCGACGATCAGGATGGTCACGCCCTCCTCGCGCAGCTTGCGCAGCAGGTCGCCCAGGGCCATTTTTTCCTTGCGCCGCAGGCCGGCAGCGGGCTCGTCGAGGACCAGCAGCACCGGGTCGGCCGCCAGGGCGCGGGCGATCTCCAGGATGCGCTGCGTGCCCAGCGGCAGGCTGCCCGCCAGCTCGTGCGCACGATCGCCCAGTCCGATCCGGTCCAGCTGGCGCTGCGCCTCCTGCAGGATCTGGCGCTCCTCGGCACGGTCCAGCCGGAGGCCCGCCTTCAGCACGCCCGCCGTCGTGCGCGCATGCGCCCCCAGCGCGACGTTGTCCAGCAACGTCATGTGCGGGCGCAGCTTGACGTGCTGGAAGGTCCGCGCCAGGCCCAGCCGCGCGACCTTGCGCTGCGGCATGCCGCCGATGTCATGGCCGAGGAAGCGCACCTGCCCGGCCGTCATCGGCAAGGTGCAGGTCAGCAGGTTGAACATGGTCGACTTGCCCGCGCCGTTGGGGCCGATCAGGCCCATGATCTCGCCGGCCTTGACCTCGAAGCTCACGTCGTTGACCGCCACCAGCCCGCCGAAGCGCTTGACCGCGCCGGTGACGGAAAGCACCAGCGAGCCGCGCTCCGGCAGCGTGCGATGCGGCAGCGGCGCGACCGCCGCCATCGGCTGGCGCGGCGCTTGCGTGCGCGCACGCCGGTGCGTCCAGCGCCGCACGAAGCCCATCAACCCGCCCCGCGCGAAGTGCAGCAGCAGGATGAAGAGCGTCGCGAAGGCCACGGCCTCCAGCTGGCCGGCGCGCTGCGTCAGGAGCGGCAGCACGTCCTGCAGCCCGTTCTTGAGGATCAGCACCAGCGCCGAGCCGACCAGTGCGCCCGTCAGGTGGCCGAGTCCGCCGGCCACCGCCATCAGCAGGTACTCGATGCTGGCGCGCACGTCGAAGGGCGAAGGGCTCACGAAGCGGTTCATGTGCGCGTAGAGCCAGCCCGCGAGGCCGGCGAACAGCGCGGCCGTCACGAACAGCGTGAGCCGCACGCGATAGGCATCGGCCCCCACGCTGGCCAGCAGGATGGCGCCGCCGCGCAGGCTGCGGATCGCGCGGCCCGGCCGCGACTGCAGCAGGTTGTGGCTGAACAGAATGGCCAGCCCGACCAGGACCCAGATCAGGTAGTAGATGGCGCGCGGATCGGCCAGCGAAAAAGTGCCGATGGTGAGCGCCGGAATGTTCGACAGCCCCGTGTGGCGCCCCAGCGCATCCACGTTGCCGAACAGCATGGCGATCGACAGGCCCCAGGCGATGGTCGACAGCGGCAGGAAGTGCCCGCCCAGCCGCAGCGTCAGCAGGCCGATGCCCAGCGCCGAGAGGCCGGTCAGGCCCAGGGCGAACGCCAGCCCGATCCAGGGCGACAGCCCCTGCGTCGTGCTGAGCCACGCCGTCGCGTAGGCCGCGATGCCGACGAAAGCCGCCTGCCCGAAGGAGGTGGCCCCGCCGATGCCGGTCAGGAGCACCAGGCCCAGCGCCACCAGCGCACCGATGCCGATGTCGTTGAGCAGCGAGACGGTGAAGTTGCCGGCCAGCAGCGGCACCAGCGCCAGCACCACGACGACGAGCCCGATCCACAGCAGGCGCCGGGGGAGGCGCTTCGCGGGCGCACCCGCCACCGCGCCGCGCTCCACCGCGACGGCGCCTTCGCTCGTTGGTGCTGCGCTCATTGGTCCACCTCCTCTTCTTCCTCTTCCGCATGCACGCTCAGGAAGGAGCGCAGCATCAGCACCGGGATCAGCAGGCTGAAGACGATCACGTCCTTCAGCGCACCGCTCCAGAACGAGGCGAAGCTCTCGACCACACCCACCGCCAGCGCGCCGATGGCCGTCATCGGATAGCTCACCAGCCCGCCGATGATCGCGGCCACGAAGGCCTTGAGCCCGATGATGAAGCCCGAGTCGTAGTACATGGTCGTGACCGGCGCGATCAGCACGCCGATCAGGCCTGCGAGCAGCGAGGCGCAGCCGTAGGCCAGCAGCGCCGTGCGCGCCGGCCGGATGCCGACCAGCCGCGCACCCACGCGGTTGACCGCGGTGGCGCGCAGCGCCTTGCCGGCGATCGTGCGCTCGAACACCAGGAAGAAGAGGCCGCTGAGCACGATGGCCGAGGCCACCATCAGGATCACCTGCCCGCTCACCGTGAAGCCGTCGCCCAGCGGCAGCGAGCCGCTCGCCAGGGGCTGCGTGCGCGAGCCTTCGGGTCCGAAGAAAAGCAGGCCCAGTCCAGACAGCAGGAAGTGCAGCGCCAGCGAGACGATCAGCAGCACCAGCACCGAGGCGTCGGCAATCGGCTGGAACACCACGCGCGAGAGCAGCGGCGCGATCGGCACCACCAGCAGCACCGCAGTCGCGATGTGCACCGGCGCCGGCACGCCCGGGCGGCTCGCCAGCCACGCCAGCAGGCAGGGAACGAGCGGCAGCACGCCCCAGCCCAGGAGCGCCCTGGGAATGCGCGCGGTCTCGCCCCGCCGCACCAGGCTGCCGATCTCGGTGGCCAGCGCAAGCGCCGTGAGCACCAGCACCAGGCCGATGGTGGGCGGCACGCGCCCGGTTTCGAAGGCGGCCAGCGTGAGCGCGGCGAAGGCCGCGACGTCGCCGAAGGGCACGAAGACCACGCGCGTGACCGAGAAGATCAGCACGAGGCCGAGCCCGGCAAGAAGGTAAACGGCGCCGTTCGCCAGGCCGTCGATGCCCAGGATCAGTGCCACGTCGGGTGTCATTGAGATGTCCTCCGCTTGGTTCCGCTGCGGCGCACCGGCCTCAGTTGGCCAGCTTCCACTGGCCGTTCTCGAGCTTCACGATCACCCGTGCGCGCTGGTCCACGCCGTAGAGATCGCCCTGCTTGAAGTTGTAGACGCCGTGCGTGCCCACCACCTCCTTGGTGGTGGCGATCGCATCGCGCAGCGACTGCCTGAACTCCGGCGTGCCCGGCTCGCCCTTGGCGCGCGCCGCGGCGTTGGTGAACACCAGCCAGCCGTCGAAGGAGTAGGCCGAGAAGGCATCGCTGGTGGGTGCGTTGTTGGCCTTCTGGAAGGCGGCGCGGAAGTCCATCGCGATCTTCTTGGTCGGGTAGTCGTTCGGCAGCTGCTCGGCCACGATCACCGGGCCGGTGGGCATCAGCGCGCCCTGCCCGGCCCCGCCGACCACGCGCACGAAGTCGGGATTGATCAGGCCGTGCTGGCCGTACATCGGCCCCTTGAAGCCGCGCTCGCTCAGCGCCAGGAAGGGCAGCGCACCGGGCGTGCCGGCACCGCCGGTCATCACCGCGTCGGGCTTCATGGCCAACAGCTTGAGCACCTGGCCGGTGACGGAAGCGTCGGCGCGCGCATAGCGCTCGTTGCCCAGCACCTTGATGCCGGCCGCGGGCGCCGACTTCATCAGTGCGTTGTAGACCAGGTCGCCCCAGGCGTCGGAGAAGCCGATGTAGCCCACGGTCTTGACGCCGTCCTTCTTCATGCGCTCGACCACCGCGTCGATCATCAGCTGCGTGGGTTGCGCCACGGTGAAGACCCAGCCGTTCTCCGCCGGGTCGAGCTGGATCGGCGTCAGGCCGATCATCGGCACCTTCGCGTCGCGGCCGACCTGCGCCATCGCGATCGCGGCCGGCACGCCGGAGGTGCCCATCAGCACGTCCACCTTTTCCTCGTCCACCAGCTTGCGCGCATTGCGCCCGGCGTTGGTCGGGTCGGAGCCGTCGTCGAGCACGATGAGCTGGATCTTGCGGCCGTTGACCTCGCCCTTGTAGGCCAGCGCGGCCTGCATGCCCTTGGCGTAGGGCACGCCCAGCGAGGAGTTCGGGCCGGAGAGCGAGACGCTCAGGCCCACCTTGAGATCGGCCGCCAGCGCGGTGGTCGCGAATCCGGTGGCCAGGGCCACGGCCAACGCAGTGCGCGTCAGGGTCTTCAGCATCGGGCTCTTCGTCATGTCGTGGCTCCTCGAAAGTGGGTGGGATGGGTCAGATGAACAACTGGATGGCGGGCAGCGCGCGGCCGGCGTTGAGCAGGTCGATGCGCTTCTGGCGGATCAGGAAGCCCTCGGCATGGCGGATCAGCAGGTGGCGGCAGGTGCCGGCCAGCAGCACCTGCTCTTCGCCGCGCGCTTCCACGTAGATGAAGGGCGTGGAGAGCGCGAGTCCGCGCTCGTCGTCGTGCTGGACCACGGAGCGCTGCAGCACGTGCTGGCAATGGCTCTTCGGGTGCTGCGAATGCGCGCGCGGGTTCTTCAGGCGCTCGATGCGCAGCTGCAGCAGCAGCCGGTCTTCGTAGGCGATCGAGTTGTGCGAGAACGGGTCGGTCTGCGCGGCGCCCTGCAGCGGCACCCAGTAGCGGCCGTCCTCGGCAAAGAGCGCCAGCCAGTCGTCGAAGCGGCCGGCATCGAGCAGGGCGGCCTCGTGGGCGACGAAGTCCTGCGCCTGCGTCATGCCGAAGGCTCCGCCATGTACTTGACCCAGGCGCGGAACTGGTTGCGCATCAGCAGCTCGTTGGTGCCGTTGGTGCTGATCGTGTCTTGCGCGAGCTCGGCGGGATCGAAGTTGCGATGCAGGCTCACCCATTCGTTGCCTTCGCCCCTGAGGCCCAGCTGCATGCTCTCGAACAGGTGCACGTCGTCGTGCGCCACCACCGACATGGGCGAGAACACCAGCCGGTTGTAGGTCATCGCACGCTCGAAAAGCAGGTCCGGCGCGCCGGCCGCGCGGAAGCTCCAGGCCTCGACGAGCGTGCGGTTCGCGGCCAACGGGCGGATCACGCGGATGGCCTGCGGCGAGCCCTTGACCGAGAGGCTGGGGAACAGCACCGAGTTCTGCGGCGAGCGCTGCAGGATCTCCATCGCCCGCTCGGCGCCGTGCGCCTCGCGCATCGCCGCCTCGTAGTCGGGCAGCTGGGCGTAGTTCGAGTGGATGCTGAAGTTGATGCCCAGCACGCTGTGCCCGTTGGCGAACACCCGCCCGCCCATCTTGTCGAAGAAGTCGTAGCCCGAGCCGAAGGGCAGGATCTGCTCCATCGCCATCGGCTTGGGCTCCTCGGGCCCGCGGCCCTGCCACAGCGCATCGGCCGCCTGCGTGGCCGACTCGTGCGTGGACATCGGATGCACGGTGTCGTTGATGTTCTCGAGGTACATCTTCCAGTTGCAATGGATGATGTTGCGCATGACGCCGCCGCCCACCGCCAGCCTGCCCTCGGGTGAGCGCGCGACCATGTTGTCGATGGCGCTTAGCACCTCCCCGAAATAGTCCTCGAAGCCCGGGCCGTGGTCGGACAGGCGCACGAAAACGAAGTCGCGGTAGACGGCCGTGTTCTTCAGCTCGACCAGGCCCCGGCCCGATTCGCATTCCTTCAGGCGCGTGCCCTCGTAGCCGGCCTTCAGCGGAATCGCGAGCGGCGCTCCGTCGAGCTTGTAGGTCCAGGCGTGATAGGGGCAGCGGAAGAACTTGCCGGCGTTGCCGCTTTCGTCCGTCACCAGGCGGCTGCCCTTGTGGGCGCAGCGGTTGTAGAAGACGCGCACCGCGCCATCGGCCTGGCGCACCATCATCACCGGCCTGCCCGCCAGCTCCAGCGCCCAATAGTCGCCGGTGTTCGGCACCTGGCTCGCATGGCCCGCGTAGAGCCAGGTGTTGGCGAAGAAGCGCTCCTGCTCCAGCGCGAACAGCTCCTCGCTGAGGTAGAGGTCGCGATGCACGCGGTCCTCCTGGACCAGCGCGCGGATCGCTTCAGGATGGTCGCGGTAGCTGTTCATGGCAGGGGCGCCTCGGGTCGTATCAGGACGTCAGGGGACCAGCTTCCACTGGCCCTTTTCCATGCGCACCACCACCACGGCGCGCTGGTCGGAGCCGTAGCGGTTGTCCGGCTTGAAGTTGTAGACGCCGTGCGTGCCCACCAGCTCCTTGGTGCTCACGATGGCGTCGCGCAAGGCCGTGCGGTACTGCGCGGTGCCCGGCTCGCCCTTGGTGCGCGAGGCGGCATCGGCCAGCAGCAGGTAGGCGTCATAGGTGTAGGAGGAGAAGGCGTCCGTCGGCACCGCGCCGTGCGCCTTCTGGTAGGCGCTGCGGAAGTTCATCGACACCTTCTTGATCGGGTTGTCCGCGGGCAGCTGGTCGGCCACCAGCACGGGGCCGCTGGGCACCTGCAGGCCCTCGATCGAGGCGCCGCCCACGCGCACGAAGTCGGCGTTGATCAGGCCGTGCGTGCCGTAGATCTGGCCCTTGTAGCCGCGCTCGGCGAGGCCCAGGTAGGGCAAGGCGCCCGGCGTGCCGGAATTGCCGGCGAAGACCGCATCGGGACGCGCGGCGACGATCTTCAGCACCTGGCCCGCCACGGAAGAATCGGCGCGCGCATAGCGTTCGTTGGCCACCACCTTGATGCCGGCGGCATCGGCGCTCTTCACGAGCGAGTCGTAGGCCAGGTCGCCCAGCGCGTCGGAGAAGCCGATGAAGGCCACCGTCTTCACGCCGGACTTCTTCATGCGCTCGACCACGCCCGCGACCATCAGCGGGAAGGGCTGCGAGACCGTCACCGTCCACGCGCCCTCGGGGCCGGGGATGGTGACCGGCGTGGGCGAGATCAGCGGCGTGTTGAGCTCGCGCGCCACCGCCGCGATCGCCATCGCGTTGGGAACGCCCGAGCTGCCGATCAGCACGTCGACCTTGTCCTCGGTCACGAGCTTGCGCGCGTTGCGGCCGGCGGTGGTGGGATCGGACGCATCGTCGAGCACGATCAGCTCGACCTTGCGCCCGGCCAGCATCGGATGCTCGGCGATGGCCGCGCGGATGCCCTTTTCATAGGGAATGCCGAGCGCCGAGATCGGCCCCGACAGCGAGCTGATGAACCCGATCTTGAGATCGGCGGCCGTGGCCTGTGCGGCCGCCAGGGCGATGGCCGTGAGGCCGACGAGACGTGCGATGTTCTTCATGTTCAGGGCACCAGCTTCCACTGGCCTTTTTCCAGCTTCACGACGACGCGCGAACGTTCGTCGGAGCCATAGCGGTTGTCGGGCTTGAAGTTGTAGACGCTGTGCGTTCCCACCAGCTCCTTGGTGCTGACGATCGCGTCGCGCAGCGCCACGCGGTAGGCCGGCGTGCCGGGCTCGCCCTTGGCGCGCTGCGCGGCGTCGAGGAAGAGCAGCCAGGCGTCGAAGGTGTAGGCGGAGAAGGCATCGGTAGGTGCTGCGCCGTTGGCCTTCTGGTAGGCCGTGCGGAAGTCCATCGAGGCCTTGCGGATCGGATTGGAGTCGGGCAGCTGCTCGGCCACGATCACCGGGCCGGTGGGTGCCAGCAGTCCTTCGACCGCGTTGCCGCCCACGCGCACGAAGTCGGGGTTGATCAGCGCATGCATGCCGTAGATCTGGCCCTTGTAGCCGCGCTCCGAGAGCGCCAGGTAGGGCAGCGCGCCCGGCGTGCCCGAGGTGCCGGTGATCACCGCGTCGGGACGCAGCGCGACGATCTTCAGCACCTGGCCGGTGACCGAGGCGTCGGCGCGCGCATAGCGCTCGTTGCTCACCACCTTGATGCCGGCAGCCGGCGCGCTCTTGGTGAGCGCGTCGTAGACCAGGTCGCCCCACGCATCGGAGAAACCGATGTAGCCCACGGTCTTCACGCCCGACTTCTTCATCTGGTCGACGACCGCATTCAGCATCAGCGGTGCGGGTTGCGGCAGCGTGACCATCCACGCGCCTTCCTCGCCGGGCAGGTTGGCGTTGGCGATGGAGATCAGCGGCGTCTTGGTCTCGCGCGCCACCGCGGCGATGGCAAGCGCGCCAGGCGACCCGGCCGTGCCGATGATGACGTCGACCTTGTCCTCGTCGATCATCTTGCGCGCATTGCGCGCGGCGGTCGACGGATCGGACGCGTCGTCGAGCTGCACCAGCTGGATCTTGCGGCCGTTCAGCTCGGACTTGTAGGCCAGCGCAGCCTTCATGCCCTTGTCGTAGGGAATGCCCAGCGAGGACACCGGCCCCGACAGCGAAGTGATGAAGCCGACCTTGTAGTCGGCCGCCCAGGCACTCGCGGCGCTCAGCGCGCCGATGCCCAGGACGATGCCCGCCAGGGCGCGGATGGGGCTTGCAACTCTCATGACGATCCTCCAGAAAGGTTGGGACAAGGCCTGAAGATGATTTCTGAAATGTTTAGACCTAAACAATACTAGCGAGACGACGGTGCGATGACAAGGGAGGCAACGAGGGGTTTCGCGTAAAAGGCGCGCGATGCACCGCTACAGCGCGAGACTTCCCACGCTGGTGCCGCCGCACACGTAGAGCACCTGGCCGGTGATGAAGCCGTTGGCCGGGTCGACGAAGAAGCGCACGGCGCGCGCCACGTCGGCCGCCTCGCCCAGGCGCTGCACCGGCACCGAGGCGGCGAGCTGGCGTTCCTTCTCGCTGCCGGCTTCCACCACGTCGTAGAACATATCGGTGCGGATCGGCCCCGGCGCCACCACGTTGACCGTGATGCCGTCGGCCGCCAGCTCCAGCGCCCAGGTGCGCGCCATGCCCAGCATGCCGGCCTTGGTGGCCGAGTAGTTCGTGCGCGTGGCCAGGCCCACTGCGGCGCGCGAGGACAGGAGCACCACGCGGCCGAAGCGCTCGGCGCGCATCGCGGGGAGCGCCGCCTGCACCAGCTGGATCGCGCAGCCCAGGTGCAGCTGGGCCAGGGCGTCGAGGTCCTCGAGCTTGGCCTCGGCCAGCAGTGCAGGACGGATGACCCCGGCGTTGTGCACCACGGTCCTGACCTCGAAGCGGCTCGCCATCTCGCGCGCGGCCTGCGCCGTCGCGGCGCGGTCCATCAGGTCGACCTCGATGTTGTAGAGCTTGGGGTGGTTGATCTCGCATCGGCGCCGCGCCAGCGACACCACTTCCCAGCCTTGCGCGAGCAGGTCCGCGCAGATCGCCTTGCCGATGCCGGCACTGCCGCCGGTGACGGCGACGACGGGATGCGTGACGTTCATGACGATCTCCTTCTCTTGCTCAAGCGGCGTGCCCCACCAGCGCCAGCACCCGCAACGGGCTGCCGCTGCCCTTCTCGATCTTGAGCGGCGGGCAGATCAGCACCGCGCCGGTGGGCGGCAGCAGGTCGAGGTTGCTGAGGCACTGCAGGCCATAGCGACCGGCGCCGTGCATGAAGTAGTGGCAGGGGTAGGGCGGGCGCAGGTGGTAGCCCTGGCCCGCATCGGTGCCGATGGCTTCGGAGCCGAAGCCCAGCACGTCGCGCTGCTCGACCAGGAAGCGCACCGCCTCGGCGCTGGGACCGGGCGTGTGCTGGCCGGTTTCGTCGAAGTTCTGGTAAGCCTCGGGGTCCGAGCGCTTCGACCAGTCGGTGCGCATCAGCACCCAGGCGCCCTTCGGGATGCGGCCGTGTTCGGCCTCGAAGCGCTCGATGTCCTCCACCGTCATCAGGTAGTCGGGATCGGCCTTCACCTGCTGCGAGCAATCGATCACGCAGGCCGCCGCCACGAAGTGCTGCACGGGGATGGTGTCGACCGAATTGTTCGGCAGGTCGCGGCCCGAGATCCAGTGGATGGGCGCGTCGAAGTGCGTGCCCGTGTGCTCGCCGCAGGAAAAATTGTTCCAGTACCAGCCGGGCCCGCGCTCGTCGTACTTCGACACCTCCTCGATGCGGAAGGGCCAGCACTGGCCCATCTCGGGCGGCAGCGCGATCTGCGGGAATTCGGGCGTCAGCGTCTGCGTGAGGTCGACCACGCGGATGCGGCCGGAGGCCATGGCGCCCACCAGGCTGCCGAGGATCTCGGCGGTGGAAATCGGTTCGGTCGTTGTTGTCGTCGTCGTCATTTCAGCCTCCAGCTGCGAGCTCGCGTTCGAGCACCTTGGGGTTGTCGCGCCAGCGCTCCAGCCATTCCTGCGCCACATCGCCCGGATACACGTCCTCGATGCCTTCGCGCAGCGCCTTGACGATCGCATTGGCGAGCGCGCCCGGCGTCACCTTGGGCGGCGGCAGGTGCTGGTTCCATTCGTCGTCGATCGGCCCCGGGAACACGTTGACCACGCGGATGCCGGCCGGCCGCATCTCGGCGCGCAGGCACTGCGCCAGCGAGTACGCCGCCGCCTTGGAGGCGCTGAAGGTGCCGTGCGGCGGAAAGTTCGCGAGCGCGTAGATCGACAGCAGGTTGACCCAGGCCGTGGCGCCGGTCACGCCGTCGGCCGAGCGCCCCTTGAGCGCCGGCCCGAACTCCTGCGCCAGGCGCAGCAAGCCGAAGTAGTTGATGTCCATCTCGGCCTTGGCCACGTCGGTGCCGCGGCGTGCGCCGATGCCGAAGGTGCGGTGCACTTCGGCGTTGTTGATCACGATGTCGACCTTGCCGCCGATCTCGCCGGCCAGCTCGCTGACCGAGCGGCCGTTGGTGAGGTCCAGCGGCACCAGCGTCACTTGCGGCAGGGCCGTGATGTCCTCCAGGCCGCCGAGCTTTTTCCAGGGCTCGGCATGGCCGACCCACACGATGTCGGCACCTGCCTTCACCAGGGCGCGCACGATGGCCTGCCCCACTTCGGTCTTGCCGTCGGTGACCAGCGCCTTGCGGAACTTCGGATCGCTGGTCATCTCGCGCAACATCTTGTCGTCGGCCATATGGGCACTCCCTTCGTTCGGAAATCCGATCAGTACGGCTTGTCCCGCGCGGTCGAGCCGCGCGCCCACGCGCACGCGCACCGGCGCATCGCCCACCTCGCCGTGCATGTGCACCATCAGCGTCGGGCCGATGTCGAGATGCACCAGGCCGAGGCGCCAGGGCAGGCGCTCGCGGAAGAACAAGTCGTTGCTGTGATACAGCGTGGTGCTGCTGATGAGCTCGCCCTCGCCGGTCTGCTCGCGCCAGAGCAGGCGCGGCGACAGGCACTTGTGGCAGGCCTCGCGCGGCGGGTACTGCACCGTGCCGCAGTCCTTGCAGGTCTGCAGCTCGAAGCGGCCCTCGGCAGCGGCGGCCGTCATGCCCAGCGCAACGCGGCCGCGGGAACCCGGCGGCAGGTTCATCTGCCGGGTGCGCAGGATCGGGTTCTTGCGCTTGGGGCGCATCAGGGGCATGGTCATTGCGCCTCCGCCGGGCCGCCGCGAGGCAGGCGTTCCGCCCCCTCGGGGGGCCGTGCAGCCGCGCAGCGGCAAACGTGGGGGTTGTTCATTCCGGCCTCCCGAGAATCACCGCACCCGTGCACAGGCAGCGGTCGTAGGTGACCATGCCGAAGCCCGCCACCAGCCCCAGCTTCGCATCGGCCACGGTGCGCGGACCGGCCTGGTCCGTGAGCTGACGGATCGCCTCCACCATGCCGAGAAAGCCGCCCGCTGCGCCGGCCTGCCCGGCCGAGAGCTGGCCGCCGCTGGTGTTGTTGGGAAAGCTGCCGTCGACGGTCATCGTGTGCTCGCGCACGAAGGCCGGGCCCTCGCCCTTCTCGCAGAAGCCCAGGTCCTCGAAATGCATCATGACGATCACCGGGTAGTCGTCGTAGGTCTGGACGAAATCGAGCTCGGCGGGCTTCACGCCGGCCTGCGCATAGAGGTCGTCGCGGTCCTTGCGCCAGCCGCCCTGCACCATGACCGGGTCCTCGGCATAGGCGTTGTGGCGCTCGATCGCGCCCCGGATCACCACGTGCGCCAGGCCCAGGTCGCGGGCGCGCGCCTCGCTCATCACCAGGAAGGCCTCGGCGCCGGCGCAGGGCATCACGCAGTCGAACAGATGAAGGGGCTCGGAGATCGGCCGCGCGCCCATGTACTCGTCGAGCGTGAGCGGCTTCTTGAACATCGCATTCGGATTGCCGAGCGCATTGGTGCGCTGGTCCACCGCGATGCGGCCGAAGTCCTCGCGCCTGGCGCCGTAGGTGCGCATGTAGTTGGCCGTGATCATCGCGAAGATCGAGTTGGGCCCGCCCGAGCCATAGGGGTAGCTCGCATCGCGCGCAAAGTTGCTGAAGCTGCCCAGCGTCAGGCGGAACGAGTCGACATGGTTGGTGTCGGCGCCCACGCAGGCCACGATTTCGGCATCGCCCGCCTGCACCGCGCGCGCCGCGCGGCGCAGGCACATCACGCCCGAGGCACCGCCGGTGGGCACATGGTCCAGCCAGCGCGGCGAGAGGCCCAGGTGCTGCGTCACGCCGACGGCCGTGTCGGGCGCCAGCGAGAAGCTGCTGAGACACAGGCCGTCGATGTCTTCCTTGGCCACGCCGCCGGCCTTGACCAGCGCTTCGAGCGCCTGGCCGACGAACCAGTGCGCACTGCGCGTGGAGTAGCGCATGTAGGGCACGGTCACCGGCACCGCCACCGCGACGCCTTCGTAGGAAAGCCGGTTGCGCGCCATCTCAGGCCTGCCTCTTCTTCATCGCGCGGGTGTCGATGCAGTGCGCCTGGCCCGGCAGCCCGTGCGCCAGTTCGCGCAGCTGCCCGCGCTGGATCTTCTGCGATGCCGTCAACGGCAGTGCGTCGACGAAGGCCACATAGCCGGGCGCCTTGTAGTAGGCCAGCTGCGCCAGCGCATGCTCGACGATGCTCTGCGCGATCTCCGCGCGCTGCGAGGCATCGATCGCCTCGCGCACCACGATGCAGGCCAGCACTTCGTCGCCGCGCACGGTGTCGGGCGTGGCGGCGACGGCGGAGGTCTTGACCGCCGGATGCTGGTTCAGCACGCTCTCGACCTCGACCGCCGAGATGTTCTCGCCGCTGCGGCGGATCACGTTCTTCTTGCGGTCGACGAAGAAAAGGTTGCCATCGGCGTCGCGCCGCACGAGGTCGCCGGTATGGAACCAGCCGCCGGCCCAGGCCTCGCGCGTGGCTTGCTCGTCCTTCAGGTAACCGGAAAAGAAATAGCGCCGCGGGTCGTCGCCGGCGGAGCGCACCAGCAGCTCGCCGGGCACATCGGCCGGCACGTCCCGGCCTTCGTCGTCCGTCAGCCGGAGCTCGACATAGTCCTGCTGCCGGCCGAAGCAGCTCGTGCCCACCAGGCGCGGCTCGCGGTTGGCCATGATGCAGGCACCGGCGCCGGTCTCGGTCATGGCCCAGGCCTCGACCAGCGGGAAGCCGAAGCGCGATTCGAAAGGCGCATGGTTCTTGCGGTCCACGCCGGCGCCGAAGCCCCAGCGGATCGCATGGTCCTTGTCGGCCGCCGAATCCGGCGCGGCCAGCAGCATCGCCGGCATCACGCCCAGGTAGTGGACGATGGTGGCGCGGCTCTCGCGTGCGCTCGCGAGCCAGGTCTTCGGGTGAAAGCGGTCCAGCTGCACCAGGCAGCCGCCGGCCACCAGCACCACCATCGTCGAGAACGCCATCGCGTTCATGTGGTTGAGCGGCAGCGGCGTGATCACCCGCTCCGCATCGCGGCGGATGCCGCACACGCCGTCGAGCGCGGCATACCATTCGCCCGCGCGCAGGAAGTAGGCGTTGCCCAGGATGCAGCCCTTGGGCCGGCCGGTGGTTCCGGAGGTGTAGAGCACCGCGCACTCGGTGCCGAGGCCGATCGCTTCGGACGCGCGCGGCGGCTGGGTCTTCGCCGTGGGCACTGCGTCGCCGGAGCCCATGGTCTCGAAGGCGATGCCGGCCTGGGCCGCGGCGGCGCGCAGGTCGGCGGCGCGCTCGGGCAGCGTCACGGCCAGCCCGATCTCGCTGTGGCCGATCAGGTAGACCAGCTCGGCCGAACGCATCTCGGCATTGATGGGGACCACGCTCACGCCCAGCGCATTGAGGGCCAGCCAGTGGAGCAGGAAGGCGGGACGGTTCTCCAGCAGCAGGCCGACGCGGTGGCCGTGGCCGTAGCCGGCTTCCGCGTAAGCGGCGCGCAGGCGCTCGACCTCGGCCGCGGCCTCGCCCCAGCGGATCGCGCCGGGCGCAATGCCGTAGGCCTTCGCCGTCACCGACTCCGTGAAAAGGAACTCCGCATCCGGCGTGCGCGCTGCGGTGGCTGCGAAGCATTGATGGACAGTGGCGTGCATCTCGTCCCTAGATGAAGAGCTGCACGGCCGGCAGTGCCGCGTCGCAGTTGAGCAGGTTCACGCGCTTGAGCGTCATGCGCAGCCGTCCGTCCACCTGCGTGAGGTGGTGGAAGAAGGTGCCCACGTAGAACTGCAGCTCGTCGCCCTGCGACTCGGTGTAGTGGAACTCGGTGCGCACCACGAAGGCATTGCCCGCTTCGTCGAAGAGCTCGACGGTGGGCGTCTGAAGCAGGTGGTGGCAGCGGCTGGGCGGCTGCTGCGAAAAGGCGCGCGGGCTCTTCAGGCGCTCGATGCGCAGGTCGCGCAAGAGCTTGTCCTCGTACATGTGCGAGCAGTGGTTGAGGCCATCCTCCTGGTCCGGCGCGGCCGGTATCCAGTAGTAGGCATCGTCGGTGAAGAGCGAGTTCCACTCCTCGTAGCGCTTGCCGTCGAGCAGGCGAGCCTCCTGCACCACGAAGTCGACGAGATCCTGGCGCGTGACGGTGTTCTCGCTCATCACATCGTCTCCGTCATGTAGCGGGCCCAGCTGCGGTACTGGTTGCGCATCGGCAGCTCGTTGGTGCCGCCGGTGGTGATCTCGCCGCCCTTCAGCTCCTCGGGGTCGTAGTTGCGATGCAGGCTGACCCACTCGTTGCCCGTTGCGTGCAGCCCGGCCTGCATGCCGCGGTAGGCCTGCAGGTCGTCGTGCCCGACCACCGAAAAGGGCGAGTTGATCAGCCGGTTGTACATGGCGGTGCGCTGCAGCAGCTCGGGCGGCGCGCCCTTCAGGCGGAAGGTCCAGCTCTCGATCAGCGTCTTGTCGGCCGCGATCGGCTTGACCACGCGGATCGCCTGGATGGCACCCTTGATCGTGAGGTTGGGGTAGTAGACCGTGTTGTGGCGCGCCATGCCGAGGATCTGCGCCGTGCGCTCCTCGCCGTACTTCGCCTTCATGGCGTCGTCGTACTCGGGGATCGCCTTGTACTTGCTGTGGATGCTGAAGTGCACGCCGGTGAAGCTGTGGCCGTTGTCGTAGGTCCGGATGCCCATGTCGTCGAAGAACTTGTAGTCCGACATGAAGGGCACGAACTGTTCGATGGCCATGGGCTTCGGCTCGTCGGCCGGCTTGTCGGACCACATGCGCTTGGCGGTGCCGGCCGATGACTCGTGCGCCACCATGGGGTGCATGGTGTCGTTGAGGTTCTCCACGAACATCTTCCAGTTGCACTGGTGCATGAAGCGCAGGCAGCCGCCGGCGATCTCCAGCTCGCCTTCGGGCGAGCGGTCGGCCATGTTGTCGATGGAGCTCAGCGAGTCGCCGAAGTAGGTCTCGAAGTCCGGGCCGACGTCGTTGATCTTGACGAAGACGAAGCCGCGGTGGCTGCGCACGTTGCGGATGGTGGTCAGGCCCTTGGCCGATTCGCATTCGTGCAGCTGCGTGCCCTCGTAGCCGTTCTTCAGCGGGATCGCGAGCAGCGAGCCGTCGGTCTTGAAGGTCCAGGCGTGGTAGGGGCAGCGGAAGAACTTGCCGGTGTTGCCGCAGGGCGCGCTCACCAGGCGCGAGCCCTTGTGGGCGCAGCGGTTCATCATCGCGCGCAGCGACCCGTCGCTGTGGCGCACCACGATCAGCGGACGCCCCGCGATCTCGTTGCTGATGTAGTCGCCGGGCTTGGGCAGCTGGCTCTCGTGGCCCACGTAGTTCCAGGTGTTCGCGAAGAAATGCTCCTGCTCCAGCTCGAACAGCTCCTGGCTGATGTAGAGGTCGCGGTGTACGCGGTCGTTCTGCACCAGGGCGCGCACGGCCTCGGGGTTGCCTCGGTAGGAAGTCATCGTGTCGCTCTCCTTCAGATGTCCAGCACCAGCTTCGCCCCCTTGGCGCGCGAAATGCAGATCTGCATCACGTTGCCCTCGGACTTCTCGCGGGCGCTCAGCACGTAGTCGCGGTGATCGATCTCGCCTTCCAGCACCGCCGTCGTGCAAACGCCGCATTCGCCGCGCTTGCAGTCGTACATCGGATCGCAGCCATGCTCGATCAGGCAGTCGAGGATGCTCTGATCCGCGGGCACCGTAAAGCGCCGGCCGGATTGGGCGAGCTCCACCTCGAAGGGCTGGTCGCCTTCCTCGGCGACCGTCGTGGTGAAGAGCTCGAAATGCACGCGGTCGTGTTCCCAGCCGCGCGCCTGGGTGCGCGCCAGCACGGCGTCGAGCATGACCTTGGGGCCGCAGACATAGAGGCGGTCGCCGGCGGGCACGTCGTCGAGCACCGCGTCGATGTCGAGCGGCGTACCGGCGTCGGCATCGGCATGCACGTGCAGGTCGTCGCCCAGCAGGGCCTGCAGCTCGGGCAGGAAGGCCATCAGCTCGCGGCTGCGGCCGGCATAGTGCAGGCGCACCGGCTCGCCCTCGGCGCGGCGGCGCGCGGCCATGGTGGCCAGCGGCGTGATGCCGATGCCGCCCGCCACCAGCACCGTGCCGCCGGGGCCGGTGTGCAGCGGAAAGTCGTTCTTCGGCGGCTCGATGGTGACGAGCTCGCCCTTCTCGAGCCGCTCGTGCATGAAGCGCGAGCCGCCGCGGCCATCGGCCTCCTTGCGCACGGCGATGACGTACTGCGTGGGCGCGTTCGTCGCATTGCGCTCGGTGGCGAAGTTGATCAGCGAGTAGTGGCGCCAGTCCTTCGCGCCATCGGGCAGCTCGACCTGGATGCGCAGGTGGGCGCCGGCGCTGTAGCCCGGCAGCGCGCGGCCATCGTCGGCGCGCAGCACGAACATGCGGATCAGCGGGTTGAGCGCGCACGCCTCGGCGACGCGCAGTTGAAGTGTGGCGGTCATGCGTGTCTCTCTTGTCTGTTCACGTCGGCTCTAGGCCAGCGCATGCCGCGCCAGCACGGTGCGCAGCTGGTGGCCCTGTTCATCGGCCAGTGCCGCGTCGCGCAGCTCGCGCAGCGTGGCCGGCGCCATGCGAGTGCCCGCGCGCTGGAAGGCGGCCATCAGCGTGTCGTAGTTGCGCAGGCCACGCTCGTGGGTGTCGCTGTAGCCCTTGACCAGGCGCTGACACTGAGCCAGCTCGACCGCCAGCTCCGGGTGCTGCGCGGCGGTGGCGGCGATGCGCTGCAGCCAGTCCTCGATGCGGCGGTTCTCCTCGGCATAGCGGGTGGTGCTGCGGCGCCAGCGCTTCATGGCGGCGACCGTGGAGAGCATCAGGTAGCCGCCCAGCGTGCTGGTGCGGATCACGCGGCCCTTGCGCGTCATGCGCTCCACCAGGCGGCGCGGCCAGCCCGAGCCCATCAGCCAGCGGCCGATGCCGCCGGGCAGGGTCTCGCAGATCTCCTGCAGGCGCGGGTGCATGTATTCGTTGATCGCCAGCAGCTGGCCCTCTTGCAGGCCGGACTCGCCGCGCACGCGCTCGAAGCGCGAGGCGCGGGTCTTGAGCGCGGCCACCCGGGCCGTGTCCTCGTAGGTCATCCACAGCGCCAGGTGGCGGGCAGTCTCGCGCTGCAGCCGATGGTCCTCCCCCGCGGGCAAGGCAGCGATCGCGGCCATGCGGTCGAGGTAGAGGTTGGCGTAGGCCGGGTCCTGGTAGTCGATGAGGCGGCGCACGGCTTCGAACAGCATGGGGTGCAGCGCCGGCGCGAACTCGCGCTGCACGCGTTCGACCAGCGCACGCACCGCGGGGTGCTTCGGCTGCGGCGGCGCACTTGGTGCGGGGATGGACACCGCTTCTTCCGCCGCGTCCTGCACCCGCGCGAAAGCGGCCCCGAAGGCCTTCAGGCTGGGCTTGACGCCCACGCCGCCGCGCTCGATGGTGGCCTCGAACTGCGCGCGACTGAACGGCAGAACGCCGGCGCCGGCCAGCGCGCCGAAGAGCACCGCGCTGATCACGCTGCCTGCCTCTTCCGCGGCCTTCGCCATGTCGAAGCGGATGAAGCGCTTGGCCGCCTTGTCCGCGTGTGCCAGCAGCTGGGCGCTGTCCACGCGGCCGTCGCCCAGGGCACTCTTCTCGGCGATCGAGTAGACGCGGTGGGTGGAAGCGACCAGGGTCGTGCGGTCCTTGGTGACCAGGCCGCGCTGCACGGCGCGGCCGGCTTCCATCAGCTCCGAGGCCAGCACCAGGTCGACATCGCCCGGCAGCGGCATCAGCGCCAGCACGGGCCGGCCGCCGTCGGCCTCGGCCTGCGCTTCAGGATAGAGCTCGACGTAGTAGATGGTTGCGCCGGTGCGCTGGGCCACGCCGGGAACCGAGGTGGTCTGCGCCACGTAGCCATTGGCCTCGCCCATGTCGACGATCCAGTCGGCCAGCACGCCGCCGCCTTCGCCGCCCATGGCGAGGATCGCGATCTTGATGGGTTGAATCATCGCTCGCCCCCAGTTTGGCTCGCTTCGTGTCGCCGCCCACCCCCTACCGGGGACAACACCAGCGGTCCGGCGAAGCCGGTTCCGCGGTGTCCCTGGACCTGGGGCGCTGCGAACAGTCTTAGCGCTGCGTTGTTGCGTCGCATAGTCGTCTAGAACGCATAGGTGGCGCGACGCTTCGCCTCGCCGCGCTGGAGCCAGCCGATCACGCTCGCGCGCACACGCTCGCGGAAGCGGTCCCAGCCCGTCGGGTTGCTCACGATCTGCGCCTTGTAGAAAGAGGGGCAGAGCACGGCGGCATGCGAGACATCGCCGCAGTTGCCGCAGCCCACGCAGCTGTCGAGCACGGTGGCGACGGGATCCACGCGCAGCGGATCGGGGTTGGACTTGATCGACAGCGAGGGGCAGCCCGACAGCCGGATGCACGAATGGTCGCCGGTGCAGGTGTCCTCGTCGACGCCGAACTTGTCGCGCACCACGCGCTTGCCTTCGGCGATGGCCTTGCGCACCAGCGGCTTCTCGCGCCGCTGCTTGTTGAGCATGCATTCGGACTGCGCGATCAGCACCTTGGGGCCCTTCTGCTTCGTCGTCAGCGCCTCCTTGATCACGTCGCGCATGCCGGCGACGTCGTAGGTGCGGCGCATCGTGCGCACCCATTGCACGCCCACGCCGCGCACCGCGCGCTCGATCGCATGGCCGGTGCTGCGGGTCGCGTTCTGCGCCTTCGACGAGAGGATGTCCTGCCCGCCGGTGGCCGAGGTGTAGTTGTTGTCGACGACGATCGTCAGGTTGTCGCTCTTGTTGAAGACCGCGTTGGCCACGCCGCTGGTGAGGCCGTTGTGCCAGAAGCCGCCGTCGCCCATCATCGAGATCGCCCGCTTGCCCGCCGGCGCATTGAGCGCCGCCGCGCCGGCGCCGCCCAGGCCGTAGCCCATGGTGGTGTTGCCGATGTTGAAGGGCGGCAGGATGGAGAACAGGTGGCAGCCGATGTCGGCGCTCACGTGGTGCGGGCCCAGCTCGCGCTCGACCAGCTTCATGGCGCTGAAGATCGGACGCTCGGGGCAGCCGGTGCAGAAGCCCGGCGGGCGCGCATGCACGCTGTCGCCCAGCGGCAGGGCGGGCTCGGGTGCGGCGTCGACGCCGATCTCGGCGACTTCCTTGAGCGGGATCACCTTGCGCACCGGCGCGGGGACCGGCAGCGGCTGCAGCCGCCCATAGCGCTCCCCGAAGGCGCGCGCGCCCTTGAGCAGCTCGGCTGCCGTGTATTCCCCTGCCACGGGCAACATGTCCTTGCCGTGCAGTGCGGTGGTGGAGCCGGCCTGGCGCAGGATGGTCGCGAGGTTCTGCTCGACGAAGTTGGGCTGGCCCTCTTCCACCACCAGCACCGCGCGTTTGCCCATGCAGAAGCGCAGCACCTCGTTGTCGACCAGTGGATACGCCACGTTCATCACGTAGAGCGGCACCTCGGTGCGGCCGTAGACATCGGCCAGGCCCAGGCGCTCGAGGGCGCGCAGCAGGGTGTTGTAGCTGCCGCCCTGCACGATGATGCCGATGTCGTCGGCATCTTCCGAGAAGAACTCGTTGAGCTTGTGCTCCTCGATGAAGCGCACCGCGGCGGGCCAGCGCTCCTTCACCTTCTCCTGCTCGTGCACGAAGCTGGCCGGCGGCAGCACGATGCGGCTGACGTCGCGCTGCGGGTTTTCCAGTGCGTCCTTCAGCGTGAACTCGGCGCGGCGGTTGGCGCCCGCCACGAACTGGCCGTGCACGTGGCAAGCGCGAATGCGCAGCTGCAGCATCACCGGCGTGTTGCTGGCCTCCGAGAGTTCGAAGCCCTTCTTCACCGCATCGACGATGGAGGGCAGGTTGGGGCGCGGGTCCAGCAGCCAGATCTGCGACTTCATCGCGAAGGCGTGGCTGCGCTCCTGCATGATCGAGGAGCCCTCGCCATAGTCCTCGCCCACGATGACGAGCGCCCCGCCGGTCACGCCGCCCGAGGCCAGATTGGCCAGCGCGTCGGAGGCCACGTTGGTGCCCACCGTCGCCTTGAAGGTCACGGCGCCGCGCAGCGGGTAGTTGACCGAGGCAGCCAGCGTCGCGGCCGCCGTCGCCTCGCTGGCGCTGTTCTCGAAGCGGATGCCCTGCTCGGCCAGGATGTCCTGGGCATCGGCCAGCACGTCCATCAGGTGCGAAATGGGCGCGCCCTGGTAACCGGCGACATAGGAAACACCCGATTCGAGCAGTGCCTTGGTGACTGCCAGAATGCCCTCACCCCGAAACACCTCGCCTTCGGCAAGCCGGAGCTTCTTCACTTCCTCGACGAACGATCGCTCAGCCATGGTTCTGTATCTTTCCGTGCCGGCATGGAAGCCGCTTCATCGCATGGTTCCTATAATGTTCAGAAGTGAATGTATCCACAATCATGAATAACCCTAGACACGCAAGCTGCGTGCCTGAATCAGCCGAGGGGACGCTTCATGGCCACTGCCGCTTCTAAGAAGAATTCCTTGCGCTTCGTCGACGACTACCTGCCGGCGCTGCTGGCGCAGGCCAGTCAGCTGATTTCCTCGGAGTTCCACGTGGTGGCGCGCCAGCACGGCTTCTCGGTGTCGGAGTGGCGGGTCATGGCTTCGCTGGCTGGCGGCGAGCCGGTCAGCATCGGCCAGCTGGCGCAGGTCACGGTCACCAAGCAGCCGACCGTCACCCGCCTGCTCGACCGGATGGAATCCAAGGGCCAGGTCGAGCGCCTGCCCCATGACAGTGACCGGCGCATCACGCTGGTGCGCATCACGCGCAAGGGCGCCAAGACGGTGGAGCAGCTGATGGAGCTGGCGCGCGAGCACGAGCGACGCGTGCTGGAGCCCTTTGGCCTGCTGCGCGCCGAAGAGCTCAAGACCACCTTGCGGCAGATGATCGAGCTGCACGCCCGTGCGCCTGGAGAGGCGGAGGAGGCGGAAGAGGACTCGCAGCCGTAGCGGCTTCGCTGCGCACGATCTAGGCTGCGATAAATCGGGGCCCGTCAACGCGAACAGGCAATGCTGGCGGCTGTCGTGCTCGGCAATCGGGTCCGCGGCGTCATCTACGCGATGTTGGTAATGGCATCGGAGCTGCCTCGATGGGACAACTGGTGGCCGCATGGGTGACAGTCCGTCCCCATTCGCGCGTGGCCTTGCCGGTCTCGCGGTAGCACTGGCAGATCACCAGCCAAGGGTGCCCAACTGGGCCGCGGTCTTGACCGGCGGCGGCCTGAGTCATAGGCCGTTCCGGGCTGCTTGGCCATCATCTTCCGATCGACCCCGGCTCGCCGCTTCTGCTGGAGGTGCGTAGATACCGAGGACCAAATCGATGCCGTGCCGCGTAGAGCGAGACATCTGCTCCGATGTGAGGACCTCGGTCCGATCTCCGTCCAGGAACAGACCGACGAAACATTCAACCTTGAACCCCTGCATTCTCAGGTGCTTGAGTTGCTGCTCGCGCGATGCCAGCAGAGTATCCATTGCATCGAGTGCCTGCGTCAGTGTGGCGTTCGTGACAACCTCGATGTCGTGGCACCAGAGCGTTTCGCGATGTACAGAAGGCAGGGGCCTTCCCTTCGGGGTCATGCGCTGATCGCCGGCCTTGTAAGAGTACGTCGGCGCCAGTTGCAAGGCTTTCGAGATCGCGTCTGGATCTTCGTGCGCATGCCAGATGCGTAGAGTGATTTCGATGCGACCTTGATCGCGATCTTTAGCGGCGCTTTTCTGATCTGTCCCGGTCACTGATATTTCTAATTGGACAGCCTGCCCGCCCTCAGTTATTCAACATCGCCTGCAGATCGATCGATTCCGACCCAATTCTGGGCACAGCCACCTGCGTAGTCCGAGAGCGGATGTTGGCGATTAGGTCGCTTTGCCGCAAGTGCACGATGTGTCGAGGAGGCATCACCGGTAATTTTTTACCAATGTGGCAAGGAAGTCCTCACCGAAACCCGCTACCAAATCAGCGTCACGCGGAGTCTGCCGACGAAGCCAATTAGAGATATCGACGCAGTCAAAAAAGCTATCCTTCATACCTTGGACGCCACCAAGTTCCGCGTGGCAATCGATCGCGAAAATGCCGATGTCCACAGGGCGACTTTGATGCGCAATCCATCTCCTCTTCGCATCCACGAGCGTCAGTCCACCAGCGTCTCCAGATTCTCGGTTCGTCTTTCCGAGACGACTTATCTCGTCTGACCAATCCATGCACTTCCCGAGGTGAGCGAGGAAAGCGCGATTCGAACTAGCGAATATTTGGACCTCGACATCAAGATCGAAACAGGAGATGACGACGTTTCGAACCGCGGAGATCATTGCCTCTGATGAGCTAATGTCCGCATCGAAAAACAGGTACTGCTCGAATGGTCGGTTGAATACCTTCGCGGGGAGCTCCGCTCCCGTAGCCAATACGTCGTACAAGCTAGGCCAAGTATTGCTTGCTACCACGTTACTCCCCTAGAAAGCGTAGCTTGGTGACGATCTTGTCGAGGATGGAAACAGACGCAGAAGGCACACCGGCAGGCGCACCCGGCACACCGCCGCCGGTCGATTGAGGATAGAACCTGTAGACCTTGTCCCCGTTCGTCATGATGGTGACGGTTCCATCTTTCGACATCGTCTTCACATATCCATTCGCAGCCAGGTTCTCGATCGCATGCGATTGTGTCAGACCCACGTTCAGCTGATTGGCACTGTTCCTCGTGGCTCTTGCGCCTACCGAAATCTCCGTAAACGCTGCAGCTTCCTTCGCCGCATCTGCAACTCCATCTGCCGCCTTGATGAATTTAACACCCGCGCCTACAGCTGCACCCACCGCGGGATTGAGACCCTGCACGCTTTTGAGGGCGATGTCTGCCAAAGACTCGTTCTGGAACGCCGCCACTGAAGCGCTCCAGCCGCTGCTGATGGCACTTCCGAGACCAGCGGCCAGCGCCGCGGCTTCGCGCGCGATCAATCCGGATGGGTCGGTCCTGTTCGCCGGGTTGCTGCCCACGTAGTCGAGGTCGTGGTCGAGGTCAAGGCCGAGGTCTTGCTGGTCTTGGAAGCCGCAGTGACGCCTTGATTGACGTTGGCCGGAAGGACTCTCGCCTTGAGAATGCGCTCGGCGTCGGCGAAGCTGACGGGGGGCATGTTGGCGCGCAGGACGCCGGGGGCGGGGGCGAACTCGCTGGTGCCGGCTGGGGCTGCGCTGCGGGCGGCAGCACCGGCATCCTTCGCACCGTCCTTGACCGCTTCGCGCCGCACCGGGTCCTTGGCATTGGGCAGATCGTCCGGCAGGTAGCGCAGGGCGGGCGGGCCGCTGGTGAAGCTCAGGGAACTGCCCGAGCCCGCCGTGGCGAGAGAAGACGAACGCTGGCTGGCATTGGCTTTTGCATTGGCAGCCGGAACGCCGAGGGCAACGGAAGGCGGTGCCGCCTTGCGAGCCACGCCGCTCTGGATCTGTGCGGCAGCGATGCCGCTGACGGCCAACGCGGCCACGCAGACGGCGGCACGCAGAATTCTGGTTGTTGTGACCACGGGGGCTCCCTTGATAAGTGGGTCTTCTTGTGCGCGCGGCATGCATCCGCGCTGTCCGTGTGTCATGGGCAGCGCGAGATTCAGATGCGCGAGAGGGTTAGGGCGAGGTCGTCATTGCAAGCGACCCGCTTGGGGACGGCTCACATGCGCCTCTTTCTTGGCCGCGAACCTTATTCAGATTCGCGCCCGCCGAAGGAAGCCAGCGAGAAAGAGCGAGAAAAGAAAACCCTGATAGATGAAAGCATTCGTCTTCGGCACGAAGACGAACTGCCAGGTGTCCTGACCGGCACGGCCCCTACAGGCGTGCCAACGCCAGCGCCAGCCTCGCGCCCACCTCGGCGTTGTGCTTCACGAGCGCGATGTTGGTCGCGAGGCTGCGCCCGCCGGTCAGCGACTTGATGCGCGACAGCAGGAAAGGCGTGACGGCCTTTCCGGCGATGCCCTGTGCTGCGGCTTCCGCGAGGGCCTGCTCGGTGATCGCATCGATCTCCTCGCGCGGCATGGCCGCGGCTTCCGGCACCGGCGTGCTCAGCACCACGCCACCCGCGAGGCCCAGGGCCCACTTGGTGCGAATGAAGCGGGCCTGCGCATCCGCATCGTCCAGCCGGTAGTCGGCGCGCAAGCCACTGTCGCGGGTATAGAAGGCGGCGAAGTTGTCCTGCCCGCAGCTGAGCACCGGCACGCCATGCGTCTCCAGGTATTCCAGCGTGAGCCCGAGATCCAGGATCGACTTGGCGCCGGCGCACACCACCGCCACCGAAGTCTTCGCCAGTTCCTGCAGATCGGCCGAGATGTCGAAGCTCTGCGCCGCACCGCGATGCACGCCGCCGATGCCGCCGGTGACGAAGACCTCGATGCCCGCCAGTGCCGCGCAGATCATGGTGCCGGCCACGGTGGTGGCACCGAGCTCGCCGCTGGCCAGCACCGCCGGCAGGTCGCGCCGGCTGACCTTGTGCGCCTGGCCGGAGCGGCCGAGCAGTTCCAGTTCCTCGTCCGACAGCCCGATGCGGATGCGACCGCCCATCAGCGCAATGGTCGCGGGCTCGGCGCCCAGGCTGCGGATGGACGCCTCCACCTCGCGCGCCGTGCGCACGTTCTCCGGATAGGGCATGCCGTGCGCGATGATGGTCGACTCCAGCGCCACGAGGGGGCGGCCGGCAGCGCGCGCAGCGGCCACGGGCGCGCTCAGGGCGAGCCAGGATGAGGCAAGCGGGGTGTCCATGTCGATGCGTTCTCCTGGCAGTGCGGGCGCAAGGATCTTAGATCCACGCGCCGCGCCCTCCTCAGGGCACCAGCACCGCCCGGCCCCGATGCCCGCGCTGCGTGATCCATTCGAGCGCGCTCGCCGCCTCGCCGAGCGCGAAGCGCTTCACCTCGAGCGTGAGCCGTCCGTCCGCCAGCCGCGCCAGCAAGGCCGGCACTGCGGCGCGGCCGGCCGCTTCGCGCCGGAACATGTTGAGCGGCAACAGCGCCACGTCGCGCTGCAGGAAATGCGCGATGTTCAGGGGCAGCATGTTGCCCGCCGTGTAGCCCACCAGCACCGCACGGCCACCGGGCGCGACGCAGGGCAAGGCAGCCTCCAGCACCGGGCCGCCGACGGTGTCGACCAGCAGGTCGACGCCTTGTTGCTGCGCCGCGTCCTCGGTGCGCGTGAGCACGACGGCGCCCACCTCGCGCGCGAGCTGCACCGTCATCGATCCCACCGCGCCCGTCGCGCCGGTTACCAGCATGCGCTCGCCGGCCTGCAGCTTCGCGATCTCGTGCAACGCGACCCAAGCCGAGGTGCAGGGCGAGAAGAAGGCGGCGCCGAGCGCCATGTCGAGCCCATCGGGCAACAGGCCGAGCGCCTCGTCCGGCGCGTCGATCAGCTCGCACCAGGTGCCGTCGTGCGTGGTGCCCAGGCCGCTGCCGCGCACCCACACGCGCTGGCCGGCCGCATGGCGTTCGCTCGCGAACACAATGCCCGCGGCTTCGACGCCGGCGACGTAGGGCAGCGGCGGATGCTGGAGGAACGCGCCGCTCCAGATCGTGCGATCGATATGGCCCACGGTGGCCGCCGCCATGCGCACGATCGTGCGGCCAGGGCGCGGCTGCGGATCGGGCAGGTCCTCCAGCACCGGCGCGGCGCCGAAGCCGGGAATGCGCACGGCCTTCACGACAGCGACTCCAGGAAGGAAAGCACCGCGTCGGCGAAGGCGCCGGGCATCTGGTCGGGCAGCGGCACCATGCCGCCCTC
The DNA here is from genome assembly GCF_057657265.1 of Variovorax sp. Soil_C_17. NCBI lineage: Bacteria > Pseudomonadati > Pseudomonadota > Betaproteobacteria > Burkholderiales > Comamonadaceae > Variovorax > Variovorax sp. Soil_C_17. The sequence goes on from NZ_JBDGIT010000001.1 coordinate 103,038, forward strand.
GATGTCGACGATGCGCGCCTGTGGAATGTGCGACTTCAGCTCCTGCGCATGCGGGGCAGCGAAGGGGTCGTCGGTGGCACGCACGATCAGCGTGGGCTGCCGCACCTTCCCGATGCGCTCTTCCATGCGATAGGCCGCGACGGCGCGGTGACCCTCCTCCATGCGGCCGCTCACCTTGAGTGCATCCAGCACGAAGGCTTCCAGCAACTCGGGCCGCCCGGCCGGGTAGAAGCCGAGACGCTTCTGCCACAGGGCCGCGAGATGGCTGCCGTCGCCGCTCATCGCCACCTCGTCGATGGGCGGGCGCTCGGCCCGTGCGCGGCGGAAAGCGGCGTCGGTGTACGGCGTCGACGACAGCACCAGGCCATGCACACGCGCGGCGAATGCGCTCGCCAGCTCGACCGCGATCACGCCGCCCGTGTGGTGGCCCACCACATGCGCGCGGCCGATGCGCAGCGCGTCGAGCAGCTCGACGGCCACACGCGCCCACTGCTCGATGCTCGCGGGCACGCCACCATCGTCGGAATCGCCGAAGCCTGCGGTGTCCATGGCCACCGCGCGGAAGCGGCGCCCGATCAAGGGCAGCACATCGCGGTACTCGGCCCAACTTCGCGGCGACTGGTGCAGCAGCAGCACCGTCTCGGCACGCGGATCGCCGCAGCTCGCGTAATGGACCTGCCCGACCGACAGATCGGCGAAAGCGCGGCGGATCTTCGTCATGGCTGCGTCCTGTCGGCCGGCGGTCGCCACAGCCCGGCGTGCTTCAGCATGCCGAGCGTGCGCGCCAGCACGTCGCGCCGGTAGGCGCCCACGTCGCGGGCCGCATAGTCGTAGAACCCGCTGCCACTTTTCAGGCCCAGCCGGCCCTCTTCCATCATGCGGTCGAGGATGGCCGGCGCCGCATAGCGCGCCGGATCGATCGAGCCCGACATCTCGCGGCTCGCATGGTGCAGGATGTCGGCGCCGCCGAAGTCGATGAACTCCACCACGCCCAGCGCGGCGAATCGCAGGCCCAGGCCGTAGCGCGTGGCCTTGTCGATTTCCTCCGCGGTCGCGGCGCCCTCTTCCACCATGCGCGCGGCCTCGTTCATGACCAGCGCCTGCAGCCGCGGGACGATGTAGCCGGGCGTCGGGCCGCACACCACGGGCAGCTTGCCGATCGCCTCCATCAGCGCCTTGGTGCGCGCCAGCACGACGGCATCGGTGCCGGCGTGGCAGCTGAGCTCCACCACCGGGATCACATACGCCGGGTTGAGCCAGTGCATGTTGAGAAAGCGCTCCGGCCTCTTGACCAGCGCGGCAAGCTGCGTGACCAGGATGCTGCTGGTGGTCGAAGTGAGAATCGCGTCCTCGCGGCAATGGCGGTTGATCTGCTCGAAGGCCTCGCGCTTGGCCTCCAGCGTTTCGGGCACGCCTTCGAACACCAGCTCGGCTGCGGCCAATGCGCGCGGCGCGTCGGCGGCGGCCACGAGCTCGACGCGCTCGGCCATCGCCGGCACCTGCGCCGCATCGAGCACGCCCAGTTGCGCGAGGCCGGAGAGACTGCCCTCGATCTCGGCTCGGGCTTCGGCGCGCAGCTTCTGCCAGGCTTCATCGCTTCGCGAGCGCAAGTCGATCAGCGCGATGCGATGGCCCGCGTAAGCGAAGGCAATCGCGATGCCGCGCCCCATGCGGCCCGCGCCGACAGCGGCGAAGCGCGGCGCTGAGGCGGACTCACTCGCCATCGTGCAGCCTCTTCTTCAGCGCGGCCTGGTCCAGACCGGCCAGGCCAAGCGCCTCGAAAGTGCGCGGGCCCTGGCGCAGGTCGCGGCCGAGGAAGCCGCCGACGATGGCCAGCAGGCCGTGCGCGATCGGCGCATCCACGCCTGCATGGCGCGCTGCCGACGCGAGGAAGGCCAGGCCGAGTTCCGTGTCCTCGGTGATGTAGCGGTGCGCGTAGAGATCGATGTTCTCGCGCCAGTCGCCCGACTTCACCAACTGCTTGTGCGCATCGCCGTACATCCACTGGTCGTTGTTGTAGTGGTCGGCCAGCGGATAGTGCGGCGCGCCGTGCCCGAAGGCCTCGCGCACCGCGATGCGCTCCTGGTCCAGCCGGTCGGTTACGTCGCGCACCGCGCGCTGCGTGCCCTCGTTGTGGATGTCCCAGCGCTCGAAGTGCTGCAGGGGCGCGGCGTTCATCACCATCAGCGGCGGATGGATGATCGGCCCGGCATTCATCAGCGCGCCCGAGAGTGCATCGCCGCAGCCATGCACGCTCGGGTAGGCCGCGCGTATCACCTCCAGCGCCTCGCGTTCCTTGCGCGCCGGATAAACGCCGGTCGGCAGGCGGATGGCGCGAATGGTGACGTTGACCTCGCGCTCGCCGTGCTTGCGCGCGAGGTAGGGCAGCGTGCCGGTTTCGGCCCAGGCCACGTCGGCGCGGTTGCCGGCCTGCTTCACGATGCGGGCCATGACGAAGCTGCCGAAAGTGCCCGGCGGCAGGAACACCACCTGGCCGTCGACCAGGTGCGGTGCCATGGCGCGGGCGATGTCTTCCTGCGCAATGGCGGGCGTCGGGATCACGATCAGCGAGGCGCCGCACAAGGCTTCGCCGATGTCGGCGGTGGCCAGCGCGATGGGCACGTCGCGTGCGCCGCGCGCATCCTTCAGGCAAATGGAGCCGGCCTGGCGCACGGCCGCCAGTGCATCGGCATCACGGCGCCACAGGCGCACCGAATGGCCGGCTTCGGACAAGTCGGCAGCGGCGGCATAACAGCCATGGCCGCCGCCCAGGATCGCGATGTTCATAAAGAAAAAAGAGTTGTGGGCCACGGGCCGCCGATCCGCAGGTCGACGGGCTGGGCAATACATTACTTTTCATCAATTTGACTGTCAACTATCGTCAACCCCACCCGAGCAGCCCATCGAGCTCGGCCAGCGAATCGACGAAGCCATCGGCATCCACCTCGCGCACCGGCTGGCCGTGGTTGTAGCCATAGCTCACCAGCACCACGGGGCAGCCGGCGGCGCGCGCGGCCTGCGCGTCGTTGCTCGAATCGCCGACCATCAGCGTGCGGGCGGGCGCACTGCCGAGCGCCTCGCAGGTCTTCAGGAGCGGCAGCGGATCGGGCTTCTTGCGTTCGAAGGCCTCGCCGCCGAACAGATGCTCGAAGTAGCCGTCGAGGCCCTTGGCCGCCAGCAGTGGGCGCGCGAAGGCGATGGGCTTGTTGGTCAGGCAGGCGAGGCGCAGGCCCCTTGCACGAAGCGCGGCCAGGCCTTCGGCGACGCCGGCGTAGATCGGCGCATGCTGCCCGTTGATGGCGAGGTAGTGGTGCACATAGCGCCCCCAGGCCTGGTCGAACAACGCGCCGTCCGCATCGCGCTCCTCGCGCACGCGACGCAGCACTGAGCGGATGAGATGCTCGGAGCCCTTGCCGACCATCGTGCCGATGACATCGCGTGTGATCGCCGGCAGGGCCAGTTCTCTCAACATCCGATTGAGCGCGACCTCGAAGTCGCCGAGCGTGTCGACCATCGTGCCATCGAGATCGACGATGGCTGCCTCGAGCGGGGGACGGCGCAGGGCCGCAAGGTTGGGGGAATGCAAACTAGATCTCCAAAATGGTGATTAATTCTGCCCCGGGGGCATTGACGAGCGACGCCGACTGGCAAACTCTTTGCGTCCGGAGGTCCTTGCGAGGCGCACTATGAAAAACTGGCAAGAAGATTTGCTGCGCATCGTCGCTGTCGCGCCCAGCGAGCAGGAGATCTTTGACGAAATCATTGCTGCCGCGCGCGGGCTGGGCTTTGAATACTGCGCCTATGGAATCCGGTTCCCTTTCCCACTGTCGAACCCCCGAGTTCTGACCTTGTTCGACTACCCAAGCGCATGGGCCGAGCGCTACCATGAAGCTGGCTACGTCGCCACCGATCCTACGGTCCTGCATGGCCGCCGCAGCCAAGCGCCCGTTGTCTGGAGCGATGAACTGTTCGCGTCCACACCGCAGTTATGGACAGAGGCGCAAGCCTGCGGAATACGCGTCGGCTGGGCGCAGTCAAGCCTGGATGCTAATGGCGTTGGTGGCATGCTGACCTTGGCGCGTTCGGGCGAGGATCTCTCAGCGAACGAGCTCCAGGCCAAAGAGCCACGGATGCGATGGCTGGTGAATGTTGCGCATTTGGCCTTGACTCGTGCTCTCTTGCCGAGGCTGTGCGAGGTCGAGGAGAAGCTAACCATCCGCGAACTCGAAGTGCTGAAATGGACTGCCGACGGCAAGACATCGAGCGAAATAGGGCAAATATCCCACCTTCTGCCGCAGGTGCGAACACCCGCACCGCCCAACACCAGCACCATGGCGGCAGCAGCCACCACCGTCCCAGACCGACTCCGCTTCCCCCTCGCCTTGGTAATCTCCGAGGCCGCGACCCAGGCACCGAGGGCTTCGTTCCACACGGTGCGGTATGACTTATTCATGCTGCTTGACATCCTTTTTGTAGCAATGAGCGGAAGGGCTTGAAAACCCTTCGCTGATGCGGGCAGCGCGCCTCATTGCCACTGCATGCGTGCCCGTCCAGTCGAAAGGCGTGGATGATGCCGAGCGATGTCATTACGGTGCGTTTGGCGTCACAATTTGCCAGATTGGCCCTTCCGAAAGCCAAGGCCGGAGCGCCCCAGGATGCGCCGCGAGGGAGGCGAGGTTTGGCATGCAGCGCGCAACAATTAACGAGATTTGCGCCGAAAAAAAGGGGAAGAATCCGGCCCACTTCCTGCTGAGCCACGAGACGAAAGAATCCATGCGTATCGCAGTACTCGACGACGATCCGACCCAATTGGGCTACCTGGTCCACGCGCTGAAGCGGGGGCTCGACACGGGCGAGGAATCCATCACCTGCGTGCCCTTCGACAAGGGCGAGACTCTGCGCAAGTCGCTTCGGCAAGAAACTTTCGACCTGCTGGTGCTCGACTGGAACGTGCCCGACCTCGATGGCGTCGAGCTGCTCCACTGGCTGCGCAGCTTTCAGAAAAGCGACGTGCCGGTGATCATGCTGAGCTCGCGCAGCGCGGAGCGCGACGTGGCCGGCGCCCTCGGCATCGGGGCGGACGACTATGTGGTGAAGCCCTTCCGCACCATGGAGCTGTGCGCCCGCATCCGCCGCCTCCTGACCCGCCAACCCAGCCTGACGGCAGCCGCGGAACAGGAGCGCTTCGGTGCCTGGCGCTTCGACCAGCCGAACCTCTGCGTGCACTTCAAGGCCCCCGACGGCACGCTCACACGAATCCCCCTGACGGACCGGGAGTTCCGCCTGGCGCTGGCGCTGTTCCGCCACCTGGGGCACGCGGTTTCGCGCGCCTACCTGCTCGAGAAGCTGGGCGTGCACGGCGAGGAAATGCCCTCCCGCGCGCTCGACAGCCACATCTACCGGTTGCGCAGCAAACTCGGTCTCCACAGCGCCAGCGGCCTGCGCCTCCAGACGGTCTATGGACGCGGCTATCGGCTGGAGCGTGTCACCAGCGAGCAACGCGAGGCGAGCGCGGCGGAGCGCGACCGATCCAACGACATCGATGACAAAGCCGGCGCGTAGGATGTCTGGACGCTGCTGGCTCATCGCAGCGCTCGCTTGCCTCGCAGGGCAGCCCGTGCCGCACGCACACGCGCAGCCGGCAAAGGCGTTGCCGAATCCCGTGTCGACCTACCTGGTGCAGCCGGGAGACACCCTGTGGGGGTTGGCACGCAAATACATGGAGTCGGCGCATCGCTGGCCCGAGCTTCAACGCGGCAACGCGGTGCCGGTACCCGAGCGCCTGCGTGTTGGACAGCTGCTGAATTTGGGCGGGCCCGCCGCGGTGCTGCATGTCTCGGGCAGCGTATTGCTCCAGCGCGCCGCCAAGCCCGAGCAGCAACTCGCCGCCGGAACAACCCTCGCGCCGGGCGATCTGCTGAGCACCGGTCGCGACAGCTTCCTGACGGTGGGCTTCGCAGATGGGAGCCGTGTGGTGCTGCCCTCGAACAGCTCGGCCCGCCTGGTCGAGGCGCACGGCCGCAGGACGCAGCTGGAACTGCTCAAGGGCCGGGTCGAGTCGTATGTGGAGAAACAGAGGGAGCGTGAGTTCGAGATCCGCACCCACAGCTTCGCGCTGGGCGTAAAGGGCACACATTTTCGCGTGGCGTCCGACGTCGCCGCGCAGGCGCGCGTTTTGCGCGCACTCGCCGCCTACTATCGCGCGCTCGAGAAAAACGAACTCGCCCGGACCCTCATCCACCAGGCCCTGACGCTGCTCGAATCGAACGGCGACGATGCCCTCAAGGCGGCGGTACTGCTGGAGCGCTGCGAGCTGGCGATCGCGGAACGCGAGTTCGAACTCGCGCAAAGCATCGGCCGGCGCGTGCTCGCCATGGCGCAAGGTGGCAGCCATGATCGCCTCACGGCGCAATGCCTGCGGCAGGAGGGCGTCATCGCACACCTGCGCGGCCACGCAGCGCCCGCGCTCGAGAGCTTGCACCGTGCAGCGCAGCTCAGCCGCAAGCCGCTCCCGCAGCATGCAGACCTCGCGCGCACCCTCCACCGGATCGCAATCATCCACCGCGACGCCGGGCGCATGCACGATGCGACGGTGGCCATCGACGAAGCCGTGGAATGCGCGAGGCTGGCCGGCACCCCGGTGCGACATGCGCTCACGCTCGCGTTGCAGCTCATGGTGCACAGCAGCGCGGGCGAGCAGGCGTCCGTGAAAAAGGCGCAGGCCACGCTCGCATCGGCGTCGATGCAGCAGTCCCGCGCAGGCCGATTCCTGTCGCAGCTGACCGACGCCTGGCTGTACTGGCGCTGCGCCCGCATCGGCGAAGCGCTGCAGCGCATGGAGCAGGTGCGCGAGCTCGGACGTGAGGCGCGGCATCTCTGGCTCAGCGTTGCGATCCCCATGAACACGGGGCTCGCCATCGCCGGCGCCCGCTACGAGCTGGCGCGCGAGCTGATCGCCGAAATCGGGGCCAACCGGCGCTTCTACGAAGGCACCTGCCTGTACGGCTTCGCCGAGTTCTTCAGCGCCGCGCTGGCCCATGCGCGCATCGACCGGCAGCAGGCCTGGCGGATGCTCCGCGAAACGTTGGCGGTCTCATCGGTCGGGATCGTTCGCTCCAACGCCTGCCTTGCGGCTGCCTGGCTCGCCTGCGAAGACCGCGCACTTCACGAGGTGCAGGGATGGCTCGACCAAGTGCCCGCGTGGGTGGCCGAACATCCGAACGGCATCATGGCGCTGGCGCGCTATCGTTTCGAGCAAGGGGACTGGGCCGCCGCGGTGGAGCTCCAGGCGCGCTACGTGGAGCACTGGCCGGCCGACGAGGTCACCTTGTTCCAGCGGCATCTCCTGCACGTCTATCGCGAGGCCTTGCGCACGGGCCAGGCCGTCGCGATTCCGCGCTTGCCGCATCTGCTGAGCTTGCGCTTCTGAGACGGCACCCGCCGCTCCCACAGTGCAGTGGCAGCCGCGTAGAAAAAAAGGCAAGAGGCGAGACCCTCAGGCCTCGGTCAGCGACTGCGCCGCGACCACGGCCTCCGTGCGGTTGCGCACGTTGAGCGCGCGGAAGATGGCCGCCAGGTGGATCTTGACGGTGCCCTCGCTGATGCCGAGCGCACGCCCGATCAGCTTGTTGGGCTTGCCTTGCGACAGCAGTTGCAGCACCTCGACCTGACGCTCGGTGAGCACCGTGCGCAGGTGATCGAGGGTTTGCGCCGTGGCCACGGAAGACGCACGCTGCGCGGCCTCTCCGGCACCGGGCGGCACGCCGGCCACCACGCCCGGCGGCACCGCGGACAGCAGCATCGGCGGCACGTAGACGCCGCCCGCCAGCACCAGGCGCACCGCCGACAGCATGACCTCGGGCGAGTAGGCCTTGGGAATGAAACCCAGCACGCCGCGCTCCAGCGCACTGCGCATGATGGCCGGGTCCTCGTAGCCCGACAGCACGATCACCGGAACGGCCGGATGACGGCGCCGGATCTCGTCCACATGGGCCTGGCCCTCGGCACCGGGCATGTTGAGATCGATCACGGCCAAATCGATGTCGTCGGAGGCGCCGGCGAGCAGTTCGTCGACGCTCATCGCCAGAACGAACTCGATGCCCGGCTCGATCTCCGACAGCTTGGCCTTGACCGCCTCGATGACGAGCCTGTGGTCATCGGCGATCAGGATTTTCATAAGGCAGGCCTTAAAAGATTAAGCGTGGTACACGCAGTCAACTCGACAAGTAACACGAAAGATAAAACGGATCGCCAAACACGGCAAGGCTCGCCGGCTCCACGAACGACATAGTCCCCAAGCGGTATGGCCGCCCCCCAAGGGCGTTGAAAGAATGAATCCAAGATCCACCGCTTCAACAGGGACATCGGCATGTGCCATCGAGACAGGCGCAAACCCAAGGCTCCCGTCGCCACCGAAGAATAGCGCGAGCGCTTCATGGCTCGCTTGTTCGACTGCTTCAGCACGCTGTTCACCTTCGGCCTCGAGCTCGATGCCGCCATCGCGGCCGGCCGGGCCGCTCCCGCGCCCGAAGCCGCCCAGCAACGCGCGCTCCAGCTGCTCGAACAGGCCCGTGATGCAGCCCGGGCGGCAGGCATCTCGGCGGCACACATCGAATCGGCCTCCTTCGCGGTCGTCGCCTGGCTCGACGAGGTGATCGCGCGCCACCCGGCAAGACCTGCCGGCGCAACGCCGCTGCAGGTGCGGCTCTTCAATTCCAACAACGCGCACAGCGAGTTCTTCCATCACCTGTCGGCCCTGCAGCCCGACGACGGCGAGGTGCGCGAGATCTACTGGCACGCGCTGGCCCACGGCTTCAAGGGCCAGTATTACTTCGAGCGCGGCGACGACGGCGAGCTCGGCAAGCTCAAGGAGCTGCACGGGCGGCAGCTGCCCGTGCGCCCGCTGGCGCTCGATGCGCTGGCCGAGGAGCGCATCACGCCGCAGCCCTACGGCATGGCCGATCCGCCGGGCCCGCGCGTGCCGGAGCGGCGCGAGCGCGCCCTGCTGCGCACCGCCGGCGCGCTGGCACTGCTCATTCCGCTGGCCTACCTGCTGTGGTCCATGCTGGGCGCGCGCGCGCCCTCGCCCACTCTGGCCCAGCGCGTCGAGCAGCGGCTGCAGGCTTTCGCTTGCGCAGACCTGGCGGTCGCAGCGAGCGATGACGGCACGGCACGCGTCAGCGGCTTCGTCCCGACCGCGGAGGACATGGCCCGCGTCGAGCGCGAGGTGCGCGCCATGCCGGGCGTGGAAGCGGCGAACTTCGCGCTGCAGCTGCGCATCTGGCCCCATTGCGAGGTGGTCGCCATTCTCAAGCCCTACCAGGCGCGCAACCAGGAGAAGCGGCAGCCACTGAAGATCGCCGTGCTCACCGCGCGCGAGGGCCGGCTGCGCGAAGGCGACACGGTGGTGGTTCGCGTCACCAATGCGGACCACGAAGGCTACCTGCGGGTCGACTACTACACGGCCGACGGCGCCGTCATGCACCTGCATGCGAACCGCGGCTCGCCGCCCATGCGCCCGGGCGAGGCCCTCGAGCTCGGCCGGGACATTCCCTCGAGCTGGCTGGCGAGCCCGCCCTTCGGCACGGTGCTGATCACCGCCCTCTCGTCGACCACGCCGCTGGCCGATGGCGCCGACACCCCGCCTTTCGAGCTGGCCTCGGCCTACCTGCAGCGCCTGCGCGAATCGCTGGCCACCGGCGAGGCGGCGGGCCGGCCGATCGCCGACTTCGTGTTCCTCGAAACCGTCTCGCGCTGAGCCGCGTGCGCCGGAACCGCATGAACGTGCTTTACCCACCGCCCGCTCACTACGGCGCCTTGCTGGCACTGTGCCTCGCCGGTCTGCTCGCGTTGTGGTGGTTCATGCTGGGCTCGCGCTATTTCGCGCGGCGGCGCCTGCTGCGCCGGCGCATCGAGGCGCTGGCCACGTCTTCGGAGCACGCGGAGCAAGCGCAGCCCGCCCCCCGCGCCGCGGTCGCGCGTGCGCGCGAGCGGCTGCTCCGCTCGCCCTCGCTGCGCGCCCTGCATCAGCCGCTCTACGACCTGCCCTGGCTGCTGTTCCTCGGCGACGAGGACGCCGGCGTGCCTGCGCTGATGGCCGCGGCGGCGCGCGACGGCGTGGAAGAAGCCGAGGGTGAGGACTTCTGGCAGTGGCGTTTTCTGCCATCGATGGTCGCCATCGAGGCCCGCCCTGCCGCGGTGCGCGAGCCCGCCACGCCGTACGAGCGCAGCCTCTGGTACCAGGCGCTGCTGGCGCTGGCCGATCAGCGCGAGCGCCTCCCGCTCAACGGCATCGTGGTCTGCGTGAGCGCGGCCCGTTTGCTGGGCGGTGCGCAGGAGCTCGCGGCCGATGCGGCCCGCCTGCGCCGGCGCGTCGACGAGGCGGCGGAGCTCTTGCGGCTGCAGTTGCCGGTCTACCTGCTCGTGACCGGCCTGGAGCGGCTCGCGGGCTACGAGGTGCTGCGCGAGGCCCTGCCTCCTGCGGCGCGGGCCCAGGCTCTGGGCCACCGCCTGCGCTACACCTCGGCCGCCCCGGCCCGCCCCGATGCCTTTTTCGAACCCCTGGCGCTGCGGCTGCATGCCCTGCGCATGGGCCTGCTGCGCAAACAGCCGGAGCCGGCGCGCCGCCTGGCGATCCATGCCTTCGTCGAGCAGCTGCGCGCCCTGCAGCCGGGACTGCGCGCCTTCGCGCAGCAACTTTTCGAATCCGCGCGCGGCGGCCATGTGCTCGCGCGCTGGCGTGGCCTCTATCTCGTGGCCGCCCCCGAGGACACCGACCAGTCCGCATTCGTCGCCGACCTGTTCCAGCGTTTTCTGCCAACCGACCAGCCGCTGGCCCGATGATCGATCGGGCAGCGCTACCGGGTTTCGATGCGAATTTGACGCGCGCCGAAGGTGGTCGTCAGCACCAATGCCTTGCCGGGCTCGACCACCTTCACCTCGCGCCAGCGCGCGCGATCCAGGTCCCGGTAGGCCGCCATCACGCCGATGGCCTTGATGTCGGCGGCCAGCGTCATCTCGAGCTTCTTGCTGTCGCCGGGGCGCAGCAGCATCTCCTCGCGTTGCACCATCTCCGCGCCCAACGTGGCCTGGTCCTTCTCGAAGAGCGAGAAGAAATCGGCCGATTCGAAGGCCCCGCTGGTCTTGAGCGCATAGACGCGCACGGTGAGCGGCGAGGCCCGGCCGCGCGCATCGGGATTGGCATCGGCGCCGGCCACCAGCGTCATCGCCACCGGCGTGGTGATCGGCTTGGGCGGCGGCGGCGGGCTCGAACACCCGGCGGCCCCGACGAGCCACAACAGGATGCCGAGCCTGGCCAACCGCTGCCGAGCCCCCGCATTCGAGAGTCGTCCATAGGGCGAACGGCGTGTACCGGGCTCATTCATGCTATTTCCTTCGTTGCATTGACCCGTGCAGGGGCATCTTTGATTATCGACAGTCAATTCGAACAGGCAACATGCTGACACCTGAACTCGTCGATGCACTGCAGGCTCCCGTCAGCGAAGCCTCGCCCTGCGGCGACGATCTGGAGTACGACCCGGCCTTCACCGCGCTGGAAGCGGCTGCGCAGGGCAAGCCCGAGCAGCAGTTCGGCGACACCGTCATCCCCGCCGTCGAGCCGGAGTGGCGCGCCGTGGCCCAGCAGGCCCAGGCTTTGCTGGGACGCACCAAGGACGCCCGGGCCGCCGTGCTGCTGCTGCGCGCATGCACGCGCACGCAGGGCGTCACCGGCTTCGCCATGGGCCTGCGTCTGCTCACGGCCCTGCTCGACCGCTACTGGGAAGGCATACATCCAAAGCTGGATGCCGACGACGACCACGACCCCACCATGCGCCTCAATGCGCTGGCCCCGCTGACCGACGAAGGCATGGTGCTGCGCGACCTGTATGACGCCGGCATCGGCACGGCGCGCGGCATCGGCACGATCCGCGTGCGCGACATCGCGATCGCGCACAACGCCCTGGCGGCGAGCGGCGCCGAGCCCGGCTACACCGCGGCGCAGGTCCAGGGCGGACTCGAGAGCATTCATGCCGAGGCGCCCGAGCTGTTGCAGACGCTGATGGAAGCGCCCGCGCTGGTCGCGAAGCTGCAGTCGCTGATCGTGGAACGCACAGGCCGCGCCGATTCCATCGACCTGTCGCCGCTGCGCTCCATCGCCAACGTCCTCGGCAAGGCCGCCGGCGCAGTGGCGCCGGCGCCCCAGTCCGACGCGGCCGGCGCCGAAGCAGCCGGCGGCGCGGAACCGGGCGCCACGGGGAGCGCGCGCGCCGCCGCCCCCGGCGAGATCCGCACCCGGCAGGACGCGCTGCAGACCCTCGACCGCGTCATCCAATACCTCCAGCAGACCGAGCCGGGCAATCCCGCGCCGCTGCTGATCGCCCGCGCCAAGAAGCTCATCGGCGTGAGCTTCTTCGAAATCATGGCCGATCTGGCGCCGAATGCGCTGGACACCATCGAGACCGTGACCGGCAAGCAGGTCACTGAATAGGACCTGCTCGCACGGTCCTCCCACCTACCCCCGCAAGGAGCACGTCCATGTCCAAGAGCAGCCAGAAGTTCATCGCCCGCAACCGGGCACCACGCGTCCAGATCGAGTACGACGTGGAGCTGTACGGCGCGGAGAAGAAAGTCCAGCTGCCCTTCGTGATGGGCGTGCTGGCCGACCTCTCGGGCAAGCCGGCCGATCCGCTGGCGCCGGTGGGCGACCGCAAGTTCCTGGAGTTCGACGTCGACAACTTCGACACCCGCATGAAGGCCATGAAGCCGCGCGCCGCCTTCTCGGTGCCCAACACGCTGACCGGCGAGGGCGAGCTCAAGGTCGACATCACCTTCGAGAACATGGACGACTTCTCGCCCGCCGCGGTGGCCCGCAAGGTCGATGCACTGAACAAGCTGCTCGAGGCGCGCAACCAGCTGTCGAATCTGGTGACCTACATGGACGGCAAGGGCGGGGCCGAGGAGCTGCTGGCCAAGGTGCTGGACAACCCGGAGTTGCTCAAGACGCTGGCCGCCAGCAAGAAGCCGGAGGAAGGCGCCGGCAGCCCGGCCGCCTGACGCTCGAACCCACCCCATTCGAACACGAGGAGAAAGCACCATGGCCACCGAAGCACTCGACCAGCAGAGCGCACTGAAGGACGTCGCCTACGAAGGGAGCGATTTCGCGTCGCTGCTGCAGAAGGAATTCAAACCCCGCAGCGATGAAGCCAAGAGCGCGGTCGAAGCCGCCGTGCTCACGCTGGCGCAACAGGCGCTGGCCAACACGCAGGTCATCGGCAAGGACGTGACGAAGTCCATCCAGGCCATGATCGCCGAGATCGACCGCAAGCTCACCGAGCAGGTCAACAAGATCCTGCACAACGAGGAGTTCCAGCAGCTCGAGAGCGCCTGGCGCGGCCTGCACTACATGGTGAACAACACCGAGACCGACGAGCAGCTCAAGATCCGCGTGATGGACATCTCGAAGAAGGAGCTGCACAAGACCCTGAAGAAGTTCAAGGGCGCGGCCTGGGACCAGAGCCCCATGTTCAAGAAGGTCTACGAGCAGGAGTACGGCCAGTTCGGCGGCGAGCCCTTCGGCGCGATCGTCGGCGACTACCACTTCGACCAGAGCCCGCCCGACGTCGAGCTCCTGGGCGAGATGGCCAAGATCGCGGCCTCGGCGCATGCGCCCTTCATCACCGGCGCGAGCTCGAACCTGATGCAGATGGAGTCGTGGCAGGAGCTCGCGAACCCGCGCGACCTGACCAAGATCTTCTCCACGCCCGAGTACGCCGGCTGGCGCAGCCTGCGCGAATCCGACGACTCCAAGTACATCGGCCTGTGCATGCCGCGCTTCCTCGCGCGCACGCCCTACGGCGCCAAGACCAATCCGGTGGAGGAGTTCGACTTCGAGGAAGACGTCTCCGGTGCCGACCACAGCAAGTACAGCTGGGCCAACGCCGCCTATGCGATGGCCACCAACATCAACCGCTCGTACAAGCTCTACGGCTGGGGCTCGCGCATCCGCGGCATCGAGTCCGGCGGCGCCGTGGAGAACCTGCCCCTGCACACCTTCCCGAGCGACGACGGCGGCGTCGATCAGAAGTGCCCGACCGAGATCGCCATCAGCGACCGGCGCGAGGCCGAGCTGTCGAAGGCCGGGCTGCTGTCCCTGATCCACCGCAAGAACTCCGACTTCGCCGCCTTCATCGGCGCCCAGTCGCTGCACAAGCCGGCCGAGTACGACGACCCGGACGCCACCGCCAACGCCAACCTCGCGGCGCGTCTGCCTTACCTTTTCGCCTGCAACCGCTTCGCGCACTACCTGAAGTGCATCGTGCGCGACAAGGTCGGCAGCTTCAAGGAGAAGGCCGACATGGAGCGCTGGCTCAACAAGTGGATCACCAACTACGTCGATGGCGACCCGTCCACCTCCTCGGAGGAAACCAAGGCCCGCAAGCCGCTGGCTGCGGCCGAGGTGGTGGTCGAGGAGGTGGAGGGCAATCCGGGCTACTACAGCTCCAAGTTCTTCCTGCGTCCGCACTACCAGCTCGAAGGACTCACCGTGTCGCTTCGGCTGGTGTCCAGGCTGCCGTCCGCCAAGGGCGGGAAATAAGTCCCCCACCACCACTCATCCACGTCCCAACTGAAAGGCGCACATCATGGCTGTAGACATGTTCATCAAGATCGGTCCCGTCGACGGCGAGTCGGTCGATGCCAAGCACAAGAAAGACATCGACGTCCTGGCCTGGAGCTGGGGTGCCTCGCAAAGCGGCACCACGCATGTCGGCTCCGGCGGCGGCGCCGGCAAGGTGAGCGTCCAGGACCTGTCCTTCACCAAATACGTCGATTCGGCCTCCCACGCGCTGCTGCTCGCCTGCTGCAAGGGCACGCACTACGACAAGGCCGTGCTGGTCGTGCGCAAGGCCGGCGACGACCCGCTGGAGTACATCAAGATCACGATGGAAGACCTGATCGTCACGAGCATCAGCACCGGCGGCAGCGGCGGCGAGGACCGCCTGACCGAGAACGTCACGCTCAACTTCGCCAAGGTGAAGTTCGAGTACGACCCGCAGACGAAGAAGGGCGGCGGCGAAGGGGTGAAGACCGCGGCCTGGAACATCGCCGAAAACGTCGCGTATGGATGACCCACCCCCGTTGCTTGCTCACTTCGTGTAGCCGCCTCCCCCCTCAAGGGGGCAACACCAGCGGCCCGGCCCTTCGCCGGGCTCAGGACAGGCCAAGCCCGGTTCCGCGGTGTTTCCCGAACAGGCCTCGCTACGCTAGCCTCGCAAACTGAGTGAAGGGCGCCGAAGACTGTGCGTCGTCGGCGCTTTCCGCTCCTGACGCTCAGGCTCCACTCAGGCCGCTCTCCGGCATCGGCCGCGTGGTCTCATCATCCGCATGCGCCCACAGGGCCAGGGCCGTGTAGTTGTCCTGCCCCGGCTTGGCCAGCGCCCTGATGTGCGCGTCCAGCTGCTCGACCCAGCGGGTCGGCGTCGGCGAGGCCTGCAGCGTCTCCTGCAGGACATCGTCGCCCAGCGGCTCCCAGACGCCGTCGCTGCACAGCAGCAGCACATCGCCCTCGGCCAGGGGCATGGGCGCCGACACGGTGATCTCCGGCGGCTCCTCCATCGACCCCAGCGCCGACAGCAGCATGTTGCGCTGCGGATGAAGGCGCGCGCCTTCCTCGTCGATCATGCCGCCGGCCACCATCTGCTGCACCAGGCTGTGGTCGGTGGTGCGCGCCAGCAGCGCCCCGTCCCGAAACAGGTAGGCGCGGCTGTCGCCGCTGTGGGCCCAGGCGATCAGGTGCTCGTGCAAGTCGATGGCGGCCAGCACCACGGTCGAGCGCATGTCGGCCAGCTTGCCGCCTTCGGCCTGGCGCGCCACGATGTCGAAGTTGGCGCGCGCGACCAAGCCCCGCAGCAGCTCCGCGTCGAGCCCGGGACAGGCCGCGAAGCCCTCCAGCACGCTGCCGCGGGCGATGGCGGCCGCGACGTCGCCGCCGCCATGGCCGCCCGCGCCGTCGGCCACCAGGCAGGCGACGAAGCGGCCGTCGTTCCATTGCCCGAAGACATCTTCGTTGTAGCGCCGGCTGCCTTGCCTCGACAGGGTGATGATCTCGATTTCCACGGCCCCTCTCCTCTTCTTGCTTCTTTTCCCGATCAACTGCGGCCGGCCTTCAGGCGCGCCATCTGCGCCTCGTAGGCCTCCAGGAAGGCCTTGCCGAACAGGGCGTGGAAATCGTCCTCCGCCTCGCTCGCGATGCCGCCGTAGAGCGCGATGAACTGGTCCCACAGCTTGGCCTTGCGGTTGGCGGCGAACAGGCTGTCGAGCGCCGACCTGGCGGCGATCTTCTTCTCCAGCTCCGCCGGCGCGAAGCGCTCGATGACCTGCGCCAGGGCCGCGCGCATGCCGACCATGACGCCGAACTGGTGCGAGCGCAGGTCGTCGAAAGCATCGCGCATCGCGGCCTCGGCCGGCATGAAGCCGCGCATGCCGGGGCCCAGCAGGTGCGCCAGCGCGACTTCGGCCGTGGGCGAGAACTTGAGCGGGTTGTTGGCCTGCGCCGCGATCATCGTGACTTCGGCGCGCAGCTCGCGCTTGAACTCCTGGCGCGTGAGCAGCAGCTGCAGCGTGCCCTCGGTGGCCGAGCGCAGCAGCACGCCGATGCGTTCCATGAGCTCCGGGGTCAACTGCTGGGGTGCCTGGTGCGTGCTGCCGAGGCCGCGCAGGAACGCAGCCAGCAGCGCATCGGGCGGAGCCTCCGGCGTTGCGGCAGGAGGCGCCGCTCGAGCCGCGGGCGTCGCGGTGGGCGGCGCGGCTTGCGGCACGGGCGACGTGGGCGTGGCCTGGAGCGCCTCGCCGGTCATGTCGTCGAAGCGCGGCGTGACTGGAGGCGGAGGTGCCACCTCGCGCGGCGGCGTGTACGCGAACTGGCCGGCCGGAAGATGGTCGCTGCGCGGCTTCGGCGCCGGCGCCGCCGTGCCTTGCAACGCCGCCAGAGGATCGGCCGCCGAGGCCGTGTTGGGCTGGCGCAGCGGGTCGCCGAGCGGCGAGCTGGCCAGCGGATCGCCGCCGCCGGCACCGCCGATGCCGAACAGCTCGTCGATTCCCGGGCCCTTGGGGGAGGACGACAGGCCGAGGTCCGAGAAGTCGTCCAGCGGCAGCCCGCGCGCGGGCACGGCTGCCGCGCCCGACGGTGCGGGCGCGGCGGGCGCGAGCAGGTCCGCGAAGGGATCGTCCGCCGATCCGGCGGGCGCCCGCCCGGCGCCGAGCGGATCGGGGAAGGGCCCGGCCGGTGCCGGTGCCGTTGCCGGCGCCTGCACCGACGCCGGCGCGCCCGCAGGCGCCGCGGGCCCGAGCCCGGCCAGCAGGTCGGCGAAGGGATCGTCGTCGGTGGGCAGCGCCGCCCGCGCAGGGGCATGTACAGGTGAAGGCGCCGCGGCAGCCGGCGCATGCTGCGAGGACAGCATTTCCACCACGAGCTCGAAGCCGCCGATCACCAGCCGGTCGCCCTGCGACAGCGCGGCCTCGTGGCCCGCACCGAGCGGGTGCCCGTTGCACAACATCGGGTTGCTGCCGCGGTCGACGATGAAGAAGCGGCCATCGCGGCACAGCACCTGCGCATGCACGCGCGAGACGGTGCGGTCCGGGTCGTCGAGCACCAATGCGTTGGTGGGCGCGCGCCCGATGGTCCCGCCATCGGGGCCGAACTGCGCGGCCAGCTTGCGCGGCGCGGGCGCGCCCTGATGGGAAATGACGGCGATGCGGATCACGTAACGGCTCCCTCCGATGTCTTCGAGACTTGAGGATACGGCCTGATCGATCGTCTAATGGCTGCCATGCTTCGATCTCCCGTGTTGAGCTTCAAGGTCCACATCATGATCCTGGCGTCCCTCGCTGCCTACCTTTCCGCCTGCACCGGCCGCGTGCCCGAACAGCCGGGCGACCAGCCCAGTCCCAGGCTGGCGGAACTGATCAACGGCGCGATCGCGCGCGAGATCGCCGGGATGGACCCGGCGCTGCTGCCCGGCCTGCTGCCCCAGGCGGGCGAGCAGGCGCGCCGCTGGCTGCAGGAGATCTCGCAGGTGGTGGCGCGCTGCCGTTACGGACCGGGCAACAACTCCAAGTCGAACCTCCTCGAATACGACATCGTCCTCGCCTCCGGCGAGCAGATCACCGGCGTCTACAGCGGCCAGCGCTGCTATTACCCGGTGGCCAGGCCGCTGGTGATGCGCGTGCAGTTCCAGGGCGGGCAGGTGCGCGAGGTGACCACCGACGGGCGCGAGCGCGAGCGCCCGGTGGACGCGTCGCTGGGCGAGATCCAGCAGTTCGCCGAGCGCGTGCTGCGCGCCGACTGGAAGCGCAGCCCCACGCGCTACTTCCGCGCGGCCAAGAGCAGCGACGAGGTCGCGCGCGAATGGGACGTGCGCAAGCCCTAGTGCGCACACCGGCGTGAAGCTCATGGCGCCAGCAGCAGCAGCAGGGTCTGGCTCGGCACGGTGCGCACGCCCGGGCAGTTGGTGCTGTTCTGCAGCGAGCTGCTGGTCAGCCGCGTCGCCGGCATGCCGTGCAGCAGCACGGTGAACGCACCGGTCAGGTGGCGGCTCGGCCCCATCACCGTTCCCGAGGCCACGCCCAGCAGTACGCCGGCGTTGTCGCCATTGGTCATCGGAATGGTGGTGCCCAGGTTGTGCGCAGGCCCGCCCATCACGAGGATGGTGGGGCAGTTGGGGATGGCCATCGGCCCCATGGCGATGTTGGGGTAAGGAACCGGAATGGGTGAAGGCGCGGCCGGCGTCATGCAGACGTCGGGAAAGCCCATGTCGGTGCCCATGATCTGGCAATTGGCAAACATGCGCGGTCCTCAGCCGAAGTGGATTTGCGCGCCACGGGCCTTGACCAGCTCGCGCCCGTTGACCAGCGCATGCTCGCCCTCCAGGCGCATCAGCTGCTGCGCCTGCACTTCGACGTGCGTGGCGCTCACCTTGTCCATGCCGTCGGTGTGGCGCAGGTAGTTCTTGCTGAAGTGCTCCACCCGGTCGACCACGCTCGACAGCAGCGCGCCCACCAGCTTGATGCGCGAAGCCACCAGGCTCAGTTGCCTTGCCACCACGTCGGCGCTGTCGGTGGCCAGCGTGGTGCGGCGGGCGCTGGCATCCAGCGCCTCGGTGCGCAGCTCGATGCGCGCCGCATTCAGCGCGAGCGTGCCGCCGCTGACCTCCAGCCGCGTGTCGCCATCGCATTGCAGCACCTGCGGCACGCCCTCCTCGCGCTGGAGCACTGCGAGCACCCAGGTTTCCCGAGGCGCCACGCGCAGGCAGGCAACGCTGTCGCCGTTGGCCGGCGCCAGCAGGCAGCTCGCGGCGCGCGCGGCCGGCAGGCGCAGGTTGCCGCTTTGCACGACCAGCGCGCCGCCTTCGGCCTCGGTCACCATGCCGACGCACCATTGGCCCGCCAGGGGCTGGTCCGGGGCCGCAGCCGCGCCCGGCGTGCGGCGGCGCTTGCGGCTGGGAACGGAAGAGGAAAGGGGTTCGCTCATGGATTGCCTCGCGGAAAAGCTCATGTGGGCAGGGGCTGCCAGCGTTCGGCCGCCTGCAGTTCGGGGTCGGTTTCGATCGCGCTGCCGCGGTCGCTCATCAGCGCCTGCTCGGTCAGGCTGGCATGCAGCACGGTGCGTGTCATGCGGGCGCCGCGCAGGTCCGCACCGCTCAGGTCGGCGTGCCGGAAGTCGGCATAGGTCAATTCGGCGTTCTGCAGCTGGGCGCCGCCGAGCATCGCGCCGGCGAAATGGGCCTGGTGCAGCTGGCAGTTGTTGAAGCGCGACCGCGGCAGGCGCGCACCGGTGAACAGGGCCTGGCGCAGATCGGCGCCGCTGAAGTCCACGCCGGCGCCGGCGGCGTCGCAAAAGAGGCTCGCCGGCGCGCCGGCCTGCACGAAACGCGCACCGTCGAGCTGGGCACCTTGAAAGTTGCACTGGCGCAGGCCCACGCCGCTGAAGTCCGCGCCCGCCAGGTCGGCAAAGGAGAACTGGCAGCCTTCCAGCTGAAGGCCCTCGAAGGACTTGTTCTTCAGCGACGTGCGAAAGAAGTTGTTGCGCAGCATGCGCGCGCCCACCCAGCTCAGCTGCGTGAGGTCGCATTCGCTGGTGGTCGTGTATTGCCAGCTGGTGTCGTCCAGGCACACGTCCACCAGCGAGGACTGGCTCAGCAGCGCCGAATCCAGACAGACGGCGCGCAGCACCGCGTGGTCGAGCTTGCACTTGGACACGGTGGCCATGGCCAGCATCGCGTCAGAGAGCTGGACATGGACGAGGTCGCACTCGGCGAACACCGCGCCGTGCAGGTCGCAGCGGCGCAGGTCGGCATGATCGAGCAGGCAGCGGTTGAACACGGCGCGGCGCATCTGTGCGCCGGTGGCCAGCATGCCACGCAGGTCGCACTGGTCGAACACCGCCTCGCGCAGGTCGGCGCCGCGCAGGTCGGCCTCGGCCAGGCTCACGCGGGTGAACACGCCGCCGCCCAGGCCCAGGCCCGCGTAGGCGCCCTTGCTCAGGTCCTGTCCCTCGAGGGTCTCGCCCATGGAGACAGCGAGCGTGAGCAGCAGCGGCGTCATGGCATGGACTCCTGCTGCTCGCGGGTCAGGCGCGGCCAGGTGCGTGCGCGGGTGAGCAGCGCACCGTCGAGCCGCGTGGCGCCGTCCAGGCGCACGCGGGCCAGGTCGGCGCCGAAGAGGTTGGCACGCCGCAGGTCGGTGCCGCGCAGGTCGGCATGCTGCAGGATCGCGTCGCGCAGGTCCACGCCCGAGAGATTGGCGCCGCCGCAGTCGGCACGGCGCAGCAGCGCACCCTGGGCGACGGCCAGCCGCAGATCGGCGCCTCGCAGGCGGGCGCCGGACAGGTTGGCGCCCGCCAGCAGCGCGCGCACCAGCCGCGCGCCACCCAACTCGCTGCCCCCGAAATTGAACCGCCGCAAGTCGGCCTCGCTGAGGTCCGCACGCGCCAGGCTGCAGCCCTTGACCGCCACCGCGCCGGCCGCCTTCGCACCGCCCATCAGCACGCCGTCCAGCCGGCAATTGACGAAGGTGCTGCCTTCCAGCACCGCGGCGCGCATGTCCAGGCCGGCCAGCTCGCAATCGATGAAGTTGCAGGAGGAGAGGCGCGCGCCCGGCCAGCGCATGCCTTGGAGGTCGAGCTTGTAGAAGGTCTGGCCCTCCAGGTCGGCTTCGCTCCAGTCGGCCTCGCCCCACGTGCTTTCGAGCAGGTTGGCCTTGGTGAAACGGGCGCGGCGGGCCTGCGTGCCGGCGAAGCTGCAGCGCATGAGCACCGCATCGGAGAAGTCGGCGCCATCGAACACCGCGCCGGCCAGCCGGGCGCGGCCGAGATTGGCCTTGCGAAAGTCGGTGCCGATGGCCGTCGCGCCATCCAGCTTCGCGTGCGCGAGCACGGCACTCTGGAACTTGGCGCCCGACAGATTGGCGCCGCGAAAGTCCGCGCTTTCCAACCAGGCCTCGCGAAAGTCCACGCCGCGCAGGTCCAGCCCGGAGAAATCGGCGCCGGTGAAGTCGGCGGAAAAGAAGCAGCGGATGCCGGCCTTCACCCCCCGCGCCACCTCGTCGCGCAAGCCCGCGGCCTCGGCCGCCGGCATGGGGTGCGCCGGCGGCTGCACGTGCGCGGTCTGCAGGTAGCCGGTGCGGTGCGTTTCCTGGAGCATGTAGAGCTTGCGCACCAGCGGCGGCAATTCGAGCGGCGGCTTCAGGTCCTTCGCGGCGGCCTGGATCTGCGCGAGCTGCGCCGGTGCGCTGAAGGCCGGCGGGCCGCGATGGCTCAGCGCCGACAGCGGCACGCCCTTGGCCGAAGCCGTCGCCAGTCCCTTCTCGAGCAGGCTGAGCGCGTCGTCCACCGCAGCCCATTGCTGCACCCGTGCCTCCTCGAGCTTGGCCTCCAGGTAGGCCGGCAAGGCGTCGCCCGTGGGCAGCGGTTCCGGTGGCGGCATGCGGATGCCCAGCGCGTCCGGGTCCTTGCCCATGGCGCGCACCTTCTCGCGCGCCATCTCCACCTCGAGCTCGGCGCGCCGGTACTGCGCCTTGCCCTGCAGGCCTTCCATGGCGAAGGGGGCCTTGGCCTCCTCCACCGCCGGGTCCGCGGTCGCGATGCCTTCGGGCAGCAGGTCGCTGTCGATCAGCGAATAGATGGCGCCCAGCGTGGGGTGGGCGCGGTGCGCGAGCGCTTGCAGGTAGTGCGCATCGTCGCGCGCCTGGCCCAGGCGCTCGACGGCGCCGAGCAGGCTGGCCACGTCGGACGCGTCGTCGGTGCCGATCTCGGCCAGGCCCTGGAAGATCGCGATGCAGCGCTCGGCATGCGGGAAGAACCACAGCGTGGTGAGACGCAGCGGCACTTCGCGGATCTTGGGTTCGCCCTCGGGCATGGCATAGCCGACGAAGACTCGCGCGCGCAGCCCGGGCAGGCGGCCTTCGAGCAGCGGACGCGTCGGGTGCATGTGGTGGAAGGAGAAGGACTCGTCGCCCACCAGCGGCGTGTCCATCCACTGGTCGGATGGCGCCAGGTTGAAATAGCGCCAGTCGGTGTCGGGCGCGAAGCCGGGCGCGTGCTGCTCCATGTAGTTCGCGTCGTAGGTGCCGCGCAAGGCCACGCGTTGCGGATGCATGGGGTCGAGTGCACCGAAGCCGGCCGGCGCGATGGCCTGGCCGGGGTGGTGCAGCCTGTCGCCCGGCAGTTCGAGGTTGGGCAGCGGCAGCACGCCATCGTGGGCGAGGCGGCCGCGGCCGGCCGGGTTGGATGGGAAATCGGGGCCGCCGTAGGCGCGGGACCAGTCCAGCGGCATCGAGGCGAAGGGAGCGGGCGCGCCGGGATGGTCGCCATGCCAGCTGCGATCGCCGAAGACCAGCACGGTCTTCTCGCGCCCGCCCACGCGGGCCCGCACGGCGCAGGCGTTTGGGCCGGCCGGCTGGCCGGCCGGCGGATGCGCATGGCCGTGCACCAGGAATTCGGGCGTGAGCTTGGACACGCCCTCGTCGATCATCGGCTGCGCCATCTCTTTGGCCACGAAAGCCCACATCGACTGCTCGGCCCACAGGGTGCCACGTTCGCCCTGGTCGAAGGGCAGGTGGAGGTAGGCGCTGACGCACAGGCCGAAGCGCTTGCGGAATTCGATGGGGCGCGTCGACAGTCCGAGCGCCTGCGGCTTGAGGACTTGCATCGAGCGTGCTGCCTTCAGCCCCCACTGCCGCCTGCGCCGCCGGCGCCGCCACCGCCACCGCCGCCACCGCTGCCGCCGCCACCGCCCGCGCCGGCGCCGGTACTCGGCGGGGTGGCGGGCGGCGCGATCGGCGTGCCGTCCGCATTGGTCGTGGCGCCCGCGCCGGCCAGCTGCTCGGCCCCGATGGCATCGCCGCCGGTGAACATCTCCAGGAACACCTGCAAACCCGTGCCCACCACCGGCACCGCGCCGAGGATGCCTTGATTGCGCCGCATGTTGGTGAGCATCGCCAGCGAGCTCAGGCGGCCCGCCAGGCCGGTCATGCCGGCCGCCTGCGCCTCGGCCGCAGCCTCGTTCAAGGCCTGCGCGGCATCGGCGTACTGCTTGAGCGTGGCGCCGATATCGGCGAAGGCGCTCCCCGCCCCGGCCACCGCGCCGAGCGCGCCCGCCACCGCCGCGCCCGTGACGGCCCCGCCGCCGCCGCCCGGCGAAATCGTCTTCAGCGGCGTCAGGTTGAGGTCGGCCGTGGCGATCGACTTGATCTCCGGCGCCACGCAGTTGACGAGCTTCACTCCCAGCGTGTTCTCGATGAACACGCCCCCGTTGTTGCTCATGGCCAGTGCCAGCGCGTTGTCAATGCTCAGGCCCATGAAGGTGGAGCGGGTGATGCCCAGGTTGGCCTCGCTGTTGGTCCCGATGTAGCCGCTGGTGTTGGGCCCCAGGATGGTGGTGTTCGAGCCGATGGCCGTCTGGTCGATGTTGCCGACCGACATCATCTCGATGCCGGTGTTGCTCATCAGCTTGATCTTGTTGGCCATCAGGTTCAGCGGGCCGGTCGGTACCGTGATGTTCTTGGAGCTGGAGCCCGTCACCATCCAGTCGATGTGCGGGGTCTCGAAGCTCATCGAGCCGGCCTTGTAGGTGAGCTTGCCCGTCACCGACACCGTCTGGTTGCCCACCACGGTATGCGTTTCGCCCGCGCGGTAGGTGGTCTTGCGCGCGCCGACCACGTCGACCGTGCTCGTGCCGCCCACGGTGAGCGCGTCGTTGGCGTCGACGAAGGTCGTGCGGTTGCCCACCACCTGGTTGTTCTGGGCGCCCTTGACGGTGTTCTTCTGGTCCACCACCACCATGTTGGTGTCGTTGCGCGTCACCGTGTGCTTGCGGTCGCGGTCCACCAGGCTCGTCTGGTCGCGCTTGACGGTGATCGACTGGTCCCGGTCCACGCTGGTCGAATCGTCGCGTTCCACGCTCCGGCTCATGTCCAGCTCGGCGTGGATCGACAGCATCTCCTCGCCCTTCTTGTCCTCGAACATGATCTCGTTGTAGTTGCCGGCATTGCCGCCCGGCGTCGAGCGCGTCCTGAAGCCGCTCTGCGTCGGCGACTTGTACGGGATGAACTGCTCGTCGTTGTAGAGCCGGCCCACGATGACGGGCCGGTCGACGTCGCCGTTGAGGAAGTCGACCAGCACCTCCTGCCCGATGCGCGGAACGAAGTAGCCGCCCCACCCCTTGCCGCCCCAGGGCTGCGACACGCGCACCCAGCAGGTGGACTTCTCGTTGCGCTTCTCGCTGCGGTCCCAGTGGAAGTGCACCTTCACGCGGCCGTGCTCGTCCACGTGCAGCTCCTCGCCCTGGGGACCGACCACGATGGCGGACTGCGGCCCAGGCATGGTCACGCGCGGCGTGAGCCGGGGCGGCTTGAAGGGCACATCGAGCGGGAACACGGTCAGCAGGAAGGTGCAGATGCCGCGCTCGCCGGTGCGCATCTGCGGCGTGTCGTCCAGCAGCTCGCGCAGCACGTCCAGCGTGCCGGCGTTGACCGCATCCTCGGCCAGCGCCTCCTCCAGCAGCTGGCCGACGGTGCGCGGCTTCTCGCGGAACTCCAGCGCCTCGTACCCGGGGTGCGTCACGATGAAGGTGCAGGCGCCGATCACGTAGTCGCCATCGCGCGTGCCGTCGGGGTCGCCCTCGTAGCTGAAGCTGCGGCCGGCCGCCACGTCGGGCCAGGAGGTCAGTGCCCATTGGCGGTTGCGGCGGGCCACCAGCTCTTCGCCGCGGATCTTGGCCGTCTTGTCGGCATCGTCGCTGGAGAAGTAGCCGCCGGGGAACTCGAAGACCTCGAGGTCCGCCAGCTCGTGCGTGTCGGCGGCGTCCATGTCGGCGCCCAGCTTCTTCTTGATGGCCTTGAAGTCGCTGTCGCGCGTCGAGTGCTTGCCGGTGTCGAAGCGCCTGGCACTGATCCAGCGCGTGATCTCGTTGAAGCGCCCTTCGCTCGCGCCGTCCTCGACCCATTTCAGCGTGTCGGTCACCGGCAGCTTCTGGTGCGCCACGTCGCTGCTGTCGGCCAGGTGCATGGTGCCGGGGGCCTCGTGCGCGTCGAACCAGTAGTAGATGCCCTCGTCCTCCAGCAGGCGCGAGAGGAAGGCGTAGTCGCTTTCCTGGTACTGCACGCAGTAGCGGCGGGCGTTGTGCGTGCCGATCACGTTCTCGCTCTTGACCTTCTTGAAGCGCTTGACCGGACTGTCCTCGAACACCGCATCAAGCACGTCGAGCACCGGCTTGTCCTGCTGGATCCAGGAGTTCTGGCGCTTGCTCAGCAGCCAGAACCAGGAGCGCAGCTGGATGCGGTACTCGAAATGGCGTCCCACCTGCGAGGTGCGCATGAAGCGCACCGCATGGCCCTCGCAATGCCGCTCGTGCTTGCCGCCGTCCTCGTCCAGGAACTCGATCGTCACGTCGAAGGCGCGGCCGAGGATGTCCTTGGCGTCGATCTGCTGGTTCTTCGACAGCACCGACAGCTCGTACACCGAGGGCCGGGAAAGTCCCTCGTGGCCCACCACGCTCCAGAACATCAGGTCGCCGTTGACCGGCGAGTCGCTCTTGATGGTGAACTGAATGTCTTCAGCCATGGCTTCGCTTTCTGCTTTGTCGCCTTGGTCCGACAGAGGACCCACGAGGTGCTTCTTTTCTGCACGAGACCACCCAGCCCTCGACCGGTTTGCCGGCCTCCACGCGCAGCTGCACCCCTTCCAGCCCCTCGACCGCCAGGCCCGCGGCCGCGAGGCTCTCGCGCAGGTAGCTTTCGCGATGGCTGTAGCGGCCGTGAGGGTGCAGACGGAAGCCGGCGCGTCCGTCGTCGGTCAAGGCCTCGACGGTGAAGATCAGCCAGCCCGCCGGTCGCAGGATTCCTGCCGCCGCGCGAAAGAAGGCGCGCAGCTCGCCGAAATAGATCAGCGTGTCGGCCGACACGACGAGGTCGCGGGAGGCCGGCTCCGCGCCTTCGAGAAAGGCCGTGAGCTCGGCCTTCGTGAGCGTGTCGTAGGCCTGCCGCAGCCGCGCCTTGTCGAGCATCTGCTGCGACAGGTCGACACCGGCCAGGTCGCGCGCGTACGGCGCGATCAGCGGCCCGCACAGACCGGTGCCGCAGCCGGCATCGAGCACCGCCAGCGCGCGCCGCGGCTCGCCCAGGTGCCGTGCCACGGCCTCGGCGATCTGCGCCGGCCCGCGGTAGTGCAGACGCGTCAGCGTTTCGTCGAAGCTGTCGGCAAAGCCATTGAAGGTGCGCTCCACGTAGGCGTCGGCGGCGCGTGCCGGCACGGCCTCGCCCGAGCAGCCGGCGAGATGATGGAGCGCCGTCGGGTCTCCGGGGACCCGTTCCAGCCAGTCCCGATAGACCTGCGCCGCCGCGTCCAGTTGTCCGAGCCTGCGGTAGACCAGGCCCAGCATGGGGCGCGCCGCCGTGAGCTCCGGGTTCAGGCGCAGCGCCTCGTCGAGGCAATCCCGTGCCTCGTCGTTGCGCGCGAGGCGCAGCAGCACGCGCCCGAGGTTGGCATGGACTTCGGCCTTGTCGGGCTCGAGCGCGACGGCTTGGCGCAGCGTGGACTCGGCTTTCTCGAGCTGCCCCCGGTCGCCCAGCAGCACGCCGAGGTTGTTGTGGACGTCTGCGCGTTCCGGCGCCAGCCGCATCGCCTGCTCGTAAGCCTCGGCAGCCGCGTCCTTGTGACCGCTGAGCAGCAGCACGTTGCCGAGATTGCTGTACCAGCCGAACTGCGCGCCGTTCAGCGCGATGGCCGCACGGATCAGCTCGATCGCCCGCGCATGGTCGCCGCGCTGGTGCACCGCCAGGCCCTGGAAATGCAGCGCCTCGGCATGGTCCGGCATCGCTGCGAGGATGCGCCCGTAGGCCTGCTCTGCCTCGTCGAGACTGCCTGCGTCGTGCAGCTCCCGTGCTCGGGCGAATTCCAGCTCGGGGTCGCAGGCTTCGGCCAGCCGCGTCGTCGCGTCGATCGAATGTGAGGGGTGGCTCATCGCGTCTGGCTCCTTGTCATCGTGACGACAATGAGTGACCTGGAAGTCCCACCGGTTCCGCGCCGCCGCCGGGCGCCTCTTTCCTGCACGACACCACCCAGCCTTCGACTGGCTTGCCGTTCTCCATGCGAAGTTGCGCCCGCTGCAGCCCTTCGACCGCCAGGCCCACGGCCGCGAGCACCTCGCGCAGGTAGTGTTCGCGATGGCTGTAGCGGCCATGGGGGTTGAGCTGGAAGCCCGCCCCGCCGTCCCCGGTCGAGGCCTCCGCCGTGAAGATGAGCCAGCCCCGCGGCCGCAGCGCGTTCGCGGCCGCCCGGACCACGGGATGCAGGTCACCGAAATAGCACAGGGTGTCGGCGGACACGACGAGGTCGTAGGAGCCCGGCTCCACGCCGTCCATGAAGGCGGTGAGCTCGGCCTTGGCCAGTGCGTCGTACACCTGCCGCACCTGCGCCTTGGCCAGCATCCGCTCGGACAGATCGACGCCTTCCAGCCGCCGCGCGTACCCGGCCAGCAAGGGACCGCACAGCCCGGTGCCGCATCCGGCGTCGAGCACGGCTATGTCACGCCGAGCTTCGCCCAGGCGCTGCGCCACCGCCTCGGCGATCAGCGTCGGGGCGCGATAGTCCAGCATCGCGAGCTTGGCATCGAAGCTGTTGGCGAAATCGTCGAAGACCTTCTCCACGTAGGCGTCGGGCGCCCGCTCGGGCACCCCGTCGCCCGTGCAGGCGGCGAGGTGGTGCAGGGCCTCGGGGTGCCCGGGCTCCTCCGCCAGCCAGTCGCGGTACACCTGCGCCGCGTCGTCGAGGCGCCCGAGCATCTGGTAGGCCATGCCCAGGGCATGGCGGGCCTTGACGAACCTCGGGTTGAGCACCAGGGCTTCGCAGAAGGCGGCGAGCGCCTCCTCCTGGCGCCCGAGGCCGTTGAGCAGGCGGCCCAGATTGCTGAAGGCGTCGGCGTAGGCGGGATCGAGCGCGATGGCACGCCGATAGAAGGCCTCGGCCTCGGCCGGGCGGCCCTGCTCCCGGCGCAGCACGCCCAGGTTGTTCAGCACGTCCGGCCGATCGGGCGCGAGCGCGCACGCACGCGCATACGCATCGGCCGCGGCATCGACACGGCCGCTTTCCAGCAGCACGTTGCCGAGGTTGTTGTGCCAGTCCGGCACGGCGTCGTTCAGCGTGATCGAGCGGTGGATCAACCCGAGCGCCTCGTCGTTGCGCCCGCGCATGTGCTGCAGCACGCCCATGAAGTGCAATGCGTCGGCATAGTCCGGCACCGCTTCAACGATGCGCGCATAGAGCATGTGGGCCTCGTCGAGCCTGCCCGCGCGGTGCAGGCGGACCGCCAGCTCGAACGCGTCCCGGACGCTCAGATCCTGGATGTGGGGGGACTCCGGCGCCACGGCGTGCGTCTTCACGTGACCTTCATTCTCTGGCCGTTCGTGTGGACGAAGTAGTCGCCGTCCAGGGTGCACGACACCTTCTTCGAGTTCGGCGTGAGGAAGTTGAGCGCCCCCTCCCCCTTCCAGAAGCTGGCCGTCGTTTGCGGCCCCGCGCGCTCGGGCTTCAGCTTGAGCTTCGTCTCGACCGTTGCCAGGATGGCATTCTTGTTCTTGTCGCGCGCCGACTGCTGCAGGCGCTTCGCCTCGGCTTCCTGCAGCATCTGGTTCAGCCCCGCGAGGCCCCCCGGCGAGATGCTGTTGCGCCGGTCCTTGTGCATGCGCCTGGCGAAGGGCACGTTCTCGGGCCACTCGGCGCAGTCGAACTTGTCCTGCGCCCAGTTCGGCTGGTTGTTGCGCACCCGCGCCGAGAAACGCACGCCGCGCCAGTGGAAGTGCTGGGCGCCACTGTAGTCGGTGACTGTCGTGTCGTCGCAGACGTCCAGGTGGTAGAGGACGGGGTCCTCGCCGTTTTCGACCACGGAAACCTGCAGGTGCGGGTTCGCGTACGGCTGGTGGATGCCCTTCGTGATGTAGAGCACGCCGGTCGAGCCCGCCGACGTGTACACCTCCTTCAGGTTCATCAGCGCCTTCTTCGCCTTGTTGGCGTTCTGGTCCGCGTCGCTGTAGTTCAGGTTGACAAGCAGCGCCTTGGCATTGAGCACGATGCGCTGGTGCTCGGCGAAGCCCATCGCCGATTCCTTGTTCGGGTTGGTCGAACCCGTCGCCGAGTCCTTCGAGTAGCCGTCCCAGTTCGCGTCCTGCTGGATATCCGCCGGCAATGTGATCATTGTGGCGTCCCCGCAGCATCGAACGCATAGCTGAAGTTGCCATCCGCGACACCCACGCGCACCCCTTCGATCGGCTTGCCTTCCATCATCCGGTTCAGGAACTCGCGGCTGACATCGGGCAGCATCGTGTTGGTGAGGATCGCGTCGATCATCCGGCCGCCCGATTCGCTTTCGGTGCAGCGGCTCACCACCAGCTTCACCACGTCGTTCCCGTACTCGAAGGGGATCTGGTAGCGCGCCTCCACCCGCTTCTTGATGCGCTTCAACTGCAGCTCGACGATCTTGCCGAGCATCTCGTCGGACAGCGGGTAGTAGGGGATGGTGACCAGCCGGCCCAGCAGCGCGGGCGGGAAGATCTTGAGCAGCGGCTCGCGCAGCGCCTTGGCCATGCCTTCCGGGTCGGGCATCAGCTCCGGGTCCTTGCACAGGCTGGCGATCAGGTCGGTGCCGGCGTTGGTGGTCAGGAGAATCAGCGTGTTCTTGAAATCGATGCTGCGGCCTTCGCCGTCTTCCATGAAGCCCTTGTCGAAGACCTGGAAGAACAGCTCGTGCACGTCGGGGTGGGCCTTCTCCACCTCGTCCAGCAGCACCACGCTGTAGGGCCGGCGGCGCACGGCTTCCGTGAGCACCCCTCCCTCGCCGTAGCCCACGTAGCCGGGCGGCGCGCCCTTGAGCGAGCTGACGGTGTGCGCCTCCTGGTACTCGCTCATGTTGATGACGATCATGTTCTGCTCGCCGCCGTACAGGGCCTCGGCCAGCGCGATGGCGGTCTCGGTCTTGCCCACGCCGGAGGTGCCGGCCAGCATGAAGACGCCGATCGGCTTGCCCGGGTTGTCCAGGCCGGCGCGTGCGGTCTGGATGCGCTTGGCGATCATCTCCATCGCGTGGTCCTGGCCGATCACGCGCTGGCCCAGCAGCCTCGGCAGGCTGAGCACGGTCTCGATCTCGTTGCGCTGCATGCGGCCGACGGGGATGCCGGTCCAGTCGGCCACCACCGAGGACACGGCCTGCGAATCGACCGAGGGCAGGATCAGCGGGGACTCGCCCTGGATCTTGCTGATCTGCGCTTGCAGCTCGTGCAGCTCGCCCAGCAGGGCAGCGCGGCTTTGCCCCTCCGAGCCACCACCCTCCGTTCGGGCTTCGACAAGCTCAGCTCGAACGGGTTGATTGGCTTCGACACGCTCAGCCCGACCGGGTTGATTGGGCGCATCCACCGGCTTGTTGCCCTCACGCAGCCTCCCGCGCAGCGTCAGCAGCCGGTCGACCAGCCCCTTCTCTTCCTTCCAGCGCGCATCGAGCTTCTCCAGCTGCGCCTTCGATTCCGCCAGCAGCGCCTGCACCTGCGCCGAACGCTTGCCCACGTCGATGCCGATCGCCTCCTCGCGTCCGATGATCTCCTGCTCCACCGTCAATGCCTCGATGCGGCGCTGGCAGTCCTCCACCTCCGGCGGCATGGCGTGCTGCGAGACGGCCACCCGCGCGCAGGCGGTGTCCAGCAGGCTCACCGCCTTGTCGGGCAGCTGGCGCGCGGGGATGTAGCGGTGCGACAGCTTCACCGCGGACTCGATGGCCTCGTCCAGCAGCTGCACGCGGTGGTGCTTCTCCAGCACGCTGGCCACGCCGCGCAGCATCAGGATGGCCTTGGTCTCGTCGGGCTCGGGCACCTGCACGACCTGGAAGCGCCGAGTCAGCGCCGGGTCCTTCTCGATGTACTTCTTGTACTCGGCCCAGGTGGTGGCGCCGATGGTGCGCAGGTTGCCGCGCGCGAGCGCGGGCTTCAGCAGGTTGGCCGCATCGCCGGTGCCCGCCGCGCCGCCCGCGCCCACCAGCGTGTGGATCTCGTCGATGAACAGGATGATCGGCGTGGGCGAAGCCTGCACCTCGTCGATCACCTGCCGCAGCCGCTGCTCGAACTCGCCCTTCATGCTGGCACCGGCCTGCAAGAGGCCGATGTCCAGCGTGAGCAGCTTCACCTCCTTGAGCTGCGGGGGCACGTCGCCGCGCGCCAGGCGCTGCGCGAAGCCCTCCACCACCGCGGTCTTGCCGACGCCCGCTTCGCCCGTGAGCAGCGGGTTGTTCTGGCGGCGCCGCATCAGGATGTCGACGATCTGGCGGATTTCCTCGTCCCGCCCGGTCACCGGATCCATCTCCCCCTTCTTCGCCTTCTCCGTGAGGTCGACAGCAAACTTCTTGAGCGCATCGCCCTTGCCCATGGCGGCGGGCGCCATCGCGCCGGCGTCCTCGCCGGGCGTGCCCGCACTTCCGATGCCTCCCATGCCGGTGCCGTCCTGCGCCCTCATCTTCGATTCGGGCGAGGCATCGCAGATCTTCGCGAAGTTGTCGGCCAGGTCCTCGACCTTGACCTTCTCGAACTGCTTCGACAGGCCCAGCAGCGGGTTGCGCAGGCCGGGCGTCTTGAGCATGCCCACCAGCAGGTAGCCGGTGCGCACCTGCGCCTCGCCGAACTGCAGGGTGGCGTAGGTCCAGGCGCGCTCGATCGCGTTCTCGATGTGCGGCGAGAAGTCGCTGATGGCGGTGGCGCCGCGCGGCAGCCGGTCGAGTGCGGCCGTCATGTCCTTGGCGATCACCGAGATGTCCAGCCCGTAGTGCTGGATCGCGCGGTGCAGGTCGGAGTCCTGCGACTGCAGCAGCTGGGCGAACCAGTGCTCCAGTTCCACGTACGGATTGCCCCGCATCTTGCAGAACACCGTGGCGCCCTCGATCGCCTTGTAGGCGAGCGAATTGAGCTTGCCGAACAAGGCCGTGCGGCTGATTTCACTCATGATGCCTCCTGTAGAACCGCCTCGAAGGAGGCATGCGCCCCCTCGGAGGGCAGCGAACGAATGTGAGCTTGGGGGTCCATGGATCTCCTCGAATGCATGACGGACAGCCCCCTCGGTCTTATTGAACTGCGGTGCGACGCATCGGCGCATCGCCATCGATACGGACATCGGCCGCGTCGCGCGCGCGCCGCTCGCGGCCCAGCCACGAGACCCAGCCCAGGCGCGGCGCATTGCCCTTCAGCGTGCCGAGGCGCGCAGGCGGCAGCTCTTCCTTCTGCAGGATCAGCTCGGCGTCCCAGTACAGCTCGTCGCCCAGCAGCTGCTGCATCCACCGCCGCAGGGCGGGACGCCCATCGCCGGTGGGCAGGAACATGCGGTACTGCTGGAGGTCGAGCGGCCCCAGGTGCAGGCGCACGCGGTGCTGGCGGTCCCAGGCGCGCCGCCCCAGCATCGCGCCCATGCCCAGCGAGCGCGAGGCCTCGCCGCGACCCAACCGGGTGAACTCCTCCTGCGGCAGCGGCATCCAGTGGCCGACCCAGGGCTCGAGCCGCACCGGCACGCCGAAGTAGCTGGCGAGCACGGCCTCCACCCCCTCGGCGTTGTGCACCTGCCGCAGCAGGCGGCCGGAGAAATGCAGCCGCGCGTCGTCGTGGATTTCGTCCCGTTGCTGCCGCGCGGGGGTGCCGATGCCGACCAGCGCGCCCACCCGGCGCCGGAAGCCGTCGTCCTGTGGCCGGTCCAGCCCCACCGCAGGCCGCGCCTGCGTCCAGGCTCGGTAGAAGAGGAGCGAGAAGCGGTGCGAGAAGGTGTCGAGAAACGCGAGCCAGGTCGGGTCGCCGTGGTTGATGGTGCGCTCGCGGATGAAGTCGCTCAGGTGAACCGGCAGCGGCCCGTTGGGCCCGAGGTAGCCGAAGAAATGCTGGCGCAGCCGCGGCGGCGAATGGGCACTCGCGGGCTCGAAGCGGCTGAAGCTGGCGGGTGCGAAGGACAGCGAGGGCTCCTGGCCGACGCGCACCGGCTCGGCACCCGGCAGCAGCGCGCGGCCCCAGCGCGGCGCAGGGGCCGCGATGCTTTCGAGCCGGCGCATCAGCGCGAAGTAGTCATACGCCCAGGGCTGCTCGCCGCAGGCCTGCAGGTGCCGGCCGACGCTGGCGGCTGGCCGCGCGCCGGCGGCGACGGGGATCAAAAGAGCCCCCACGCTTGTCACTTCGTGTACTGCGCTGCCCCCCGAGGGGGCCTTTGCGCCTTCGGGCGGCCGGGCGGCGCTCACAGGATCGGGCGTGCCCCGCACAGCGGCCTCCATCGCATGATCTCGCCGCGGCCGGCCGCGCTGAGCACGGTCTCGACGAAGTGGTTGACTTCCACGTGCCGCGCCAGGTAGCGCGCCAGAACCGCGCCGAAGAGAAAGGCGCTGTGGCCATGGAAGGCATTGCGGTCGACCTCGAGCGTGACCTCCAGCCCGCGGCCGAAGGCGATCGGCCCGGCCAGCGGCAGGCGCCGCGTCACCGCTTTCGACCGCACCGAGAGCAGGCCGCGCACCTGGCCCTGGCGCACCTCGTCGCCATGCACGGCGTAAAGCATGAGCATCTCGCGCAGCGCGGCCGCGCCCTGCTGCGCGGAGCTGTCGGCGAGCGACAGATAGTTGAGCGCCAGGTGGTCGATCACGCGCCAGCCTAGTCCGTGGCTCACCACCGGCGAGACCGGTCGTGAAGGCCCGCGCACCATGCGCACCCGTTGTGCCGGAAAGGCGTCGATGCAATCGAAGTCGTTCTCGCGGCCCAGCGGCATCAGCAGCGGCAGGTCGCGGTTGGTGACCAGCGCGCTCACGGCCAGCTGCCGCAGCGAGCTTGCATAGGGCGCCTGCTGCGGGTCGACGATCTGCATGTAGGCCTCGGAGCCGATGTGGCTGCTGCGATGGCCATCGGTGCGCTGCCGTGCCGAAGGCATGCGCGGCTCGCGCGTGGTCGTGAAGTAGGCCGGGTGGCT
Organism: Variovorax sp. Soil_C_17; assembly: GCF_057657265.1. Taxonomy (NCBI): domain Bacteria; kingdom Pseudomonadati; phylum Pseudomonadota; class Betaproteobacteria; order Burkholderiales; family Comamonadaceae; genus Variovorax; species Variovorax sp. Soil_C_17. Next base: position 137,548 of record NZ_JBDGIT010000001.1, read on the forward strand.
GTGGCGGCTGCCGTGGAAGGCCGCGTAGAAGGGCAGGAAGGGCAGCTCCGGCGTGGCGTCGGCGCCGGCCGGGTTGCCGTGGCCGATCACCTCGGTGACGGTATGGACCTCGAAGTCCTGCGGCCGCGTGCGGTCGGGCACCAGGTGGAACTGGCTCACGCCTTCGTTCACCGTCACGCGGTCGAGCCGCTTGGCAAAGAGATTGATCGCCGGCACGCAGTGCAGCTGCACGTTGTCGGCGCTGACGAGCTTCTCCAGCGCCGCATCGCCCCGCGAAAACAGCACCACCAGCTCGACCTCGCTCACCGCCATCGAAGACAGCACGCGCTGCAGGTCCACGATGCGCGCGAACTGGAAGCGCTGCGGGAAGGCGAAGTACTCCTGCACCAGCCGATGGCCCGAGAAGCCGGTGGCGGTGACGGGCAGCAGCGCCTCGTCGTCCTCGAAGCCCACGGGCTGGACCGCACTCGCCGGCAACTGCCGCACCGCGCCCGCCGCGGCGCCTGCCGCCACGCCGCCCGCCGACAGCGGTTGCACGAGCACGCCCAGGGGCTTGCCGAGCATGCACTCGTGCAGCTGCCAGGCCACGTCCTCGGCGCCGCCGAAGTGGATCAGCAGTTCGTCCAGTGCGATCTGGTTGAACTTGAGGCCTGCGGTGGCACGCAGTGCGATGCGCAGGCCGCCGCGGATCTCGCGCGACTGCGGATGCTGGGCCAGCGGCAGATCGGGCGCATAGGTGAAGTACTGCGCGCGCTGCACCTCGACGGGCCAGAGGCGCAGCGCGCACGAGGTGCGGAACTCGCAATGCGTGTTCTGGCCCACGGCGTGCCGCGCGCGCAGGCCGCTGCCGCGCGCCAGCGTGGGGCCGCCGGCGAGATTCGCGTCGTCGGGGTCGATGGCCAGGGACACCACGATCATCGAAGGCGTCGGTGCCATGAACTGCGGATAGACGATGTCCAGCAGGTGGCCGGTGAAGCGCGGGTACTCCGCATCGAGCTTGAGGCCGACGCGCGCGGCCAGGAAGGCGGTGGCCTCGATCAGCCGTTCGACATAGGGATCGGCGACGTCCTGGCCCTCGATGCCCAGGCGGTGCGCGATTTTCGGAAAGGCGCGCGCGAACTCGCCGGAGCTCTCGCGGAAATAGCGCAGCTCCTGTTCGTACAGCGTCAGCAGGCGCGGGTCCATGCAGCGCTCCGGGGGGCTTTGGGAAATGGCCGCCTCTCCCACAGGGAGAGGGAGCAAGACCTCACGCACGGGTGATTCATGGATTGGCGGGCCCTAGCGCTGCGGAAGCGCCACGTCTTCGATCTCGATGCGCCCCTCTTCCAGATCGATCCGGCTGCGCATGAGGAACTCCAGCGGCACCGGCTGGGCCCAGAGCAGCCCGCGTATCTGGAGGCCGATGCGGTTGTGGGAGTCGAGAGCCGAGCCTTCCATGACGAGTTCCACTTCGAGTGTGCGAGGCAGGATGCGGGGCTCGAACTGCAGGATGGCGTTCTTCAGAGCCTGTTCCATGCTGACACGCTGAATGGACGACGTGAACTGGCCGGACAGCATAGGCAATCCGTAGTTGAGCACCGAGCGCGCCGCATTCGGATAGCGCTTGTCGTCGAAGGGCAAGCCGTACCCGGTCGCGTTGAGCAGCCACGACAGATCGCGCAGCATCGCCTGGCGCAGCGCCTGGCGGGTCAAGGTGCGCTTGTCGTCACTCTCGCGCTGCTCGCTGGGCGCGTGGTCGACCAGCCGGTCGAGCAGCGAGGGCTGCAGGCGCTCCTGGGCGATCTGCTCAGCCATGGGCCGGCTCTTGCTGCGCCGCTGCCGAGAACAGGATCTCGCGCACGTCCAGCATGGCGTGCTCCTCGCCGTCGTCGCCGCCGAGCATGCGCTGGCCCCAGCCGGCCCACACCTCGGGCCGCAGCTCGCGCCACTCGGTCTTGCGCGCGAGCTGCAGCGCGCCATCGGCGCAGGCGTGCGTGCCCTCGTAGCGCGTGGGCACCAGCGCCAGGGTTTCGCCGCCGTTCTCGAACTGCAGGTGGGCCGGCAACCACACGCAGTCGCGCAGGTCCTCGGGCGGATCGAACTTGATGTGGGCCAGGCGGGCGAAGGGAATCCAGTAATAGCGGCCGTTCACGAAGGCCTCCAGCACCGGGCCCAGGCGCATGTCGGCGTCGGCCAGCCACTCGAAGGGCTTGCCGTCCAGCGTGCCCGGAGTCGCGGGGGCGGCGTCGAAGGCGCGCGTGCGCAGGTCCTCGGCCAATGCCGCATCGCCGGCGCCCTGGCGCAGCAGCGACTCGATCAACAGCGCGAGCCATTCGTCGGGCTGGCCGAAGACCATCGGCGTGCGCGTGCCGGCGAACACCTCGGCGCGCAGGCCCTCGCAGCGGATGGCCTCGCCGTAGACCTGCTTCATCGGCACGGCCAGCGCATCGAGCTCGGCCGCGACGTTGAGCTGGTTGAGCGCGCGCTCCCACTGCCCGAGCACGCACAGCAGCTGCGCCATGAAGACGCGCAGCTTGGCGTCGCCCGGCCTGGCGCGCACCTCCTCGCTCAGGGCCTTGAGGGCGCCGGCAGGGTCGGCGGCTTGAAGGAGTTCGGCGGATCGGGTCATGGGGTGCCTTTCGTGAGCCGGGGATTCATTCATTCAGCATTCATGACGCAGCTGCGCACGGCACCGCGCTGGCCCGTGCCCTTCTGCGCCGCGGACCGGATCTCGATCTTGCGGTAGCGAAAGAACAGGATCTCGCAGGGCCGCCGCGGCGTGCCGCCGGTCAGGATGGAATGGGTGTCGATGCGGGCGCCCTCCAGCACGATCTCGAGCGTGGGCTGCATGTCCCTGGACGAATCGCCGCCGGCCTTGAAGACCGAGAGCTCGACCTTGATGTCGCTGTCCTGGTTCTTCATCAGGCTGGCGATGGAGGCCGTCGCCGCATCGCAGTTGCGCACGACGATCAGGCTGTGGCTGCGCACCTTGCCCTTGCTGGCGCCCGGCGGGGTGACGACCTCGGCCAGGTAGGCGTAGCCCGCGATGTCCATGCGCTGCTTGCCGTCCTCGTACTGGCGCGCGGACTCGCCCTCGACGACTGCGCCCTTGTTCTCGATGAGCATCGCGAAGTCGTTGTCGCTGGCGCCGGACATGTGGTCCAGCAGGCGCAGGGCCTCGTCGGGGTCCAGGGTGCCGTCGATCGTCCAAGACATCTTCTTCTCCTCGGTGAATGAATGAATGAATGAGCTATTTCGAACGCGGTCTTGCGGGGCATCGCGGCGAAGATGAGCCACCGCTTTTCTTGACGGACGAACTGACCTTGCTCCCTCCCCTTCCGGGGAGGGCTGGGGTGAGGGCATCGTTCGCTTGTCTTGGCGGTGCGCTTGATCCGAGGCCGGAGCCCCCACCCCCACCCTCCCCCGGAAGGGGAGCGAGCAAGACCTTCAACACCGCATGTCTCATAGCGCCCACGCGCCTGCCCATTTCGAGTACTGCGCTGCCCCCCAAGAGAGCCTTCGCGCCTTCAAGCGGCCGGCCGGCGCTCATGGCCCCTCCACCGATTCGACGAGCGGCGAACCCGCCAGCATCGCACGTCCCTGGGCCGCATCACCGCCCGCCAGACGCAGCCGCCATCGCCCCTGCGCATCGGGCCCGCCGATGGCCTCGGCACCGGCCGAGCGCAGCAGCGCCTGCGCCTCGGCCATGGGGGCGCCGGCCTTCCAGCGCAGCAGCAGGACTTCGGATGCGGCGGGCGCCCCGGCCTCGGATGTGGCGCGAAAGCGGAGCTCCTCGTCTTCGCTGCCGGAACGCAGCAGCGCAAGGTTCTGCACCACCACCACCAGCGCCAGCAAAATCAGCGCCGGCCGCACCACCCGGTCGGCGCGAAACCAGCCGGCGAGTCGGGGCCACCAGCCGTCGGCCAAAGGCCCAGCGACTACCGGAGTGCCGGCGGGCTTCGCCGCGGCCTGCAGCTGGGTCGCCAGCCGCGTGGCAGCCTCGAGGTACAGGCCCTGGTACTCGGCACGCGGATCGTCGACGCCCAGCGGCGTGCCGGAGAGCACCGAGAACACGCCGCCCGCAGTGCGCAGCGCGATGCGGCCGGGCTCCGGCACGATCGACAGCGGCCGCTGCACGGCCCATTCGTCGTGGACCGCGCGAACGGCTGCCAGCCGCGTGGCCGAGAGCTCGCCCAGCACGCGCGCGCACAGCTGCGGCCGCTGCTCGAGAGTGATCACGTTCCAGGTCTGGATCAGCCCGAACATGGGCTCGAAGGGCTCGTCACCGGGCTCCAGCAGCACGTCGTAGGCGCTGACCCAGTCGGCCTCGCCGGCGGCCAACCAGCCGCGCCACAACTTGTCGTGCAGGCACTTGTCGAGCAGCACGCCGAGCAGGCGGCCGTCGTGCAGCACGCTCAGCAGCCGGCCCGGCGCCCAGCGGGCAGGAAAGGCCCGCGCGGCCACCGCCCCGCGCCGGCGAGCCAGCTCGGTGAGCGGCAGCAGCAGGCTGGCGTCGGAGGCGCGCGCGGGCGCGGGGTCGGCCTCGGCCGGCACCAGGGCTTCGCCCGCCGCGGCATCGCAGGCGCCGACGAGGGTGCCGCGGATCAGGCTGAGGGGGGGCCAGAGTTCGAGCGTCATGGTTCTCGTCATGAAGTCGTGTTTCTTCAGGCCCAAGACGCTTCGGCACCGAGGATTTTGAAGACCTGCCGGATCGCGCCCATGTTCCCGGCCTCGATCGGGATGCCCAGGGTCTGCGAGATCCACTGGCCCAGGGTGGTGCGGGCGTAGTCGGCCGGCAGGCCCTCGCGCTCGTGCACCAGTCCGAGCCGGCCGGCGCGGTAGTGATAGGAGGCGATGGCGTGGCGCGAGGCCGGGCCCGACAGCCCGCCCTGCGCGTCACGGCCGAAGCCTTCGCACAGCAGGATGCGCTCGGGCTCGGGCAGGCCGGCAATGAAGGCGCGCGCCGCGGCCTGGACCGAGTGCGTGTCGAGGCCGTGCTCGGCCAGCGCATCCTCCGCATCCTCCGCGGCGCCGACCGCGGCCTCGAGCCGGTCCCCGGTGAGCTGCTCGCCGCTGGAGAGCCTGCGGCGGAAGCTGCCGGCGCGCGTGCAGTCGACGAGGTAGCGCCGGAACTGGGCGCACAGCGCCACGGCGGTCGACGGTGCGCTGCCGTGGCCGCTGGCGTCTGCTTCGCCGCCGTGTTCCTCGGCCTCGTCGGGATCGGCATCCAGGCGCAGCACCTTGGCATAGACGAACTGCGCCACCAGCTCGGCGCGGCTCTCGGCGAGCGCGCGCGATTCGGGCGGGTGGCAGCTGCCGAGCGCGCTGCCGACCATGCGGTACATCTCGCCCATCTCCTGCGAAGACAGCGTCTGCCGGCGCCGCCAAAGACGGGCGAGCTCGACGCTTTGCTCCGAGGAGAGGGTGTCCTGCATTGCGCTCGTCGCTGAACTCAGTCGTCGACGCAGGTGTCCTCTTGCGGCACCAGGCACTGCGGCAGATCCGCGCCCACCGCCGCGCCGCGCGTACGGATCGTGGAGGTGGTCGCCGCCGCCACCGCCAGCCCGCGCGGCAGCAGGACCCAGAGCTGCCCGCGCTCCTTCATGCGCCGCGCCTGGCTCGCGGCCTGCTGGCCGTTGCCGAAGAAGTAGTCGGCGCGCACCGCGCCGCGGATGGCACCGCCGGTGTCCTGCGCGATGGTGAGGCGCTGCATCGGCGCGCCGCTGTCGGGCGTGCGCGTCGAGACGAAGACCGGGTAGCCCAGCGGCGTGGCGCGCGGGTCGACCGCGATCGAGCGGCCGGGTTGCAGGGGCACGCCGAAGGCGCCCACCGGACCGCCGGCGGTACCGATCGCTTCCTTGAAGAAGACGTAGCTCGGGTCCTTGATGCCGGAGCCGAGCACCGGGCTGGTGGCGCGCCGGCCCGGCACCAGCACCGCCCCGCTGGCTGCGGGCAGCGCCAGCGTGAAGCCGCGGGTGCGGATCACCTCGCCGTCGGCGACCTCGTCGTCGCCGTCGTCCAGCTCGAGCTCCACGCCCAGGCCGCGCGTCTTCACGCGGCTGAGCGCCTTGCCCGAGGACGACTGCGCGATCGTGGGCCGGAAGGGCTGGCCGTTCTGCTCGGCATAGGCGACGCGGACGACCTCGCCGCTGGGCAGGCGGATGCGGCCCGAGCCCTGGATCTGCATCTCGTAGAGCGCGGTGGCGCTGCTCACGAAGGCCAGCACGCGGGCGTTGGGCGCGCCCTTGGTCTCGATCTCCTCCCGCGTGTAGTAGGGCAGGAGGCGCTTGCCCTCGATGCGCAGGCGGACCTTGCGGTCCAGCGTGTCGCGCGTGATGCCCGAGAGATCCAGCGCGTAGAGGCCCGGCGCGCCCATGTCGCGCGTCGAGAGGCCCTGCTGCACCACCACGCTGCGCCCCTCCACGCGCGCGGCCACGGTGCCGCTGCCGGCCGGCAGCTTGCGCGCGTCGGCGAAGAGCATGTCCTCGGGCTGGCCGTAGACCGGGTAGATGTAGGGCGGCGCGTAGCTGCGGCTGCCGGCGATCTCGGGCTCGAAGTAGCCGGTGACCACGCCGTCGGGCCGGCGGTCGTCGTCGCGGATCTGGTAGGCCGAGAACTCGCGCTCGTAGAAGCCGCGAATGGCGGGGTTGCTCTTCGGGTCCACCGTGACGGCGCGCTGGCAGATCTGGCGCCACTCGGTGCCGCGGCCGGTCAGCACCTTGCAGCTCCCGAGAAAGGCCGGCCAGCTCTCGGCGAAGTCGTCGCGGCCCCAGCCGGGCACGGTGTCGAAGCCGACCGCCGTGTAGGTGGCGAGCTGGGTGGAGAAAGTGCGGGCCTGGCCGGCCACGCTGGCGCCGCCGGGCGCGGCGGCGGGCCGAGCGCTGGAGGGCGACGAGGTCGACCATGAGGGCGAAGCCGGCTGCGTGGCCGGCGGTGCCGGAGCGGGCGCCGGCGCAGCGGCCACGGGCGCCGCCGGCGCCGGGCCCGGACCGGTGCCTGGGCCCGGCATGGTGCCGCAAGCCGCCAGCAGCGCCGCGCCGACGGCGGCACCGCCCCAGCGTGCCGGCGCGCCGCGCAGCGTCGAAAGAGAGAGGGTGAGGGCTGCTTGTGTCATGGAGAACTCCTGGTCCGAGGGCCGCGGGCGCAAGGGCCCGCCGCTTGAAGGCGATTACTTCTCGGTGATCTTGAAGAAGGCCGTGCCATAGGCATCCTTGCAAGGGGTGTTCGGCGCGCAGATGGGCTTGCCCAGCAGTGGCGGCGGGCCACTGCCGCGTGCGGATTCGAGGGCCGCCAGCACCGGCAGCGGGAACTGCGGGAACACGCCCTCGCTCTGCATGCCGGAGCCGCCGAAGTCGCGCTCGTGCTCGCTGACCAGCACCGCGAACTGGTTGACGCCGGCCGGCCCGCCCGCGTCCATCGGCCAGGAGGCGCGCGGCAGCGTGAGGCTCTGGCCGGCGGCGATCTTGTTGTACTTGTCCAGCAGGTTGGGAAAGAGCAGGAACATCTCGCCGCCGCTGGAGAGCAGGTAGACGTAGACGAAGCCCTCGCGCTTGCTGCGCAGCTCGAAGCCCAGCTTGTCCTTGCCGATCGCGACTTCGCTCTTGCGCGGGCTCGCCGCCACCTCGAAGCCGGGCGCGGCGCCCTCGGCCAGCGACTGCAGCGACTCGGCCGGCGTGCGCGGCCGGGGGGGCGGCGGCGGTGGTGGAGGCGGTGGTGCGGGCGCCTGCGCGACTTGGGGCGGTGGCGCCGGCGCGGTGCTCACCGGCGCCTTGACGTCCTCGGCGCCGCCGCCGGCGCGGCCTTGCCACCACCACCATCCGCCGGCCGCGGCCAGCACCGCCACCGCGGCCACGCCGGCCAGGGCCGCACCCTTGCCCTTGGCAGGTGCCGCGGGCGCGGGCGGCGGCGGGAGCGAACCGCGCGTCGAAGCACGCGACGGCGCGGCCGGGGGCCGGATCACCGTCACGCCGCCGTCCAGCCCCAGCGACTCGCGCAGGGCGGCCATGGACTGCGGACGCGACTCGGGCCGCACGCCCAGGCCGGCGTCGATGGCCGAGAGCAGCGCGGGGCTGTAGCGCTGGCGCAGCGCCTCGTTGCCCGAGAGCGGCACGTAGCTGTCGGACAGGAGCCGCGCCACCGAGGGTGGCGGCGCGCGGCCGCTCACCGCCACGTGCATCACGGCGGCAAGCGCATAGACGTCGGTCCAGGCGCCCTGCGCCATGTCCGGCATCTCGGCGTACTGCTCGATCGGCGCGTAGCCGGGCTTGAGGATGACGGTGATGGCCTGCGTCTTGTCGGTGATCACCCGCCGCGCGGCGCCGAAGTCCAGCACCACCGGCCGGCCCGAGCCTTCGAGCAGGATGATGTTGTCGGGCGCGATGTCGCGGTGGTAGCAGTGGGCCGCATGCATCACCGACAGCGCCTGCGTCACGCCGTCCATGATGTGCAGCAGCCAGCCTTCGTCGGCACCGCCCGGCATCGCGTGCAGGGCCTGTCGCAAGGTGTCGCCGCGGTAGAAGGGCATCACCATGTAGGTGGTGCCGCGCTCCTGCCAGAAGCGGTAGACCTTGAGCAGCGAGGGGTGGTCGAACTGGGCCAGCAGCCGCGCCTCGTTGATGAAGCTGCGCATGCCCAGGTCGAAGGTCTCGCGGTGCCGCTCCGACAACGGGGTGACGGTGCCGTCGCCCTGGCGGGTGGACAGCGAGCTGGGCAGGTATTCCTTGATCGCGACCACCCGCTCCAGCGTCGGGTCCCAGGCCTCGTAGACCACGCCGAAACCGCCCTGGCCGACGATGCGCGTGACCTCGAACTCGGCGAGCCGGCTGCCGATGGGGAGCAGGCCGGCCTGCTCGTTGCCGCCCGACGTCGTGTGCGAGGTGGCCGCCAGGGTCGGGGTCTGGCTGGGCGGCACGGTGGGGCCGCCGGCCGTGATGATGGTGGCGTCGTCCGGCGCGGGCGCAGCAGACGGACGGCCGGTGATGACCTGCGTGGGGTCGTCGTCGCCGGGGGGCACGGGCCGCGAGGAGGGGTTCCGCTCGGTCATGGGATCAGCTCCCCCCGGCTCGTGGGTGAAAGCCCAGACCTTGCTCCCTCGCCTTCCGGGAGATGGAGCAATGCCGGAGATCGAGCAGTTGTCACGACCATGCCTCCTGGCGCACGCCCGGCTCGGTGCCGAAGCCGAAGAGCGCCTCGAACTGCTCGTCCTGCGGCAGGCCGTTGCTGGTCATGCCGGGGCCGCGCTCGGCGCCGGGATCGGTGAACCACAGCGAATGGCCGACCTCCGGCAGCGCCAGCGGCGGGTACTCGCCGGTGTCCGCCTCGGCCGCGTCGGCGGCGAACAACTCCTGGAGCCGCGCATCGAAGCGCGATGCGTCGAGGTCATGCTCCAGCCCCTCGAGCGCGGCCTGGGCGGCCAGGGTCCACCAGCGCCGCGTGCGCGCCAGCACCTCGCCTTGCAGCTCGGTGCGCGAAGAGACCAGCTCGGCCACCAGCGTCAAGGGGAAGTAGCGCCCGACGCCGTCGACCGAAGGCATCAGCACGCCGAGCCAGCTGCGCCCGTCGATCACGCCTTCGCTCAGCACGAAGCACCACAACGGCGCCTTGAGATAGCGCTCGGTCCAGTCGGTGTGCCGCGCGCGCAGCTTGGCCAGGCCGTTCTGCAGCCAGCGGTCCCAGGGCTCGCGGAACAGCTCCGGCATGCGGCGCTGGGCGAAGTCGCCCATCCCGGGCAGCTTGCCGAACCAGCCCGGGGCGATGGTCGAGCCGTTTTCTTCCGTCATCGAACAGCCTCCCCCAGGCTCGTCACTTCGTGTACTTCGCGCACCCCCTCCTGAAAGAGGGGGCGAGCGCCTTCGGGCGGCCGGGCGGCGCTCACAAGCCCTCCGGGCAAGCGAACTCGCGCAGCTCGCGCAAGCGAATCGGATGCTGCACGCTGTTGGTCGTGACCTCGAAGCGGGTCTTGCGCGCCCCGACCTGGAAGGTGATGAAGAACCGCTCGGGCGCGTCGCCGGCTTCGAGCTGGCCCTCGTCGAGCACGCGGAACAAGGCCCAAGGCCCATCGACTGCCGTGCCCGAGGGCCCGCTGGCCGAGGGCGGGCTGACCTGCACCCGCACCTGGTTGCTGCCCTTGGGACCGGGCCATTGCACGGCCATGGGCACCACCGGGCCGTGCGCGTACTTCACCAGCTGGCCGTCGACGTCGAGGATGAACTGGGTGATGCCCGCATCCATCTCCACCGGCTTGAAGTCCAGCCGCATGGCGGGCGTGCGGCCGGCGGCGCGGAAGAAGATCTCCTTGATGCGCGCCGCCCGCTCGAACTGCGCGATGGCCTGCGCCGTGATCGCGCCCTGCTCGGCCACCGGCCTGTAGCGCCAGGGCCGCGTGCTGGTGTCGACCAGCGCGGCGAGGCGCTTCTGGAAGAACTCGTCCATCAGCCCGCCGGGGCCGAACATCTGGCCGAAGTCCTCGGGCAGCACGTCGCGTTTGCTGCTGGTGACGAAGGGGTAGCGCCCGGCAATCGCGGTCTTGCAGAACTCGGTGACCGGGCGCAGGTCCAGGCTCAGGCTGCCGCGCTCGGCCACGCGGGCCTGGGTGGCGCCGGACTGGCTGAGGTTCTCGACCATCGAGCGCACCGGCTCGGGCAGCCGGCCGGCATCGGACTTGAGCTTGCCCGCGACGTCGCCGGGCGGCGGCGAGCTGCGGTTCTTGACCGCGGTGTCGACCGCCGTCAGATAGACGTAGACCTCGTTGAAGAGCTTGAGCGTGTCGTCGATGGGCGCCGGCCCGCCCGGCGTGGGCGAAGCGACCAGGCGACGCAGGTCGGCGAAGCGGTCGTCGACGATGCTCTCGATGCGCTTGCCCGCGGCCACCGGCTTGTTGGGGTCGCCGCCGAACAGCTCCTCCAGGCCCTTGCGCGTGTTGCGCACGGTCTCGCTGGCCTTGGCGACCACGTCCTTGCCCTGCTGCTCGGCCGGCGTCAGCGTGGTCTCCTTGACCACCGCGCGCAGGAAGCTGGCGAGCGGCGAGCCGACGCCGGAGAGGATGCGCGCGTTCTCGATGTTCTTGTCGAGGCCGGTGGCGCGCACCAGGCGCACGTCGGCCAGCAGGGCCTCCCACACCTTCGCGTATTCCTCGAGGTAGAGCCTGCGCACGCGATCGGTCAGCGCGCCCAAAGCGGCGGCATCGCGCAGCCGGTCGGCCGCGCCGCGCTCCTGGCCCAGCACCCACGGGTCTTCGGTGGCCAGCAGGCCGGTGACGACGGTCACCTCGTTCTGGAAGCGCTTGTGGTAGCCGTCGTAGGTGAACATGCCGGGCACGCCATCGGCGAGCGGCTTGCCGCTGGCGCGCTCGAAGACCAGCGGGCCGGCCGGCCCCGCGGCCGCGGCGACGCTGAAGGAAGGGATGTCCTTGCCCAGGCGCTGGCGCTTCAGGCGGCTGAAGACGCGCTGCTCCAGCGGGTAGCTGGCGAGCACGGCGCGCACGTTGCGCACCAGGGCCTCGTCCATCTTGAGCGGCGAACGCGGCGGGCCCTGGGCGATGAGCACGTCGAGCTGGTCCTCGAGCAGCTTGCGCTGGTCCTCGGGGATGCCGCGGTCGAGGTTGCGCGCCCAGTCGAGGGTGATCCAGGCCTTCAGCGCCTCGGCGTCGAAGCGGTCGGGCTGGTGCAGCATGAGGTAGGTCTTGAGCGCCTCGTAGGTGAACTCGAGGTTGTCCTTCTGCGCGGTGCGCAGCTGGTCCTCGATGCGCTTGGCCAGCTGCGGCAGGAAGACCTCGTTGAGCGCGCGCTGGTGCGCCAGCATGGCGGCGGCGTCCAGCTTGTGGCCCTGGTAGAGGCCGAGCGTCATCGACAGCGGCTCGTCGCCCGCGCGGTTCTCGGGCACCTTCCAGATGTTGCGCAGGCCCTGCAGCACCGGCGCGACCTCGACCAGGTTCTGCACCCGCGCCGGCAGCGCGGCGAGCTGCTGGCGCGCCGGCGCGATGCGCGCATCGACGGCCTTCAGGTACTCGAGGTTGCGCCAGCCGCTCCAGCCCCAGCCGGCCAGCAGGGCCAGCGTGACCAGCGTCATCGCCGCCAGCGCGGCCACGCGAAGCCCATGGCGGCGGCGCTCCAGCTTGACGTCGGCGCCGGCCAGGCGCTGCTCGGGGAAGACGACGTCGCGCAGCAGCGAGGTGAGAAAGTAGCTGCGCCCGCTGCTCTTCTGCGGCGGCAGGATCGCGCGCTCCAGCCCGAAGCTGCGCGAGAGCGCACCCATCACGCGGTCGATCGGGCTGCCTTCCTGCGTGCCGCTGGTGAAGTAGACGCCGCGCACCCAGGGCGGCTGGGTGAAGCGCGAGCCGGTGAAGACCTGCTCCAGCAGGTCGGCGAGCAGCGGCTCGATGGAGCCGAACTGCGCCGGGAAGCCGAAGATCGCGGCACGCCGGGTGCCGTCGGTCTCGCGCTGCATGCGCTGGATCAGCGCGTCGTTGACGCGCCCGTGCAGCAGGCCGAACTCGCGATGGAAGGCTGCCGTGAGGCCCTTCTCGTCGACCACCGCGCCCTCCTCCGCCGGCAGCGTGAAGCCGAAGACCTGCGCACGCTGCTCCTTGCCGAGGTCGGCGAAATACTCGCCGAAGCCGTAGAGCAGGTCGCTCTTGGTGACCAGCACGTAGACGGGCAGGCGGGTGGCGAGCTTGGCGTCGAGCTCCAGCAGGCGCGCGCGGATCGAGGCCGCCAGCGTGCTGCGCTGCTCGGCGTTGTGCGACAGCAGGTCCTGCGCGCTGACGGTGAGGAACACGCCGTTGAGCGGGCGCCGCGGCCGCACCTTCTTCAGCAGGCCGAGGAAGCTTTCCCACGCGCCCTTGTCCTCGGCCTGGTGGCTGTCCTGCGTGGTGTAGCGGCCGGCAGTGTCGATGAGCACCGCGTCGTCGGTGAACCACCAGTCGCAGTTGCGCGTGCCGCCGATGCCGCGAATCGCGCCGGGGCCGAACTTCTCGGCCAGCGGGAAGGACAGGCCCGAGTTGACCAGCGCCGTGGTCTTGCCCGCGCCCGGCGCGCCGATGAAGACGTACCAGGGCAAGTCGTAGAGATAGCTGCCGCCCGAGAGCGAGAGCCAGTCGCGCCAGCCCGGCTTGCGGCCGGCAGCGTGCAGGCGCATCTTCTTGAGGGTGGCGACGGCATCGGTGAAGCGCGCATCCAGCACCTTGCGCTCGCCGCCGTCGTCGGCCGCGAGCGGTGCGGCGGGCGCCTTCATCAGCCCGTCGGTGAGGTGCCGGCTGGCCTTGCGCACGCGCCAGCGGCGCCAGGCGGCGCGCAGCAGCACCAGCAGCACGATGACGCCGATCAGCACCGCGCGCGAGAGATCGCTCTCCAGCGGGGCCAGCTCGCCGATGCGCACCAGCGGGCCGATCCACCAGATCAGCAGCGCGACGACGAGGAGCGCCAGCAGCGTCAGCAGCACGGGATGGAACAGCCATCCGAAGAGCTTCTTGATCATCGCTTGACCTCCGACAGCTCGGCGGCGACGCGCTCGGGCGGCGAGAGCAGCACGATCTCCACCCGCCGGTTGCGCGCGCGGTTGGCCGGGGTGTCGTTGGCGGCGACGGGCTCGGCATCGGCCTTGCCGTCCGAGCGCATGCGGGCCGGGTCGACCAGGGTCGAGAGCGCGCCCTTCACCGCGTCGGCGCGCGCGGCCGAGAGATGCCAGTTGGAGGGATAGCGCATCGAACGGATCGGCTGGTTGTCGGAATGGCCGGTGATCAGCACCTCGCCCTTGACCTCCGCCAGCGCCTGGCCGATGCGGTTGAGCACCGGCAGCGACTGCGCCATCGGGTCGGCGCTGCCGGAGCCGAAGAAGCTGTCGCCGCGCAGCCGCACGGTGCTGCGGTCGGCCTCGTCGGTCACGGTGACCAGGCCCTGCTTGATCTCCGCTTCGAGGAACTTGGCGAGCCGCGGCGACTTCGCGAGGATGGCCGGCGGCGCGATCTGCACGTTGGGCACGCGCAGGCCGGAAACAGCCGCATAGGTGGCGTCGGAGCGCTGGTTGAGCGCCAGGCGGAAGCCGAACCAGGCCAGCGCCAGCAGCAGCGCGAAGCCGGCCGCGAACACCCACATCGGCAGCGACTCGCGCAGCCGCACCGTGCCGGCGCCCTGCCCGCGCCAGTGCGGCGAGAGCTCGGCCTCGACCGGCGGGCGCTCCTTGGCGATCAGCTCGGCCAGCCGCTGGCGCACGCTGTCGAGCTGGGCGCGGCCGTTCTCCACCACGCGGTAGCGGCCCTCGAAGCCCAGCGCCAGCACGCTGTAGATCAGTTCCAGCAGCTGGCGGTGCGTGGGCACGTCCTGCGCGAGGCGGGCCAGCAGTTGGAACACCTTCTCGCCGCCCCAGGTCTCGTTGTGAAACTGCACCAGCAGGCTTTGCTTGTTCCAGCCGCCCTGCACGCCCCAGGGGGTGTTGGCCACGGCTTCGTCCAGTGCGGTGCAGAGCACGTAGCGCGCGGCCAGCACCGACTCGTTGGAGATGCCGGCACGGCGCGCGGCGGCGTCGAACTGGTTCACGGCGTCGGCGGTGGAGGCCCGCAGCGCTGCCACGTTGGGCGCGTGGACCATGTTGCGCAGCTGGCCCACCAGCACCAGCAGCTTGCCGGCAGCCGAGACCAGCGGATTGAGCAGGCCCAGCTCGCCCACCTCGGCCGGCAGCGGCTCGGTGCCACCGCCCATGGATGCGGGGGGCGGCACCGGCGCCGGGCCGCCCGGCCCGCGCGGCTTGGGCTTGATGACCGTGCGCTCCGACTCGAAGGCAGCGAAGGGGTCAGGTGTCGTCATGGTGCTGCGCCTGTCTTTGCGCCCTCTCCCTGCGGGAGAGGGCTGGAGTGAGAGCGCACGAAGGCTTGCGCAGTCATGATCGAATCGCCCAGAAGGCGAGATCCAGTCCCGGGAAGTCGCCTGCGATGTGCATCGCCATGCCGCCCGACTGCTCGAGCTGGCGCCACAGGTCGCTGTTGCGCGTTTCCAGCTCGAAGTAGTTGGCGCCGCTGTGGAAAGGGATCTGCCGCGGCGCCACCGGCAGCGGCACCAGCGTGACGCCCGGCAGCGCCAGGTTGACCAGGTCGCGGATGCGCTCCACCGGGCCGATCTTGACCTGCGTGGGGAAGCGCGCGCGCAGCGCCTCGCCCGGCATCTGCGCATTGACCGCAAGCACGAAGGTGGCGTTGCGCTGCAGCTCCACGTCGGGGATCAGCGCCACGCGAACGCCGTGCTTGCGATCGTGCAGGTCGATGCGGATGGCCGACTGCTCCAGCACCATCGAGAGGCTGCGGCGCAGGTCGTCCATCAGCGGCTTGAAGCTCATCGCCAGGTCGTCGTGGACATAGGGCGCGAAGCGGGCCACGCGGCGCGCATCGCGAAAGCTCGCGAGGTCGCCGGCCAGCGCCAGCGCGTGCTCGAAGAAGCGCTGCGGGTGCAGCATCGCGCTCTTGGCGAGATGCGCGAACACCGCTTCGTTGCGGTTGACGGTCTGCAGCAGCAGGAAGTCGGCGATCTCGGCCACGCCGCCGGTGCCGCCCTGCGTCATGCGCCCGGCCAGCGCCTCGCCGCGCTGGCGCAGGAGGCCCAGCAGCTCGTCGAGCCAGCCGCGGATCACCGCATGGCCGGCGACGTCGAGCAGCGGCGGCAGCAGCACGCGGTCGAGCTGCACCTGGTTGTCGGTGCGGCGTTCGACCACGCGGGCGACGTTGAGCGTGGTCCAGGCGTCCGTGGCGTCGCCGGCACGCAGCAGGCGGGCGTTGAGCGCACCCAGCTGCAGCATGGCGGTGCGCTCGCCGGCGGTGTTGGAGTCGGGCACCTCGGTTTCGAGCACGCGGTGGCGCACCAGGTCCTCGAAGGCCTCTGCATCGGCTTCGCGTGCGCCCGCGCGGCGCAGCGGCAGGGCCAGCACCACCGCCTCGTCGCGCATCGCGCCGGGAATGTCGATGGGCTCGGGCAGGGGGTCGACCGCGGGCATGTCGAACACCGTGCCGTCGCCGAACACGCCCACTGCGCGCACCAGCGCCAGCTTGCCGAGCGTGAGCGCGGCGGCGTCGATCTCCAGCTCGGCAAAGCCCCAGGCATAGGGCGTGGTGGTGCGCAACAGCAGGTGCCGCGCATGGTCGGCATGGCGCTCGCTTTGCTGCAGGTGCTGGGGCTGCAGCAGCATCCCCTCGCTCCAAACCACTTTAGTTCGCCAACTCATCCGCGCTCCGTCGATGGCGGGAGGCCCCCGCCGGAAAGGAAACATCTAGTTTCCGGCGCGGGGGAGGCGCGGCAAATCTGGCTAATGGCCTAGACGGCGGAGGCGGGATAGTGCGAAGGGGCTATTGGCGGGACGGCACATCGGGCGGTGGCCCGCGGTGATCCGCCGCTGCGCGAGGCGACGGCCGTGCGCGCGGGGGCCTTTTTGGGTGCTGTGGGACGAGGCCGACAGACACCACACCCCGCCGCGTGTCACAACCCGTCTTCGTCTCGAGACACGGAGGCCCTATGGCTGCCAAGACCCTGCCCCGGGCGCATCCGGCGCTCCGATGGTTCTCCGCCGTTACAGCGCTGGCCGCGGCCGGCGGCATTTCGTACCGGGCCTGTCGCCAGGGCCTCTTGCAAGCGGAAGACAAGTCGCTCGACGCCTGGGGCGCTTTCGAAACCCATGCGCATGCCGGCGCCGACCGGCTGGTTGCGGCGGCCGTGCTCGCGGCAAGTGCGCACAACTCGCAGCCCTGGCGCTTCACCGTCGGGCCGGGCGAGATCCTGGTTCATGCGGACTTCGACCGGGGGCTCGGCGCGATGGACCCTTACGAGCGCGAGATGTTCATCGGCATCGGCTGCGCGCTGGAGAACATGGCGATTGCCGCGCCGGGGGCCAGGCTCGCGACGGAGATCGCGCTGCGGCCGACGTCGAGCCGTGAGCTTGCGGCCCGGGTGAGGCTGACGCCGGCGCCCGAAGCGGTGACGCACCGGCTGGAGGCCGCGATCACGAGGCGCCGAACCGACCGCGGGCCGTACGCGCTCGCGCGCGAGATCGACGACGAGACGCTGGATGCGCTGCAAGCCGAGGTGGCGGGCTCCGGCGACCACGAGCTCGTCTTTCTGCCCTGCAAGAGCGAGGAGGCCCGGCGCTTCGGCGCGCTCACGCTGGAGGCGACGCAGGACATCATCGCCGACGTGCCGATGAGCCTCGACAGCGCGCACCGGGACCGGCTGGACCAGACCCTGATCGACGAGCGCCGCGACGGCCCGACGATGCAGGCGCAGGGGCTGGCGCCATGGCTCGCGAATTTGGCGCGCCCGGGCCCGCAGACGCCGGAGCAGGCTGCGCATTCCGTGTGGCTCAAGAACACGCGCCAGGTGCAGCTCGCGACCGCCGCGCACTTCGGCCTCTTCGTGGTTCCGGCGCATCGGCTGCTGGATGACGTGGTGTCGCTGGAGGTCGGGCGCGCCTGGCAGCGCCTGCACCTGGCGGCAACGTTGCGGGGGCTGGCCTGCCAGCCGATGAACCAGATCCCGGAACGCATCTGCCGCGAACGACAGCTCGGGCACGGGCCGAAGATGCAGAGTGCCGTGGAGCAACAGCTCTTCCTGAATGGCGGACTGCCCACCTTCTGCTTTCGCATCGGCCTGCCCACGCGCGAGGCGCCGCACGGTCCGCGCAGGCCCGTGGAGCAGGTGCGCCGCGTCGGCGAAGCCGTGCCAGCACGAAGCGAGGAATGAACGGACGAACGAACGAACGAACGAACGAAAGGAAAGCCATGCTTCAGCAATCCCCGATGTATGCCTACATCCCCGTGAAGGACGTCGCCCGTGCGCGGCAGTTCTATGAACAGAAGCTGGGCTTCAAGCCCAAGATGGAAACGGCGGGCGGCGTGGTCTACGACTGCGCCGGCGGCACCAGCTGCTTCCTGTACCCGACGCCGAATGCGGGCACCTCGCAGGCCAGCCAGGCCTTCTGGGAGGTCGCCGACATCGAGAGCGAAGTGGCCGAGCTGAGGAAGCGAGGGGTGGTGTTCGAGGATTACAAGATGCCGGGGCAGGATGCGAACGGGATCTTGAACGAGGGCGGGGCGAAGGCGGCCTGGTTCAAGGATACGGAGGGGAACATCATGGCGGTGATACAGAGCCTTTGATGAGGCAAACGACGTTCTTGCTGTCGCCCCCGTTGTCTCTCATCGTCGCTTTTGGGACTACCCAGCAGAGAAGGAAATCCGATGCGCCAGCCCAACAGGACGAACAACTAGTTCGCAAATGGGAATTGCGGCTTTAGCACCGCCCACTCGGCTCGTGGTGGAAACCCACTGCGCGACCGAAGCGGTTTATATGGCCTTGAGCAATGTGCTCGATGTCAATCTGCGCGAGTGCAGCCTGATCGGTGCGCCTCACATAGTAGGCATTGATCCTGTCGCCCATCCGCTGCCCGGGTGTCGGCCCCTTTCTCGCGCTCTTTCCTCCGTCACCATCGATCAGCGAGACGCCAAGAATGGCTGCGAAGAGCGGGGGACTGGTCGCCAGCGTGTCTCTGACATATCGATCGGCAGGATTGCTCTCGTCCGAGCGATGGCGCGGTCCTGGGCGGCCGAGACCTGCACGCCCTGCAGGTTCACCGCGCCGCCGCGGAGCACGACGCCGCCCTGGCTCAGGTCGTTCTTCGCGCTGATGGACGTCACCCCGCCCGGGCCTTGGTTGGCGACGATGGCGCCGACCAGGTTCACGTCATGGCCCGCGCTGGCCACTAGCGTGCCGCCGGGGTTGCTCACGTACAGGCCCGCCACGCGGGTCGATGCGGGTGTCGCTGTTCAGCCCGGCCTGGCTCGTCGTGGTCGTGCTGCGGATTTGGATGTCGTGCCTGCTCGGAGGAGAGGCTGTTGACGACCACGCCTATTGGCTGACTGACGACGATCTAATTCGACCTCATATTCCGAATCTTCTTCAGTTGTTCCCGAGTAAGCCCCAATACCTGTATACCTAGCAACGAATCCTCATTCACGAGGAATTTCACCGGTCCACATACGAACGCTCGATCAGCAGCAGACCACATACCGAAGTTGATTTCAAAAAATTCTTTACCGAATCCTACGGAGAACGTCATAGGTAGATCGAGGCGCTGCGTTGCCCAGGGTCCCTCGAACAGAGTTTCATCAAGATCCAAGATCGGCAGCCCAGGCCCTTCTCTCAAGGCCCCAACCGGTATGGACTCATGCACCGCGTCAAAACTCAGGAGCGTGAAGGCACGTAGAGTACTAGAGTCGAGATTCATCTTCAATTCTAGAAAGTTGGTTGAGAGATCACCAAGGCGAACGTCTCTGACGCCACCGAGACTCAAGGCGTAACTCCGAAAACTCAAAGGTACGTAGTCATCAACCTCAATGCGAACCACTGGTCGCGCAGTCATATCGATTCCTGAGATAGCAATTTTCATCATTAGGGTTGTCTTGGTAATGCGTGAACTAAGACAGGCAACCTTGCTCCAGGTCTTGGAGGGCGAAAACTCAGCTCCCATCCCCCCACAATGATAGTTTTCGAGTAGCTGATGCCACCATTTGCAATGACAGACTCCACGGCAGTATGCAAACTCGTCAGTCGGCTTGCGTCGCCAAACCTATTTGTTCCGGACTAGCGCCACGCTTCGCCATCCCGCTGGCTAATTCAAAAATGTGTTCAGTTGCATTGCCAGCAACCCAGACAGTACCGCCTCCTGCCTGCAATTCAAATGAGCGAGGGACCGGAGTTCCGGGCCAAACTTCCTGAGTCGCCTTGATCGAGTCCCAAACTGTGCCTGTTCGACTTCCCAAGCCCAATCCCGCCTTGGTCAACGCCGTCACACCAGCTGTCGTGGCAAGTGCGTCAACCACAGCCCGGCCCTGAACTTCAGGATCACTCTTCAGGCCCAGGATGATGTTCGTGGGCAGCAGAGCAGCATTTTTGAGAATGGCCTTTGCCGTTTCACTCCACCCCTCGTCGCTGATGCTCGCAATGAGCTCCACAGGAACAGTGGCTGGAGACAGGAGCAGAGCGATCAAACCCTTGCTTATTCCTTTGTAGAAAGTCCCGTTGTTGTCCGTCTCTCTCTCGATGTCCAGCCTGTTGAGAGCGTCAACGATTCCACAAGCCTTCGCATTGACGGCGGCATCCGAATCACACGCTCGCTGCGCTTGGCGCCTCAGTTCCTGC
The DNA here is from genome assembly GCF_057657265.1 of Variovorax sp. Soil_C_17. Classification (NCBI taxonomy): domain Bacteria; kingdom Pseudomonadati; phylum Pseudomonadota; class Betaproteobacteria; order Burkholderiales; family Comamonadaceae; genus Variovorax; species Variovorax sp. Soil_C_17. Next base: position 157,692 of record NZ_JBDGIT010000001.1, read on the forward strand.
TCCTTGGGCTGCAGCCAGTTGTTCGCGGCCGCGTTGGCGCCTGCCCCCGCTGCAATGTTGATCGCAGCGACATCCTGCCCAGTGATGGCTACAGCAAGCAAAGGTCTGCGCTAAGCCGCGATCCAGCCCTCCCGGCGACGAAGATCTTCCAGGGTCAGAGATCTCCTGTGAACGCAGAAACATCGTGACCTAGAGATCCGCGGCGTCAAGCTCTTTACGCACTAAAACATCGCTCACATTTCCTTTAGGCCACACCCATTTAGTCCAATTCTCAATGAGCCATTTTCTTGATATACCCGCCTCCTCTTCAATGGCCGTAGAGGGAAACTCAACATATGGATTGATTCCAGCGCAATAGCCAGTAATCGAGATTAATGCGACGGAGGCCAACCGCCGACCTCCTTCTGGATGCCCACATATCATCATGACCACCTCGGATTCAAAAGGCGCGCTCGCAGGAAATTTAAGCAAATACCCTCGCGGCAATGCTACAAAACTGCTGTCAGTAAGTTTTTCCCAGCTCATCACTTTATCCTTAAGTCATGCCCACCCGACAGATCGGCGGGTTTTTGCGGCTTTAAATCAAGTAGTCGATATTGCCCCTCATGCGCACCCGTCTTTGGATTTATTTTTTCCCAGGCCCCATGCTGCGTGTCTACCGAATAAAGACTACCGTCAGGAGCACGATAAACATCTCGATCGTTCATTCGACTCAGACGCGAGTCTCTTGTCCAATTATTTTCTACTGCGAACTCCCTCACCTCCTGCTTAATGACTGCAACGCGCTCACCCGGAGGCAATTTCGCTATATCCTTCTCAAACTTTTCAGCTCCAGCCAGAGATTGAGCAGCCTTGCTGCCCGGAGCGTATCCTGCCGCCCTCGCATCAGCGGCTGCCGTCTTAACAGCATCTTCAGTCTTCGTACCGGCCCTGATAAGCGTACCGGCCTTGCTAACTGCCTTGCCGCCTCCCGGGAACACATCAAGCACGCTCGTAGGGAAGAGTGCTTCGTTGGCGGCGTAGATGACGCCGAGTGCAGAGATTTCTGAATCGGTGAGTCCACCGCGCGCCCCGGCCTTCTCCAGGTACTCCCGGATCAGCTGCTGCTTTTCAACTAGCGGCTTCAGCTCGAGCGCCTTCAGACCTTCGGCCACCGGCGGCGACGGTGATGTCATGTCCCGCGCGCAGCGTGCCGCGGGTGTTGTCCAGCGAACCGCCGGCGCTCAAGAGCGCATCGCCGCTGCTCTCGAGCTGGCCGTCCGTGTTGACCAGCTCGCCCGTGCTGGCGATCTGCAAGCTGCCTGCGCGCAGGGTTCCGCCGGTGTTGTCGAAGCGATCGACGCTGGCGCTGAAGGCCTGGCTGACGTTGAGCGTCCCGCCAGCATTGCTGAAGCTCGGCCCGCTGGCGCTCAGGCTGGTCGTGGTGAGAGAGCCGCCGTTGTTGTGGACTTGCGGGGTGTCGAGCTGGATGGCGCCGCCTGCGTAGATGCGGCCGCCGTCGTTGAGGACGCCGCCGGCGGCGGTGATGTTGCCGGGCGCGGGCACGTAGCTGGGCAATGCGGTCGTGCTTCCGCCGCCGCCCGTGCCAGTCGCGGTGCCCGTGCTCGTGCCTGTGCCTGTGCCTGTGCCTGTGCCTGTGCCTGTCCCAGTGCCCGGCGTCGTCGGATCGGAGCTCCCCGTGCCCGGCTGCACCGGCGCCTCGGGCACCGGCTCCGCCCCGATCACGCCGCCGGCAGTGTTGCTCAGGATCGGCGCCGTGACCGTCAAGCCAACCCCGCTGGTCTGGCGCATGGTGCCGCCGCGGTTGTCGATGGTCCCCGCGCTCGCCAGCTGCAGGCTCTGCGCTTCGAGGGTGCCGCCCGCATTGCCCAGCGTGCCCGGTGTGGCGATCTTCAGGTCCCCGCCGCTGGCGATGCGGCCGCTGTTGGCCAGGCTCCGGGCCGCAAGGTCGGCCCGCCGCGCGGCCTGCATCGTCCCGATGTTCTCCAGCCGCCCGGCCGCGGTGACGACCAGTTCGCCGACCCCGCCCAGCGGCCCCGAGCCGTCGGCAGCCATGATCGTGCCGGCATTGCGCGCACCGACGCCATGCTCCGTGCCGATGAGCGTGATCTTGCCGGCGTACATGCCCCCGAGCAGCGAGGAATCCAGCGCGAAGACGGGCGCGCTGCCGGTGCCGGTGGTCGGGCTGATCTGCCCTTGATCGGCCGAGACCTGGTTGGCGCCGGCGACCACCTTGAGCTCGTTGGCCCAGAGGCCCGCGTTGACCTTGATGGCGCGCGCCAGGATGGATGCGTAGTCGGCGCTCCTGGCATCGAGGCCGGCGCCCTCGATGCTGACGGTGCCGCTGCGCACCACGTAGCCGTCCAGCCCGCCGGCTGCATTGAGCTGCGGGGCGCCGGTGGTGAGCGTGGCCCGGCTGGCGTTGACGAAGGTGCCGCCATCGACGGCGATGCCCGCCGGGTTGGCCACGATCACCTCGGCGCGCTGCCCGCCCACCTCGATGGCCCCGCGCAGCTGCGTGGGGTTGCCGCTCACGATCTCGTTGAGGATGATCCGCGCCGGCCCGGTCGCCAGATAAGGATTGGCCTGCACCCAGCCGCCCAATTGCGTCTGCACATTGCTGCGGCTGTTGTTGAGGATGACGCCGCGGGATTGGACGTCGAACTGGTGGTAGAGGTTGCGCGAGACGCCTGCGGCCGAGGGGGTCTGGATGTTGACCAGGGGCACGCCATTGGGCGCCACCAGCACGGTGGGGCGCAGGCCCGGCGCCACGCCCGGTGCGCCCACGATCTGCGCCTGGCCGGGCAGCGCCACCAGCACGCCGAAAAGAGCGCCCGCCGCGATCGCGGGCGTTGTGCCGGTGGCCTTGCCCGCGCTCCTGGCGGTTTCCTGCACCACCACGCGCAGACCGCGCGCAGCATTGAAGACCACCCTGTAAAGGTGCTTGTTCATGTTTTTCTTTCCAGCCGGTCTCGTCAGAAGCTGTAGTTCAGGTTGAACCTCGCGCTGGCCCTCGCGGTGCGGAAGCCCTCGGGCCTGCGGATGGGCGCGCCGACGAAGAAGTCGCAGTTCAGTCCCTTCCACGCGCCGCGCAGGCCGATCACGCCGCCGGTCAGGCGCCGCCCGGTCAGGCCCTCGGTGGAGCGCCCGCCCACCTGCCCGTGGTCGATGCCGGCATAGAGCTCGGCGCCGGTCTCGCCCAGTGCCCAGCCGATGTCGTTGCGCGAGAGCCATCCGCGCTCGCCCATCAGGCTCGATTCGCCGTCGAAGCCGCGCACGGTGTAGCGCCCGCCGATGGAGAAGTGGTCCTGCTGCGTGAGCGGGCTGCGGTTCCATTGCGCGCGCCACAACCCCGTGTAGCGCAGCTTCTGCGCGCCGAGCTGAAAGGGCGCGTTCAGGCCGAGCTCGGCGGTGGCCATCTTGAAGCGCGAGGTGCCTTCGTCGAACTTCTCCTCCGGTGCGTGCAAGGCACCGAAGGCGCCGGTGCCGCGGCGCCAGGCGATGCCGGCATCGAGCGTAGCCTCGCCGATGAACTCGCGGTGCGCCAAGCCCAGCTCCCAGCCGGCGGTGGCGCGCCGCTGCACCGGGACCTCGTGGTCCTCGATGAAGTTGTGCCCGCCGCGCCGGAAGGTGCGCAGCCCGAGCGTGGTCTTGCGGTGCTGGTCGCGGTAGATCAGGCGCGAGAGCTTGAGCTCGGCGTTGGACGATTCGCCAGAGTAGACATAGACCTGGTGGGCCCCCTGCACGGTCTGGTGGTAGTCGTTCTGCGAGGCGGTGGCGCTCGCCAGCCAGAAGCCCCAGGGCAGCGAGTAGTGCACGGTCCGGCCACTGGTGCCCTGCCCCTGGTGGTTGAAGGCGTCGTGGTTGAGGCCGACGTAGAACAAGTCGTTGAGCCCCAGCGGGTTGTCCCATGCGACGGTGGCACCGGCCTGCGTCTTGCCCGTGGCCTTGGTGCCGCTGTCGTCGAGACTCAGCGTGGTGCGCAGCGGGAAGCCCTGCGCGTACTTGACGACCAGGTCACTGTCGCCGGGCTGCGCATCGGCGGCCTTCGAAGGCTCGATCAGGATGTCGGCGAGGGCCGTGGGGGCGCGCTTGAGGTTTTCCAGGCCCTGCTCGACGTCGCGCAGCTCGAGCAGATCGCCGGCACGCGCGGGGATGGCGCCGGCGAGGCTGGTGCGCGCCTCGTTGCCGGCGGCGAAGCGGATGCCGGCGACGCGGCCGGGAATCAGCGTGAGGGTCAGTGTGCCCAGGCCCAGGTCCTGCGGCGCGGCGAGCACGCGGGTGGTGACGTAGCCGCGCGCGACCAGGGCCTGCTGCACCCGCGCCATCACGATGTCGACGCCCTCGGTGCCGATGCAACGGCCGCGCGGATCGTCGCTGCCCTCCTCGCCCGCGGCGGCGGCCAGCGCCCACTGAAAGTTCTCCGCGCGCGCGCCGGCGAGCACGAGGCGCTCGATGCGAAAGCATGGCGCCTCGTCCTTCGGCAGCCGCCGGTTCTCGGGCCGGAGCTCCGGCTGCAGGCGGCTGTCGACGGCGCGCTCCTGCTGCTGGCGCAGCGCGCGCTCGCGTTCCTGTTGCCGCTGTTCCTCCACAAAAGGATTGGGCGCCGCGGGCAGCGGCGGCGTCTGGGCATGCGCCAGCGCCGCCATTGCGGCCGGCAGAGCCAGCGCCCATGTCTTGCGCTTCCACACGCGCAGGTTCCGACGGGCCGCAGGCCCGCGGCCTCCCCTTGAGTTCATCACATCCGTTCCTTCTTTTTTTTGGCCGTGAAAGCAGGAACCCGAGAGACCCGCGCACCCATGCATGCCCTGGGCGGGTGGCGCGCTTCGCCTCGCCTGGCTGGCGGCTCAGGCCGCGGCGAGGGTGTTCCAGGGTGCAGCGGTGGACGAAGCGAACTCCGTCACTTCGATGCCCGGCACGCCGGTGTCTTCCCACTCGATGTCGATGTCGATCTCGCGGCGATGGACGCTGGCGGACCGGAGGGGCTTGGCAGTGGTCTCGGACAGCGGCTTGAGCTGGTCGAACGCCTGCAGGAGATGAACGGGCGACGAGACCGTGATGCCGCTCTTGCCGTTGACTTCGTCGCGGCCTCGCTGCACCAGGGCCTCGGCTTCGATGGAGATGGCCGGGTCCAGCGCCATGCAGGTTTTCATCTTTACGAGCGCGGTCAATGCCTTCTCGGGATCGTTCTCGTGCTCCTTGCGGAAGGCCGCGCTCGAAACGAGGGCGTCCATGACCGTGTCCTTCCACGCGTCGCGAGCCTCGCGCTCGCAGGCGTCCTTTCGCTTCGAGCCGAGGCGGTCGCGCCAATACAGGACGGTCAGCGCGGCACTCAGCGGCAGAAAGCCCCAGGCCGATGCGGCGACGATGTACATATTCCAGCCGGCTTGAGCCGACAGGTCGAGCAGCCATGCATGGCGGTGCCTGCTGCGCGCCACGATGGCCGCGATGGTGATCGCGCCGAGCACGGAAGGGAGGAGCCACGGGGCGAAGAATTCGATGGTCATGCGAGGTATTCCTGGAAGAACTGCCGGAGGCCGCCGCCAAAGCCGATAGCGCCGGGGCAGGCATGGCTCATGGACGGGCGCGCGCGTCCGGGGCTTTGTGGATGGATTTGTGGGGTGCCGGGGGTGTGCCCCGTGCCTACTCTGGATTGCATGGCCTGCCCTGCTCGCTCTGGTTGCGAGGCGGCGCATTTTGGTCCAAAGGACGAGAGAAGAATCTGATCAATTCTTGCGCCCGCGCGAGATTCGCGGTCGCGGCGCGCTCAGGGCGCTGTACCGCGCAGCGCGGCCACTTGCTGCGCGTAGCTGCGCTCGAGCCGCTCGAGGCGGGCCTGGCGCGCCGCCTCGTTGACCCACTTCGCATTGAGCGCGTGCTGCCGGGCCAGTTGGTAATCCAGGGTCGCGGTCGGCAGCAGCGCGCTGTTGTCTTCCACCACATAACCCAGCGGCGCGTGCAGTTGCTTCAGCACCTCGCGCTCGGCATCTCCGCGCGGGCCCTTGGCCTGCCCGTACGCCGCCAGGAAGTCCTGCAGCCGCTTCTGCAAGGGCGCGGGCTGGTCGCGCCGAACGACGAACAGCGCGGGTGGCGTGGGGCTCGATTCCCAGATCACCTGCAGCCGCGAGGCCTCGACGGGGAACTGCTGCCTGAAGCGCTCGAAGTCGGTGCTGTTGTTGGTGGCCACGTCGGCATCGCCATTGGCCACCGCCAGCGCGGTGCCCTGGTGGGTGTCGACCAGCTCGCTCTGGAAACGCTCCATGGAGATGCCGTGGGGTGCGAAGAGCTCCAGCTGCGGCACGATGAAGCCCGACACCGAGCGGCTGTCGCCACGCGCCAGGCGCCAGCGCTCGGGCGCGGCCAGCAGCTCGTCCAGCGAATGGTGCGATCCGGTCTTGCGCGCGAGCAGCACGGCGCGATGCCGGGAAAGGCCGGCATGGCGCTTCACCTGCGCCACCACGCGCATCCGCTGCTGCACGACGGCATCCAGCGCCAGCTTGGCGGACAGCAGGGCGAAGTCGACCTCGCCGCGCCGGATCGCCCGGTCCAGCGATTCGTAGGAGCTCACGGACAGGACGCTCACCGGCCGGCCCAGGGCGCGGCTCAGGTCGGCCAGGAGCGGCGTCCAGCTCTCGCGCGATTCGACGGCGCCGCCGATCGGCAGCACGCCGAAGCGCAGGGGGACGGCCGCGTCGGCGGAAGCGCCCTGGGCGAAGCATGCGGCCCCCGGCACGGCAAGCAGCGCCGACGCGCACAGGAGGCGCCGCCGCACGCCGGCCTCAGCGTCCGCTGCCGCGCAAGGCCGCCGTCTGCTCGGCATACCCGTTCTCGATGCGCTGCAGCCGCGCCTGCCGAGCCGCCTCGTTGACCCATTGCGAGCTCATCGCGCTCTGGCGCGCCAGTTGGTAGGCCAGCTTGGCGGCAGGCAGCAGCGAGCTGTTGTCGGCCGCCACGAAGCCCGCGAGGTCGTGCAGCGACTTGAGCACGGCCCGCTCGGCGTCGCCGCGCGGACCCTTGGCGCGCGCGTACTCGACCAGGAACGCCTGCACCTTCTTCTGGAACTCGGGGCCGTACTCGCGCCGAACGACGATCTGGGCATGCGGGATCAGCTCCGATTCCCAGATCACCTGCAGGCGCTCGGCCTCGGCCGGAAACTGGAGCTTGAAGCGCTCGAAGTCGGCGGTGTTGTTGGTCGCCACGTCGGCCTCGCCGTTGGCCACGGCCAGGGCGGTGGCCTGGTGCGTGCCCACCACCTCGCTGGCGAAGCGGGTCTCCATCGCGATGTGGTTGGGCAAGAAAAGCTGCAGCTGCGGCACGACGAAGCCCGACAGCGAACGGCTCTCGCCGCGCGCCAGGCGCCAGCGCTCGGGCTCGGCCAGCAGGCCCTTGAGCGTGGTGCGGGGCCCGGTCTTGCGCGTGAGCAGCAGCGCGCGGTAGCCCGGCAGGCCGTCATGGCGCGTGACCTGGGCGACCACGCTCATGCGGCGCTGCGTGACCGTGTCGAGCGCCATCTTCCCCGACAGGAAGGCCATGTCGACCTGGTCGCGTTGGATGGCCTGCTCGAGCGCCTCGTAGGAGTTGACCGAGAGGATGCTGACCGGCCGCCCGATGGCGCGGCTGAGATCCGCCAGCAGCGGCTCCCAGTCGTTGCGCGACTCGAAGGCGCCGCCCAGCGGCAGGATGCCGAAGCGCAGCGGGGCGTCGTCCGCGGCGGCTGCCGCCCGCATCGGGGCCACGGACGCAAGGCCCAGCAAGGCGAGCAGGACGCAGCGCCGCAGGAGCGCGAGCGCGCGCCATGCCATCATGCGCAGGCGCTCGGCAGTGGGGCGGGCGTGTAGGACGAAAGAAGCACCATCGGCGCCATGGACGGAGACCTGCATCTTCTTCTGGAACACGTTGGGCTAAGGGAGCTGCGGCAACGGGCTGGTCAAAGCTGTTCAGTCGAGAACACAATTAGAAACCAACTTTGGCAGATTTCGTGACGTTTTCCTCTGTTCATGTACTTCAGTCGGGGCCCGCCGGCCCGGCGTGGCGCTGATACGCCGATGAACTGGCCTTTCCGTGCCCTGCGCCTGCTGGTGCGCCTGACGCTGGCCCAGCAGCTGGTGCTGCTGGCGCTCCTGCCCGCCACCGTGGCCACCCTGGGCGCGATCGCCGTGCTGACGCGCCAGCACCTCGCGAACGTGACCGAGCTGATGCGTGCCAACGCCCAGACGGTGGCGCTTCAGGTGGCCACCGTGGCGCAGTCGCAACTGCAGCGCATGGACCGCCGCGCGATGCAGCGCACCGCGCAGTCCGGCAGCTACCAGCCGCACGTGCAGCAGGTGCAGATCTGGTCCGATGACGGCGAGATCCTGGCCAACTCCGAGACCGAGGACCACCGGCGCGGCGAAGGACTGCAGGTGGTGGCGCCGATCGTTGCCGACGACGGCAAGCATGCCGGCAAGGTGATGGTGGAGATCAGCCTGGATGCGGTGGAGCGCGCCAAGCGTTCGGTCTGGCTCAACGTCGTGCTGGTGCTGGGCGCCAGCCTGGTCGGCGTGGGGTTGGCCGGCTGGTGGGCGGCGCGCCGCATCAGCGCGCCCATTCAGGCGCTCGGCGAGGCGGTGGACCGCCTGGGCGCCGGCGAGGAAGTGCAGGTGGCGGTCGAGGGCACGGCCGAGGTGCGGCGGCTGCAGCACGGCTTCAACGAAGCGGCCGCCGCGCTGTCGGAAAGCCGCGCCATGCTCGAGAGCCGCATCGCCAAGGCCACGGCCGAGCTGGCGAGCAAGAACCAGCAGCTGGAGGTGGCGAGCCAGGCCAAGACCCGCCTGCTGGCCGCCGCCAGCCACGACCTGCGCCAGCCGCTGCACGCGCTCACGCTGTTTTCCGACGGCCTGGCCAACGGCGAGACCGACCCGGTGCGCCTGCAGCGCATCGGCCACATCCGCGAATGCGTGGACTCGCTGGACCGCCTGTTCTCGGGCCTGCTGAACCTCTCGCAGCTCGATGCCGGCGTGCTGCAGCCGCAGTGGGCCGACTTTCCGCTCGACCAGCTCTTCGACGAGATCAGCCGCAACTTCCGGCCGGTGGCCGAGCAGCAGAACCTGCGGCTGGTGGTGCGCAAGACCGAGCTGTGGGTGCGCAGCGACTACGTGATGCTCTCGCGCATCCTCAACAACCTGGTGTCGAACTCGCTGCGCCACACCACCGAGGGGGGCGTGCTGGTCGGCGCCCGGCGGCGCGGGCGCAGCGTGCGCATCGACGTGGTGGACACGGGCGTCGGCATCGCGGAACACCACCAGTCGCGCGTCTTCGAGGAGTTCTACCAGGTCGAGCCGCAGCCGCGCCAGGGCCGCGACGCGCGGGGCATGGGCCTGGGCCTGGCCACGGTGCAGCGGCTGGTGGCGCTGCTCAACACCCACGTCGAGCTGAGCTCGCAGCCGAACAAGGGCACCTGCGTGCGCGTCATGGTGCGCGGCGCCGAACCTGCGCTGCCGGCGCCGGGCGTGCTGCCGGCCACGCTGGGTATCGACGAAGAGCCCAGCCTGCACGATGTGCGTGCCCTGGTGATCGATGACGAGCGCACCATCCTCGAAGGCCTTCAGGTGGTGCTCAGCAACTGGGGCGCCGAGGTGATGACCGCGCAGACGCGTGCCGAGGCGCTGGCCTTCGCCGACAGCTGGGACCGGCCGCCCGACCTGGTGGTGAGCGACCTGCTGCTGCAGGGCGGCGACAACGGCCTGGACGTGCTGGCCGCTCTGGAGCGCCATCCGCGCGGCATCGGCGCGGCGACCGCGCGCCTGCTGGTGACCGGCGAGACCAAGCCCGACCGCCTGCGCGAGGTCGCCAGCGCCGGCGTGGCCGTGCTCTACAAGCCGGTGTCGCCCAAGCTGCTGCGGCAGGCGATCGGGGCGCAGCTGGCAGCGGCGCGCCAGGCCGCCGCCTGAGGGAATCGGCCGGCGCCGCATCGCTCCGATGCCGCCTGCGGCCCGTTCCGGTGTTGCATACGAAATAAGGCATAGGCCGAGCGGCCGCGACCCGATGCCGTCCAGCGGTGCAATCCGCCCGCCCGCAGTTCGAACTAAGCCCTCTGCCTTATCGCGCGGAGACAGCCGCGTCCGTACATTGGCTTCATCACCACAACGGTGCTGTTCATGCTCGTGAATCCTTCCTCAGCGCTCCTTCGGGGGTTGCGTGCCATCGCGGGCGTACTCTGCGCGGCCGCTTTCGCCGCCGGCGCCCAGGCCGCCGGGCTCACGGTGCTGCTGGCCGACGACAACGCCGCCCACGCGGAATTCGTGCGCCTGCTGCGCGAATCGCAGGACGCGAGCAGCCGCTTCGAGCTGGTGCGCCTGCCCGCCGACGGCACGTCCGCCGACCGCGCCGCCACCGGCGAGGAGCGCGCGAACGCCGGCGTGCGCACCCGCAGCCTGCGGCCCGCCGTCCCGGTGAACGTGCCGGTCACCATGGCGGTCGGCGTGGCCGCGGCGCGCAGCGCCATCGAGCGCCCGGGCCAGGACCCGCTGGTGCTCGCGATGCTCAGCCGTCTCGACTACGAAAGCCTCAAGGCCAGCCCCGCGCTCAAGCGCGGCGATCGCCAGGTCGGCGTGCTGCTGCGCGAGCCCGCCATGGCCGACCAGCTGGTGCTGATCGATGCCCTGCTGCCGCAGAAGCGCCGGCTCGGGGTGGTAGCCACTGCCGAATCGGAACCGATCGTGCGCGAGCTGCAGCGCGCTGCCCAAGGGTGGGACCTGCAGGTCGAGTACGCGCCGGATGCCACGTCCCTGGCCTCGGTGCTGCGCGTGCTGGTGCCGCGCAGCGACGCGCTGATGGTGCTGCCCGACCTGATCGGCGACAGCCAGGCCGCCACCCTCTCGGTGCTGCGCGCCGGCGCCACCGCCGGGTTGCCGGTGTTCGGCACCAGCGACGGCCTGGTGCGCTCCGGCGGACTCGCGGCCGCGGTCTCCACGCCGGGGCAGCTCGCGCAGCAGGCGCGCGCGCTCGGCCAGAAGCTGGCGATGGGCCCGGTCGCGGGCGGCGTGCTGGTGGAGGCGGCGACGCCTTCGACGGTGCGCGTCAACGCCACCGTTGCGCGCGGGCTGGGCCTGCGCCCGCCCGAGGAGCGCGAGCTGACCGAGCGGGTGACCGCCGCCCGATGATCGCCCCCACCCACGGCCTGGTCGTGCCCACCACCGCACGCCCCTCCGAGCCCGCCGCCGACGGTCGGGCGGTGGTGGTCGGCGGCAGCCTGCAGCGCGACCTGTTCCGGCTCGGCGTCGTCCCCTGCGCGGCCGTGGCCCTGGCGCTCACCGCCTGGTTCACCCACAGCCGCCTCGACACGCTGGAAGCCGCCTTCAATGCCGAGGGCCAGGCGGTGGCGCGCCAGGTGGCGGCGATGTCCGATCTGAGCCTTTACGCCGGCGACCTGCCCGCGCTTCAGAACGTGGCCAGCGCGGCCCTGCGCGGCGGCCAGGTGACGCGGGTGGAGATCAGCAACAGCGCCGGCGTGTTCGTCACGGCCGGCTCCAAGGCCGCGCCCATGGGGCAGTTGCGCATGTTCACCGCGCCGGTGACGCTGCGCGAGGCGTCGAAGGCCAGCGCCTTCGCACCCGAGGGTGCGACCGCCGCCGGCGACAAGCCCATCGGACTGGTGCAGGCCTTTCGCGACACCACGGCGTATGCGCACGAGCGCACGCGCTCGCTGATGGCGGGCATCGGCATCGCGATGATCGCGCTGATCGCCGCCTGGGCCTGGGTGCGGCACACCGCACGCACCGTTGCCCAGCCGCTGCGCCGCATCTCGCGCACCGTGGCCGCGCTGGAGGCCGGCCGCTTCGATGCGCGCTGCAACGTCGTCACGCGCGGCGGCAAGGCGCCGGCCGACGGCGAGGACGAGGCGCGCCACGGACAGCACGAGCTCGCCAACCTCGCGCACGACATCAACCGCCTGGCGGAGCGCCTGCAACGCAACCGCCAGCAGAGCGATGAGCAGGTGCGCGTGGCCACCGCGGTCGCGCTGCAGCGAATGGCCGAGGCCGAACAGGCCGCGCTCTCGCGTGCCCGCTTCCTGGCAGCAGCCAGCCACGACCTGCGCCAGCCGCTGCATGCGATGGGCCTGTTCATCGATGGCCTGCTCCCGACGGCCAGTGCAACGCAGCGCCCTGCGGTGCTGCGGCTGCAGGAGGGCGCCGAGTTCATGGGCGTGCTGCTCGACGACCTGCTCGAGATTTCGCGCCTGGATGCGCAGGTGCTGACGCCGGCCATCGGCAACGTCTCGCTGGCAATGCTGTTCGACCAGCTCGGCGCCCAGCACGCGGCTCGCGCGGCCGCCTCGCAGGTGCGGCTGGTGTGGCGGGACCGCGGGCTCGCGGTGCGCTCCGACCCCGCCCTGCTCCTGCGCATCATCGGCAATCTGGTCGGCAACGCGATCACCCACAGCGGGGCCGAAGGCACGGTGCTGGTGGCGGCGCGGCGCCGCGGCGGACAGGTGCGCATCGAAGTGCGCGACAACGGCGTCGGCATTGCGCCGATCCACCAGGAGCGCATCTTCGAGGAGTTCTACCAGGTCGCGAACACCGAGCGCGACCGGCGCCAGGGCTTCGGCCTCGGGCTGGCGATCTGCGCCCGCATCGCCGCGCTGCTGGGCACGCGGATTGCGCTGCGCTCGGCGCTGCAGGCCGGCAGCACCTTCTCGCTGGAGCTGCCTGGCGCCGATCCGCGCGACGTGCCGCCGCCGGCCCCGGAGCCGGTGGCCAGCTCGCCGCTGGCCGGGCTGCGCTGCCTGGTGGTGGACGACGATCCGGCCATCCTCGATGCCACCCGGGCGCTGCTCACGCACTGGGACTGCGAGGTCGAATGCGTGGCCAGCGGCAGCGAAGCGACGCGCCGTCTTGCGGATTCGCAGACGCGCTTCGACGTGCTGCTGTGCGACCTGCAACTGGCCGATGCCGAGGACGGCATGGAAGTGATCGAAGCCGCGCACCGCCTGCAGCCCCAGGCGCTCGCGGTGCTGGTCTCGGGCGCCACCGGGCCCGAGGCGCTGCAGCGGCTGCGGCAGGGCGGAGTCACGCTTTTGACCAAGCCGGTGGCGCCGGCCAAGCTCAGGGCGCTGCTGTCGACGCGGCGCGCGGGGCGCATGGCTTCCTGAGCCGGCGGCCGGCCCGGAACCCAGCCAACCGCAACTGTTATAGAAGACACGCGTGCAGTCAGCCGAGTGCAAGCGCTGACCGCTCTCGATCGATTGCGAGGCGGTCTGCGCCTAAGCATGCGGATGAACATTTCCAAGAGGGGTTGGAGCTGCATTTAAACAGCGTGGAACGGAGCCGCGGGATTCAAGAAAGACGCGTTCAGGATGGGCGAGCGCCGAATACATAGAGGGAGCTCTAACTCGACTCGATCCAGTCCCCAAGACCCGTGTTACGCAGGCTCGTCGATCCGCGAAGGCGCGATTCAGGCCGCGGCGCACGCATCCGATGCATCGGATGTCGCACCAGCGTCGGGGCCGGCTGTCGGCTGTCGGCTGTCGGCTGTCGGCTGTCGGCTGTCGGCTGTCGGCTGAGCCTGCCATGCGCCGAGACTCACCCTCGACTCCCGCGATGCGCGCGAACCCGAGGGCCGATGCGGTTACTTATCGAGCTCCGTTGCCGCCCCAAAGCCTGGGGGAACTCAGGAGCATCAGCGGTTACCTATTGCCAGAGCCGAGCCCGGCGACATTGGCTCTCATCGCAGTCTTTGCTCGGGCGGGAGCGAGCCCGGGCGGTCTTTGGCTTGGTGAACATTTCAAGAGGAGGCGCAGTTGAATCCATGGGATGAAAACTCGAGATGCCGAAGCAAGACAAGAATCGATATCCCCAAGCGATACCAATCGTTTGCGGACGACGCCACGACAAACGATCGCACAGAGATCGGTTTGTGAGGATCATCAGGACGCAGACGACATGAAGGATCTGGAAATCGCCCAACGCTTTCTGAAATTCGTCAACGACTTCTATCGGTTTGCAGGGTGGGACCAACCAGTGTTCGAGTTCGACGCGCGGGCGTCAATCGCTTTCGAGGCTTGTGTGGAGGACGTGAGCTTCAGCGTCGGTTACGACCCACTGAGCGCGCCGATGTGCCTGTTCGTTTATTGCGTGTTCGGCGTGGTGCCGCTCGCCACTGAAGCGGCGGCGTTGCGCCGCCTGCTTGCTCTCAATGTCTCGATGGCTAAGCAGCACAACGCGACGTATTGCATCGATGACAGCACGCAGGAACTCGCGTTCTACATGCGCACAACAATGGATGTCGACGCGTCGGCCCTGCACGCGAAATTAACGCAGATCGCGCAGTTGGCGCATCGGTGGCGGCGCGACTGTCTCACCTGGGAACACCAGGACACTGAGCCGATGCCAAAGGCAGGGCAACCGCCGTCCTGGACGGACTTCGCTTGATCCCAAGGATGAACATTTTTAAAGGAGTCGAAATTAACTCGATAAGTTGTGTGTATAAGAACTTGGATCTGGATATGCGATGGCGCGCAGACCCTGCCGTGGCGCCAGGCGCGTCGCCGAGACATGGTCGTCCGCCAAGTCCCTGCTCCGTTCCCCCCTCATGGGATGAGAAAGGCATTCCAGAGGGAGTAGGCTTGATTGAGGGCCAGGCTGTGCCAACGACTTCGCCGTCTCCCACGCTGGTGCCCCCGGCCATCAGGCGATCGCTGGCCGACCCCGTACCCCGGAATGCGCGAGTTTGTAATGCCTTCGCCCTTAAAAACCGGACTCTCGACGACGTGAGGAGGACAACTACCGCACTCATCAAGCGCCTTGGCTGGCGAGAGGGCCGAGCATGCATGGATGAGATGATACGAGTCGAAGCGCGGCCCAACGTCATCGTTTGCAGTGCCCTGATCACGGCCTGCGGAAGGGACGGGGACGCTGACGAAGCGCTCGCAGTCTTCGAAGAAATGCGAGCCATGGGGATTGAACCCGACGTCCATGCCTTCAGCGCTCTGATCTGGGCTTGCGCGAAAGGCGAACACCCTGAGAAGGCGCTGGAGATCTTCCAGGAAATGCGGGACGAGGGTCGCATTAAACCCAACGCCTACACGTTCAATTCTCTGCTTATGGCTTGCGCAAAACTCGGGCATGCCGACAAGGCGGTGTGGGCCTTCAATACGATGCAAGATGCAGGAGTCAGGCCCGACGACGCCACCTACGACGCATTGATCGCGGCGTGCGAGAAGCAGGGGCGCGACGACCTGTCATCGGAAGCCTTGGAGGACGCAGTGGCGTTCAAGGTGTACCAAGAGGCGCTCGGCTACGACCCGAAGTCCGGTATCTTGGATTTTCACGCCGGACCGATCGTGACCAATCCGACCCGCCGACCAGAAGCCGGCATCGCTGTCCCTGTCGCGCAGGCGCTATTCAAATATCACTTTCGCAAAGGCCATATCGTTCCGGGCAAAGTCGTTCCAGGCACACTGTTCATCGTTGGCCAACATGGCGTCCTCAAGCCTGCCATCGAGCAGTGCATCCGGGACATCGGATGGACGCCTACCGACTTCGTGGATGAGAATGGAAAACTCAACCCCGGAAGGATTTGGGGTCGAGAGTCGACATAGGAACCTCGAAGCCGCGCATCGCGTCTGGAACTCGTCACAGCTGCGAACGCCACCATGACCTGACCGCCGACGTGACGCTCCGCTTCCCGCAACCCGGCCCCGGCGCTCCGCATAATCCCCGCCGATGGACCGCCTCAAGCAACTCGAATCCTTCGTCGCCATCGCCACCCGCGGCAGCCTCACGGCCGCCGCCAAAGCCGAGGACGTCGCGCCCGCGATCATGGGGCGGCGCCTCGACGCGCTGGAGGAACGGCTGGGCGTCAAGCTGCTGGTGCGCACCACCCGCCGCATCACCCTCACCCACGAGGGCAGCGCCTTTCTCGAGGACTGCCAGCGCCTGCTGGTCGAGCTGGCCAATGCCGAGGCCAGCGTGAGTGCGGGCGGGGTCAAGGCCAGCGGGCACCTGCGGGTGACGGCGCCGGCGGGCTTCGGCCGTCGCCACGTGGCGCCGCTGGTGCCGCGCTTCCATCACCTGCATCCCGAGGTGACGATCTCGCTGAACCTGAGCGACCGCGTGATCGACGTGGCCGGCGAGAGCTACGACTGCGCGGTGCGGGTGGGCGACCTGCCCGATTCCTCGCTGGTCAGCATGCGCCTGGCCGACAACCGCCGCCGCTGCGTGGCGACGCCCGACTTCATCCGCCGGCACGGCGCGCCGCGCCATCCCAGCGAGCTGGCGCGCTTCGCTTGCCTGACGCTCTCCAGCGATGCCTCGCAGACCCGCGGCTGGGCCTTCCGCGTGCCCGGTGCCAACGGCGAGCACGAGGTCATCTACCTGCGCCCCACCGGCCCGCTGGACTGCTCCGACGGCCAGGTGCTGCACGACTGGTGCCTGGCCGGCCACGGCATCGCATGGCGCAGCACCTGGGAGGTGGAGGCCGAGATCGATGCCGGCCTGCTGGTGCCGCTGCTCGACGACTTCGCGGCGCCGCCCAACGGCATCTATGCCGTCTTTCCCCAGCGCAAGCACCTGCCGCTGCGGGTGCGGCTGTGGCTGGATTTTTTGAAGGCGCAATACGCACGGCCGGAGTTCTGGGGCGGCACAATCGCTGCGCCTGCGACTTCCCCGGAAAGAACAAGATGACCCTCGAAGCGATCCTTGCGTACATGCATTTCCTGGCCATCCTCACGATGGTGGTCTTCATCTCGAGCGAGGCCGCGCTGTGCCGCGTGGAATGGCTCAATGCAGCGGCGGTCGAGCGCATCGCCAAGGTGGACATGGTCTATGGCATCTCGGCCATCGCCGTGCTCGCCACCGGCCTGGCGCGCACCTGGTGGGGCATGAAGGGCACCGCCTGGTACTGGACCAACCCGCTGCTGCATGTGAAGCTCGGGCTCTTCATCATCATCGCCGTGCTCTCGATCTTCCCGACGCTCACCTACTTCCGCTGGCGCAAGGCCGTGCGCTCCGGCGGCACGCTGCCCGATGCGGCGGATGTCAAGAAAACGCGCAAGCTGGTGATGATCCAGGCCCACCTCATCGCGCTGATACCGCTGGTGGCCGTGTTCCTGGCGCGCGGCTTCGGGGCACGGGGCTAGCCGTGCAGCCGGCGTCCATCAAGGCGCTGTTCGCCGGCACCATCTTCCTCAGCGCCTTCCTGCTGTTCCTGGTCCAGCCGCTGGTCGCCAAGCAGATCCTTCCCTGGTTCGGCGGCTCGGCGGCCGTGTGGTCGGTCTGCATGGTGTTCTTCCAGGTCGCGCTGCTGGCCGGCTACGCTTATGCCGACTGGATTTCCCGCCGGCTTGCGCCGCGCACGCAGGCGAAGCTGCACGGCGCGCTGCTGCTGGCCAGCGTGGCCTTCATGCCAGTGCTGGCCGACGCGTCGTGGAAGCCCGGCGGCGGCGAGGAGCCGACGCTGCGCATCCTCGGCCTGCTGGTCGCGACCATCGGGTTGCCCTACTTCCTGCTGTCCACCACCGGGCCGCTGGTGCAGGCCTGGATCACGCGCACGCCGTGGGGCGCACAGGTGTACCGCTACTTCTCGTTGTCCAACCTGGCCTCGCTGGCGGCGCTGCTCTGCTACCCCGTGCTGATCGAGCCGCGCAGCACCGTGCAACAGCAGGCCTGGGCCTGGTCAACGGGCTACGGCGTGTTCGTGCTGCTGTGCAGCGCCACCGCGTTCTACGTCGCCGGACGCTGGCCGGCGGCAATCGAGGTCGTGGGGCCGTCGGGCGACGCGCCCGCGCCAGCGGCCCGCCCGGAGACGAAGCCGCGCCTCATCGACCAGCTGCTGTGGCTGCTGCTGCCCGCGCTCGGCTCGTGGCTGCTGCTGGCCGTCACCAACCACGTCACGCAGAACGTGGCGCCGGTGCCCTTCCTCTGGGTGCTGCCGCTGTCGGTCTACCTGCTGACCTTCATCCTCAGCTTCGAAAGCGACCGCTGGTACCGCCGGGCGGTCGTCCTGCCGCTCGCGGCCGCGATGCTGGCGCTGTGCGCCTACGGGCTGCAGGACGGCATCGGCTCGCAGTTGCGCACCGGCCTGCCGATCTACCTGACCGGGCTGTTCCTGCTGTGCCTGTGCCTGCACGGCGAGACGGCGCGCCTGCGTCCGGGGCCGTCGTACCTGACGCGCTTCTACCTGATGCTCTCGCTGGGCGGCGCGGCCGGCGGTGCGCTGGTGGGCCTGGTCGCACCTCATGTGCTGCCGACCTTCTACGAGCTGGGGATCGGACTGGTGCTGTGTGCACTCGCCGCGGCGCTGGTCTGGCGCCACCGGCGCATGGGCGTGCTGGCCTCGCTGGCGATGGCGGCCTGCTGCGGCTGGTTCCTGGCCGAGGAGCTGCGCGACGACGCGCGCGCCAGGCGCATGGACCGCAACTTCTACGGCGCGATGATGGTGGTGGACTCGGGCATCCTGCCCGACGACCGCGTGCGGCGCCTCTACCACGGCGCGACCCTGCATGGCGAGCAGTACCTGTCGGCCGCCAACCGCCGCTGGCCAGGCTCCTACTACAGCAGCAGCTCCGGCGTCGGCCGCGCGATCGAGGCGGCGCCGGCCGGCCCGCGGCGCGTGGGTCTCATCGGCCTGGGCGCGGGCACGTTGGCTGCCTACGGCCGGCCGGGGGACGTCTATCGCGTCTACGAGATCAACCCGCGCGTCTTCGAGCTGGCGGACACGGAGTTCAGCTACCTGCGCGACAGCGAAGCGCGCATCGAGCGCGTGCTCGGCGACGCCCGCCTGCAGCTCGAACGCGAAGCGCCGCAGGGCTTCGACGTGCTGGCCGTGGACGCCTTCTCGGCCGACTCGGTGCCGGCGCACCTGCTGACGGTGCAGGCCATGGACATCTACCTGCGCCACATGAAGCCCGGCGGCGTCGTCGCCTTCCATGTGTCCAACCGCTACCTCCATCTCGACACGGTGGTGGCGAAGCTCGCGCAGGTCCGGGGCCTGCACACGGCGCTGATCGACGACACGCCGGAGGAGATCGATGTCGAGCGCAGCATCTGGATGCTGGTGGCGCGCGATCCGCAGGCGCTCGAGCGCGAGCCGGTGCGCAGCGCCGCCACGCAGCACGAGGCGGCAGCGGACCTGGCGCCCTGGACCGACGACTTCAACAACCTGTTCAGCGTGCTCAGGTAGCGGCCGCCCATGAAATAGCCCCGCCAGACCGAAGCCTGCGGGGCTATTTTGTCTGCCGCTTGCGGCGTGGCTCAGGCGGCCGGCTTGGCGGAGAGGCATTCCTTCATGAAGGCCTTGCGCTCGTCGCCCTTCAGTGCCTTGGCCTTGGGATCGGCATTGCAGGTCTTCATCTTGTCCTGCTGCGTCACCGGCTTGGCCGAGAGGCAGGTCTTCATGAAGGCCTTGCGATCGTCGCCCTTCTTGTCGCCGGCCTCCTTGTTGCACATGGCCATCTTGCTTTGCTGGGCGGTGGGCTCTTTCGCGGCAGGGTTGGCCGGCGTGGCCGGGGTGGCCGGTGTGGCAGGCATGGCCGGCGCGGGTGCGGCCTTGGCGGCCGGAGCAGCCGGCGTCGCGGGAGCGGCCGGTGCGGCCTTGTCCTGCGCATGCGCGGCGCCGACGCAAAGACAGGCGGCCATGGCCATCAGGGAGAGAAGCTTCTTCATGGTGTGGGTGTCCTCTGAGGTGAGTGGTGACAGGGGCCCCGGGCCGGGGCCGACCTTGCTAACGGCTGCTGCCATGCGGAGGATGACCGCAGCCGCCGGGGGGCCGGGTTTGCCCCCGGTAAAATCCCGCGATGCTATTGGTCAAACAGGAGCTGCTCGCGGCGCTCGCGAACACGCTCGAATCCCTTTCCCCCGGCTCCGGTGCCAAGGCGATCTTCGAATCGCCCAAGGTCGCGGCCCACGGCGACCTGGCCTGCACGGCTGCCATGCAGCTCGCCAAGCCGCTCGCGCGCAGGCCACGTGAACTGGCCGAGGACATCAGCGCCGCGCTGCGCGCCACGCCGGCCTTCCAGCAATGGGTCGACGCCATCGAGATCGCCGGTCCCGGCTTCCTCAACATCCGCCTCAAGACGGCTGCCAAGCAGCAGGTGGTTCGCGAGGTGCTGGCTGCCGGCGAGGCCTTCGGCCGCGAGACCGCGACGGACGAGCGCGTGCTGGTCGAGTTCGTCTCCGCCAACCCCACCGGGCCGCTGCACGTGGGCCATGGCCGGCAGGCCGCACTGGGCGACGCCATCTGCAACCTGCTCGCCACCCAGGGCGCGCAGGTGTGGCGCGAGTTCTATTACAACGACGCCGGCGTTCAGATCCAGACCCTCGCCACCAGCACCCAGCTGCGTGCCAAGGGCTACAAGCCGGGCGATCCGCAATGGCCCGAGCAGGCCTACAACGGCGAGTACATCGCCGACATCGCCAACGACTTCAAGGCAAAAAAGACGGTGCGTTCGGACGATCGCGAATACACCGCCAGCGGCGACGTGGAGGACATCGATTCGATCCGCCAGTTCGCCGTGGCCTACCTGCGTCACGAGCAGGACCTGGACCTGAAGGCCTTCCAGGTGCGCTTCGACAACTACTACCTGGAGTCCAGCCTCTACACCAGCGGCCGGGTCGAGGCCACGGTCAAGAAGCTGGTCGATGCCGGCAAGACCTACGAGCAGGACGGCGCGCTGTGGCTGAAGTCGACCGACTACGGCGACGACAAGGACCGCGTGATGCGCAAGAGCGACGGCAGCTACACCTACTTCGTGCCCGACGTCGCCTATCACATCGCCAAGTGGGAGCGCGGTTTCCACAAGGTGGTGAACATCCAGGGCACCGACCACCACGGCACGATCGCGCGCGTGCGCGCCGGCCTGCAGGCAGCCGGCGAGGGCATCCCCGCCGGCTACCCCGACTACGTGCTGCACACGATGGTGCGGGTGATGCGGGGCGGCGAAGAGGTCAAGATCAGCAAGCGCGCCGGCAGCTATGTCACGCTGCGCGACCTGATCGAATGGACCAGCACCGACGCCGTGCGCTTCTTCCTGCTCAGCCGCAAGCCCGACACCGAATACACCTTCGACATCGATCTCGCACTGGCGCAGAACAACGACAACCCGGTCTACTACGTGCAGTACGCCCATGCGCGAATCTGCTCGGTGCTGGCGGCCTGGGGCGGCGACGTGGCAACGCTGGCGCAGGCCGACCTGTCGCCGCTTGAAAGCCCGGCCGCCCAGGCCCTGCTGCTGATGCTGGCAAAGTACCCGGATATGCTGGCCGCTGCGGCCCAGGACTTCGCGCCGCACGACGTCACCTTCTACCTGCGCGAGCTGGCCGCCAGCTACCACAGTTACTACGACGCCGAGCGCATCCTGGTTGACGACGAGCCGGTGAAGCGCGCCCGCCTCGCGCTCGTCGCCGCCACCGCGCAGGTGCTGCACAATGGCCTCGCGATTCTCGGCGTGAGCGCGCCGCGCAAGATGTGATTGCTACCCTCCACATGACTACAAGACGACAACGCGGCAACATCGTCATCGGCCTGATCATCGGGCTGGTGCTGGGCCTGGGCGTGGCGCTGGGCATCGCGGTCTACGTGACCAAGGTGCCCATCCCCTTCATGACCAAGACGCAGCGCGGCGGCCCCGAACAGGACGAGGCCGAGGCGCGCAAGAACCGCGACTGGAACCCCAACGCTCCCCTGGCCGGCAAGGCCGCACCCGTGCGTCCGCCGGAGCCGCCCGCCGCTGCCCCCGTGGCGCCGCAGCCCTCCGCCGCTGCGCCCGGCTTCCCTCAGACCGCGCCGGCTCCGGTGGTGGTCCCTCCGACGGCGCAGCAGCAGCAGCAGCAGCAACAACGCGCAGCGCGCCCGCCCGTGCCGGCCGAAGCCAACGCGTCGCCGCCGTCGAACGACCCGATCGGCGATCTCGCCCGAGCCCGTTCGGGCACCGGCCCCGGCACCGCCACCGCCGCCGCAGCGCCCAGTGCCAGCGATCCCTTCATGTACTTCGTGCAGGCCGGCGCCTTCCGCACCCCCGAAGATGCCGAGACGCAGCGCGCCAGGCTCTCCCTGATGGGCGTGGAGGCGCGGGTCACCGAGCGCGAGCAGGCCGGCCGCACCGTCTACCGGGTGCGCGCGGGGCCTTTCAACAAGAAGGAAGATGCCGACCGGCTCAAGGAACGGCTCGACGGCGGCGGCCTCGAGTCGGCCCTGGTGCGCGTGCAGCGCTGAGCCACCTCTTTTCACGCTCGCGCCGTCCCCGGGGAACTCCGGCGGCATCGCGGGCTCTGTCAGCCGCACAGGAGAACCTTACACATGAAACGTCGTGATTTTTCGCTGGCCGCCACTTCGCTGGGGCTGCTTCCTCTGATGACCCCGGCCCAGGCGCAGACGCTGGGGCCCAAGGCCGGCACCGACTACGCAGTGCTCGACAAGCGCGTGCCGGTCGACGCGCCGGCCGGCAAGGTCGAGGTGATCGAGTTCTTCTGGTACAACTGCCCGCACTGCAACGCCTTCGAGCCCACCCTCGAGGCCTGGATCAAGAAGCTGCCGCCGCACGTGGCCTTCAAGCGCGTGCCGGTCGCCTTCCAGGCCAGCTTCCAGCCGCAGCAGAAGCTCTACTACGCGCTCGAGGCCATGGGCAAGGTCGACGAATACCAGCTCAAGGTGTTCAACGCCATCCACCAGCAGCGCCAGAACCTCGCGAGCGAGCAGCAGATCATCGACTGGGCGGCTGCCAACGGCCTGGACAAGGCCAAGTTCACCGAGCAGTACAAGTCCTTCAGCGTGGCCAGCAAGATCCAGCGCGCCAAGCAGCTGCAGGACGCCTACCAGGTCGCCGGCGTCCCCTCGATCGGCATTGCCGGGCGCTGGTATGTCGACGGCGACCTCGCGAAGAGCATGGAGCGCGCCCTGCAGGTCACCGATTTCCTGATCGGCGAAGCCCGCAAGAGTGCCTGACAAGACCCTTCCCTTCGCAGGAAAGCCCGCTTCGGCGGGCTTTTTCATCCGGGCGACCGAAGTCCGGTCGATGAGGCCGCATACAATCCGCCAGCAAGTTTCGTGCCTTATGACTTCGCTACTTCTTACCTTCCCCCGCTCCCGCCATCTCTGTCGTGCTTTCGTATTCGCCTCGATGCTGGCGGGGCTGGTGCCGATGGCGCAGGCCGAGAAGGCGGACCGCACCAAGCCGATGAACATCGAAGCCGACGCGATGCGCTATGACGACCTCAAGCAGACCAGCGTCTTCACCGGCAACGTGGTGGTGACCAAGGGCACGATCGTCATCCGCGGCACCCGCATCGACGTGCGGCAGGACCCGGACGGCTACCAGTACGGCGTGGTCACGGCTGCGCCCGGCAAGCTGGCCTACTACAAGCAGAAGCGCGACGCCGGCACCGACGAGTGGATCGAGGGCGAGTCGGAAGTCATCGAGTACGACAGCCGCGCCGACAACGTGAAGTTCATCCGACGCGCGGTGATGCGCCGTCTCTACGGCGCGACCGTCAACGACGAGAGCAGCGGGCCGCTGATCGTCTACGACCAGAGCAACGACACCTTCACCGTCAACGGCTCCTCGCTGCCGCCCAATGCGGGCGTGGCGGCGCCGCAGGGCGGGCGCGTCCGGGCCATCCTGACGCCCAAGGCGGCTGCCTCGGCGCCCGCGGCCGGCACCCGGCCGGCGGCTGCGGCCCCTGCCGCGGCGCCGGCACCGGCGAGCGGCACCGGCCTGCGCTCGAGCACCACCCTCGGCGCGGAAGAGCGCAAGTGACGGAGGACCGGGGCATGCTCAATGGCCGCAACGACGTGCCGAACAGCCGCCTGGAGGCGCGCGGCCTGCAAAAGACCTACGGCAGCCGCAAGGTGGTCAAGGATGTCTCGCTGGGCGTCGAAAAAGGCGAGGTCGTGGGCCTGCTGGGCCCCAACGGCGCCGGCAAGACCACCTCCTTCTACATGATCGTCGGCCTGGTGCGGGCCGACGCGGGCGAGATCAGCATCGACGGCGTGCCGATCGCCCACATGCCGATTCACCGCCGCTCCCGCATGGGCCTGAGCTACCTGCCGCAGGAGGCCTCGATCTTCCGCAAGCTGACGGTCGAGGAGAACGTGCGCGCGGTGCTCGAGCTGCAGCGCGAGCCGAACGGCGACGGCCGGCCCGTCCCCCTGTCGAAGCAGCGCATCGAGGAGCGCCTGAGCGAGCTGCTGCACGACCTGCGCGTCGACCACCTGCGCGATTCGCCGGCGCTGGCGCTGTCGGGCGGGGAGCGCCGCCGCGTCGAGATCGCGCGCGCACTGGCCACCCAGCCGCGCTTCATCCTGCTGGACGAGCCCTTCGCCGGCATCGACCCGATCGCGGTGATCGAGATCCAGCGGATCATCAACTTCCTGAAGGAGCGCGGCATCGGCGTGCTCATCACCGACCACAACGTGCGCGAGACGCTGGGCATCTGCGACCACGCGTTCATCATCAGCGACGGGCACGTGCTGGCACAAGGCACGCCCTCGGAGATCGTCGACAACGCCGAGGTGCGACGCGTGTACCTGGGCGAGCATTTCCGGATGTAGGGGCCTGTTCAATGAAACAAGGGCTCTCGCTGCGGGTCTCGCAGCACCTGGCGCTCACGCCGCAGCTGCAGCAGTCGATCCGCCTGCTCCAGCTGTCGACGCTCGAGCTGAGCCAGGAGGTCGAGCAGATGCTCGACGAGAACCCCTTCCTGGAGCGCACCGCCGACGAAGCCCCGCGCGAGGAGTTCGGACTCGAGGCCGCCGACGTCCCGGTACGCGATGACGACCGCCAGGCCGAAGGCGAGAGCGAGTTCGTCACCGGGCCGGCACCGGCCACTGCCGACAGCGCGCCGGCCTCGCCCGCCGACAGCGAGACGGCGGCAGCCGCCGACGCCCCCGAGAGCGAGCCCGACTGGGAAGGCGACGGCTCCGTCGACCTGGCGCCGGACGACAGCGAATGGGGCGGCGATGCGCCCGCGCGCGCCAACAACCTCGGCAACGACGAGCGCCCCGATGCGACCGAGCTGGCCAGGAGCCAGGAGTCGCTGCAGTCCTTCCTGCACCGCCAGGCGCTGTCCCTGCGCCTGGAGGAGAACGACCGCGCCGCGCTGCGCTTCCTGATCGAGTCGCTCAACGACGACGGCTACCTCGAGGACTCCCTGCCGGCGCTGGCCTCGGGCCTCGCGGGCGACGACAACGACCAGTTCGACGAGCTGGTGCATCACTTCCAGGTCGCGCTCGGCCTGCTGCAGAGCCTGGAGCCGGTCGGCGTCGGCGCGCGCAGCCTGGCCGAGTGCCTCACCATCCAGCTGCGTGCAGGGCAGGACGAAGACGACACCGACGAAGAGGTGCAGGTGCGCCGCACCGCGATCGCGATCTGCAAGCACCCGATGGAGCTGCTCGCCAAGCGCGACTTCAAGCGCCTCGCCACCCTCACCCGCAGCAACGAGGAAGAGGTGCGCGCAGCCCTCCAGCTGATCTCCCGGCTGGAGCCCAAGCCGGGACGCCGCTTCGTCGATGTCGAGCGCAACGTGGTCATCCCCGACGTGATCGTCACGCGCATCGGCCACGGCACCAGCGCCCGCTTCCGGGTCATGCTCAACCCCGAGGTCATGCCGCGGCTGCGCGTGCACGACATCTACGCCGGCGCGCTGAAGGCGCACAAGGGCGAGGGCAGCCAGGCGCTGTCGCAGCGGCTGCAGGAGGCGCGCTGGTTCATCAAGAACATCCAGCAGCGCTTCGACACCATCCTGCGCGTCTCCACGGCCATCGTGGAGCGGCAGAAGAACTACTTCGTCCACGGCGAGCTCGCCATGCGCCCGCTGGTGCTGCGCGAGATCGCCGACGAGCTGGGCCTGCACGAGTCCACCATCAGCCGCGTGACCACGGCCAAGTACATGGCCACGCCCTACGGCACGGTCGAGCTCAAGTACTTCTTCGGCTCGGCCCTGGGCACCGAGACCGGCGGAAACGCCTCCAGCACCGCGGTGCGCGCGCTGATCAAGCAGTTCGTGAGCGCCGAGGACGCGAAAAAGCCGCTGTCGGACAGCCAGGTCTCCGAGATGCTCAAGGAGCAGGGCATCGAGTGCGCGCGCCGCACCGTGGCCAAGTACCGCGAGGCGCTGCGCATCGCGCCGGCCAACCTGCGCAAGGCACTGTAGCGATGCGCGCGCGCCCAAGCCTTTGGCCGCAGTGGATGCGCCTGGGCCTGGCGCTGATGGCGGTGCTCTTCCTGGCCAGCGGCTGTGCCATGCTGCCTGCCGAGTTCGAGCGCACGCCTTCGAAGGCGGTGCCGCTCTCCCCCGGCACCACGCTGGGCCGCATCGCGAAAAGCGCGCAGCCCGACCCCGACCTGAGCGGCTTTCGCCTGATGCCCGGCGGCGACTTCGCCCTCGACACCCGGCTCGAGCTGGCGCGCCGCGCCGAGCGCACGCTGGACGTGCAGTACTACCAGATCCACAACGACGAGACCGGCCGCTACCTGATGCGCACGCTGCGCGACGCGGCCCGGCGCGGCGTGCGCGTGCGTCTGCTGATGGACGACCTCTACACCTCGGGCGACGACGAGCTGCTGCTCGCCCTGGCTGCCACGCCCAACCTCGAGCTGCGCCTCTTCAACCCCTTCCCGGCCGGGCGCGGCAGCATGCTCGGGCGCTTCTCGGCCTCGCTCTTCGACTTCAGCCGCGTCAACCGGCGCATGCACAACAAGCTCTTCATCGCCGACGGCGCGATGGCGGTGGCCGGCGGGCGCAACATCGGCAACGAGTACTTCACGCAGACGGCCGGCGCCAACTTCATCGACCTCGACACCTTCGTGGCCGGCGCCCTCATCCCGCGGCTGGCGAGCCTGTTCGACCAGTACTGGAACAGCGAGTACGTGCGGCCGATCGAGGCCGTGGCCGCCTCCCGCGTGCCGCGCGAGGAGCGCCAGCGCCGCTTCGAGGAGGCGACCAGCCCGCAGACCACGCCGCCGCCGCGCCCGCCGGCGCCCAACGACGTGCTGGGCTACAGCCCGATCGTGGAAGACCTCAAGGCCGGCAAGCTCGACCTCATCTGGACCCGGGCCGAGGCCTACGCCGATTCGCCCGAGCGGGTGATCGGCAGGCAGGCCAACTACGGCGGCATCCCGCTGCTGGACGTCGACAGCGTGCGCTACAACGTCATCGAGCAGATCCGGCGCGGGCGCTCCGACGTGACCATCGTCTCGCCCTACCTGATCCCCGGCAAGGGAGGGCTGGAGGCGATGCGCGAGGTGCGCAGGCGCGGCATGAAGATCAGCGTGGTCACCAACTCGCTGGCCGCCACCGACGAGCCGGTGGTTCACACCGGCTACCGGCGCTACCGCGAAGACATGCTCAAGCTCGGTGCCGAGATCTACGAGCTCAGCTCGCAGCGCACCCGGCGCAGCGTGCGCCTGGGCCTCTTCGGCACGCAGATCGGGCGCCTGCACGCCAAGTCGGCCGTGATCGACGGGCGCACGCTCTTCGTCGGCTCCATGAACTTCGACCCGCGCTCGGACGTGCACAACACCGAGATCGGGCTGATCATCTTCAGCCGCGAAATGGCGCAGCAGGTGCTCAAGCTGATCGAGGTGCTCAAGCAGCAGGGCGCCTACAAGGTGCGCTTCGCGCCGGGCACCGAGCGCATCGAATGGGTCAGCGAGGAGGCGGGTGTCGAGCAGGTGCTGACCAGAGAGCCCGACTCGACATGGTGGGACCGCGTGATGCTGGAGATCCTGGCGCCGCTGGCGCCGGAGAGCCTGTTGTAGCCCCGAACGGGCGGAGGCGGCCCCAAATGGCGACCCTCGCCGAGCTGACGTTCTCCGCTTTGCCGGGCCTCAGGCTCAGCTCGGCCCGCCCGTGATGTTCACCGCCTCCACCTGCACCAGGAGCCGCACCTTGTCCTCGAAGCCGAAAGGGATGCCCCAGTTGATGCCCCAGTTGCTGCGTTCCACCGTGGCCTCGAAGTCGCCGCCGCAGACCTGGCGCTTGATCAGCGGGCTCAGGTAGCAACCGAAGCGGCTGGCCTTGAGCTTGACCGGCTTGGTCTGGCCCATCAGCGTGAGCGAACCGTCGACCTCGGTCACCTTGTCGCCGTTGAAGTCGATCTTGTCGGCCACGAAGCGGGCGACCGGAAACTCGGCGACGTTGAGGAAGTCCTTGCTCAGCACGTGGCGGTTGAGCAGGTCGACGCCGGTGTTGATGGAGCTGATGTCCATCGTGATGTCGATCTTGCCGCCCTTGCCCGTGCCATCGATCTTGATGGTGCCGTCCTTGGTGCTGAAGCGGCCGCGGTTGGTGGTGGTGCCGTAGTGGCCCATCTCGTACATCACGAAGGTGTGCGTGGGGTCGACCACGTAGCTCGCGCCCTTGACCGGCCCGCCGGCCGGCTGCGCGGCCATCTCCGGAGCGGTCTGCGCGGCGGCCAGGAATGCGGCCGCCGCCAGCGAGGCGGCGGCAACGGACTGGATGATCATCGTGGCGGGCTGGGGCATGGCGTTGGGTGCTTGCATGGCAAAGTCAAAGTGGACGCAGGCCTGTCAGGACCAGCTTGAAGCGCACCTGCACTTCGTCGCCGACCATCGAGGTGTCGGTCCATTCGCCCTCGCCGACCTTGAAGGCGAGGCGCTGGATCGTAAAGCTTCCGGTGGCGGTCGAGCGGTCTGCCGACTGGGTGATCGTCACCGGCACCACGAGTTCCTGCGTATGCCCCTTGATCGTCAAGCGGCCGGCGATGTCGAAGCGTCCTCCCCCCAGGCCCTTGATCGCGCTGGACTGGAAGCTGGCCTTGGGGAAGCGCGCGGTGTCGAGCCACGGCGCCTTGGGCAGCTCGGCGTCGCTCTGCGGCACGCCCAGCGTGGCGCTGGCCATGTCGACCTGCAGCGCCACGGTGCCGCCTTCGGGCTTCTTCGGATCGAAGGCGATCTGGGCATCGAACTTGCGGAACTGGCCTTCGACCGGCACCCCCATCTGCTTGCTGACGAAGCCGATCTGGCTATGGCCCGGCGCGAGCTGGGCCATGGGCTCGGCGCCGCCCGCGGCGGCGGCCGCAGCGAGGGTCAGCGCGGCCGCCCACAGGGCGCGCCGCGCGGGGCGAAGAAGGCTCATCGGGCGTGCCCCTGGCGCGAAAAAGGCCACATGCGGTCCATCAGGCCGTCGTGGTCGACGAAGTGATGCTTGAGCGCCGCCGCCGCATGCAGCAGCACCACGGCGCCAAGCGCGTAGGCGGCGCCGTGATGCAGCGGCTTCAGCACCGCCTCGGCGAATTCCTTGTCGACCGGCACGAAGTCCGGCAGCGGCACGACGCCGAACCAGACGATCGGAAAGCCCAGCGCCGAGCTGTAGGCCCAGCCGGCCAGCGGCACCGCGAAGAAGAGCAGGTAGAGCAGCAGGTGCGTGCCGCGGTGCGCCACCAGCTGCCAGCCGGGCATGGCCTCCACGATGCAACCCGGCAGCGGCGGCGGCGGATGCGACAGGCGCCACAGCAGCCGCAGCGCCGTCAGCCCCAGGATGGTGATGCCGGCCCACTTGTGCCAGTTGAAGAGCTTGAGCCGCTGCGGCGAGAAGGGCAGTCCCGTCATGTAGAGGCCGGCGCTGAAGGAAGCGACGATCATCAGCGCGAGCAGCCAGTGCAGCGTCATCGCCACCGCGCCGTAGCGCCGGGCGGGGACGCGGGAGGCGGCTGCGGCCTGGGGATTCAGCGGCTCGGCGGGCATGGGCAGAGCATAAGGCTACGGACGCTGCCCGAGCGCCCGTTCCGCCCGTTCCGCCCGCCGCGCCTAGCCGATGCTCCAGCGCGCGATCAGCAGCAGGCCCGAGCCCAGCACCAGCATCAGCACGAAGGGCACCACCAGCCAGGGGGCGTCGTGCGGCTCGGGGTTTTCCGGCGTCTTCATGGCGATCTTCCCTTCGAGGGCGAGGTGCTCAGAAGGTGCTCACGGCTTCGTCCGGCACCGGCGGGGCGCTGCGCAGCGCCTCGCCGGCGGCCGGCACCGAGGGGTCTCCGCTGCCGGCAGGCGCGGGCGCGGGCGAGGCAACCGAGAGCGCGGCGGGAGGGCTTGCCTCGGCCTGCCAGTGGCCGAGCAGGACCAGCACCGCGAGCAGCGCCGCCCCCAGCGCGACGGAGCCGAGCAGCAGCTGCTGCATGCGGCTGCGACGGCGGGGCGGCCGGTTGACGAAGACGGTGTGCGGATGCGGTTGCATGGTGACTCCTTCCTTGCTCCATCGAGACGCGCGACGTGCGCATGGATGCAATCTAGAAGGGAAGCGCTCGGTGAGAAATTCCGCTTTCGCGCCAGGCATCCCGCGATCGCGGGAGGGCGCCGAGGCGAGCGCGTTCCGGCAGGCGGCGCTCAGCCTGCTGCGCCCGCGGGCATCGTCATCGGCAGGCAGAGCACGACGCAGCAGCCGCCGGCAGCCGCCGTGCGCACATCGAGCGTGCCGCCCAGCCGCTGGGCCCGCGCGCGCATGTTGTGCAGCCCGTGGCCGCCGCCCTGCCGTCCAGGCCCGTCACCCAGGCCGCGGCCGTTGTCCTCGATCTCCATCTCCAGCATCTCCCCGGCACGGCGCAGCTTTACCTCGACTCGCGTGGCGTGGGCGTGCTTGAGCACGTTGGTCAGCGCCTCCTGCGCCACCCGCAGCAGCTGCAGCGCGGCATGCGGCGAGAGCGTGGTTCCATCCTCCGGCAGGTCGATGTCCCAGCCGGAGCGCACGCCGGCCGCGAGCAGCTGTGCCTCCCAGCGGAACCTGAAGTTGCCCAGGGCCGCGCCGAGGTCGTGCTCGCCGGAGGCCAGGGCGTCCAGCGCCAGCCGCATGTCGGCAATGCAGGCGCGCAGCGTGACCGCGATCTGGCCCTCGTCCATGTCGCCGCGCTCCACCCGCGACAGCGACGTGAAGAGCTGGGAGCCCAGGCCGTCGTGCAGGTCGCGCATGATGAGCTGGCGCTCCTCCGCGGCGGCATGCTCGCGCTCCAGCGCGGCCAGGCGTGCGTAGTTGGCCGCCAGGGCGCGCTCGCGGTCGGCCACCCGCGACTCCAGCGTTCGGTTGAGCTCCTCCAGCGAATGCAGGGTGCGCAGGAAGCGCGCCGTCAGCAGCGCGCCCATCGCGACCAGCAGGGTGTTGGAGCCGTAGTGCAGCAGGTGGATGCGGTGGCCGGTCCATTCCGGCAAAAAGCGCCCGAGCAGGCGCGGGTCCCAGGTCAGCAGGTAGTCGTGGATGCCCACCAGCACCGCGAAGGCCATCACGGCCGAGAGCGCCGCCGCCGTCAGCGTGCCGCGGCGCCGCGCGTAGCGGACCGCGACCGCGATGATCAAGAGCCCTACCCCCACCATGCCGCCCAGCCACCAGCGCGCGATGGCCTGCTCGGCCGCGAAGCCGCCGAGCGCGAACCACAACGGCCCCACCAGCCCGTAGGCGACCAGCGCCCGGTCGAGCCAACGGCGGCGCATGCCCGCGTAATGCAGCGTGAACACCGCCATCACGATCACGAAGCCGCCGGTGGCGCATTGGTACAGCACCCGCCACCACTGCCAAAGGCCGATGGGGAGGGCATCGATCAGGAAGGTCATGGTGCGCACCGCCCACAGCACGGCCGCCAGGCCGAACAGGCCGTAGAGCGACTCGCTCGGGCGGCGCCACCAGATGAAGGCGACGAAGCCGGCGACCAGCACCGACACCAGGACGGTGAGCTCGGGCACCGTGCGAACCCAGAACAGGCGCTGGTTGTGCAGCGGCTGGATTTCGTCCCGCGGGCCGATGCTGGGCTGCGCGAAGCGCATCGGATAGTCGCCGCTCGGCGCCGCTGCACGGATCGCCAGCTCGTTGTAGCCGGGGCGCAGCAGGGAGGCGGGCAGCAGCGTCATCTGCGGCCGATAGGTGCGCGCATGGACCGCCTCGCTGCGCTCCGCCACGCTGCCGATCAGGCTGCCGTTGAGCCAGATCTCGCCGCCGTCGTAGAGGTAGGGCACATACACGGCCCATTGCGTCTGGCGCACCGGGTCGTCCGGGTAGTCGAAGCCGACGCGGTACCAGGCCGGCGCACGCGCCAGCGCCGGGCGCGAGTAGCCGGCATCGTCGGGCAGAGTCACCGGCCGCCAGGCGGCGCCCGGGGGCGGGGGCGAACGCTCGACCGCGGGCGCCGCGAGCACGGCGGCCTGACGCGGCGACTGCAGGGCCGCCCGCGCACCGCCTGCGAGGCAGACCACGATCAGAAAGACCAGCGCCAGCCCGGCCGCCCGCGCGCCGGGGCGACGCATCACAGCAGCCCCATCTGGCTCGCTTCGTAGACAGCCTCGCCGCGCGAGTGCACGGCCAGCTTGCGGTAGATCTTCTTGACGTGCGCCACCACGGTGTGCGGCGAGATCTCGGTCAGCTCGCCGATGGTCTCGAAGCTCAGGCCCTTGGCGGCCAGGCGCAGGATCTCGGTCTCGCGCTCCGTCAGGGGCGAGGGCGTGGCGTCCTTGGGCGCCGGCTGCAGGGCCGGGGCAGGCGGCGTGGGCGCCGCGCTGATGCGAAAGCGCGCGAGCACCCGCCGCGCGATGCTGGGGCTGATGGGCGAGCCGCCGGCGCGCAGCTCGTGGATGCTGGCGGCAATGGGCCCGGCGCCCGCGTCCTTCAGCAGGTAGCCGGTGGCGCCGGCCTCGATCGAGTCCACCACGTGCTGGTCGTCGCCGAACATGGTGACGACCAGCACGTCGCATTGCGGATGGTGGCGCGCCGCGTGCCGGATCACCTCCACGCCGTCGATGTCGGGCAGGCCCAGGTCGACCAGCATCACGTCGGGCGGCTGGGCGTCCAGCATCGCGATCGCCGCGCGCCCGGTGCCCACCACGCCCGCGAGGGTGAGGCCCGGATCGGCAAGCACCGCATCCGAGAAGCGGCGCATGAACTCGGGTGTGTCTTCGACGATCAGCACGCTGGTGGTCATGGCAGCCCCTGTGGCAATGCGACCCGGGGATTTTCCCACCGGGGTCGCGCGCGGCCATAGCGCAAACGCGGTACGGGGCGCATGGGATACTGGCCGGCCATCCCCGCCATGAACGATCTCTCCCTTTTCCTGCCCTGCGCCGCCGGCGTGGAGGACTTCCTTGCCCAGGAGGTGCATGCCCTGACCGGTCGCGCCGGCGACGAGCTCCTGGTCCTGCGCGGCGGCGTGCGCGTGCGCGCCGACTGGCGCGAGGCGCTCAAGCTCAACCTGCACAGCCGTCTCGCGCAGCGCGTCCTGATCGAGCTGGCCCATGCGCCCTATCGCAACGAGCACGACCTCTACGCCATTGCCGGCGGCGTGGCCTGGGAGCTCTGGTTCACGCCGAAGAACACTTTCAAGATCGAGACCACGGCCCAGCACAGCCCGCTCAAGAGCCTCAACTTCGCGACCTTGCGCATCAAGGACGCGATCGCCGACCGCTTCCGAGCCAAGGCGAACGGCGTGCGGCCGAGCATCGAGACCCAGTGGCCCGATGCGCGCGTCTTCGCGCACCTCGACACGGAGCACTGCACCCTCTACATCGACATGTCCGGCGAGCCGCTCTTCAAGCGCGGGTGGCGGCAGGACAAGGGCGACGCGCCGCTGAAGGAGACCCTGGCCGCCGCCATGCTGGCCGCCAGCGGCTGGTGGAACCCCGAGCGCGGCGAGGTTTCGCAGGCACCGCTCTACGACCCCTGCTGCGGCAGCGGCACCATCGCCATCGAGGCGGCGCAGCTCGCGCAGGGCATCGCGGCCGGCGCGCAGCGGCGCTTCGGCTTCGAGAAGCTGCTGCCCTTCCAGGCCCATGTGTGGTCGCAGCTCAAGGCCGAGGCGCAGGCCGCGGTGAAAACAGCGCCGGCGGCCGCGATCTTCGGCTCCGACGTGTCGCACCGCATGGTCGACTTCGCCGAACGCAATGCCGAGCGCGCCGGGGTCGCCGGCGCCGTGCAGCTGCGCGGCGGTGATGCGCTGCAGCGCATGCCGCCCGCCGAGTCGGGCGTGATCGTGCTCAACCCGCCCTACGGCGAGCGCATCGACATCGGCGGCGTGGCCCGCGGCAGCCGCAGCAGCCGCGAGGAGGCGCAGACCGAGGACGGCGGCGAGTTCTTCGTGCAGCTCGCGAGCCACTGGAAGAAGCACTACGCCGGCTGGACCGCCTGGGTGCTGACGCCCGACCTGCAGCTCCCCAAGCGCATGCGGCTCAAGGAGTCGCGCCGCATTCCCATGTGGAACGGACCGATCGAATGCCGCCTGTTCCGCTTCGACATGGTGGCGGGCTCGGCGCGCGGCCGGACGGTTGCATAAAGCACACATCGCGCAGGGAAACGCCGCAGGTCGTTTGACCCGGTCCTGTGGCCTTGCAACAATCGCGCATCTTTATTTCGGAGCCTCGTGCGTGGACAGTGCCAGTCGAATCAGCGATGTGACGCGAACCTCGGCGTTTGCGGCATCTTCGGCACCCCGTTAGCGCAGCTCCCATGCGCTGCACGCCGAATCTGCCGCAGCGCAATCTTCTTCTTTCCCAGGTCCGCTTCCCGCCGCTGATGCATGCAGCCATCGGTGCGCAGCCGCGCATTGCCCGGCCGCAGCTGCCTGGTCGTCCCGCCGTGGGGCTCTTCATGTCGAAGGAGCCTTGTCATGTGCCAACGGACGAATGCGCATCCGCCCGCTCACACGCGTGATCGGGCGACTTCATCGCCTCAAGCCACCGAGAAGGAGAGCGCGCTGGACCTGGCCCAGTCGCTGGACCGCAGCGGCCTTTGGCCCTGCCGGCGCATCCGCAATTTCCTGCTGTCGCAGCAGCCGCTGCGTACGCCGCAGCGCTGAGCGATTCAACTCTGGATGTAGTTGCGCAACTGCTCGATGGTCTCTTCGTGGTCCGCGATGATGTCGTCCATCAGATCGCGGATCGAGATCATGCCGACCACCCGCTCGCCGTCCACCACCGGCAGGTGACGAATGCGCTTCTGGCTCATGAGCGCCATGCAATCGCGTGTGCGGGTGGAGGGCGTCACGGTCAGCACGTCGGGCGTCATCAGTTCGGCGACCAGGACTTCCTTCGAGTTGCGCCCCTGCAGCGCCACCTTGCGCGTGTAGTCGCGCTCGGAGATCACGCCGACCAGCTTGTCGTGCGTCATCACCATCAGCGCGCCGACCTCGTGGCTGGCCAGCGCCTCCAGCGCGTCGAACATGGTGGCGCCGGGTTCGATGCGCCAGACGGCCGAGTTGCGGCGCTTGAGCAGTTCGGAGACAGGTTTCATGGATCGCAGCTCCCGAAGAACGGTGGATCGACTGCGGCCCATGCAAGGGCCGCGCCAGCTCCCCCATCGTAGACGCAGCGCGCGACATCCCTGCGGCAATGCACGTTCCACCCGCGGGGGCAATGCGCATCGCCGATGGCCGCTGCGCCGCCCCAGCCGACGTACTAGCCGGTTCGGCGGATGGACAGCGGCAGGCGCGCGCCGCACCATGCCTCGCGCGGCGGACACCCCTGCCCGCCCGAGGAGCAGCGATGCACATCCTGATGAGCAAGGGAAGCGCCAGCGACGATGTCGAGCGGCTGCGCCGGGCACTCGCCAAGGCGCTGGGCGAAGACGCGAAGCTGTTCCCCTCCCTCCAGGCCTCCGGCACGCCGATCGACGAGGACTTCGATGGTGCGATTCGCCGTTGGCAGGCCGGCGTCGGCCTGATCGGCGACGGCGTGATCGGGCCGCGCTGCCAGCTGCTGCTGGACCTGATCGCGATCGACGCGGACAAGTTCGAGCTCACGCTCAACGTCGGCAACGTGAGCCGGCTGTTCCCCGCCACCAAGCCGGCCAACATCGCGCGCTACCTGCCCTACATCGAGGCGGCGCTCGGCGTCGCGCAGCTCACGGACCGCTCGATGATCCTGGGCACCCTGGGCACCATCCGCGCCGAGACCGAGGGCTTCGTGCCGATCGCGGAGGCGCCCTCCAAGTTCAACACGCCGCCGGGCGGCGCCCCCTTCAGCCTGTACGACACGCGCGCTGCGCTCGGCAACAGCCGGACTGGCGACGGCGAGCGCTACCGCGGCCGCGGCTTCGTGCAGCTGACCGGCAAGGACAACTACACCCGCTACGGCCAGCGCATCGGGGTTCCGCTCGAGACGGCGCCGGACCGGGCCAACGCACCGGAAGTCGCGGCGGTGCTGCTCGCGCTCTACCTCTCGGACAAGGCGACCCGGTTCCGCCAGGCGATCCGCGGCGGCGACTTCGGGCAGGCCCGTCGGCTGGTCAACGGCGGCGTGCATGGCCTCGATCGCTTCAAGGACGTGTTCGAGCGCGCCGCCGCGGTGTGGCCCGCGCCGCGCGTGGGCGCGGGTGCGGCCCGGCGCGGTGCCACCGCCGCCGAGGAGGAGGCGCCCTCGCATCGCTCCATCGTTTCGCGCACGCGCAAGGACGCGGCCGACCTGCGCGACCGCCTGTTCCAGCCGAGTGCGATCGGCCTGCCCGACGAATTCCCGCCGCAAGAGGAGGTGCGCCAATACCTGCCCGCCTACACCCGGGCCGGCCTGATCCTGGACCAGGGCCGGGAGGGCGCCTGCACCGGCTTCGGCCTGAGCTGCGTCGTCAACTACCTGCGCTGGGTCAAGGCCGGCCTGCCGCCGAAGATGGATTCGGTGAGCCCGCGCATGCTCTACACGCTGGCGCGCCGCCATGACGAGTACGAGGGCGAGAACTACGAGGGCTCGAGCTGCCGCGGCGCGCTCAAGGGCTGGTTCAACCACGGCGTCTGCCTGGAGCCGGACTGGCCCTACCTGCCCGAGAAATCGAACCCCGCCACCTACGGCTATGCGAGCCGGGCCGCGCAGAACACGCTGGGCATCTACTACCGCATCGACACCCGTTCGATCACCGACGTGCAGGCCGCGATCGCGCAGCACCGCGCGGTCTTCGTCTCGGCCTTCACGCACCCGGGCTGGGACGCGGTGCCGATCACTTCGGCGCCGAAGCGCCATGCGGACCTGCCGCTCATCGCCTTCGACGGCCGGCGTTCCGAGACGGGAGGCCATGCCTTCGCCCTCATCGGCTTCAATGCGCAGGGCTTCATCCTGCAGAACTCCTGGGGCAGGAACTGGGGCGCCGGCGGATTCGCGGTGCTGGGCTACCTCGACTGGCTGGCGCATGCGATGGACGCCTGGGTGGTCTCGCTGGGCGTGCCCGGCGTGATCGCCGGCCGGCTGGCCGTGGGCGGCAGCGGCGCCGCGGGCCTTACCGGCGCCGACCGCAGCCAGTGGTGGGACACCGGCCTGGCCTACCAGCACAGCGTGGTGCTGGGCAACGATGGCCGCGTGAGCCGCTACCTCACGGAAGACGAGCCGCCGCGCAAGCTGCAGCAGCAGGCCTGCGTGCTGCCGGACGACTGGTTCCGCAGGCAGGCGTCGGCGCGCAAGCGCCTGGTGCTCTACGTGCACGGGGGACTCAACAGCGAGGAAGAGGCGATCAAGCGCGCCAGCGCCATGGGCCGCTACTTCACCGGCAACGGCTGCTATCCGCTGTTCCTGGTGTGGAAGACGGGTTTTCTCGAATCGGTGGCCAGCCTCATCGCAGACGCCTTTCGCCGCGAGCCCGCCCGTGCCGGCTTCGGCGAGTGGTTCAGCGAGCAGACCGACCTGCTGGTCGAGAAGAGCGTCGGACGGCCGGCGGCACGGCCCTTGTGGAGCGAGATGAAGGAGAACGCCGGCTTGGCCTTCGCCGATCGGCGCGGCGGCGACCTGCTGCTGGATGCAATGCAGGCGCTGGGCAGCAACTGGGGTGCGCAGTTCGAGCTGCACCTGGTCGGCCACTCGGCCGGCGCCATCGCCATCGGCCACCTGCTCACGGCGCTGGCCGCACGCAAGCGAGCCGGCCGCGATGGCGGACTGAGCGAGCGCGTCGCCTCGGTGAACCTCTATGCACCGGCCTGCTCCGTCGCTTTCGCCAACCGCCACTATGCCGGCGACACGGCGCTGATGGAGCGGCTGCACCTGGAACTGCTCACGGACGAGGTCGAGCGCCGAGACACGGTGGGCCCCATCTATCGCAAGTCGCTGCTGTATCTGGTCTCCAATGCGCTGGAGGCCGATCTGCACACGCCGATCCTGGGGCTGGACCGCGTCAACGACGAGAGCTATTCGGGCTGGGACGGCTCGTCCGACACGGGCGAGGCGCTTGCGGTTTGGCGCCAGGCCGCCAAGGCCGTGAAGCTCGAGGCGCGCACCTGGCGGGTGCAGGAGCCACGCATCGAGGTGGCGCTCGATGGTGAAGGCCAGCCGGTGCTGCAGGCGGCGACACATGGGGGCTTCGACAACGACGTGGCGCTGATGACGCGCACGCTCGAGCGCATCACTGGTGCGAAGCTGGCGCTGCCGGTGGACGACCTGCGGGGCTTCTGAGTGGAGGGCGGCTTAGCATCCCCGTCCATGCGCATCGTCATCGACACCAACATCGCCCTCGACCTCCTGGTCTTCGACGACCCGGGCTGCGCAGCGCTGCTTGCCGCGCTCGATCTGGGCGAGCTGCAATGGATCGCCAGCAGCGCAATGCGCAAAGAGCTTGCGCGCGTGCTCGATTACCCGCTGGTGGCTGCGCGCCTCGCCCGCAACGGCCGCGATGCGGCGCTCGTGCTCGCGGCCTTCGACCGGCGCGTGCATCCGGTGGACAAGCAGCCCGCCCGCGCGCCCTGCCTGTGCCGCGACCCCGACGACCAGATCTTCGTCGACCTCGCGGTGGCGCAGCGCGCGCGACTGTTGAGCAAGGACCGCGCGCTGCTCGAAATGCGCGGGCCGCTCGCGCGCCTGGGCGTCGAGGTCGCCATCCCCGGCGGCTGATGCCGGCTACCGCCGCGTCGGCGCGGCATCGCTGCAGTACCAGCGCCACAGCAGCCGCGCCACCGCCCGCGAGCGCTGCGTGTCCCGGCCCCAGCGACGTCCCGAGGGCAGATGCCGCAGCCAGCGCATGCGCCGCGCCGCCAGCGCCAGCCGATCGCGCACCTCGTCGCCGGCATCGGCCAGCGCCGCATGCCAGTGCGTGCCGGCCGCGCCCGCCGAGGCGGCGCGCACCAGCATGGCGGTGGAGTGCAGGTAGCTGAGCCAGTCGCGCACCTGGCATTCGGCCAGCGGCAGGGTCTCGCCCGGGTCGTCCTCGAAGTCGATGTAGCCGATGGTGCCGTCCGGGCATTGCACCAGGTTGCGGTCGAAGGCCTGGCTCAGGTAGGTGCCGTGCGCGTGGACGTTGGCAATGGCGTCGAGGCCTTCGCGCCACACCGTGAGCAGCGCGCTCGGGCCGACGGCCGCCGCATGGTCCAGCCGCTCCTGCAGCACCACCGGCGGCCGGCCGCTTTCGCCGAGGTCGGAGATCAGCAGGCCGTCGGGTTGCTGGGCCAGCACCGCCGGCACGCGCAGGCCGGCAGCGCCGAGCGCGCGCAGGCGGCGCGCCTCGGTGGCGATGGCGGCCTCGCCACCGGGGTTGGGCACCGGCGTCAGCACGTCCAGCCGCAGCAGGCCGGCCACCATCGCCATCAGGTGATAGCCCAGCTTGCCGTGCGGCGGGCCCGCCTTCTTGAGCCAGACGCGCTCGCTGCCGAGCCGGTGGCTGGCCACCGCCTTCTGCTGCTGCGGCAGCATCGCGCGCAGAAATTCCGCGTAATCGCCGGGCTCCAGCGGGGCCGGGCCGGTTTCCAGGGGTGCCGGCGCCGATGCCGCGCCCTTGCGCGACTGCACGCGCGTGCCGCGTTTCGCAACGTTCATGGGGCCAGGATTGGCTGTTGCGCCCGGCCGGCCGGCGAGGCGCGATCGGAGGCGGTGCCGGTCGAAGGTCGGAAGTCGCGAGTCGCAGGCGACGGAGGCAGGGGTGCTGAAATGACGGGTCTCCCGGGAGCTTGTTGCATCATAGAGGGCTGCCGCCGCATTGCCATGATCACGACCCCTGCCCCCTCCCCCGACCACGCTCCCCTCGGCCCCGACGATTTCGACGCCCTCGATCAAGCGCTCGACGCCATGCGCGAGCATGACGAGGAAACCCCGCAATGGGAATTCTGCGAGGGCTTCATGGCGGCGCTGGTGTGCATGCGCCGCCCGGTCGAGCCGGCCGAATACTGGCCGGTGCTGCTGGGCGAGAGCTTCGTGCCGGCGCAGCACATGGAATTCGCCTGGCGCTGGAAGCGGCGCTGGCGCGAGACCGAGGAAGGCCTGGACGCCGAAGTGCAGTCGCTCGACGACGAGCGCGCCTGGCAGCCCGAGGTGCTGGACACGCGCGGCGCCGTCGCGGCCCTGCCGGAAGAAGAGCGGGGCGAGATCGCCGACGAGGACATCCCCTCCTTTGCCCAGGTCTGGGCGCTGGGCTTCATGTACGCGGTGGAGAACTGGCCCGAGGAATGGACCCCGCCGCGCGACAAGGAGGCGGCCGCCATCCTCGACGAGGCGCTGAACGCCATCGTCGCCCTGACCGAGGACGACCGCGGCAAGCCCACGCTTTCGATGTACAGCGAGGACGGCCCGCCCAGCGTGAGCCAGCAGCGGGTGGACGAATTCGGCGACGCGATCTGGGCCGTGTACGACCTGCGCCGGCTGTGGCGCAGCCAGGGGCCGCGCGTGGAGACCGTGCGCAAGGAGGCGACCCCGGGCCGCAACGACCCCTGCCCCTGCGGCAGCGGAAAGAAGTTCAAGAAGTGCCACGGTGCCGGCTGAGACCAGCCTGACGCTTCCGGTCCGCAGCGCCTGGGCCATGGTGCTGACCCTGTGCACCGCCTTCGCGCTGAGCCAGGCCTACCGCACCGTGGGCGCGATCATGGCCGGGCCGCTGCAGGCGGAGTTCGGGCTTTCGGCGCAGGCATTGGGCCTGTTCTCCGGCTCCTTCCATTTCGCTTTCGGCGCCATGCAGCTCTTCATGGGTGTCGGCATCGACCTGCATGGGGTGCGGCGCACGGTGCTGACGGCGTTCCCGTTGGCGATCGCGGGCGCGCTGCTGTCCGCGCTGTCCACCCACTTTGCACTGTTGATCACCGGCCAGGTGCTGATCGGCGTCGGCTGCGCGCCGGCCTTTTTGGTGTGCACCGTGTTCATCGCGCGGCATTTCCCGGCGGCGCGCTTCGCCTCGGTTTCCGGGCTGGTGCTGGGCATCGGCGGGCTGGGCATGCTGCTGACCGGCACGCCGCTCGCATGGCTGGTCGAGGCCCGCTCCTGGCGCATGGGCTTCGCGGTGCTGGCCGCGGCCTCGGCGCTGGCCTGGCTCAGCATCCTGCTGTGGGTGCGCGAGCCGGCGCGCGAGGCAGCGCGGCCGAAGGAATCGCTGTTGGCCGCGCTGCGCCAGTTCGGCGTGCTGTTCGCGATGCCGCACACGCTGGGCATCCTGCTGCTGGGCGCCGTGACCTACGCCGCCTTCATCTCGCTGCGCGGGCTGTGGCTGGGGCCGCTCTTGATCGAGCGCTACGGCTACTCGCTGGTGCAGAGCGGCAACGTCGCGCTGATCGTGTCGGTGGTCTCGCTCTTCGGGCCGCCGCTGTTCGGCCGGCTGGACCGCGACGGCCCGGCGCGCCGGCGGCGCATCGTGGCCTGCTGCGCGGTCTATGCGGCACTGTTCGCCGCCATCGGCGTCTTCCATGCAGCCTGGATCGACATCGGGTGCGCCATCCTGATCGGCCTGTTGTCGGGCTTCATCGTCTGGGAGTACGCCGACGTGCGGGTGGCTTACCCGGCCGCGCTCACCGGGCGCGCGATGGCGGTGTTCACCATGGCCATGTTCCTCGGCGTGGCGCTGATGCAGTGGCTCACCGGCGTGGCGGCTTCTGTGGCGCAGTCGCAGGGCGTGGAGCCCTACACCGCCGTGCTGGCGGCCATCGCGGCACTGCTGGTGGCCGGCTGCGCCGCCTTCGCCTGGCTGCCCGCGCCGCCCGGCGCGGTGGCGCCCAGACCTAGATTTTGAAGGCGCGCTGTGTCTCCGGCCGCACCAGGTCCACGTACTCGCGGTGCTTGCGGATGTAGCCGGCGATGAACTGGCAGGCGGGGATGACCGGCATGCCCCGCGCCCGGGCGTCGTCGAGCACATGGCGCGCGACGGCCGAGCCCACGCCCCGGCCCTCGAAGGCGGGCAGCACTTCGGTGTGGGTGAACATCACCGCGTTCGTGAGCAGGTTGTATTCGCAGTAGCCCGCGAGCTGGCCCTCGATGGCCGCCTCGTAGCGATGCTTTTCGGGATGGTTGGTGATGGTGATCGTCATGACGTGCGTGCCATGTAGGCGGCCAGGTTTTTCGCGGCGCCGGCGCGCACCTTGTTCTTCAGCATCGGCGTCCAGCCCAGCAGCAGGCCCGGCGGGCCCAGCGCCTGGCGTGACCAGGCCCAGAAGTCGAAGCGGTCGCGCTGGGTGGCGATCAGGCCCTCGGGCGTGAAGCCGAACTCGGAGTCGATCGCGTTGTCGACGATGCGGCCGGTGGCGCCGAAGCGGTAGTGCGCATCCCAATGGGCACGGCCGGTGTCGCCATCGGCCTGCACGTCGCGCCAGCTGAGCTTCCAGACATCGGCGCCCTTGGCGCGGGTGGCCTCGCACAGCATCTTCCACATGGCGCCGACCTCGCGGCCGCTCTTCAGCGAGAAGGCCTCGTCGTCGAAGCGCGCATCCGGCGCGTAGCAGGCGGCCATGGTGTCGGCGTCGAGCCTGGCGAAGGCTTCGTAGAGGCGCTGGATGGTGTCTGCGTTGCGCATGGGCGGGATCGTAGCCTAGGCAGCACGCTCGCTAGGCTGCGCGCAACAGCGTCAGCAGCGTCTGCAAGGCGTGATGCACCGTGGCCGCCCGCACCGCGGCCCGGTCGCCGTCGAAGCGTCGGCGCTCGGTGCGCACGCGGCCTTGCACCGACCAGCCGAACCACACGGTGCCCACCGGCTTCTCGGCGCTGCCGCCGCTCGGGCCGGCCACGCCGGTCACCGCCACCGCGACCTGGGCCCGCGAGCGCGCCACCGCACCCTCGGCCATGGCGCGCGCCACCGGCTCGCTGACCGCGCCCTCGGCCGCGATCAGCGCAGGGTCGACGCCCAGCAACTCGGTCTTGGCCGCGTTGGAGTAGGTGACGAAGCCACGCTCGAACCAGTTGCTGGAGCCCGACAGATCGGTGCAGGCACCTGCGATCAGCCCGCCGGTGCAGCTCTCGGCGGTGGCCATCATGCGGCCCTGTTGCTGCAACAGCTCGGCCAGTTGAAGCACCAGCGCGGGCGTGTCGGATTCGGGTGCGGGCGAAACGTTGGTCATGGGCACTACCAGGCGCGGAAGAAGGCAATCACCAGCAGCGTGCAGAAGGCCGCCACCAGGTCGTCGAACAAGATGCCGAAGCCCGCCGCGCTCCACGACATGGTGGCGGGCGTCGCCCGGCGTTGCTTGAAGAGCTGGTCGGCCCAGGCGACCGGCCCCGGCTTGGCGGCATCGAAGAGGCGGAACAGCGCGAAGGCCACGAGCTGTGCCGGCAGCCCGGCCGGCGTGACCAGCCACAGGACCAGCCAGAAGGCGACGACCTCGTCCCAGACGATGGCGCCGGGGTCGGCAATGGCCATGTGGCGCGCCGCCACGGTGCAGGCCCACCAGCCGATGGGCAGCGAGGCCAGGATGATCCACCCGATGGCCGCCGCGGGCAGCCAGCGCTGCATGAGCACGAAGGCGGCCCAGGCCCACAGCGTGCCCACGGTGCCGGGCGCCCGCGGCGCCAGTCCGGCGCCGAAGCCCAGCGCGATCAGGTGCGCGGGATGGGCGAGCATGAAGCGCAGCGTGGGGCGCCGCACGGGCGGGATCGGCATGGCGCTGGAGGGAGAAGCGGATTGCATGGAACGACAGTGTCGCCCAAGACGCGCGTTGCCATCTATTGCGCACATCCACCAGGCAGGAGGCAAGTTGACGCCCGGCCCCATCGAGACGGACGACCATCACCAGCAAGTCGACGCGGCGTCCGCCTACCCGACGCGGCCACGCACCGCCCAGGCCCTGGCCCGCAGCGCAATGCCGCCATCGGTCCCGACCGGCAAGCCCTCTCGAATGCGTTCACGCAAGCGCTCCCGATCTTCGTCGCTCAGCGACATCGCGTAACGTGGCGCCGAGCCCTGTCCGCCGAGGAAGGGCTTCCAGTAGTCTTCGAAGTCCTTGAAGGGCGTCTCGATCTCGATGGCGTGCAGCTCGACGCGGTGCA
Organism: Variovorax sp. Soil_C_17; assembly: GCF_057657265.1. Lineage (NCBI taxonomy): Bacteria > Pseudomonadati > Pseudomonadota > Betaproteobacteria > Burkholderiales > Comamonadaceae > Variovorax > Variovorax sp. Soil_C_17. Next base: position 201,781 of record NZ_JBDGIT010000001.1, read on the forward strand.
GCCCGGCGCCCGCGAACAGGGCCTCCACCGGTTCCGGCGCGCATAGCGCCGGGAGTCGCCGGCCCTCGTCGAGCGCTGCGGCCGCCTGATCCAGCTCGACGGCCGCGCTCCAGAAGTAGCGCATCAATTCCATCCCGGCGGCGTAGTCCCACACGTAGGCGGCCACCGTGCCTCCAGGCTCGACCGCACGCGTCATGTCGGCCACCGCGCGTGCGGGTTCCGGCAGAAAGTTCAGCACCAGCCCCGTGACGGCCGCGTTGAAGGAGCCGGGCGCGACCGGCAGCGCCTGCGCATCGCCGACCTCGAAGGACGCCCGCGGGTCCGTGACGTGCGCCCGGGCATGGGCTACAAAGCCGGCCGACGCGTCGATGCCGAGCACGGATGCGGGCTGGGCCTGGTCCAGCAGGGTCTGGGTCAGCGCGCCCGTGCCGCAGCCAACATCGAGCCACTTCAGATGCGGCCCGAGCCCGAGCCACTCCACGAAGTGCGGCGCGACCTTGCGGCTCCAGCGGCCCATGTAGGGTTCGTAGAAATCGCCGGCCGTCCAGGTTGTGTCTCGTGCTGTCATCGCTTCATCCTCGATGTCTTCATGAACGCAGCGTCGGCGCCCATGGTCCGACCGGGCCGCGCTTTCTGCAAGCGTCCCCCTCCTCAGCGGGAGGGATGTGCAGGCACCGTGCCCTTCACGATCACGAACTCGCCGGGGATGCGGTAGCCGCCGCCTTGCCGCCAGGGCTCGATCGCCTCGAGGTAGCGGGCCCGCACGCGCGTGCGGGTTTCATCGCCGAAGCGCGACCAGGCCAGCGCGACCGGCCCGCCCGCAAAAGCCGCGATGCAGGCCTCCTCGCCATCGGCGTAGCACAGCGTGCTCGCGATGCGCTGCTGCACGATGTGTTCGAAGCCGGCCTCGGCGCACGCGCGGGCCAGCGCGTCCTGCTGCCCCAGGCGGAAGAAGAGCGGGCACACCTCGCTGCGGACCTCGGCATCGACGATGGGGAACAGCGCCGACCAGCCGCAGCACGCCCGCTCGCCCCAGACCGCCAATGCCGCCCTGCCGCCGGGACGCAGCACGCGCCGCATCTCGCGCAGGGCCTGCGCGGGCTCGGGCACGTACATGAGGCCGAGCGCGCACAGCGCCAGGTCGAAGCCGCCATCGGGCAGCGCCAGCTGCTCCGCGTCCATGCGCGCGAAGCCGAGCTGGCGCAGGCCGCGCTGCGCGGCGCGCTGCCGCGCCGCATCGACCATGTGATCGGACAGGTCGGTGCCGAGCACATGGCCTTGCGGGCCCACCGCCTCCGCCGCGGCCAGCGCAATCAGGCCCGTGCCGCAGGCCACGTCGAGCACGCTTTCCTGCGGCCGAGGGGAAGCGAACGCCATCAGGGCTTCGTGCGCGGGGGCCAGCTGCGCCTGCCAGCGCGCTTCGTAGACGGCAGCCGCCAGGTCCCAGCCGTAGCGCTGGATCCTTCGCTGCAGCCGCGGCTCCATGGCTCGAAGACTCAGCGGCGGGTGATCACGATCTCGAGGTACTCGCTGGGCACCACCAACGAATCCGGCCCGGCCCGGTTCAGGCGGTTCAGGAGTTCGCCCAGATCCTTCTCCAGCTCCGAAGCCTTCTCGGGCGGCAGGCTGGCGAAGGCCTTGAGCACCGGCCCGTACCAGGTGCGGAACACCTCGATGAAATGGGCCGCGGAACGGTAGCGGAAGTTGAAGAGGCGCGGCGTCGCCTGGATCGAAGCGGCCTGGTCGCCGAACAGCGTGCGCAGGTGCGCTTCGGTGCCCCACAGCGAGGGCGGCTGCACGCCGGCGGGCGGCGGCAGGTGCCGGCCCAGGGTCTTGAACATCTGGCCGATGAAGCCCTCGGGCGTCCAGTTGGCCATGCCGATGCGGCCGCCGGGGCGGCACACGCGCAGCATCTCGGCGGCGGACTTCGCATGGTCGGGCGCGAACATCACGCCGAAGGTGGAGAGCACGGCATCGAAGCTCTTGTCGCCGAAAGGCAGGGCCTCGACGTCGGCGGCCTGGAACTTCACCTCCAGGCGCTCGGCCTTGGCGCGCTCGGCACCGCGGTCGAGCAGGCCGGCCACGTAGTCGGTGGAGGTGACCTTGCAGCCGCGGCGCGCCGCCGCCAGCGTGGCGTTGCCGTTGCCGGCCGCGACGTCGAGCACCGCTTCGTCGCAGCGCAGGTCACAGGCCTCGGCCAGCTGCTCGCCGACGATCTGCAGGGTGGTGCCGATGATGGCGTAGTCGCCGCTGGACCAGGCCGCCTGCTGGCGGGACTTGACGGCATTGAGATCGACGGGTGCGTTCATGGCGAATGGCTCCTTGGGGATGGGCCGGGGGTCCGGCAAAGGGTCGATGGGCTTGGAACGGACGGTGGCCGCTCCCCGGCTCCCGTCCTGCCGCTACTGGACCACCGCGGGGGCCGCCGCGTCCTGCCCGTGCGTCGCCCGTGCTTGCCCGATCGTCCTCGACCGGTTGCGGGCGGCCGTGGAGCTGGCGCAGCGTCCGCGATTGCTGACCCGGCGTCCGCGCGAAGGCATCGGCTGTTCGGCCTAGTTGGCCTCCGGGGCCCAGGCGCCCACAATTTCGTCCTCGGCCGACCGGAGAGCAACGGACATGAGCATGCAAGACATCGCTGCGGCCGTGCAGCGCGCGCAAGCGGCGCTGGAGCGCCGCCCCGACATGGGCCTTCACGACGACGCACCTGCCACGGCCCGCTGGCAGGGCGGCGTGCGCGTCGAATCCTGCCACCCCAACGGCACCGCCATGCTGACCGACATGCCCTGCGAGCTCGGCGGCACCGGCGACCGCGTCACGCCCGGCTGGCTGTTCCGCGCAGGCATCGCGTCCTGCGCCGCCACCTCCATTGCAATGTTCGCGGCGGCCGAGGGCATCGCGCTGGGCACGCTCGAGGTCCGCGTGGGCAGCCGGTCCGACACGCGCGGCCTGATCGGCATGGCAGGCGCCGATGGGCAGGAGATCTACGCCGGGCCGCGCGACATGCAGCTGCAGGTGCGCATCGCCGCCGAGGGGGTCTCGCCGGAGCGCCTGCGCGCGCTGGCCGAGGCCGGCGTTCGGCGCTCGCCCATCCCCAACGCGGCGCAGAACCCGACGCCGCTGGCGTTGCAGGTCGAGGTGGCCTGAGCATGGACGCGCTGTCCGAAGTCCTGCGCGTCGTGCGCCTGGTGGGCGCGATCTTCATCCATGGCCGCTTCACCGCGCCCTGGTGCTACCAGTCGCCGAGCGCCGACGCCGCTGCGCCTTTTCTGGAGCCGGGCGCGGAGCGCGTGGTGATCTTCCATCTGATCACCGAAGGCGAATGCTTCGTCGAGCTGGCCGGCGAGCCGCCGATGCGCCTGGTCGCCGGCGACGCGATCATCTTCCCGCAGGGCGATGCGCACCGCATGACCTCCGAGCCCGGCCTGCCACCGGCAACCGGCGCGCGGCTGGACGAAGTGCTGTCGCGCCGCCCGCGCATGCTGGCCTACGGCGGTGGCGGTGCCACCACGCGCCTGGTCTGCGGCTATCTGGCCTGCGATGCGCGGCTGGCGCGCCTGCTGCTCGCGGGGCTTCCGCGGCTCTTGCGCGTCAACGTGCGTGGATCGAATGCCGGCATCTGGCTCGAGAGCTCGGTGCGCTATGCGCTGGCCGAGGCGCGCTCGCCGCGCCCCGGCGGCGCCGGCGTGCTGGCCAAGCTGGCCGAGCTGCTGTTCATCGAGGTGCTGCGCCTGTACACCAGCGAGCAGGGCGAGGGCCGCACCGGCTGGCTGGCCGGCATGGGCGATCGCATCGTCGGCAGCGCCCTCACCGCGCTGCACAGCCGCCCGGCCCAGGCCTGGACGCTCGAGGAGCTGGCCCGCACGGCCGGCAGCTCGCGCTCGGTGCTGGCCGAGCGCTTCCAGCAGCTGGTGGGCACCGCGCCCATGCAGTACCTGACGCAGTGGCGCATGCTGCTGGCCGCCAACCTGCTGTGCCGCAGCAACGCGCCGCTGGCGCGCATTGCCGAGGACGTGGGCTACCAGACCGACACCGCCTTCAGCCGCGCCTTCCGGCGCGAATACGGCTGCCCGCCGGCGGCGTGGCGGCGCAACCGGTCGGCGCGTGCGCAGTTGCACTAGACATGGTGGTCGCGGCAATTGCTCAGCTTCTGAAAAACTCGCCCAGATTCGCGCACGGCTGCCTGGGCTGAGGCTGCTGGCTGCCTTCTGCCGCAAGCCATGCGTCGAGCCGGCGGCCCATCGTCCGCCTGAACAACGGCGGGATCATCGCCATCAGCAACATCACCGGATAAGAGGCCGGCAGGCGTGGGCTGTTTGCGAATCCGCCAAGTCGAAAGTAGGGAAGCGAGGGGTGGACATGATGATGTCCGTGGTACGCATGATTCAGCGTCACCCATGCTTGCATTGCGCATCTGTCTTCCCACGAGTAGCCCACGGCTCCAAGACCCGGTGAGAGCCGATCCGTGAGGCCCCAATGCTGGATATAGGTGATCGCCTGCATGGTGAACGCCGTGCCCGCGATCACGAACCCGTAGAACACGACGCCGCGCCAGCCGGCAACAAGGCCGAAACACACCATGACCGCGATCGTCATCAGTGCAGTCCAGGCAATCCTGTTGTTCCAACGCGCGCGGCCGCGCCGGACTTGATCCAGGCGCTCCCACTCCTGTGCCCGCTGAAACGATCTGACGTACCGCTTCCTGGCATAGGTGAAGATCGATTCGTCGACCTCGGGACTGTCGCCGTTGTCGCGCCCACCCACGTTGACGTGATGGGATCTGTGCTCTTCCAGCATCTGGAAGTAGCCGATGCTTCCCGCAAGAAGTCTCGCCGCGATGCGCTGCCACCCAACGGGTCGATGCAACAGCTCATGCGCGATGGTCAGGTTCAGCGAGGTGACGACCCAGAACGACAGGGCAAAGCAAGCCAGTTGAGCAGGTTGGAGTTGCGACACCACGAACATGGCCCACGGCAGGACAAAGGCCCACATGAGCGCGTGCGCCAACGGAATGCTCTTCAGGAAGATGAACTGCATCCGGGATATGCGACCGATTTCAGCAGGTTCGGCGAGATCATCCGGCAGCAGCATGCGGACCATGGGCAGGACGCCGAAGAAGAATGCGAAGACGAACCATGGCGCCCCAAAAATCACTCCTGCAACCAGGAGGACCATGGGTGACAGTGCCAGGAGATGCCCAGCGGCCCTGAGCGAGACGGACATCCTCATTCGTCGAGCAAGCCGCTCTCATAAGCAAGCTTCGCTGCCATCGCACGCGTCGGGACATTGAGCCTGAGCGAGAGTCGTGCGAATCTCTGGTCAATGGTTGCCGGCCTTGTGTCGAACAGCCGTGCGATCTCCTTCGATCCAAAGCCCTGGTGGGCAAGCCGAAGCAGCTTGAGTTCGTCTTCCCGGATGTTCAGGTTGTGCAGAAGGTCGCGCCGGATCTTTTGCGACCACCATTCCAGGAGTTCCGCGGCAATCGAACGAAGGCACATCTTTGCCGGCGCAATCGTCTGGCGGGTGAAGTAGTCCGGGTCTTCGCTGGTCAGGTAGAGCACCCCCATCCGCGAGCGCCCGGCTGCCGTGTGGCAGGGAACGATGGCCAAGCTTTTGAAGCCTGTCTCCCGCGCGCGTTGACGGAATTGCCGCTGGCCCTCCGTGCGAAGCGGAATCTCGTCGCCAGCCGTGGGCTCGGTGTGGTGCTGCGCATAGATAAGAAAGGGATCGATCGCGAACCAGCGCTGCTGCACATAGAGATTGCACCAACTTGCGGCACAGGCAACGATGTACCGATAGCTCTCGAAGTCTTCGTCGCCCCGGGTAAACGACGCGAACACGGCGCCGTTGCACCCCAGCATTCCTGCGACTTCCTTGACGATTGCAGCGACCTCCGCGGCATGAGTCTGTCGAGAAATTCGGTCGATGACGTCGCCGAGCTCACGAATGAAGGCCGAATCGCTAACCACCGTCGCAAGACTTCTTTTCATGGTTGTCTCCTGCGCCGTAGTACAGCTCGTCAAATCGGCTCTTGACGAAGACCATCAGTCCTGGGGCGTGGTGTCGATACTCATCGAATTCGATCCAGTCCAGGAACGCGGCGCGGCTGTCGAACAGAATGTTCATCTCGAACAAGCCGACGCCGACCACCTTGAGTCTGCGTACGACCCCTACACCGCTTCTGCATTGCAGGCGCACGACTTCGAACTCGAGTTTTCCGTGATGGACAGAGCCGACGAGGAACGGTTTACTCGTCATCGAGAGCATCGGGTTGCAGCTCGATGTGGCCGCACTGCGCGCATGGCAGCGCAGAAATCGGGGCTGGCACTGAATCCACCCGCCATGCCAGCGTCTGCTCGAAATCGCAGCGGATGCAATTCCTGATGCAAGCCGCAAACACCTGCTCGCAATTGGCGCAGACAAAGTCATCGTGCAACTCGTTGACTTCGATCAGCTCGAACGCATCCAGCTCGGCGTGACCGCAATGGGGGCAGAGGATTTCCATTCTTGAAAGGCGGGGCAGCGCCTTCTCCCTGGGCGTGATTTTTGATTCGATGACCGCTGTTTGAGCAGGCCGCTTCGCTCTCGCGAACCAAGTCGCGCCAAAGCCGGCCAATGCTAGAGAAGTCTGACGCTCGCAAAGTGAATCTGCGACATTTCGAGAGATTTGCTGTGTCTTGCGGTTCTCAAGCCTTCCGAACCGGCCTGCCGTCCCGGTTGTCGTACAGGGTCATGCAACCTTCCAGACAGCCCGAGCAGCCGAAGAAGTCATAGCCCTCTCCACCACACTTCAAGTGATGAACGAGCGGCTTGCCGCATTCTTCGCAGGCGAAGTCCGTGAGCATGGTCGAATCCGGAAAGATGCTGCCCATGGCGGCGATTTCCCGCTTCAGGCGTCCATAGGTCAGCGACACCCAGGAGATGTAGTTGATCTCTCTGTGGATCACTTCTTCGAGAAACTGCTCGAACTCGCGCACGTAATCGGCGTTCGGCATGGGCGATCCGCGCCTCGTCGAAGCGAGTCTCAAGTGCCCGCCGAACGCGGCAAAGGATGTTCTCACCTTCGCAACTCGCCTCGGTCTACGCTTGCCCAGCATGTCGTTCCTTTCGCAGCCGGCAACAGGATGTCGCCTTGCGGGGAACGATAGGGGTTGCAGTCATCTCCAGGATGTCAGATCCGCTGAGGCGATCTGACATCCTGAACAAGGCCGGCTGGGTTAGATGCCACCTGCGCTGCGACGGTGACCCACGCTCTCAGGCCGCGCCCCTCGCAGCCGCGCGACCAGCGCATCGACATCCGCCGGCACGCGATCGCCACGCCAGGCCACATGCTGGTCTGCGCGGCACAGCACCAGGCGATGGCCGTAGGCGCGCGGGATTTCCTTCGCGTCCACGTCGAGCACTTCGAGCGGCATGCGCGCCTCGCGGGCCGCCTTCTCCAGCGCGCCGATCTCGACGCGGCGATCGAAGCGCAGCAGCGTGTAGCCGGGGCCGAAAGCGTCGTACAGCGAACGCCCGTCGGCCAGCCACAGGTGCGGTGCGCGGCAGCCCGGCACGGTGGAGGGCGTGAAGCTTCCCATGGTGTAGGCAGGTGCCGCTTCGCCGTCGGCCACGATGATGGGCGAGCGCGTGTAGAAGTAGCCGAAGTTGAGGCCGGCGCAGCAGAACTGCTGCACGTTCAGCGCATAGGCCTCGCGCCCGATCTCGGCGCGCAGCGCATCGCCCTCGGGCCCGGGCGCCTCGATGTCGCTCGGCACGGCGCGGCGCGCGCGGATCATCTTTTGCGCATGGTCCATCGCAAACTGCGAGACCTGCTCCGTGATCGGCTGGCGCTCGGCCTGGTAGGCGTCGAGGATGCCTTCGTCGGCCCAGCCCTGCACGCAGCCCGCGAGCAGCCACGAGAGGTTGATCGCGTCGGCGATGCCGGCATTCATGCCGTAGCCCGCATAGGGCACCCACAGGTGCGCCGCGTCGCCGGCGATGAACACGCGGCGCTCGCGAAAGCGGTCGGCCACCAGCCGGCGCCCCACCCAATCCTCCTTGCTGATCACCTCGTAGTCGAAGTCCTCGCCCACGCCGAGGATCTCGCGGATGGAACGGTCGCGGTCCACGGAATCGAACTCCGGCTCATCGGCATTCAGATGGTTGTGCACCAGCCAGGTCTCGCGTCCGTCGATGGCGAACATCGTGCCGCAGCGGCGCGGATTGACCGAGTAGTAGGACCAGGCCGGCTTGCCGGGGATCAGCGCCCGCAGCTGCGGCGCGCGGATGTAGGTCGACTGCACGCGCTGGATCACGGCCGTGCCTTCCAGCTTCGCGCCGATGCGCTTGCGCACGCCGGAGCTGCCGCCGTCGCAGCCCACCAGGTAGCGGCAGCGGATGCGGCGGGTGTCGCCGGTGTCGAGGTCGGTGGCATCGGCCGCCACGCCGTCGGCATCCTGCTCGAAGTCGCCCACCTGCGTGCGGTTGAGCAATCGCACGTTCGGCAGCGAGGCGGCATGCTCGAGCAGGATCGGCTCCAGGAAGAGCTGATTGATGCGATGCGGTGGCTCCGGCGTGGGCCACCAGGCGTCCGGGCCCTCGGTCTCGGTGTAGCGGTCGCGCCGGCAAGGGATGGGGATGCGCGTGAGCTCGATGCCCGTCACGCTGGTGCGGAACACCACGTCGTTGGGATGGTCGGCCGGCAGCCCCGCGTCGCGCACCTTCTGCACCACGCCCAGGCGGCGGAACTGCTCCATGGTGCGGGCCGCCACGTGGTTGCACTTGACGTTGGGCGGCTCGGCATAGCGGCGCGTCTCGGCCACCAGCACCTTCACGCCGCGCGAGGCCAGGTCCATCGCCAGCGTCAGGCCCACGGGGCCGGCGCCGACGACCAGGACGTCGGCCTTCAGTTCTTCCTTGTCGTGCATGTGCTCAGTCCAGCTTGATGTTGGCCGTCTTGATGACCTGCGCCCATTTCCTGGTTTCGGCGCGGATGTAGTCGTCGAAGGCCTTGGGCGTGCCGGGCGCGGGTTCCACGCCGAGGTTGCGCATGGCGGCCTGGATCTGCTCGTCCCTGAGGGCGGCGTTGATCTCCGCGTTCAGGCGCGCGACGACGGGCGCGGGCGTCTCGGCCGGCGCCACCACGCCGAACCAGCCGGTGGAGTCGTAGCCGGGCAGCCCGGCCTCGGCCACCGTCGGCACCTCCGGCAGCATGGGCAGGCGCTGCGGGCTGGTCACCGCGAAGGCGAGCAGCTTGCCGGCCTTGATCTGCTGCAGCGACGAGGGCAGGTCCACCACCGCCAGCGGGATCTGGCCCGCCATCGCGTCGACGGCAGCCGGCCCGGAGCCGCGGTAGGGCACCTCGACCAGCTTCACCTCCGCCATCTGCGCGAAGAGCGCCGCCGACAGGTGCATGGCCGTGCCGTTGCCGCCATGGCCGATCGAGAGCTTGCCCGGCTGCGCCCGCGCCAGCGCGAGCAGCTCGGCCTGCGTCTTCGCGCCGATGGAAGGATGGCCCACGATCACGAAGGGAATGGCGGCCAGCATGGCCACCGGCTTGAGATCCTTCTGCGGATCGAAGGGCATTTGCGCATAGAGGCTGCTGTTGGCCGACAGCGCCCCGGCCGCGCCCACGCCCAGCGTGTACCCGTCGCCCGGCGACTTGACCACCGCCGTGAGGCCGACGTTGCCCCCGGCTCCGGGACGGTTGTCCACCACCACCGGCTGGCCGAGCCGGTCGTTGAGCTTCGGCACCAGCATGCGCACCACCGCATCGGCGCTGCCGCCGGGCGGGAAGGTGACGATCACGCGGATCGGCTTGTGGGGGAAGTCGGCGGGGGCCTGGGCGCGCGCGGGTGCGGCGAGCAGCCCGGCGGCCGCGAGGAGCAGGCCCAGGGCTCGGGCAAGTGTCTTCATGCGTGTTCCTTGTCGATGTCTCCGAAGGGCATTGGACGGCAGCGCCATTCATTCGTAAATCAAAAAATTCCGAACGAAATATGATTCGACCTGATGAATCCCCTGCCCAAGTTCAGCCCCACCATCCGCCAGCTGCGTGCCTTCGTCGCGGTGCATCAGCTGCGCAAGCTCAGCGCGGCGGCCGAGAAGCTGTTCGTCACGCAGTCCGCGGTCAGCATGCTGATCCGGCAGCTCGAGGATGGGTTGGGCACGCGGCTCTTCGACCGAACCACGCGCTCGCTGCAGGCCACCGCCGCGGCCAACGAGATGCTGCCGGCGGCCGAGCGCATCCTGCGCGACGTCGATTCGCTCTCGGCCGACTTCCGCGAGCTCGCGCAGCTGCAGCGCGGCAGGATCTGCCTGGCGATCACGCCCACGCTGGCCTCCTTCCTGCTGCCGGAGGCGATCCGCCGCTTCGGCGAGGCGCATCCGGGCGTGCGCGTGGTGGTGGACGATTGCGCGCCCGACCAGTTCGTCGCGCGCATCCTCGGCGAGCACGTCGACTTCGGCATCGGCACGCCCGAGCGGCCCGGCGCCGAGGTCGAGACCCAGACGCTGATGCGCGACCACCTCAGCCTGGTCTGCGCGCGCGGCCACGCGCTGGCGGCGAGCAAGAAGCCCGTGCGCTGGGCCGACCTGGCCGGCCATCCTGTCATCACCGTGCGCCCCGGCTACGGCATCCGGCCCCTGATCGACGCCACGGCGGCGCAGGCCGGCGTGGCGCTCGAGGTCGTGAACGAGGTGTCCTTCCTGTCGACCGCGCTGTGGATGACGGCCAGCGGCATGGGCCCGTCGATCATGCCCTCGGCCTTTGCCCGGGCCGCGGGCGATGCCGCGCTGGTGGTGCGCAGCCTGACCGCGCCGCGCGTCTCGCGCGACGTGTTCGTGGTGACCAAGCGGGGCCGCTCGCTGTCGGCGGCAAGCCGCAGCTTCATCGAGACGCTGCGGCGGGCGCTGAAGAAGGGTTGAGCCCGGCGCCCTCGTCAGAGCGCAGGGCGCGGCTGCTGGACCCAGAGCTGGACCGACGGCCGCGCCCACTGCGCCTTGGCATAGCGGGCCAGGCGCGGCGACATCTCGTCGCCATTCAGGATCAGCCGGTTGAGCATCAGCGCGAGGTCGACATCGGCGATGGACCACTGGTCGAACAGGTGGTCCCCGCCATGGCTCAGCAACTTGGTGGCGACCGCGATGAGCTTCTGGGAGGCATCGAACGCCGCCGGCGAGAGCGGCCGCGAAACAGGCCGGTAGAAGACGACTTCGGTGGTCCGCTCCTGCCGCAGGGGCCCCAGGTCGCTGCGCAGCCAGGCCTGCACCTGCCGCGCGCGGGCCCGCGATCGCGGATGCCGCGGATAGAGCAGCGGGCCGGGAAAGACTTCATCCAGGTACTCGGCGATGGCCGAGGATTCCGTCAGCGCGAAGTCGCCGTCGACCAGCGTGGGCACGCGGCGCGTCAGGGAGACACCGGCGAACGAAGGGGCCTGGTTGGCGCCGGCGCGGAGATCGAGCGCCTGGACGTCGAAGGAAAGCCCCTTCTCCTTGAGCGCCACGAAGGCGGACATGGCGTAAGGCGATGCGAACTGGGAATCTACGTACAGCAGCATGACTTTTCCGTGATGGCCGGGAGGGTGCGACCATAGCGCATCCGGCGAGCGCCGGTGCCGCCGGGCGCGCCGCGCTCAGGCCGGCTGGAAATGTTGTTGGATGCGCTGCGCCACCCGCTTGGGATGGCGGCACAGCGCGTCGATCGGGTAAGAGCCCACGAAGAGGCCGTTCACATTGAGTTCCACGCTCGCGAAATAGGCGCCCAGCGAAGCGCCTGCGTCGAACAGGCAGAAGGCCAGCGATTCGAAGGTGCCGCTGTCGCCTGCCGGCCCCGCACCGGCGACGAAGGCGCTGATGCGGTAGCTGAAGGCGTTCGATCCGACGCGTTGGATTTCGACCAGGGGCTTCATTCGACTGCGGGCGAAGGGACGGGAGCGTGAAATTGTGGGGACCCTGATGGTCGCCGCTGCGCCGGACTGCGTAAATAGTCCAATTGGACCGGGCCCAGAGAGGGGGGACTTGGGCAGAATGCCTGGACGCTCGCTCCCCCGTCCTTTCGCCTGCCCGCCTGTCGCCTGCCTTCGTGTCTGTTTGCCTCATGCTGCCGCCCCGCATTCTTCTCGTCGACGACCATGCGCTGTTCCGCAGCGGGCTGCGCATGGTGCTTGCCGCAGGCATCGCCGATCTGGAGGTGGCGGAGGCCGCCTCACTCGAAGAGGCCTTGCGCACCTCGATGCAGGAGCCGGCGCTGGTGCTGCTGGACATCCAGCTGCACGGCCTCAACGGCCTGGAAGGCATCGCGCTGGTCCGGCGCAAGTGGCCGCAGGCGCTGGTGGTGATCCTGTCCTCGGAGGTCTCGCCGCAGAAGGTCCGGCTGGCCATGGAGCGCGGCGCCGCGGCCTTCGTCTCCAAGGCCGAGCCGGCCGCCAAGATCCTCGCGGTGATCGGCCAGCTGCGCCAGGGCCTGCCCGTGGCGGCCGGCGGCCTGCCGGCGTGCGAGGGCGGCACGGACGCACAGCCGCTGCTCACGCCGCGCCAGAGCGAGGTGCTCGACCTGATGTGCCAGGGCCTGTCCAACAAGCTCATCGGCCGGCGCCTCAACCTGTCCGAGAACACCGTGCGCGGCCATGTGCAGGCGGTGCTGGCGGCGCTGCAGGTCTCGAGCCGCTCCGAAGCCGGGTTCGCGGCACGGCAACGCGGGCTCGTGGCCTGATGGTGGGGGCGTCGCGCCTGCCCGAGGACCGCATGCTGGTGGAACAGCTGCGGCTGCAGCTGGGCAACATCGGCGCCTCGCTGATCCCGACCATCCTGCTGGCGCTGCTGCTGGTCTGGGTGCTCTCCAACGAATCCAACGCACTCGCGATGCGGGCCTGGGCCGGGGTCATCATCCTGATCAAGCTCTACCTCGTGCGGGATGCGCGGCGGCTGCTGGCCAGCGAGATCAGCCCCGCGAGCGCACGCGGGCTGCTGCTGCGCAAGCTGGTGCTCAACCTCATCGACGGGGCGGCCTGGGGCTCCCTGGCCTGGGCCGCACTGGGCACCACCACGATGGCCGGCAACGTGCTGGTGCTGGCGGTGCTGGCGGGCGTTGCCGGCAGCTCCATGTCTTCGCTGGCGCCGATTTTTCCGGCATTCATCGTGTTCGGCGCCACCGAGCTGATCGTGCTCGGCTCCAAGCTCTGGACGATGGGCGACCCGGCCTACGACGCCCTCGGGGTGGCCGCGATCATCTACAGCGCGGCCCTGGTCGGGCAGGCGCGCAACGGCTCGCGCGCGGCGCGCCGGGCCATCGGGCTGCGCTTCGAGAACCACGAGCTGATCGAGCGGCTGCGCATCGAGACCGAGCATGCGCAGGCCGCGCACCGCACGGCCGAGGAGGCCAACCTCGCCAAGTCCCGCTTCCTCGCCGCCGCCAGCCACGACCTGCGCCAGCCGATCCACGCGCAGGGCCTGTTCCTCGAGGTGCTGGCGCGCAGCAAGCTCTCGGCCGACCAGTACGACGCGCTGGCCAACGCGCGCGCCACCTGGCAGGCCTCGGCCGAGATGCTCGACACGCTGCTGGACTTCTCGCGCATCGAGGCCGGCGTCGTCGAGCCGCAGATGCAGGTCTTCCCGCTGCAGCCCCTGCTCAACAAGATCGAGAACGAGCTGGCGCCGCAGGCCGATGCCAAGGGCATCGTCTACCGCTCGCGCGAGACCCACGCGGCGGTGCGCTCCGATCCGGCGCTGGTGGCGCTGATCCTGCGCAACCTGGTGTCGAACGCGATCCGCTACACCGAGCAGGGCGGCGTGCTGGTGGCCTGCCGCGCGCGCGGCGAGCAGGTGCTGATCGAGGTGTGGGACACCGGCATCGGCATCGAGCCCGCGCAGCACCGGGCGATCTTTCGCGAATTCCACCAGCTCGGCAACGCCGAGCGCGACCGCCGCAAGGGCCTGGGCCTGGGCCTGGCCATCGCGCAGGGCCTGGCACGGGCGCTGGGGCAGCCGCTCGCGCTGGCGTCGACGCCGGGTCGCGGCAGCGTCTTCCGGCTGGCCTTGCCTGCGGCGCGCGCCGGGGTGGTGGCCGAAGGCGCCGCGGAAGCGGTGCCGGGTCCGGCGCGCGTGTTCGACCTGCGCGTTCTGGTGATCGACGACGACGAATCCGTGCGCACCGGCATGCGCCAGCTGCTCGGCGCCTGGGGCTGTGTCTGCGACGTGGCCGACTCCATCGAAGAAGCGCAGGCCCTGGCGCGTACGCACCGGCCGGGCCTGGTGATCAGCGACTACCGGCTGCGCGAGCTGCGCACCGGCGCCGAAGCCATCGCGGCCTTGCGCGCGGAGTTCGGCACGGACCTGCCGGCGCTGCTGATCACCGGCGACACCGCGCCGCAGCGGCTGCGCGAGGCGCGTGCGACCGGGGTGCCGCTGCTGCACAAGCCGGTGCTGCCCAGCCAGCTCCACCGGGCGATGAGCGCGGTGCTGATGGGTCGCGAGCTCGATTCCTCGTTCGCGGGGCTCGAGATGCGCCGGGCCTGAGCCTCACTCGCAGCGAAACAGCACGCCCTGCTCCGCCGGTGCCTTCCCCAGCATCCGCGCGGTCAACCCCTTCTCCCGGCAATGGTCGCCGGCCTGCACGTAGGTGGTGGCACGCAGCGTGCCGTCGCGCAACGGGACGACCTGGTTGGGCGGCACCCCGCAACCGGCGATGAGCAAAGCGATGGAGAGGGATGCGAGCCAGTTCATGCGGGTATTCTGCAGTAGTTCCCCTGGCCCGCCGCCGCCGCGCGGCTCTATAACCCGGGGTGGACCTTCATCCGATGCCGACCATCCCTCCTCTCAAGCCGAGGTGCCCATGACCCGTACCGTCGCCGAAAAGCGCGCCCTCTTCCGCCAGCTCCATGCCGAGGGCTGTTTCGTGCTGCCCAACCCCTGGGACCTGGGCAGCGCACGCTTCCTGCAAAGCCTGGGCTTCCAGGCGCTGGCCACGACCAGCTCCGGCTTCGCCTGGTCGCGCGGCCATGCCGATGGCGCTCTTTCGCGCGCCGAGATCCTCGCCCACCTGCGCGAGCTGGTCGCGGCCACCGACCTGCCGGTGAACGCCGATTTCGAAAGCGGCTTCGCGGCCGATCCGCAAGGCGTCGCGCAGAGCGTGTGCATGGCCATCGACACCGGCGTTGCCGGGCTGTCGATCGAGGACTCGACGGGCGATGCGGACCATCCGCTGTACGACATCGACGTGGCGGTGGCGCGCCTGCGCGCCGCGCGTGCGGCCATCGACCAGGAGGGCGGCGAAACGCTGCTGGTCGGCCGGGCGGAGAACTTCTTTCAGGGCCGCCCCGACCTCGAGGACACCATCGCCCGGCTCAAGGCCTATTCGGAGGCCGGCGCCGACTGCCTCTACGCCCCGGGCATCCGCACCCGCGAGCAGATCGAGGCGGTGGTCGCCGCGGTGGCGCCCAAGCCGGTCAACCTGCTGATCGGCGGCACCAGCGAGTTCACGCTGCAGGACATTGCCGCGCTGGGCGTTCGGCGCGTCAGCGTCGGCGGCGCGCTGGCGCGCGCGGCCTGGGGCGGGTTCATGCGGGCTGCGCGTCCGTTGCTGGAAGGCCGCTTCGACGGCTTCACGGATGCGGCCTCGGGGCAGGAGCTCAACGGCCTGTTCCGCTGAGTCGAGCGCGACTTCAGAAGAACAGCCAGTAGAACAGCCCGCCGAAGATCGCCCACTTGACCAGGTAGTAGCTGGGCTTGTTCCAGGCCTTCAGCCGCTTGCCCAGCACCCGGATCTTGTAGACCTGTGCAAAGGCCTTGTTCAGCCCGCCGATCGGCTCGCCCTCTTCGTTCTGCGTGGCGGCCGCCTTGATCATGCGCCAGCCGATCTCGCGGTTGATCCAGCGCGCGATCGGGTTGTTGAGCGGGCGCTCGATGTCGCAGAACAGGATGAGCCGGGTCTCGTCGGTGAGGTTCTCGGCGTGGTGGATGTAGGTCTCGTCGAACATCACCGCCTCGCCGTCCTTCCAGTGATAGGACTGGCCGTCGACGAAGATGCGGCAGCTTGCCGCATCCTGCGGCACCTTGAGGCCCAGGTGGTAGCGCAGCGATCCGGCGAAGGGATCGCGGTGCCGCACCAGCGTGCTGCCCGGCGGCAGGATGGCGAACATCGCCGCGCGCACGGAGGGAATGCCTGCGAGCAGTTCGGTGGTCTTCGGGCACAGGCCCTTGGCCGACGGCAGGAAGTCGCCGTACCAGTTGAGATAGAAGCGCTTCCAGCCGGTGCGGAAGAAGGAGTTGAAGCCGATGTCCGTGTAGCCCGCCGCCGCCTTGATGTGGCCCTCGTCGAACAGCGCCAGGCCTTCGTCGCGAATGGTCTGCCAGTTCTGTTCGAGCACCTCGAGCTCCGGGAACTGCTTCACGTCGATGTAGGGCTTGGAGGGCACCGAGGAGAACCAGTACATCAGCACGTTCAGCGGTGCGAGGAAGGTCGAGTGGTCGCTCAACTGCCGGCCGATCCGGTGTCGCACCTTGCCGCGGAAATGCACGTAGAAGCCGGAGGCCAGGAAGACCAGGGGAATCAGGAGCTTGTAGGACAGGAAGCTGGGCATCGCTGCGGGCGAGACGGGGGGCGTCGCCGGGATGAAGAGGAGCCGGGGATTCTCGCTGAATCGCGCATGGCGCGCAGCTTCGCCCTGGGAGGGTCTGGGTCCTGCCCGTCACCCCAGCGCGGCAATCTTCCCGGCCAATTCCTGCGACTGCGCTTTGAACTTTGCCAGGTTTGCCTTCTTCAGCTTCGCCAGGTTATGCAGCTTCCACTGGATCGCCGGCAATGCATCGAGATGGTCCACGGCCATTCGGCTCCAATCCGGCTCGCCGTCGGCCAGGGACATGAGGAAGGCTCGCTCATTCGCATCCAGGTCTCGGTGCAGGATGGCGATCATCTGTTCCCGGGCCGCGAGCAAGGCATCCAGTTCGACCGGCTCGGTGGTCATCCCGTTGAAGTTGGCCTCGAACTCGTAGGTCACGTCGTGGAGCGGCGGGAACAACACCTCGTGGATCGGCCGGTTGTGGCTTGCCAGGTACACCACGAACGCACGCCGAATGCCGTCGCTGATGCCGCCGTTGGCCAACAGATGCATCACGTCGAAGAGATCACGCGGATGCTGCCGGTCCATCGCAGCGACGAGCTTCCCCCCGTAGACGTCGTCGAGCGAAACCACCGGGATTTCGAGCTCGACCTGAAGGACCTCCTGCGCCTTGGCCGTCAGCCCCGCGATCTCGACAGGCCTGACGGTGCCACGCATCACGTAGTTCACCTCGATCTTGACTTCTATTCCGTCTCGTTTCACCAGAAGCTTTGTCTCACCCGCATCGGGTGAGCCGGCAAGGTGGGTTTGAAACCCCTTTGACTTCAAATGGTCGGCAGTTCGCCCGAGCGACGCCTTGATTTGCTTGAGCGCTGCGGCGCGGGACAAGGTGTGGTCCGGCAAGACCAAATCGAGACCCACCGACAGGCGCGGCATGTCGCGCACGAACAGGTTGATGGCCGTGCCGCCCTTGAGAGCGAAAGTGTCGTCGGCAAGGACGAACGGCGCGACCTGGGTCAGCAGGCGCGCAGTCTTGAGATAGATGTCGTTCACTTCTTGAGGACCATCAACCCTTCGTTGGTTCGAGAAACCCAGGGTCGATCGGCCCCGGCCGGCAGCTTTGCGGGGTCCAGCTTTCTTGCCCAGGGCAGGCTGAGTTCTCGTCCGAGCTGCAGGCACAGGCGAACCGTCTTCACGTTCGTGCACTCTCGCAGCAGGTCGCCAAGAACCGACGCGCGAAGGCCGTAGGCGCTTTCAGCCAGCTCGCGCGCTTCGGCCAACGGCTGCCGCACGCCCACTTCGCTCATCAGCTCGAGGAACGCACGTTCAGGGGAGGACACGTTCGGCCCGTTTGCGCGGCCCTCGAAGGGGCCGGCGTGCTTCATGCCGGTCGCGTCGCTGCTGAAGAGCTGCTTGCGGTGATATTCCGCCGGGAAGGAATCCGTGAACCACGCCGGCAGTCTGGCCGACTTCAAGCCATAGAGCTGCAATTTGGGATTGTGGGAAACATAGTGGCGCACGCCATGCCAGTCCAACGCAGTCTTGCCGCCGACGTGGAGGCCAGGGATCTGGCGCTGGAGCAGCCCCAGGCTGGGATCGCGCTGCAGCGCGGCGTCGGGACGCAGGTACACGCCGCGCGCCAGACGCTTGAGCCACCCTGCGCGAACGTAGTGGACTGCCAGGTCGGCAGAGATGCCTCCCAGGGCCAAGTCTCTGCTGGTCACGGGCGTGCCGCCGGGAACCTGCGCCAGGAGCTTGTTTAGTTTTGATCGATTTATCGTAGTCAAACTACGATTATTGGTAATTTCCAAATTCGAACAACCTTTTGTTTTGTTCGAATTGTGGTAATCACACTACGATACCCAAAGCAAAACCAAATCACTGCCGGGTCCGCTGGGCGCCCTTCGTGCGTGCCTGGCGAGCAGGCTACGCCCGGGCCTGGAAATGGTCGAAGGCGGCGAACTGCTGTGCGACTGGCCCGCCCTGGGCATCGACGATGCGCAATCCGGGTAGCGCCTCGATGCGCCCGATGCGGGCGACGGGCGTCGCACTGAGCCGCCCGGCGTCGAGCACGGCGGCGGCGGCGGCGGGCGGCGCGCTGAAGAGCAGCTCGTAATCGTCACCGCCTGCCAGCGCGCAGGTGCGGCGCAGCGCCGGATCCAGCACTGCTGCGGCGGGAATGCCGATCAAGGCGCAGGCGGCGTCCGCATCCAAGGTCGCGCCCACGCCGCTGGCGGCAAGGATGTGCCCAAGGTCGCCGACCAGCCCGTCGCTCAGATCGACCGCGGCGGTGGCGATGCCGCGCAGGGCCACGCCCAACGCGACGCGCGGCTCGGGTTGCTCCATGCGCCGGCGCGCCCGGTCGAAGGCCTCGGGCGGCAGCGCCAGGGTTCCGCGAAAAACTTCCAGCGCCAGCCGCGCATCGCCGAGGCTGCCGCTGGCCCAAAGCTCGTCGCCCGGCTTCGCGCCGGAGCGCAACAGCGCCGCGCCGGCCGGCACTTCGCCGAAAACGGTGATGCAGAGGTTGAGCGGCCCGCGCGTGGTGTCGCCGCCGACCAGCTCGCAGCCATGCGCATCGGCCAGCGCGAACAGGCCGCGCGAGAAGGCCTCCAGCCAGGGCTCGTCGATTGCCGGCAGCGCCAGGGCGAGGGTGAAGGCCAGGGGCTTCGCACCGCAGGCCGCCAGGTCGCTGAGGTTGACCGCGAGCGCCTTGTGCCCCAGGCGCGCCGGCTCGACGGTGGAGAGGAAATGGCGGCCCTCCACCAGCATGTCGGTCGACACCGCGAGCTGCATGCCGGGCGCGGGCGCCAGCAGGGCGCAGTCGTCGCCCACGCCCAGCGGGGAGCGGGTGGCGGGGCGCCTGAAATAGCGCTCGATGAGATCGAACTCGCCCATCGTCGTGCTCAGCCTCTCAGCCGTGGCGAAAGCGCACGGCCGCCTGCCGCACCACCTCGGCCAGCAGCCGCTCCTTGGCCTGGCGTTCGCGCAGCCATCGCGCGTCGTTGCGATTGGCCTCCACGCTGGTGCGCAGCTGGCCCAGGGCCTGGGTGGCATCCAGCGCCTCGCTGTGCCATTCGAGCTGGGTCATGGTCATGAGGATGTGGTCGCGCAGCGGCATGTGGCTGCCGGTGGCCGGGTCCACATAGAGCGCGTCCAGGCCGAAGCGGCAAGCCTGGAAGCGGTTGTAGGTGTAGACCAGGTAGTCGTCCTCGGTGGGCGTGAAGGGCTGCTCCTGCAGGAACCAGGCCGCGAGCGACTGCACGTAGCCGGCCAGCGCCGCGGCGCGCTCCACCGTGAGCGGCGTGTCGAAGACGCGGATCTCGATGGTGCCGTACTCGGGCTTGGGCCGGATGTCCCAATAGAAGTCCTTCATGCTGCGCACGACGCCGGTTCGGGTCATGCGCTCGAAGTAGTTGCCGAACTCGCGCCAGCTGAGCGTGAACGGCGCGCGGCCCGACAAGGGGAAGGCGAACACCGAGTTGAGCCGCGCCGAGTCGAACTGCGTGTCCTGCCCCTGCACGAAAGGCGAGGAGGCCGACAGCGCGATGAAGTGCGGGATATAGCGCGACATGCGGTGCAGCATCAGCAGGGCGCCATCGGCATCGGGGCAGCCGATGTGCACGTGCTGGCCGAAGATGGTGAACTGCTTCGACAGGTAGCCGTAGAGCTCCGACAGCTCGCGAAAGCGCGGCTTGTCGTAGATGCGCCGCTCATGCCACTGCTGGAAGGCATGCGTGCCACCGCCCACCACCGCGATGTTGAGCTTGTCGGCGTTCTTCACCAGCGCGTCGCGAATGGGCGTGAGCTGCGCCACCACGTCCTTGGCCGAGTGGCAGATGTCGGTCGAGATCTCGATCATGCTCGAGGTCATCTCGGGCACCACGCTGCCGGGCAGCGGGGTCTGGGCCATCAGGCGCAGCATGTCCTCGGTATAGGGCGCGAGGTCGTAGTCGTGGGTGTTGACCAGCTGCAGCTCGAGCTCGACGCCCAGCGACAGGGCGACCGACTTGTTGAAGGGCTCCAGCGGCAGCACGCGGCTCTCGGGGGAGTCGGGCAGGCCCGGCGATGCGCTCATCGCTGCGTCTCCTCCGTGATGCTGAAGGCCTCGGGCATCCAGGGCCTGGAGCTCTCGCCGGCGCCGTGGATGGCCACGGTGGCGAGCACTGCGCCCAGCACCTCCATCAGCAGGATCGCGGGCAGGGCGATCTGCGTGATCATCGCGCCCAGCAGCGGCGAGGCGGTGACGAAGCCGGAGGTGATCAGAAGCGCGATGGAGGACAGGGGCGCCATCGCGCAGCCCACCCACAGGGCCTGGCGCCAGCTCGCGCCGCTGCCCGGGTTGGCGATCGCCACGCCGGCGATCTTGGCCACCGTGCGCACGGCGATCACGGCCAGCACCACGCTGGCGATGGGCAGGCTCCAGTCGGCCTGTGCCGCTACCACGGACACCAGCACGAACATCAGCATGGTGAGCAGCGAGGCGGCCGTGCCCAGCTGCCGCGGCCAGACCCAGGGCTTGGGATGCAGGGCCTTGAGCAGCACGCCGCCGATCAGCGCCGCCAGCGGCGCCGAGCCGCCCAGGTGCGCGGCCAGCGCGGCGCCGGCTGCAATGATCGCGAGCAGCAGGATGGAGGTGTTCTCGCTGGTCGGGCTCATCACGCGCAGGGCCGAGCGCAGCGACAGCGCCATCAGCGCGCCCACCACGAAGGACAACCCCAGCACCACCGCCACCGGATAGAGCTTCTGGAACAGGCCCAGCGGCGCATGCTCGATCAGCCCGGCTTGCGCGTAGCCGAGGGTCAGCGCATAGAAGGTGTTGAGCGTGGCGAGCG
This sequence comes from Variovorax sp. Soil_C_17, assembly GCF_057657265.1. Lineage (NCBI taxonomy): Bacteria > Pseudomonadati > Pseudomonadota > Betaproteobacteria > Burkholderiales > Comamonadaceae > Variovorax > Variovorax sp. Soil_C_17. The sequence goes on from NZ_JBDGIT010000001.1 coordinate 223,145, forward strand.
TCAGCGCCCGCTCGGTCACCGGGCCGGAGCCGCGGGTGTCGATCACCACCCGGCTCAGCACCGCCGGCGAGGCCACGATGGCCATCAGCGCGATCGGGTTGGCCACAGGATCGGGCACGTCCATCCAGTGCAGCACCCAGAACACGAAGAAGTAGGTCAGCGTGGCTTCCAGCAGGCTCTGCACCAGCACCATCGGGTTGTGGCGGAACCAGCGCAGCGGCAGCCGGCCGCCGGCCTCGAACAGCACGATCGCCACGCCGAGCTCGAGCAGGAACAGGCTGATGCCCTGCAGCGGCCACATCACGCCCTCGAAGCCGGCCAGGCCGACCACGGTGCCGACCATCGAGTAGCCGACCACCTTGGGCATGCCTGCATAGCGTTGCACCAGGTGGCCGGCCGCGGCGGCGGCGGCCAGCAGCAGCGACCACAGCACGGTGGGCAGGCCCGCCGAGGGCCGCAGCCACTCGGACCAGAAGCCCAGCAGGTCGTTGGGAATGAAAGAACTCATCAGGCCAATCTGTTAAGCACGCGAGCACCGGGCAGGCATCGCGCGTCGAGCAGAGCGCACGGGGGCGTTCATGGCTCGGGGAAGAAGGTTGCGTTCAGTGCAGCACGCGCGGGACGGGCGCGCCGCCCGCGTCGGCTTCCAGCACGAACATGGGAATCGCGACGTCGAAGCGTTCGCCGCGCTCGGTCACGAAGAAGTAGCTCCCATGCATGGTACCGCTGGGCGCCTGCAGCCGGCATCCGCTGGTGTAGCGGAAGGACTGCCCGGGCGCCAGCAGCGGCTGCTGGCCGATCACGCCGAGGCCTTTGACCTCCTGCGTCTGTCCGCTGGCGTCGTTGATGAGCCAGTGCCGCGCGATCAACTGCGCTGCCACCCGGCCGGTGTTGGTCACGGTGATCGTGTAGGCGAAGGTGTAGACCCGGTCTTCGGGCGAAGACTGGTCCGGCAGGTAGCGCGGCTCCACCTGGATCTTGATCGGAGGGCTGGACATCGGCGCGATGTTAACAATTGGTGAGGAAACAGCCTGCGACAATTGGCCCCCATGAGCAGCAGCAGCACCTTCCGCATCGCCCCTTCCATCCTTTCGGCCGATTTCGCGCGCCTCGGCGCCGAAGTGAGCGATGTGATCGCCGCCGGTGCCGACTGGATTCATTTCGACGTCATGGACAACCATTACGTGCCGAACCTCACCTTCGGCCCCATGGTGTGCCAGGCCCTCAAGCCGCACGCGAAGACGGCCGGCGGCACGCCGGTGCCGATCGACGTGCACCTGATGATCGAGCCGGTGGACGCGCTGGCCGCCGCCTTTGCGCAGGCGGGAGCCGACTACATCAGCTTCCACCCCGACGCCTCGCCCCATACGCACCGCAGCATCCAGGCCATCAAGGCGGCCGGCTGCAAGGCGGGGCTGGTGTTCAACCCCGGCGCCGGGCTGGAGCCGCTGGACTGGGCGATCGACGACATCGACCTGATCCTCATCATGAGCGTGAACCCGGGCTTCGGCGGCCAGAGCTTCATCGACTCGGCCCTGCGCAAGATCGAGCTCGCCCGCAAGCGCATCGAGGCCAGCGGGCGCGACATCCGCCTGGAGGTCGACGGCGGCATCAAGACCGACAACATCGCGCGCGTGGCCGGCGCCGGCGCGGACACCTTCGTGGCCGGCAGCGCGATCTTCAATGCGAAGAGCTACGCAGGCGTGATCGCCGAGATGCGCGCGCAGCTCCAGGCGGACTAAGGCCTGACCTTCTCGTTGTAGACCCGGTCGGCCACCGGGCCGCGGTCGGTGTCGACCACGCCGCGCTCCACGTCCTCCATGCCCTTGCGGCCCTGCTCGGCGGAGCCGCCCTGGTTCTGCTGGCTGTCCGAGGACTGGTCGCGCTCGTGGGGCAGGCGCGGAGCCGATTCGCCGCCCTGCTCGACCTTGGTCTGGCCGCCGCCGGCGTCCTTCAGCGGGTCGGTCTTCGGGGGCGCCTTCTCCTTCTTGCTTGCCATTGCTTGCTCCTTGGTCATGCCGTCTTGTGGCACGGCATCGCGGAAAGCCCGGTAGGACCGCCATGCGCGGCCCTGTAGGATCAGCGGCGAGATGAGCGAGCCGCAGCCCCACGTTCCCGACCTTCTTCGCATCCACGGATTCACTTCCCTCGAGCCCGGGCCGAAGCTGATCGTCCTGGGCGGCGTGCACGGCGACGAGACCTGCGGCACGGAAGGCATCGAGCGCACCCTGGCCGAGCTGGACAGCGGCGCGCTGCAGCTGTTGCGTGGCCAGCTCACGCTGGTGCCGGTGGCCAACCCGCTGGCGCGCCGCCTCATGCGGCGCGAAGGCGAACGCAACCTCAACCGTCTGTTCAAGCCCACCCCGTCGGGCGAGGCGCCGGCCGATTACGAAGCCCGCATCACCGACCTCCTGTGCCCGCTGCTCGAGCGGCACGACGTGCTGCTGGACCTGCACTCCTTCCAGAGCGCGGGCGAGGCTTTCGCGATGATCGGCCCGCGCGACAACGCCGGCACGCTCGAGCCGTTTTCCCGAGCGTTCGAGGAAGGGCTGCTCGCGCTGCACATGGGCACGCCGCGCGTGGTCGAGGGTTGGCTCGACATCTACGCGGCCGGCCTGGCGCAGCGCGCCGGCGGCCAGCCGGCCGACGAGGCCGCGCTGGCCTTCGGGTGGGGCACCAACGAATACATGCGCAGCCGCGGCGGCTACGGCGTCACGCTCGAATGCGGCCAGCACCAGGACCCGGCCGCGCCCGAGGTCGCGCACCGCGCCATTCATGCGGCGCTGCGCCTGCTGGGCATGGTCGCGCCCGATCCGCAGGCCGAGCCGCCGGTGGCGCCTTCGCTGCTGCGGTTGGTCAGCGTGACCGATCGCGACAGCGAAGAAGACCAGTTCGTGCGCGAGTGGGCCACCTTCGACCCGGTGGCGAAGGGCGAGCCCATCGGTGTGCGCGCCGACGGCACGGTGCTGGCCGCCGAGCGCGACGGCTTCATCGTGTTCCCGAACGCACAGGCGCTGCCCGGCGCCGAGTGGTTCTATTTCGCGATCAAGAGCGATCGCGACCTGCGCCGGCCCGGCGCCTGACGCTGGCACTGACGGCCGGCGGGTACCGCGGCCGGACGGCGCGCGCCCCTGACGCGGGGCTCCGCCGCCTTCCTACATGCGCGGCTCGAGGGACGTCCTAGGGTGGACCCCCCTGGAGATTGCCCATGCCCGCATCCAAGACCCCCGCGCCGCGCGTCCTGTGGAAAGGCGCCATCAGCTTCGGCCTGGTCCATATCCCGGTGGCGCTCTACGCGGCCACCGTCGATCACAGCATCGACTTCGACTGGCTGGACAAGCGCAGCATGGACCCGGTGGGCTACAAGCGCATCAACAAGAAGACGGGCCGGGAGATCGCGCGCGAGCAGATCGTCAAGGGCGTCGAGGTCGAGGACGGCCAGTACGTGGTGCTGAGCGACAAGGAGATCGCCGACGCCTATCCACGCACCACGCAGACCATCGAGATCGAGACCTTCGTCCCCGCCAACAGCATTCCCTTCGTCTACCTGGAGCGGCCCTACTACCTGGCGCCCATCAACCGCGGCGGCAAGGTCTATGCGCTGCTGCGCGAGACCTTGGAGCGCACCGGCCGCATCGGCGTGGCACGGGTCGTCATCCAGACCAAGCAGCACCTCGCGGCCCTGGTGCCGGTCGGTCCGGGGCTGGTGCTGAACCTGCTGCGCTGGGGCGCCGACATCCGGCCCTGGAAAGACCTGCCGCTGCCCGCCGAGAACGCGAAGAAGGCGGGCCTCGCCGAACGCGAGATCAAGATGGCCACCGAGCTGGTCGAGGACATGAGCTCGGACTGGGACCCCGAGGCCTTCAAGGACTCCTTCAAGGACGAGATCCTGCGCCTGGTCGACCGCAAGATCGAGGCCGGCAAGACCGAAGCCGTGGCCAAGCTCGGCCCCGTGGAAGAAGAGGAAGGCCGGCCGAGCGCGAAGATCCTGGACCTCACCGAGCTCTTGCAGCGCAGCCTGCGCAAGGGCGGCAAGGCAGGTGCCGACGAGGAAGAGAGCGGCAGCGAGGAAGCGCCCGCCAGGGCGCGCAAGCCGGTCGCCAAGCGCGCGGCCCGCAAGCGCGCCCCGGCCCGGAAGGCGGCAGCACGCCGCAAGGCAGCTTGAGGCACGGCCGTGGCAAGCAGGCCCCGTGCAAGCGAAGCGCTGGCGCCCTACCGCCGCAAGCGCGATTTCAAGAAAACGCCGGAGCCGCACCAGGTCGGCCGCGCCGGCCGCGGCGCCCATGCCTTCGTGGTGCAGAAGCACCACGCCCGCCAGTTGCACTACGACTTCCGCCTGGAGCTCGACGGCACGCTCAAGAGCTGGGCCGTGCCCAAGGGGCCTTGCCTCGATCCGACGGTCAAGCGCATGGCGGTGCATGTGGAGGACCACCCGGTCTCCTATGCCGACTTCGAAGGCACCATCCCGCCTCGGCAGTACGGCGCCGGCACCGTGATCGTCTGGGACCGCGGCGAATGGGAAGCCGAGGGCGACGCGCGACGCGGCCTGGCCGAGGGCAAGCTCAAGTTCGAGTTGCACGGCGACAAACTGCGCGGCCACTGGACGCTGGTGCGCATGCGCGGCAAGGGCGAGAAGCAGGAGCCCTGGCTGCTGATCAAGGAGCAGGACGCAGAGGCCCGGCCGCTCGCGGACTACGACGTCGTCGAGGCCGAGCCCGACAGCGTGCTGACCGGCCGGGACGTCGACCATCCGCCGGACCTGAGCTACGGCCGCAAGGCCGAGCCCGCCAAGCCGCCCACGGCGCGCAAGGCCGCCGCGCCGAAGCCCCGCCGGGCCACGCTGCCCGAGCGCCTCGAACCGGAGCTCGCGACCCTGGCCTCGTCGCCGCCACCGGTGCCTGAAGACTGGCTCTACGAGCTCAAGTACGACGGCTATCGCGTGCTGGCCCGCATCGAAGGCGACGAAGTCCGGTGCATCACGCGCAACGGCAACGACTGGACGTCGAAGCTGCCGGCGCTGGCGAAGTCGCTGGCGCAGTTGCCCACGCGCTCGGCCTGGCTCGACGGCGAGATCGTGGTGGCCGGCAAGAACGGCGCGCCCGACTTCCAGGCGCTGCAGAACGCCTTCGACCGGCGGGCGACGGCCGACATCGTGTACTGGCTCTTCGATGCGCCTTTTCTGGACGGCGAGGACCTGCGCGCCCTGCCGGTGGAAGAGCGCCGCGCGCGGCTCGCCAAGCTGCTGGGCAAGGCGCCGCCGGCCGGCCTGCGGCTCTCCGAGGCCTTCGATGCCACCCCGCGCGAGCTGCTGGCCTCCACGGCGGAGCTGGGCTTCGAAGGCATCATCGGCAAGCGCAAGGGCTCGGCCTATGTGTCGCGCCGATCGCCCGACTGGATCAAGCTCAAGAACCAGCGGCGCCAGGAATTCGCGATCGGCGGCCATACCGCCCCGAAGGGCTCGCGCACCGGCTTCGGTTCGCTTCTCCTGGGCGTGTACGACGACAGCGGCCGGCTGCAGTACTGCGGCAACGTGGGCACCGGCTTCGACACCGGCCGGCTGGCCGACATCAAGGCGAAGCTCGACCGGCTGGCGAGCGACGAATGCCCCTTCGAGAAGCGGCCCGCGGGTGTCAAGGCGCAGTGGGTGGAGCCGAAGCTGGTGGCGGAGATTGCCTTCGGCGAATGGACGCGCGACGGCCGGGTGCGCCAGGCCGTGTTTCAGGGCCTGCGCAGCGACAAGCCTGCCTCGCAAATCCGGCGCGAGCAGGCGCAACCCCCGGCCGCGATCCGCCAGGCCCAGGAGGCGAGCCCCACGATGAAGGCACTGAACATCACCAACGCCCAGCGCGTGATCGACAAGACCAGCGGCGTCACCAAGGGCGAGCTGGTCGCCTACTACGACCAGGTGGGCGAGCTCATGCTGCCCCACCTGAAGGGCCGTCCGGTCGCGCTGGTGCGAGCGCCCGAAGGCGTGGGCGGCGAGCTCTTCTTTCAGAAGCATGCGAGCCGGAACGAGATGCAGGGCGTGAAGCTGCTGGACCCGGCGCTCGACCCCGATCACGAGCCGCTGCTGCAGATCGACAGCGTGCGGGGCCTGCTCTCCGCCGCGCAGATGAACGTGCTGGAGCTGCACACCTGGAACGCCACGTCCAACGCCATCGACCGGCCCGACCGCTTCACGCTGGACCTCGACCCCGGCGAAGGCGTCGAGTGGGCGACGATGCAGGAGGCGACCCTCCTGGTGCAGACCCTGCTCGACGAGCTCGCGCTGCCCGCCTTCCTCAAGACCAGCGGGGGCAAGGGCATGCACGTGGTGGTGCCGATACGGCGGCATTACGGCTGGGATGCGGTCAAGGGCTTCGCCCAGGCCCTGGTGATCCACCTGGCCGAGACCATTCCCGAACGATTCGTCGCCAAGAGCGGCCCGCGCAACCGCGTCGGCAAGATCTTCGTCGACTACCTGCGCAACGGCTTCGGCGCCACCACCGTGAGCGCCTGGTCGGTGCGCGCGCGGCCGGGCCTCGGCGTCTCCGTGCCGATCGAATGGGACGAGTTGCCCATGCTGCAGAGCGCCGCGCAATGGACGGTGCGCACGATCGGCGAGCGCCTGGCAGTGGGCAACGAGCCATGGGCGGCGATGGAGAAAAGTCGCAAAGGGCTGGCGGCGGCGATGAAGAGGCTGGGCTACGAGCCCTCCGATGCGCCGTGAGCCTCAGCCCTCCACTTCCTCGGTCACCACTTCGAAGCGCTCCAGCGTGTGCTCGCCGAACACCATGGTGATCGGCACGTCGGCCGCGTCGCGGCCCTGGGCGATCATGATGCGTCCGATGCGCGGCTTGTTGTGGCGCGCATCGAAGGACCACCAGCGGTCGCCGAGGTAGACCTCGAACCAGGCGCTGAAATCCATCGGGTAGGGCACCGGGGGTATGCCGATGTCGCCGAGATAGCCGGTGACGTAGCGCGCCGGCACGTTCATGCAGCGGCACAGCGTGATGGCCAGGTGCGTGAAGTCGCGGCACACGCCCCTTCGCTCATGCCAGGCCTCCAGCGCCGTTCGCGTGGGGCGCGCGCTCGGATAGTCGAAGACCAGGTGCTGGTGCACGTAGTCGCAGATGGCCTGCACCAGCGGCCAGCCCTTGGGCACCTGGCCGAAGCTGCGCCAGGCGAAGCCCAGCAGCTCGCCGTCGACTTCGCAGTAGCGGCTGGGCAGCAGGAAGCGCAAGGTCTCCACCGGCAGCTGGTCCGGCGTGTGTTCGACCGCGCCGAGATCGACCGCGTCGGGCCAGCCTGTGTCGTAGACCTGCGCGTCGTTGCGCAGGCGCACCCGCGTGACTCCGGCGGGTACGCGCACGCGTGCGCAGTGGTTGTCGAAGGCATCGCGGTAGAAGTCGGTCACCAGCGGTGGGCTGATGGTGATGTTCTCGCCACCGACGACATCGCCGGCGCGCGAGGGGTGCACCTGCAGCATGTAGATCAAGGCGGTCGGCGAGTTCACGCCGAGTTCGATGTCGTAGCCGATTCGGATGAGCATGGGGTGTGTGGCTTGGAGGTGTGGACGCGGCGCGCGAGCGACGACGCATCCTAAGGCGCGACGCGAAAACGGTACGTGAGCCGGTGCGCGCGAGCGCGCGTAGGCCGGCCTTCAAACCCGTCAGTGCGGTCCTACCGCCGGCCGCTGGGCCTTCCCACAGACGTCGGCGCGCGGCCACTACGGGGGGTCTTCGGCGCACCGCCTAAGCTGAAGCATTGCACGCGGCCGCATTGCCGGCCGTGCCTCCCGACCTGCGATCTCCACACCACAATGACACGGAGCGAATCATGGAGCTTTCCTCGTTGCTCAGCGTCCTCGATGCGCCCTGGTTCGACGATGTCATCGTCTGGACCGTGGCAGCGGTGGCGGGCATCGTCGCCCTGGCGGTCGTGGTCAACGCCCTGGACGTCTTCTTCGATGCCGGCTGATGCCGCGGCGCCCCGGGACAACAGAAGGAACTCCCGATGACGCCAACGAACAAGACCGCGGGCAGCCGCCGCCCCAAGCCGGTCAACGGCAGTACGGACAAGCAGGAACAGCTGGCGGCCTCCGTCGCCGAGAACGCGCCGCGGCTCACGACCAACCAGGGCGTCCAGGTCCCCGACAACCACAATTCGCTGCGGGCCGGCGTGCGCGGGCCCTCGCTGCTGGAAGACTTCATCCTGCGCGAGAAGATCACGCACTTCGACCACGAGCGCATTCCCGAGCGCGTGGTGCATGCGCGCGGCGAGGCGGCCCACGGCTATTTCGAGGTCTACCGGTCGATGTCGCAGTTCACCTCGGCCGACTTCCTGCAGGACCCGTCGGTCAAGACGCCGGTCTTCGTGCGCTTCTCGACCGTGGCAGGCTCGCGCGGCTCGGCCGACACGGTGCGCGACGTGCGCGGCTTCGCCGTCAAGTTCTACACGCGCGAGGGCAACTACGACCTCGTGGGCAACAACATTCCGGTGTTCTTCATCCAGGACGCGATCAAGTTCCCCGACCTGATCCATGCCGTCAAGCCCGAGCCCCACCACGAGATGCCGCAGGCGGCCAGCGCGCACGACACCTTCTGGGACTTCGCCTCGCTGATGCCCGAGACCACGCACATGCTGATGTGGATCATGTCGGACCGCGCGATCCCACGCAGCCTGCGCATGATGGAGGGCTTCGGCGTTCACAGCTTCCGCTTCGTCAACGCGCGCGGCGAGAGTCATTTCGTCAAGTTCCACTGGAAGCCCAAGCTGGGCATCCACGGGCTGGCCTGGGACGAAGCGCAGAAGATCGCCGGCAAGGACCCGGACTTCCACCGCCGCGACCTCTGGGAGGCGATCGCACGCGGCGATTTCCCGGAGTGGGAGCTGGGCGTGCAGATGATCCCGCAGGACAAGGAGCATTCGCTGCCCTTCGACCTGCTGGACCCGACCAAGCTCATTCCCGAGGAAATGGTGCCGGTGCAGCGCATCGGGCGGCTGGTGCTCAACCGCAACCCCGACAACTTCTTTGCCGAAACCGAGCAGGTCGCCTTCCATCCGGGCCACGTGGTGCCCGGCATCGACTTCAGCAACGACCCGCTGCTGCAGGGGCGGCTGTTCTCGTACACCGATACGCAGCTCTCGCGGCTGGGCGGGCCCAACTTCCACGAGCTGCCGATCAACAAGAGCGTGTGCCCCTTCCACAACTTCCAGCGCGACGGCATGCACCGCCAGACCATCGCGCGCGGCCACGTGGCCTACGAGCCGCATTCGCTGAACGACGGCAAGGAATTCCGCATCGATGGCGGCAGCGGCGGTTTCCAGTCCTTCCCCGAGGAGATCGAAACGCCCAAGCTGCGCCGCCGCAGCCCCAGCTTCGACGACCACTTCACCCAGGCGCGCCTGTTCTTCAACAGCCAGAGCGCGGCCGAGAAGGAGCACGTCATCGCGGCCTTCCGCTTCGAGCTCTCGAAGGTGACGGCGCCGACCATCCGCCAGCGCATGGTCGACAACCTCGCGCATGTCGACGAGAAGCTGGCGCGCCGTGTGGCCGAACCCCTGGGCATCGGGGCGCCCGACCCGAAGGCGGCCGCCGGCCGCGCCGGCTTTCGCGAGCACCGCATGAAGCTGCCGATCGAAGAATCGGCGGCGCTGCGCATGGTCGACAGCGGCGACGGCTCGATCAAGACCCGCCAGATCGCGATCCTGGCGACGGACGGCATCGACTCGGCCTCGCTCAAGCCGATCCGCGAGGCCCTCGAGCAGGCCGGCGCCCAGTGCAAGGTGGTGGGGCCGCGGCTGGGCACGGTCACCAGCGCATCCCGGCGGCAGCTGGAGGTCGACGCCACCTTCCAGAACACGCCCTCCGTGATGTTCGACGCCGTGCTGGTGCCGGCCGGCGCGCAGGGTGCCGAGGCACTGGCTCGCAACGGCGACGCCGTGCACTTCGTGCTCGAGGCCTACAAGCATTGCAAGGCGGTCTGCACCGTGGGCGAGGGCGTGCAATTGCTGGCCACGCTGGGCATCGGCGCCGACAGCAAGGCCTACCCGGCCGGCGTGGTGGTGGCCGCGACGCCGACCACCAACCTGGGCGACAACACCGCGGCCCTGAAGATCGCGCATGACTTCATCGCGGCGATCGGCAAGCACCGGCATTGGGACCGGCCGAACGTCGACGCCGTTCCGGCCTAGATCTATCGGGAGCGAAACCTAGAGGCCTGCGAGTCGCCGCATTCTTGCGATGACCGTCGGCACCCTGGCTTGTTCTGCCGCATCGGTCCGAAAATGCATCGGCAATTGGTCCACGAATGAAAGATCTTGCAGGAGATCTTCGAATTCCTCCCGGAGATATTCCCTCAGCGGGTCAGGCGCATCATCGACCTCGGCGCCCAGAGTCGGGCGGCCGTCGATCAGGTTCACGATGTCTTCCATGTCGTGGTGAGCGTAGTCTCCGCCGCCCCGGCTGTAGAAGGCTTCGAGCTTTGTCGCCAGGAAGACCGGCGCAGTCGCGGCAAGAATCCTTCGTCCGCTGGGGAGCGTTAGCCTTTGAGCGCTTCGGATGACTTCGGAGTACCAGCGATTGGTTGAGTGCCCCAGAACGCTTTCTTCAGAAGGCATGACATCCAGTATGAGGTCGCCGCGCTTCCATCGGCACATGTGCTCATCGGCAGGGCTTTGTCCAAAGCCTCGTGCACGCAGGCGAGGAACGAGCCCCTGATAGTAGGCCGTCACCGATGCGACCTCGGCGACGAGATCGACGTCGATGGTTTGTCGAATGGGTGGCCTCGCCCGATCTGTGATGAGCAGGCCCACACAACTCCCCCCCACAAGGACCAGTTCTTCACTCAACGCGCCCAAAGCCGCAGCAACCAGTTCCACGATCGCGACGTTGGGGTCTCGCTCGTTCATATCAGCTCCGCAAGTCTGCTGCTTGCGATCTCGCGTTCTCTGGCAGCGCCGACGCGAAGTGCGTCCAGCAGAGACAACGCCAGGTACAACGCAGGGTCGGCCTTCGCGGCCGCCGGCAACGACGAATGAAGAGGCTGGAGACTGGGCCCCCAGGCTGTTCCCTCCGGATCGGGCCAAACGGGTGCGAGCACATCTGCAGTTCCAAACTCTTCGATGAGACCGGGCCCTCCAACCGCCGTTGGGATCCCGCGAGTCAAGCTGCCGAGTTGCCCTGGGAAGCAGTACTTGGCGCCATGGATGACGAACTCCTTCAGATTCGCCGGAATGGATCTGATGCTGCCGCTTGCTCGACTCAGCAGCCTGGCCTGCTCCGCTCTGCGAACCGAGCCATGGATGAGCGACAGCGCAATGAACAGCTCGCGCGAAAGATCGGCGAGCAAGAACGAGCGATTCGGGTTGACTGCGACCTTCACCGCAACCATCAGATCTTGTGGTTTGAGAGTCAGTTGCTTGGCCTCATTCAATGCGAGCTCCTTGTTTTCCGATTTCCGGAAACGAGAATATACCCAAACTAAAACCTCGCCACCGAGCTTTGATTTCCAGAAACACGAAAATTAGGCAGATGCCGAGTTTAACTTCCTTGCAATCTGATTGTTCGACTGATAGTATTCTTATTTTAGTATCTGATAGCGAACAAACAGGTTCTACGCGCGCTCACGATGTCCGAAAACCCACGCAAAAAGAGCCCCCGGGCCCCCTCCATCCCCCTGGATGAGGCAGTGGAACGAGCCATGCGCGCTTACGACAAGGGGCGCCTGCAGGCGGCGCCGGTGGATGTGATCGCGCAACACATCGGCTACAAGACAGCCAACAACGGAGCAGCACTACAGGCCCTCGCATCATTGCGTTACTTCGGCCTGCTGGAACGTCCCAAGGAAGGCTTGCTTGCCGTCACCAAGGACGTCGAGGCGTACCGCCTTGCCCCGGAGCCGCACATCGCGCGATCCCTCTTGCTGAGATTCCTGCGAGCGCCCGCCCTCTTTGCAGAACTGCTCGACAAGTACCAGGGCGGACTTCCTTCCGACGGCAATCTCAAGGACGAGTTGATTCAACGCGGATTCCTCCCTTCGACGGCTTCCTCCCTCGCTGCGGTGTTCAGGCGCTCCGTCGAGGTTGCTCGCTACTATGAGCATTCGCAACCAGAGCAGCTTGTTGCCGTTCCGCAGGCAGATTTAGCATTTCTGAACGATGCGCCTGCGTCAGGTCCGACAGTCGAGCGCGCCATGGCACGACCGCGCATCGCGGAGCCTGGAGATGGCGCAAAGCCCCTGCCGGGAGACGGTGGGCACGACCGCATACCGGTGCGTTTGCCCGGCGGCCGCCGGGCCTTTCTGCTCATTCCTTCGGTGTTTTACGAGGCTGACAAACAACGTCTCAAGGCACAAATAGACCTCTTGCTCACAGAGGATGGCGAGTAAATCAAGGCGCTCCGGAGCAGAACGAAATTGTTACCGGAGTTGTTACTTTAGACCGACGCGGTTACAACCCTGGGTTTGCCAGTGTTAATCCTGCTTGAGGTCGCTCGTGCTTCCCAATGATTCGGTCTACCGCTTCGACAACATCGAACTGCATCCTTCCACCCGGCAACTGCTGGTAAAAGGCCAGCCCGCCCCGCTGGGGGCGCGGGCCTTCGATGTGCTTTCGGCCTTGATCGCGCACCGCGAGCGCATGTTGACCAAGAACGAGTTGCTCGAGATGGTCTGGCCGAACGTGGTGGTGGAGGAAAACAACCTCCAGGTGCATGTGAGCGCGCTGCGAAAGCTGCTGGGGCCCAAGGCCATCGTCACGATCCCGGGCCGCGGCTACCGCTTCGCGGCTGCGCTGGACGCGCTGCCCGCATCGGCTGCGGCCGCCGCCGCGGGCACTGCCCCGCCTGCACCGAGCCTCAGGGGCGCTCCCGTTGCATCCGCCCCCCGGGCGCTGCGCTCGGACACCGGCAACCTGCCCGCGCTGCTGCCCCCCTTGCTGGGCCGTGATGCCGAGCAGACGATGCTGCGCGAGCTGGCGCGCAAGCATCGGCTGCTCAGCTTGCTGGGGCCGGGCGGCATCGGCAAGACCAGCCTGGCGCGCGCCGTGGCCCGCCAGGTGGCGCACGAATTCCGGGACGGCGCCTGGATGGTCGAGCTGGCCTCCGTCTCGGACCCGGCCGCGCTGCCCGGCGCGGTCGCGCTGGCCCTGGGCATCCACCTGCCCGGCCGGGCCGACGCGAGCGTCGAGCTGGCCGAGCGCCTGCGCGGCCACGAACTGCTCGTGCTGGACAACTGCGAGCACCTGATCGAGTCCGTGGCCTCGCTGGTGAGCGACCTGCTCGATGCCGTGCCGGAGCTGCATGTGCTGGTCACCAGCCAGGAGCCCTTGAAGCTGGCGACCGAGCGGCCGGTCCGGCTCGGCGCCCTGGCCGTGCCGGACCATGCCGTCCTGGCAGACGCGGCAACGCACGGGGCCGTGGCCCTGTTCGTGGCCCGGGTCGGCGCCTTGCAGCCGAACTTCCGGCTCGACCAAGGCAACCTGGACGCGGTGGTGGACATCTGCCGCGAGCTCGACGGCCTGCCGCTGGCGCTGGAGCTCGCCGCCGCGCGCGTGCCGCTGCTGGGCGTGCAGGGCGTGCGCCAGCACCTGGCACAGCGCCTGCACGTGCTGAAGAACGGCGTGCGCGATGCGCCCTCGCGCCACCGCACCCTGCGCACCACCCTCGATTGGAGCCATGCGCTGCTGAGCCCGGACGAGCAGAAGGTGTTCCGCCGGCTCGGCGTGTTCGTCGGCGGCTTCGGGCTCGAACTGGCACAGCAGGTGGCGTGCGACGAGAACATCGACATCTGGGCCGTGCTGGATCATCTCGGCAACCTGGTCGACAAGTCGATGGTCGTGGTCGATGCCGGTCCGGTGCCGCGCTACCGCCTGCTGGAGACGGCACGCGCCTACGCCCGCGAGCAGCTCGAGGCGGCCTGCGAATGGGACACCCTGCGGCAATGGCATGCGCGCTGCATGCACGCGGCGCTCGACCGCCGCGTCTATGCCGGGTGCCAGGTCGCCGAAACGGTGGACCAGTGGGTGCTGGCCAGCACGCCCGAGATCGACAACCTGCGCAGCGCGATCGAATGGGCTTGCGGCCCGGGCGGCGATGCCGCCGTGGCGCTCGACCTGGTGAACGTCGCCGCCGTGCTGATGTACCAGGCCGGCCGCTACCCCGAGTGCCTGCGCTGGATGCTGATGGCCGAGCCCCTGATCGACGAAGCCACGCCGGCGCAGGTGGTGGCCGAGTTCAGCCTGGGCCTGGCGCTGGTCGGGCTGCATGGCGGCGTCAGCCTGCAGCGGCGGGTGCAGCTGCTCGACCGGGCCTGCGAGATCTTCGAGCGGCAGCCGCCGGACGGTCTGCTGGCCCTCAGCCTGTGCTCGAGCGCCTACGTGGCCGCCGTGAGCGGCGATTTCGACGGCGCCGAGCGCAGGCTGGCCCAATGCCGCAAGCTGGTCGAGCAGCCCGGGCTTCGCGCCTTCAAGGGCACCTTGCTCTATTGCACGGGCATGGTGCGGCGCTACCAGGACCAGCCGGTCCAGGCGCTGGCGGCCTTTACCCAGGCGCTGCCGCACGTGCGCTCGGAGGGCAACGCGCGCACGCTGTTCCATGTGCTCAACAACCTGGCTGCGATGCACCAGGAACTGGGGCACATCGACGAGGCGGTGGCCCAGTTCCGCGGGCTCATCGACCATCTGCAGCGCTCGCCGCTGGCCGATGCGCAGATGCTGGCCTTCGCGCTGAACTGGTACGCGCACGCGCTGACCGGCCAGGGCGCGCTCGAGGAGGCCTGCGCCCAGGTGCTGCGAAGCCTGCCGCATTGCCGCCGCTCGCTGGGGCTGCGTCACTTCTCGGGCATGCTGGCGCTGCTGGCGGCGCGCCAGGGCCGGCTGCGCGAGGCCGCGCTGCTGGTCGGCTGCGACGACGCCGCGCGCCGGCGGCGCGGCGAGCGGCGCTCGCCCAGCGACGAGCGCACGATGACGGCGGCCATGGCGCTCATCGGCAGCGCGCACCCGGCGGCCAGCGTCGAGGCCTGGCGCCTGGAAGGCGCCGGGCTCGACGAGGATGCCGTGGTGGCACTGGTGTCCGACCATCTTCTCAACGCTGCGTCGGATCCGCACGTTCGAGCTGCGTGATCAGATAGGGGTAGACGTCCCGCGCCGCATCGCGTCCGATGAACAGGTCCATGTGGGCGTAGCCGTCGAAGATGTGGCGCGTGTAGAGGGCCGGGTCGTTGAAGGCCGACAGCCAGCGTTGCGTGCGGATGCAGGTCTCCGGGAAGAAGAGCTGGTTGCCGGCGCCGGCCACGAAGCTGATCGGCAGCGCCAGGCGCTTCGCCTTCTCCGGCACGAGGTAAACGTCGCGCCCCTCGCTGTCCACCGCCCTGGCCTGCTGCATCATCAGGCTCAGCTGCTCGAAGGGGCGCAGCGATACGCAGCCGAACATTTCCGCCAGCGCCGTGTGGGTGGCGTTGTTCAGCTGCGCATGCGTGTACGAAGGCCCGAAGATCGAGAACACGCGGCGGCACAGCGGGTTCTTGCATTCCTCGCCGTCGGGAACGGGCACCTTCCAGGCCAGCGTGTCGATCTCGCGGTCGAGGTCGGTGGTGCCGGGCACGCAGTCGAAGCGGTCCTCGAGCGGCGCATAGCCTTCCAGCAGCCGGGCCAGGCCGAGGTCGGCCTTGGCGTAGTTGAGCCAGTTGGTGACCGGATGCAGCGTCAGCTGCGAGGAGACGATCGAGCGCACGCCGGTCATGCCGTCGAGCAGGGCCATCAGCAGGCTCATCGAGCCGACGCAATGCGCGATCGCCTGCAGGTCCGGTGCGCCCGTGGCCTCCAGGATGAAGCGCACCGCGGCCGGCCAGTCGATGCGGGCGATGTCGTCGATGGTGAACGGAGCGATGGGGCTGCCGGAGTCGGGGCTGGCCCGGTAATCGAAGAGCCACACGTCGTAGCCGCGCGCGCACAGCGCTTCCACCAGGTTCTGCTCCACCGTGTCGGTGGCGAAGGACGAGGCCCGCACCGAGAAGCCCGGCGCCAGCACCACCGGCCCGCGGGCGCCGCCGGCATAGCGGGTCAGCTTGATCTCGAAGCCATCGCCGACGTCCACCCTGTGCGTCACCGGCACCGGTGCGCGCAATGCCCGCCGTTGCAGCTGGGGGAGGTCGAGCGCCGGGAAGTTGCTCAGGTCCGCCAGCAGGCCGCCGTAGGCGCGGAACAGCGTCGTGCCGAAGAAGCCGCCGAACTTGGCCAGGTACGCGGCGTTGATGGCGTCGCGCGCGGCCGGCACCTGCTGCTCCAGCTCGCCCAGCAGGTTCGTGGGCGGCTCGAGACGAAGGGAAAAGGCCTGCCGCAGAAGGTCTTCGAGGTCGAGCGTCAGGATGCCCTGCGCGACCAGCGGGCGCTGGGCGCTTTCTGCGTCGTGCACCCGCACGAACAGCGTGGTGGTGTCGGTCCATGGTGAGGACCCCGGCCGCTGGTGCAGCACCTTGTGCCCCTTGAAGCGCAGCCGCGAGTCGCCGCGCTGCAGCACCATCTCGTAGGTCATGGTCCAGGTTTCCACCCGCTGCGCGTCGGCCGGCAGCAGGTGGAACACGCCGCTCTGCACGGGCATCGGCTCGTGCCACAGCGCCGGGCAGGTGACGCTCCCTGAGATGGTGGCGGCGTGGGTCGGGTCCGTGACCATCTGGTACAGGTCGTGGGTATGGATGGTCAGCTCGAAGCGCATCGCCTGGTTGCGCACGCGGCCCCACGCGCTCGCAACTTCGTAGTCGTCGGCGATGCGGCGTGCCGCGCCGGAGCGCGCGACCACGGCCTCGGTGCTGATCCACCCCTGCATGGTCTCGGTGAACTGGAAGCTCGGGCTGAGCAGCGCCGGGTCTTTCTCGATCAGCAGCTTGATCGCGTGCTTCGCCAGCTCGATGGCGCCCGCTTCGAGGTGGCCGGTCGCGTTCCGGAGCAGCGCTTCGGCGTCGTGCGCGATCGACGAGATCTCGCGCGCCATCCGCTCCAGCAGGCCCGAAGGCGGCGCGGGGGGAAGTGCCGCGGCGGTTGCGGAGGCGCCGGCGCCCGCCGGCAAGACCTGGCGCGGCTGCAGGCCGAGGTCGATCGCCCAGCCCCGGGCGTCGCACAGCGCCTGGCAGGTGCGCTCGGCCAGCGCGGTGATGGTCAGCAGCGGATTCACGCCGGCCGCGCCCGGCAGCACCGCGCCATCGCAGACATACAGGCCTTCATGCACTGCGTCGCCTTCGCTGCCGGAGAACACCTGGCCCTGGTGGTTGACCACGCCATCGCCCGCGTTGTCGCCCATGCCGCAGCCGCCGAGCGGATGCACGGTGATCAGCTTGCGGCCGAGCGATTCGGCCGACAGCGGATTCGGGATGAACTGGCCCTGGATGGCATCGTTCGCGGCCCGCAGCCACGCCTCGTCCTTGGCGATGGTGGGGCTGGAGCCGGCCTCCGGCCAATCGATGCGCAGCCGGTCTTGCTCGAGGTGCAGGCGGCCGGCCGCCTCGTCCACGCTCATCACCAGGTAGGTCTGCGTGCGGCCCGCCGCGCCGGTGTAGGCCAGCCGGGTCAGGCTGCCGGGGTCGCTCTGCACCGCCTCGCCCAGTGCCTGCGCATCGAGCAGGCGGGGCTTGGCCTGCGAGGCGCCGTAGGCGAATTCGCCGCCGAGCATCGCGTCGGCGAAGAACAGGGCCGGCGTCAGCAAGGAGGCCAGGGCGCCGGGGATGACGCCCTCCTCGATCACCAGCCCGTCGCGCACCTCGGGCGTCTGGCGCATGTCGATCACGCCGGTGATGCATGGCCCCGGCAGATCGGCCGGCGCGACCTCGTTGCGCCCCGTGCCCACGCCGTTGATGTTGCGCTGCACCGCCTGGCCCTGCGCGTCGGTGCCGGACTGCCAGTAGCTGTTGTAGCCCAGCGCGAGCACGTCGCCGTTGCCGGAGAAGCGCTGGCCGAGCCGCTCCGACAGCGGCAGGCCCATCGCCTTCGAGCGCAGCAGGATCTCGGTCGAGCCCAGGGCGCCCGCGCCGAGCATCACCACGTCGGCCGTGACGCTGCGCCGGCCGGCGCTCCCCTGCGCGGCCGGGCCTTCGGCGCCGCGCAGCGCGACCTCGTCGAAGAACACGCGCCAGCGCGCGCCGTCGCGCTCGACGTGGCTGACCCGCGCGCCGGTGAAGATCTGCGCACCGCGGCCATGCGCGTCGGGCAGGTAGTTCATGCGCGTGGTGTTCTTCGCGCCCACGTTGCAGCCGCTGGTGCAATCGCCGCACAGGTTGCAGCGCGGCTGCGCCACGCCGAAGGGGTTCACCTGGTCGACGAAGTTCACCGCGATGGGCGGACGCTTGAAGGGCTTCTTCATCGTCGCGGCCGATTTCTGCAGCGCCAGCAGCTTGTTCAGAGGCGGAAAGTCTTTCGAATCCTCGGGATAGGGCGAGGGGTCGAGCATCTCCCGGGCCCGCGCGATGTAGGGGTCGAGCAGCTTCGGGTCGCGGCGGAACTGCGCCGGCCAGGGCGTGGCATCGAACAGGCGCGGGTCGATCTCCAGCGCGACGTTGGCATTGATCAGCGAGGTGCCGCCCAGGCCGCAACCCACCATCGCCAGCATGTCGTCGTTCAGGTGCAGGTTGTACAGGCCGTCGGCCGCGCCGAGCTTGCCGCGCGCACCGTCGATCTGCATGTCGGCCTGCGCGGTGGCGAGGTCGTTCGGGAACTGGCCGGGCAGGATCTCGCGGCCGCGCTCCAGCACGCACACCGCCTGGCCGGCCCGCGCAAGGCGCGAAGCCGCCACGCCGGCGCCGTAGCCGGAACCGACCACGACCACCGTGTAGTGCGCGGCGATCTCGCCGAGGGGGCGGGAAATGGGCTTCATCGTCATGCCTGGGTCCTCGCCGCCGTCCTGGCCCGGGCCGCCATCCCGGCCCGTGCGTCCGCGATCACCGACACCGAGGCGGTGAAGAACTCGTCGAGCAGCAGCGTGGCGCGGCTCTGCGTGGCCTTTTGCGCGTGGCGCGAGAACGCCTCCCAGGCCGGTGCGATGCGTTCGATGCCGGCGGCCAGTGCCGCCAGCATCGGGTTGTCGCGGTCCCGGAAGCCGCCGATGCCGCGCGCGTGCACGGGGGCCACGCGCCCGTTCACCGGATCGTTGAACAGGCGCAGCGATGCGACGTTCAGCGCGTCGTCGATGAACATCGCCGAGGCGCCCTGCGTGCTGGTCATGGTGGGCTGGTCCATCACCCAGCCGCCGGTGTTGAAGATGCCGACCGGCCGGTCGTAGCCCGGCACCGGCAGTTCGTCCTCGAAAGGCTTGTGGCTGTGGCCGAAGACGAAGCTGAAATCCAGCTCCGAGGGCTGGAGCCCGGCCTGCTCGAGCTGAAGCTTCACCGGCCCCGAAAGGTACCAGCGCAGGTCCGCCACGTCGTCGCTGCTCATCACCTCGGCATAGCCGTCCCGCTGCGACTCGGCACCCCGGCCCAGCGTGGCATCGAGCGCACCGAGCACGAGCTGGTTGACCGTGACGCCCTGGAACACGTCCGTGCTGCCGCTCACGCCGAAGTTCTGGTCGAGCTTGGCCACCACCAACGCAGCCAGCCGTTGCGAGAAGTCGTGCGATGCGGCGGCATCGCGCATCACCTCGTAGAGCTTGCCGGCGCCGGCCCCGGTGAGGCCGGAGCTGCCGAGGTCGGACCACATGAAGTCGACCCAGGCGCCGTTCTGGCCCTCCAGGTCGGAGACGGTCACGGCCGCGGGGTTTCGTCCGGCGCTGCGGCCCGGGGCCTGCGCGTTCAGCATCGTCATCACCCGGTACATCGGGTCGATGTAATGGCCGTGGTGCAGCACCACGCAGCGCCGGCGCGACGCATCGAGCAGGCCGAGGTTGGGGTAGGCGATGTCGACCCGCGCGTCGGCCAGGCCCGGGCAGCCGGCGGCGAGCCGCGTCAGCATCGCCGAGCCGATCCGGGAGGCCTCGGCCTCTTCGCCCGCAGGGTCGAACAGCGCGGTGTGCTTGATCAGGTCATCCTCGACACGGCCCTGCTGCAGTGCGTCCTGGTACTGCTGGTCCTGCGCGATGCGCCAGAGGTGGTGGTCGTGGTTGCCGGGCACGTACAGCACGCGCGGGGCGAACACGGGCCGGCCGCCGTCCTGCATCACCGTCTCCACGAAGCAGCGGAAGGCGGCCGCCACATCGCCCATCGGCGACAGCCCCATGTCGAGCACGTCGCCCAGCAGCACCAGGGTCGGGGGCGGGCCGTCCATGGTGGCCAACAGCTCGCGCAAGGCGCTGCCGAAGGCGATCTGGGTGTCGCTCGGGCGGCCGGGGTCGGGCCGGCCTTGCGCGTCGGCGTAGGTCAGGATGCTGTAGGCCGCGCCGAGGTGGAGGTCGGACAGGCAGACATAACGCGGTGCTTTGTGGGCCATGGTTCGTGGGCGATCGATCGAACCCGGCGGGGTCCGTGCCGGGACTGTCGCCGAAGGCGCACGCGGCGTCACCAAGGCGGCCCTTAAACGTTCTGAATTCGTGCGTTGGCGGGCGGCCTGAAGCGGGCTTCAGAACGCTTCAGTACTACTTAAGGACCGGACGCGGCGTGGTGCGAGATCCTTGCGCTCCTTTCACAAGCCAACCGGAAGAGCCCATGCCCAACGTGAACACCAGCCCGGCAGCAGCCATCGCCGCGACGCGTCGTGCCGTGGGAGTGCCCCGGCACGTGCGGCTGCGCAACGGCGCGCCCGTCCAGATCCGCGCCGTGCGCTCCGACGACGCGAGACGCTTCGGCGCCTTCGTCGCCAGGCTGTCGGCCGCCTCGCGGGGCGAGCGCTTCGGCCGCGGCCTGGGGGCCTGCTCGCCGGCGATGCTGGTGGACCTGGTCAACGTGGATGGCGTGCGCCATGTCGCTTTCGTCGCGACGCTCCGGCTGGATCGTCACGAGGAGGTGATCGGGGAGGCGCGCTACGACGTCAGCGCCCAGGGCGACTGTGCGGAGCTGACGCTCGTCGTGGGCGACACCTGGCAGGGCCAGGGGCTGGCCGACCACTTGCTCGATCTGCTGCTCGACTCGGCACGCCATGCCGGCCTGCGCCGTCTGGTCTGCGAGGTGCCGTCCTCCAACCGCCGCGCGATCCGGTTCATGCAGCGCATGGGCTTCGTTGCAGGCGCGCAGGGGGCTGACCGGCCGGTGCTGCACATGGAGCGCAGCGTGGTCGCTCGGATGCCGCAGGCGCCCGCGCCGCGGGCCGTCGACGTGCTGCGGCGCTGGCTGAGCAACCAGTTCTTCCAATTCGGCTTCTGAATGGCCTTTCGGGCCGGGATAAGATGCCGCGCTTTTGGCGCACCGGCGCACGAAGGGACCGACATGGCGATCACCACCGATGGACCGCGTGCGGGCGCACCCGTGCGGCGCATTCGCGAGCTGCCGGGGCCGCGCGGCCTGCCGGTGCTGGGCAACGCACTCCAGATCGAGCGCGAGCGCCTGCACCAGAAGGTCGAGCAGTGGGCGCGCGCGTACGGCGAGATCTACCGCTTTCGGATCGCCTCCCGCGAGTTCGTCGTCATCTCCGACCCGGCGACGGTCGCCGCGGTGCTGCGCGACCGGCCCGACGGATTCCAGCGCAGCGCCAAGCTCAATGCGGCGGCCCGCTCGCTCGGCTTCAACGGCCTGTTCACCGTCAACGGCGACGAATGGCGTCGGCACCGGCCCATGGTGCTGCGCGGCCTGGACCCGACCCACATCAAGGCCTTCCATCCCACGCTGGTGAAGGTCACGCAGCGCTTCGAGGGCCGCTGGCGCCGGGCCGTGGAGGCCGGGCAGGCCATCGACCTGCAGGCCGACCTGATGCGCTACACCGTCGACGTGACCGCGGGCCTGGCCTTCGGCACGGACATCAACACGCTGGAGTCGGACGAGGAGGTGATCCAGCAGCACCTGGACAAGCTGCTGCCCGCGCTGGCCAAGCGCGTGCTGTCGCCGCTGCCGCGCTGGCTGACGCGGCGCGACCGGGCGGTGGAAGCGGACCTGGCCGCGGTACACGGCGCCGTGAACGCTTTCATTGCCGCCGCGCGGCAACGGCTCGCCGACCAGCCCGAACTGCGCGAGCACCCGCGCAACCTCATCGAAGCCATGATCGCCGAGCGCGACCGGCCCGGCTCCGACCTGAGCGACGAGGACGTCTCCGGCAACATGCTGACCATGCTGCTGGCCGGCGAAGACACGACGGCCAACACGCTGGCGTGGATGATCTGGCTGCTGCATCGCCACCCCGAGGCCGCGCAGCGAGCCGCCGAGGAAGTGCGCCGCGTGCTCGGCGCCGAGGCCCATCCCAGCCACGAGCAGCTGGGCCGGCTCGATTTCGTGGAGGCCTGCGCGCACGAAACGATGCGGCTGAAGCCGGTCGCTCCGCTCCTCATCCAGGAGGCGGTGCGCGACACGGTGGTGGGCGGCGTGGCGGTGCCCGCCGGCACGCCGGTGATGTGCCTGATGCGCCCCGGTGCCGTGAATGCCGCGCATTTCGCCGATCCCCAGGCCTTCCGGCCCGAACGCTGGCTCGCAGGGGATGGCCCGGGCCGCGCCGCGGGCTCGGCCAAGCGGGTCGCCATGCCTTTCGGCGCCGGGCCGCGCACCTGCCCCGGCCGCTACCTCGCGCTGTCGGAGATGAAGATGGTGGCCGCCATGCTGCTGCGTGCCTTCGACATCGCGGACGTCTCGAACGCCGACGGCACAGAGGTGCAGGAGCGGCTGGCGTTCACGATGTCGCCGGTGGGGTTGAGGCTGCGGCTGCAGCGCGCGCCACGAGCTTGAAGGTGCCGGTGGCCATCGCCACCAGCGTGCCGTCCTCGGTGTGGACTTCACCGCGCGCGAAGCTGATGGAGCGTCCGCGCCGGTCGCAATGGGCGGTCGCGATCAGGTCGCCGCTGCCGGCCGAGACGAAGTGCAGCGTGAGGTCGATGGTGACCACGCCGAAGCCGGCGGGATCGTGCGAGCGCACGGCGGCTGCCAGGGTGCAGTCCAGCAACGATGCGATGGCGCCGCCATGCACGTCGCCGCGGCTGTTGGTCTGTGCGGCCTGGTAGTGCATGCGGATGCTGGCCCTGTCCCGACCGATGGCCTCGCCGCGCAGGGCCATGGCGCGTGCCATGGGCATCGGCAGACCGAACAAAAGGCCAAGTGCTTCTCCCTGGAAGGCGTTGGCGTCGGACACGTCGGGACTGCTCGTCATGCGAACTGCCTTGCGTCCTTGCCGTTGCGGCTGGCTTGATCGATCAGTGCGCAGTCATCATCCATACCCATCCTCGTGACCTGGCCCGAATGTAAGGCGCACGCCGCGCGCCTGACAAGCGCTGCCGCCGGGCGCGCCAGCCCTGTACCTGCGGGCGCAGATTGCAAGCTGTTCGCGCAATGGTGACGCATTGCACGAACGGCCCCAGGCCAATCGGCCGCTGGGCCGTTTGGCGGATAGGCAAGCGCGCGCTCCGGGCCTAGCATGACGACGCATCTTCTCTCCGGGAGTTCGTCGCCATGGACACCAAGCACGCCAGCCTGCAGCCACAAGACCCGGTCGCCGCCAAGCTCGGGACCTACATCACCCGCGCAGGGATCGCCCTGGCCGCCCTCCTCTTCGCGCTGTCGTACCTGCGCAGCTGACGCGGCTGCCGCGCGTCTACTCCGCGTCGGGCGCCACCGGGTGCGCCGCCATCTGCTCCAGCGCCTTGACCAAGGCCGAATGATCGAGCTGGTCCCAGCCGTGCGCGGCGCAGGACTGCATCAGCTGCGCGGCCGAAGCCGTCTGCGGCAACGCCACCCCCATCGATCGCGCGCCGGCCAGCGCCAGGCTCAGGTCCTTCTGGTGCAGCGCGATGCGGAAGCCCGGGTTGAAGGTGCGCTTGATCATGCGTTCCCCATGCACTTCCAGGATGCGGCTGGCCGCGAAGCCTCCCATCAGCGCCTGCCGCACCTTGGCCGGATCGGCGCCCGCCTTGCTTGCGAACACCAGCGCCTCGCCCACGGCGGCGATGTTCAGCGCCACGATGATCTGGTTCGCCACCTTGGTGGTCTGGCCGTCGCCGTTGCCGCCGACCAGGGTGATGTTCTTGCCCATCTTCTCGAACAGCGGCTTCGCGCGCTCGAAGGCGGCCTCGGGCCCGCCCACCATGATGGTCAGGCTGGCGGCCTTGGCGCCCACCTCGCCGCCGGAGACCGGCGCGTCCAGGTAGTCGCAGCCCAGCTCGTTGAGCTTCGCGGCGAAGCGCTTGGTGTCGATGGGCGAGATCGAGCTCATGTCGATCACCAGCTTGCCCTTCGACAGACCGGCGGCCACGCCCTCCTCGCCGAGCAGCACCTGCTCGACATCGGGCGTGTCGGGCAGCATGAGGATCACGACCTCTGCCGCGCGCGCGACCTCCGCGTTGGTCTTGCAGACGGTGGCGCCCTTCAGCGCATCCGGCACCTTGCTGCGCGTGCGCACGATCATCTCGTGGCCGGCCTGCATCAGGTTCTGCGCCATCGGCGCGCCCATGATGCCCAGGCCGATGAATCCGATCTTCATGTGGAGTCCTTTCAGTAGGTGGAGGAGTTGGAGGGCGTCGCGCTCGGCGGCGTGGCGCGCATCTTGGCCAGTACTTGCTGGGCGCCGGCGGCGATCAGGCGCGCGTCGGAGCTCACGGTGACGAACTGGAAGCCCTTGGCGACGCGGGCCAGCGCGCCCTCGGCCGTGCCGTTGTGGATGCCGGCGACCAGCCCATGGGCCTTGGCGCGCTCGAGGATGTGGTCGATGGCTTGCGCCACGGGCGGGTCCACGTCGTCGAAGACCGGACGGCAGCCGAGTGCCAGCGACAGATCCGAGGGGCCGATGTAGACCGCGTCCAGGCCCTCGACCGACAGGATGTCGTCCAGGTTGTCCAGCGCCTGTGCGGTCTCGATCATCGCGAAGGTGACGATGGTGTCGTTCGCCTCCTGCGGATAGTCGGCCCCGCCGTAGAGCAGGGCGCGCACCGGGCCGAAGCTGCGCGTGCCGCGCGGCTCGTAGTGGGTGTAGGCCACCAGGCGCTGCGCTTCCTCGCGCGTGTTGACCATGGGGCAGATCAGCCCGTAGGCGCCGGCATCCAGCGCCTTCATCAGCGCGGCCGGATCGAGCCAGGGCACGCGCACCACCGGCACCGTGTCGGTGGTGGAGATGGCCTGCAGCATGCCGACCATGGCCTGGTAGTCGACCACGCCGTGCTGGAGGTCGATGGTCAGCGAATCCCAGCCCTGGTGGGCCATGGTCTCGGCCGAGAAGCCGTTGGGGATGGCGAGCCAGCCATTGACGGCGGCCCCACCGGACTTCCACAGCGTGCGCAGGCGGTTCTCTCTCATGGGGCTTCCTTCAGGAGGGTGGGTCAGCGGACGAAGGCGGGGCGCTTCGGATCGAAGCTCCAGCCGGGGATCAGATATTGCATCGCGGCCGCATCGTCGCGCGCGCCCAGGCCATGCTGCTTGTAGAGCTGGTGCGCCTTCTCGACCTCGGCCATGTCCAGCTCGACGCCCAGGCCCGGCTTCCTGGGCACCTGCACCAGGCCACCCTCGATCTTGAGCGGGTCCTTGGTGAGGCGCTGGCCGTCCTGCCAGATCCAGTGCGTGTCGATGGCGGTCACGCGTCCCGGCGCCGCGGCACCCACGTGCGTGAACATGGCCAGCGAGACGTCGAAGTGGTTGTTGGAATGCGAGCCCCAGGTCAGACCCCAGTCGCGGCAGCTCTGGGCCACGCGCACCGAGCCGGCCATGGTCCAGAAATGCGGATCGGCCAGCGGGATGTCGACCGACTGCAGCGCCAGCGCGTGGCTGAGCTGGCGCCAGTCGGTGGCGACCATGTTGGTTGCGGTCGGCAGGCCGGTGGCGCGGCGGAACTCGGCCATCACCTCGCGGCCCGAGAAGCCTTCCTCTGCGCCGCAGGGGTCCTCGGCATAGGCCACCACGCCGCGCATGCGCTGGCCCAGGCGGATCGCATCCTTCAGGAGCCAGCCGCCGTTCGGGTCGAGCGTCACGCGCGCCTCGGGGAAGCGCTCGTGCAGCGCGACCACGGCATCGACTTCCTCGTCCCCGCGCAGCACGCCGCCCTTGAGCTTGAAGTCGTTGAAGCCGTAGCGCGCCTTGGCCGCCTCCGCCAGGCGCACGATGGCCTCCGGCGTCATCGCCTTCTCGTGGCGCAGGCGCGACCAGTCGTCGGCGGCATCGGCCTCGCGTGCGTAGGGCAGGTCGGTCTTGTCGCGGTCGCCGACGTAGAAGAGATAGCCCAGCATCTCCACCGCCTCGCGCTGCTGGCCTTCGCCGAGCAGCGCGGCCACCGGCACGTCCAGGTGCTGGCCGAGCAGATCGAGCAGCGCGGATTCGATGGCCGTCGCCGCGTGGATGGTGGTGCGCAGGTCGAAGGTCTGCAGGCCGCGGCCGCCGCTGTCGCGGTCGGCGAACTTCTTCTGCACTTGCTGCAGCACCCGCTGGTGAGCCCCGATGGGCTGGCCGACGACCAGCTCGCGGGCGTCTTCCAGCGTCTGGCGGATCTTCTCGCCGCCGGGGACCTCGCCGACCCCGGTGCGGCCGGCGCTGTCGGTCAGCACCAGCAGGTTGCGGGTGAAGAAGGGGCCGTGGGCGCCGCTCAGGTTGAGCAGCATGCTGTCGCGGCCGGCCACGGGAATCGCGCGCAGCTCGGTGATGACGGGGGTGGTGGTGTCGGACATCGCGCTTCAATCAGTCGATGGTGATCTTGCCGGTCTCGATCACTTTCTTCCAGCGATCGAACTCTTGTTTCTGGAACGTTGCAAACTGGGCCGGCGTGTTGCCCACCACTTCGAAGCCGATGGCGGTGAACTGCTGCTTGACGGCCGGGTCGTTGAGCGCGGCCACGATCGCCTCGTTGGCCTTGGTGCGCACCGTGGGCGGCAGGCCCTTGGGCGCGACGATGGCCTGCCACGAGTAGACCTCGACGTTCTTGACGCCGGCCTCGGCCATGGTGGGCACGTCGGGCAGCACCGGCGAGCGCTTCGTGCCGGTCACCGCCAGCGCCTTGAGCTTGCCGCTCTTGATGTGCTGGAACACCGCATTGACGTTCTGGAAGGACGCTTCCACCTGGCCGCCGAGCAGGTCGGTGATGGCCGGCGCGCCGCCCTTGTAGGGCACATGCAGGCCGGTGGTGCCGGTCTCCTGCCAGAACAGCTCGGCCGTGAGGTGGTCGCTGGAGCCGTTGCCGGAAGAGGCGAAGGTCATCTTGCCGGGGTTCTTTTTCTCGTGGGCGATCACGTCCGCCAGCGTGTTGTGCGGCGAGGCAGCGGGCACCACCAGCACATTGGGCGCCTGCACCGCCACGGTGATCAGGTCGAAGTCCTTCAGAGCGTCGTACTGCAGGCCCTTGATCAGGTGCGGTGCGATCACCAGCGGCCCGAGCGACGCGACGAGAAGCGTGTTGCCGTCGGGCGCCGCGCGCTTGACCAGCGTGGCACCGATGGTGCCGGTGGCGCCGGCCTTGTTGTCCACCAGGAAAGGCTGGCCGAGCTTCTCGGTGAGCTTCGGGCCGATGGCGCGCGCCACCATGTCGGTCGAGCCGCCGGCCGGGAAGGGGACGACCAGCGTCACCGGTTTCTGGGGCCATTCCTGGGCGTGGGCGAAGCAGGCCGTCAGGCCGATGGCCAGGGCGCCGAGCAGTTTCTTCATGGGCTGTCTCCGGAAAATTAAAAAAGGGGCGCCACTCGAGCATCGACCTTCGTGGTAGCGCTACCGTGGCATGCCCGAATGGTAGCGCTACCGTTTTCCGCGTCAAGTGCCCGTTGCTCAGGGTTTCTACCGATCAGGCGCTGGCCCGCTCGACGATCGAAAAGCCGATGTCCACCACCCGCTCGGGCACCGCGCGCCCCTCGGCGCGCTCCACGATGAAATGCGCCGCCTGCCTTCCGATGGCTGCGCTGTCGATGCGCACCGTGCTCAAGGCCGGATGCAGGTCGGCCGCGAACTCCAGGTCGCCGAAACCGACCACGGCCAGCTGCTGCGGCACCGCGACACCGCGCGCCTGGGCCTCGATCATCACGCCCAGGGCGAGCAGGTCGGAGCTGCAGAACACGGCGTCGATGCCCGGCGTGCCTGCGAGCAGCTCGGCCAGCGCGCGGCGCCCGCTCCCGAGCGTGGTCGGCGCGGGGACGTAGATCAGCGGCACCTCGGGCAGGCCGGCGGCGCGGGCCGCGTCGCAAAACGCCTGGTGGCGCCTGCGCGAGCGCTCGTCGTCCCCCGCCACCACCGCCAGCCGCCGGCGGCCCCGGGCGCGCAGGAAATCGACCACCGCGCGGCCCACCTCGGCATGCGAGAAGCCCACCAGCATGTCCAGCGGCGTGGGCGTGAGGTCCCAGGTCTCGACCACCGGGATGCCGGCGGCCAGCAGGCGCCGGCGCCCCTCGGTCGAATGGAGGATGCCGGTCAGCACGATGCCGTCGGGCCGGCGGCCGATGATGGCTTCGAGCAGCGCGTCTTCGCGCGACTCGGCATAGCCGCTCTGGCCCAGCATGAGCTGGTACCCGTGTTCGGCCAGCGCCTCGGTGAGGGACTGCACGGTCTGCAGGAACACCGGCCCCGCGATCGTCGGCACGACCGCGGCCACCAGCCGGCTGCGCGTCGAGGCCAGCCCGCCGGCCATCACATTGCGCACGTAGCCCGTGCGGGCGACGGCGTCCGCGACCTTCCTGAGCACCTCGGGCGAGACCTGGGCCGGGGTGTTGAGCGCCCGCGACGCCGTGATGGGCGCGACGCCGGCCAGCTTGGCCACGTCGTGCAGCGTGACGGCGCCGCTGCCACGGCGGCTGCGACGTGCGGGGGAGGCCTCGGGGTTCATTGGCGCGATTCTAGTGGGACGATAGCGCTACCTTCACCCCTTCGGCAGAGGCTCGGCAAGACAGGCGTGCGCGGCGCCGGAGCCTCCTTTCGGCTAGTGCTTCCGGTGAATGCTTCCGTTTGCAACGCGCAGTAGAGTCAATGCTCACCTACGGGACCGGACGCCATGGCCAAGCAGATCTACATCACGCGACGCGCTGCTTGCAAGCGGAGCGGGCAGCCGGTCGGCAAGGCCTGAATGCCATGGACAACCTTGCCACCCTCACCCTGCCCGTCGCGGCCTGCCCGGCGACCGTGAGCAGCGACTGGCCCACGCAGCAGCCGGACTGGGCCGAGTTCGAATGCGCCGGCAAGCGCGCCCTGCCCGAAGGCCTGCGGCTGCACGACTACGAGATCGTCGGGCCCATCGGCGAAGGCGGCTTCGGCGTCGTCTACCTGGCCTGGGACCTGGCGCAGGAGCGCCACGTCGCGATCAAGGAATACCTGCCGGCGGTGCTGGCCGCACGTGCCAGCGCCTCCACCGCGGTGGTCGTCAAGTCGCCGCGCTACCGGGACAGCTTCCGCATCGGGCTGCGCGCCTTCGTCAACGAAGCGCGCATCCTGGCCCGCTTCGACCATCCCTCGCTGGTTCGCGTGCTGCAGCACTGGGAGGACAACGGCACGGCCTACATGGCGATGCCCTATTACCAAGGCCCCACGCTGGCACACGCGCTGGCCGAGTTGGGCCGCCCTCCCGAGGAGGCCGAGCTGCGCGCGTGGCTGCGGCCGCTGCTCGACGCGCTCGGCACGATGCACGCGCTGAGCTGCTATCACCGCGACGTCGCGCCCGACAACATCCTGCTCACCGACACCGGCCCCGTGCTGCTGGACTTCGGCGCCGCGCGGCGCGTGATCGACAGCGCCGGGCAGTCCTCGGCAGTGGTGTTCAAGCCCGGCTTCACGCCCATCGAGCAATACGGCGAACTCGCCTCGATGCGGCAGGGGCCCTGGACCGATCTGTATGCGCTGGCGGCGGTGGTGTATGCCGCGATCACCGGACAGCCGCCCATCTCGTCGATGGAACGCATGCCGGACGATCCCCTGCAGCCGCTGCGCGAACTCGCGCACGGCCGCTATGGCGAGCGCTTCCTGGCCGTCATCGACGCCGCGCTGTCGGTGCTTCCGCAGGACCGTCCGCAGAGCGCGGCCGAGTTCGCAGCCCGGATGGGCGCCGAGGCCCCGGCATGCGAGACGGGCGGCGATGCCGCCCGCGCGCCCAGTGAGCCGCCGGCGGTGGAGTCAGCAAAGGCGCCTGCGCTGCACGCCGCGGCCCGGAGTTTCGTGCCTGCGATCGCCCGGCCTGCGGCGCCCAGAGTCCAGCTCTTTGCGGCAATGCCGCCGCGCCCGCGCCCGACGCCGGCGCCGGTGCCCCGCAGCCGCTTCAAGCTCCCGGCGCTGGCGGCGACCGCGGCCGTGCTGGTCGGCTTGGTAACCGCCGGGCACTACCGCGTCGGCGATCCGACGCGGACGGAACCGCCGATGGCCGTGCTGGCCACCATGCCTGCGACGCCGGCTCCGACGCCGGAACCCTCGGCTGCGGCGCCCACGGCGCCTGCTGTGCGGGTGGCAGCGATCCCCCCACCGCCGACACCGGCACTTGCGCCGGCCCAGGTGCAGCCCCCGCGCCTTCACGCCGTGCCACCGGCGCCGCTGGATGCACCGGAGTCCGCGGCGAACGTCCAGGCCTTGCCATTGCCTGGCCGCGCCGCGCTGCCGCCCGTCGCCCTTGCACCGGCGCGCGCCGATCCCTCGCCCGACAAGGCGTCGCGCGCTTCCGTCAGGCCGTCGCGGCAGGCCGTGGAGCCGGCCCGCCCGGTCCGGCGCGAGACGCGCACGCCCGCGCCCGACCCACCGCCCAGCGTGGTGGCCGCGGCCGCGCCGGCCCCCGCCAGCCGCTGCAGCGAGCTGCTGCTGCGCGCCTCGCTCGAACCTCTGGGCGCCGGGGACGCGGCCGTTCTGAAAAAGGGATGCGAATGACGATCACGACCTTCACCCGCTGCCGAGGGGCCCTGTCCCTGGCCGCCGTCCTGCTGCTCGTGGCCGGCCTCGCCGGCCTGGCCGGCTGCGCGACCCCCGCGCCGCCGCCGCCCTCCAAGGCCGAGCTGCCCTTCGACCAGGCCGTCGCCCAGGCGACCGACGGGCTGGTCATGCAGACGCCGAAGCAGCCGGCCCTGATCGCGCGCATGAGCGCCAAACGCGGCGTGGTGCTCGACCCGATGATCGATGCTCGCAGTGCCCAGCAGACCGTCGCCACGCAGCAGCTGCAGGAGCGCGTCAGCGAGCGCATCGGCTCGAAGCACGAGTCGATGGAGATCCTGCCTTTCCAGCGCTCGAACCTGGCCAGGGCACGCTACCTGCTCACCGGCACCATGACGCGGCTGTCGGTCGAGCAGGCGCGCAGCCCGCTGCGCATCGACCTGGCCTTGACCGAGCTGGCCAGCGGCATGGTGGTGGCCCAGTCTTCGGTGGTGGCGCGCGACGACGGCCTGGACCACACGCCGCTGCCCTACTACCAGGACACGCCCGTGCCCCTCAAGGACCCGATCATCGAAAGCTACGTGCGCACCACGGCCACGCCGCCGGGCCAGCGGGCCGACCCGTACTACCTGGAGCGCATCGCAGTGGCGCCGGTGATCAAGGACGCCACTACCCACTACAACGCCGAGCGCTACCAGGACGCACTGACGCAGTACAACAGCGCCGCCGGCGGCACGGCCAGCGACGCCCAGCTGCGCGTGCTCAACGGCATCTACCTGAGCTCGGCCAAGCTGGGGCGCACGGCGGAGGCCGAGCAGGCGTTCGGCAAGATCGTCGCCTACGGCATCGCCCAGCAGCAACTGGGCGTGAAGTTCCTGTTCAATCCGGGCGGCACCGCGTTCTGGTCCGACGCGAAGATCAGCGGCCCCTATCCCATGTGGCTGCGCGAGATCGCCAAGGCCAGCGCCGAGGCCGATGTCTGCATGGACATCGTCGGCCACACCAGCCGCACCGGCTCGGCCGCCTTCAACGACATGCTGTCGGTGCAACGGGCGCGCTACATCCGCCAGCGGCTCATCGGCGAGGCCATGGAGCTGAGCGGTCGCACCAAGACCAGCGGCAGGGGCTTTCGCGAGAACATCATCGGCAGCGGCACCGACGACGCGGTCGACGCGCTGGACCGGCGGGTCGAGTTCAGGATCGTGGGCTGCGGCTGAGCGGCGCGGTCTTCATGCGCGAGGGCGTGGCCTGTGCCGAATGGCGCTGCGCTGCCGCCCCGGGCGAGTCCCGCGGGACGGTTCAGGCCAGGCAGCGCACGCGCCGGTTCGACAGCTTCACCAGCAGCTCGTCGGCCACCTCGACTGCACGGTGTTCCATGACGGCGACCGGATAGCTGCCGATGACGATGTTGTCGAAGCTGACGGTGGCATAGCTGAATTCGCGGCCCAGCGCGGCCGCCGCATCCTGCAGGCACCGGGCCACCGTGGGCAGCCCTTCACGCGCGTAGCGACGGGTGCCGTCGCCGATGCCGATGTACGAGTTGAAGTTTCGGTCGCCGCGTTTCGTGATTTCGACGGCAGGTTGCATCGCTGTTCTCCCAGAGTTCGCTGGGGCGATTCTGGCGAGCAGGCGGGCCGTGCGGAACTGGCCATTGGTCTAATTTGCCGCCCGGGTCCTCCATCTTGAGGAGGCCGCCCGGCCTGCGGCGGCCTCCTCCTTGCTCAGCTGCGGGCGCGCTCCTGGTCGCGCAGCATCTTCACCTGGTCGTGGTTGCGCTGCGCGCCCTCGGCCTGCCGCTCGACCACGCTGCGCACATCGGCCGGCAGGTTGTACTTCAGGGCCTTGCGGTAGCGCGCCACGGCCGCGTCCTCGCCGCGCTCGCATTCCTCGAGCATCGATAGATCGCTGTTGGCGCCCACCATCCCCTTCACATGCACCCAGCCGCGGTGCATCGCGCCGGCCGTGCTGCCGCCCTGCGCCGGCTTGCCGCCTTGCGCCTGGATCAGCTGCGCGAGCTCGCTGGCGGCTTGCGCGCAGGCGGAGGCACGGTCGCTGAACAAGCGCTTCATCTCGGGCGATTTCACCTCCTCCGCGCAGGTGCGAAAGCCGTATTCACCGTCACGCGCGTTCTCGAGCAGGTCGTTCAGGATGTCCACCACCTCGCCGGCGGCCAGGACTTCGTTATCCACTGCCATGAAAGTACTCCTTGGAATCAGCGGTCCCCGACGCGGGAACGCTTGCTGGTGCCTGCAATGATTGAGGGCTGGGCCGCCCGCTGCGTCAGCCTCGCCTGACGGCGCCTGTAGGGCGGTGCCGCGCGCCGGAAGCCCAGGCCGCGTCACTTCGTCGAGAGGCTCGCTTAGTCCGCCATGAAGCAAAGAACGGCGAGGCGCCGGCAGCTTGATGGGCGGGTTCACCTGCCTCTTGTCGAAGCCCCGTCGTGCCTCGACTTCAGCCCTCGCAACGAAATGCCAGCCGGCTTCCCGCACAAGGGCCAGCAGTCCTTGCCGCGCGAACAGCCATCGCCGCGCATCGCGTGGCTCGTAGATATTCGAGAGCTTTTCGATGATGAACTCCAGTTCGAGCAGTCGCTTTTCTGTGCCCGCTCGGGGAAGCATTCGGCCCGCGCTCCGCGCTCCATTGCGACACCGTGTCTGGACTGTCGCTCAGGACGTTGGCAACGTCCGTAAAGCTCATGGCCCCCTTCCCGTGCATCGATTCGAGGCGTCGTGCAACCGCATTGGTTCTCATGGCCGGCGATCCAACGTGTCAACCCGCAACAACGAGCATGCAAGCTCCGACTCCCCCCGGGCATGTGCCGAAGCTGCTTCCTCGAGCAGCGCCTTGGCGAAATTCGGATCGCGTTGCATGCGAGCAGTCACGGTCTTCGCATACCTGCGAGTCAACGGCGCAGGACGCCTCCTTGTCATGCCGGTTCCAGGCCGATCGCTTCGGCGATGTGTGGAAGCTTCGAGCCGTAGTGCGAGTCACGTGACGCCGGGCTTTGCTCGGCTCGGGAAAAGTCGATGCTGTTGATCATGTACGCGGCGAACACCTCTTGTGCCAGCGCATCGTGCTCGTCCTCGCCCTGATTGCCAGGTGTCGGCTGTCCAGATATCACCGATTGCAGTCCTCCCAGCGGCGGGTGCACATGGGTCGCATCGTTCATGGCTGCTATGGCCTCCCAAAGTTTGTTTCTTCTTGAGATGGCCGCGCTCATGCGCGAAAAAGATCTTGCTGGCACTTCTAAATCGCCGTCAGATTGCGCGACAAAAAACGAGTTTTTGTTTGCCAACGGCTCGACTACAGTCCGCGGCACCAAAAACAAGCGGGCTCCCCCAATGAATAAAAAGATCGCTGCATTGCCAGCGCTTGCATCGATGTCGCACGCATCGATGCCATCCGATCGCCATCTGCCGGCGCGGATGTCGAGCCGCACAGTCCTTGCCGTTTTCCTGTTCGGCGTTGCTCTCGCAGCCCATGCCGGTTCCGTGAACCACACGTATGACGCGCTGGGCCGCCTGGCCAGCACCGTCTACAGCAACGGTACCTCCTCCACCACGATCACCTACAGCTTCGACGCCGCAGGCAATCGCACCTCGGTGGTGAACACTTCGCCGTAGCCAGCCGGCTCTCGCTGCACGTCGCAATGCGTGCAGCAAGTTCTCCAACAAAAATCCTCGGGGAGTTCCCATGTCCAAGCTCGCGCGCGCCTGCGCCGTTGTCGTGGCCGTTGCCACATCGCTTGCAGGCGGCATCGCTGCCGCGCAGATCCAGAGCGGCGTGGCTCGCAAGGCGGCACCGCCTTCGGTCGCCCTCGGCGTTCCCGTCGCCAATGCCAATGCCAGCCAGCGTTCGTCTTCCAATGCCGCGGCGGGCTCGGGCAGTTCCCTGAGCTTCGCCAGCGGCCAGCCCGCCCTACGCTACCTGCCGGACGATCTGCCCACGGCCAAGGACCCGGTGCGGCGCGAAGCCGTCAAGGACGGCGCGAAGGATGCCGGTGCTGTCGCCCGCGGTGCAGCCCCAGCCGGCAACACCAGCGAGTTCGCCCCCGCCCCCGGCGTCCTGCGCGCCAACATGCCCCCGGTCAGCTTCGCCGAGGCCCAGCGCGTGCTGAAGGCGAGGGTCCTTCCGGCCAACCTCAATCAAGGCGTCACTGCGGCTCCCAAGACCAGCAAGACCTCGGCCTCGACCTCAACCTCAATGGTCATGAAGATCTCCGGCGACGCCAACGCCCTGGGTCCGGCCTCCATCGCCGAGCTCGCGCGCTCCTTGCGCCACCACACCGGCCAGCAGCTCATCGGCGAGCTCGGGCTGTACTACTACAAGGCCCGCTTCTACTCGCCGAGCCTGGGCAGGTTCCTGCAGACGGACCCGATCGGCTACAAGGACGACGTCAACCTGTATGCCTACGTCGGCAACAACCCCGGCAACCGGATCGATCCGACCGGGCTGGCATCGCTGGGGGCGTGGGCGAGTTCCGCTCGGGCGAGTACCTCATTGAGCACCTTGGCCGGCGAAATCAGCTGGATCAATGGGGGAACTGCACCGGCGGGCTCGGGAGATGCCTCGCACCAAGTGGCTTGGATCACGCCGATGGACATGATGAATGCCAAGAGACATAGCCTACTTGAGGGCGGAGGAGGTGGCGGCGGGGGTCTTGCCGGCGGATCCGGGCTTGGAGCAGGTGCACGTCCACCGAACTACACCCCGCCCGGGGCAGGACGAAGCGGTGCCTTCAACGAAGCGAAGCGCCTGAACGGTGTACCGACAAGCCAACAGCCGACACAGGTTCTGCAAAATGTGGATAGGCGCAATGTTGAGCAGCCGGGACGAATCTACGAGTTTGAAATCCCAGCTCGAGGCGGCGACACGAAGACAATAAGAATTCGTGATGATGCAGGTGGCCATAACTATGGTCCTGGTAATTCGCAGAACCGCG
Source organism: Variovorax sp. Soil_C_17 (assembly GCF_057657265.1). NCBI lineage: Bacteria > Pseudomonadati > Pseudomonadota > Betaproteobacteria > Burkholderiales > Comamonadaceae > Variovorax > Variovorax sp. Soil_C_17. The sequence goes on from NZ_JBDGIT010000001.1 coordinate 258,911, forward strand.
GACCTCACTTCAACGATCCGAAGGGCAACCACTATGACTATTAATATCAGAGTAGAAGCGGCAGAAAACCTCTTCACAAAGAACGAAGTAATAAATTTTGCCCAAGCCGCCGCCCCATCGACGAACGCTGTGGCAGGCGCAAGCTGGGTTGTTGATGGGTCCTCTTATGAGGCATTCCTGCTTGTGTTCAATCACGTCCTTACGTTAGTAAAAAGCAGGCTTCCCGACCACGAGTTATGGCTGCTCGTCGGATCGCAGGTTTGGCAACCCGATACAAGAGTAGTTCGCTACTACAAACTTTGGGACGGTTTGCGGCGACGCGGGCACAAAATACCAGACAACAAACAATCGATTGAAGAAGTAATGATCGAATCTCAGGGTAAATTAAAATTTTTTGGAGCGGCCAAACTGTTTGAGTTCGCAGTCGAAGAGGCTGCCCGAATTCTGTTTGAGGAGCACTGCGCATACGTTGTCGCTTGGCCCAGCGGTCTCCCTATCCATACCTTGCTTGAGCATGGCTGGTCTTCCGATGCACGGCCCGACCTTGAGTTCATTAGTCGCAGCGCCGACTCCGATGCATTGCTGCTCAAGAAAATTGGGGAATTCGACGACCCCGAGCGTGGGCTTCTTGCCATGGGTCGCCAGCCCGTTGTGAACGCACTCTTTTCCTAAGGACTGCAACGAAGACAGTCACCCGGACAACAGAAGAGATTGACTGCGTCCACTTGAACGGGCGAGATGCATTCGCTGGCAGCCGCGCCTACCTCGGAAGCAGGTTGACCATCCAGCACTACCACGACCGGCCCGACGTTCAGGTACACCGGCCAGCAGCTCATCGGAAGTGGATGGGGCAACGGTTTCAGCAACGTGGGGCACTTGATCACCAAGCCGTATTGACAAGCCAATCCGGTTGGCGGCACCGATGTTGTTCGTGGCGGGCGTGGTTCCCGGTTTGGGCTCGATGGGAACCCCGTCGGCGTCGCAGACGACGCCTACCCCTACTCCCTTCGCGCTAGACCGTATTGCGAATAGCCCGCCCCCCACCCCCCTCCTAGACTCGCCCCCGACGAGGTCTGAGGGGCGCGCACTTCGCGCGTCGGCGGCACGCGAGCGCGGGCCGCGACGACCGCGCGCGGGGGTCGAATGCAAAGTCTTTCGGGGTTCGGACAGGCGCACCTTGCGCGCAGGTGGATCGGCGCAGGAGCCCTCGGACTCGCGGCGCTGCTCGGTGGCCCATGGGCGCTGGCACAGGCGCCCGATGCCGAGGCGGCGGCCAGCAAGCAGGAACAGGCACGGCTCGCCGACACCGACACGCTGCTCGCGCTCAGCAACGACGGCGCCGTGCTCTACGGGCAGGACAGTCCCAAGCTCTCGGGCTACCAATACTGCAGCCAGGCCGTCGCGCTGGCCGAGGCGGGCGAATTCCGCCAGAGCGTGCGGGCGGCGAGCAAGGCGTTGCACCTGGCCAACACCACGCGCGATCCCAACCTGCTCGCGATGGCGAACCGCGACCTCGCCATCGTCTACAGCTACTCCGGCCAGCTGGAGAAAGCCGAGGAATTCGCGCGCGAGGCGCTCAAGCACGAAGCGCGCGACCCCAAGCTGGTCGTCGGGCCGGCGAACAAGGTGATCGGCGACGTGCAGACGCGGCGCGGCGACTACGCCGGCGCGGTCGCCACCTACGAGATCGCGCTGGCCAACAGCTCGCAACGCTACGCGCCGCTGGTGCAGTCCTCGCTCGTCAACGCCTTGATCGAATCGGGCGACACCTCGCGCGCGCGGCAATTGCTCGGCACGCTGCCGACGCCGCGCGAGGCGCCGCTGGCCGCGCAGTTGGAGCGCACCCGCGCGCGCCTGCTGCTGGCCGAGAACAAGCCGGCCGAGGCGCGCGATCTCTACATGCAGCTGACCACGCGCGCCGTCGGCACCGACAGCGGCTACTACCGGCTCTGGGCCTGGGACGGCGTGGCGCGCAGCGAGCTCGCGCTCGGGCAGAAGCAGGCGGCGGCGGATGCGGTGGGTCGCGCGCTCGGCAGCGTCGACGCGGTGCGCGCGAAGTTCCGCAGCGAGGAATTCAAGATGGGCCTGTTCTCCGACCTGCAGTCGGTGTTCGAGCGCGGGGTCGGCCTGTACAGCGATGTGGGCGATTCACGGCAGGCCTTCGAGCTCAGCGAGCGCAGCCGTTCGCGCGCGCTGCTCGATGCGGTGCGCGGCCGGGCGCGGCTCCACAGCGAGGCGGCCGCGACGGTCGACCTGGCGACGCTGCAGCGCACGCTGGCGCCGGACGAGCGCGTGCTGCAGTTCCATGCGCTGCCCGACCGCCTGCAGGCCTGGGTGGTCAGCCCGACCGGCATCGAGGCCAAGAGCATCGCGATCAAGCGCGACGACCTCGTCGAGCTGGTCGAGACCTTCCGCAACTCGGTGGTGCGCGGCCGGCGCGCCGCCATCGGCAATGCCGACAAGCTGGGCGCTGCGCTGATCGGCCCGCTGGGCCTGAAGGCCGGCGAGCGCCTGGTGATCGTGCCGCACGGCCCCTTGCACTATTTGCCCTTCCAGGCGCTGCGCGTCGACGGCCGCTACCTGATCGAGACCCATCCAGTCTCCGTCGCCCCGTCGATGAGCATCGCGGTGCAGCTGGCGCAGCGCTCGCCGCGCGCCGAAGCGGTGCTCACCGCCTTCGGCAATCCGCGCATCGAGGACAAGTACGACCTGCCGGGCGCCGAGGCCGAGGTCAGGCAGTTGGCCCGGCTGTTCCCGCGCAACAGCGTCTACATGGGCGCGGCAGCGACCAAGACGCAGTTCCGCGACGTCGCCGCGCGCGCGCCGCTGATGCACGTGGCCGCCCATGCCGAGGCCGACCAGGTCGATCCGCTCTATTCGCGCATCCTGCTGGCCAACGAGGACGGCAAGCAGAACTTCCTGGAGGCGCACGAAATCCTGGGCTTGCCGATGCAGGGCAGCGCGCTGGTCACGCTCTCGGCCTGCGAGTCGGGCCTGGGCCGCGTCGCGCAGGGCGACGAGGTGCTGGGCTTCACGCGCTCCTTCCTGTCCGCGGGCACCGGCAGCCTGATCTCGTCGCTGTGGCCGGTGTCGGACGACGCCACCGCCATCCTGATGGGCACGCTCTACGCCGAACTGGCCAAGGGCAGGGACATCCAGCAGGCCATGCAGGCCGGGCAGCTGGCCGTACTGAAGGAACCCCGCATGTCACATCCCTTCTTCTGGGCCCCGTTCAACCTGATCGGCAACTGGCGGCTCAAGGTGGGGAGCCCGGCATGAGGGGAGCACACGCACGGTCGACGCCCTCGCGGATCCGCCCTGTCGCACTCGCCGCCTCCTCGCTCGCGGTGGTGTTGCTGGCGCTGGCCGCCTCGCAGGTCCACGCGGCGGGCGACGCGCCGGTCACGCTCGCGCCGACCCACGACCCGTGCGGCAGTTGCGACCGCCCCGTGGCCCAGGCACCCGCCGCACCGCAGAGCCTGCCGGCGCCGCCCGCGCCGGTGGCCAGCTTCCGGCTCAACGACCTGCGGCTCAACGGCGCCCGGGCACTCAGCAACGAGGAGCTGCAAGCCATCACGCGCCCCTACATCGGCCGCGAGGTCACGCTGGCCGACCTGGAGTCGCTCGCCCAGGCCATCACTGCCAGATATCGCGAGCGCGGCTATTTCCTCGCGCAGGCCGTCGTGCCGGTGCAGACGGTGCAGGGCGGCGTGGTCGAGATCAGCGTGATCGAAGGCCGGCTCGGCAAGGTCGAGGTGGTGGTCGCGCCCGATGCGCCGATCAGCGAGCAACGCGTGCGCGCCTTCCTCGCGCCGGTGCAGTCCGGCGAGGCGATCCACGGCCAACGCTACGAGCGCGCGATGCTGCTGCTGTCGGACCAGCCCGGCATTCGCGTCTCCTCCGGCCTGCAGGAGGGCACGCAGCCCGGCACCACCGACCTCACCGTCGAGGTCGCGGCCGGCCCGCGCTGGGTCTTCAGCGCCGAGGCCGACAACCACGGCACCAAGGAGTCGGGCCGCTATCGCGTGGGCGGCACGGCGCGCTGGCTCAGCCCGGCCGGCATCGGCGACAACCTCGATCTGCGCGCGATGGTGTCGGACGACGGCCTCTGGTTCGGCCGCGCTTCCTACGAGGCGCCCATCGGCGCAAGCGGCCTGCGCGCCGGGGTCGGCCTGGCGCGCGTGCGCTACGAGCTGGGCGGCCAGTTCGCCGACCTGGACGCGCGAGGCCGCGCCGATGTGTTCGACGTCTCGCTCAGCTACCCCCTGATCCGCCAGCGCCAGCAGAACCTGTTCCTGCGCCTGTCGGCCGACCACAAGAAGCTCGAGGACGAGTTCGGGGCGGTCAACCTCACCTCCGACAAGCGCATCCGCGGCCTCGGCCTGGGCTGGTCCTGGGAGCGGCGCGACGAGCTGCTGGGCGGCGGCTACTGGGCGAGCTCCGGCACCCTCTACCACGGCAAGCTCGACATCCGCGATCCGCAGACGCTGGCCTTCGACCAGGGCATCGGCGGCCATCGCACCGACGGCGGCTTCACCAAGGCGAGCTTCCTGTTCTCGCGGCTGCAGTCGATCATCCCGCGGCACTCGCTGTTTCTCTCGGTGGGCGGCCAGTGGGCCAGCAAGAACCTCGATGCCTCGGAGAAGCTGGCGCTCGGCGGCGCGCGCGCGGTGCGGGCCTACCCTTCGGGCGAGGTGCTGGCCGACGAGGGCTGGATCGGCACGGTCGAATGGCGCTGGTCCTACAACGAAGAGCTCACGCCCTTCGTGTTCTACGACGCGGCCCGCGGCAAGCTCGCGCGCGATCCCACGCTCTTCGACGGCGAGAACAAGCTGAGCCTGCGCGGCTACGGCATCGGCGTGTCGTGGTCGCGGCCCGGTAACTTCTCCATCAACGCGACGCTCGCCTGGCGCGACGGCACCCGGCCGCCGCAGACCGACGGCGGCGGCCGCAATCCGCGGCTCTACGTGCAAGCACAGAAGGCCTTCTGACATGAACTCCCAACCGAAGCCGAGGCGAGCCGAGCGCACACGGCCTGCGCATTTCCCCTTGCGCCCGGTGGCGCTGGCGCTGGCCTGCATGAGCGTCGCGGCGCCCGCCCTGGCGCAGCTGCCGACGTGGAACAACTTCGTCGTGCGCGGCGGGACCGTGGCAGTGGGGAGCGGGTCCGGCAATCTGCCGATCACGGCCGCCGGCGTGCCCTCGGCCGCAGGCACCATCCTGCCGATCACGCAGGGCACGGCGCGCGCCATCATCGACTGGCAGGGCTTCTCGATCGGGCCGGGGAATGCCGTGAACATCACGCAGCAGGCGGGCCCGCGCAGCGTGCTGCTCAACCGCGTGACGGGCAACGAGCTCTCCACCATCGCCGGCTCGATGAGCGCCAATGGCCGTGTGTTCCTGGTGAACCCCAACGGCGTGCTGTTCGCGAGCGGCTCGGCCGTCAACGTCGGCGGCCTCGTTGCCTCCACGCTCAAGATGGGCACCAGCGATGCGGACTTCATGGGCGGCAGCGAGCGGCTGGTGTTCCAACAGGAGGGCAACGTGCTGCGCACGGTGGAGAACCGCGGCAGCATCACCGCCGTCGGCGGCGGCACCGTGGCGCTGATCGGCGGGAGCGCCGGCAACAGCGGCAGCATGGTGGCGCAGGGCGGCACGGCCGCGCTGGTGTCGGCCGACACGGTGACGGTCGACTTCGCGGGCGACGGCCTCACCACCTTCAAGGTCTCGCCCGGCCTCTTCGGCAGCGTGAGCAACAGCGGCCTGGTGCAGGCCGACGGCGGCCGCGTGGTGCTGATGACCACCGGCGGCAGCGAGGTGGGCCAGGGCGTGGTCAACAACCGGGGCGTGCTGCGCGCCGACACGCTGTCTTCGCGCAACGGTGAGATCGTGCTGGACAGCGGCAGCTCGGCGGGCGGCGTCACCATCAACGGCGGCCTGCTCTCGGCCAGGGGCAACGAAGCCGGGCTGCAGGGCGGCACGATCGATGTCACCGGCCGCACCGTGCTGCTGCAGCCCTACGTGCCGCCGGCGTCGGCCGCGGCGGTCCCGCTGCCGAACGACGGCGGCGTCCTCGACGCCAGCGGCGCGGCCGGCGGCGGGCGCATCCGGCTGCATGCCACGGCGGTGGGCGGCAACGCGCAGACGGGCGCCATTGCGGTTGCCGCCGGCAGCCGCATCAGCGCCGACGCCACGATCGCCGGCAACGGCGGCGACATCCGCCTGATGGGAGAGCGCACGCTGCGCGCCTACGGCACGATCACGGCGCGGGGAGGGCCGGCCGGCGGCAACGGCGGCTTCATCGAGACCTCCGGTGGCTATGCCGTGCCCGCCGGCGACAACAATGGCGGCATCGACCTCGCGGGCCTGAGCACCGATGCCTCGGCGCCGAACGGGACGGCCGGCCAGTGGATGATCGACCCCTTCGACGTCACCATCGTCAACGGCGACGCCGACGGCACCCTGACCGGCAACCCCTTCGTGCCGGTCGCCGCGTCGACCATCCAGGACGGCGACATCAACGCGGCCCTCAACGGCGGCACCAGCGTGCGCATCACCACCGGCGACCCGGGCGCCGGATCGGCGTTCCTCGGCGACATCGTCATGGACGACGTGCAGATCGAATACACGGGCAACAAGGGCCCGCTCACGCTGCAGCTGGACGCCCACCGCAGCGTGCGCGGCAATACCGCCTCGGTGATCGCCTCGGTCGGCGATCCGCTGAACGTGATCTTCAACGCCGATGTCAATGGCGCCGGCGCGGCAACGGGCGGCGGCCAGGTCAGCTACAGCGGCGCGATCTACAGCAACGGCGGCAACGTCGTGATGAACGGCGCGTGGGCGAATGCCAGCAACGGCATGTGCAGCATCTGCCTGACGACGGCGCTGATCGACACGCGCACCGGCAACCAGCAGCTGACGCCCGGCGTGCCAGGCGCATACACCGGCGGCAGCGACGCGGGCCTGGGCGGCGCAGTGCAGCTGCGGGGCATCAGCACGTTCGGCGACACCTTCCAGACCAGCGTCGGCGCGGTCCTGGTCCAGAACAGCATCATCAGCACCGCGACCGGCGACATCTCGATCTTCGGCAGCCACAGCACGGGCAGCGGCGTGCGGCTCGAGAACTTCTTCAGCGTCGGCACGCTGAGCACCACCAGCGGCAACATCTCCGTGACCGGCATCGGCACTTTCAACAACAACGTCGCGGGCGCGCCGGGACATGGTGTCGAGATCAACAGCGAGACGCTGCGCACCGTCAGCGGCAACATCACGGTGACGGGCCGACGCCTGGCCGGCGGCACGGCGGTGGGCTCGGGCGTGTTGCTGCAGGACGGCGCGTTGCTGCAAACCACCGGCGGCGGCGACATCGTCGTGACCGGCCAGCACGACGCCACCGGCGCCGGCGTGAACATCGCTCCCCCGGCGTCGACCACCTCGGGGCCGGGCGGGCAGATCGACGGCAGCCGCAACGTGGTGCTGCGCGCCGTCAACGACGGCAGCACCGATGCGCTGGTCATCGGCGGCACGGTGCGTGCCGGCAATGCGCTCGACCTGCGGCCCGGCGGCGTCGACCTCGCAGGCAACGCACTGGACCGCACCGACCTGCCGATCGCCATCGGCAGCACCGTCAACACCGGCTTCGCGGTCTCGGCCGCCGAGCTCGGGCTGATCACCACGCCGACGCTGGTGGCCGGCAGCGACACGCACGCGGCCGACATCACCGTGGTGGGCCCCTTGGCGCTGGCCTCGGCGCTCACGCTGCACAACGGCGGAGGCGGCAACATCCGGCTCGCCGCGCCGGTGTCCACGCCGCAGCTGGGCCTGCTGAGCGCGGGCGACATCACGCAGGCAGCGGGCACGGCCATCACCGCCGGCGCGCTGCTGGCCCGCTCCAGCGGCGGCAATGTGCTGCTCACCGAGCCGGGCAACAACGTCGCCGTGGTCGGCGGCGGCGCGGCCGGGCGCTTCGAATACACCGACGCCGACGCATTGGCGCTCAGCACGCCCGCGGTCACGAGCTTCAATGCCGCGACCAACCTGGCGCAGACGGTGGCCGGCACGACCGTGAGCGCCGACCGGGTGCTGGTGCGCACGCTGAGCGGCGACCTCTCGCTCGGCACCGACGTCACGAGTACCACCAGCACCGACCTGGTGGCTGCTGCGCGCTTCCAGAACCTGGGCGCCTACACCATCGCCGGTGCGCCCTGGCGCGTGTGGGCCGACACCTGGGTCGGCGAGACACGCGGCGGGCTGTTCGGCTCGGGCCTGCTGCCCAACCTCTACCACTGTGCCTACCTGGGCCTGTGCACGGTGACGGTGACGGCCGCCGACGACCATTTCATCTACGCGCAGCAGCCCGCGGCAACGGTGCTGGTCCACAGCGCGGCGCGGCCCGGCGGCTTTCCCAATCCGCTGTTCACCTACAGCATCACGGGCTTGATCCTCGGCGACACCGGCGCGGGCTTCGTCGGCACGCTGAGCAGCCCGGCCACTTCATTCAGCCTGAGGGGCACGTACCCGATCAACGGCAGCTTCAGCTCGGCCGAGGGCTATGCGGTCACCGTGGTGCCCGGCGTGCTCACCGTGGGCGGGCTGGTGGAACTGATCAAGCCCGACCTGGTGCGCGACAACCCGAGCACCTGGCTCTACGACCGCAACATCGGGCCTGCGCCCATTTGCCTGGCGACCGGACCGCTGGAAGGCGACCGCGCTGCGCAGGGCGGCGACGTGCTGGCGCGCGAATGGTCGCGCGTGCGCTCGCGGCCGAATCTCACGAACTGCATCGACACGGAGCGGCGCAATGGGTGTGGGGACTTCTGATTTCGCGCGAGCTCACCGCCGGGCCAGCGCACGGCCGAAGTCCCCGGTGTAGGTGCGTTGCCCCTGGTGCGCCAGGCGCGAGTGCGCATCGACGTACACCTTGCCCTCCAGTGCCTGCCAGCGCCGGCAGAAGGCGTAGTCCTCGCTCAGGTAGCGCCCGTTGCCGGGTTCGGCCATGACATCGAAGAATCGGTAGTGCGGCCGGGCGTGCGCGGCCGGGTCGTCGGGATGCGCGTCGGGCGTGTAGCGCAGTTCGGGACAGGCCGCCGCGATCCGCTCGAGCACGCTGCGGGCAATGAGCATGAAGCCGGTGGGTGCGTCCAGCACTTCGAGGAAGCCGTCCTCGTCCGCCGTGCCCGGCGCCTGCAAGGCATTGGCCGGAAAGCGCGCATGGGCGGCCTCGAACTGCTCGCGCGTGGTACCGGCCGGCAGCGGCGCGTGCAGCCCCTCGGCCGGCCAGCCCTCGCTCTTCACCGGATAGACCCCGGCCACCACCTCGCGGCCGGCCAGCAGCAGGCGCAGCGCAGCCTCGGGCTCGAAGCCGATGTCGGCATCGATCCAGAACAGATGGGTCCAGCGCGCATCCGCCAGGAATTCGGCCGCCAGCCGGTTGCGTGCGCGCGGGATCAGGCTGTCGCCGTCGAGAAAGCGCGTCTGCATCGCGAAGCCGTGGGTCCAGGCCAGATTCACCAGTCCGAGCAGGCTGCGCACGTAGATCGAGCTCAGCGCGCCGCCATAGCTCGGCGTGGCGATGAAAGGACGGATGTGCTTCAGGGCCGAGGGGTCGAGCATCGGTGCATTGTGGCGCTCGCCAGCGGGTTCGGGAAGGCAGTGCGGCGATCGGCAGCGGGCGGGCAGGCGCCGAACAGGCGATCCGCAAGCATTCGCTAGTGGTCCGGCCTCAGTTGCTGACGTCGAAACAAGTCGATCTTCTGCCAAGACGTCTCGCCAATCGCCGTCCTCACGTCCTCGCCATCGAACATGTCCGCCATCACGCCCACGGCATGGTTCGTGGCAAGGTTGCGATCGAACCTGCAGTCTGAAGAATCGTTCAGAAGGCTGATCAGCGCATCCGCCGCCGAGGCGTGCAGCGCAACCCTTCTGCTCGGCTCGACTTGAGCAATCCAAGCAAACGTGTTGCGCCCCAATTGCTCGTCGCTCAGCATCGCGCGCATGACATTGCGCAGGGCGTCATCCGACAGCAAGCGTTCAACGCCCACGAACATGTGCAACATGGCATTCAGGGCCTGGTGAGCGAAAGGAAATTCCAATTGATGCAGCATTTCGTCCGCACCTCCGCGCACCCCGTCTGCCGCGGCAGCATCGATTGCTTTCGCTCCCAGCAGCAGCATCGGATGCCGGGGGAGCAGGGCGGGGTCGTGACCCATGGCCCACAACAGCCTCCAGCCACGCGACCACGGAAACGAGAGATCGATCCGGTGCGCAGAAAGATTGAGCAAGGACATATGCTTTGACAGCTTGATCATGTCGTCTGACGGTGTGCCTTCGGCAACCCCCGTGATCTGAGCGCTTGCGTCTTTCGTTCGTATCACCGTTGTGTGGATCTCTGGCAAGTAGGGCCCAAGATCGATGCGATGCGCGAGTAGCTTGAAAAACGAAGCGACAACGCTGCCCGGGGAAGCAGCCGCCAACAGATCGGCCACCACCGCTTGCGCGACCAATGCTTGACCCTCGCCCATCTTCAGAATGAGGTCGAGTCGCACGGAATAGTCCGCGCGGCAGAGCCTCGGCAACAGATCGGTAATGCTGCTGATCGGATCGTTGTCGATTGCAGACGAGAGATTTCCAAGCATCCGCCAGATGACCCACCGCTGGTCTCCGGGCGTCGGAAAGACCAACGAAAGAATCGCGCCGGCAAGATTCAAGTACTTCGAATCGCCGGTCTCGGCCAGCACGATGGCCATCTCAAGCGCCACTTCAAGCTGTTCCATCACCGCGGCAGCTGCATGCCTCGGTTGCAGCAACAAGAAACTGAAAGACCGCCGCTGAAAGTTGTATCCGGCCACTGCAAGCCTGTCGATCACGGCCCCGAGAAGTCTCTCCCGCGCCACGACGCCAAAGTCCGTGGATGGGGCCATCCGGATCAGAAGTGCGGCCTTCCGCAGATCCCCGCTGCCGACAGCTCGCCGAAAGTCCTCGGTCAGGCCGGCGAGCTTGCTCGTCGGCTTCCCGACCCAAATGCTGGCCCTGCCCCTCGGAGAAGTAACCTTGTGGCGCTCAAGGCCCAGTTCCAGATTTGTCAGGATCTCTTGAAGCGAGTTCTTGTAAGTCCCATAGTCCGGCTCTCCCCAATGCACCAAGCACCCCAGCAACACGAGCATGAGGTGAGATCTCAACCCTTCGCACGCGCTTTCGTCGATCTTTTCGCTCAGTGCCGCAAGAGCCCGCACACGATTCACGCACTCCTGTGTGGTCTGCGAACTGGCCGCCAGCTCCACGGCGACGCACAGCACTTCAGGTCGCTTGGAGAATTCACTCAGAACAGGACTGATGATGTTCAACATCGCCTGCGAAGCATCTCGCGCTTCGAGATCGTTGGCGATCATCAGAAGCGAGTGCAACTCCTTGAGGCACTTGCCGGGATCGTCCATCTTCTGAATCCGCTTCAGCACGATGCGCAACACTGCGACAAGCTCATCGTTCGTCAGCTTTTTGACCTTGTCGTCGTCGAGCGCTGGAAATAGTCCCTTCACGCTTTTTCTTGTTGCTTGCGAGCAAAACGGCAGCAGTCTCAACAACTGGACAACGTCGTTGTGCCCCAACGCACTCTGTGCCGCGGCGTCCAACGCTCGCTGAATGGATTTTTGGACTTTTTCATCATCGCAGGTTCTCAAACGATCGATGCACTCACGTCCGCAATGCTTTAACAGGGCCAAGCGCACCTCCAATTTGCACATGCGCAAGAGCGTGTCTGCCGCCCCGAAGCATTTTGCTTGCTCCAGGATCACGATGGCCTCGGCGATCTTCTCGAGGCCTTGCTCGCCGAGCATCGATACCGCGACGATGCAGTCCTTTTGCTTTTCCAGGCCAGTGACTCCTGCCAGAAGCTCCTGCACACGTTCCCATTCACCGCCGCAGCTTGTTTCCATCAAGGTTGGAAGTGACTTCAACGGATGTTTTTTACCTTCAACCCGCTTTGGCGAGTCGACGTGTTCATCTCGGGTCGGCCGCCATGACGCCAATATGGCAGAAGCGCGCTTGATCTCGTCAGGATTGCTTTTGACAGCGGATAAAAATGAGCTCATGGCATTGCCTTGTCTGAGGTGAGTAAGAGAGGGGAGACGCTTGCGCGCGCGCCGGCTGCCAGCGCACGCTGCTGCGCTCAGCAGCGCAGGAATGCACCAGAGCTGATTTGGGCCAGGCCCACGCCGGAATGCAGCAATGGCTCGGGCGCGTCGCGCTGGAGGCGTGCGATCCACGACTCGGCGGTCCGCATGAACGCATCCACGACAGTTGCCCATTCGGCTGGATCTTCGGGAACGGCCGAAACCAGCATGGACAAGGTCAGCAAGCCCGTCTGTCGATGGACGTCGACAGTCCAGTCCGCATCCTCGCCCGTCCAACGCGCCACGATGCCCGCCATCTGGCGCAGCTCCTCTTCGTCGACGTCGTCATCCTCGTCGGCTTCCACGATGGCCTGCAGCAGCTCGGCGCGCACGTAGCCGGCGCCGGCATGGAGCTCGACTCGGCCGTCCGGCAGCATCGCGGCGTAAACCTGCAGGCGCCCTTCCGCTTCGAACACGAGGCTGCCGCCGACGCTGACGCATGTCGGCGCCTGCTGTATCGAGGCAAGATACAAATCGAGACTGTGACCTAATAGAGCCGTCATCTTGGCGTCGCTCTTCTGGGGAATGGTTATGCCGCTGAGTAACGGATCTTTCGCTTTGGTTCCATCGCCGCGAAAGATGACGTGACTCGGCGACGAAGGCCGCGAGCCATGATGCGTGCCCTGACCCAGCCTGAAATCGGAGAACCATGAGACGTCGATGCCCCCCTTGGATGAAATGCCGCCCCAGTCCGCGCAAGGCAGAAGCGCCCCTGACGGGGCACGCCTCGTGAGCGCCGCTCCGCCCAAGGTCGACGAAGCAATCGCTCCACCCGCCCTCGTCACCTTCGCCGAAGCCTTCCGCTTCTGGCTCAAGCTCGGCTTCATCAGCTTCGGCGGTCCGGCAGGGCAGATCGCGATCATGCACACCGAGCTGGTGGAGCGCCGCCGATGGATCAGCGAGAAGCGTTTCCTCCATGCGCTGAACTACTGCATGATGCTGCCCGGCCCAGAGGCCCAGCAGCTCGCCACCTACATCGGCTGGCTGATGCAGCGGACCTGGGGCGGCATCGTCGCCGGCGGGCTGTTCGTGCTGCCCTCGCTGTTCATCCTGATCGCGCTGTCGTGGATCTACCTGCGCTTCGGCGACGTGCCCGTGGTGGCGGGCCTCTTCTACGGCATCAAGCCGGCCGTCACGGCACTGGTGCTGCATGCGGCGCACCGCATCGGCACGCGGGCACTGCGGAATGCGTGGATGTGGGGCATCGCGGCGGCGGCCTTCGTGGCCATCTTCGCCTTCGACACGCCCTTTCCGGCGATCGTCCTCGCGGCCGGGCTGATCGGCCATGTCGGCGCGCGTCACGCACCCGCGGTCTTTGCGCTCGGCGGCGGCCACGGCAACGGGCAGCAGAGCTACGGGCCTGCCCTCATCGACGACGACACGCCGACACCGCCTCATGCGCGCTTCTCGCGCGCCCGGCTGGCGAAGCTGCTGGCCCTCGGAGTCGGGATGTGGGCGGTGGCCATGGGCGCGCTCGTCGCGACGCAGGGCCTGCAGGGCACGCTGACGCAGATGGGCTGGTTCTTCACCAAGGCGGCGCTCCTGACCTTCGGCGGCGCCTACGCGGTGCTGCCCTATGTCTACCAGGGCGCGGTCGAGCAGCACCACTGGCTGTCGGGCGCGCAGATGATCGACGGCCTGGCGCTCGGCGAGACGACGCCGGGGCCGCTGATCATGGTGGTGGCCTTCGTGGGCTTCGTCGGCGGCTGGCTGAAGCAGGTGCTCGGACCCGAGGCCCTTTTTCTCGGCGGCGCGCTGGCTGCCACGGTGGTCACCTTCTTTACCTTCCTGCCCTCCTTCGTCTTCATCCTGGCCGGCGGCCCGCTGGTCGAGGCGACGCACGGCAAGCTCGGCTTCACTGCGCCGCTGTCGGCGATCACCGCGGCGGTGGTGGGCGTGATCCTGAACCTGGCGCTGTTCTTCGCGTACCACGTGCTGTGGCCGCAAGGCTTCGGCGGCCCCTTCGATCTCGTGTCCGCCGTCATCGTGGTCGCGGCTGCCCTTGCCCTGTTCCGCTTCAAGATCGGCGTGATGCCCTTGCTCGGCGGCTGTGCGCTGGCCGGGCTCGCCGTCACGTTGGGCAGGCCCTTGCTCTTTTAATGAAGAACGTTCCATGGGCAAGCCCGTCGAGCCGGCGGCGTGGGCCGCCCGTTGCGCGGTCGGGCTGCGTGTTCCTCACCGGATGTCGGACAAGCTGTCCCTCTTGTCCTCGCGGGTCACTCTCCGTGAATGACCTTGTGTTGCCTGAGCGCGGCGATCTCCGTCTCGCTGTAGCCCACCTCGCGCAGCAGTTCGCCGGTGTGCTCGCCCAGCAGCGGCGGCTGCAGCCGGATGCCCGGCCGCTCGCCGGCCAAGGTGAAGGGCATCAGCGGCACCTTCGATTGGCTGCCGTCGTTCATGCGCACCGGCGCGAGGCCGCCGGTGGCATTGAGATGCGGGTCGTCGAAGAGCTCGTGCGGCTTGGCGATGGGCGCGAAGGGCAGCTCGTTCTTCTCGAACACGGCGCTGAGCTCGGCCGCGCTGTAGCCGGCGAGGTGCGAGCGCAGCATCGGCAACATCCAATCGCGCGCGAGCACGCGGTCGTTGTTGGTCTTCAGGCGCGGATCGGCCAGCATGTCCTCGAGGCCGAAGGCCTTGCAGAAGATGGTCCACTGCTTGTCGCTGACCGCGGCCAGGAAGATCTGCTCGCCGTCCTTGACGGTGAAGACGTCGTACACCGCCCAGGCGGAGATGCGACTGGGCATCGGGTCGGCCGCCTTCCCCGTGGCCGCGAACTGCATCATGTGCTGCGCAACCAGGAAGATGTTGTTCTCGAACAGCGCCGACTGCACCTCGCAACCCTCGCCGGTCTGCTCGCGCTGGCGCAGCGCGGCCATCGCGCCGATGGCGCCGAACATGCCGCCCATGATGTCGTTGACGCTGGTGCCGGCGCGCAGCGGGTCGCCGATGCGCCCGGTCATGTAGGCCAGGCCGCCCATCATCTGCACCACTTCGTCGAGCGCGGTGCGGTGATCGTAGGGGCCGGGCAGGAAGCCCTTGTGGCTCACGTAGATGAGGCGCGGGTTGAGCTTCTTCAGGCTCTCGTAGTCCAGGCCCAGCTTCTTCATGGTCCCGGGCTTGAAGTTCTCGCTCACGATGTCGGCGCCGGCGATCAGGCGCAGCGCGGCCTGCACGCCCTCGGGCTGCTTGAGATCGAGCGCGATGCTCTTCTTGTTGCGGTTGAAGGTGGGAAAGAAGCCGGCGCCGGAGCCCAGCAGGCGCCGCGTGGCGTCGCCGTCGATGGGCTCGACCTTGATGACCTCTGCGCCAAGGTCGGCCAGGAGCATCCCGCAGGTGGGGCCCATCACCATGTGGGTGAACTCGACGACGCGAACGCCCGCGTAGGGGAGTTGCTTCTCCGTGCTGTCAGACATGTGCAGATCCTTGAACGAAGCCCTTGGGCAGCCCGGCCTCGGGCGTCATGCCGTAGACCGGTTCGCCCGGCAGGCCGGCGATGAGCGGCGCGCGGGCCGCGATGAGCTTGTCGATATCGATGCCGGTGGCGACGCCCATGGCCTCGAACATGAAGACCAGGTCCTCGGTCACGACATTGCCCGAGGCGCCGGGCGCATAGGGACAGCCGCCCAGGCCGCCCAGGGAGGCGTCGAAGGTGCGCACGCCCTCCTCGTACGCCGCGAGGCAGTTGGCGAGGCCCAGGCCGCGGGTGTTGTGCATGTGGGCCGCGCCGGCCTTGTCGCCCAGCTCGGCTCGCAGCCGCCTGAAGAGTCGGCGCACCTGGGCCGGATTGGCGTAGCCGACGGTGTCGGACAGGCCCGATTCGTCGGCACCCGCTGTCACGCACTGCACGGCGAGGCGGATCACTTCGTCCTCCGGGACCTTCCCCTGCAGCGTGCAGCCGAAGGCGGTGGAGATGCCGGCCTCGAGCTTGACGTGCGGCGCGATGTCGCGGCGCAGCTGCGCGATGGCGCGCACCTCCTCCACCATTTCCTCGCGCGTCTTGCGCACATTCGCCAGCGAGTGGGCAACGCTGGCCGACACCGGCATGGTGAGCTTGTGCACGCCGGCGGCGAGCGCGGCTTCAGCACCCTTGCGGTTGGGCACCAGCGCCATGACGGTAAGCCCGGGCAGCCTGACCGCATGGCGCACCACCTCGGCCGCATCGGCCATCTGCGGCAGGAGGCGGGCCGGCACGAAGGAGGCGACTTCGATCTCGCGCACGCCGGCGGCGTGGAGGGCATCGATCCAGCGCAACTTGTCGGCGGTCGGCATCGTGGCCCTGACGGACTGCAGGCCGTCGCGCGGGCCGACCTCGCTGATCAGCACATCGGGGATTGGCATCGGGTTTGTCTCCTGGGGAAGGTCTGGGCACCGTCACTCCCCGGCATGCACCCACTCGATGAGGTTGTTGCGCATCGTCACGATCGTCTTCTGCAAGCGCACGAACTCGTCCGGCGCGAGGCCCGTGGCGTCGGCGAGGCTCACTTCCCCGGTCTTTTCGCGCAGCCGTCGACCGCTCTTGGTAAGGCTGATTCGAACCTGGCGCTCGTCTGCGGGATCGCGCTGCCTCTCCACATAGCCCATCGCTTCGAGCTTCTTCAGGATCGGCGTGAGCGTGTTCGATTCGAGAAACAACTTTTCGCCCAGGTTGCCGACGGTCTGATCGTCCTGTTCCCAGAGCGCGACGATGGTGATGTATTGGGTGTAGGTCAGCCCAAGCTTCTCGAGCAGCGGTTTGTAGGCCTTGCCGAAGGCCAGGTTTGCGGAGTAGACCGCAAAGCACAGGTAGTCCGAGAGCTTCAGATCTTCGGGGATGGTTGTCTTGCCGTTCGATTTCATGTGTGTCCTCTTTCGCAGGAGACCCGCGTCTCACCTGAGCAAAGACTATAAATCGCATGCGATCGTATCGCAAGAACTCGAAAAGCTTCCCTGGACTCGGGGCATCTGCTGCGGCAACAGGCCCGCAGACCGTGCCTGCGGGCTCTGTTCAGCTCAGAACGCGGGGCGTCAGGTAAGGACGTTCAGGGCCACGTCGATGTTGCCGTGCACGGCCTTCGAGTACGGGCAGATGTCGTGCGCCGCATGCGCGAGGGCCTCGGCGACCTCCTGCGCCAAGCCCGGCACCCGGACATCGAAGCGCGCTTGAATGAAATAGGCCTTGCCGGTCTGGCCCAGGTCGACCTGGATGTCGACCGACAGATCGGCCGGCAGCGCGACCTTCTCCTGCTTGGCCACCAGCCCGATCGCCGAGATGTAGCAGGCGGACCAGGCGCCCGCAAACAGTTGCTCCGCGGTCGGATGCGCCTGGATGGCCGAGAACACGTGCGCGGGATTCGCGTCGCCGGGCGACGAGAGCCGGAGGTCGACGCGATCGCCAGGGCCGCTGACGCGGGTGTGGGTCTTGCCCGAGAGGAGGACTTTTTCGATCTTGCGCATGATGGTTCCTTGAAGTTGAGGTGGTTTGAAATCGCATACGTTTATATCGCATGCGATGAACTGGATGATACACACGAGCGAGATCAATCCACGGTAATTTGTCACACGCGGCGTGTGCCCTTTTCCCGTGCGGCACGACTCCGGCGAGGTAGGCGATCTATTCCGCCTTGAAGCCCGAAGCCTCGATGAGCGCTTCCCAGCGCTTCAGGTGCGCCGCCTGGATGGCCGCCAACTCGGCCGGCCCGGAAATGCGCCGGAACCAGGCCGAGGTTGTAGATGCGCTCCTGGATCTCGGGCGCGCGCGATGCGTCGCCGCCCTGCGAGAGCAGCAGGCCGGCGCGGTTCAGCGCGCGGGCGCGTGGTCCCGCAACGCCGCCAGCACGGCTTCGTTCTGCTCGGGCAGGCCGACCGTGATGCGCAGCCAGTGCGGCAGGCCGTAGTTGTCGAGCAGCGCGACCTCGATGCCTGCGGCCAGCAGGCGCGCATGCACGGTGCGGCCCTCGCCGACCTGCACCATCAGGAAGTTGCCCGCGGACGGAATCGAGGCGAGGCGAAGCTCGTGCAAGCCCGCTTCGAGCCGCGCCCTTCCGGCGAAATTGAGCTGATAACTGCGCGCCAGGAAGGCTCCGTCGCCCAACGCCGCCGCCGCCGCGGCTTGCGCCGGCGTGCTGACATTGAAGCGCGGCCGATGCGCATTCAGCCGCGCCGCCAACGCGTGCTGGGCAACGCCGTAGCCGATGCGCAGGCCGGCCAGCCCATAGGCCTTGGAGAAGGTGCGCGCGACGATCAGGTTGGGGAAGCGCCGCACCCAGGCGATGCTGTCGTAGCGCTGCCCCGGCGCGAGGTACTCCCCATAGGCCTCGTCGAGCAGCACCGTCACCTGCGGCGGCACCGATTCCAGGAAGGCGAGCAGTGGGGCGGCCTCGATGAAGGTGCCCGTGGGGTTGTTGGGATTGGCGACGAAGACCAGCCGCGTGTCTTGCCCGATGGCAGCACGCAAGGCGCCGAGGTCGTGGCCGAAGTCCCGCGCGGGCACCACCGTGCTGCGCGCATGGGCATGTGCGGCCGCCTGGCCGTAGACCACGAATCCGTACTGCGAGTAGACGACATGCTCGCCCGGCTTGACGCTGACCTGGGCCGCGAGCTCGAGGATCTCGCTGGAGCCGCTGCCCAGCACCAGCCAGTCGGCCGGCACGTCCAGCCGCGCCGACAACACGTGCTTGAGCGCCGTGCCGTTGCTGTCGGGGTAGTTGCCCGCACCCTGGAGCGCGGCTGCGGCGGCGCGGCGCGCGGACTCGGGCATGCCGAGCGGGTTTTCGTTGGAAGCCAGCAGGATCATCGCGAGGGCCGATTTATTTAAGAAGTTAAATGTAGAAAGCGTTTGCAGACTGCCTATCAGGGCCTACCCTTTGGCTTGTGCCCTTGCCGGGACCCGGCGCGGACGATTACCTCCAATTTAGTCATTGATCAATCGCTCCCGAGGCTCTTACTCATCAATGAGGTATCGAATAAAGTCACCGACTGCATTCTTCCGTCTTGAATTCAAGGAGTAGACAACCATGACCGCCCGCACGACCGTCCACGGCCTCCAGGTCGCCACCGAGCTTCATCGCTTCATCGAAGACCAGGTGCTGCCGGCCACCGGCGTCGCCGGCGATGTTTTCTGGAAAGGCTTCGACGCCATCGTCGGCGATCTCGCGCCCAAGAACATCGCGCTCCTCGCCGAGCGCGACCGGCTGCAGTCGGAGATGGACGCCTGGCACCAGGCCCACCCCGGCCCGATCACGGACATGCCGGCCTACCGCGCCTTCCTCGAAAAGATCGGCTATCTGCTGCCCCAGCCTCAGGGCGTGAAGGCCACGACGGCGAACGTCGACGCCGAGCTCGCGCTGCAGGCCGGCCCGCAGCTGGTGGTGCCGATCCTCAATGCCCGCTATGCGCTGAACGCCGCCAATGCGCGCTGGGGTTCGCTCTACGACGCGCTCTACGGCACCGACGCCATCCCCGAGACCGGCGGCGCCGAAAAAGGCAAGGGCTACAACCCGGTGCGCGGAGCCAAGGTGATCGCGTTCGCACGCGAAGTGCTGGACCAGGCCGCACCGCTGGCCAACGGCTCGCACAAGAATGCGACCGGCTACGCCGTCAAGGACGGCCAGCTGATGGTCGCGCTGCAGAGCAGCAGCACGCCGCTGGCGGAGCCCGCGCAGTTCGTCGGCTACCAGGGCGATGCGGCGGCGCCAAGCTCGGTGCTGCTCAAGCACAACGGCATCCATCTCGACATCCGGATCGATCGCAGCACGCCGATCGGCAAGACCGACGCCGCGGGCATCAGCGACGTGGTGCTCGAAGCCGCGCTGTCCACCATTCTCGACCTGGAAGACTCGGTGGCGGTGGTCGATGCGCAGGACAAGGTGCTCGCCTATTCCAACTGGCTCGGCATCCTTCAGGGTACGTTGACGGAGGAGGTTCAGAAGGGCAGCAAGACTTTCACCCGCGGCCTCAACCCGGACCGCGAGTACACCGGCGCCGACGGGAAGCCGGTCAAGCTGCACGGCCGCTCGCTGATGTTCGTGCGCAACGTCGGCCACCTGATGACCAACCCGGCCATCCTCTACGGCGAGGGCAAGGAGATCCCCGAGGGGATCATGGACGCGGTGATCACCACCACCATCGCCACGATCGACCTGAAGCGCAAGGGCAACTCGCGCACCGGCAGCGTCTACATCGTGAAGCCCAAGATGCACGGCCCGGCCGAGGTGGCCTTCGCCAGCGAGCTCTTCGGCCGTGTCGAGCAGATGCTGGGCCTGCCGGCCAACACGGTGAAGCTGGGCATCATGGACGAGGAGCGCCGCACGAGCGTCAACCTCAAGGCCTGCATTGCCGAGGCGGCGGCGCGGGTGGCCTTCATCAACACCGGCTTCCTGGACCGCACCGGCGACGAGATGCACACCGCGATGCGCGCCGGCCCGATGCTGCGAAAGGGCGACATGAAGACCACGCCCTGGATCCAGGCCTACGAGAAGAACAACGTGCTGGTGGGCCTCTCGTGCGGCCTGCGCGGCAAGGCGCAGATCGGCAAGGGCATGTGGGCCATGCCGGACCTGATGGCCGCGATGCTGGAGCAGAAGATCGGCCACCCGAAGGCCGGCGCCAACACCGCCTGGGTGCCCTCGCCCACGGCGGCCACGCTGCATGCGCTGCACTACCACCGCGTGAACGTGGCCGAGGTACAGAAGGAGCTGGAGAAGATCGACGCCGATGCGCAGCGCGACGACATCCTCGCCGACCTGCTGAAGGTGCCCGTCGCGGCCGAGGCGAAGTGGACGGCGCAGGAGCGCCAGCAGGAGCTGGACAACAACGTGCAGGGCATCCTCGGCTACGTGGTGCGCTGGATCGACCAGGGCGTGGGCTGCTCCAAGGTGCCCGACATCCACAACATCGGCCTGATGGAAGACCGCGCGACGCTGCGCATCTCCAGCCAGCACATCGCCAACTGGCTGCTGCACGGCGTGGTCACGAAGGAAGAGGTCGACGCCACCTTCCAGCGCATGGCGGCGGTGGTGGACCAGCAGAACGCGGGCGATCCGCTCTACCAGAACATGGCCGGCAACTTCGGCACCTCGGCGGCGTACAAGGCGGCGCAGGAGCTGGTGTTCAAGGGCGTGGAGCAGCCGAGCGGGTATACCGAACCGCTGCTGCATGCGTGGCGCTTGAAGGTGAAGGCCGGGCGGGGCTGACAGACCGTTTGCGGACAGACGCCACAGCGCAACGAGCGGTAGTATTCGGCCTATGCAAATCGCCACTGGAACTGTTGTCAACGGCAAGATCGTCCCCGAAGGGGTCGCTCTTGCCGAGGGGGCCGTTGTCACAATTGTCTCGCGTGGTGCTGACGAAAGCTTTTCGCTGGCGACATCGCAGGAAGACGAATTGATTGCCGCCATGGCAGAAATCGAGCGCGGGGAGTACGTGTCGCTCGAAGACCTCCTGAAGTCTCTGCCTCCGCGCGTTTGAAATGACCCTTCGGGTCAAGATTTCCCGTCGAGCGGCAGCTCAAGTGGAAGGAGCCGCCGAGTGGTGGCGGTTGAACCGCCCTGCGGCGCCTGGCGCCATCGCCACCGACATTGGAGCGGCCGTGTCGCTTCTAGCGGAACAACCCGGTGTGGGCGCGAAGTACGAAGGCGCTCGAACTCCGGGGGTGAGGCGTCTTTTTGTGAGCAGAGTCGGCTACTTCATCTACTACAAGGTCGAGGGCGACAGTCTCCATGTGCTGGCCTTTTGGCACGCAAGCCGCGGTCATCAGCCGGTCGTATGAGCACGCATGTACTTTGAAAAAGGGCGCTCGACATGGCAACTACCAAGGACGAAATCGCAGCATTCATAGCCAGCGAGTTCCCGCAAACCAAGTGCGCCGTTCTCGATGCAGGCAATGGTGGCGCGACCGTCGCTCACGAGATCGGCCCAGCCGAGTTGCGGCCGGGAGGCACGGTCTCCGGGCCTGTTCTCATGGCCACGGCCGACGTGGCGCTCTACGTCGCTATCCTCGCTGAGATCGGCATCGTTCCCTTGACGGTGACCACCAGTCTGAACATCAACTTCCTTCGCAAGCCGGTGGCATCGGCACGCGTCATCGGCGTGTGCAAGCTCATCAAGCTGGGTCGCTCGCTGGCGGTTGGCGAGGTCAGCCTGTACTCGGAAGGTCGGACTGAAGTCGTGGCACATGCGGTTGGAACGTACTCCATTCCGCCAAAGGCAAGGTGAGCCCTGACACGAGGTCTCCACCTATGCGCAATGAATCAAGGTGTTCGACACGGCGGCTCACAAGGAGCGTATTGCGGGCATCGTGGCCAAAGCCAACGAGCAGAATCTGACCCGCCTTGCAAGGTCTCAGCGTCATGTAGCGGTGCCATTACAAGCATCATCGGGTTGAAGCGACCTCATGCTCGCGCGCAGTGATGCCTTTCAACGCCCATCGCCGAGGCGCGCCTGCACCTCCCGGCGGCTGAGCTGCCGCTTGGTGGCCGCGTAAACGAAGTCCTGTCCATACATCGCGATCGATGCCCTGGCTGAGTTCCGAATACACCGCATCCCAGGGCCGGTGTAGCTGCTTGTGCAGCCAGCGCTTGAGCGGCGCGAGGTTCTCGTTGAGCCACTTCCGAGAGGCATACCCGCGCTGCATGCCCAGGTGCGCGCCGCGATCCCTGCTGTTGCGCCAGTTGCGCCCGTCGCCCTGCACGCCGCCGCCGCGGCGCGGGCGCTCGACGATCACCTTGTACATGTCCTCCCGCATCTCAAGGCTCCTCGATCTGCCGAATGGCCTTGAGCAAGGCGACCCGTTGCGCGCGCCGTTCGGCGCCTCGGGTGCGCAGGTGGCGGCCTGCGCCCTGGTTCGAGGCGCGATGCGCCATGGCCGCCACCACGGGATTGCGCGGCGCCGGCGCAGCCGGCAGCGGAAAATAAAAACGGCCCAGACGCTTGTCGTCGTTACGGGCTCTGCGTTGCGAACTCATGGCCGCACACTCCAAAAACAAAAAGCCCCGGCTATGGCTGCGCCGGGGCTTTGTCGAAAGGCCTCGGCTGGACGTGGCACATCCAGCCGGGACGGTCGGAGTGCGGATCAGGGGTTCAGAAAACAGTTCATGAATGAGGTGGCGCCAGGGAGGTCAATCGTCGCCCGGCGCGGGGCAAATGCTTGCTGAAACGGAGCGCGGATTGTGTCGAGGCAGGCCGTGACCTGCAAGCCCCGGGTCGCGCAATCGTGGCGCAAAGGCGACGGACAATTCGGGTCTCGAATTGCAACGGAACTCCGCACATGACTCCCTCGCACCGCCGGCCCCAGGTCTGCGTTCTCGGCAGCGCCGAGCCCGGCTCTGCTGCCCATGAGCTGGCAGGTGAAGCCGGGGCGCTGCTGGCGCGCCTTGGTATCACCGTGGTCAGTGGCTGCGGAAGCCCGGCAACCCGGGTGGCCGCCGAGCGCGCCATCGAAGCCGGTGGCCTGGTGCTCAGCATCGTCCCGCCCGACGAGATGCCGCCGCCGGACTGGCCTGCCACCGTGGTCATCCCCTGCGGCATGGGCGATGCACGCAACCTGCTCATGGCGCTTTCGGGGGATGCCTGCATCGTCATCGGCGGCCGTGCGGGAACGATCTCCGAGGTCTGCCTGGCCTGGCTTCACAAGCGTCCCTTGCTGCCGCTGGTGGGCTGCGGCGGCTGGTCGGATGCACTGCCGACGAATCCTCCGGACGAGCGGCAGAACTCGCCCATCCTGCCCTGGGACTCGACCGCCGAGCTCGAGAGCCGGCTGCGTGGCCTGGGCCTGGTTCGAGGGCAGTCATAGGGCGCTCCTCTTTCGTGGCGAAGGCAGGCGATTCAAGCGCTCTGGGGCGCCCTCACCCGCGCCCTCTTCCCGAGGCAGCGGCAGTCAAGCGGGGTCCGGCGCCTCTGGACGCGCTCGCGCAGGGGCCAGCGTTCGCTTCACCTCTGCCGGATCCATGCCGTACATCTCCGCGAACTCCGCCACCGAGCGACCGCTGGCCTCGAAGGCCCGGCGCAGCGCCTCGCGCTTGGCGTTGCGCGCGCCCAGTTCGGCGAAGGCCTCGTCGAGCACTGCGTTGGCGGTCTCGTCGTTGCTGCGCACGACGAGCATGTAGTCTTCGCGCGAGAGGCCCGAGGCCTCGACGGCCGCCATCAGGCGCGCGCGCAGTTGCGGACGCAGGTCCTCGCTGCTGCGCGCCTGGCGCCTGCGGAACACCTCCAGGATCGCGTGGTGCACATGCTCGGGGGCGACGGGCTCCACGGGAACGCCGTTCAGGTCGTGGCGCGGCTTGCCCGCTGCCACGGCTTCCAGGTAGCGCGTGGAACGCGCATGCAGCCCGAGCGCGACCTTCAGGTCCTCGCGCTTGAACTCGTCGGCATGCGCCGCGAGCAGATCCTCGAACACGCCGAGCTTCAGCGGCAGGAAGCGGGCGCCGAACAGCCCGGGGTAGAGCTCGAAGAGGCGTTCGAGCACGGGGTGGGTGCGGCGCGGCCGCGCGGGCTGCTTGCCCGGCGCCGGCTGCTGCGCCTGCGGTTTCGATTGGGCCGCGCCGGCGCGCCGGTGCTTGCGGCCGCGCCGTGCGTTCTGTTCCTCCTGCGCCGGCGCGGGCTGCGGCGAAGGGGCGGTGTCGGTGTCTGCTGTGTTCGAGGTCATGGATGTCGGGCCCTCCCAGGCCATAGCCGCAAGAAGCGGCGCGGACCCGAACTGTAATGCCGCGGCGAGATGCTGCGACTTGCCGCCGCAACGGCCTGCCTCGTGCTGCCCCCCCGTCCTACACCCATGCGCGCGCCGCACCGACCCGGGCCTGGACCCATGTGTCTACGTTTGCAAACACTGAGGCCCAGTCACAACCATCCACCCCTTCAAGGAGATCCTCATGTCATCCATCTCGATTCGCACCGCACTGAAAGCCTCCGCTGCCGCGCTGGCCCTTGCCGGTGCAAGCTTCGCCGTCGCCCAGGGCAACCCGCCGACCACCGGCTCGCCGAACCCTGCAACGGGGGCAGGCCAGCAGGCGCAGGGCACTCAGGGTTCACAGGGCAGCACGCCCATGGGCACGACGGGCACGCCGGCCGCACAGGGCGGCACCTCGGGCAGCGGAACGATGTCTTCGGCCGACACGGCCCCCAGGTCCTCCGACACCACGCGCATGGCGCGCGCTGACCGCAACTGACCGTGCGCCGAATGTCGCCGACCTTGCCGGGCGCGGCGCCCGGCGTGCTCGCACTGGCCCTGATCGCTGCTTCGCTGGCGCTCCCTTTGCCGGCGCGGGCCCAGGGTGAGCTCGAGAGCCTGGTCCAATGGGTGCGAGCCACCGGCGACAACGGGGGAACGGCCTTCGCCGTGGTCGACAAGAAGGGCGCTCGCGTCCATGTTTTCGACGCCGGCGGCAAGGAGCGGGCGTCTGCGCCGATCCTCCTCGGCATGGCGCGGGGCGACGATTCGGTGCCCGGCATCGGCGAGCGCCCCATGGCGCAGATCCGGCCCGAAGAACGCACCACGCCGGCCGGCCGCTTTGCCAGCGAGCCGGGGCGCAACCTGCAAGGCGAAGACATCGTGTGGGTCGACTACGACGCAGCGGTCTCGATGCACCGCGTGCGTGCCACCAACCCGGCCGAACGCCGCCTGGAGCGGCTCGCGACGCCCGGCGTCGAGGACAACCGCATTTCCTACGGCTGCATCAACGTGCCTGCGGCCTTCTACGACACCCATGTGAAGCCGACGCTCGGCACGGGGCGCGGGGTCGTCTACGTGCTGCCGGAAACGAGGCCCCTGGCCGCTGTGTTCGGCCTGGGCACGCGCGTCGCCGCGACGCCGGCTGCGCCACGCTGAGGCAGATCAGGCGCGCTGCGCGGCTTCGGCCTCGGCGCGCAGCCAACGAACGAAATCCTGCGCATCCGCATTGCCGGCCGCGCGCCGCGAGCTCTCGATGAAATAGGCCCGGCGCGAAGCCACATCCGTACCGAAGGGCGCGACCAGGCTCCCGTTCTCGACCAGCTCGCGCAGCAGCGGCAGCCGGCCGATCACCACGCCCTGTCCGGCCACCGCAGCCGCGACCGCGTCGGTGTATTGCGTGAAGCGCACGGAATTCTTCATCCGCAGTTCGGTGAGCCCCATCACCTCGAGCCAGGGCTCCCAGTCGACGGTGGGGGCCTCGTACTTGGGTGCATCGATGGTCAGCAGGGTCTGCTCGACCAGGTCGTCGGGCGATCGCAGCTGCCCGGCAATCCTCGGCGCGCACAGGGGGATCACCGACTCCTCGAAGAGCGCGGGTCCGGTGCCCCGCTCGATGGGCACGAAGCGCACCGCCACGTCGATGCGGCTGCGCTCCAGGTCCAGCACCTCCAGCGTGGCCGACAGCCGCACGTCGACCCGCGGATGGTCCGCGGTGAAGCGGGAGAGCCGCGGGATCAACCAGAAGGAGGCGAAGCCCGGCGTGCAGGTGATCGCGACCTGGCGCAGCATCGGTGCCGCCCGCAGCCGGGCCGTGGCATCGCGCAGGCGCTCCAGGCTTTCGACCACCGCGCGCTGCAGCACGGCGCCGCCCTCGGTCAGTGCCAGGGCGCGATGACGGCGCTCGAACAGCAGCACGCCCAGGCTGGCCTCGAGCTGCTGGATCTGACGGCTGACGGCCGATTGCGTGAGGAAGAGCTCGCCCGCTGCCTGCGTGAAGCTCAGCGTGCGGGCCGCGGCCTCGAAGCTGCGCAGCAGTTCCAGCGGCGGCAGCTCGGCGCTCGCGGGCAAGGGTTTCGCATTCTCTACGCGCATGCAACGAGTTCCATTTGACCGTGTGACTGTGGCTCTCCGGCTCACTATATTCATTCCACAGTCGAATGCAAAAGGATTCCGCCATGAACACCGCTCCCAGCCGTTTCCACCTGAGCCTGGCCAAGCGCACCATCTTCACCCTGCCCGACGCCGCCGGCGTGGGCATCGAATGCCGCAGCGGCAGCGTGTGGGTCACGCTGGACCACGATCCGCGCGACATCGTGCTGGCACCCGGCGAGCGCTTCGAAGGCGACCAGCACCGGCGCATGCTGGTGTCGGCGCTCGAGCCCTCGTGCATCACCGTCTCGGGCTCGCGGCCGGCGGCGATGCCGGTGCGCCAAGCGCCCGCGCAGTCGCCTTGGCGACTCCGGCCCCACGGGATGTCCCCGGCTTGACCTTGCAGCCCCGGGGTTGAACCATCGACTCTCGTGGCCGCAGTGGACCCAGCGACGCCGTCACCCCAGGTGACGGCGTTTTTGCTTTGGGTTGCGCCGGCCATGGCTTTCTCTTCTCCTGACGAGGACATCACATGGCAGAGGCATACATCGTGGCCGCCACGCGCACCGCCGGCGGCCGCCGGGGCGGCAGGCTGGCGGGCTGGCATCCGGCCGACCTGGCGGCGCAGGTGATCGACGCGCTGGTCGCGAAAAGCGGCATCGACCCGGGGGCGGTGGAGGACGTCATCCTGGGCTGCGTCAGCCAGGTCGGCCAGCAGGCCAGCAACGTGGCGCGCAACGCGGTGCTGGCGTCGAAGCTGCCCGAATCGGTGCCCGGGACCTCGGTCGACCGGCAGTGCGGCTCTTCGCAGCAGGCGCTGCATTTCGCGGCGCAGGCCGTGATGTCGGGCAGCATGGACGCGGTGATCGCGGGCGGCGTCGAGAGCATGACGCGCGTGCCCATGTTCACGCCCAACGCGCTGCCGGCCAAGGCCGGCCTGGGCAGCTACACCAGCCCGGCCATGCAGCGCCGCTACCCGGGCGTGGAGTTCAGCCAGTTCACGGGCGCCGAGATGATCGCGAAGAACTACGGCATTCCGAAAGAGGCGCTGGACCGCTACGCCTTCGAAACCCACCGGCGCGCGATCGCCGCGACCCGCGAGGGCGCGTTCGCCGGCGAGATCCTGCCGGTCGAAGTGCGGCTTGCCGACGGCAGCGCGGCGGGCGAGATGCATGCCGTGGACGAAGGCATCCGCTTCGATGTCACGCTGGAGGGCATCGCCGGCGTGAAGCTGATCGCCGAGGGCGGGCGCTGCACCGCCGCCACGGCCAGTCAGATCTGCGACG
Organism: Variovorax sp. Soil_C_17; assembly: GCF_057657265.1. Lineage (NCBI taxonomy): Bacteria > Pseudomonadati > Pseudomonadota > Betaproteobacteria > Burkholderiales > Comamonadaceae > Variovorax > Variovorax sp. Soil_C_17. The sequence goes on from NZ_JBDGIT010000001.1 coordinate 287,095, forward strand.
GCGCCAGCGGCGTGCTGGTGGTCAACGAGCGCGGTCTGAAGGCGCTGGGCGTGCGGCCGCTCGCGCGCATCCACCACATGAGCGTGCTGGGCCACGACCCGGTGATCATGCTGGAAGCACCGATCCCCGCCACCCGGCGCGCTTTGCAGAAAGCCGGCCTGAAGATCGACGACATCGATCTCTACGAGGTCAACGAAGCCTTCGCGCCGGTGCCCATCGCCTGGCTGCAGGTGCTGGGCGCCGACCCGGCCCGGCTCAACGTGAACGGCGGCGCGATCGCGCTGGGCCATCCGCTGGGCGCCTCGGGCACCAAGCTCATGACCACGCTGATCCATGCGCTGGAGCAGCGCGGCAAGCGCTATGGGCTGCAGACCATGTGCGAAGGCGGCGGCATGGCCAACGTGACGATCGTGGAGCGGCTCTGATGGCGGCCGTTCTCTGGGAAGCCAAGGACGGCGTGGCGACGCTGACGCTGAACCTGCCGGCCAAGCTGAACCCGATCGCGCTCGACCTGCAGCACGAGCTGCGCGCCGCGCTTGCCCGCGTGCGCGAGGACCGCGGCGTGCGTGCGGTGGTGCTCACCGGCGCCGGCAAGGCCTTCTGCGTCGGCGCGGACCTGAGTGCGATGCGCCCGCCCGAAGCCGACGAGACGCTGGGCGACCAGACGGCAAAGTGGATGCAGTCGGTGAGCAACCCGCTGATCGAGGCGCTGCGCGCGCTGCCGGTGCCGGTGGTGTGCGCGGTCAACGGCGCCGCCGCGGGCGCCGGCGTGGGCCTCGCGCTGGCCGGCGACGTGACGATCGCGGCGAAGAGCGCCTACTTCTACCTGTCCTTCCTGCCGAAGCTCGGCATCGTCCCGGACCTGGGCTGCACCTGGATCATTCCGCGGCTGGTGGGCCCGGCGCGCGCCATGGGCATGAGCCTGCTCGACGAGCGCCTGGGCGCCGAACGCGCGGCGCAGTGGGGCCTGATCTGGGCCTGCGTCGAAGACGATGCGCTGCTGCTCGAGGCGCAGCAGCTCGCGCAGCGCCTGGCGCGCCTGCCCGCGCACGCGGTCATCGAGGCGCGCCGCGCCTTCGAGGCGTCGGCGCGCCACACCCTGCCCGAGCAGCTGCACTACGAAAGCGAGCGCCAGCGCGAGCTGCTGAACCGACCCAGCTTCGCCGAGGGCGTCGCCGCCTTCCTGCAGAAGCGCGCGCCGAATTTTCCGGGGAGACAGGCATGATCGAACGCACCCTCTTCACGCCCGACCACGAGGCCTTTCGCGACAGCTTCCGCCGCTTCATGGACAAGGAGATCGCGCCCTTCCACGAGGACTGGGAGGCACACGGCTACGTCGACCGGGCGCTCTGGAACAAGGCCGGCGAGAACGGCTTTCTGTGCATGTCGCTGCCCGAGGAACACGGCGGCGCGGGCGCCGACCTGCTCTATTCGGTGATCCAGTTCGAGGAGCTGTGGGCGCGGGGCTTCACCGGCGTCGGCTTCGGTCTGCACAGCGAGATCGTGGCGCCGTACATCCTGCACTACGGCACCGAGGCGCAGAAGAAGAACTACCTGCCGAAGCTGGCGAGCGGCGAGATGGTGGGCGCCATCGCGATGAGCGAGCCCGGCGCCGGCAGCGACCTGCAGGCCGTGCGCACCGCCGCGATCAAGCAGCCCGACGGCAGCTGGCGGCTCTCGGGCAGCAAGACCTTCATCACCAACGGCTGGCATGCGGACCTGGTGATCGTGGTCGCCAAGACCGACCCCGAAGGGGGCGCCAAGGGCACCAGCCTGTTCCTGGTGGAGCGCGGCATGCCGGGCTTCGACAAGGGCCAGCGGCTGAAGAAGCTGGGCCTGAAGGCGCAGGACACTTCCGAGCTCTTCTTCAACGACGTCCACCTGCCGCCCGGCGCCCTGCTCGGCGGCGAAGCGCAGGAGAACCGCGGCTTCGTCTGCTTGATGGAACAGCTGCCCTGGGAGCGGCTGCAGATCGCGATCAGCGCGGTGGCGGCCTCGCAGGCGGCGATCGACCACACCGTCGCCTACGTGAAGGACCGGAAGGTCTTCGGCCAGCCCGTGGGGGCCTACCAGAACACGCGCTACACGCTGGCCGAGCTGCAGACCGAGGTGCAGGTGGCGCAGGTCTTCGTCGACAAGTGCATCGAGCTGCTGATGCAGCAGAAGCTGGATACCGCCACCGCCAGCATGGCCAAGTACTGGACCACCGACCTGCAGTGCAAGGTGATGGACGAGTGCGTGCAGCTGCACGGCGGTTACGGCTTCATGTGGGAGTACCCGGTGACGCGCGCCTATGCCGATGCGCGGGTGCAGCGCATCTATGGCGGCACCAACGAAATCATGAAGGAGGTGATCACGCGGGCCATGGGGCTGCCGGGGCGCTGAAGCGCTGGCATCCGGCGGAGGCCTGCGGGAGAATGCCCGCATGCCTACCCTCAATGCCTTCTATGCACAGTCCGGCGGCGTCACGTCGGTGATCAATGCCTCGGCGGCCGGCGTGATCGAAACCGCGCGCCGGCACGCCGACCGCATCGGTACCGTCTATGCCGGGCGCAACGGCATCCTCGGCGCGCTGGCCGAGGACCTGATCGACACCAGCCTCGAATCGGCCGAGGCCATCGCGGCGCTGCGCACCACGCCCGCGGGCGCCTTCGGCTCCTGCCGCTACAAGCTCAAGTCGCTGGAGAAGAACCGCCGCGAGTACGAGCGGCTGATCGAGGTCTTCAAGGCGCACGGCATCGGCTACTTCTTCTACAACGGCGGCGGCGATTCGGCCGACACCTGCTTCAAGGTGAGCCAGCTGTCGCAGGCCATGGGCTACGCGCTGCAGGCCATCCATGTGCCCAAGACCATCGACAACGACCTGCCGCTGACCGACTGCTGCCCCGGCTTCGGCTCCGTCGCGAAGTACGTGGCGGTGTCCACGCTCGAGGCCTCGCTGGACGTGCGCTCGATGGCCGCGACCTCGACCAAGGTCTTCGTGCTGGAAGTGATGGGCCGCCATGCGGGCTGGATCGCGGCGGCCGGCGGGCTGGCGGCGGACCACGGCATCCCGGTCGTGATCCTGTTCCCCGAGATCCCGTTCGACCAGCCGGCCTTCCTGGCGCGGGTCGATGCGCTGGTCAAGCACCATGGCTACTGCACGGTGGTGGTGTCGGAAGGCGCGCACCATGCCGACGGCAGCTTCCTGGCCGAGCAGGGCAGCAAGGATGCCTTCGGCCACGCGCAGCTCGGCGGTGCGGCGCCGGTGGTGGCGCAGATGGTGAAGGAGGCGCTGGGCTACAAGTTCCACTGGGCGGTGGCCGACTACCTGCAACGCTCGGCGCGCCACATCGCCTCGGCCACCGACGCGCGGCAGGCCTACGAGCTGGGGCAGCGCGCCGTGGAGCTCGCGCTCGAAGGCAAGAACTCGGTGATGCCCACCATCGAGCGCACGTCCGACAGCCCCTATGCCTACCGCATCGGCAGCGCGCCGCTCGACCGGGTGGCCAATGCCGAGAAGTTCATGCCGCGCGACTACATCTCGCCCGACGGCTACGGCATCAGCGACAAGGGGCGTGCGTATCTGCTGCCGCTGATCCAGGGGGAGGACTATCCCGCCTACCGCGATGGGCTGCCGGTGTACGTGACCCTGCAGAACCATTCGGTCGAAAAGAAGCTGCCGGCCTTCGAGATCGCGAAGTGATGGGCGTGAAGCCGGGCCTCGATGCCGCGCGCTGCCCGCTGTGCGGCGAAGCCAATCGCTGCGCGATCGAGCTCGAACGCGAGTCCGGCCAGGCGCAGGGGCCCTGCTGGTGCATGCAGGCCGGCGTCAGCGCGCAGGCGCTCGCCCGCATTCCCGCAGAGGCGCGAGGCCGGGCCTGTATTTGCGCGCGCTGCGCTGTTGATGCAGTTGCGCCGGAGCCCGCTTCGACTCCCTCTGCCTCCGGGAGAGGGTTGGGGTGAGGGTACCGGGCCTTCGCTCGGGCGCACCGCTTCATCGACCGCCCGATGCCCTCACCCCCGCCCTCTCCCCAAGGGAGAGGAAGCAAGTCCATGGGCCTATGGCTAGCAGCCGGCGCGCTGCTCCGAAATCACCTCGTGGATGAACTGCAGCTTTCCCACCGCCACGCGCGGCAGCACGAAGGGGTAGTAGTCGGGCTGGCCCATGCTGCGCGACAGCTCGTTGAGCACGTTGGTCAGCCGCACCCAGCCGTTGAGAAAGTCGAGGAACTCGGCGGCCTTCGGATGCTCGGGCTGCCACAGGTCCGAGGGCTCGAACAGGTCGCTGGTGAGCTCCACGTTTTGCGCATCGACGCCGAAGCTCATCGCGGTATCCGCGGTGTCGGCCATGTGCAGGTAATGGGCCCAGGTCTCGGCCCAGTCCTCCCACGGATGTGAGCTCGCGTAGCTGGTGACGAAGCGGTTGGCCCAGTCGGGCGGCGGGCCGCTCTCGTAATGCGCCTGCAGCGCCGCCGCGTAGTCGGCACGCTCGTCGCCGAAGAGCTCGCGGAAGGGCTCGAGCCAATGCGTGGGCTGGACCAGCAGGTCCCAGTAATAGTGGCCGATCTCGTGGCGGAAATGGCCCACCAGGGTACGGTACGGCTCGCGCATCTCGGCGCGGATGCGCTCGCGCACCGCGTCCTCGGCCTCCTCGGCGTTGAGGGTGATCACGCCCATCTGGTGGCCGGTCATCACGTGCGGGCCGCCCGGGAGGTTGCCGAGGAAGTCGAAGGCCAGGCCATGCACCGGATCGGCCAGCCGCGTGACCACAGGCAGCTGGAGCGCCAGCAACTGCGAAATCAGCCGGCGCTTGGCCAGCTCGAGCTTGCGCCACAACTCGCCGTTGCTCTCGATCGAGAGGTCGGGAATGGTGCGCGTGACGCTGCAGGCCAGGCAAAGGCCGGGGACCAGCCCGTCGGTGTTGAAGGACGGATCGTCGCCCTCGCGCGGCGCCGGCACCATCCAGTTGCAGGCCGCGGGCGTCAGCAGGTTGGCGCAGCGCCGGTAGGCCTTGCCTTCCGGGTCGCCGAAGAGGGTGAAGGTGTCGGGCTCGGCGCCCTCGCGCGTGTCGGGTGCGAGCGGCACCACGCCCAGGTGGTCGATCACGTAGCCGAGCGGCGTGTGGCAGGCCAGGCACTGGCTGTTGCGCAGGAACACGGGCCGGCCGCACTGGCACTGGTAGGCGCGGGTGACCGTCGGCGCCTTCAGCTCGGCAGCCAGCGTGGGGGCGGCCTCGGTGCCGTTGGATGTCTTGTCGTCGGTGGCGGATTCCATGTCTCTCTTCTCTTTGCGTGGCCTGCGGAAGAACGACGGGCCATTGTCGGAGCGGCCGCGGCGGCGCCCGGCCGTGCAATGCCCGTATCCTTGTAGGACAGCCCGAACAGGCTGCGCCACGATGATCGACACGCCCCCGACTCTCTCCCTCAGCGCCCGCTACGGGCCGCGCTACCGCTGGCTGCTGCTCTTTTCGGTGATGGTGGGGGTGATGGCCTCGATCATGTCCTCCACCATCGTCAACGTGGCGATCCCGGGCTTGAGCCACCATTTCTCGCTCGGACAGGAGCGCGCGCAATGGGTCAGCTCGGGCTTCATGGTGGCGATGACGGTCTCGATGCTCACCACGCCCTGGCTGCTGGCGCGCTACGGCTACCGCAGCACCTACGTGGGCACCATGGTGCTGCTGCTGGCGGGCGGCATCAGCGGCGGCCTGGCCAACCACTTCCCGCTGGTGCTGGCCGCGCGTGTGGCCGAGGGGCTGGCGGCCGGGGTGGTGCAGCCAATTCCGGCCATCATCATCCTGCGCGCCTTCGAGCCGCACGAGCAGGGCCGCGCCAGCGGCATCTTCGGCATGGGCGTGGTGCTGGCACCGGCCGTGGGCCCCAGCATCGGCGGCGTGCTGGTCGACCTGTTCGGCTGGCGTTCGATCTTCTTCATGGTGGTGCCCTTCTGCGTCGCCTCGATCTGGCTGGCCTACAAGTTCGTGCCGGTCACCGCGCCGGGAGGCGTCACCGCCGCGCGCAGCGGGGCGCTGGACTGGTGCGGGCTGGCGCTGGGCACGGTCGGCACGCTGTGCCTGCTGAACGGACTGGTCCAGCTGCGCGGCGACACCCCGCTGCAGGCCGCGGCACTGCTGGCCGGCGCCGGGCTGGCCTTCGGGGCCTTCATCGCCTGGCAGCGGCGCGTCGCGGCGGCCGGCGGCACGCCGCTGATGAACCTGGCACTGTTCCGGCATCGGCAGTTCGCGATGGGCAGCGTGGTGGCCTTCATCTACGGCACGGCGCTGTTCGGCTCGACCTACCTGCTGCCGGTCTACATGCAGGTCGGGCTGCACCTGTCGGCCTCGCACGTGGGCACCATCCTGCTGCCGGCCGGGCTGGTGCTGGCCCTCACCATCGCGGGCGTGGGCCGGCTGGCCGACCGGCAACCGACCTGGCTGCTCGTGTGCATCGGCCTGGCGCTGCTGGCCGCCTCCTTCGCGCTGATGCCGGTGCTGCAGCTGGACAGCCCCATCTGGCTGCTGGCGGTCTTCGCGGTGATCGGACGGGTGGGGCTGGGCTTCATCCTGCCCTCGCTCAACCTGGGGTCGATGCGCCCGCTGGAGAAGCCGCTGATCGCGCAGGGGTCCAGCGCGATCAACTTTCTGCGCATGCTGGGCGGCGCCGCCGGCGTGAGCCTGTGCGCGATCGTGCTCGAATGGCGGCTGGCCGCGCGTGGCGATTCGCTGGCGAACACCGCCCCCAGCACGGCGCGGCTGGCGGCCTTCGACGAGGTGTTCATGCTGCTGGCCGGGCTGTGCGCACTGGCCGTTTGCGCCGCGTGGCAGCTAAGAGAAAAGCGCGAGCCCTGAGCCCTGCGCTGCGTTCTAATCACCCGCATGTGCCAGCTTCTCGGAATGAACTGCAACACGCCGACGGACGTGACTTTCAGCTTCTCGGGCTTCGCGCAGCGCGGCGGTCGCACCGACCACCATGCCGATGGCTGGGGCATCGCTTTCTTCGAGGACCGCGGCCTGCGGCACTTCGTCGACCACCAGCCGGCCTGCGAGTCGCCCGTGGCCGAGCTGATCCGGCGCTACCCGATCAAGAGCCGCAACGTCGTTGCCCACATCCGCAAGGCCACGCAGGGGGCGGTGAACCTGCAGAACTGCCATCCCTTCGTGCGCGAGCTGTGGGGGCGCTACTGGGTGTTCGCCCACAACGGCGACCTGAAGGACTTCCGGCCGCGGCTGCACGGCAACTTTCACCCGGTGGGCAGCACCGACAGCGAGCATGCCTTCTGCTGGATCATGCAGGAGCTGGCCAAGTCGCACGCCGACGTGCCCACGGTCGATGAGCTGACGCTCACGCTGCGCGAGCTGGCGCCGCGCTTCGCACGCCATGGCACCTTCAACTTCATGCTCTCCAACGGACAGGCGCTGTGGTCGCATGCGTCGACGAACCTCTGGTACATCGAGCGGCGCCATCCCTTCCTGACGGCCGAGCTGTCGGACGAGGACCTGTCCATCGACTTCGCCGAGCACACCACGCCCGACGACCGCGTGGCGGTGGTGGTGACCGCGCCCCTGACCGTCAACGAGACCTGGACCGCCTTCGCGCCGGGCGAGCTGGCGGCCTTCGTGGACGGGCAGCGCCGGGCCTGAGCCCGGCCGAGGCTCAGCGCAGCTCGGCCTCGAGCGCGTCGATGAACATCGCCGGCACGTCGAAGCCGGTCTGGTCCGTGATCTCCTGGAAGCAGGTCGGGCTGGTGACGTTGATCTCCGTGAGCGAGTTGCCGATCACGTCCAGGCCGATGAGCAGCAGCCCGCGCTCGTTGAGCACCGGGCCGATGGCCTCGGCGATGCGCCGGTCCTGCTCGGTCAGCGGCTGCGCCACGCCCTTGCCGCCGGCGGCGAGGTTGCCGCGCACCTCGCTGCCCTGGGGGATGCGCGCCAGGCTGTAGGGCACGGGCTGGCCGCCGATCACCAGGATGCGCTTGTCGCCCTGCGTGATCTCGGGCAAGAAGCGCTGCACCATGATCGTCTCCGCGCCGTGCTTGTTGAGCGTCTCGACGATGGAGCCGAGGTTCAGCCCGTCGGCCCGCACGCGGAAGATGCCCATGCCGCCCATGCCGTCCAGCGGCTTCAGGATGATGTCCTGGTGCTCGGCATGAAAGGCGCGCACCGCATCCGGGTCGCGCGTGACCAGGGTGGGCGTGGTGTACTCCGCGAACTCCATGATCGCGAGCTTCTCGGGATGGTCGCGCAGCGACCGCGGCTTGTTGATCACGCGCGCGCCCTCGCGCTCGGCCTGCTCGAGCAGGTGGGTGGCGTAGATGTATTCGGGGTCGAAGGGCGGGTCCTTGCGCATCAGCACCAGGTCGAAGGCTTGCAGGGGGCGCTCGATCACGGCTTCCTCGCGGAACCAGGTGGCTTCGCCGGTCAGCGTGATCTCGCGCACCTTCGCGACGACGGGGCGGCCGCGCTGCCAGGTCAGGTCTTGCGGCAGGCAGGCCGAGAGCTTGTGGCCGCGGCGCTGCGCCTCGCGCATCATCGAGAAGGTGGTGTCCTTGTAGATCTTGAACTGCTCGAGCGGATCGGCAATGAAGAGGATGTGCATCAGGATGTCTTTCCGGCGTTCGATGAAGGGCGGGCCGCGTCTGCTGCCGCAGCGGCCCGGGCGTCTTGCTCGATCTTGCAGGCAGGCCCGATGTCCTTGCCGGCGAAGGGTTTGGGTGCTGGGTGCTGCATGGCCCTGGGTCGGCTAGATCTCGATCTTCGAGCCGAGCTCCACCACCGCGTTGTTCGGCAAGCCCAGGAAGCCCGCCGCTCCGCTCGCACTGTGGTGCATCTGGGCGAACAGCTTCTCGCGCCACGGCGCCATGCCGCTGCTGAGCGTGGGAATGACCACGTCGCGCGAGAGGAAGTAGCTGGTGGTCATCGGCTCCAGCTGGCAGCCGCGCAGGCGCGTATGCTCGAGCGCGCGCGGCAGGTCGACATCGTTCTTGAAGCCGTAGTGCACGATCACCTGCCAGCAGTGGTGGCCGAGCGCCTCCATCTCGATGCGCTTGTCCATCGGAATCCAAGGCACCTCGTGGTTGCGCACGGTGACGAACAGGTTCTGCTCGTGCATCACCTTGTTGTGCTTGAGGTTGTGCAGCAGCGCATTGGGCACGACGCCGGGCTCGGCGGTCATGAAGACCGCGGTGCCGTCGACCCGTGCCGGCGGATTGACGAAGACCGAGTCCAGGAAGCCGCGCAGGTCGATGGCCTCGGCCATCTGCATCTGGCCCATGAGGCGGCGGCCTTCCTTCCAGGTCAGCATCAGCATGAAGACGGAGCCGCCGATCACGAGCGGGAACCAGCCGCCCTCGAACAGCTTGAGCAGGTTGGAGGCGAAGAACAGGAAGTCGACCACGAAGAAGGCGCCGGTCGCCGCGATGCACAGCGCCAGCGGGTACTTCCAGGCGTAGCGGATCACGAAGAAGGTCAGCACCGTGGTGATCAGCATGTCGGTGGTGACGGCGATGCCGTAGGCCGCGGCCAGGTTGCTGGAGGAGCGGAACATCACCACCGCGAGCACGATGGCGACGAACAGGCCCCAGTTGACGAAGGGGATGTAGATCTGCCCCGCGGCACGCACGCTGGTGTGCTCGATGTTCAGGCGCGGCAGGTAGCCCAGCTGGATCACCTGGCGCGTGACGCTGAAGGCGCCGGTGATCAGCGCCTGCGAGGCGATCACCGTGGCCGCGGTGGCCAGCAGCACCAGCGGGATCAGCGCCCACTCGGGCGCCATCATGAAGAAGGGGTTCTTCACCGCCGCGGGGTTCTCCAGCAGCAGTGCGCCCTGTCCGAAGTAGTTGAGCGTGAGCGCCGGCATGACGATCGAGAACCAGGCGACGCGGATCGGCCGCTTGCCGAAGTGGCCGAGGTCCGCGTAGAGCGCCTCCGCCCCGGTCACGCACAGCACGGTTGCGCCCAGGATGATGAAGCTGGTGCCCGGGTTGTCCCACATGAAGCGCAGCGCGAAGTGCGGGCTGACGGCCTTGAGGATGGACGGGTGGGTGAGGATCTGCGAGACGCCCAGCAGCGCAATGACGAGGAACCACGCCAGCGTGATGGGCCCGAAGAAGCGGCCGATGCCGGCGGTGCCGTGCTTCTGCACCGCGAACAGGCAGAACAGCACGACCAGCGTGATCGGGATCACGTAGTGCTTGAAGTGCGGCGACACCACCTCCAGGCCCTCGACCGCCGACAACACCGAGATGGCCGGGGTGATGACGCCATCGCCGTAGAACAGCGAGGTGCCGAAGATGCCGACCACCAGCAGCACGTGGCGCAGCCGGGGCTTGTCGACCACCGCCTGCGAGGCCAGCGCCAGCATCGCGACCAGGCCGCCCTCGCCCTCGTTGTCGGCTCGCAGCACCAGCACCACGTACTTGAGGGAGACGATCACCGTCAGCGTCCAGAAGAACATCGACAGGATGCCGTAGACGTTCTCGACCGTGAACGGCACATGGCCGTGGCCGAACACCTCCTTGACCGCATACAGGACGCTGGTGCCGATGTCGCCGTAGACGACGCCGATGGCCGCGAGGATCAGCGCGGCGGAGGAGGATTTGGTGGGAGACACGGAAATCGATGCACAAGGGTGTGCGGCGTGAACTTCACGCCCGGCGCTTCGGCGGCCTCATGCGGCCTGTCCTGTCGCCCTCCGCCCTCGGGGTTTGCGTTGCTGTGGGGTCGCTATTTTGCCGCCACCCGGACCCGCCGCAAGACCGGGCGATTAAGAAATCATTCGTACGTCTCGGCGTCCGGATCGGTGGCCTCCATTTCGTAGCTGGCCGCCACCATGGCCAGCCGGCCGATCACCCCGTACATGTAGAAGCGGTTCGGGGCGCTCGCGCCAGGCTTGGCGCCCGGCTGCGGTAAGTGCGCACTCTCCGAGAAGGCCAGCGGCACGAAGCTGGCGCCCGGGATGTTCAGGTTTTCGTCGGGGCTGCGCTCCGCATGCACCCGGTAGAAGCCGCCGACCACGTAGCGATCCATCATGTAGACCACCGGCTCGGCCACGCCGTCATGCACGCGCTCGTTGGTCAGCACGCCTTCCTGCACGATCAGGTCGCCAGAGGCGCGCACCTCGTCGTTGGCGGCGGCGCCGCGGGCGCGTGCGCGATGGTTGAAGGCCTCCAGGTCTTTCACGTCGCGCACCGTCATCACGCCCATGGGGTCGGCGCCGTTGTCCGACTTGACCACCACGAAGGGCTTTTCGTTGATGCCGTATTCCTTGTACTTGCGGCGGATCTTGGTGAGCAGCGCATCGACGTGGCTGGTGAGCACGTCCAGCCCCTTGCCTTCCGCCAGGTCGACGCCGCCGGCGCGGGCGTGCATGGGGTTGATCAGCCAGGGGTCGATGCCCAGCAGCTTGCCGAAGCGCTTGGAGACTTCTTCGTAGCTGTGCAGGTGGTTGCTCTTGCGGCGCACCGACCAGCCCGCATGCAGCGGCGGCAGCAGGTACTGCTCGTGCAGGTCCTCGAGGATGCCCGGCGTACCGGCCGACAGGTCGTTGTTGAGCAGGATGGTGCAGGGGTCGAAATGCTTGAGCCCCAGGCGCCGCCGGCTGCGCACCACCGGTTCCAGGCACACGCTCTCGCCGTGCGGCAGCTCGATCTTCTTGGGCGACTTGATGGCGGGGTCGATGGAGCCGACCCGCACGTTGAGCCCTGCCATGTGGAAGATCCGCACCAGCCGCGCCACGTTGGCCAGGTAGAAGGTGTTCTTCGAGTGGTTTTCCGGGATCACCAGCAGGTTGCGCGCCTCGGGGCAGATCTTCTCGATGGCGGCCTGGGCGGCCTGCACCGCCAGCGGCAGCATGTCGTCGGTGAGGTTGTTCCAGCCGCGCGGATAGAGGCTGGTGTCGACCGGCGCCAGCTTGAAGCCGGCATTGCGGATGTCGACCGAGCTGTAGAAGGGCGGCGTGTGCTCCATCCATTCGAGCCGGAACCAGCGCTCGATGGCCGGCATGGAGTCCAGGATGCGCTGCTCCAGTTCGTTGATCGGGCCGGTCAGGGCGGTGACGAGGTGGGGAACCATGAGGCGGCCTTGTTATGCGTGTTCTGCGACGAAAGGTGGAGTGGAATTGTAGGATTTGAGGGCACCCGCCAGGATGACAAGCGCCTGCTCCCGGCCCTTCAGCTCCGAACTTCGCCTTGCCCCAGCACCACGTATTTCAGCGAGGTCAATCCCTCGATCCCCACCGGCCCGCGCGCATGGAACTTGTCGGTGCTGATGCCGATCTCGGCCCCCAGTCCGAACTCGAAGCCGTCGGCGAAGCGGGTGCTGGCATTGACCATCACGCTGGCCGAGTCGACTTCGCGCAGGAAACGCTGGGCATGCATGTGGTCGCGGGTGACGATGGCGTCGGTGTGGTGGCTGGAATAGCGGTTGATGTGGGCGATGGCCTCGTCCACGCCCTCCACCACCTTGATGCTGATCACGGCCGCCAGGTATTCCTCCGACCAGTCGGACTCGACCGCGTCGACCACCCGGGCACCCGGGGGCAACGCGCCCTCGGCCCGCAGGATGCGCGCGGCGGCGGCGTCGCAGCGCATCTCGACCCCCTTGGCCGCGAAGATGGCGCCGATCTCGGGCAGGAAGCTCTCGGCCATCGAGGCTGCGACCAGCAGGCCCTCGGCCGCGTTGCAGGGGCTGTACTTCTGCGTCTTGGCGTTGTCCACGATGCGCACCGCCATGTCCAGTTCGGCGGTGTCGTCGACGTACACATGGCAGTTGCCGTCCAGGTGCTTGATCACCGGCACCTTGGCCTCGCGGCTGATGCGCTCGATCAGGCCCTTGCCGCCGCGCGGGATGACGACGTCCACGAACTCGGGCATGGCGATCAGGCGGCCCACGGCCTCGCGGTCGGTGGTCTGCACCAGCTGCACTGCCTCCACCGGCAGCCCGGCCTCGGCCAGCGCCTCGCCCACCAGCGCGGCCAGGGCCTTGTTCGAGTCGATCGCCTCCGAGCCGCCACGCAGGATCGCCGCGTTGCCGCTCTTGATGGCGAGGCTGGCGGCCTCGATCGTCACGTTGGGCCGGCTCTCGTAGATCATGCCGAAGACGCCGATGGGCACCCGCATCTGGCCCACCCGGATGCCGCTGGGCTGCTGGCGCATGCCGATGACTTCGCCGATCACGTCGGGCATGGCGGCCAGCTGCTCGCAACCCAGCGCCACGGTCTCGATGGTCTTGGGCGTGAGCTTGAGGCGGTCGACCATCGGAGCCGAGAGGCCGGCGGCCTGGGCGCGCTCGACGTCGCGCGCGTTGGCGGGTGCCAGGGCTTCGGCGCTCTCGCGCAGGCGCCGCGCCAGCGCCTTGAGCGCCTGGTTCTTGGTCGCCGCGGGGGCCTTCGCCATCAGGGCGGAGGCCGTCTTGGCCTGCAGCCCCAGGGCCTGCATGTGTTCGTTGACGTTGAAGGCGTTCATGGCGGTCATTTTCCCACGCGAGGCCCGCGGGACTGGGCGGCGCATGGAAACGCCGGGTTCCTGAAAAAGCAACGCCGCCGGGGCGGCTTCAACCGCGCGCCGGCGCCGCACAGGCCCGGCACAGCATCAGCGCCAGCCGCTGCAGCGCCTGCCAGCCGCTGGCCGGCCAATCGGGCTGCTTCAAGCCCTTGACGATGCCGTCGACCACATGCGCGGCGCGCAGCAGGCGGGCCAGCGCGCGATCGTCCAGCCGCGGCAGCACGCGCTCGAAGGTGCGCTCGCGCGGGCCCCAGATGCGGTTCTCGCGCAGCGCCATGGGCAGCGGGCGGCCGGCGGACATGGCGTCCTTCACCCGCTTGAGCGCGCGGATGTCCTCGGCCAGCGTGTAGTGCACCAGCACCTCGGCCTCGCCCTCGGCCTGCAGGCCGTCGAGCATGCGCGCGACCCGCTGCGGATTGCCGCCCAGCACCGCCTCGGAGAGCTTGAAGACGTCGTAGCGCGCCACGTTGTTGACCGCGGCCTCGACCTGCTCCCAGCCGAGCTCGCCCGCGGGATAGAGCAGCGCGAGCTTCTGGATCTCCTGGTGTGCGGCCAGCAGGTTGCCCTCGACGCGGTCGGCGAAGAACTGCAGGGTGCGCTGGCCCTCCTCGCCGCCCTTCACGCGCTGGTCCTGGCGTGCCAGCCGCTGCGCGATCCACTGCGGCAGCGCGGCGCGCTCGATGGTCTCGACGGGCAACGTGACGCCATGGGTCTCGAGTGCGGCAAACCAGGCGCCGGTGCGCGTGGCCTTGTCCAGCCGCGGCAGCAGCACCAGCGTCAGGGTGCTGTCGTTGCCCACGGCCGCCTCGGCGATCTGCTGCAGCGCGGCACTGCCGTCCTTGCCCGGCTTGCCCGAGGGGATGCGGATCTCGACGATCTGCCGGTCGGCGAACAGGCTCAGCGAGCCGCCGGCCGCCAGCACCGCGCTCCAGTCGAAATGGGCGCCGGCCACGGTGTAGGAACTGCGCTCGGTGTAGCCCTGCTGACGCGCCGCGGCGCGGATCGCGTCGGCCGCCTCCTGCGCGAGCAGCGGCTCGTCGCCGTGGATCACGTAGAGCGGCTTCAGCCCCTTCTGCAGGTGGGCTTCGAGCTGGGCCGCCGCGAGCTGCATCAGAGGCTCTTGACGGCCGCGAGCCGGCGCAGGGTCTGCTGGGCGATGTCGGCCTGCATGTCGCGGTACAGCAGCTCGGTCTCGCTTTCCTTTGCGAGGGCGGCGGTTTCGTTGTAGGTGATGTCGCGGGACTGCTCGAGCACGGTCGGGCCCAGCAGCTCCTTGCCGCCGGGCGTGCGCAGCCGGATGCGCATCGTGAGACGCAACTGCAGCTCGCGCACCTGGCCGGACGAGTTGGTGGAAAGCACGGCGCTGCCGCGGGTCTCGGACAGGACGTCGAGGATCGCCTCGGCCCGCTCCTTCTCCTCCTCGGGAATCAGCTCGACGTTGCCGGCGGCGCGGAACTGGCGGCGCAGCGCCACCACGTAAGCCGACTTGCCCGGCACCGCCAGCGACTTGAAGGCGAAGTCCGGCGCCCGGCGCAACTGGAAGCCGCAGCCGGCAAGCGCAAGCATGGCTGCCGCGCCGGCGAGCAGGGTGCGGCGCGAGGGGATGGGTCTGTTCATGTCCACGGTCATATCACCACGTTGACCAGCCGCCCCGGCACCACGATCACGCGCTTGGCCGTGGCACCTTCGGCGTGCTTGACGAAGGCCTCGCTCGCCAGCGCGATCTTCTCGATCTCCGGCTTGGTCGCATTGGCCGGCACGCGCAGCGAGCCGCGCAGCTTGCCGTTGACCTGCAGCATCAGCTCGATTTCGTCCTGCTCGAGCGCGACCGTGTCGACCTCCGGCCAGCGCGCGTCGAGCAGGGCGCCGTGCAGCTTGTCGTAGCCGAGCGCATGCCACAGCGCATGCGTGATGTGCGGGGTGGCCGGGTAGAGGCAGCGCAGCAGGATGCCGAAGCCTTCGCGCACCGCCGCCCGGTCGCCCGGGCCGCCGTTGGCCTTGAAGCTCTCCAGCGCGTTCAGCAGCTTCATCGCGCCCGACACCACGGTGTTGTACTGCATGCGCTGGTAGTCGTAGTCGATCTGCCGCAGCACGGTGTGCACCTCGCGGCGCAACACCTTGGCCTCCTTGCCGAAGGCCGAGCGCGGATCGACCGTCTCGATGTCGATCTCGGTGCCTTCGGGCACCGCCGCCTGGGCCGTTCCCAGCGCGACGCCGTAGTTCCAGACCCGGCGCAGGAAGCGGAAGCTGCCCTCCACCGCGGCGTCGTTCCACTCCAGCGTGGCCTCGGGCGGCGCGGTGAACATGGTGTAGAGGCGCGCGGTGTCGGCGCCGTACTTCTCGATCAGGTCCTGCGGGTCGACACCGTTGCGCTCGCTCTTGCCCATCTTTCCGACGCCGCCGTACTCGACCGTCGTGCCGTCGGCCAGCGTGCCGCCGGTGATGCGGCCCTGCGCGTCCAGCACCTGCGTCACCTCCGAAGGCGGGAAGTACTCCTTGCCGCCCTTCTCGGTGCGCCGGTAGAAGATGTGGTTGAGCACCATGCCCTGCGTGAGCAGCTTGCTGAAGGGCTCGTCGACCTTCACCAGCCCGAGGTCGCGCATCACCTTGGTCCAGAAGCGTGCGTAGAGCAGGTGCAGGATTGCATGCTCGATGCCGCCGATGTACTGGTCCATGGGCATCCAGTACTTGGCGCCCTCGCCGACCATCGCCTGGTCGTTCTTCGGATCGCAATAGCGCATGAAGTACCAGGCGCTGTCGACGAAGGTGTCCATGGTGTCGGTCTCGCGCCGCGCCGGCTTGCCGCAGACGGGGCAGACCACGCCGGCATGGAAGCCTTCGTGCTTGTGCAGCGGATTGCCCGAGCCGTCGGGCACGCAGTCGGTGGGCAGCACCACCGGCAGGTCCTTCTCGGGCACCGGCACCGCGCCATGCTCGTCGCAGTGGATGATGGGGATCGGCGTGCCCCAGTAGCGCTGGCGGCTCACGCCCCAGTCGCGCAGGCGCCAGGTGGTCTGCATCTCGCCCAGGCCCTTCAGGTGCAGCGCATGCGCCACCGCCTTGACGGCCTCGGCATAGGACATGCCGCTGAAGTTGTCGGAGTTGATGGTCACGCCGCGCTGCTTGTCGGCGTACCAGTCCTGCCAGCGGTGGTAGTCGAAATGCGGCTCGTCGTCGACCAGCACCACCTGGATGATCTCGATGCCGTACTTGTTGGCGAAGGCGAAGTCGCGCTCGTCGTGCGCCGGCACGCCCATCACGGCGCCGTCGCCGTAGCCGATCAGCACGTAGTTGCCGACCCAAACCGGCACCGGCTCGTCGGTGATCGGATGGAGCACGTGCAGGCCGGTGGGCACGCCCTTCTTCTCCTGCGTCGCCAACTCGGCCTCGGTGGTGCCGCCGCTCTTGCATTCCTCGATGAAGGCGGCGACCGTGGGGTCCAGCTTCGCGGCATGCAGGGCCAGCGGATGCTCCGGCGCCACGGCGCAGAAGGTGACGCCCATGATGGTGTCGGCCCGCGTGGTGAAGACGTACATGCGGCCGGCCTGGATGAGCTCGCCCTTTTCGTCCCTGATGTCGTGCGGGAAGGCGAAGCGCACGCCCTCGCTCTTGCCGATCCAGTTCTCCTGCATCAGCTTGACGCGCTCGGGCCAGCCCGGCAGCTTGTGCTGGGTGTGGTCGAGCAGTTCCTCGGCGTAGTCGCTGATCTTCAGGTAGTAGCCGGGGATCTCGCGCCGCTCGACGGTCGCGCCGGTGCGCCAGCCCTTGCCGTCGATCACCTGCTCGTTGGCCAGCACGGTCTGGTCGACCGGGTCCCAGTTGACCACCTGGGTCTTGCGGTAGGCGATGCCCTTCTCGAGCATCTTGAGGAACAGCCACTGGTTCCACTTGTAGTAGCTGGGATCGCAGGTCGCGATCTCGCGGCTCCAGTCGATCGCCAGGCCCATGGCCTGGAGCTGGCCCTTCATGTAGCCGATGTTCTCGTAGGTCCACTTGGCCGGCGGGACGCCGTTCTTGAGCGCCGCGTTCTCGGCCGGCAGCCCGAAGGCGTCCCAGCCCATGGGCATCAGCACGTTGTAGCCGCTCATGCGCAGGTAGCGCGTGAGCATGTCGTTGATGGTGTAGTTGCGCACATGGCCCATGTGCAGCTTGCCGCTGGGATACGGCAGCATCGAGCAGGCGTAGTACTTCTTCCTTTTCGCGTCCTCGGTCACGCGGTAGGCATCGGCGGCAGTCCAGGCTGCCTGGGCGGACGACTCGACATCGCTGGGTTTGTAGCTGGGGTTCATGGGACTTCGACAACAGCCCGGCATCGGCTGGCCGGGGAAGGCGGATTATCGCGGCTGCGGCGCCGGGGCGGCGTCCGGCTGCGAACCCGGGCAACGAAGCAGCCAAGAGCACGCCAGAAATGCTAGGCTGGCGCCCCGACGGCAAAGACGACGGAGGCAAAAGATGGAAAGCAGCACGCAGCCGAATCTTCAGGCCCACCAGCTCGTTCGCCGCACCATTGCGCTGGTGCTGGCAGGCGGACGGGGCTCGCGCCTCAAGCAATTGACCGACCGCCGGGCCAAGCCGGCGGTGTATTTCGGCGGCAAGTTCCGCATCATCGATTTCGCGCTCTCCAACTGCCTCAATTCGGGCATCCGGCGGATGGCGGTGGTCACCCAGTACAAGTCGCACTCCCTCATGCGCCACCTGCAGCGCGGCTGGAGCTTTTTGCGTGCCGAGCTCAACGAGATGGTGGACGTGCTGCCGGCCCAGCAGCGCGTCGGCGAGGAGCACTGGTACCGCGGCACGGCCGACGCCGTCTACCAGAACCTGGACATCATTCAGACCCCCTCGACGCCGCACGACTACGTGGTCGTGCTGGCCGGCGACCACGTCTACAAGATGGACTACTCGATCATGCTGGGCGACCACGTCGCGCATGGGCGGGGCTGCACGGTCGGCTGCATCGAGGTGCCCCGCATGGAAGCCGTCGCCTTCGGCGTGATGGCGGTGGACGACGAGCGCAGGATCACCGCCTTCCTCGAGAAGCCGGCCGACCCGCCGGCCATGCCAGGCCAGCCCGAGATGGCGCTGGCCAGCATGGGCATCTATATCTTCGACTCCGAGTACCTGTACCGCCTGCTGGAGGAAGACAGCGCCGACCCGGCCTCCAGCCACGACTTCGGCAAGGACATCATCCCGCGCACCGTCGCCCAGGGGCGGGCCGTGGCGCACCCCTTCGGCATGTCCTGCGTGACGCGCGCGCGCCACGGCGCCGACGCCAAGGCCTACTGGCGCGACGTCGGCACGATTGATGCATTCTGGGCGGCCAACCTCGACCTGGCCTCGATCACCCCCGAGCTCGACATCTATGACACCAACTGGCCCATCTGGACCTACCAGCGGCAGCTGCCGCCGGCCAAGTTCGTGCTCGACCGCGCCGGGAAGCATGGGATGACGGTCAATACCATCGTCTCGGGCGGCTGCATCGTGTCGGGCTCGCACGTCAAGGATTCGGTGCTGTTCTCGGGCGTGCGGGTGCACTCCTTCTGCAGGATCGAGGAGGCGGTGCTGTTGCCGGACGTCCAGGTGGGCCGCGGCGCGCGGCTTCGCAAGGTCGTGATCGATCGCGGCTGCGTGATTCCCGAGGACATCGTCGTCGGCGAGGATGCCGCCTCGGATGCGGCGCGCTTCGAGCGCACGGAAGGCGGCGTGGTGCTGATCACGCGCGAGATGCTGAAGCGGCTAGCGTCCGAATGAGGATCCTCCAGGTCAGTGCCGAGCTGTTCCCGCTGCTCAAGACCGGTGGCCTGGCCGACGTGGCCGGCGCGCTGCCCCGGGCCTTGCTGGCCGCGCATCAGGACGTGCGGGTGCTGCTCCCGGGCTTTCCGGCCATCCGGGATGGCGTGGCCGACGCGGTCCAGGTGGCCGAGCTGGAGGCCGCGTGGGGCGAGCGCGTGCGCCTGCGCCTCGGCCACATCAGGACCGAAGGCGCGCCGGACCTGCAGGCCTACTGGATCGACGCACCGTGGCTGTACGACCGCCCGGGCAATCCCTACGAGGATGCGCAGCGACAGCCCTACGGGGACAACCACCGGCGCTTCGCGCTGCTGGGCTTTGCCGCAGCGCGGATCGCGCACGGGCTCGATCCGGCCTGGCAGCCCCAGGTGGTTCATGCGCACGACTGGCATGCGGCCCTGGCCCCGGCCTACCTGGCATTCGCGCCCCGCCGCGGGCATCCGCGCGTCGGCAGCGTCTTCACGGTCCACAACCTGGCTTACCAGGGGCTGTTCGCGCCCTGGGACTTCGCGGACCTCGGCCTGCCGGCCACCGCCTGGGGGATGGATGGCCTGGAATATCACGGCCAGCTCTCCTTCATGAAGGGCGGCCTGGGCTTCGCCGACCGCATCACCACCGTGAGTCCGACCTACGCCCGCGAGATCCAGACGCCCGGGCAGGGCTGCGGACTGGACGGCCTGTTGCGCCGTCGCAGCGGCGTTCTCAGCGGCATCCTCAACGCGGTCGACGACCGGGTCTGGAACCCGGCCACCGACGCGCTCCTGCCGCAGCGCTTCGGGCCGGGGCAACTCGCCGGCAAGATGCGCTGCAAGGCGGCGCTGCAGGCGCAGCTCGGGCTCGCGCCCGGGGCCGAGACGCCGCTCTTCGTGGTCGTGAGCCGCCTGACCGAGCAGAAGGGTCTGCACCTGGTGCTCGGCGGGCTCGACGCCCTGCTGGCCCAGGGAGGCCAGTTGGCCGTGCTCGGCAGCGGCGATGCCGGGCTGGAGCGCGCATTCCGCGAACGGGCCACGGCCACGCCGCGGTCGGTCAGCGTCACGCTCGGCTACAGCGAGCCGCTCGCGCACCACCTCTTCGGCGCCGGCGACGTGACCCTGGTGCCCTCGCTCTTCGAGCCCTGCGGCCTGACGCAGATGTACGGCCTCAAGTACGGCAGCCTGCCACTGGTGCACCGCGTCGGCGGGCTGGCCGACACCGTGGTCGATGCCACGCTGGAAGACATGGCCGACGGCCGGGCCACCGGCTTCTGCTTCGACACCTTCGACGCCGACGGCTTCGGGCGCGCACTGCGACGCGCCTTCGCCCTCTACCGCCGCCCGGCCGACTGGGAAGCGGTGCGCGCCAGCGCGATGGCCCGCCCCGCCGACTGGGGCAGCGCGGCCGCCCGCTATCTCGACATCTATGCCCGGGCGCTGGCCTGAGGCGACGACAAGCACTACCCCTCCGACATCATGTCCATCGCCGATTTCTCGTACGACCATCCCGACCGCGACGTCGCGGCCTTCAAGCGCTCCGTCGCCAACAAGCTGATCTATGCGGTCGGCAAAGACCCCGTGGCCGCCAGCCCCGACGACTGGCTGCACGCGACCGCGATGGCGGTGCGCGATCAGCTCGTCGAGCGCTGGATGTCGACGACGCGCGCCCAGTACACCCAGAAGCTCAAGCGGGTCTACTACCTGTCGATGGAGTTCCTGATCGGGCGCACCTTCACCAATGCCCTGCTCGCCCTGGAGCTGCAGGACACCGTGAAGGAGGCGCTGGCCGACTTCGGCGTCGACATCCAGGCGCTCGCCGAACGCGAGCCGGACGCCGCGCTCGGCAATGGCGGCCTCGGGCGGCTGGCGGCGTGCTTCCTCGACTCCATGGCCACGCTCGGGGTGCCGGGCATGGGCTACGGCATCCGCTACGAGTACGGCATGTTCCGGCAGCGGATCGTCGACGGACAGCAGGTCGAGACACCCGATTACTGGCTCACGCGCGGCAACCCCTGGGAGTTCCAGCGCCCCGAGGTGACCTATCGCGTGCGCTTCGGCGGCCATGTCCAGCGCCTGGACGGCAAGGGCGCCTCCCACGACGCGGCCAGGTGGATCGACACGCATGACGTGCTGGCGATGGCCTACGACACCATCATCCCGGGCTACGGCACGCAGGCGACCCAGACGCTGCGCCTGTGGTCGGCGCGCGCCACCGAGGAGATCGACCTGTCGGCCTTCAACCGCGGCAACTACATGGCGGCGGTCGAGAGCAAGAACCACTCCGAGAACGTCTCGCGCGTGCTCTACCCCGACGACTCGACGGCCTCGGGGCGCGAGCTGCGGCTGCACCAGGAGTACTTCTTCGTCAGCGCCAGCGTGCAGGACATGCTGCACCGCCATCTGCGCAACCACACCGGGTTCGACACGCTCTCCAGGCAGATCAGCATCCACCTCAACGACACGCACCCCGTCCTGGCAGTCCCGGAGCTGATGCGCCTGCTCATCGACGAGCACGGGCTGACCTGGGACACGGCATGGTCCCACACCCAGAAGGTGTTCAGCTACACCAACCACACGCTGATGCACGAGGCGCTGGAGACCTGGCCGGTCGAGATCCTGGGGCGCGTCCTGCCGCGCCACCTGCAGATCCTGTTCGAGATCAACGCACGATTCCTCCACGCCGTGGCGCACTCGAACGGCCACGACGTGGAGCTCATGCGGCGGATGTCGCTCATCGACGAATCCGGCGAGCGGCGCGTGCGCATGGCCTACGTGGCGGTGCTGGCCAGCCATTCGATCAATGGCGTCTCGGCCCTGCACTCGGAGCTCATGAAGCAGTCGATCTTCGCGGACTTCGCGCGCCTCTTCCCGGAGCGCTTCAACAACAAGACCAACGGCGTGACGCCGCGTCGCTGGCTGGCGCAGGCCAATCCGCCGCTGGCGGCCCTGCTCGACGCGCGCATCGGCCGCGGCTGGCGGCGCGAGCTGTCGCAGCTCGAGGCGCTGCGGCCGATGGCGCAGCAGCCGGCCTTCGTGCGCGCCTTTCGCCATGCCAAGCGCGAGAACAAGCTGCGCCTGGCCAACTGGATCGAGCAGAACCTGGGCATCGTCGTCGACACCGACGCCATGTTCGACGTCCAGGTCAAGCGCATGCACGAGTACAAGCGGCAACTGCTCAACGTGCTGCATGTGGTCACGCGCTACCACCGCATCCTGCACGCGCCGCAGGCACATCACGTGCCGCGCGTGGTGGTGTTCGGGGGCAAGGCCGCCTCGGCCTACCACATGGCCAAGCTCGTGGTGCGGCTCATCAACGACGTGGCGCAGGTGGTCAACAACGACGAACGGGTGGGACAGCTGCTGAAGGTCGTGTTCGTGCCCAATTACAGCGTGAGCCTGGCAGAGATCATCATGCCGGCGGCCGACCTGTCCGAGCAGATCTCGACCGCCGGGACCGAAGCTTCCGGCACCGGCAACATGAAGTTCGCGCTCAATGGCGCACTGACCATCGGCACGCTCGATGGCGCCAACGTCGAGATGCGCGAGAGCGTGGGCGCTGAGAACATCTTCATCTTCGGCAACACCACGCCCGAGGTGGCCGAGATCCGCGCCGGCGGCTACCAGCCGCGCGCAATCTACGAATCCGATCCGCATCTGCGCCGCGTGCTGGACAGCATTCGCGACGGCGTCTTCTCGCCTGCAGAGCCGGCGCGCTACCAGGAAATCTACGAGGCCCTCGTGAACTGGGGCGACCAGTACCTGCTGCTGGCCGACTATGCAAGCTACGTCAAGACGCAGGACAAGGTCGACGCGCTGTATCGCCATCCCGACGCGTGGGCACGCATGGCGATCCTCAACGTGGCGGGCATGGGCGGCTTCTCGTCGGACCGCACGATCGCGCAGTACGCGCACGAGATCTGGCACACCCGGCCGGTCAGGCTGGGCTGACCACGGCGGGGTCGGCGACGGGCGGCTACCTGGCGGGCGCCTGGGTCACGAAGCCGATGCGGCTCAAACCCGCCTTGTTCGCGATGCCCATCAGCTCGACCACCCGCCCGTAGGGGACGGTCTGGTCGGCGCGCAGCTGGACCTCGGTGTCGCGGCTGTCGGCGGCGGCCTTCTGGAGCCGGACCGCGAGCTCCTCGGGCGTCACGGGCTGGTCGTTCAGGAAGAGCCGGCCGGCCGCATCGACCGAGAGGCTCACGAACTTCGGCGTGTCGGTGGGCTGGCCGGCATCGGTGCGTGGCAGGTCGAGCTTGATCGAGCTGGCCATGAACGGGGCGGTGATGATGAAGATGACCAGCAGCACCAGCATCACGTCCACCAGCGGCGTGACGTTGATGTCCGACAGGGGCCGCTGCCCGCCGGCACCGATGGCGCGGCCGCCGGTGGCGCTGCTGCCGAGGGAGGTCCGACCGAAGGCCATGGAAACGTCCGGGTGCCGCTAGGCGGGCATCGGCCGGGCCGGCGGCAGCGGCGGCTCGCGCGCCGGGTCTTCGCCCAGGGCGCCCAGCAGGTCGTGCGCGAAGCCCTCGAGCTCGGCCTCGATGCGGCTGACCACGCGGCCGAACACGTTGTAGGCCAGTACGGCCGGGATGGCCACTGCCAGGCCGAAGGCGGTCATGATGAGCGCCTCGCCCACCGGACCCGCCACCTTGTCGATGGTGAAGCCGCCGGTCTCGCCGGCGATGCCCGTCAGCGCGCCGTAGATGCCCCACACCGTGCCCAGCAGCCCGACGAAGGGCGCGGTGGCGCCGACCGTGGCGAGCAGGATCTGTCCGGACTGCAGGCGCCGCAGGGCGGCGTGCAGCGCGTCGCGCAGCACCCGCGTGAGGCGCTGGGCGCGGGCCACCGCACCGCCGAGCGTGGCGGGATCGGGCTGCCCGCCGAGCTGGCGGACTGCGCTCACCGCCGGCCACACCAGGGCGGCGCGGTCGAAGCCCCGCAAGCGCTCCTCGGCATCGCCCAGCGAAGCGGACTGCCAGAAGGCCGCGATGCTGCGCACCACATCGTGGGTGCCGCCTCGCAGCAGCCAGCCCTTCCAGAGAATCACGACCCAACTCGCCACCGACATCAGCAGGAGCAGCGCCGCCACCGAGCGGCTGACGCCATCGCCATGGGTGAGCAGCTCCAGGATCGTCATGCGGAGGACGTCAGCGCAGCCCGAGGACGTCGAACATGTCGAACAGCCCGGTCTTGCGCTCGGCCAGGAAGCGCACGGCGCGCAGGCTGCCCTGCGCGTAGGTGGCGCGGCTGGCGGACTTGTGGGTGATCTCGATGCGCTCGCCGGTGCCGGCGAAGAGCACGGTGTGATCGCCCACGATGTCGCCGCCGCGGATGGCCGCGAAGCCGATGGTGGAAGGATCGCGCTCGCCGGTGATGCCCTCGCGCGCATAGACCGCGCAGTCCTTGAGATCGCGGCCCAGCGCGCCGGCGATCACCTCGCCCATCTTCAGCGCGGTGCCCGAGGGCGCATCGACCTTGTGGCGGTGGTGCGCCTCGATGATCTCGATGTCATAGCCGGTGGACAGGGCCTTGGCCGCCATCTCCAGCAGCTTGAAGGTGACGTTGACGCCCACGCTCATGTTGGGCGCCATCATGATGGCGATGTCCTTGGCCGCGGCGGCGATCTCGGCCTTCTGCGCCTCGCTGAAGCCGGTGGTGCCGATCACGGCCTGCACGCCCAGCTCGCGGCACACCGCCAGATGCGCCAGCGTGCCTTCGGGGCGGGTGAAATCGATCAGGACCTGCGCGTCCTGCAGGCCGGTGCGCAGGTCGGACACGATGGGCACGCCGCTGGCAGCGCCGAGGAAGGCGGCGGCATCGCTGCCGAGCGCCGGGCTGCCCGGAATGTCGAGGGCACCGGCCAGGCGGCAGTCCTGGGCCTCGCGCACCGCCTCGATCAACATGTGGCCCATGCGCCCGGAGGCGCCGGCAATGGCGATGCGGCGCAGCGCCGGCGTGGAAGAAGAAGAGGAATCGGTCACGCGAGGGAATCTTCGTGAGATGCCGGCCGGTGCGGCCGGCGGATCGGCGTGCTAGCGCGTCGCTTCGAGCGGCGGATAGCTGGGGGGCAGCGGCGGCAGGGACGCAGAGGAGCTCTCGGCTTCGGCCTCCTTGCCCTTGTCCTTGCCCGGCTCGAATTTCTTGAGCTGGTCTTCGGTGGCTTCCAGCACCGGCACCTTGCCGGCGCGCCCGCGGGCATCGACCGCGGCGACGAATTCCTGCTCGCTGGGCATCGGGTCGCCCTCGAAACGGTCGAGCAGCTCGCCGTTGAAGAACAGCGTGAGGCGCCGCTGCTGGGGCTCCACGCCCTGCCGCCGGATGGTGAAGACATAGTCCCAGCGGTTGGAATGGAACACGTCGGTCAGGAGCGAGGTGCCGAGGATCTCGCGCACCTGCTGGCGCGGCATGCCGGGCTTGAGCAGCTCGACCTGCTCCTTCGAAACGAAATTGCCCTGCACCACTTCGACCTTGTAGGGGGTGATGGCGCTGAGCGCGGTGCGCGAGCGCTCGGTGAAGCTGCTGCAGGCCCCCAGGCTCAGCGTCGCGGCGACGGCGCCGGCGAGCAGCCAGAGGCGGCTTTGGGAAATCTCAGGCATGGAAAAGGGCCAGGAGGGCAAGCGATATGATCGGGCCATTGTAGCGGCTGGCCCTCCGTGGGCCCTCGCAGGGACGGGCGCAGGAACCATCATGGCCAACATCGACGAACTCAAGAACACCGGCCTCAAGGCCACGCTGCCGCGCCTGAAGATCCTCGAGATCTTCCAGAACGGCGGCCAGCGCCACATGACCGCGGAAGACGTTTTTCGGGTGCTGCTCAACGAGCATTCCGACATCGGCCTGGCCACGGTGTACCGCGTGCTGACGCAGTTCGAGCAGGCGGGCATCCTCGAGCGCAGCCACTTCGAGAGCGGCAAGGCCGTCTACGAGCTCAACGAAGGCACCCACCACGACCATCTGGTGTGCACCGGCTGCGGCAAGGTCGAAGAGTTCTACGACCCCGAGATCGAACGCCGCCAGCAGATGATCTCGAAGGACAAGGGCTGGATCCTGCAGGACCACGCGATGTCGCTGTACGGCCTGTGCGCCAACTGCGCAAGCAAGCGTTAGCCACGCCCCGGTCGCCTAGTCGTCTTCCCGCGCGCCTTCCATCGCCTTGTGGTGGCGCGCCACGAAATCGGCGTAGGTGTCGATGCCCCGCAGCTGCAGGATCGAATTGCGCACCGCCGCCTCCACCAGCACGGCGATGTTGCGGCCGGCCACCACCTGGATGATCACCTTGCGCACCGGGATGCCCAGCACGTCCTGGGTCAGCGGCGCCGAGGGCATGCGCTCGTAGTCGCGCTCGAAGCTGTCGCGCCGCACCAGGTGCACGATGAGCTTGAGGCGCATCTTCCGGCGCACCGCCGTCTCGCCGAAGATGGCCCGGATGTCCAGCAAGCCGATGCCGCGCACCTCCAGCAGGTTCTGCAGCAGCTCGGGGCAGCGCCCTTCCAGCGTGGCCTGGTTGATGCGGTAGAGGTCGACCGCATCGTCGGCCACCAGGCCGTTGCCGCGCGAGATCAGCTCCAGGCCCAGCTCGCTTTTTCCCAGCCCCGACTCGCCCGTGATCATCACGCCCAGGCCGAGGATGTCCATGAACACGCCGTGCATCGAGGTGCGCTCGGCGAAATGCTTGGACAGGTAGGCGCGCAACAGGTCGATCACGAAGGCGGAGGATTCCCGCGTCGCGAACAGGGGCAGCTGCGCCCGCTCGCAGATCGACAGCAGCTCGTCGGGCGCCGTCTGGCCGTCGGCCAGCACCAGCATGGGAGGTTCCAGGGTCACGATGCGGGCGATGCGCCGAACGCAGTCGTCGGGCGAGCCGCGCGTCAGGTAGGCCACCTCGCGTGCGCCGAGGATCTGCACCCGGTACGGATGGATGTAGTTGAGGTAGCCGACCAGGTCTGCGGCCGACTGGGCGCGGCTGATGACGCCGGGGTCGAACTGGCGCTCCGAGGCGCCCAGGCCGGCGAGCCACTCCCAGCGGAGCGACCCGCGGAACTCCTCGAACATCGCGTCGGCGCTGATGACGGTCGGCTTCATGCGCCAGACGGTCCCGGACGACGAAATGCGCGCTTCAAGCGACCTGGGCCGATTGCCATCCTGCAATCAGGGCATGCAGCTGGGCGGCGTCGTTGCTCGACTTGATCTGCTCGCGCAAGCCGGCATCGCTCAGCAGTTCGGCGATCTCGGAAAGTATTTCAAGGTGTTTCTGGGTCGCCGCTTCGGGCACCAGAAGGAAGATCAGCAGCACCACCGGCTGTTCGTCCGGGGCGTCGAAGCCGATCGGATTGGCCAGTTGGAAGACCGCGGCCATCGGCGACTTGAGGCCCTTGATGCGGCCATGCGGAATGGCCACGCCGTGCCCCAGACCGGTGGAGCCCAGGCGTTCGCGGGCGAACAGGCTGTCGGTGATGAGGGCGCGGCCGAGGCCATGCAGGTTTTCAAACAGCAAGCCCGCTTCTTCGAAAGCTCGTTTCTTGCTGGTGGCGTCAACGCTCACGAGGACTTGAGCGGGCGGCAGGATGGACGCGAGTCGGTTCATGTTGGGGCAGGGCGGGGGCGATTATGCACCCGCCCGGCAAAAAGCAAAGGGCCGCCCCAAGGCGGCCCGCAAGAGTGTTTGCCCGAGGTGGCACTACATCACGCGTTTCGGCGCTTCGTGGAAGTGGTTCTTGAGGGACTCCTTGTGGCGCACGACCTGGCGGTCGAGCTTGTCGACCAACTGGTCGACGGCCGCGTAGAGATCAGCGTGGCTCGACTCGGCGAACATGTCATTGCCCTTGACGTGAATATTGCATTCGGCCCGTTGGCGCCCTTCCTTTTCCTTCTGCTTTTCCACCGTGAGGATCACCTTGATATCGACCACCTGGTCGAAATGGCGGGTGATTCGGTCCAACTTGCTCGTGACGTAATTGCGGAGCGCGGGGGTGACGTCGAGGTGATGACCGCTGATCGTCAAATTCATGAATGACCTCCTGGAACTGACGGTTGGGGAAAAAGACCCTGCTTCATGGAGGTGAAGCCTGGCCGGCGAAAAACAATGGGAGTGAGAAGAGAAGGAGAGGGAGCGAGGAAGAGGAAAAGAGAGAGGGAGAGGAAGACGGGGGAGCTTCGGTTCACTATGCCCATGCTGTCATCGAATTGCAATCCCTCTGGGCGCAAACCCCCGGACGGCCCCGGGGTCATGGCCCGGCCGCTATCATTTTTGTAGTGCTAAAGACCGCGCGCCGCGCTCAGCGCCAGGCGGCGCGCAGGCGTTTTTGCAGATCGATGACGGCCGCCGGGGGCGGCACGGCAGGCGCGCGTGCGGGCGGCGGCGGCCAGGTGAGCTGCTCGAAGCCCCGGGCCTCGGCGGCCGTGATGAAGCGCGTGCGGCCGGCGTAGAGATGCCGGTCCCCGCGCACCGCCTGCTGGGTGACGTAGAAGCGCTGCGGCACGATCAGGTGCAGGTGGTCGCGCGCGCGGGTCATGGCGACGTAGAGCAGGCGCCGCTCCTCCTCCAGCTCCTGCGCGCCCTGCGCCACGTCCGCGGGGATGCAGCCATCGACCACGTTGAGCACATGCACCGAGCGCCATTCCTGCCCCTTGGCCGAATGGATGGTGGACAGGATGAGGTAGTCCTCGTCGAGCAGGGGCGGGCCGGGCCGGTCGCTGGTGGCCTCGGGCGGATCGAGGGTGAGCTCGGTGAGGAAGCGCTCGCGCGAGGCATAGCCCGAGGCCAGCCGCGCCAGCTGCTCGACATCGCCACGGCGCAGGCCTGCATCGTCGTGAAGCCGCTCCAGGTGCGGCAGGTACCAGCGCAGGGCGAGCTCCATGTCGGCCGGCCAGGCGAGTTCCGGCGCACGCAGCTGCGCATAGATGGCCGCGAAGCGCGCCCACTCCTCCTTCGCGGTGGCGGGCGGCTGGAAGGTCTGCACGACGGCGCCGGGATCTTCGGCCTGGGCCATCGCATCGAGCAGCCGCGTCGAGGTGGCAGGACCGATGCCGGGGATCAGCTGCGTCACGCGAAATCCCGCCATGCGCCCGCGCGGGTTCTGCGCGAAGCGCAGCACCGCCAGCAGGTCCTTCACATGCGCGGCTTCAAGAAACTTGAGGCCGCCGTACTTGACGAAGGGGATGTTCCGCCGCGCCAGCTCGAGCTCCAGCGCCGCGCTGTGGCTCGATGTGCGGAACAGCACCGCCTGCGATTTCAGCGCCAGCCCGCCCTCGCGATGCGCGAGCACCCGTTCGGCCACGAAGCGGGCCTGCTGGGCCTCGTCGGGCACCAGCACCAGCTGCGGCCGGCCCACCGAGGGCTTGTCGGTCCACAGGGTCTTGGCATGGCGCTCCGCCGCCGCCGCGATCACGGCGTTGGAAACGTCGAGGATGGGCTGCGTCGAGCGGTAGTTGCGCTCCAGCGTGACGATGCGCGCCGGCTGCGTGAACTGACCCGGAAAGTCGAGGATGTTGCGCACCGTTGCGCCACGAAAGGAGTAGATGGCCTGGGCGTCGTCGCCCACCACGGTGAGGCCGCGGCCGTCCGGCTTGAGGGCGCGCAGGATGGCAGCCTGCAGCAGGTTGGTGTCCTGGTACTCGTCGACCAGCACGTGGTCGAAGCGCGCGCCGATCTGTGCCGCGAGCGCGGGCTCCGCCACCATCTCGGCCCAGTACAGGAGCAAGTCGTCGTAATCGAGCACCTGCTGCGCCTGCTTGGCCTCGACATAGGCGCCGAACAGGCGCTTGAGCTCGGCCTCCCATTCGGCGCACCACGGAAAGGCCTGCGCCAGTACCTCGGCGAGCGGCGCGCCGCCGTTGACGACGCGCGAGTAGATCGCGAGACAGGTCCCCTTGCGCGGAAAGCGGCGCTCCATGGCGGCCAGGCCGATGTCGCTGCGCACCAGGCCCATCAGGTCCTCGGCATCCCCGCGGTCGTGAATGGTGAAGCTGGCATCGAGCCCGATCTGCGCCGCGTATTCGCGCAGCAGCCGGGCGCCGACGCCATGGAAGGTGCCGGCCCAGGGCAGCGCCGGCGGCGCCTCCGAGCGCAGCCCGAGCACCTTCGCGAGGACCTGGCCGGCGCGCCGCTCCATCTCTTGCGCCGCCCGGCGCGAGAAGGTCAGGAGCAGGATGCGCTGCGGGTCGGCGCCACGTGCGATCAGGTGGGCCACGCGGTGCGCCAGCGTGCTGGTCTTGCCCGAGCCGGCGCCGGCGATCACGAGCAAGGGCCGCGGGTCCGCCTGCGCCTCGCCGGCTCCGTGCTCGACGGCCGCACGCTGCGCCTCGTTGAGTTCGGCGAGCACCGCGGCAAGACGCTCTTCCGGGCGCAGGGGGACGGGAATCGCGATACGCATCGGCCGCCACTTTACTGGATATCCATCCAGATCCGATCAGGAAAATGCAAGAGGCCGGTGACATAATCGCGCCTCGCTGCAACCGGAGACTCGGATGGAAACCGTTCCGCCTCGGCAGCTTTCAACTCCCCGGTGACGCGTCGTTGGCCAGGGATTTGAAAGCGCCCCACCCTCGCCAACCGCCACAAGCACCACACGGGAGTGAGCCATGCTCAACATCTTCACGCTCGCCAACGGGCGCCTCGTCCAGGAAGAAATCGAGGCGCTCGAAGAACTGTCGCAATTCCAGCCGATCTGGGTCGACCTCGAGGCGCCCACGCTGGAAGAAAAGCGCTGGATCAAGCAGTACTACGGCCTGTCCATCCCCGAGGACGCGATGGACGAGGACATCGAGGAATCGGCCCGCTTCTACGAGGAAGACAACGGCGAGCTGCATGTGCGCAGCGACTTCCTGATCGACGACGACGAGAACCCGCGCTCGGTGCGCGTGGCCTTCATCCTCAACCAGCACAACGTCGAGCTGAGAAGCCGCGGCGTGCTCTTCTCGATCCACGACGAGGACGTGCCGGTGTTCCGCCTGCTGCGCATGCGTGCCCGCCGCGCGCCAGGGCTGATCGAGGACGCCAAGGAGGTGCTGCTGAAGCTCTTCGACGCCGACGCCGAATACTCGGCCGACTCGCTGGAGAACATCTACGACGAGCTGGAAGTCGCGGGCAAGAAGGTGCTGGAAGGCAACGTGAGCGACGAGCTGGCCGGAGAGGTGCTGGCTGCCATCGCCCGCCAGGAAGACCTGAACGGGCGCATCCGCCGCAATGTGATGGACACGCGCCGCGCCGTCAGTTTCATGATGCGCAGCCGCATGCTCAACGCCGATCAGTTCGAGGAGGCGCGGCAGATCCTGCGCGACATCGAGTCGCTGGACAACCACACGGCCTTTCTTTTCGACAAGATCAACTTCCTGATGGATGCCACCGTCGGTTTCATCAACATCAACCAGAACAAGACCATCAAGATCTTCTCGGTGGCCAGCGTGGCGCTGCTGCCGCCCACGCTGATCGCGAGCGTCTACGGCATGAACTTCAAGCTCATGCCCGAGCTGGAATGGGGCTATGGCTACGCCTACGCGATCGTGCTCATGATCGCCAGCGCGCTGGTGCCCATGTGGTACTTCCGGCGGCGCGGCTGGCTCAAGTAGGCTCGTTCCCGCTCGCCCGAGGCAATCCGGCCAGCCAGCCGTTCATCAGCGCCAGGCTGTAGCGGCTTGCCACCGCGGAGACGAAGCGCATGAAGTCGGTATGGGCCTGGTCGTCGGCCCGGTCCGAGATCGTGCGCACCGCAGCGAAGGGCACGCGGAAGTCGTGGCAGACCTGCGCCACCGCGGCCCCTTCCATCTCGCAGGCCAGCGCATCGGGCAGCTCGTGGCGCAGTGTCTCGCTGTCGGCCGCCCGGGCGATGAAGCGATCGCCGCTGACCACCAGGCCGCGGTGCAGGCGCGGCGCATGCAGCCCGAAGTCGTCGACCACCTGCCGGCCCAGCAAGGCGACCGGATCGCCCAGCAGCCCTTCGGCCACGGCCGCCAGCGCATCGCTGATGGCGGTGTCGGTCGCGAAGCGCGCGTGCCCGGTCAGGGGCACCTCGTAACGGGGAAAGATCGGCGAGGCGTCCAGGTCATGCTGCAGCAGCCGGCTCGCCACCACCACGTCGCCCACCCGCACGCCGGGCGCCAGCCCGCCGGCCACGCCGGTGAAGACGATGGCGCGCACGCCGAAGCGCTCCAGCAGCACGGTGGCGGTGGTGGCCGCCGCGACCTTCCCGATGCGCGACAGCACGGCCACCACGGTCTGCCCCTGAAGGTGCCCGACCCAGAAATCACGGCCGGCGACACGCACGCGCCTCTCGTCGGGCATCGCTGCGAGCAGCGCGCCCAACTCCTCCTGCATGGCAGCCACGATCGCGACCGGCGCCGCCATGGCGGATGCCCCGCTACTTCTTGCTGTCGCGCAGTTCGCGACGCAGGATCTTGCCGACCGGCGTCTTCGGCAGTTCGGTGCGGAACTCGATCACCTTGGGCTGCTTGTAGCCGGTGAGGTTGGCGCGGCAGAAATCGCGGACCTGGGCCTCGGTGAGATCCGGAGTTTTCTTGACGATCACCAGCTTGACCGCCTCGCCGGTCTTGTCGTCGGCGACGCCGACGGCCGCGCATTCGAGCACGCCCGGCACCTGCGCCACCACATCCTCGACCTCGTTCGGGTAGACGTTGAAGCCCGAGACCAGGATCATGTCCTTCTTGCGGTCCACGATCTTGAAGTAGCCCCGCTCGTCGACGATGCCCACGTCGCCGGACTTGAAGTAGCCGTCGGCCGTCATGACCTTGGCGGTCTCGTCCGGACGCTGCCAGTACCCGGCCATCACCTGCGGGCCCTTGATCGCGATCTCGCCCGGCTGGCCGACCGGCACCTCGCGCCCGTCGTCGTCCAGCAGCTTCAGGTAGGTGCTGGGCAGCGGCACGCCGATGGTGCCGGTGTAGGCGGTGCTGGTGGTCGGGTTGCAGGTGGCCGAAGGCGAGGTTTCCGACAGGCCATAGCCCTCGCAGATCGGGCAGCCGGTCTTGTCGAGCCACAACTTGGCCACCGCGCCCTGCACTGCCATGCCGCCACCGACCGAGACCTTGAGGTTCTTCCAGTTGACGGTGTTGAAGTCCGGGTGATTGGCCAGCCCGTTGAAGAGCGTGTTGACCGCCGGGAAGCTGTGGAAAGTGTGCTTCGACAGCTCTTTCAGCACGGCCGGGATGTCGCGCGGATTCGGGATCAGGATCAGCTTGCCGCCGGTGCGCATGGACAGCATCATGTTCACCGTGAAGGCGAAGATGTGATAGAGCGGCAGCGCGCACACGCTGGTGGGCTGCTCGCCGGCCGGCACCTTCTGCATGACGGGGTCGTTCCAGGCCTCGGACTGCAGCACGTTGGCGATCACGTTGCGATGCAGCAGCACCGCGCCCTTGGAGACGCCGGTGGTGCCGCCGGTGTACTGCAGCACCGCGACGTCGTCGGGCCCGATGGCCGGCGGCTGGAGCTTGCGCCCCGACCCCTTGTCCAGCGCGTCGTTGAAGCGCACGGCGCCGGGCAGGCTGTACTCCGGCACCATTTTCTTGACGTTGCGCACCACGTAGTTGACCAGCGCGCCCTTCAGCAGGCCCAGGCGATCGCCCATGCCGCTCAGCACCACGTGCTTGACCGGCGTGGCGGCGATGCACCGCTGCAGCGTGTTGCCGAAGTTCTCCATGATCACGATGGCCCTGGAGCCCGAATCCTTGAGCTGGTGCTCCAGCTCGCGCGGCGTGTACAGCGGATTCACGTTGACCAGGATCAGCCCGGCACGCAGGATGCCGCAGACCGCGATCGGGTATTGCAGGCAGTTGGGCATCATGACCGCCACGCGGTCGCCCTTGGACAGCCCCAGGCCCTGAAGGTAGCCGGCGAAGGCGCGGCTCAGCTTGTCGACCTCGGCGTAGCCCATGTCCTTGCCCATGAAGCTGTAGGCGGTGCGGTCGGCGAACCGGGAGAAACTCTCCTCCATGAGCTGGACCAGCGAGGCATAGCGCGAAGCGTCGATGTCGGCCGGCACGCCTTGCGGGTAGCTGCTGAGCCAGGGGCGGTCTGTCATGGATCTGTCTCCTCGAACGAATTCTGGTTTCTGCTTACGAAAACGCCGCCCGGCCTCGATGGCACCGGGCGGCGGGCGCTGGTGGCGCCCACCTTCTTTACTCGATCGCCTTCCCCATGTCCTCGACCACCTTCTTGGCGTCGCCGAAGACCATCATGGTCTTGTCCATGTAGAACAGCTCGTTGTCCAGTCCGGCATAACCCGCAGCCATCGAGCGCTTGTTCACGATCACCGTCTTGGCCTTGTAGGCCTCCAGGATCGGCATGCCGTAGATCGGCGTGCCCTTGGTGAGCGCCGCGGGGTTCACCACGTCGTTGGCACCCAGGATGATCGCCACGTCGGCCTGCGCGAACTCGCCGTTGATGTCTTCCATCTCGAACACCTGGTCGTAAGGCACCTCGGCCTCGGCCAGCAGCACGTTCATGTGTCCCGGCATGCGCCCGGCCACCGGGTGGATCGCGTACTTCACCGTCACGCCCTTGTGCGTGAGCTTCTCGGCCAGCTCGTTGACCGCGTGCTGGGCCCGCGCCACCGCCAGGCCGTAGCCCGGCACGATGATCACGGTGTCGGCATTGCTCAGCATATAGGCCGCATCGTCCGCGCTGCCGCTCTTGACCGGCCGCTGCTCCTTGGCCCCGCCCGTGGCCGCGGCCGTGTCGCCGCCGAAGCCGCCCAGGATCACGTTGAAGAAGGAGCGGTTCATCGCCTTGCACATGATGTAGCTCAGGATCGCACCCGAGGAGCCCACCAGCGAGCCGGCCACGATCAGCATCGCGTTGTTCAGGCTGAAGCCGATGCCCGCGGCCGCCCAGCCCGAGTAGCTGTTGAGCATCGACACCACCACCGGCATGTCCGCCCCGCCGATCGGGATGATGATCAGCACGCCCATCACGAAGGCCAGCAGCAGCATCAGGAAGAAAGCCGTCCAGCTCTCGGTGAACATGTACACCAGCCCGAGCCCGATGGTCAGCAGCCCCAGCACCAGGTTGAGCATGTGCTGGCCCTTGAACTGCACCGGCGCCCCCTGGAACAGGCGGAACTTGTACTTGCCCGAGAGCTTGCCGAAGGCGATGACCGAGCCGCTGAAGGTGATGGCGCCGATGGCCGCGCCCAGGAACAGCTCGAGCCGGTTGCCCGCCGGGATGGCATAGCGCGCCAAGCCGTCGACCACGTACGCGCCCGCGGGCGTGTTGGCGCCGATCACCGCCGCCACCGGCGGCGGCGTGATGCCGAAGGCCCAGGGCTCGACCACCGCGGCCACGGCGATGAAGACAGCCGCCAGGCCGATCATGCTGTGGAAGAAGGCCACCAGCTCGGGCATCTGGGTCATCTCGACCGTCTTGGCGCGGTAGGCGCCGTAGCCGCCGCCCACCACCAGGCCCAGCAGCACCCAGGCCATGCCCTGGGCCTTGCCGCCGGCGAGCTGCACGATCAGCGCGGCGGTGGTCAGGATGGCAATGGCCATGCCGACCATGCCGAAGAGGTTGCCGCGGATGGAGGTGGTGGGATGGCTCAGGCCCTTGAGCGACTGGATGAAGCAGATGCTGGCGACCAGGTACAGCAGGGTGACGACATTCATCGACATGGTCAGTGGCCCTCCGCCTTGGCAGGGGCCGGCGCCTTCTTGTCCTTCTTCCTGAACATCTCCAGCATGCGCCGGGTGACCAGGAAGCCGCCGAAGACGTTGACGGCGGCCAGCGCCACGGCCAGCACGCCCATGCCCTTGCCCAGCCAGCTGCTGGTGAGCGCGGCCGCCAGCATGGCGCCCACGATGACGATGGCGGAGATCGCGTTGGTCACGGCCATCAGGGGCGTGTGCAGCGCGGGGGTGACGGTCCAGACCACGTGGTAGCCCACGTAGATGGCCAGCACGAAGATGATGAGGTTGATGACGGTGTGGGACACGGGATCCATGGGCTTCTCCTCGCTTGCTTGCTGGGCTTACTTCTTCGTGACCTGGCCGTCCTGCGTCATGCGGCAGGCGGCGACGATGTCGTCCTCGAGATCGATCTTGAAGCCGCCCTCCTTGGGCAGCACGAGCTTGAGGAAGTCGAGCACGTTGCGTGCGTACAGCGAGGAGGCGTCGGCGGCCACCAGGGCGGGCAGGTTGGTCTCGCCCACGAGGGTGACGCCGTGCTTGATGACGGTGCGCCCGGCCTCGGTCAGCGGGCAGTTGCCGCCTTGCGGGGCGGCCATGTCCACGATCACCGAGCCGGGCTTCATGGCCTGCACCATTTCCTCGGTGACCAGCACCGGCGCCGCGCGGCCGGGAATGAGCGCGGTGGTGACCACGATGTCGGCGGCAGCCACGCGCTTGGCCACTTCGACTTTCTGGCGGTCCATCCAGCTCTGGGGCATGGGGCGCGCGTAGCCGCCGACGCCTTCGGCGGCTTCCTTCTCTTCCTGGGTCTCGTAGGGCACGTCGATGAACTTGGCGCCCAGGGACTCGACCTGCTCCTTGACGGAGGGGCGCACGTCCGAGGCCTCGATGACGGCCCCCAGGCGCTTGGCGGTGGCGATGGCCTGCAGGCCGGCCACGCCGACGCCCAGGATCACCACGCGCGCGGCCTTGACGGTGCCCGCGGCGGTCATCAGCATGGGGAAGAAGCGCTGGTACTTGTCTGCCGCGATCATGACGGCCTTGTAGCCGGCGATGTTGGCCTGGGAGGACAAGACGTCCATGCTCTGGGCGCGGGTGGTGCGGGGCGCCGCTTCGAGCGCGAAGCTGGTCAGGCCGGCGCCCGCCAGGCGCTGCAGGCCCTCGGCATCGAAGGGGTTGAGCATGCCCACCACGACGGTGCCGGGCTTCATGAGCGGCAGCTCGGCCTCGGAGGGGGCGCGCACCTTGAGCACGAGCTCGCAGGCGAAGGCGCCGGCGGCATCGGTGATCTCGGCACCCGCCGCCTGGAGGGCAGCATCGGTGATGGCGGCAGTGATGCCGGCGCCGGATTGCACGCGCACGGTGTGCCCCTGCGCGACAAGCTTCTTGGCCGTCTCGGGTGTGACGGCCACTCGGGTTTCGCCGGGCACGGTTTCGGCCGGCACGCCTATCAGCATGGGGTTTCTCCTCGGGGCAGCGTTGGAATTCGCGCCGAGCTTACATGAAGATGACAACAGCAGGCCGTTCCCCGCTGTCCCGCACCCGACCCCTTCCCCACCGGGATTCACTTCCTGTACATTCGCACTCCGCGTTCGACCGGCGCCCAGATGGCCGGCGGCGTTGGACCAAGAAGCAGAAAATCTTCAGGGGGTTCCCATGCGAATAGCGATGCTCGACGACGAGCCGCGTGAGATGGAGTCGATTCGGCGCTTGATGGCGCTGATCGGTCACGAGTGCCACGGCTTTGCCGACGGCAAGTCCTTGCTGCGCGGACTCCGCGACCAGGTCTTCGACCTGCTGGTCCTCGACTGGCGACCGCCGGATGTCGACGGGATCGCGGTCATCCGGAAGCTGCGCGAGAGCTTCGGCAACCGGCTCCCGCTGCTTCTCACGGCCGCCCCGGAAGACAAGACCGGCGTGGCCGCGGCGCTGCTGGCCGGCGCGGACGACTTCATGGTGAAGCCCCTGGGCAGCGTCGAGCTCCAGGCGCGCGTGCAGGCCTTGCTGCGCCGGGCCTACCCCACGCGCTTCGAAAAAGAGCGGTCCTACGGCCCTTATCACTTCTCCCCGCTCACCAACACGATTTGCCTGCACGGAGAACCGGTGCGGCTGAAGCAGCGCGAGTACGAGCTGGCACTCCTCCTGTTCCGCAACGTCGGCCGGCTGCTGTCGCGCGAGCACCTGATGCAGGCCATCTGGGGCCGTGAACTGGGTACTCGTTCGCGTTCGCTCGACACGCATGTGTCGCGGCTGCGCGTCCAGCTGGCGCTGCGCCCCGAGAATGGCGTGGTGCTGGCGTCGGTGTACGGCCTGGGCTATCGGCTGGAGTTCCTCCCCGACGAGATTGCCGGCCTGCCCTGTGCCGTGGCAGGCGCGGCAGAATGATCAACCAAGGAGTGGAAACGATGAAGAAGATGATTCGAGGCCTGCTGGCAGCCGCGCTGCTGGGCAGCTGGCTGCAGCTCGCATTCGCGCAGGACGTCGAACCGAGCGACATGGTGCGCGGTGGCCTGCAGGCGATCCAGATGATCGACCAGAACAAGACCGGCGAGCTCTGGGACGGCGCCACGCCGGCCGCCCGCAAGCGCGTGGCCCGCGACGATTTCGTGAATCAGGTCACCAAGGCGCGTGCGCCGCTGGGTGCCGCGCAGCAGCGCACCTGGGTCGCGATCAACCGGCAGGTGGTCGGCGAGGGCAACCAGGATCTGGCCGGCCAGTACGTCAGCGTCGAATACGAGACCCGCTTCGCCAACAAGGCCAACGCCACCGTGCGCGAGCTGGTGACCTTCCAGCTGGGCGACGACCGGGTCTGGCGCTTCTCGGGCTACGTATTGCGCTGATGGCGCATCGCTGGAAGCCCAACGTCACCGTCGCCGCGGTGATCGAGCAGGCCGGCCGCTTCCTGGTGGTCGAGGAAGAAACCAGCGACGGCCTGCGGCTGAACTCGCCGGCCGGCCACCTGGACCCGGGCGAGTCGCCGGCCGAAGGCTGTGCGCGCGAGACGTTGGAAGAAACCGCGCACCACTTCACGCCCACCGCGCTGGTGGGCATCTACATGGCGCGCCAGCGCGGCGCGCGGGGCGAGGACACCACCTACATGCGCTTCGCCTTCTGCGGCACGCTGGGTCCCCCGGAGCCGGGCCGCGCACTCGACCACGGCATCGTGCGCACCTTGTGGATGACGGCCGACGAGTTGCGCGCGAGCCGCGAACGGCATCGCAGCCCGCTGCTGCTGCAATGCGTGGACGACTATCTTGCAGGCCATCGCCACCCGCTGGACCTCATCCACGTCCATGCCTCGGTGGCCGGCGAGGACGAAGCCTGAGCCCCTGCCCGAAGGTCAGGCTCAGCCGGCCCGCGAGATGACCCCGCCGCCCAGACAGACCTCGCCGTCGTAAAGCACCGCCGACTGCCCGGGCGTCACCGCCCACTGGGGCTCGGCGAAGGCCAGCCGGAACGCGCCGTCGGCGCCCTCGCCCAGCACGCAGGCGGCATCGGACTGGCGGTAGCGCGTCTTTGCCGCATAAGCGCCCGGCTCGGGCGCCACGCCCGCGACCCAGCTGGCGTCGTCGGCCTCCAGCGCCGGCGACAGCAGCCAGGGATGGTCGTGGCCCTGCACCACCCAGAGGGTGTTGCTCTCGATGTCCTTGCGCGCGACGAACCAGGGCGCATGCTCGCCGGCCCCGCGCTGCGCGCCCTTGGGCTTCAAGCCGCCGATGCCCAGGCCCTGCCGCTGGCCCAGGGTGTAGAAGCTCAGGCCCTGGTGCTCGCCGATGCGCCGGCCGCGCTCGTCGCGGATCGGGCCCGGCTCCTTCGAGATGTAGCGGTTGAGGAACTCGCGGAAGGGCCGCTCGCCGATGAAGCAGATGCCGGTCGAATCCTTCTTCTTCGCGTTGGGCAAGCCGATCTCGTCGGCAATCCGGCGCACTTCGGTCTTGTGCAGCTCGCCTACCGGGAACATCGTCTTCGCCAGCTGTTGCTGGTTCAGGCGGTGCAGGAAATAGCTCTGGTCCTTGGCGGGGTCGAGGCCCTTGAGGAGCTCGTGGCGCCCGCTCGCAGCGTTGAAGCGCACGCGGGCATAGTGGCCGGTGGCGATCTTCTCGGCACCCAGGCGCATCGCGTGATCCAGGAAGGCCTTGAACTTGATCTCGGCATTGCACAGCACGTCGGGGTTTGGCGTGCGGCCGGCCTGGTACTCGCGCAGGAACTCGGCGAAGACGCGGTCCTTGTAGTCGGCCGCGAAGTTGACATGCTCGATCTCGATGCCCAGCACGTCGGCCACGCTCGCAGCGTCGACGAAGTCGATGTTCGACGAGCAGTACTCGCTGTCGTCGTCGTCTTCCCAGTTCTTCATGAAGATGCCGACCACCTCGTGGCCCTGCTGCTTGAGCAGGTGCGCCGTGACCGCGGAATCCACTCCGCCGCTCAGGCCCACCACGATGCGCTGCTTTTCCATGGGCGGCGATTGTCCCAGGCCGCTCATGCCGGTGCCCGGGTCCGGGTAATCACGGGGCGCAGGCACGCGCGTCGCCTGAGGGTCTTCATCGAGTTGAAAGAAGCAGCGCCGAGGTTCACACTGCAACGCCGACCGGAAGCACAACAACGCGGGCGCGCGCCCAAGCGCCACCCAGGAGAAACGCATGGATCACCTCAGCGGCATGGACGCCTCGTTCCTGCACCTCGAAACCCCCGAGTCGCCGATGCACGTGGGCAGCCTTCAGCTGATCGACCTGCCGCCCGGCTACGAAGGCGACTTCGCCGAAGACGCCAAGAAGTACCTGAGCGGGCGCCTGCACCTGGCCTCGGTGTTCGTGCGCAAGCTGGCGATGATGCCCTTCGACCTGGCCAACCCGGTGTGGGTGGACGACGACGACCTGGACCTGGACCATCACATCCACCATGTGATCATGCCGCGGCCCGGCACCCTGGCGCAGCTGGAGCGCCTGGTCGGGCGGCTGCATTCCTCTCTGCTGGATCGCAGCCGCCCGCTGTGGGAGATGCACATCATCGAGGGCCTGCAGACCGGCCAGGTGGCGCTCTACAGCAAGATGCACCACGCCGCGATCGACGGGCAGGCCGGCGTCGCGGTGGCCAAGGCGCTGTTCGACATTTCGGAAACACCGGCGCCGGTGAAGACACCGCGGGTGACGCGCCGACCCGATTCGTCGCAGCTGGGCGTGGCCGAGCTGGCCACCGCCGCGCTGAGCAACGCGGTGCAGCAGTACGTGAAGCTGATCCAGTCGATCCCGGCCACGGCCAAGGCCATCACGAACGTGCTGATGCCGGTGTCCGAGAGCACGGGGCAGCGCGCCTTCGAGCTGCCCAAGGCGCTGCGGACCGCGCCGCGCACGCCGCTCAATGTCTCGATCACCAACCAGCGCTCCTTCGCCGCGCGCAGCGTGCCGCTGGCCGAGGTCAAGCAGATGTCCAAGGCCACCGACACCAGCCTCAACGACATCGTGCTGGCCATCTGTGCCGGCGCGCTGCGCCGCTACCTGGCCGACTACGGCTGCAAGCCGGCCAAGCCGCTGATCGCGGGCGTGCCGGTGTCGCTGCGCAGCGAAGGCAACACGGACTTCAACAACCAGGTCTCGGTGATGCTGGTGAGCCTGGCAACCGACATCGCCGATCCGCTGGAGAGGCTGGCGGCCATCCACGAGTCCTCCAGCGAGGGCAAGAAGCTCACCGGCAACGTCAAGGCCGCGATCCCGACCGACTTCCCGTCCCTGGGCGTGCCCTCGCTGATGTCCGGGCTGGCCTCGCTCTACGGCCGCTCGGGCCTTGCGGACAAGTTGCCGCCGGCCGCCAACGTGGCGATCTCCAACGTGCCCGGGCCGTCCTTCGCGCTCTACTTTGCAGGGGCCAAGGTCGCGGCCTATTTCCCGGTTTCGATTCCCGGCCACGGGCTTGCGCTCAACATGACGGTGCAGAGCTACAACGGCGCACTGGAGTTCGGCCTCACGGCGTGCCGGCGCGCGGTGCCTGACGTGGCGGACCTGGGCGACTATGTGGTGGCCGAGCACAAGAAGCTGTTCGGGCTGATCCTGGGGAACGCGGCGCAGGCTGCGGCTGCGGCGCCCGCCGTCGCGCCGGCGGCGGCACCAGCGGCTGCCGCCGTGCCGAAGGCGCCCGCGAAGAAGCGGACGGCAACGAAGGTGGCGGCGAAGAAGAAGGTCGCGGCCAAGGCGGTGCGCCCGGCCACGCCGAAAGCGCCGCGCAAGCCCACTGGCTCCAAGCGCGCTGCTGCGCTGAACTGAGCACGCCCGGACTTGCTCCCTCTCCCAGGGGGAGAGAAGGTCAGTCCCGAAGCCCGGCAAGGATCTCGTAGGACTTCAAGCGCGCTTCGTGATCGAACACCTGCGAGGTGATCATCAACTCGTCCGCCCCCGTGCGCTCGATGAAGGCCTTCACGCCTGCCCGCACCGTCTCCTTCGAGCCCACTGCGGCACAGGACAGTACCGAGTCGAGCAGCGCGTTCTCCGCCGGCCCGATGCGCGCGCGGTAGTTCGCCACTGGCGGCGGCAGCCGGCCGGGCCGGCCGCTGCGCAGGTTGACGAAGGCCTGTTGCCAGGAGCTCGAGCGGAACTCGGCCTCCTCGTCGGTCTCTGCCGCGAATACGTTGAAGCCCAGCATCACGTAAGGCTTGGCGAGCTGCTTCGAGGGCTTGAAGGTGTCGCGGTAGAGGCGGATCGCCTGCATCAGCTGCTGCGGCGCGAAATGCGAGGCGAAGGCATAGGGCAGGCCCAGGTGTGCTGCGAGCTGCGCGCCGAAGGTGCTCGACCCGAGGATCCACACCGGCACCTCCAGCCCCATGCCGGGTACCGCGCGCACGGCTTGCTGCGGCTCCTTGGACATGAAGTCCATCAGCTCCACCACATCCTGCGGGAACTGGTCGGCGTCGGACTGCAGGTCGCGCCGCAAGGCCCGCGCGGTGCGCTGGTCGGAGCCCGGAGCCCGCCCGAGGCCGAGGTCGATGCGCCCGGGGTAGAGCGACTCCAGCGTGCCGAACTGCTCGGCGATCACCAGCGGCGAATGGTTGGGCAGCATCACGCCGCCGGCGCCGAT
The DNA here is from genome assembly GCF_057657265.1 of Variovorax sp. Soil_C_17. Lineage (NCBI taxonomy): Bacteria > Pseudomonadati > Pseudomonadota > Betaproteobacteria > Burkholderiales > Comamonadaceae > Variovorax > Variovorax sp. Soil_C_17. Next base: position 330,039 of record NZ_JBDGIT010000001.1, read on the forward strand.
GCGGATGGTGGAGGTTCCGGCACCGATGTGCGCCAGCAGCACCGCCGTGGCCGCGCTCGCGATGCCCGGCATGCCATGGTGCTCGGCCAGCCAGTAGCGCCGGTAGCCCAGCTTCTCGCCGTGTCGGGCGAGGCCGAGGGAGTTGCGGAAGGACTGCGCGGCGTCGCTGCCTTCGGTGATGGGGGAGAGGTCGAGGATGGAGAAGGGCACCATGGTCGCGGCATCATGGCCCTATCGCGATGGTCGTGCTGGCGCAGGCGAATTCCGGGTTCTGATAAAACGTCGCGCTACCGCCATCCACCGAAGCCGATGCCGCCATGTCCAATTTCTGGTTGATGAAGTCCGAGCCCGACGACTGCTCCATCGACGACGCGCTGGCCGCGCCCGATGCCACCGTGCCCTGGACCGGCGTGCGCGGTTGGCAGGCACGCAACTACATGGCCAAGCAGATGCAGGTCGGCGACGGCGTCCTGTTCTATCACTCGAGCTGCCCGCAGCCGGGCATCGTGGGCATCGCGCGCATTGCTTCGGGTACCCGGCCCGATCCGACGCAGTTCGATCCCGAGTCGCCCTACTACGACCCGGCATCCAAGCCCGATCACCCCCGCTGGGTGCTGTTGGACGTGCAGGCGCTGCGCAAGACCCGCTTGCTGGGTCTGCCCGAGATGCGTGCGACGCCCGAGTTGGCGGACATGGTGGTGCTGCGCCGTGGCAACCGCCTTTCGATCACGCCGGTCGATCCGGTGCACTGGCACCTGATCGTGGACAAGATGCTGGCCTGAGGGCGGCAGCCCTCGATCGCCTCAGACGGCAGCGACGGCAAGCTCGGCGCGCTGCTCGAGGTGGACCCAGTCCACCACCTCCCCCCGAGGCCGGTAGCCGAGCACCATGTGCTGCAGCTGCTGCCGGATCGAAGGCGCGTCGTTGATCTCGAGTGCGGCCTTCAGGCGTTCCAGTTGAGGCGACAGCTCGCTCCAGGGCAGGAAATCGTCGCGTGCCTTCAGGATGCGCGGGTGCAAGGTCGGCATCGGGTTGTCGCCGATCAACAGCTCTTCGTAGAGCTTCTCGCCGGGGCGCAGGCCGACCACCCGGATCTCGATGTCGCCGGCCGGGTTGTCGGCGTCCCGCACGGTCATCCCGGAGAGCTCGACCATGCGGCGGGCGAGATCGACGATCCTGATCGGCTCGCCCATGTCCAGCACGAACACATCGCCGCCGCTCGCCATGGCGCCGGCCTGGATCACCAGCTGTGCCGCCTCGGGAATGGTCATGAAGTAGCGGGTGATGTCGAGGTGCGTCAGCGTGATGGGACCGCCGTCGCGAATCTGCTGCCGGAACAGCGGCACCACGGAGCCCGAGGAGTCCAGCACATTGCCGAAGCGAACCATCGAGAAGCGCGTGCCGTTGGGCCGGCGTGCCGCTTGCTCCGCCAGGGCCTGCAGGCCCATCTCGGCCAGGCGCTTGCTGCAGCCCATGATGTTGGTGGGGCGCACGGCCTTGTCGGTGCTGATGAGCACGAAATCGCGCACGCCGTGCGCCGACGCAGCCCCCGCCGTGATCAGCGTGCCGAACACGTTGTTGCGAACCCCCTCGGCCGGGTTGTGCTCCACCAATGGCACGTGCTTGTAGGCCGCCGCATGGTAGACAGTGTGCGGATGCCAGGCCGCCATGATCTCGCGCATGCGCCGCGCATCCGCCACCGAGGCCAGCAGAGGCACGATCCGCGGCGCGGCCGCGCCCCGGCCTTCCAGTCCCTGCAGCAGTTCGCGATGGATGCTGTAGAGCGCGAATTCGGAGCGCTCCACCAGCAGCAGCGTGGACGCATCGCCCGCGACGATCTGGCGGCACAGCTCGCTGCCGATGGAGCCGCCGGCGCCGGTCACCAGCACTACCTTGTCGCGGACGTTCTTGCCGAGCAGGATCGCGTGGGGCGGGACGGCGTTGCGTCCCAAGAGGTCTTCGACTTCCAGTTCGCGCAGGTCGCTGACCTGGACCTTGCCCTGGGCGAGTTCCATCAGGCCCGGCAGCGTACGCACCGAAACCCTGACCTGCCGCACCTGCTCGAGGATCTCGTGGCGCCGCTGGCGCGAAGCCGAGGGGATGGCCAGGAAGATGTCGCTGACGTGCAGCGCGGCCACTTGCTCCTTCAGCGTCGCGGGATCATGGACCGGCAGGCCATGGATCAGGCCGCCCTGCAGGCGCTCGTCATCGTCGAAGAAGCCCAGCACCCGCAGCTCGCTGCTCGCGGACAAGGCCTGGGCCAGCTTGCGGCCGGCATCGCCTGCGCCGTAGATCAGCACCCGAGGGAGTTCACTGCGGGCCAGCAGCCCTTGATAGACCCCTCCCAGCCAGCCGCGGGCAAGAAGACGAGAAGCGCTCACGGCAAGCAGCAGCAGCAGCGGCTGGATCAGGCCGATGGTGCGCGGCACGCCCGGTACGCCGATCGCCGCGAACACCAGGCCGTATGCCGCGGCATAAATCCCCACTGCCTTGGCGACGGCCGAGACAGCCGGCCATCCGCTGTAGCGGAAGATGGAGCGGTAGAGCCCGAACTTGACGAAGAGCGGCAGCGCCAGGGACAGCGAGATCCCCACGGCCCACAGCTCGCGGCCAGACAAGAGCACCCAGGCGTCGAAACGCAGCGACAGCGCGAGCCAGACCGTGAAAACGCAGAGGCAGGCATCCACCCCCAGCACCAGGGCACGCTTGGCGACGCGGGGCAGCGCCAGCAAGGGGGCCGCGGTCCGTGCGAGCAGGCTTGAGTGATCACTCATCGCTTGGCCTCGGTGCGAGCCGCCGGGCCAGGAGCCAAGCCATGATTTGGCCCAGCGCCCAGCCGGCAAAGAGTCCGAGCCCGTCTGCCAGCAGGTCCCCCCATTCGGCGAATCGGGTCGGCGTGAACGATTGCAGCAGCTCGATGAGCGCGCCGTAGGCCAGCAGGCCGGCCACGAGAAACACCGTGCGACCGGGATAGGCCGAGCGACCGAGCAGCATCAGCAAGGCGAAGCCGAGCATGTGGTTGCTCTTGTCCCAGCCGGTGGTGGGCATCTGGGGCACCGGAGGCATGAGCGACATCGCGAGAATCGCCAACACGCAAATCCAGAAGGCCGAACGCAGCATGGTGGTGCGCATGGTCAGGCACTCGCCTTCTGCAGCACCTGGCGGATCGCGTCGCAGGTCTTGGCAGTTTCAGCCGAGGTCAGGGTCGGATGCACCAGGAACATCAGGCTCGTCTCTCCGAGCTCGCGTGCGACCGGCAGCCGTTCGGCCGGCCGCCACCCGGTGCCGTCGAAGGCCTTCTCGAGATAGACCTCGGAGCACGAGCCTTGATAGCAGGGAACGCCCAGCGCCTGGATGGCCTCGGCGATGCGGTCGCGGCTCCAGCCCGGCGCCAGCCGGTCGGGCTGCACATACACGTAGCACTTGTAGTGGGCATGGATGCAGGAGGCAGGCAGTCGCGGCACGCGCACTGCCGCGAACGGCGCGCACGCTGCCCGGATCGCCTCGGCATGCCGCGTTCGCTTCGCAGTCCAGTCGGCCATGCTGCGCAGCTGCATGCGGCCGATGACCGCCTGCATCTCCAGCATGCGCCAGTTGGTGCCGAAGCTTTCGTGCAGCCAGCGGAAACCCGGCGGGTGCTGGCGCTCGTACACCGCTTCGTGGCTCTTGCCATGGTCCTTGTATTGCCAGACGGCGCGCCACAAGTCCCTGTCTTGGGTCGTGACCATGCCGCCTTCGCCGCCGGTGGACATGATCTTGTCCTGGCAGAAGGACCACGCCCCGGCGTGGCCGAGCGTCCCGACGGATTGGCCCTTGTAGCGCGCGCCATGGGCCTGCGCACAGTCCTCGATGACCTTGATGCCGTGCTCGGCGGCCAGGGCCATGATGGGATCCATGTCGCAGGGCCATCCGGCCAGGTGCACGCAGATGACGGCGCGGGTGCGGCGTGTGACCGCCTGTGCGATGGTCCGCGCCGAGAGGTTGCCGCTGTCGGGCTCGACGTCGGCGAAGACCGGCGTTGCGCCGGCGTTGACGACGCAGGACACGCTGGCGATGAAGGTGCGCGGCGTGACGATGACCTCGTCACCCGGACCGATGTCCATCGCCTTGAGCACCGCATCCAGCGCCAGCGTGCCGTTGCCCAGCGACACGGCATGCGCGGCGCCGGTCCAGGCGGCGAACTCGCGTTCGAACTCGCGGCATTCGTCGCCGGTCCAGTAGTTGACCTTGTTGGAGATCAGCACCCGCACCACGGCTTCGGCCTCTTGGACCGTGAAGTTGGGCCAGGGAGAAAAGGAAGTGTTCAGCACGATCAACCCTTGATGAGTGGCCGGGCAGGATTGCCGGCTACCGTCGTGCCCGCGGGCACATGCCTCGTGACCACGGCACCCATTCCGATGACGGCACCGCGGCCGATGACCAGAGGCTGCCCCGGCTTGCCCTGCTTGATGATCGCCCCCGTGCCGAGATAGGCATGGTCCTCGACGACCACGTTGCCGTTGCACTTGACGCCGGGCGCGAAGGTGACGAAGTCGCCGATGAGGCAGTCGTGCTCGACATAGCTGTACAGGTTGGCGTGGAAGTGCCGGCCGATGCGGACGTTGGAACCAAGGGTGACGAAGGGGCTGAGGATGGCGCCCTCGCCCATGGTGACCTCGTCCATCACGACCACGTTGGCGGCGATGAGCGTCCAGGGCTGGACGCCACCGGTCCGGCAGCGGTCGGCGAGTTGCCTTCGGATTTCGCTGTCGGCGATGGCCAGCACGGCATGGCGCGTGCTGGCCGGGGCTTCCAGGAACTCCTCATAGCGCAGCACGCGCTGGGCATTCACCACGGCCGCTTCGGGCCGGTCGTCCACGAAGACCAGTTGCGTCGCCGGGATTCCCTGGCGCTGCAACTGTGAACGCGCGATGGGCATCACGCTTCGGCCGCAGCCGCTCGCGCCATAGACGGCGAAAAGTGGTGCGTGGTTCATCGCTCGTGCTCCATTTGCGGGCCGGTGAAGCGCGGCATCGTTGCTTCGCCGGGGGCGCTGATGCCTTCGCGCGCCAGGACCTTGCGCAAGGTGAGCCAGAGGATGCGGAAGTCGAGCCACAGCGAACGGTTGTCGACATACCAGACGTCGAGTTCGAGCTTCCGGTCCCACGACAAGGCGTTGCGCCCGTTGACCTGCGCCCAGCCCGTGATGCCGGGGCGCACGTCATGCCGCCGTGCCTGCACGCGGGAGTACAACGGCAAATACTCGACCAGCAGGGGACGGGGCCCGACCAGGCTCATGTCCCCCTTGAGCACGTTCCAGAGCTCGGGCAATTCATCGAGACTGCTGGCGCGCAGGAAGCGGCCGAAGGCGGTCAGGCGGTCCGCGTCAGGCAACAGACGGCCATCGCTTCCGCGCGCGTCCGTCATGGTGCGGAATTTGATCATCCGGAATGGGCGGCCGTGAAGACCCGGACGCATCTGGCAGAAGAACACCGGACTGCCGAGCTCGCGGCGCACCCGCCAGACCAACAAGAGGAAGGGAATTGCAAGAAGCAGCAATCCCAGAGCGGCGCAAGTGAAATCGAAGAAGCGCTTCATTCGATGCCCATCTCGCGCAGCATGACCGCGTTGACCTTGTGCACGTCGTATTTTTCTTCCGCGATTTCGCGGGCACGACGACCCATGCGAGGGATCAGCGTAGGGTCGGCAATGAACCTGTTCATCGCGTGCTCCAACGCCTCCACGGATCGAACAGGGACCAGAAAGCCGTTGTCGCCGTGCGCCACTGTTTCCCGACAACCGGGCGCATCGGTGGTAATGACCGGACGGCCCATTGCCATGGCTTCCAGCACGGTGCGCGGCGTTCCTTCGCGATAGGAGGGAAGCACGTAGACACTGCATGCGGCAATCGCCGGGCGCACATCTGACAACCGGCCCAGATAGCTCAGCGTCCCATCGGCAACCCACGCTGCCAGCTCCGCCTGCTCGATGGCATCAGGGTTGGTGTCGATCCAGCCGGCAATCGCAAATTGCACATGCGGATGCCGATGCCGGATGCGGCGCGCTGCTTGGGCGTACTCGCGCACGCCCTTGTCGCCAAGCAGCCTGGCGATCAACAGGAAGCGCGGCGGGCCGGGTGGCAAGCCGGCTGGGCTGAACCGGGCGATGTCGATCCCCGAACCATTCACCACGCAGGAAGGCGTGGCGGCCATCAAGATGCCACGCCGCCTGAACAGGCCCTCGTCATCGGGGTTCTGGAAAAAGACCTTGTGCACTCGTCCGAGTGAGAGGCTGTACAGACGCTGAACCAATGCCTGCAAACGCCCGCGCCGCTCGTGGTCCTGAAATGCGTAGCCGAGCCCGGTGATCAGCGCGTATCGATAAGGCACACGGGCCAACCAGGCGGCGAGTGAGCCATAGATGACCGGCTTGACGGTATAACCCAGCACCCAGTCAGGCCGAATACGCCGCATCAACGCGGCCAGCGCGAGCAGCGCACGCAGGTCGGAGAGCGGATTGGCACCCGTGCGCCGCAACGGAATGTCGTGAACCGTGAGACCCCTTTGCTCCAGTTCCCGCCGAAGTTGGAGGCCTGGTTGCAGACCGGGCGCCGCCACGTGCAGCTGCAGGCCCCGCGACTGCAACGCAGCGATCAATGCACCGCGAAAGCCCAGAAGAGAATCGGCGAAACCACCGATCAGGAGAAACTTCATGATGCCTGCTGCCCCCTCGCGGTCTGCAGCAACAACTCGCCCAGAGCCGGTGCGGTGCGCTGAAGGCAGTACTCCGTTTCGACGCGCCGGCGTCCCGCCTTGCCCATCGCTTGCCTCAATGCGCCATCGCTCAAGAGCTGCGCAAGCCGGGCGGTCCAGCTGCTTTCCATGTCCGCCAGGAATCCGTTCTCACCGTCCCGGACCATCTGCCTGTTCACTCCGACGGACGAGGCGACGACCGGCAAGGCACAGGCCATGTATTGGATGAGCTTGTAGCCGCACTTGCCTCGCTCCCACGGCGAATCATCCAGGGGCATGATGCCGACATCGCATTCGGCAAGGACCTTCGCTTCGGTCGCTTCTAGCCAAGGCACGCACTCCACTTCGACGCCGGGAATCTCGAGTTCCCCTCCGATGACCCTCAAGCTGAAAGCCACGCGGCGAGTCAGCGCCAGCAACGGAGCCGAGAGCGCCGCCAGATATCGGACTGTCGAAGGCGAACCGATCCACACGATGCGCGGTGGCGTCATGGCCCTGCGCGCCGTATGTCTCAGCTCGTAGCGTCCCAAATCGATCACCGTCGGCACCACTTCCACGCGTGCGGCACCGGCATCGCAGGCGCGCGCAGCAAGGTAATCGTTGCCGGCAACCACCAGGGACGCCCCTTTCATGAGTCTGTCGATGCGGCGGCCAAGCAAGCGTCGGACCCAAGTGGAGCGGTGCAGGTCGTAGTTGTGGAAGATCGCGTCGTCGTAGTCGAGCACGTAAGGTACGCCGCGAAGCAGCAGGCGCTCGAACGACGCCGGCAGCCACGGCAGTGCTTCTTTTTCGATCCAGATCAGATCGAACTTGTGGCGGCGCATGAGTTGCCACGCGCGACGGCCATAGGCGCCGAGCACCTCGACCGGCCGGTATCCGCCGGCGCGATACCTGGCTTCAAGCATGGCATCCGGGAATAGCGGCCGAACCGTGCACCTCATTCCGGCAGCCTCGAGCCATGCCACGTACTGCAGGGAACGCAGGCGCGACGACGCACCCATGCGGCCGTAGCGCGTGAGCAGCAGGACATTCACGGCTGCTTGCCCCCCAGAATCGCTGGCAAAGCCTTGCACAGCATTCCGTAGCCGCGCAAGGTATTGCGGATGTCAGACATGCCTCCGCGTAGCAAGGAAAAGATGGAGCGGGAAAAAGGCTCTATCACGAGTGTCACCACTACCAACAACCATCGCCTGAAGGTTGAAAAGTGCTTGAAGCCATACAAGAGGCGACTGCGCAGCGAGTAGAAGAGCCGCTCCGCCTTGACCTGCCCGGAACTGGCGCCACCCGCATGGAAGGCCTGAGCGCCCGCCAGGTAAACACTGCGCCAGCCGGCTTCGCTCGCGCGATAGCAGAGGTCGACTTCCTCGTAGTAGACAAAAAAGCGCTCGTCGAAGCCGCCCAACAAGTCGAACAGTGAGCGCCGAATGAGGAAGAAGGCGCCAATGACCTGATCCACTTCACGGGTCGTGGAATGATCCCATTCCTCCATGCGATGGCTGCACGCCCGCAGGCCGTGCAGCTTGTTCAATCCGAGCGCATGAACGACAAAGCCCACCACCGAAGGAAAGCGCGCGCACGTGCGAGATATATGGCCATGCCCATCGAGCATTTGAATACCGCAGATTCCGATATTCGCGTGCTCCGAGCGCTGCAGGTATGCGAAGGGCACGATCAAGGAATCTGCGAAGAGTCGTGTGTCCGGGTTAAGGAACAGCAAATATTGACTCTTGGATTCCTGCGCACCCAGATTGCAGGCTTTGCCGAAGCCCAGGTTTGCGCCCGCACGAAGCAAAATAACGCCAGGCAAACCTTCCACACAGGCTTCGGAGCCATCAGTCGAGCCATTGTCCACCACGATGATTTTTCCTACCAAGCCATCCTCATATTGAGCAATGGAACGAATGCACGCCCGCAGGTTGGGGCCGGCGTTCCAGTTGACAATGACGATATCAATTTTGGTTTTCATGACAGAAGTGGATCATGAACGAATACGAGATACATGTTCATCAAGCCGGTTGTCAGCGCGTAGACCAGGGATGTGCATCGAACAAGCGGGGATGCCGAAATCGAGGCTCGGACGACGTACACCAGAAAAAACATGGACAACAATTCACGAAACCGCGAGGCGAGCACGGAATGCTCCACCAAGGAAAAGTGAAACGCTGCGCCGATTGCCACCCCCAGCGCGCAATACTTCATTGCAGCGTCGCTCCTGCTCCAGAGACCAAGCATCAGAAGAAAATAGATCAGATCGACAAGATAGGGTATTGGAACTAAGGTCGCCTGTCCCACGCCGTCGTAGGTCTCGAACACACTAAAAAATTCAGGCAGCACCGATAGCAAATAGTTTTTCGAGATCGTAATAGCCCCGAAACACGCAACCGCAAGAATGACAACTCGACTCCTCGTCAGATTCTTTGCAAAATAAACAAGCAAGAATACAACCGCAGAATAGTGAAATGCGACAGCCAGCGCCAGCAGCAGCACCGCACTTAGCTCGACTTCTTCGGTCTCTCTTCTTGCAAACACGAAAAAAGCCAGCGAAAAAGCACAGGCAGCGCGCAAGACGGTCATTTCAAACAGGACGAAGTAGCGCGAAAAGAAGTAAAAGCTAAAAACCAAAATCGCAAGCCAATAGCCTCGGGCTGGTGGAATGGACAGGTACTTCAGAAAAACGATGACCCAGACGATCAGTCCGTATATCGCTTGAGGGCTCGAAGTCACCAATCCAAACAAATAAACGAACAAGGAAAAACCGGGCTCGAATCTGTAGGCAAGATCAAGGCCGTTGTCGCTTTGAAGCAGATAGCCGAAGTAGAAGATGTAGTTTTCGTAATCTCTGCTTGTTCCGAGGAGCTGATACCCGGCAATGATCGCGCAGCCCAATGCGATTGCCGCGGAGACAGTCAAAGAGCGGACAAAGCTCTTATTCATTGCCGAGCCACGTTCCAGCAGGCCAAGGCGGTCGCATCGACAATCATTCGGCCCACCCATGCCCACGCAGCGCCAAGAACGCCATATTGATCGACCAAGAGGAGCAGCGCACAAATGAACAGCGGAAGCTCTATCAGGTGCAACCGCGCACTGATGTCAGGCCGCCCTCTTGCATGGAGCAGGGCGTAAAACATGGAACCAATGGCATTCGCGAAAACGCCAAGGCACAGCACCTGACCAACTTTTATGGACGCCGGGTCCAGATTTCCCTTGATCCAATGCGGCAACAGCACCGGCAGCAACACGGCCAGCGCAGTGCAGACCAGTGCCATAAGGCCTGCCACTCGCAGAAGCCACTTGCGGAAATAGGGCTGCCATTGGTCGGGCGTCTTCCGAATCGCTTGGCTAAGGCCAGGAAACATCACGGACGTCACGGCGCCCACCAGAATCAGGCTCTGAACCACGACTTCATAGGGCAGCACGTAGATGCTTACCGCAGCAGCGGACAGCGCGGACGCGATGACGAATCGATCTGCCTGAACCAGGATGGGACTCACGATACTGCTCACCGTGACCCAGCCGCCGAACGCGAAGAGGGATTTCGCAATGCCGGACGAATACGAGCCGCTTCGCTGCGCAAGGTCGACGGATCGCATGCAAGCGATGGCCAAACGGCGAAAGACAAGAAGCGCCAGCAGCCGGCTCGCCACCAAAGTAAGAACGAGCCACGGCAGGCTGGGCGTGAAGAGAGCCACCATGTAGGGGCCACCGAAATTGACGATGCCCAGTCCCACCCGCAGAAGGCTCACCCCCCTGAAACGCAAAAAGGCCTCGTTCATGCCTTTGTAGGTGGCAGTCATGGCTTGCGCCGGCAATGCCACCGCGAGCAACAACATGGCGTTTCTGATTTCACCCGGAGGAGTGCCCTCGACCCGAATCCAGGAGCCCGCGCCCATCCATGCCAGGACGGCGATCAGGAAAGCGCCCGCCAACCCTGCCAGAAGCGTCATTCGCCCCGCCGTCGCGAGCACATCCGGGATGGGCGCCAAATCGCTTTCGCCGCGCAGCTGAGCTACCTTCTGCGTCAGTGCGCGCCCGATCCCAAGATCCAGGGCACCTGCATAGCCGATCAACCCCCATGCCAGCGCCAGCAAGCCGAAGCGCTCGTGTCCCAGCTTCTCGATCAGCGAGGGAACGGTAACGACTGCCACCGCCAAGGGAATGGCCAAGCCGCTGACATTCCAGGCTAGGTGGGACAGGCGCATCGTCGGCTCGATCAGCTCTGCTTCACGTACCAAGCGAGTGCCTCGGGCACCCCTTGGGCAACGGTATGGGTCGGGGCGTATCCCAGCAAGGTCCGCGCCTTGCTGATATCGGCTTGGCTGTGGTGGATGTCGCCGGCGCGAAATTCCCGATATACCCGCCGTGCACAGGCATGGATGCCTTGCGTATTCAAGCCCTCGCGCAGGAGCTCGAACAACGCAGCCAACGACGTGCGGCCGCCCACGGCCACGTTGTAGACCTGGTTCTTCGCAGCGCGGTTTTGGGTCATGGCTGCCAGCAGATTGGCCTGAACGACATTCGCCACATAGCAAAAGTCGCGACTGGTCTGACCGTCGCCGTTGATGTAGACGGGATCGCCCTTCAGCATCGCCGCCGTCCATTGAGGTATGACGGCGGCATAGGGGCCATTCGGGTCCTGGCGCCGGCCGAACACGTTGAAGTAGCGCAAGCCGATGGTGTCGAATCCGTAGCAACGCGCGAACACCTCGGCATAAAGCTCGTTCACATACTTGGTCACCGCATAGGGACTCAGGGGCTTTCCGACGAATTCCTCCACTTGGGGCAAGGAAACGCGATCACCATAGGTGCTGCTGCTGGCGGCATAGGTGAAGCTCCTTACCTCCGCATCGCGCGCCGCCACCAGCATGTTGAGGAAGCCCGTGATGTTGAAGCTGTTCGTCGTGATCGGATCTTTCACGCTGCGCGGGTCACTGCCGAGAGCCGCTTGATGCAAGACGTGCTCCACGCCCTCGCAGGCGTTTCGGCAGTCGCCGGCATCGCGGATGTCCCCCTCCAGAAAGCGAAAGTTGGACCACTGCTTCGCCGTCACCAGGCTTTGCACCTGTTCCAGGTTGCGCCGGTGGCCGGTCGCGAAGTTGTCCAGGCCTACCACGCGCTGTTCGAGCTTGAGCAGAGCCTCCATCAGGTTGCTGCCGATGAATCCTGCGACACCCGTCACGAGCCAAGTTCGAGGCTCTGTGGCAAGACGCGCCAGAAGCTGCTCGTAGACCGTCACGGATTGACGCCTTTCACAGCCGGCCGTCCGCGACGCCCGCAGGAAGGACACCCTTCACGTCGAACAGCACGGCGCCGGGTTGGCCAAGGGCTCTCACGCCGGCTTCACCGAGCGCGATGAATTGACGATGACTCACGGCCAGCACCACGGCGGCGTACTGGCCAGGCGCAGGCATCTCGTTCAAACAGCGCAGACCGTACTCATGCTCGGCCTCGGCCACGTCGATCCACGGATCGAACACGCTCACCTGAATGTTGTAGCCCTGCAAGGTACGCACGATGTCTATCACCTTGGTATTGCGCACGTCCGGGCAGTTCTCCTTGAAGCTCAGGCCCAGTACCAGCACCTTGCTGTTGAGCACCGGCAGGTTCTTCCGGAGCATGAGCTTGACGACTTCATCGGCCACATGGATGGCCATGTGATCGTTGATGCGGCGGCCGGCGAGGATCACTTGGGGGTGATAGCCCACCTGCTCCGCCTTGTGCGTCAGGTAATAGGGATCGACGCCGATGCAGTGCCCACCCACGAGCCCCGGTCGGAAGGGCAGGAAGTTCCATTTGGTGCCTGCAGCCTGCAGCACCTCCAGCGTGTCGATGCCGAGCTTGCGGAAAATGAGGCTCAGCTCGTTCATCAGCGCGATGTTCAGATCCCTTTGCGTGTTCTCGATCACCTTCGCGGCTTCGGCCACCTTGATGCTGCTGGCCTTGTGGGTGCCGGCACTGACGACCAGTCCATACAACTGGTCCACCGCATCGGCCACTTCCGGCGTGCTGCCGCTGGTGATCTTCTTGATGGTGGGCAGGCGGCGCTCCTTGTCGCCGGGGTTGATCCGCTCCGGGCTGTAGCCGCAGAAGAAATCGACGTTGAACTTCTTGCCCGACACCCTTTCGAGTACCGGGACGCACATCTCCTCGGTCGCACCCGGATAAACCGTTGATTCATAGATCACGATCGCGCCGCTCGGCATGACGCGGCCCACGGTTTCGGTGGCGGCGATCAAGGCGCCGAGATCGGGCCGGTTCGCAAGATCCACGGGCGTTGGGACAGTGACGATGAAGACCCGGCATCCCGCAATGTCCTTGACGCAGCTGCTGAAGCGAAGCTTGCTCGCGGCGCGCAACTCGTTGGGGCCGACCTCCAGCGTCGCATCCTTCCCGGCCTGCAGCTCGGCAATGCGCGACGTATCGATGTCGAATCCGATCACCGTGCGCTGCTTGCCGAACTCCACTGCAAGCGGGAGGCCCACATAGCCGAGGCCAACGATGGCGATCGCTTCACTGTCGGCGATCAGCGCGCGCGGCACCTCGGCGAGCGCGCGCTCGCTGACATCTGCGCACTCGCCGCAGGCAATATCGAACATTTCATCCGGTAGATGTCTCATCGTTTCCTCAATTCCCTTGCAGCGAGGCTGCGTGGTTTCGCGCCACCGTGAACGGGGCAGCTGAATCAATACTGATAGTCGACGTAGCGGTACGCCCCGTACTTCGAACCTCCGTATCGGCGCCTGGACGTGTCGAGGTCATTGAAGATCACCCCATTGACCGTGACGCCCGCGCCAAGAAGTCGCTTCGCCGATTCCTGCAGCTCGCCCTGTGTACTGGTCTCGGCCCGCGCCACCAGGAAGACCGCGCCGACCATCGGGGCCAGGATGGCGGTATCGGACGCCGCAAGAACCGGCGGGGTATCGACAATGACCCAGTCGTAGTGCCTGGCGGCCTGTTTCAGCAGCCCTTGAACCGCGGGCTTCATCAGCAGTTCGGCCGAATTCGGCGGCAACACTCCGGTCGACAGGAAATCCACATTCGGAGCGATCTCCCGATGCAGCACCTTGTCCAGTTGAAGGCTGCCGCAGATGACTTCGCTCAGGCCTTCCTTGCGGTTCACGCCGATGTCGTGGTTCAAGCGACCCTTGCGCAGATCGCCGTCGATCAGCAGCACCTTCTTGTCGGCTGCACCCAGGACGGCAGCGAGATTGGCGCTGACGAAGGACTTGCCGACCCCGGGCGTCGGGCCGCTGATCAGAATGATGTTGAGGGCTGAGTCCAGCATCGTGAACTGCAGCGCCGTTCGAAAGCTTCGAAGGCTTTCCACCACTGCGTCCTGAGGATTCGCCATGGCGAGCAGGGGACGCCTGGCCGTGTACTTGCCGGCTTCACGCGCGAGCTTTGTTTGCGCATCGGAATGCGGCACGGTCGCGAATACATGCAGCCCGGTGCGTTGTTCGATATCGGTCGGGTCCTTGAGACCCGGGCGCATGCTGTTGCGCAAGAAAGCCAATGCCAAGCCAGCCAACAGCCCGAGCGTGGTCGCGAGCAGGACAGACAGCACACGCAAGGGCTTGGCCGGCTTTCTCGGCGTCGCGGCCGGATCCACGATGCGCACATTCGCGACCTTGCCCTCCTTCACCAAGCGCAGCTGCTGTGCGTTGTCGAGCAGCTTGACGTACAGCTCGTTGTTGACCTTCACGTCCCGCGTGAGACTCAAGAGTTCCTGCTCGACGTCGGGGAGTTTCTTGACGCGCTTGTTCAGAATGTCCAACTCGCCCTGGAGGGCGGCGATCTTCGCGTCGATCGCCCGGACGCTGTGGTGTGCGGCGGTGTAAAGCCCAAGGAGTTCCTTGCGCTTCTGCTGCAATTCGACAACGCTCGTCTGCAGCTTGACGGCCTGCTCCAGAATCAGCTTGCCCTCGGTGTCCAGGTCGAAGCTGCTGTTGCGATTGCGGAACTGGCTGAACCTGGTCTCGGCCGCCTCCAACTGTCTGCGCAGTTCGGGCAGGAAGGTGCTCAGGAAGCCCAGCGACTTGTCCGCCTCGGCGACCTTGCGTTCCACGTTCTGCCTTACATAGAGCGTGCCGATTTCATTGAGCACGCGGGTGATCTCGCGAGGATCCTTGCCTTCGAGGCTGGCTCGGATCACACCGGACTGCTTGCCCTCTTCCGCAATCACGAGGTCCTTTTGAAGCTGCTCGATGACCTCCAGGCGAACATGGCGCGTGAGATTGAATTCGGCACCTGGCTTGCCCGTTGCCGCGGTCACCAGCAGCAGGCCTTGCTGGCCGTCGACCGTGAATGCCAGCATCTGCCCGATTTGCTGCGCACCCAGCAGCTCGTTGTCGGGCGACAGCAGCTGGTAGCCACGGGCCGTCAGCCGCACCCGAAAGCGCTCCCCTTCCAGCGCTTCAGGCACCTCGAAGCGATCGATGCGCAGCGACTCGTTGCCGCTCACATAGCCGGGCAACATCAGGAAGCCGGGATCGGATGGCTCGCTTGCACGACGTGCCAGCCATGGCCCGACGACCGGCAGGTATCTCGGGTTCACCTCCACGTCGAGGTCGAGGTTCTCCACGGTCTGGCCAAGCACCAGGCGCGAGCGCAGGATCTGCATCTCGGCCGATGCCGGAGAGCGGATGTCGAACAGGCTGGCGGCTTCGCCCAACAGCGTGCCGGCTCCGCCCTTGCTTTCTTCCACCTGCACCATGGTGCTGGCTCGGTAGACAGGCGTGGCGAGCAAGGCATAAGCCACGCCCACCGCGAGGCCCAGCACCGTGACGGCTGCGATGAGCCAGCGGCTGTCGAGCACGATATCGAACAGATCGAGCAGGTGGATCTCGTCCTCGGCCCGCACTGAAAGCGGGACGTTGGCGGTGATGGGCAGGGGGGTTTTCATTCGCAATGGAGGAGAGGCTGTCGTGGCAGAGCACGGGGGCGCTCCAGCTGACGGATGCGCGCGGCCCAGGCGGCAACGCCGGCGACGACGTCCGTACAGGCGGCTTCGAAGGCCTTGCGGGGCTGGCGGTAGGGGTCGGCGATGTCGAAGCCTTCACCCAGCCGAAACACCTTTCCCCATACTTGCGGGTACCGCCGCCTGAGCTCGGCCTTGTGGCCCTGCTCCATCACCAGGATGAGATCGGCGGCCTGGCACATGGCATGAGTCACGTACCGCGCGCGGTGGGCCGAAATGTCCAGGCCACGCGCCGCCGCGAATTCGATTGCCATCGGGTCGGCCGGGGCGCCCACCGGCGCAGCCAGGCCCGCCGATCCGATCGTCTTGTCGGAAAGCTCATGGGCCAGCAATGCCGCCGCAATCGGGCTGCGGCAAATGTTGCCCGAGCACAGAACGAGGATGCGTCCGGTCATTTGATGCCGTTGGCCACGTTGACCACCTGTGCGCTCGGAAGGATCAGGCTGATGACGCGGTTCCAGCGCACCAGGGGCGCGGGATCGACGTACACCACGTCGCGCGCCTTGAGCTCGAAGCCTTCGGCCAGCACGTAGGAAACGGGAGCGCTCGCATCGAGGTGGAAGATCTCCGGCTCGCCACCGGTTGCGGTACGCACCACATAGATCTGCCGCGGATCTCCGGTCGTGGTGCTCACGCCACCTGCCTCGCCCAGTGCCTGGTTCAGCGTGAGCCGGCCGTTGCGCAGAGACTGGGCGGCCGGCCGCGTGACCTCACCCATCACGTAGACCTTTGCATCCTCGCGGCTGAGCACCCGCACCAGGTCGCCGGGAGCCAGGAGGATGTTGTTCGGGTTGATGCCCAGGGCGGACAGCCGCGGAAGGTCGACGAAAGTGGTGGTGCCGCTGCGCGAGACGGTAACGGAGGAACGATCGGCCTCGGCCGTGAAGCCGCCCGCGCGATGGAGTGCCTCCGGCAAGGTCATCGGGATGTCGTTGACCATCTGCAGGCCGGGCGTGCGCACCTCCCCATCCACGTACACCCGGCCAGCACGATAGGACTGGATGCGCGCCGTGATCTTCGGCTCGGCAAAGTACTTGGCAAGACGCGCAACCAGGCGGTCGCGCACTTCCGTCTCGGTGAGGCCACCCACCTTGAAGCTGCCCACGTACGGGAACTGGATCGTGCCGTCTGCGGCCACGTTGTAGCCGTTGCTGATGGGAGAGCCGGTGACGGCATCCGTGGTGAGGGAGCCCGCCGGCGCAAGGGCCAGGTCGGGGTGGTCCCATACGACGATATTCAGGATGTCGCCGCTGCCGATGCGGTACGGCTGCGCGACACCGAACAGGCGCTTGACATCCGAGCCCACCACGGTGGCCTGCGCTGCGCGTTGGCGGCGGATCAGTTCGGGTGTAATGCTTTGCAATGCGCCGGGTGGCGGCAAATCTGCGGCGTCGGGGGACCGGTTGAGACTTGCCGACGGGCCCGGGACAGTCCCACCGAAGTTCGCACCCGGAGCGAGCGCGCAGCCACTCAGGGCTGCGGCCGTGCAGATCAATGCGCATCGGAAAAGCTGAATCATCGCGGGTTGGTAGGGTTGTAGCCAGCGATGCGTATGGTGCTGAAGAGTCATCGCCGGAAACAATTGCCGCGACAATTCATCAGGATCTGCGAAGGCCTGCGCCCGCTTGCTTGCAACTACTTCACGACGACTGACAGCCCCTGAGCTTCGATCCGCCGAGGGGGAAACAAAAAAGGCGCAGGGCCGTCAAGCCCTGCGCCTTTGGAGGCGATCTGGAAGGATCTCGTCAGAAAGGGATGTCGTCGTCCATGTCGTCGAAACCTGACGAGGACTTGGCCGGCGCCTGACGCGCTGCCGGAGCCGCGGCAGGTGCGCGCGGTGCCGCGGCGGGCGCGCGCGAGTAGCTTCCACCGCCTCCGCCACCGCCGCCACCCTGCGAATAACCACCGCCATAGCCGCCATCGTCCTCGCCCGAAGGCGCGCCCTGTCCCTGGCGGCTGCCCAGCATCTGCATCTGGTCGACGCGGATGTCGGTGGCGTACTTCTCGACGCCGTCCTTGTCGGTGTACTTGCGGGTGCGGATCTGGCCCTCGACGTAGATCTGCGAGCCCTTGCGCAGATACTGCGCGGCAATCTCGGCCAACCGTCCGTTGAACACCAGCCGGTGCCACTCGGTGGCCTCGCGCATTTCGCCGCTCTGCTTGTCCTTCCACTTGTCGGTGGTGGCCAGGGTCACGTTGCAGATCTGGTCACCGCTCGGGAAGGTGCGGGTTTCGGGGTCGCGCCCGAGGTTGCCGACGAGGATGACTTTGTTGACCGATGCCATATGCACTGCCCCTGATGAATGGATGAAAGAGGAGGAAACCGCAGATTGTGCCCCATGCAGCTTGCCACCCGATGCGGGCGCCCATCCCCGTGCCTGCCCTGAAATCCCCGGGGATTTATCATGCTCGGTTGCCTTTGACCCACCGCCCCGTGAATTTCTCCCCTATGGATCGCACCGACGGCGCCCACCTCGGCGATAGCACCAGCGGCGCCTACCTCGGCGCCGCGCTCGCGCAACAGCGCATCAGCATCCGCGGCGCGCGCACCCACAACCTCAAGAACGTCGACCTCGACATCCCGCGCAACAAGCTGGTGGTGATCACCGGCTTGTCGGGCTCGGGCAAGTCCAGCCTGGCCTTCGACACCCTCTACGCCGAGGGGCAGCGCCGCTACGTCGAGAGCCTGTCGGCCTATGCGCGCCAGTTCCTGCAGCTGATGGACAAGCCGGACGTCGACATGATCGAGGGCCTGTCGCCCGCGATCAGCATCGAGCAGAAGGCAACCAGCCACAACCCGCGCTCCACCGTGGGCACGGTGACCGAGATCCACGATTACCTGCGCCTGCTCTATGCCCGCGCCGGCACGCCCTATTGCCCCGATCACGACCTGCCGCTGCAGGCGCAGACGGTGAGCCAGATGGTCGACGCCGTGCTCGCCATCCCCGACGAACCGCGCCTGATGATCCTGGCCCCTGTCGCCCGCGAGAAGAAGGGCGAGTTCCTCGAGCTCTTCGCGGAGATGCAGGCCCAGGGCTACGTGCGATTCCGCGTCGACGGCCAGACCTGCGAGTACAACGATCTCCCCAAGCTCAAGAAGACCGAGAAGCACGACATCGACGTCGTGATCGACCGCCTCCGCGCCCGCCCCGACATGCAGCAGCGCCTGGCCGAGAGCTTCGAGAACGCACTGCGCCTGGCCGAAAGCCGCGCGATTGCGCTCGAGATGCACGAGGACGGCAGCACGAAGGAACACCTCTTCAACGCCAAGTTCGCCTGCCCGGTCTGCCACTACTCGCTGGCCGAGCTCGAGCCGCGCCTTTTTTCCTTCAACTCGCCGGTGGGCGCCTGCCCGAGCTGCGACGGCCTGGGCCACCGCGAGTTTTTCGATCCCCAGCGCGTGGTGGCCTTCCCCACGCTGAGCCTGGCGAGCGGCGCCATCAAGGGCTGGGACCGGCGCAACGGCTATTACTTCAGCATGTTGGAGAGCGTGGCCAAGCACTACAAGTTCAGCGTCGACACGCCCTTCGAGGAACTGCCCGCGTCGGTGCAGCAGGCGGTGCTGCACGGCTCGGCGGAAGAAGAGATCAAGTTCAGCTACACCATGGAAAGCGGCCAGCAGGCCGGCAAGAAGCTGGTGCGCAAACATCCCTTCGAGGGGGTGATCCCGAACATGGCGCGGCGCTACCGCGAGACCGATTCGGCCATGGTGCGCGAAGACCTCTCGCGCTTTCGCAACCTGCAGCCCTGCCCCGACTGCGGCGGCACGCGCCTGCGGCGCGAAGCACGCCATGTGTTCCTGGCCGACGAATCGGAGAGCGGCACGCGGCGCATGGCGATCTACGAGATCAGCCGCGCGACGCTGCGCGAGAGCCTGGCGTACTTCCAGCAGTTGCATCTGCGCGGCGCGAAGGCCGAGATTGCCGACAAGGTGGTGCGCGAGATCGGCCTGCGGCTCAAGTTCCTCAACGACGTGGGCCTGAACTACCTGAGCCTGGACCGCAGCGCCGAGACGCTCTCGGGCGGCGAGGCGCAGCGCATCCGCCTGGCCTCGCAGATCGGCTCCGGCCTGACCGGCGTGATGTACGTGCTGGACGAGCCCAGCATCGGCCTGCACCAGCGCGACAACGACCGGCTGATCGGCACCCTCAAGCACCTGCGCGACATCGGCAACAGCGTGATCGTGGTCGAGCACGACGAGGACATGATCCAGGCGGCCGACCACGTGATCGACATGGGCCCGGGTGCCGGCGTGCACGGTGGGCGCGTCATGGCGCAGGGCAGCTACGCGCAGGTCGCGGGCCATCCCGAATCGCTCACCGGCCAGTACCTCTCGGGCGCCAGGAAGATTGCCGTGCCCAGGCGCCGCACCCCCTGGCTTCCGGTGGTCGCGAAGCCGGGCGCCGCCGAGCCGAAGAAGGCCTCGCGCTTCCCCGCGAGTCCGGCCACCGAGCGGCGCGCAGCGCGCGAGGCCGCGCACTTGGCGACGCAGACCGATCTGCAGGAGATCCGCGTGGTCGGCGCCACCGGCAACAACCTCAAGAACGTCAGCGTGGCGTTTCCCGTCGGCCTCTTCACCTGCGTGACCGGCGTCTCGGGCTCGGGCAAGTCCACGCTCGTCAACGACACGCTCTACACCGCAGTCGCGCGCACGCTCTACCGCGCCCATGAGGAACCGGCCGCGCACGAGGCGGTCGAGGGCATCGAGTACTTCGACAAGGTCATCAACGTCGACCAGTCGCCCATCGGACGCACGCCGCGCAGCAACCCGGCCACCTACACCGGCCTGTTCACCCCCATCCGCGAGCTGATGGCCGAGACCAACACCGCACGCGAGCGCGGCTACGGCCCGGGGCGCTTCAGCTTCAACGTCGCCGGCGGACGCTGCGAGGCCTGCCAGGGCGACGGCGTGGTGAAGGTCGAGATGCACTTCCTGCCCGACGTCTACGTGCCCTGCGAGGTCTGCCAGGGCCAGCGCTACAACCGCGAGACGCTGGAGGTGCAGTACAAGGGCCGCAACATCGCCCAGATCCTGGACATGACGGTGGAAGCCGCCTACGAGTTCCTCAAGGCCGTGCCCACCATCGAGCGCAAGCTGCGCACCCTGCTCGACGTGGGCCTGAGCTACATCAAGCTGGGCCAGTCCGCGACCACGCTCTCGGGCGGCGAAGCGCAGCGCGTCAAGCTGGCGCTGGAGCTCAGCAAGCGCGACACCGGCCGCACCCTCTACATCCTCGACGAGCCGACCACCGGCCTGCACTTCGCCGACATCGAGCTGTTGCTGAAAGTGCTGCACCAGCTGCGCGACGCGGGCAACACCATCGTCGTGATCGAGCACAACCTCGACGTCATCAAGACCGCCGACTGGCTGATCGACATGGGCCCCGAAGGCGGCGCGGGCGGCGGAACCGTGGTCGGCGCAGGCACGCCGGAGGAACTGGCGGCCAACGAGGCGAGCTACACGGGGCACTACCTGAAGCGGCTGCTGTAGCGGCGGCCGCCGGCAGCGCAGCCATGACCTGGGAGGTCATCGACGCTGCACGCCGGCTCTGGAACAGTGGACCCAAGCCGGAACCAAGGGGTTCCGGCAGCCACCGGGCCCAACGCCCAAGGCCACGAAAGAGCACCATGACCCAAGGCTTCGACATCCTCCCCCTCGCCGTCGCGCTTCTCATCGGCATCGCCGCCGTGGGCTCCTGCATCGGCATCGGCATCGTCGGGTCGAGGCTGCTGGAAGGCACGGCGCGGCAGCCCGAGCTCAAGGACCAGCTGCAGACCTTGTTCTTCCTGATCGCGGGCGTGACCGACGGCGCCTTCATCATCGCCACCGGCATCGGCCTCTGGTTCGCGACGGCGAATCCCTTCCGCTGAAGCGGCGGCAGGCGTGCAGTCCACAATCCCGGGCCATGCACGCCTTTACCCTGCGCCAGCTGGTCCTGCTCGTTCCCCTGACCCTGATCTGGGGCATCAACTGGCCGGTGATGAAGCTGGGCGTGGCCGACTATCCGCCGCTGGCCTTTCGCAGCCTCTCCCTTTGGCTCGGCCTTCCGGTGCTGGCCCTGGCGCTGGTCGCGATGAAGGTGCCGTTTCGCGTGCCGCGCCGGCATTGGCCGCAGCTGCTGTGGCTGGCGGCCACCAACATGTTCGTCTGGCACGCGTGCATCATCCTTGCCGTGAAGGCGCTGTCGAGCGGGCGCGCGGCCATCCTGGGCTACACGATGCCGGTGTTCTCGGCGGTCATCGGTGCCATGCTCTTCTCCGCCACGCTCACGCGCCGAGGCTGGCTGGGCGTGAGCGCCTGCACGCTCGGCGTGGCGCTGCTGTTGTGGCACGAGCTTACCCATCTGGCAGGGCGGCCCGGCTACGTTGCGCTCGCGTTGATGGCGGCGGCCACCTGGGCGCTGGGCACGCAGCTGCTGCGGCACTCGCGCATCGAGCTGCCCACGCTCACGCTGTCGTTCTGGATGACGACGCTGACCGCGGTGGTGATGAGCCTGCTCACCCTGCTGTTCGAACGCCCGCAGTGGCGTGCGCCGAACACGGCTGCCTGGGGCGCGATCCTCTTCAATGCGGTGCTCATCTTCGGCTTTGCGCACGCGGTCTGGTTCTACCTCGCGCGCAACCTGCCGCCGGTGGCCTCCACGCTCAGCGTGATGCTGATCCCGGTGCTGGGCGTGTTCAGCGGCGCGCTATGGCTGGGCGAGACCGTCTTCTGGCAGGACTGGGCCGCGATGGTGCTGATGATGGTGGCCATTGCCTCGGTGCTGTGGCCGACCCGGGCCCGCGGCGACTGAGGAAAAAGGCCGGGCCTTAGGCCACCTCAAGCACGGCCTCGCGGGATCGTGCCGCGGCGCTCGCCACGGCCGCCCTGCGCGCCGCAGGTTCGCTGGCGCCAACGATCCGGGCACTATGCGCGAAATGGTAGACCCAGCAGCTTTTGTTGCCGCCAGAAATTTAACACCTGCACCTCACCGACAAAGGTCGGAAGCGGACGCATTCAGCTGCTCTAGAAATTCCACAAGTGAAATTCGTGGCCCCAGTTTCCCGTCCTTGTTCGGAAAGGAAATACATAGAGACTCTCGCCCTTGCTCCCGATCGAGCAGCAGTAGAAATTGCCCGTCATAGCTAAGTTCTGCCACTAGATGCTCGTAGCCGATGTCGCTAAGGATCGTTGTTTCCCATTTTCCGTTCTTCATGCCCAGTACTTTCAAGGTTCAAGGAAGCCGGTGAATTTTCCATCTGGCCCGAACCGGGCACCACGCCCGCCAGGACTCTCAAGAACATCGGTGCCACCATGCCGGTTTGGCCTATCGACACGGCTTGGTGAGCCTACTATGCCGTCTAAGGTCCGTTGGCCTTGAGCATTCTTGTCCTGTGGAGTGCCTATGGCGGGATCAAACGCGCTATCAGCTCGATCGCCGTGCTTCTGCTGCGCGCGCCCTGCCTTCGTCAAATCTCCGCGATCGGGATCACTACCTGATGCTGGATTGGGTGCCGCCCCTTCATTGAACACCCAATTGCCAAGCGCGGCGGCCCCTTTTGCAAGTTCGCTGCGGCACGCAGGCATCGCTTGGCAAACCAGAAGGCCGCCGATCACAGGCACCCCAACTACAGCAGCATTGGTCCTGATCATGTTGGGATCGGAGCCGCTGCCTATGACGTAGTCCCCGGCGCCCGATCCGCTGCTCGGGGCTCCGCCGACGCCAGCAGCCAGCGCTACCGCTTCGCTGGCTTTCAGTCCGGTCGGGTCCGTCCTGTTCGCCGGGTTGTTGCCCACATAGGCATACAAGTTGACGTCATCCTTGTAGCCGATCGGATCGGTCTGCAGGAACCTGCCCAGGCTCGGCGAGTAGAAGCGGGCCTTGTAGTAGTACAGCCCGAGCTCGCCGATGAGCTGCTGGCCGGTGTACCTGAACCGCGGCCCCGTCGTGGTGTTCGGCTCGCCGAAGGGCCCGTAGCTGTAGATGCCCGTGGAGGTTCCTGTCGCGTTGGCCGTCGCCACGATGCTGCCCAGGTGGTCCGCATAAAACCAGTTCTTCGCGGTGGTGGCCTTGACCCAGACGTGCTCGATGGACACGTCGGTCAAGGCGGCCACGGTGCCGGGGCAGCTGCCGGCGCTGGTGGCGTTGATCTCGTAGACGGGGATCTGGGCCTGGCCAAGGAGCGAGAGGACGCCGCAGGCGTTGGCGGTGCTCACGCCCCACCACTCGGCGAGCTGCGCGGCGCTGAGCTTGGCGATGCCGCGCACGTAGTTGGCCTCGACGCCGGAGGCGCGCAGGAGCTCGACCATCAAGGTGGCCTGGTCGTGGGCGGTGGCCTGGTTGTCCAGCACGGCGCCGAGGGCGCCCTTTTGCGATCCGAAGACGGGTAGTACTCGATGTTGTTGCGGACGTACTGGTAGATCAGGTCGGGGTGGTGGCGCAAGGAGCGCGCGAGCTCGGCGATGGAAGCCGGGCCCAGGGCGTTGGCGTCGCCGGAGATCTTCATGACCATTGAGGTCGAGGTTGAGGTCGAGGTTGAGGTTGAGGTTGAGGTCGAGGTCGAGGTCTTGCTGGTCTTGGGAGTCGCAGTGACGCCTTGATTGAGGTTGGCCGGAAGCACTCTGGCCTTGAGGATGCGTTCGGCGTCGGCGAAGCTGACCGGGGGCATGTTGGCGCGCAGGACGCCGGGGGCGGGAGCGAACTCGCTGGTGTTGCCGGCTGGGGCTGCACCGCGGGCGGCAGCATCGGCATCCTTCGCGCCGTCCTTGATGGCCTCGCGCCGCACAGGGTCCTTGGCCGTGGGGAGGTCGTCCGGCAGGTAGCGCAGGGCGGGCTGGCCGCTGGTGAAGTTCAGCGAACTGCCCGAGCCCGCCGTGGCATTGGAAGACGAACGCTGGCTCCCACTGGCCTTGGCATTGGCATTGGCGACAGGAACGCCGAGGGCGACCGAAGGCGGTGCCGCCTTGCGAGCACTGCCGCTCTGAATCTGCGCAGCAGCGATGCCGCCCGCAAGCAATGTGGCAACGGCCACGACAACGGCGCAGGCGCGCGCGAGCTTGGACATGGGAACTCCCCAGTGTTTTGATGGAAAAGGTAAGGAGCAGCCCTGCCCTCCCGGGCCGGGACTGCGACAGCGCGCCGCCGCTACGGCGAGGTGGTCACCACCGAAGTGCGATTGCCCCCGGGGTCGTAGCTGTAGGTGATCGTGGTGGAGGAGGTACCGTTGCTGTAGACGGTGCTGGCCAATCGGCCCAGGGCGTCATACGTGAAGCTCACGGAGCCGGCATAAGCGGGAAGGCCTGCGAGCGTGGCGGCGCACAGGCCAGCGGCGAGAAGTGTGCGCAACGGAATCCGGATCGACACACGGCGATCGGATGGCATCGATGCGTGCGATCTCGATGCGTGCGCTGGCGATGCAGCGAAATTCTTCTTTTTCATGGGGGCCCCT
The DNA here is from genome assembly GCF_057657265.1 of Variovorax sp. Soil_C_17. Taxonomy (NCBI): domain Bacteria; kingdom Pseudomonadati; phylum Pseudomonadota; class Betaproteobacteria; order Burkholderiales; family Comamonadaceae; genus Variovorax; species Variovorax sp. Soil_C_17. The sequence continues at coordinate 355,173 of NZ_JBDGIT010000001.1, forward strand.
GTTTTTTGGTGCCGCGGACTGTAGCCGAGCAGGGGCTATCAAAAACTCGTTTTTTGTCGCGCAATCTTGCAAACGACCTTCATGCCCTGCGACCCGCTGAGCCGGTGCAGCCCGAGGAAAGGAAGCTTGCAATCCACGCCTGCGCTCCTACCAACATCTGGCCGGGAAGCAGCTTCGCTATGAACCTCGGGCTGAGCGCCGGACCGCGCGCAGGTGCGCAACTCAGCGCTCAGATCGGCGCCGCACCGCCCCCGGTCGACCACGGACTTCCCTCCGGCAGCACCCGCAGCATCCCCTCCTGCGCCGTCGATGCCACCAGCCGCCCGTCGCGCGTGAACAGGCTGCCCCGGCAGAAGCCGCGCGCACCGCCGGCGCTGGGCGAATCGATCACGTAGAGCAGCCAGTCGTCCATCCGGAAATCACGGTGAAACCACATCGCGTGGTCGAGGCTGGCGGGGCGCACCCGGCCGCTCATGAAGCTCAGGCCGTGGGGCAGCATCGCGGCGCGCAGCAATCCATGGTCCGACGCGTAGGCCAGCAGCGCGCGGTGCACGACCGGGTCGTCAGGCAGCGGCGCGATCGCGCGCATCCAGAGCGCGGCCTGCGACGGTCGCGGCGCCGGTTCGAGCAGGTCGTCAGGATCGACGCGGCGGTACTCGATGCCATGCGGCGACAGGGCGGCGTTGCGCCAGCGCTCGGGCAAGCGGTCGCCGAGCCCGCGGCGCTGCTCCAGCTCGCTCGGCAGGCCTTCCGGCCCGGCCTCGGCCGGCATCTCCAACTGGTGCTCGATGCCCTCGTCCACCGTCTGGAAGGAGGCCGACATCTCGAAGATGATGCGATCGCGCTGTCGCGCCACCACATGGCGCGTCGTGAAGCTGCGGCCGTCGCGCACGCGGTCCACCGAATACTCGATGGGCGCATGCTCGCCGGGCAGCAGGAAGTAGGCATGCATCGAATGCACCGGCCGGTCGGCGCCCACCGTGCGGCTGGCGGCCACCAGCGACTGGCCGAGCACCTGGCCGCCGAACACGGCCGGGGTGCCGATGTCCTCGCTTTGCGCGAGAAAGCGATCCTCGCCCAGCGGCTGCATTTGCATCAGGGCGACAAGCTCGCCAACGAGGCGGGCGGCGGTGGCGGGGTCGGTCATCGTGGGGCGGTTCGCGGCAGACAGGAACCGTCGACGATAGCAAAGAGCCTGCCCGCCGTCTGTCTCCGGGCTGTCAGCGATCCAGGTCGACGCCGTCGGCCGCCAGCTTCTTCTGCAGCGCCGCCACATCCACCTCGGCGAAGCGCGAACTGCCCAGCGAAGCGGCCGCCGTGCCCGCGGCCTGCCCCATCACGAAGCAGCCGCCGCTCGCACGCGCGGCCGACTGGCCTTCGTGCGTCATCGAGGCGCAGCGCCCGGCCACCATCAGGTTGTCGACACCGCGCGGCACCAGCATGCGCCAGGGCAGCTGGTTGTAGCTGCGCTCCTGGTCGCGCGGGAAGGCCCATTCGATCTTGCCGGCGGCGTGCATCTCCATCGGCCAGGCGTTGATGCCGATGCTGTCGTCGAAACGCGCGGAAGACAGGATGTCCTCGCCCGAGAGCGCATAGACGCCCTCGATGCGCCGGGTCTCGCGGATGCCCACCTGCGGCGCGATCTCGACGATGGCCGACTGCTCGAAGCCCGGCACCTCGGCCTTGAGAAAGCGGAAATACTCGCCGATCTGTCGCCGGCCCTCGACCTCGCCCTCGCTGAGCTCGCGCGCGTCGACGCCGTTCATCGCATCGCCCCTGGCATTGCGGATCTGCGTGACGTTGGCACGCCATTCGCGCGGATCGATCTGCGGCCGCAGGATCGCGCCCTCGCGCGGGAAGCGGTAGGCCCCGGGACTGCGCGCCAGGGCCTTCGCCATCAGCTCGTTGATGGCCTTGAACTCGCCCACCGCGGCCAGTGCGCGCGGCGCGTCCACGTGGCCGACGCGGAACATGGTGGAGGGGAAGAGCCCGCTGCCCTGCCCGTCGCCGACCGCGAAGGGAACGCCCGCGAAGGCCGCCACGTCGGCGTCGCCGCTGGCGTCGATGAAGGCGTTGGCGCGCAGGGCCACGCGGCCCGACTTGGTCTCGACCACCAGCGCGGCGATGCGCGCGCCGTCCATCACCACCGACGCGGCCAGCGCATGCAGCAGCAGCTCGACGCCGGCATCGAGCAGCAGCTGGTCGGCCGCGCACTTGTAGATCGAGGTGTCGTAGGAGCGCACGCGGATGCGGCCCTGCATGCCGTCCTGCGGCTTGTTGAGCCCGCCCAGCGCGTCGATGCGCGCCAGCAGCTCGTCGACCACGCCGTGCACCAGCTGGGTCATCTCGCCGCCGCGCTTGCCGTAGAGGCCGGCAAAGTTGGTCACCCCGCCGGCCGTGCCCATGCCGCCGAGGAAGCCGTAGCGCTCCACCAGCAGCGTGCGCGCGCCGTGGCGCGCCGCGCTCACTGCTGCTGCAATGCCGGCCGGGCCGCCGCCGACCACGACCACGTCGTACTCGCCGAAGACGGGGAGATCGCGCGCCGGTTCACGAAGGGTCGAAGTCATCGGATGAAACCTGAAGAAGGGCTATTGAATCTTGATGCCTTGGGTCGAAATGATTTTGGTCATCACGGCGGCCTCTTCCCTCACACGCGTGCGCATGCCGTCGGGCGAGGTGCCCACCGCCTGCCAGCCCTGCTCGAAGAGCTTCTGGCGCACTTCCGGCGACTTCATCACCACCGCCAGCTCGCGCGTGATGCGTTCCTGCGCCTGCTTGGAAAGATTGGCCGGGCCCACCAGCGCAGTCCACACCTCCAGGCTGAAGTCCTTCACGCCGGCATCGGCCAGGGGCTGCAGCTCCGGCACCAGCGTGCTGCGGCCGCTGGTGAGGCCGATGGCCTTCACCTTGCCGGCCTTGACCTGGGGCATGGCGATGCCCGGCGGGATGAGCGCCATCTGGATCTGGTTGCCGATCAGGTCGGTCATGACCTGGGGGTTGCCCTGGTAGGGCACGTGAACCGCCTTCAGGCCCGGCACGCGGCTCTTGAGCAGCTCCATGCCCAGGTGGCCCACGGAGCCGACACCCACGGAGCCGTAGCTCCACTTGTCGCCGCTCTGGCGCCCGGCATCGAAGAAGGCCGAGCCGGACGGCAGGCTGTTCTGCGCCACCAGCACCAGCGGCGCGGTGGTCAGCAGCGAGAGGTAGGTGAAGTCCTTGCCCGGGTCGTAGGGCAGCTTCGGATAGAGCATCTTCGACGAGGTCAGGTTGCCGTTGATCACCACGCCGAGGGTGTGATCGTCGTTCGCCTTGGCCACCTGGTCGGCCGCGATGTTGCCCGAGGCGCCGGGCTTGTTGTCGACCACGATCGGCTGGCCCAGGGCCTTGGCCAGCGGCTCGGCGATGGTGCGCGCGGCGATGTCGGGCGTGGAGCCGCCCGGGAAGCCGACGACCAGTCGCACGGGCTTGGTGGGCCAGGTGGCCTGGGCACCGGCAGCCAGGGGCAGCGCACAGGCCGCGATCAGGAGAGCTCTCTTGGACAGTTGCATGGGATGGACGAGATGCGAAGAAAGGAAGGGGAGGATAAAGCCCGGCCGTGGCCACGTGTTACTCGAGGCTGATGTTCCCCCGCTTCACCAGCTCGCCATACACCTTGGACTTGGCCTCGGCCTGCTGCCGGATTTCCTGCGGCGACCAGGCCAGCGGCTCGAAGGCGAAGGTGTCGAAGCGCGCGCGGATCTCGGGGTCGGCGATGACCTTGGCCACGTCGGCGTTGATCTTCGACTGGATCGCCGGCGGGACGCCCTTGGGCGTGAGAATGGAGACGAAGGAATTCACCTCCAGCCCGGCCGGACCGCCGGCCTCGGCCATGGTGGGCACGTCGGGCATCTGCGGAATGCGCTTCGGCGCGGCCACCGCGATGTAGCGCAGCTTGCCGGCCTTGTAGATGCCCTGGCTCGACGGGATGCTGGCGTAGGCCCAGGGCACCTCGCCCGAGCCCACGTTGGCGTAGAGCTGCGAGACCTCGCGGTAGGGCACGTGCTGCATCTGCACGCCGGTCATCGCCTCCAGCTGCTGCGCGCCGAGGTGGCCGGGGCTGCCCACGCCCCACGAGCCGTAGCTCACCGGACCGGCCTTGGCCGCGGCGACCAGGTCCGTCATGTTCTTCCACTTGGAATCGGTGGGCACCGCGACGAAGAAGGGCGTGCGGAACAGCGAGGCGACCGGGTCGAAATGCTGCAGGGTCACGAAGTTGCGCGACTTGTACAGGTGGGGCAGCGCGGCGATGTGCTCGCTGTCCAGTTGCAGCAGGGTATAGCCGTCGGCTGTCGCGCGTTTGGCCTGGTCGATGGCGATGAAGCCGCCGCCGCCGGGCTTGTTGTCCACCACCACGCGCTGGTTCCAGAGCCGGCCGAGCTTGTCGGCCACCAGGCGCAGCACCGCGTCGGGGCCGCTGCCCGCGGCGAAGGGCGTGACCAGCGTGACGGGCTTGGCGGGGTAGTCCGCCTGCGCCCAGGCACCGGAGGTGACGAGGGCGCCGGCGATCAGCGAGAGGATGGCTTTCATGAAGGCTTGTCTCCGTGGATGTCGTTGAAATGCGATGTGCGGCTCAGCCGCCGGCGCGCTGCGCATCGGCAAGGCACTGCGCGGGGTTCCATGCGTAGAGCCATTCGACCGCATCGTAGAAGCGCTCCGGCGTGCGGCCGACCCACAGGCTGTTGCGCACCAGCCGTTCCACGCCCTTGGCATGGTAGAGCCTGCCCATCTCGCGCACCGACAGCACGACGCGGGCGGTGCGCGCCACGCGGGCATCGCTGTACAGCTGGAAGGCCGCGGGCAGGTCGAAGTCGCAGGCCTCGACGGCAGCGCCCAGCGTGACCGCATCCTCCAGCGCCATGCACGCGCCCTGCGCCAGGTACTGCATCATCGGATGCGCCGCATCGCCCAGCAGCGTGGCCGGGCCCCGGCTCCAGCTGGCGACGGGCTCCCGATCGGCCGTGCTCCAGCGGCGCCAGGAAGTCGGCCGGTCCAGCAGCTGGCGTGGGCGGGCATGGATGCCCTCGAAGTAGGAGAGCACCTCCTCCTTGCTGCCGTCGGTCACGCCCCAGGTCTCGTCGTAGCGGCTGTGGAAGGTCACGACCAGGTTGTATTGCTCGCCATGGCGCAGCGGGTAGTGCACCAGGTGGCAGTTCGGGCCCGCCCAGACCACGGGCGCGTTCCAGCGCAGGTCCTCGGGCATGTCGGCGGCCGGCACCACGGCGCGGTACACCACGTGGCCCGACACCCGCGGCGCATCGCCGATGAGCTTGCCGCGCACCACCGACTTGACACCGTCGGCGCCGACGATCGCATCGGCCTGGAAGCGCCGGCCGTCGCGCGTCACCGCGGTCACGCCACGCTCGCCGATGTCCAGCTGCTCGACCTGGGCGGAGGTGTGGAAGCGGATCAGCGGATGCTGCTTCACCGCCTCGTGGATCGCGCCATGCAGATCGGCACGGTGGCTCACCGCGTAAGGGTTGCCGAAGCGCGCACGGAAGGCCTCGCCCACCGGGACCGAGGCGACCTCGCGGCAGTCCACCGCGTCCATCATCACGAGCCGGTCGGTGAACACCGAGCCGCGACGCACCGCCTCGCCCACGCCCAGCGCGTCGAGTGCGGCGAAGGCGTTGGGGCCCAGCTGCAGGCCGGCGCCGATCTCGCCGATGGCGGCGCTCTGCTCCAGCAGGTCGATGGTCATGCCCAGCCGCGCCAGCGCCAGCGCCGCCGCCATGCCGCCGATGCCGCCGCCGACCAGCAGCACGGAGGGCTTCTCTTTCCTTGGGGTGCTCATGGTGTTCGTCTCCTGTCGCGATGGCTCGGAATTCAGTCGATCCGAACCGAGATCGGATCGAGGCCGTCGATGCGCACGCGCATCGTCTGCCCGCGCTGCACCTGGCCCACGCCCTCGGGCGTGCCGGTGAAGATCAGGTCGCCGGGCTGCAGCGCGAACAGCGTCGACAGATTGGCGATCACTTCGTTGACCGACCAGATCAGGTTGCGGATGTCGCTCTTCTGGCGCGTCTCGCCGTTCACCTCGAGCTCGATCGCGCCGCCGGCGATCTCGCCCGCATCCGCGAGCCTGCGCACCGGCCCGATGGGTGCCGAGAAGTCGAAGGCCTTGCCGATCTCCCAGGGCCGGCCCTGCTCGCGCATCTTCATCTGCAGGTCGCGGCGCGTCATGTCCAGGCCGACCGCGTAGCCGTAGATGTGCTTGGCGGCGTCTTCCACCGCGATGTTCCGGCCGCCCCGGCCGATCAGGACCACCAGCTCGGCCTCGTAGTGGTAGTTGGCGGTCTGGTCGGGGTAGGGGATGCCCACCGTCTCGCCGGCCGGCACCGGCACGATGGAGGCATCGTCGTTGGGCTTGCAGAAGAAGAAGGGCGGCTCGCGATCGGGGTCGAAGCCCATTTCGCGCGCATGGGCCGCGTAGTTGCGGCCGACGCAGTAGACGCGGCGCACCGGGAACAGGTCGGACGAGCCGACGATGGGAAGGCCGACGGTGGCCGGCGGCGTGACGACATAAGACATGGAAAGCTCCTGCCGCAGGGCGGCGCATGGTTCGGGAAGAGAAGGAAACGGGAGGGCGCCGCGCGGGCGCCGCGATCTCAGGCGTCTTGCAGGAAGGCTTCGCGCAGCACGCCCATGGCCTGCTGGACCGGGCGGTCGGAGAAGCTGAACAGCACGGCGTCTTCCGCGGCCGAGAGCCGCAGCGGCGCCCACGACGGCACGACGAAGGTGTCGCGCGGGCCGAAGTCGAAGCGCTGGCCGCCGATCTCGGCCGTGCCGCGCCCTTCGACCACGCTGTAGATGGTGCCGTCGGTGGCTCGGTGCGTCTTGCCGGCAAAGCCCTTGGGCAGCAGCTGCAGGTTCGTCCCGATGGTGGGCATCGGCGCGCCGCCGGTCAGCGGATTGACGTAGCGCAGCTTGTGGCCCAGCCAGGCGTCCGGGGTCTCCTGCTTGTGCAGCTGGGCCAGCGCCTCGCGGCTGCGCGCATAGGGGTAGTTGAAGATCGGCGAGGTGGGCGCCACGTGGTCATGCCGCACCGGCACCATGTTGTGGCCGAAGCGCGCCAGGCTGTTGCCTTCGGGCCGGGCCACGTGCTGCACCTTGGCGTCGTCGTTCTCGGCGAAGCCGGCGTCGAAGAAGCGCAGCATCGGGATGTCCAGGCCGTCCAGCCAGACCACCGGCTCGGACACGCCCTCGATGCCCTCGTTGCCGTGGTCGTGCCAGGCCCAGGAAGGCGTGATGATGAAGTCGCCCGGATACATGGTGGTGCGCTCGCCGCCGACCGTGGTGTAGGCGCCCTTGCCGTCGACGATGAAGCGCAGCGCCGACTGCACATGGCGGTGCGAGGGCGCGATCTCGCCCGGCATGATCAGCTGCAGGCCGGCATAGAGCGACTGGGTGATCGAGGAGCGGCCGGGGAGGGCCGGGTTCTCCAGCACGAGCACGCGCCGCACTGCCTCCTCGGCGGTGATGAGCGCGGCCGACTCCATCAGCAGCGGGCGGATCTCGTCGTAGCGCCAGAGCGCCGGCACGCAGGGCGTCTGCGGCTCGCGCGGCACCAGGGCGTGCAGCGATTCCCACAGCGGTGTGAGGTGCAGCGGGCGGATGCGTTCGTAGTAGTCGCGGCGCTCGGCGGCGTTGCCGTGCGCGGGGGTCTGGGGGGCGGTGCTCATGGCTCGTGTCTCCGGGCGTCCTGCGCCTTGGGGTGCATTGTTGGGCGCGACCACTATTTCCTCAAGCCCCATAGCCAATACTTCGCATTGCGTTTTTAGATAATGGGGCCCGAACCCAGGAAGGACATCCCATGGCCAAGCTCGACCTCGAATGGCTCGCCGTGTTCGACGAGATCTACAAGACCGGCAGCGTCTCCAGGGCGGCCGAGCGGCTCGGCATGGCACAGGCGGCCGCCAGCACCATGCTCAACAAGCTGCGCGCGCATTTCGACGACCGCCTGTTCGCGCGCACCGCGCAGGGCATGCAGCCCACGCCCTATGCCCAGCGCATGCTGCCGCACGTGCGCGAGGCGCTGTCGCAGATCGAGCAGGCGCGCGGCAGCCGCAGCAGCTTCGACCCCGCCCGGGCGCAGCGCAACTTTCGCATCTGCATGACCGACATCAGCGAGGTGGTGCTGCTGCCCGGCCTGCTCGATCACCTGCGCCGCAGCGCGCCGGGCGTGCACCTCGAAACCGAGATCATCTCGACCGACAGCGGGCGGCGCCTGGCCGACGGCGAGGTGGACCTGGCGGTGGGCTTCATGCCGCAGCTGGACGCGGGCTTCTACCAGCAGACGCTCTTCAAGCAGAACTTCGTCTGCGTGGCGGCGCGCAACCATCCGCGCATCGGCGAGCGGCTCACCCGCAAGCGCTTCGAGGCCGAGGCGCATGCGGTGATCTCCTCCTCCGGCACCGGCCATGCGATCGTCGACAAGACCATCGCGCGGCTGGGCCTGAAGCGCAACGTGGTGGTGGCCTTGTCCAGCTTCCTGAGCGTGGCGCGCATCGTGGCCCACACCGAGCTGATCGTGATCGTGCCGCGCATCCTGGGCGAGGTGCTGGTGACGCAGGAGCCGGTGAAGCTGCTGGAGCCGCCCTTCGCGCTGCCGCCCTACGCGGTCAAGCAGCACTGGCACGAGCGCTTTCATGCCGATCCGGGCAATGCGTGGCTGCGGCGCACGGTGGCCGGGCTTTTCGGGCCGGGGCAGGCGGCGGGCCTCGCATAATCGGCGCCATCGCGCCCGTCCCACGGTTTCCGCGATTTCCAGGACTCCCACGATTACCACCCCTTCGAGGCCGCCATGAGCTCCATCACCCTGCGCTTCCTCGCCGAACCCAGCACCGTCAACTTCGGCGGCAAGGTCCACGGCGGCACCGTCATGAAATGGATCGACGAGGCCGGCTACGCCTGCGCGACCAGCTGGTCCAAGCGCTACTGCGTGACCGTCTTCATCGGCAGCATCCGCTTCCACCATCCCATCATGATCGGCGACCTCGTCGAGGTCGAGGCGAAGCTGGCCTACACCGGCAACAGCAGCATCAACATCGCGGTCGAGGTGCGCAGCGGCGACATGAAGGGCGGCGAGATGCAGAAGACCGCCGAATGCCTGATCGTCTTCGTCTCGGTCGATTCGCACGGCCGGCCGCTGCCGGTCACGCCCTACGTGCCCGGCACGGACGAGGCCAAGACGCTGGCGGCGCGCGCCAAGGCGCACCTGGAAGCCTCTCGCGCCGCCTCGGGCATCTGATCGCCATCGTCCCGCGAGCGCCTGCTCCGGGAAACCCTGTACGTCTCGTCTGACGCCGTTTTGGGGCGGCGGTCGATACACTGCTCCGGCAAGCCCTGGCCAGGGCGGCATCTGCAGCGACCCTTTCCGATAAAGACCGGAGGCGAGAGAGATGAACGTGCTGGACAAATCCATCGCGACGGGGTCGCTCGAAGAAATGGCCATCCTTCTGGATGCGCTGACCCGCTTCCGCAAAGGCGATGCGAAGGTCCGGCTCCCACTGCACTGGACCGGCCTGTCCGGCAAGGTGGCCGATGTCTTCAACGACCTGGTCGAGCAGAACGCGACGCTGGCCGCCGAGCTGGTCCGGCTGCGCCAGGTGGTGGGCAAGGAGGGCAAGCTCAAGCAGCGCGCGGTCCTCAACGAAACCCGCGGCTTCTGGGGCGAGTCGGTCGAATGCGTCAACGCGCTGATCGACGACCTGGTCCACCCCACCACCGAGGTCGCCCGCGTGATCGGTGCCGTGGCCCAGGGCGACCTCTCCAAGAGCATGGCGCTGGAGGTGGACGGGCGCCAGCTGGAGGGCGAGTTCCTGCGCACCGCCAAGACCATCAACAAGATGGTCGACCAGCTCGGCAACTTCTCGGCCGAGGTGACGCGGGTGGCGCGCGAGGTCGGCACCGAGGGCAAGCTGGGCGGTCAGGCCAAGGTCAAGGGCGTGGCCGGCACCTGGAAAGACCTGACGGACTCCGTCAACTCCATGGCCGGCAACCTGACCGACCAGGTCCGCAACATCGCCGACGTGACCACCGCGGTGGCCAAGGGCGACCTGTCGAAGAAGATCGACGTGGACGTCAAGGGCGAGTTCCTGACGCTGCGGAACACGATCAACACCATGGTCGACCAGCTGCGCTCCTTCGCCTCCGAGGTGACGCGGGTGGCGCGCGAGGTCGGCACCGAAGGCTCGCTGGGCGGGCAGGCGCGGGTCGAGGGCGTCTCGGGCACCTGGAAGGACCTGACCGACTCCGTCAACTCCATGGCCGGCAACCTCACCTCGCAGGTGCGCAACATCGCCGACGTGACCAAGGCGGTGGCGGCGGGCGACCTCTCCAAGAAGATCACGGTGGACGTCAAGGGCGAGATCCTGGAGCTCAAGAACACCGTCAACACCATGGTGGACCAGCTGCGCTCCTTCGCGGCCGAGGTGACGCGGGTGGCCCGCGAGGTCGGCACCGAGGGCAAGCTGGGCGGCCAGGCCGACGTGCAGGGCGTGGCCGGCACCTGGAAGGACCTCACCGAGTCGGTCAACTTCATGGCCGGCAACCTCACCTCGCAGGTGCGCAACATCGCCGACGTGACCAAGGCGGTGGCGGCGGGCGACCTGTCCAAGAAGATCACGGTGGACGTCAAGGGCGAGATCCTGGAGCTCAAGAACACCGTCAACACCATGGTGGACCAGCTGCGCTCCTTCGCCGCCGAGGTGACCCGGGTGGCCCGGGAGGTGGGCACCGAGGGCAAGCTGGGCGGCCAGGCCGACGTGCAGGGCGTGGCCGGCACCTGGAAGGACCTCACCGAGTCGGTCAACTTCATGGCCGGCAACCTGACCTCGCAGGTGCGCAACATCGCCGAGGTGACGACGGCGGTGGCCGCCGGCGACCTCTCCAAGAAGATCACGGTGGACGTGAAGGGCGAGATCTCCGAGCTGAAGAACACCATCAACACCATGGTGGACCAGCTCTCCTCCTTCGCCGCCGAGGTGACGCGGGTGGCGCGCGAAGTGGGCACCGAGGGCAAGCTGGGCGGCCAGGCCGACGTGCAGGGTGTGGCCGGCACCTGGAAGGACCTCACCGAGTCGGTCAACTTCATGGCCGGCAACCTCACCTCGCAGGTGCGCAACATCGCCGACGTGACCAAGGCGGTGGCGGCGGGCGACCTCTCCAAGAAGATCACGGTGGACGTCAAGGGCGAGATCCTGGAGCTCAAGGCCACCATCAACACCATGGTGGACCAGCTGCGCTCCTTCGCGGCCGAAGTGACCCGGGTGGCCCGCGAGGTCGGCACCGAGGGCAAGCTGGGCGGCCAGGCCGACGTGCAGGGCGTGGCCGGCACCTGGAAGGACCTCACCGACTCCGTCAACTCCATGGCCGGCAACCTCACCTCGCAGGTGCGCAACATCGCCGACGTGACCAAGGCGGTGGCGGCGGGCGACCTGTCCAAGAAGATCACGGTGGACGTCAAGGGCGAGATCCTGGAGCTCAAGAACACCGTCAACACCATGGTCGACCAGCTGCGCTCCTTCGCGGCCGAGGTGACGCGGGTGGCCCGCGAGGTCGGCACCGAGGGCAAGCTGGGCGGCCAGGCCGACGTGCAGGGCGTGGCCGGCACCTGGAAGGACCTCACCGACTCGGTGAACCTGATGGCTTCCAACCTGACGAGCCAGGTGCGCAACATCGCCGACGTGACCAAGGCCGTGGCGGCGGGCAACCTGTCGAAGAAGATCACGGTCGACGTCAAGGGCGAGATCCTCGAGCTCAAGGCCACCATCAACACCATGGTGGACCAGCTCTCCTCCTTCGCCGCCGAGGTGACGCGGGTGGCGCGCGAGGTCGGCACCGAGGGCCGGCTGGGCGGCCAGGCCCAGGTGCGCGACGTCTCGGGCACCTGGAAGGACCTGACCGACAACGTCAACTTCATGGCCGGGAACCTGACCGGCCAGGTCCGCGGCATTGCCAAGGTGGTGACCGCCGTGGCCAACGGCGACCTGCAACAGAAGCTGACGGTGGAGGCCAAGGGCGAGATCGCCGCGCTGGCCGAGACCATCAACAGCATGACCGACACGCTCGCCACCTTCGCCGACCAGGTGACCACCGTCGCGCGCGAGGTGGGCGTCGAGGGCAAGCTGGGCGGCCAGGCCAAGGTGCCCGGCGCCGCCGGCACCTGGAAAGGCCTGACCGAGAACGTGAACCAGCTGGCCGCCAACCTGACCACCCAGGTGCGCGCCATCGCGGAGGTGGCGACCGCCGTGACGCAGGGCGACCTGACGCGCTCCATCACGGTGGAGGCACGCGGCGAGGTCGCGGCCCTGAAGGACACGATCAACGAGATGATCCGCAACCTGAAGGACACCACGCAGAAGAACACCGAGCAGGACTGGCTCAAGACCAACCTCGCCAAGTTCAGCCGCATGCTGCAGGGCCAGAAGGACCTGCTGACCGTGGGCCAGCTGATCCTGTCCGAGCTGGCGCCGGTGGTGGGCGCGCAGCAGGCCGAGTTCTACCTGCTGACCACCACCGGCAGCACGCCGAAGCTGAAGCTCTTCGCCAGCTACGCCTCGGGCGGCCAGCACGCGCACGGCAAGGAAATCGAGCTGGGCCAGGGCCTGGTCGGCCAGTGCGCCGTCGAGAAGACCAAGATCCTGCTGACCAACGTGCCGAGCACGGCCTTCCGCATCGCCACCGGCCTGTCCGAGGGCGCGGCCATGGACGTGATCGTGCTCCCGGTGATCTTCGAGGGCGAGGTCCGCGGCGTGCTGGAGCTGGCCTCGCTGGAGCGCTTCAATCCCTCGCACCAGGCCTTCCTGGACCAGCTGACCGAGTCCATCGGCATCGTGATCAACACGATCTCCGCCAACATGCGCACCGAGGACCTGCTGACCCAGTCGCAGTCCCTGGCCGAGGAGCTGCAGAGCCGCCAGCAGGAGCTGCAGCAGACCAACGAGGCGCTGCAGGAGAAGGCACGCCTGCTGGTGCACCAGAACCAGGAGGTGGAGCGCAAGAACCAGGAAGTGGAGCAGGCCCGCCAGGCGCTGGAGGAAAAGGCCGAGCAGCTCGCCCTCACCTCCAAGTACAAGTCCGAGTTCCTGGCCAACATGTCGCACGAGCTGCGCACGCCGCTCAACAGCCTGCTGATCCTGTCGGACCAGCTGTGCAAGAACAGCGAGGGCAACCTGACGGCGCGGCAGGTGGAGTTCGCCAAGACCATCCATCTCTCGGGCAACGACCTGCTGATGCTGATCAACGACATCCTGGACCTGTCGAAGATCGAGTCCGGCACGGTGGCGGTGGAGCTCAGCGAATTGCGGCTGGACGACCTGCAGCGCTCCGTGGAACGCAGCTTCCGCCATGTGGCCGAGGCCAAGCACGTGGATTTCGACATCCGCTCCGCGGGGCCGCTGCCAGAGACGATCGTCACGGACGTCAAGCGGCTGCAGCAGATCATCAAGAACCTGCTGTCCAACGCCTTCAAGTTCACGCACCAGGGCTCGGTGGCCATGACGGTGTCCTCGGTGGAGGCCGGCTGGTCCGCCGACAACGAGAGCCTCAACCGCGCGGGCCGGGTGATGGCCTTCTCGGTCACCGACACCGGCATCGGCATCTCCGCCGACAAGCAGCAGATCGTGTTCGAGGCCTTCCAGCAGGCGGACGGCTCCACCTCCCGCAAGTACGGCGGCACCGGCCTGGGCCTGGCGATCAGCCGCGAGCTGGCGCGGCTCCTGGGCGGCGAGATCCGGCTGGTGAGCGTGCCGGCGCAGGGCAGCACCTTCACGCTGTACCTGCCGCAAAGCTACAGCTCGTCGCGCGGCGCCCGCCTGGGCCGCCCGGCCGCGGCCGGGCCGGGCCAGCCCGCCGAAGCCCGCAGCGAAGCGCGCAGGCCGGCGCGGCGCAGCGCACCCGCCGGCGAGCCGGTGGCTGCGCCGCCGGCCGAGGCCGAGGCGACGGCCGAGCTGCTGTCCTCGCTCAACATCGCCGACGACGACCGCGACAGCATCCTGCCGGGCGAGAAGGTGCTGCTGGTCGTGGAGAACGACCTCGGCTTCGCCCGGATGCTGCTGCAGGCGGCGCGCCGCGCCGGCTTCAAGGGCCTGGTGAGCGCCAGCGGCGCGGGCGCCCTGGCGCTGGCGCGCGACCACCGGCCGATGCTCATCACGCTGGACATCTACCTGCCCGACATGGAAGGCTGGCGCATCCTGGAGCGGCTGAAGGCCGACCTGGCGACGCGGCACATCCCGGTCTGCGTGGTCTCGACGGACGACTCGCGCGAGCGCGCCCTGGCCTCCGGCGCCATCGGCTTCCTGGCCAAGCCGCTGCAGTCGATCGACGAGGTGGACGCGGCGCTGGGCGAGCTGCACCGCTTCGTCGAGGCGCGCACCCGCAAGCTGCTGGTTGCGATGCCGCCGTCGGCCCTGCGCGACCGCTATGTCGCCGCCCTGCCGTCCGACCAGGTCGAGATCGTGATCGCGGAGAGTGCCGACGCCGCCCGCGGCGCGCTGGCGCGCAGCGACATCGATGCCCTCGCGACCGACGGCCGCCTGCCCGGCTTCGGCCGGCGCGACGTGGCCGAGTTCGTGGAGGGGCGCCCCGCGGCCGTCCGGCAGTTGCCGGTCCTGCTCCTCGGCCCCGACGGCCCGGTGCCCGGCTGGGACCAAGGCCCGGGCGGCGCCGTGCCGCGGATCGCCCACTCGCTGGAAGCGCTGATCGACGCGACCGCCTTCTGCCTGCATCGCGGCATGGCCAGGATGTCCGAGGCCGAGCGGCGCGCGGTGGAGGCGACGCACCAGGCCTCCGGCTCGCTGGCGGGCCGCAAGGTGCTGATCGTCGACGACGACATGCGCAACATCTTCGCGCTGGCGGCCGTGCTGGACGCGCAGGGCATGCTGATCGTTTCGGCGGAGAACGGCCGCGACGCGATCCGCCTGGTGCAGCAGGACGACACCATCGACATCGTGCTGATGGACATCATGATGCCGGAGATGGACGGCATGCAGACCATGCGCGAGCTGCGCCGGCTGCCGCGCGGCAAGCAGCTGCCGCTGGTGGCGGTGACGGCCAAGGCCATGAAGGGCGACCGCGAGAAATGCATCGAGGCCGGCGCCTGGGACTACCTGTCGAAGCCGGTGGACACGGCCTACCTGCTGATGGTCCTGCGGGGGTGGCTGTGCAAATAGACGAGCGCACCCTGCCGCCCGAAGACCCGGACCCGGAGCCCGACGGCACTGCCGTGCAGGAGAAGGCCGACATCCTGGTGGTCGACGACCTGCCCGAGAAGCTGCTGGTGTTTCGCACCGTGCTCGAGGAGCTGGGCCAGAACCTGGTGCTGGTGCGCTCGGGCGCCGACGCCCTGCGCGAGATCCTGCAGCGCGAGTTCGCGGTGATCCTGCTGGACGTCAACATGCCCGGCATCGACGGCTTCGAGACTGCGACGCTGATCCGCCAGCACCGGCGCTGCAGGCACACGCCGATCATCTTCATCACCTCCTATGCCGACGAGATGCAGACCGCGCGCGGCTACTCGCTGGGCGCGGTCGACTACATCCTGTCGCCGGTGGTGCCGGAGATCCTGCGCAGCAAGGTCTCGGTCTTCGTCGCGCTCCACCAGATGCGGCGCCAGGTCCGGCGCCAGGGCGATGCGCGCGCGGCGGTGATGGCGGCGCAGGCGGCGCGGCGCGTCGCCGAGGAGAACGACCGGCGCTCGGCCTTCCTGGCGCATGCGAGCCGCGTGCTCAGCGGTTCGCTGCAGATTCCGGTGGCGATGAACCAGCTGGTCGAGCTGCTGGTGCCCCAGCTGGCGCCGCTGGCGGTGGTGCTGCTGCTCGATGCCGACCTCGGTGCCGGCGAGATGCTGGCAGGGGGCCGGCAGTCCGCGGACGCGCCACTGCAACGGTCGACCGGTCCCGAGGCCCGCCTGCACGCACGGGTGCGCGGCGCGCTGCACGAGGCGGCGCAGGCGCGGCAGGCCGTCCGCCTGGACATGGAAGCACCGTCTGCACTCGTCGCCGCCGACTTTGGCCTCGAGGTCCTGGGCGATGCCTTCCCGCCGCTGCGTTCGGCGCAGGCGGTGCCGCTGGTCTTCGGAGAACGCACGCTCGGCGCGGTGCTGATCGCCTGCAGCGACGCGGCCGAGCCCGGCACCGCAGACGCCGGCATGCTCGACGAACTGGCGGCCCGGGCCGCGACCGCCTTCGAGAACGCCCGCCTCTACCTCGTGCTGCAGCGCGAGATGCTCGAGCGGCAGGCTGCGCAGGAGGAATTGCAGCGCACCAACCGGCGCAAGGACGAGTTCCTGGCCATGATGTCGCACGAGCTGCGCAACCCTCTGGCGCCCATCCACACCGCGGTGCAGGTGATCCGCCGCGTCGCGGCGCCTCATCCCAAGGTCGCCTGGGCGCTGGACATCGCCGAGCGGCAGCTCAAGCAGCTGACCCGCCTGATCGAGGAGCTGCTGGACGTGGCGCGCATCAGCCAGGGCAAGATCGTGCTGAAGCACGCCACCCTCGACTTGAACGCCGTGGTCGCCCAGAGCGTGGAGACGGTGCAGCCTTTCATCGACGGCCGGCGCCAGGCCCTGAAGGTGGTGGTGCCGCAGCAGCCGGCCTGGCTGCTGGGCGACATGGCCCGGCTGACGCAGGTGATCGCCAACCTGCTGCACAACGCCGCCAAGTACAGCCCCGAGGGCACCGGCATCGAGCTGGTCTGCCGGCTGGAGGAGGAAGAGATCCTGCTGTCGGTGCGCGACCACGGGATCGGCATCGATGCCGAGCTGCTGCCGCGCATTTTCGATCTCTTCGAGCAGGGCGAGCGCGGCCTCGACCGCTCCCAGGGCGGACTGGGCGTCGGCCTCACGCTGGCGCGGCGGCTGACGGAGATGCACGGCGGCCGGATCGAGGCTTTCAGCGAGGGCCGGGACCGGGGTTCCGAGTTCCGGCTGCGGCTGCCGCGCGTCGGCAGGGTGGCGCCGGCTGACGGACAGGCGATGCCGCAAGCGGCCGCGGCGGCGCACCGCGCGGAGGCCCTGCGCATTCTGGTCGTCGACGACAACCACGACGCGGCGACCGGCATCGCCGCGATGCTCGAACTGGAAGGCCACGCGGTCCGCACCGCGCACGACGGCGAAGAGGCGCTCGCCGCTGCGAACGCGCACTGCCCCGTGGTCGTGGTGCTGGACATCGGCTTGCCGCTCATCGACGGCTACGAGGTCGCGCGCCGGATGCGCGCCATGCCCGAACTGGCCGGCGCCCTGCTGATCGCGGTGACCGGCTATGGGCAGAACGAAGATCGCGAGGCCGCCCTCGGCGCGGGCTTCGACCACCATTTCGTCAAGCCGGCCGATCCGGAGACCCTGCTGGGCTGCATTCGCCTGTGGTGCGGGCAGCGCGCCCAAGGCGGCGCCGCGAACCGGGAGCCCTCCCGGGCTGCGTCGTAGCGGTGGCGGGCCCTATCGGGCGGTGGCGGTCGCGAGGATGCGGTCCAGCACCTCGAAGTCGATGGGCTTTTGCAGATGGTGGTCGAACAGGCCGGGCGCCGCGGCGTCGCCGGCATCTTCCTTGCCGTAGCCGGACACGGCCACCAGCAACAGAGACTTGCCGCCCGCCCCGGCGCGCATGCGCCGCGCCAGCTCGGCGCCGGAGAAGTCGGGCAGTACCAGGTCGATCAGCGCCGCCTCGAAGGGCGTGGCGGCAGCGGCGTCCATCGCCTCCTGCGCGCAGTAGCTGCATTGCACTTCGTGGTCTTGCAGCGCAAGGAGTTCACGCAGCAGGTCGGCTGCGGCCTTGTTGTCGTCGACGATGAGCACGTTCACGTGAAGCTCCCCCAAAAGCAGGCGAATCAGTATGGGCAGAGGCTCGATGGCGCTGCGTAGGAAAAGGCGCCGTTCGGCTACGGCGCCACGCCTGCAGGTTGTCCACTACCGGAGGGAAGGCGGAGACGCCGCCTCATCCATATCACCGGTGTATCGCGCTGCGACTGCGGGTCATACCGGGCAAGCCTCCGCGAGCACCTTGGCCCGGAAGTTGTCGGGCAAGGCGTTGGGCGTCAGCACGTCCACCTGCACGCCCAGCAGCTTGCCCAGCTCATGGCGGATAGCGCCGATGTCGAACAGCGTCGTCTCAGGTGTCGGGTCAACGAGGATGTCGAGTCACTGCTTTCCGTGTCTTGACCGTGCAACACGGAACCGAACACCCGAGCGTTGCGGCCGCGATGAGGCTCGACCACATGCCGAATCGCGGCACGATTCGAGGCCAAGGCTTCAGAAGGCCTCATGCGTTCTCCCGACAACAAGATCTTCCTCGTATCTCCATCTATCTCGCCACCTGCCGAGGGAAATGAAGGCGAAAACGGATTTTGTGCATCCAGTCCCATTCAATCTACAACGTCACCAAATACGGCGCGATGCCAGTACTTTTGCGGATCGCGGAACCATGCAGCATATTCATCACTGTCGAACGCAACCAACTGCTTCATGTCCACTCCATAGCGACGAAACAAAGAGAGCAACTCGCGTAGCGCGTACTCATCCATCTTCCCTCCGTCGACATAGATATAAAGAACATCGAGTTGGCCTTCATAGCGTGTGACGCAGCCGATCTTGTCAAGCCATTCGAAGAAAGCCGACTCGTCATTTTCCGAGTAGTACCGGATGCGCTTCGCTGTTAGCACCTGTTCGTCATCGGTCACGACGTTTGCCTCCTGGGTAAATGTTGAAGCCATCCCCATTGGGATACTGCACGTCCCAATGGGGACCACCATGTGCAGGCCCGGATGTTCCAGAGCCCGGTGTCCCGGCTTGACCGGTTGGACACCAAACGCCGCCATCATCGGCTTGCCAACCATACCCTCGTCCATTCGGATTTGGAACCCAGTTCTCGCCGCGCTTTGGATCTCTGAAGCCCTCTGCCTCACCGGGCTTGCCCGGCGCCTTGGGACCATTCGTGTCGTATGCGTTTTCGGGTGGCTTGGCCAACATGCGATCCAGCCCATAGCCCGCCGCTCCCAAGCTGAGTCCGATCCCGACGTCCGCGAGACCAATGCCTGTTCCCCCAATGAATGGAACCGCCAAGGCAGGCAGGAACAGGCCGCTGGGGTCCGAGTAGTTCAGCGGATTGGCACCCACATAGATGCGCCGATTGAAGCCCGCCTTCAGGCCCGCTGGGTCATTCTGGGTGTAGAACCCGCCCCGCGGGTCATAGCTGCGGAAGTTGTTGTAGTGCAGACCCGACTCCTTGTCGTAATACCGCCCAGGCCAGCGCAGGTTGAAGACGAGCGATGAGTGGCTCGTAACGACCGGATTTGGCGTGATGCTGAGACTGGCGAACCGATGACTGACGGTGGTTGGCTGCTCGTCACCGAAGGCTGAGTAAATCCACTGCCATACCACTTGACCGCTTGAGTCCGTGACCCTCCTTGGCGTATTCAGATGATCGGAGTGCACCGCGTACAGCTGGCCGTTGATCATCGCAGCGATGGGCATCGGTCCCCTGGCCGTCGGCAGGTAGATGTACTGCGTGCTGCCCGCGCTGGTGGCCCCGCCTGTACCGGTCTCCGCCAGCAGACTGCCCTGCTCGTCGTACATGAAGGCATAGCCCTGCTTCTCTGCATCGCTCGCGGCTGCCCCCCACATCTTGGTGAAGAAGTTGACCAGGCTTTGCATGAAGCCGGTGTCGGCTTCATCGCCTTCTGCGGGCGGATACAGCGGTTCTGTCTTGAAGACGCGCTGCCCCAGCGCGTTATGCGCGTACCGGGTGGTGGGGCTGGCGTCGGTGGCGCCCGTGGTCACTGCGCTCAATCGACCCTCGGCGTTGTAGGTGTAGGTCCTCAGGCCATCGCTGATCAGATCCCCATTGGCGTTGTAGCTGTACGCCACGTTGGTGGTCGTGCCGCCAGCAGTCTGTCTGAAACCCTGGATTCGGTTGCTGTCGGCCGCCACCGTGTAGTTGCGACTCGTGGTCAGGCCGTTGAGCGTCTTCGTGCTCGCGGTGCGGTTCCCGTTGGCGTCATATCCGAAACTGGTCTGGCTCCCTGCGGCGTTGAACCCGGTGATGCGGCCCACCGCGTCGTAGCTCACGCTCCAGGTGGTGTTCGCGCTTGCGATGCTGTTGTGGCTCGGATCGGCATCCGCAGGCTGAAACAGGTTTTGCGTCAGGCTGATGATGCGTCCGGCCGCGTCGTACACGTAGCTGGCGAACTCGGTGGCGGTCATCCGCCCGGCGGTGTCGTAGCTGCGGCTGGCGGCGAGGCCGGGGACGAAGGCCCAGTTCCAGGCGGTGGGCTGGCCCATCGGGTTCCAGGCGATGCCGGTGACCATCGGACTGCCATTCCAGCTCAGCTGCACCAGGCGCCCGGTGGCGTCATAGCCATGGGTCAGGATGTTGCCGCTGGGGTAGGTGATGCCGGAAAGTTGCCCGGCTGCGGTGTAGCTGTACGCCACTTGCTGGGTCAGCCCGCTGGCCAGGGCCTGCGTCTTGACGATGACACGGCCGAACACGTCGCGGCTGTAGGTGGTGGTGCCGCTGCGGTCGGTGATGGAGCCGAGATAGCCCTTGCTGGTGGGCGTGAGGTCGTAGCGCAGGGTGGTGGTCTTGCCGTCGGCGAAGGCAATGAGGGTCGGGCGGCCCAGGAGATCGCGCTGGATCTGGGTGGCCTGGCCCATCGCATCGGTGATGCCGATCGGCAGGCCGAGAGCGTCGTAGCGGGTGGTGATGCTGCCGATGCCGGCGCTGCTTTGCGAAACCGCATGCCCCTGGCCTGACAGGCACGCGAGCGCGATGAGCACGGCGTACCCTGGTCTTTTCTTGTTCATTTCACTCTCTGGGTTTCACCGCCAAAACAGCGGCGGCGAGACCCTATCCGAGAGTGACGAAAGCACGCGCTTCGCGCGACAAAATGCGAGAAACTGCCTTGCAGCGAGCGACCAAGAAGAACCGGGGAAACCCGCGCCTAGCCTCCGAGCGCCGGCTCGACCGTCCCGCTCACCTCGCCCAATCCGATGCGCACCGCGCCTTCGCGCTCGCACCAGCCGCGCAGGATCAGCGTGTCGCCGTCCTCCAGGAAACTGCGGCGCTCGCCGTTGGGCAGCGCGACCGGCTGCGTGCCGCTGCCCGTCAGCTCCATCAGCGAGCCCGCCTCGTCAGCGTCGGGACCGGACAGCGTGCCCGACCCCAGCAGGTCGCCGGGCTGCAGGTTGCAGCCATTGACGGTGTGGTGCGCCACCAGCTGCGCGGGCGTCCAATAGGCCGCGCGCGTGGTGTTGGTGCGCGACAGGCGCACAGGCGCCTCGCCGGTCTCTCGCATCTTCGCGGTCTGCAACAGCACTTCGAGCGTGATCGACAAGGCGCCCTGGGCGCGGTTGGCGGACGAGTCGAGGTAGGGCAGCGGCTGCGGGTCGCCGGCCGCCCGCTCGAAGGGGGCACGAAAGGGCGCCAGCGCCTCCATCGTCACCATCCACGGCGACAGGCTGCTGGCGAAATTCTTCGACAGGAACGGGCCGAGCGGCTGGTATTCCCAGCCCTGGATGTCGCGTGCGGACCAGTCGTTGAAGAGCGCCACCCCGAACAGGTGCGACTCGGCCCGGTCCATGTCGATCGGTTCGCCTTGTGCGTTGCCCTGGCCGATGAACCATCCGAGTTCCAGTTCGTAGTCGAGCCGCCTGGACGGCCCGAGGCTCGGGACCTCGGCGTCGGGCGCCTTGGTCTGGCCGAGCGGCCGCTTGAAGCTGCTGCCGCTGACGCCGATCGAGGAGGAGCGGCCGTGATAGCCGATCGGCACCCATTTGTAGTTGGGCAGCAGCGGGTTGTCGGGGCGGAACTGCTTGCCGATCGTGGTGGCGTGATGGACGCTCGTGTAGAAATCGGTGTAGTCGCCGATGCGGCAGGGCACCGTCATCTCGACGGCCGACTGGGCCAGCAGCAGCTTCGCCCACTCGCCCGCCTCTGCACTGCCTTCGGCGAGGCCAGCAGAAAGGGCGGCACGCAAGGCCTGGCGCTCCGCCGGGGCCTTGGCCATCAAGACGTTCATGTCGTCGGTGTGGATGAGGCCCGTGGCTTTCAGGTCCAGCACCTGGTCGCCGATCGCGACGCCGATGCGGAAGGCCTCGGCGCTGCCCGCCGGCCGGAAGCGGCCGAAGGGCAGGTTCTGGATCGGGAAGTCGCAACCGGCCTGGTTGGCCGAGGCGACCCAGCTGCGCAGCTGGGGGTCGTGGGTGGCGTTCGGAGTGGTCATGGCTTGAACTTGTCCTGCAGGCCGGCCCAGCAGTCGGCGTAGTCGTTGTCGAGCGCCGGGCTCTGAAGGGCCCAGGCGGTGGGGATGAAGCGATAGCGGCTCTCGAACATGAAGGCCAGCGTGTTGTCCAGCTTCTGCGGCTTGAGCTCCGCGCCGCTGGCCTTCTCGAAGGCCTCCTCGTCGGGACCGTGCGGCACCATGGCGTTGTGCAGGCTGGCGCCGCCGGGCTTGAAGCCGCCCGGCTTGGCGTCGTACTCGCCGTAGACCAGGCCCATGAATTCGCTCATCAGGTTGCGGTGGTACCAGGGCGGACGGAAGGTGTCTTCCATGACCAGCCAGCGCGGCGGGAAGATCACGAAGTCGCAGTTGGCGGTGCCGGGCGTGTCGGAGGGCGAGGTGAGCACGGTGAAGATCGACGGGTCCGGGTGGTCGAAGCTGATCGAGCCGATGGTCATGAAGTGGGCGGTGTCGTACTTCACCGGCGCCAGGTTGCCGTGCCAGGCGACCACGTTGAAGGGAGACTGCTTCATGGGCGCGCGCCACAGGCGGCCGGAGGATTTCTTGACCAGCTCGTAGCCGCCGGCCTCGGTCTCGAAGGCGGCCACCGGGGCCTGGAAATCGCGCGCATTGGCCAGGCCGTTGGAGCCGATCGGGCCCAGCTCGGGCAGGCGGAACTGGGCGCCGTAGTTCTCGCAGACGTAGCCGCGCGAGGGACCCGCGCCGGCATCCGAATCCGGCAGCGCGACCTTGAACACCACGCCCCGCGGCAGCAGCGCGATCTCCCCGGGCTTGACCTCGAGCACGCCCATCTCGGTGGTGATCAGCAGCCGGCCCTGCTGCGGCACGACCAGCAGCTCGCCATCGGCATTGACGAAGGCGCGGCGCGCCATCGACTTGCTCGCGAGGTAGACGTGGGCCGCCAGCCCGCACTGGGCCTCGGCGTCGCCGTTGGCGGCCAGTGTGTGCATGCCGTCGATGAAATCGGCCTCGGTGCCGGTGAAGGGCAAGGGGTGCCAGCGCAGCGGCTCGGGCGCCAGCGCGATGCTGCGGTCGGCCCCCGTCTGCCAGGCCGGCTGCGCATAGGCCTCGTAGCGGCCCGAGACCACCGAGGGCTGGCGCCGGTACAGCCAGCTGCGCCGGTTCTCGTGGCGCGGCGCGGTGAAGGCGGTGCCCGAGATCAGCTCGGGGTAGAGGTCGAAGGGCGCGCGCTGCGGGCTGTTGCGGCCTTGCGGCAGGGCGCCGGCGACGGCCTCGGTGGCGTATTCGTTGCCGAAGCCGCTCTGGTAGCGCAATGCGTCGGGGTTGCTCATGAGCTTCCTTTCCTGATCGGGCGTCTTCAATCGACGCGGATGTTGTTGGACTTGATGAGGCGCCCCCAGCGCTCGCGCTCGGCCTTCACGTAGCTGGCCATGTCGCTCGGCGAGCCGGGAAGGCCTTCGACGCCGAGCGCGTCGAAGCGCGCCTTGACTGCGGGCGAGGCCAGCGCCTCCTGCAGCGCCTTGGCGTAGCGTGCCACCGTGGCGTCGGGCGTGCCGGAAGGCACGGTGAGTCCTTGCCAGGCATAGGCCTCGTAGCCGGCCAGGCCCTGCTCCATCAGCGTGGGGACGTTGGGCAGCGAGGCGATGCGCTTCGCGCTGGCCACGCCGATGGCCTTGACCTTGCCCGCCTGCACGAACTGGTTGCCGGTGGCCGTGTCGACCAGCATGAAGGGCACCTGCCCGCCCAGCACGTCCTGCATGGCCGGCGCCGCGCCGCGGTAGGCCACGTGGGCGAGCTTGAGCTCGGCCTTCTCGCGCAGCAGCTCGGTCGCCAGGTGGTGCGGGCTGCCGACGCCGGCCGAGCCGTAGTTGACACCGCCGGGCTGCGCCTTGGCCCAGGCCACGAACTCCTTCCAGTTGCTCGCCGGCACCTGGGGGCCGACCACCAGCACGAGCGGAAAGCGGGCCAGCAGGCCGACCGGCTTGAGGTTCTTCTCGGCGTCGTAGCTCAGCTTGGAAAAGAGAAAGGGGTTGGCCGCCAGCGTGGCGAAGTCGGCGGTCAGCAGGGTGTGCTCGACGTCCCGGGCGCGCACCGCGTACTCGGCCGCGATGTTGGTGGCCGCGCCCGGCTTGTTGTTGACGACGATGGGCGCGCCCAGGCTCTTGCTCATGGTTTCGGCGGTGGCGCGCGCCACCGAATCGGAGCCGCCGCCGGCGGCATAGCCGACCACCCATTCGATGGACTTGCCGTCCTGGGCGGCGGCGGCAAGGCTGGTGGCGGCCAGCGCGAGGCCGGCGAGGAGGGAACGAATCATGGTGTCTCCGGTAGATCTGGATGGGATGGAATCAGCTGCCGCGCGCTGCGTCGAGGGCTTCGCGCAGCACCGGCATGGCGCCGATGTGGTTGGCCAAGAGCAGCACCAGCCGTGCGTTGAAGGCATGGCTTTCATCGGCGGAAAGGCCCTGGTGCGCCTCGATCAGCGCTTCGTAGAAGTCGTCCGGCGCTTCGAGGTGGGAGTCGGTGATCAGGTGTCGCGTTGTCGTTTGCGGCATGGCGCTTCTCCTTCTTCAGGCTTTGGCAAGGGCACGCGCCAGCGCGGCACGGATGGCCGACGGCGTCGGGGCGCGCCAGCGGGCGCAGACGTGCTGGTCGGGCCGCAGCAGGTAGACGGTGCCGGGCTGCGCGTCGTAGCGCTCCGCGGCCAGCGCATTCGCCCCGGCGAGCGGCACGCGCAGCACGCGCAGCGCGTCGTCGGCCTCGGCGATGGCGCGGGCGCTGCGCTCCGCCGCTTCGCCCTCGCCGAACACCAGTGCGGTGAAGGCGGTGCTGCCGAGCTCGCGCAGCAACCAGCCGCTGCGACCGCCGGCCAGCGCGAGCGGCGCGTCCGCGGCCACGGCCCCGGGCACCATGCGGCCGCCGAAGGCATCCGCATCGGGCGTGTTGAGCGGCGAGCCATGCAGCGTGGCCGGCACCGAGAGCCGCCCGCTGTTCACCAGCGTGCGTGCAAAGTCATGGCGCTTGGCGAGCGCCAGCACCGCGTCGCGGAACAGCCGGCTGACCTCGCTCTTGGGCGTGATGAAGTCGGTGGCGCGCGTCGAATTGCGGATGTTCTCGTCGGCCGCGTATTCGCGCTCGGCGGCGTAGGTGTCGAGCAGCGCGTCCGGTGCGTCGCCGCGCAGCACGGCGGCCAGCTTCCACGCCAGGTTCTCGGCGTCCTGCACGCCTGAGTTGGCGCCACGCGCGCCGAAGGGCGAGACGCCGTGCGCCGAGTCGCCGGCGAACAGCACCCGGCCATGCCGGAAGCGGTCCATGCGCAGGCAGGCGAAGGTGTAGACGCTGGCCCATTCGAGCTCGAACTGCACGTCTTCGCCGAGCAGCGCCCTGACGCGGGGAATGATGTTCTCGGGCTTCTTCTCTTCCTCCGGGTCGGCGTCCCAGCCGAGCTGGAAGTCGATGCGCCAGACGTTGTCGGGCTGCATGTGCAGCAGCACGCTCTGGTTGCGGTGGAACTCGGGGTCGAACCAGAACCAGCGCTCCGCCGGGCGGGCCAGCTTCATCTTGACGTCGGCGATCAGGAAGCGGTCCTTGAAGATGCGGCCCTTGCTCTCCTGGCCGATGAGCTGGCGCACGCTGGAGCGGGAGCCGTCGCAGGCCGCCAGGTAGCCGGCCGCGAGGCGGTAGCTGCCGTCCGGCGTCTCGATGCTCAGAAGCGCGTGGTCGTCCTGCTGCTCGACGCCCACCACCTTGTTGTTCCAGCGGATGTCGATCAGCGGCAGGGCGGCGGCGCGCTCGGCCAGGTAGCCCTCGACGTAGTACTGCTGCAGGTTGATGAAGGCCGGCCGCTCGTGGCCGGGCTCCGGCAGGAGGTCGAATTCGTAGATCTGCTCGTCGCGGAAGAAGACGCGGCCGACGTTCCATGACACGCCCTTGTCGACCATGCGGTCGCCGCAGCCGAGCCGGTCGAAGATTTCGAGCGAACGCTTGGCGAAGCAGATGGCGCGCGAGCCGGTCGAGAGGCGGTTGTCGTTGTCGAGCAGGACCACGGGAATCTGCTGCTGGGCGAGGTCGATGGCCAGGGCGAGGCCGACGGGGCCGGCGCCGACCACCACCACCGGGTGGCGCACCGGTGCGGCGGCGGACTGGTCGGCATGGCGGCGGTAGTCGTAGCGCAGGGACTGGTAGTCGATCTGCGGACTCGAGATGTCGTTCACGTTCCTGGTCTCCGGTCTTGGGTGTTTGCTCCTTCCCCTCCCGGGGGAAGGGAGCCCATGCATCAGCCTTCCAGCGTCTTCCACATCTCGACGTCGCGCTCGGCGGTCCAGATGCGCGGATCGGCATGCTGCGTGACCTCGTCGTAGCAGCGCGTTACGTCGAAAGGCATGCAGTGGTCAAAGATCACCCAGTCCCCGTACTTGGGCTTGAGCGCGGCGAAGGTGTCCTTGTAGACCGCGTTGAGGTCCTTGCCGGCCGCGACGCCCTTCTGCACGCTCGCGTACACGTCGGCGATGAAGTCACGCGTTTCTGTCAGGCCCTTGGCCACGTCCTCGGGCGTGGTCAGCGCGGCGCCGCGGCCGGGCACCAGGGCCTTGGGCTGCAGCGCGGCGAGGTTGTCCAGCGTCTTCGGCCAGTCCTTGAAGTAGGCATCGCCGGCATAGGGCGTGGCGCCGAACTCGACCAGGTCGCCCGACAGCAGCGCGCGCTCCTGCGGGAGCCAGACCACCGTGTCGCCCTTGGTATGGCCGCGCCCGAGCTGCAGCAGCTGCACTTCGAGCTTGCCCAGCCACAGCGTCATCTTGCCGGTGAAGGTCATGGTCGGCCAGGTCATGCCGGGCGGCACCGTTTCGACGCCCGCGAACAGGCGCGGGAAGCGGCCGATCTCGCTGGCCTTGTCCTGCTCGCCGCGCTCGACGATGAGGTCATAGGTGTCCTGGCTCGCGAGGATGTGCTCGGCCCCGTAGGCGCTGGCGCCGAGCACGCGCACGGCGTGGTAGTGCGTGAGCACCACGTATCGGATGGGCTTGTCGGTCACCTCGCGGATGCGGCGGATCACGTCCTGCGCCATCGCGGGCGTGGCCTGCGTGTCGGCCACGAGCACGGCGTCGTCGCCGATGACGATGCCGGTATTGGGGTCGCCCTCGGCCGTGTAGGCCCAGGCGTGCTCGGAAATCTGGCTGAAGGTGACCTTCTTTTCCTCGAGGTCGGCTTGGCTCGCGAATACCTTGGTCTGGCTCATCGGGGGTCTCCTTGAAAATTCGTCTAAACCGAATCAATTTGTACTGAACGAATGGCGCGGAGTGTAGTCGGCGATTCAGATCATGTCTAATGCTTTCTGCATTAACGAA
This sequence comes from Variovorax sp. Soil_C_17, assembly GCF_057657265.1. NCBI lineage: Bacteria > Pseudomonadati > Pseudomonadota > Betaproteobacteria > Burkholderiales > Comamonadaceae > Variovorax > Variovorax sp. Soil_C_17. The sequence continues at coordinate 382,748 of NZ_JBDGIT010000001.1, forward strand.
CGCGGGAACAGGGTCATGGTGACGGACGACAGCAGCAGCGACCGCGCGCAGCGCGGCATCCAGAGCATCGAGGTGGGCGGCCAGCTGCTGCGCGCCCTGGTGCACCACGGCCGGCCGATGGCGTTGAAGGACCTCGCGCGCGAGGCCGAGATGTCGCCCGCCAAGGCGCATCCCTACCTGGTCAGCTTCAGCCGGCTGGGCTTGATCGAGCAGGACCGTTCCAGCGGCCACTATCTGCTCGGTCCGCTCGCCTTGCAACTGGGGCTGATCAGCCTGCAGCAGGCCGACCCGGTGCACGTCGCCACGCCGCTGGTGGCGGCACTGGTCGAGGAGATCGGCCACACCACCGCCATTGCCGTGTGGGGCGACCGCGGCGCCACCATCGTGCGGGTGGCCGAGTCGCCGGCCGCGCTGCACATGAGCATGCGGCACGGCACGGTGTTCTCGCTGACCAGCACCGCCTCGGGCCGGCTGTTCGGCGCCTATCTGCCGCCCGAGGAGGTCAAGCGCATGCTGGAGAAAGAGCGGCGGCGCGAAAAGAGCAGCAGCGCCGAGCCCGTGCGCCACGTGGGCATGCCGCCGGCGCCGCCGCTGCCGGACTGGAAGAGTTTCGAGGCGCAGCTGCATGCGGTGCGCGAGCACGGCATGAGCCGCTCCGAGGGCGAGATCGTGCCGGGCGTGAGCGCGATGTCGGCGCCGGTCTTCGACCACACGGGCGCCATCGCGCTGGCGATCACGGCGATCGGCACCACGGCGATCTTCGATGCGAGCTGGGAGGGGCCGGTCGCGCAGGCGCTGAAGCGCTGCGCCGGCGAGGTCTCGCAGCGGCTGGGGGCGGCGCGGCGCTGAGGCCGGCTCTCAACCGCGCTCGGCGGCGCGTGCGGCCTTCAGGGCGCGGGCGCGTTCCAGGCTCTCGGCCGGCCAGTGCTCGGCGCTGCGGTAGTACTCGGGCACCGCGGGCATGCCGGGCGGCAACTGCACCCAGGGCTGCTTCGACATCGTGTAGATATGGATGTCGGGCGGCAGGTGGTCCGGCATGTCGAGCGTGCCCACGCGCACGAAGCACACGGCCTCGCCGGCGCCTGCGTAGTGGCTCCACAGCGCGACGCGGCAGTGCGGACAGCGTGCGATCTTCTGGCCCTTGCCGCTCATCGAAGGCGTGAGCACCAGCTCGACTTCGCCTTGCAGCAGCTGCAAGCGGTCCGCCTCAATCATGGCATTGAGGGCGAAGGCGCTCCCGGTTTCGCGCTGGCACCAGCGGCAATGGCAGCAGTGGACGAACAGCGGGCGGGTGCTCATGCGGTAGCGCACGGCACGGCAGGTGCAGCCGCCTTCGAGCGGGAAGGGATCGGTCGTCATGGTCCGCCGTACTGTGGCGCGGCCGCGGACGAAAGGCAAATGGCGGCGGCTTCAGGCCGCCGCTGCGCCCGGAGTCGCGCGAATCGATCCGAGCCAGGCGGGGCTTATTTGGAGCGCCCGTCGAAATGCTGCACCGGCACCGATTCGAGATCGATGCCCTCGAGGCACCGGATGTTGATGGCCGCCATCTTGTTGCCCTTGGGGTCGGTGCCCTCGCCGAAAGGGTGGATGCCGCAGACCGGGCAGAAGCGGTGCGAGATCACGTGCTTGTTGAACAGATAGGTGCTCATGTCTTCGGGCGGGGTCTTGAGCTCGAGCTTGTCGTGCGGCACGAACCACATCAGCGAGCCCTTGCGCTGGCAGATCGAGCAGTTGCAAGCCATGGCGCCCTGGATCTCGCCTTCGACCTCGAAGGCGATGCGGCCGCAGTGGCAGCTGCCGGTGTATTTCATCGGGGTCTCCATTGATGAAAAACGGGCCATCAGTATGGCAGCGCACACAGTCCAGGTGGAATGCCCGGGTCAGACGAGAAACCCAATGTTCTTCGGATAGTTGATCCCATTGACGTTCCCACCGAAGTTCCTGAGGTTCGGCAGGATGCTCTCCAGGTCGCCCGCCGGCACGCCGAACCAGCTTGCGAGCGTGGCGCCGTACTGATCGACCGAGGTGGAAGGAATCAGCCGCCCCTGCCCCACGTGCCCGTCGTAGCCGGCGAGCTTCGAGTCGTTGTTGATGCTGACCACCTGCGGCGTGCCGTAGATCTGCTTGCCTTTCACCGCGCCGCCGACGACGAAGTGGTGGCCGCCCCAGCCATGGTCGGAGCCGTCGCCGTTGGAAGCCAGCGTGCGGCCGAAGTCGGAGGCGGTGAAGGCGGTGACCTTGTCGGCCATGCCCTGCACGACCATCTCGCGGTAGAAGGCCGTCATGCCATCGCTCAGCTGCTTCATCAGGCCGGGCTGGTTGGCGATCAGGTTGTCGTGCAGGTCGAAGCCGCCCATGGAGACGAAGAACACCTGGCGCCTGGTGCCGAGCGTTGCGCGGCCTCGGATGAGGCGCGCCACCATGGCGAGCTGCCTGCCCAGGCCGGTATCGGGAAAGGTGGCGGCAGGGTAGGCGCCGAAGGCATAGGCCCCGCCGATGGCCGAGGTGATGGCACCTTCGGCGTCCACCGCGCGCTTGGTGACCTTGGTGTATTCGTTCTCCAGCGCATGGCCGCGCGCCTGCTGCACCAGTTGCGCCATCGCCGCCTTGACCGAGCTCGAGCCGTACACGTTGCCGCCCGTCACGCTGCCGATCTTGACCGCGCCGCCGGTGCTGACCTGGTATTGCAGGGCCGCGTCGCCCGACAGGAACACCGCATTGCCCGAGACCGACATGCAGGTGAACAGCGAATTGCTGTTCTGCGTCAGCACCAGGTCGCCGATGTTGCCGCCCCAGCCCACCGTCGAGCCCTCGGGCGAGGACGACTGCCAGGTCGACTGCTGGTCGTTGTGCGAGAACAGCTTCGGCGGCACCGGATAAAGCTTCCTGTTGCCGCTGTTGTACTGGGCGCGCGTGAGCGGCACCACCAGCGGGCCGACGTTGAGTTGCACCGCCATCTTGGCATCGGTGTTGAAGAGCCCCGCCAGCGCGGCCATCGATGGATGCAGCGCGTACTGCCGCCCGTCGGCGAGGGCGGTGCTCGGGCTGAGCAGGGTCGCCGCGAGATCGGCCTTGCCCAGCGCGACGCCGCCGCCGGCCTGCCCGGCGCCGCCGCCGCGGATCGCACTGTAGGCGTTGTAGCTGGGGTCGTCGTACGTGACGACGGTGTTGGCGTAGTCGTTGCCGCCGAACAGGAAGACGCACACCAGCGCCTTGTAGTCGTCGCCGGGGGCAGCCTGCGCGGCCGCTTCGCCGATGGCAGCGAGGTTGAGTGCGAAAGGCAGCGCGCTGCCGGCCATGGCGAGTTGCCCGGAGCGGCGCAGGAAGGCGCGGCGGGAATGGGCCTTCGGATCGATCAGGTGCATCGCGCTTTCCTTATTTCTGGATCAGGTAGCCCGGCGCGGCCATCACCATGAGCACCGCGGCGTAGACCCGGTTGTTCTTGAGCGTGTCGCTGCTGCTCGCGGTAACCGCCGGCGTGGCCAGGGCGTTGGTGATCAGCGCGAGCGTGTCGGCGTCGAGCTGGTTGGCCGCCATCAGCAGGTTGAGGCGGCGCACCAGCGCGGCCGCATCGAGCACCAGCGCCTTCTCGGCGGCGTAGCTCGCGACCACGTCCTTGCTGTTGAAGCCGTTCGGCACGACGTTCTGCATGAAGTTGAGGTAGCCGCCCACGCTGGTCTCGTTGACCAGCTGGAACTCGGGCGCGACCAGCTGGGCGCTCGCCATCGCGCTGGACGGCGGCACATAGCCGGGGCGGAAGAAATTGAAGACCGAGGGCGAGCGCAACGGGCTCTGGCCCAGCGAGTTGGCCGCATCGGAGCGGTTGCCGATCTTCCAGGTGCCGGCCACCGAGCTGGCGCCGAAGGTGCGCCCCCACTGCACCAGCCGCAGCATCGGCTCGCGCAGGTGGCCGAAGTTCGGGTCGACGAGCCCCGCAGGGCTGCGCGCCTCGTTGTCCAGCAGCACCGCGGCGAACACGCTCTTCATGTCGCCGCGCACGCCGGCGCCGTTGTCGGCAAAGACGTCCGACACACGCTTCACGTAGGCGGCGCTCGGGTTGCTGGTGACCAGGCGCTGGATCAGCTGCCGGCCGATGAAGGGGCCGACGTTGGGGTGGTTGAACAGCGTGTCCAGCGCGATCTTGAGGGCGGCCTTGCCCTCGGTGTTGGCGGGCACCGTGGTGCCGAGGAACCTGGCCTCCAGCATCGAGTGGCGCGAAGCGGTAAGGGCCATCGGACGCGTGGTCCAGGCATTGCTCTCGATGGTGAAGCTCTGGCCCGGCGGCGTGAAGGCATTGCGCTCGGCCGAGGGAATGTCGAGGTCGTAGCCGGTGAACACGCGCGCCAGGTTGGTGACGTCGTCCTGCGTGTAGCTCTCCAGCGGCGCTCCGTCGGCGCCGAGCCGGACCGAGCCGTCGGCGTTGAGCTGGTACAGGCCGATGCTCATGAGCTGCATCACCTCGCGCGCGTAGTTCTCGTCCGGCTGGCGGCCCTGGGCGTTCTCCTTCTGGTTGCCCTTGGTGTTGAGGTAATAACCCATCGCCGGGTTGAGCGACACGTTCTCCAGCAACTGGCGGAAGTTGCCGGTGACGCCGGCGACCAGCATGTCCCAGTACTGGGCGAACATGTGGGCGGTCCAGTTGGAGCTGACGTCGTTGGCCGAGACCACGAAGATCTCCGACAGCGCGAGCGCCATGCGCTTGCGCACGCCGTCGGCCGAGGTCATGAGCTGGCTCCAGATCATGTCGTCGCTGTTGACGGTGTCGTAGGGCTTGCCGGCGACCCAGGCCCAGCCGGTCTCGGTGGGCGCCCGGTCCATCTGTGCGCCGAGCCAGGGCAGGTAGCCCTGCGCACGCACCGCGGCGATCTCGGGTTCGGAGGCGGAGAACTGCGCCTGCAGCAGGAAGCGCGCGGCCTCGTCGTCGGTCTTGGCCTGGGTGTAGATGTAAGTCTGTGCGCTGGGCGTGCCGGCCAGCGGCGTCAGGCTGCCGGCCTGGACGGTATCGCCGCTGCCGCTGCCCAGGCCGGCGAAGAAGCCGCCGCCCCCGCCACCGCCTCCACCGCCGCCGCAGGCTGCCAATGCCGCCGCGGCAGCCAGGGAAGCCGCCAGCGGCAAGGGGTTGCGCGGCGCTGCGTCCGCAGGGCCGTGCGCGTGCGTTTCAGGCGCGCGCGGCGGCTCGTCGGTCGCGTCGACGCGACCGGTCGCAATGTCTTCCACCATGTGTTCCTCGCTCCTCGGCGCTGTGACGCCGTGCCCATCAAGGCAAGCGCCATGCCGGCCCGCGGACCGGCCGCGCAGGGCCCTAAAGGCGGAGCCGAGGACAACAATTGTTCCGAAATGTGACTTTTTCTGCCATCAGGACACAATTGTTTCTTGTCGCCGCAGAGGAAGGTCGTCTCAGTTCTTCGCTTGCTCGAGACCGTCGCGAGTACGAAGGGCCTCATGCCGGGCGGCCTGGGCGAAGTCCTCGTCGGCGGAGGCGTAACAAATGGCCCGCGAGGAATTGACCACGATCGGCGCATCGGCGCGCCAGCCCGCGCGCACGGTGGCGACCGCATCGCCGCCCTGGGCGCCGACGCCGGGGATCAGGAGCGGCACGGTGGGCGCCAGCGCGCGCACCCGCTCGATCTCGGCCGGGTAGGTGGCGCCGACCACCAGGCCCAGCTGGCCGTTCAGGTTCCACGGCCCCTGGGCCAGCTTCGCGATGTGTTCGTACAGGAAGGGCTGGCCTTCCACGCCGGCGAGGCGCTGGGCCTGCAGGTCGTCGCCCCCAGGATTGCTGGTGCGGCACAGCAGGAAGGCGCCCTTTTCCTCGTGACGCAGGTAGGGCTCGACCGAATCGAAGCCCATGAAGGGCGAGAGCGTGACCGCATCGGCGCCATAGCGCTCGAAGGCTTCGCGCGCGTACTGCTCGGCGGTGGACCCGATGTCGCCGCGCTTGGCGTCGAGGATGACGGGCACCTGCGGCGCGTTGCGGCGCAGGTGTTCCATGAGTTTTTCGAGCTGGTCTTCGGCGCGGTGGGCGGCGAAGTAGGCGATCTGCGGCTTGAAGGCGATCACCAGGTCGGCGGTGGCATCGACGATGGCGGCGCAGAAGTCGTAGATCTTGCCGGCGTCGCCCTTCAGGCGGGCGGGGAACTTGGCGGGTTCGGGGTCGAGGCCCACGCACAGCAGCGAGCCGTTGCGGCGCTCGGCGGCGCGCAGCTTGTCCAGGAAGATCATGGGGCGGAATTCTAGGCGCCCGCCCCTTTCTGGCCTTTCGGCCTTTCGGCCTTTCAGCTCTTCAGCGCTGCGGCAGCTGCGCGGCCGCCAGGCACAGGTCGGCCCAGGCGCGCGCCTTGTCGGCCGGATTGCGCAGCAGGTAGGCGGGGTGGTAGGTCACGACGATCGGCACATCCTCCCAGCCCGGCATGGCGATGCGCGCCGGCGCGCCGCGCAGCCGGCCGAGGGGCTCGGCGCTTTGCAGCAGGCTCTGCGCGGCCAGCGGTCCCATGGCCAGCACGACCCGCGCGGCCGGCGCCGCCTCGGCAAAGCCGTCGGCGATCGGGCGCGGGCTGCCCGGCTGGCCCGAAGCCACGCCGCGGTGCGTGCGCATCAGGTGGACGGGCACGGCGCCGCTTTGCAACTGCAGCGCGCGCAGCATGGCCTCGAACAGGCGCCCGGCATCGCCGGCGAAGGGTTCGCCGTGGCGGCCATCGAGCTCGGGCGGCATGTCGGCGACGATCAGCCAGCCGTGCCCTGCCGCCGCTTCGCCGCCGTAGAGAAGGCGCGGCGCGTCGATGAGCACGCTCGCACCGGAGGGGGCGGCCGAGGGACGGGTTGCGACCGGCGGCGCCGACAACGGTGCCGGTGCCGCCGCCGGCGCGGCGGCGCGAACGGGCGCCTGCGCAGCGGCAGCCGGCTCGGGCGTGATGCGAGGCGAACGCGCGTCCGCCGCCGCCGGCGCCTCGGCGAGCGCCGCGGCAGGCCAGAAGAGCTTGACGCCCATCTCGTCGAGCATCGCGCGTTGCCGCGCGTCCAGGTTCAGCGTGCTTTCCATGTCTTTACTTCAAGGCTCCCCAGGCGCTGGTCGATTCGTTGAGGCGCAGGCTCATGACGACCGCGTCCTCGCGCGCGTTGCCCTCGGCCGGGTAGTAGCCCTTGCGCACGCCCACGCGGCGAAAGCCCTGGCGCTCGTAGATGGCCATCGCCCGCAGGTTGCTGGCCCGCACCTCGAGCCAGAGCCACTGGGCGTTCTGGCCGCGCGACCAGCCCGCGAGCGCTTCCAGCATCAGCGGCGCCCAGCCCTGGCCCTGGAAGGCCGGGGCCACCGTGATGTTGAGCAGATGCACCTCGTCGACGCCCTTCATGGCGACGAAATAGCCGATCAGCGTCTCGCTGCCGGTCTGAGCCGCCGGCCGGCCCCAGAGCGCGCGCGGCCGCCGCGCCGGCGACGGCTCGCCGGACGGCAGGGCCGGGGCCACCAGGCATTGGCAGTGGTAGCCGGCGACCAGCGAATCGCTGAAGTTGGCTGGCGTCCAGGGATGGGTGTAGGCGCTGCGTTCGATGGTGCATACGGCCGCGATCCGCTCGACCGTGATCGGTTCGAGGCGGGCTTCACGCGGCTGCAGGACTGCACTCATGAGGATCGGGAGGCTTGCGCCGCCTTGAGGGCGGCTCGCTCTTGCGTGGTTTGTGCGACTTTATCGCGAACATACAACGGCCAGGCCTGCGCCGGCGCAACCGCCCGGCCGGCAGCAAGCAATTCAGGGGCCAGTCTCAGCATCGCCTCGGCGCCGGGCAGCGCCTCGTGGCGCGCCGCGGCGGCCGGCAGGCGATCGCCGTAGGCAGAAAAGACGTTGCCGGCGAGCGCCCAGCCCGGCGGCACCTGCACCTGCTCGGGCGACAGCAACCGAGGCTCGGCGTCAAATTCGGCAGCCCCGGCGGGCTGGTCAAAGTCGTAGTGGGCGGCATAGAGCTCGTCCATGCGCGCATCGAGCAGCGCGACCACGCGCGTGGCGCCGAAGCGGTGGCGCGCCTCCTCGGCCACCGCATGCAAGGTGTCGACGGGCAGCAGCGGGACACCGGCGCCGAAGCCCAGCCCCTGCGCGACCGAGCAGGCGGTGCGCAGGCCGGTGAAGGAGCCGGGCCCGCGCCCGAAGGCAATGGCGTCGAGCTCGGCCATGGCCAGGCCGGCTTGGGCCAGCAGGTCCTGAATCAAGGGGATGAGGCTGCTCGACGCTTGCGCGCCGCCCGGGCCGCTGCGGGAAATCACCCGCTCGCCGCGACGCACCGCGACCGACAGCGCTTCGGTGCTGGTATCGAAAGCCAGGAGCTTCGTTTCTGCGGGCATCGCCATCACCCTCGCGCGACGGCGGCCGTGGCCACGCCGGCCGAGCGCATGCGTTGCACGCCGAACAGGATGCCCGCGGTGACGAGCAGCAGCCCGGCGATCAGGTTCCAGTGCAGCGGCTCGCCCAGGAACACCACGGCGCCCAGCGCCGACAGGCCCGGCACCAGCGCGGTGATCATGGTGGAGCGGACCGGTCCGAAGTACTGAATCATGCGGGTGAAGGTGATGCCCGAAATGACAACCGAGCCGACGCCCTGGAACAGCATCTGGAAGGCGATCTCGCCCAGCGGCGCACTGGCCAGCCGGCTCCCCGCCACGCCGAGGCCGGCCAGCAGCGCATAGGCCGGCACGTAGGTGAGGAAGGCGAACACGGTGATCGCGATGGTGGCGCGCACCGCCTCGAGCCCGTGGCGGCGCGCCGTCACGCTGTAGCAGGCCCAGCAAAAGGCGGCGCCCATGAACAGCAGGTCGCCTTTCCAGATCTGCCCGCCCTCGAAGGCGTGCAGCAGGCTGGCGCCGCCGACCAGGAGATCGCCCAGCACGATCAGCGCGAGACCGCACACGCGGGCCGGCGTCAGGCGGTCGTGCAGCACCACGGCGGCGAGCACCGCCGTCCACAGCGGAAGGCTGCCGGGCATCAGCACCGAGGCATGGGTCGCCGGTGCATAGAAGAAGCCGGCGTAGGCGAGCAGGGCGTAGGCGAGGCCGCCGAAGAGGCCGGCCACGACGGTGGCCCGCAAGGGCACGGGCGACAGGCCGAAGAGCGAGCCCTGCGCCGGATCGCTGCGGCGCGCCCGCGCCACCAGCCAGGCGCCCCAGGGCACGAGCACCAGGCTGGCGCCGCAGATGCGCGCGAAGGCAATGTCGAAGGGTGTCAGCGAACGGCCGGCGGAGGCCCGCGCGATGACGATGAAGGCCGTCCAGACCAGGACGGTGACGATCGCCGCGCCGATGCCGAGAGTGCGGGGGGAGAAACGGGGAGCGGCGGGCATCGCGCGATTATCCCGGGCCGGCCATGGACCGCGCTGCCCAGGGCCTATGGAGACTTGGGCTCTGGATAATCGCGCGATGCCTCCCGCCCCGAAGCCCCTGGCGCCGCGCGCCGTCCGCCTGTTCTTCCTGTTCGCCGCGCTGGCTTCGGCGCCCGCCCTGGCCCAGACGCTTCCGCCCGAGGTGGAGGCCGCCCTGACCCGCGCCCGGGTGCCGCGCGAGGCCGTCACGATGCTGGTGGCCGATGCCGATGCGGTGCGCCCGCCGCGGCTGGCCTGGCGCACGCAGGTGCCGGTCAATCCGGCCTCGGTCATGAAGCTGGTCACCACCTACGCCGCGCTCGACCTGCTGGGGCCGGCCTTCACCTGGAGCACGCCGGTGTATGTGGATGGGCCGGTGCGCGACGGCGTGCTGGCGGGCAACCTCTACATCCAGGGCCGGGGCGACCCCAAGCTGGTGCTCGAGCGCCTGTGGCTGCTGCTGCGGCGGGTGCAGGGGCTGGGCATCCACACGATCGCCGGCGACATCGTGCTGGACCGCAGTGCCTTCGAGGTGGCCGACACCGACCCGGCCGCCTTCGACGGCGAGGGCCAGCGGCCCTACAACGCCTCGCCCGATGCGCTGCTGATCAATTTCAAGTCGGTCGTCATGACCTTCCAGCCGAACCGCGACGGGCAGACGGCGCAAGTCAATTTCGAGCCCTTCCTGAGCGGCGTGAGCACGCCGTCGACGGTGCCGCTGTCCGCCGGCGAGTGCGGCGACTGGCGCGCCGCGCTGGCGCCGGCCTTCGGCGACCCGGCGCGCATGGGCTTCGCGGGCAGCTACCCCGCCGCCTGCGGCGAGAAGAGCTGGGCCGTGGCCTATGCGGAGCCGCGCAGCTATGCGGTGCGCGCCATCGGCGGGATGTGGGCCGAGATGGGCGCCAGGCTCAAGGGGCAGGTGCGCGAGGGCGCGGTGCCGGCCGGGCTCAAGCCGGCTTTCGCCTTCGAGTCGCCGCCGCTGGCCGAGGTGGTGCGCGACATCAACAAGTACAGCAACAACGTGATGGCACAGCAGCTGTTCCTCACGCTCGGGCTGCAGCAGAAGAAGCGCGGCACGCTGGAGGGTGCGCGCGCCGCGCTGCGCCAATGGTGGAACGAGCGCATCGGCACGGGCGAAGGCCAGCCCGTGTTCGACAACGGCTCGGGCCTGTCCCGCGAGGAGCGCATCAGCGCGGCGGCGCTCGCCAAGATGCTGCAGGTGGCCTGGCGCTCGCCGCTGATGCCCGAGCTGGCGTCCTCGCTGCCGGCCATGGGCGTGGACGGCACGCTGCGCAAGCGCACGCTGCGCGCCGGCGGCGCGGCCCACCTGAAGACCGGCAGCCTGCGCGATTCCGCGGGCATCGCAGGCTATGTGCATGGCGCGAGCGGCCGGCGCTGGGTGGTGGTCGCGATCGCGAACCACGACAGCGCGGGCGCCGCGCGGCCAGCCTTCGATGCGCTGATCGACTGGGCGGCGCAGGACAATTGAGCGCGGTCGCCCAGGCGACTGGAGCGCCGCTGCGGCTGGGGGTTTCCCTTGTCCTGCTTCGGGGAGGCGGGGCCTAGGATCGTGCGCCTCTCGCCTCTCTCTTCACCAGCAACATACCGCATGGAGACACACGCATGAATCGTCTGCACCTTCTGAGCGCCGTGATGGCGGCCGGCTTGCTCACCGCCTGCGGGGGCGGCGGCGATGGCGGCGGCTTCGCCTTCATCGGGACCGGCACCGGCACCACCGGGCCCGGCACCGGCGCGCTGAAGGAGCCGCCCGTCATCGTGACCACGCTGACCACGGCGCAGATCGACGGGGGCAGCGCCCAGAGCGGCCTGCAGGCGCTCAGCGGCAAGGCCCGGTGCGACGTCAACGTGATCTCGCTCAACTACAGCACGGTGGGCCCCAAGGGCGAGGTGACCAACGCCTCGGGCGTGCTGCTGATGCCGGCCGGGACTTGCGGCAACGCGGCGCCGCTGGTGGCCTATGCCAAGGGCACCGACGTGCAGAAGCCGCGCACGCTGGTCAATCCGCAGGACCCGGAAACCTTCATGCTGACCGCGATGTACGCGGCCCAGGGCTATGCAGTGGTGGCCACCGACTACCTGGGCTACGCCAAGTCCACCTTCCCCTACCACCCCTACCTGCATGCCGACTCGGAAGCGCGCACGGTGCTCGACTCGGTCCGGGCGGCTCGTGCCGCGGCGGTCAGCGCCGGCGGCTCGCTGTCGGGCAAGGTGATGTTCACCGGCTACTCGCAGGGCGGCCATTCCTCGATGGCCGCGCACCGTGCCGCCGAGCGCGACAACGCCTCGGAGTTCAACGTGGTGGCCGGTGCGCACCTGGCCGGGCCCTACAACGTCTCGGGGTCCTTCAAGCTCACGCAGGCGATCGCGGGCTACCAGTTCTTCGTGCCCTTCATCGTGAACTCCTATCAGAAGGTGTACGGCGACGTCTACACCGACGTGAACACGGTCTACAAGCAGCCTTATGCCGGCTACATCGAAAACCTGCTGCCGAGCCCGACGCTGAACTACACCACGCTGGTCACCAGCGGCTCCCTGCCCGGCGCCAACGGCGAGACGCCCAACCAGGCGCGCGATGCGATCTTCCAGAGCGCCTTCCTCAGCGATGTGCAGACCAACCCGAACAACACGCTGTTCCTGAACGCCAAGAAGAACGACCTGCTGGGCTGGAGCCCGCGCGCCAAGACGCTCTTGTGCGGCGGCGCCGGCGATCCCACGGTGCCGCCGGCCCTGCACATGGTTCCGGCAAAGGCGGACTTCGATGCGCGCGGCGTGACCACGGTCACGACGGTAGACGTGGATGCGCAGATCCAGGCGACCTACGGGCCGGGCGGCAAGGCGCCGACCGATCCGACCACGGCCGCCTACGCCACCTACTTCGGCGCCTACCACGGCACCTACGAGCCGCCCTTCTGCCACGTGCGGGCCCGGGCGCTCTTCGACACGGTGAAGTAAGGCTCAGGCTGCAGCAGCGCGCTGCAGCCGGTCTCGCACGCCTTCCCATTCGGGGCCGGCGGGCGGGGTCTCGACCCAGATCAGCTTGGCGCCTTCGGCATCGAAGGCCCGCAGCACGGCAAACAGCTGCTGGGCGGCGGCCGCGGCGTCGTCGGGCATGCGCCGCAGCAGCACGCGCTGCGAGCGGCACTTGAGCGGGCTGCGCGACCACACGGCCAGGTGCGCGGCATTGACGCCCAGCACGTCGAGGCCGGTCTGCAGTGCCTTGGCCTCCATCAGCCGCAGCTTGGCGGTGGGCGCGTAGTGGGCCTCCAGCGTGCCGGAGGCCCGCGGATCGGGTGCCGCGAGCTCGTGCCTGTCGCGCAGCGGCTCGCCGCAGGCGGCCTCGATCTGGGTGCGGGTGATGGCGCCCGGGCGCAGCAGCACCGGCTGGCCGCGGCTGCAATCGACGATGGTCGATTCGATGCCGACCTCGCAAGGTCCGCCGTCGATCACCAGCAGCGCGTCGCCGAATTCCTGCTGGACATGCTGGGCGGTGGTCGGGCTCACCCGGCCGAAGCGGTTGGCGCTGGGGCCTGCCACGCCAGGCACGCCCTGCTCGGCGCAGGCCACGAGCAGGGCCTGCGCCACCGGGTGGGCCGGGCAGCGCAAGCCGATCGTGTCTTGCCCGCCGGCCGTGGCGGCAGCGACGCCGGGCTGGCGCGTGACGATCAGGGTCAGCGGGCCGGGCCAGAAGGCCTGCACCAGCTTCTGGGCAAAGGGCGGCAGCGGCTGGGCGAAGCGCGACAGCGACTCGGAGCCCTTGACGCCGGCGGCCACATGCACGATCAGCGGATGGTTGCTGGGCCGGCCCTTGGCCTTGAAGATGCCGGCCACGGCATCGTCGCTCGTCGCGTCGGCGCCCAGGCCGTAGACGGTCTCGGTCGGAAAGGCGACCAGGCCGCCGGCGCGCAGCACCCGGGCGGCTTCCTGGATGGCATCGGGCGAGCGGCCGTCGCGAACTGTCATCGCGCCCGGCTTATTCGGACAAGGGGATCGGCAGCCCCAGCAGCGCGGCAGCGAAGTCGGCCGTGCCGCGAACCGTTTCGATGCTGCTGCCCGTGATCGTGAGATGCCCCATCTTGCGGCCGCGCCGCGGCTCTGTCTTGCCGTAGAGGTGCAGGTGCGCGCCGGGCAGCGCGAGCACGTCGGCCCAGCGGGGCTCGACGGGCTTCGATTCGCCGTCGGGGAACCACAGGTCGCCCAGCAGGTTCAGCATCAGCGCCGGGCTGTGCTGGCGCGGCGCGTTGAGCGGCAGGCCGGCCAGGGTGCGCACCTGCAGCTCGAACTGCGAGACGTCGCAGGCATCCAGGGTCCAGTGGCCGCTGTTGTGCGGGCGCGGCGCCATCTCGTTGACCACCAGCGCGCCATCGGCCAGCACGAAGAACTCGACGCACAGCACGCCCACGTACTGCAGGCCTTCCGCGATCGCGACGGCCGATTCGACCGCCAGCCGCGCTGCCGCCTCGGGGACGTTGTCCGCATGCACCTCGGTCACGGCGAGGATGCCGTCGCGATGCAGGTTGCGCTGCGGCGGAAAGTGCACGATCTGGCCGTCCTGGCCGCGCGCCACGATGACGGAGCATTCGAAGTCCAGCGGCAGCAGCTTCTCGAGCACGCACGGCACCTGGCCGGCGCGCTCCCAGGCCGCGGCCAGTTCCTCGCGGGTGTTCACGCGCTGCTGGCCCTTGCCGTCGTAGCCGAGGCGGGCGGTCTTCAGGATGCCGGGCAGCAGGTTGGGCGGCACCAGCATGGCATGCTCGGCCGACTCGATGACCGCGTAGGGCGCGCAGTCCACGCCGCAGCCGACGAAGTGGCTCTTTTCCCGGACGCGGTCCTGGGCGATCGCCACCGCGGCGGCGGCCGGGCGCACGGGCCGGGCCACGGCGAGATGCTCCAGCGAGGGCGCGGGCACGTTCTCGAACTCGGTGGTGATGGCATCGGCCAGGCCGGCGAGCCGGGCGAGGCCGTCGATGTCCGCGTAGTCGGTGTGGATGTGATGGTGGCTCACCCGCCCGGCGGGGCTGTCGGCATCGGGGTCGAGCACCGCGACGAGGTAGCCCATGCGCTGGGCCGCGTGCGCAAACATGCGGCCCAGTTGCCCGCCGCCCACCACGCCGAGCGTGGCGCCGGGCAGGATCACGCTCACAGCGCGCCTCCGCCCTGGGGCGAGAAGGGCGACACGGTCTCTGCTTCGGGCGGCGGCAGCGTCATGGATCGGGCGGCCTCGGTCTGCTGCGCGCGGAAGGCGTCGAGCCGCTCGCGCAGCGCCGGATCGGCCACGGCCAGCATCGCGACCGCGAACAGGGCCGCGTTCGCCGCGCCGGCGTTGCCGATGGCGAAGGTCGCGACCGGCACGCCCTTGGGCATCTGCACGATGCTGTAGAGCGAATCCACGCCCTGCAGGTGACGGCTCGCGACCGGCACGCCGAGCACCGGCACGGTGGTCTTGGCCGCCAGCATGCCGGGCAGGTGGGCCGCGCCGCCCGCGCCGGCGATGATGGCCGCCAGGCCGCGCGGGGCGGCGTTCTCGGCGTAGGCGAACAGTTCGTCGGGCATTCGGTGGGCGGAGACCACCCGCGCCTCGTGGGCGATGCCGAATTGCTGGAGAATCTCGACCGCGTTGCGCATCGTCTCCCAATCGGAGTTCGAGCCCATCACCACGCCGACCTGTATGGCTTGCTTCATGGTTTCAATTTTACGTTTCACCCTCAGCTTCCCGCGATGATGGACATCACCCTCGAAAATTTTCAGACCGAGCTGATCGACGGCTCGATGACCACCCCGGTGCTGCTCGACATCTGGGCCGAATGGTGCGGGCCGTGCAAGCAGCTCGGGCCGGTGCTCGAGAAGCTCGAGCTCGAGTATGGCGGGCGCTTCACGCTGGCCAAGCTCGATGCCGACAAGGTGCCGCAGATCTCGCAGCAGCTGAGCCAGATGTTCGGCGTGCGCAGCATCCCCTTCTGCGTGATGTTCAAGGACGGCCAGCCGGTCGACGGCTTCGTCGGCGCGATCCCCGCCGACCAGATTCGCGCCTTCCTCGACAAGCACGTACCGGGCCAGGAGGAGCTCGAGGCTGCCGAGCACGAAGAGGCTGCGCAGGATGCGCTGGCCGAAGGCGACACCCAGGGCGCGCTGGAACGGCTGCAGCATGCGGTCGCCACCGACCCGGCCAATGACGACGCGCGCTTCGACTACATCAAGCTGCTGCTCCAGGAGGGCCGCATCGACGATGCCAAGGTCGCCTTCGCGCCAGTCATCGCCAAGGCGCCGGCAGTGCGCCGATTCGACGCGCTGCAGCGCTGGATGGATGCGATCGATTTTGCGGCGCCGGCCACGGGCGCAGCCCCGACGATCGCCGACGCCGAGTCGCGCATTGCCGCCGACAAGCGCGACTTCCAGGCCCGCTTCGACCGGGCGCGCCTGCTGATGGCCGCGCAGCGCTGGACCGACGCGATGGACGAGCTGCTCGACATCCTGATGCGCGACAAAAGCTGGAACGAGGAGCTGGCGCGCAAGACCTACATCGCGATCCTCGAGCTCATCGAGCCGCCCAAGCCGAAGGTGGCGGACGGCCAGATCCCGCCGGACGACCCGACCGTGGCGACCTACCGGCGTCGTCTCAGCAGCGTGGTGCTGAGCTAGCGACAGGGTGAGCGCAGGCTCACTTCGACATCGGCGAAGCGGGTGGGCCGGCCGGGCGTGACGTTGGCGCACCGAACGGGCTGGCATACGATTGGCGGGTTTCGACATGTTGCAAAGGAAAAGTCCGGCCATGCGCTCTCTCTTCTTGACGGCGGCCCTGTTCGCGTCTGTGCTCGCGAGCGGTTGCGGCAGCGGCATCAACCTGGACGAGCCGATCGAAGGACCGGTCTGGCAGCTGGAGCAGTTGGGCAGCGAGTTGATCGAGCCGAGCAGCGATCCGCGCCGCAACGCCCAGATCCAGTTCGACCGCAGCAGCGGACGGGTGAGCGGCTCGGGCGGCTGCAACCGCGTCACCGGCACTTACGAGCGCAGCGGCAGCACCCTGCGGGTGCGCCAGCTGGGCGCCACGCGCATGGCCTGTCCCAACGAGGCGAGCACCATCAACGAAAGCCAGTTCTTCGCGGCGCTGCAGGCGACGGCCAGCTACCGGCTGCAGGGGACGTCGAGGCTTTCGCTGCTGGACGCGAGTGGACGAACGGTCGCCACCTTGAGCAACGGCGGAGTGCGCTGAGCCCCGCCCCGACTCACCATTTCGCCGGCAGCGGCTTGAGCACGACCAGCCGCGGCCCGCGGACCTCCACGAAGCCGCCGCCCTCCAGGTCCTTCAGCAGCCGGCTCACCATCTCGCGCGAGCATCCGATTTCGCTGGCGATCGCCTGGTGGGTCAGCCGCTCCATCTGCATGACGCCATCCGCCTGCGGCAGCGATCGATCCTCCAGCAGGGCTTTCAGGCGGCTGTAGACGTCGAGCAAGCCCATGCTGCGGGCACTCTCGGTGGCCAGTCTTGCACGGCGGATCAGCCGCATGATCAGCTCCTGGGCCAACTCCGGATCGAGCGCCAGGTGCCGCAGCATGGTCTGGCGCGTCACCACGACGCACACCGTCGGCTTCACTGCCTGCACGCTGGCCGAGCGCGGCCCCCCATCGAGCGACATCTCCCCCACGTATTCGCCCGGCCCGTGCAGGCCCAGCGTCACCTCGCGTCCCCGGGCATCGGAGACGAAGGCGCGCAGCCGGCCCGAGAGCACGATGTAGACCGTGCCGCCGTGGTCGCCTTCCTCGATCAGCATGGCGTGCGTCCGGTAGCGTCGCTGCACGCCCAGCGCGGCGAGCCTCTGGAGCGGGGGCGGCAGTTCGGCGAGGGGGTCGGCGCGGGATGCAACGGGCGTCGGCGGCATGCGCGGACTATACGGCCCGCCTCCGCTGCGGCGCGCCCCTGCGATGCAGCGGGCAAGGCGCCGGCGTGGTCGCTCCCTGTTCAGTCTTGGCCCACGAGCCGCAGCGAAGACACGATCTGCGGCATGCGCGAGAGCTCGCGCACGATCTCGCGAACGCTGCCGCGGCCGGTCTTCTGCCGCACGTTCTTGATGTGTGTGCGCACGGTGGAGACGCGAATGCCCTGCTCGCAGGCGATCTCCTGGGCGCCGCGGCCCGCGCACAGCTGCGTCAGAACGGCCTGCTCCGCCGGCGTCAGGCGCTTGGCACGGGCGAACATCTGCACCGTGAGGGTCTCGCAGCTCGAGCGCCGGCTGCAGATGATCAGCACCGCGTCGACCGCGGCGGCAGCGTGCACCACGGCCAGCGGCACGAAGGCCAGCGAAAGCGTCTCGCCTTCGGGGTCGAGCTCCACGATGCTGCGGCAGTCGCGCTCTGCGTCCTTGAGGGCCTGGCGCAGCTTGGCCTGCCAGGCAGGCTGGGCTGCCGACAGGCTGCCATCGACATCCCGCAGCGCGCGCCCGCCCACGAGCTCGCGGCGCGCCGGCCGGTTGGCATGCAAGATGCGGCCGCTCAGGTCGACCAGCAGCAGGCCGTGGTCCATCTCGTCGAGCACACGCGCCAGCAGGCCGGCTTGCAGGGAGTCCGGCGTGGGCACATCGGCCCGGGCTTCGCAGGGGGGAGCGAACAGTTCGGCAGTCACGTTCATGGCACTTTCCTCATCCGTTGTAATGAGGACAAGTGTGTGAAATCGTGGCTTCGCGGTGCGGTGACTATTGCCCGCGGATTTGTGATTTATTCACGTCCGGCGGTGGGGGGGCTTCAGCCGGTCAGCCGCTGCAGCGCCTCTCGGTACTTGGCGGCCGTCTTCTCGATCACCTCGGCGGGCAGGCGCGGCGCCGGCGGGGTCTTGTCCCAGGGCTTGCCGTTGACCTTGACAGCCTCCAGCCAGTCGCGCACGAACTGCTTGTCGTAGCTCGGCGGGTTGGCGCCGGCAGCCAGCGCGGCCTGGTAACCCTCGATGGGCCAGTAGCGCGAGCTGTCGGGGGTGAGCACCTCGTCCATCAGGACCAGGGTGCCGGCCTCGTCGAGGCCGAACTCGAACTTGGTGTCGGCAATGATCATGCCCTTGGTCAGCGCGATGGCGGCGGCCGCCTCGTAGATCGCGATGCTGGTGTCGCGGATCTGCTGCGCGAGCGCGGGGCCGACCACCTCGACCACGCGCTCGTAGCTGATGTTCTCGTCGTGCGCACCCGCAGCCGCCTTGGCCGCGGGCGTGAAGATCGGCCGCGGCAGCTTGCTGGCATTGCCCAGGCCCTCGGGCAGCGGCACGCCGCAGACGGAGCGGCTCTCCTGGTATTCCTTCCAACCGCTGCCCGCGAGGTAGCCGCGCACGACCGCTTCGACCGGGATCGGCTTGAGGCGCTTGACCAGCATCGAGCGGTCGCGGACCTGGGGCACCTCGGCAGCCGTCACCACGCTCTCGGGCGCCTCGCCGGTCAGGTGGTTGGGGCACAGGTGGCCCAGCCGGTCGAACCACCACAGCGCCATCTGCGTCAGGATCACGCCCTTGCCCGGGATCGGCTCGCCCATGATCACGTCGAAGGCCGAGAGGCGGTCGCTCGCGACCATCAGGATGCGGTCCTCGCCGACCGCGTAGTTGTCGCGCACCTTGCCGCGCGCGAGCAGGGGCAGGCTCTGGATGGAGGATGTGTGGACGGTGGTCATGGCGGGTGAATGGAACAGCGGGAACGGGGGACGACCGAGATTGTGCGCGCAGAAAAAAGCCACCGCGAAGGTGGCTTCGGCAGGAAGTCGAAGAGATCAGAGCACTTCTTGCGCCAGCTCGCCCTTGGCGTACTTGGCGGCAACGACCTGCAGGGTCTCGCCCTTGATCTTGGCGCCCTGGCCTTCGCAGCCGAATTCGATATAGCGCTGCTTGCAGATCTGCTTGGCGGCCTCGCGCGCGGGCTTGAGCCATTCGCGGGCGTCGAACTTCTCGGGGTTCTCGGCCATGAACTTGCGCACCGCGCCGGTCATCGCCAGGCGGATGTCGGTGTCGATGTTGATCTTGCGCACGCCGTACTTGATGGCTTCCTGGATCTCCTCGACCGGCACGCCGTAGGTCTCCTTCATGTTGCCGCCGTACTGGCGGATGATGGCCAGCAGGTCCTGCGGCACGGAGGACGAACCGTGCATCACGAGGTGGGTGTTGGGAATGCGGCGGTGGATTTCCTTGATGCGGTCGATCGCCAGGATGTCGCCGGTGGGCTTGCGGGTGAACTTGTACGCGCCGTGGCTGGTGCCGATGGCGATGGCCAGGGCGTCGAGCTGGGTCTTCTTCACGAAGTCCGCGGCCTGCTCCGGGTCGGTCAGCAGCTGCTCGCGCGTCATGGTCGCGTCGGTGCCGTGGCCGTCTTCCTTGTCGCCCTTCATGGTCTCGAGCGAGCCCAGGCAGCCCAGTTCGCCTTCCACGGTCACGCCGACCTTGTGTGCCATGTCGACCACCTTGCGGGTGACGTCGACGTTGTAGTCGTAGCTCGCGATGGTCTTGCCGTCGGCTTCCAGCGAGCCGTCCATCATTACCGAGGAGAAGCCCAGGTTGATCGCGCCCTGGCACACGTCGGGGCTCTGGCCGTGGTCCTGGTGCATCACCAGCGGAATGTTCGGATAAGCCTCGACGGCCGCCAGGATCAGGTGCTTGATGAAGGGCTCGCCCGCGTACTTGCGCGCGCCTGCACTGGCCTGCAGGATCACCGGTGCGCCGGTTTCCTTGGCCGCTTCCATGACGGCCTGCACCTGTTCCAGGTTGTTGACGTTATAGGCCGGGATGCCGTAGCCGTTGGCCGCGGCGTGGTCGAGCAGTTCGCGCATCGAGACAAGTGCCATGGGTGTACCTCGCGGGGAAAATTAAGAAGGAAAAACTACCGCGATTCTACTGAGCACCCCTGTCGGACGGCTCCGACGCCCCGTTCGGGACGGCCGCGCCTCAACCCACCCGGCAGATCTTGAGCATGTTGGTGCCGCCCGGCGCGCCCATCGGCTCGCCACAGGTGATGGCGTAGATGTCGCCGGTCTGCACGATGCCGCGCTTCTTGAGGTGGGCCTCGGCCTGCAGCAGCGCCGTGTCGCGGTCGCTCTCGGCATCCATGAGCAGCGGGCGCACGTTGCGGTAGAGGGCCATCTTGCGCTGGGTTGCCAGGCGCGAGGTCAAGGCGTACATCGGGATGTGGGCGCGGTGGCGGCTCATCCACAGCGGGGTCGAGCCCGACTCCGTCAGCGCGACGATCGCTTTCGCGCCGAGGTGGTGCGCGGTGAAGAGGGCGCCCATGGCGATCGACTGGTCGATGCGGCTGTAGGTCTGGCCGCTGAAGTCGGCGTCCAGCTGCAGGTCCTCGGCGGCTTCGGCGGCCTCGCAGATGCGGCTCATCTCCTGCACCGTCTCCAGCGGATAGCGGCCTGAGGCGGTCTCGGCCGAGAGCATCACGGCGTCGGTGCCGTCGAGCACCGCGTTGGCCACGTCGCTCACCTCGGCGCGGGTGGGCACCGGGTTGCTGATCATCGACTCCATCATCTGCGTCGCCGTGATGACCACCTTGTCCATCTCGCGCGCCATGCGGATCATCTTCTTCTGCAGCGCCGGCACGGCAGCGTTGCCCACCTCGACCGCGAGGTCGCCGCGCGCAACCATGATGCCGTCGCTCGCGCGGAGGATCTCCTCCAGCTTGGGAATCGCCTCGGCGCGCTCGATCTTGGCGATCAGCCCCGGCTTGTGGCCGAACTCGGCCGCCGCCACGTTGCACAGCTGGCGCGCCATCTCCATGTCGGTGGCGTTCTTGGGGAAGCTCACCGCCACGTAGTCGGCCTGGAAGCTCATGGCAGTCTTGATGTCCTCCATGTCCTTGGCCGTCAGGGCCGGCGCCGTGAGGCCGCCCCCCTGCTTGTTGATGCCCTTGTTGTTCGAGAGCTCGCCGCCCAGCCGCACCGTGGTGTGCACCGCCTCGCCCTTGACGGCATCGACCGTGAGGACGATGAGGCCGTCGTTCAGCAGCAGGCTGTCGCCGGCCTTCACGTCGCGCGGCAGATCCTTGTAGTCCAGCCCGACGGCATCGACGTCGCCCAGCTCGGTGCGCGCACCGTCCAGGACGAACTTCGCCCCCGGCTCCAGCCACACCTTGCCCTCGGCGAACTTGCCGACCCGGATCTTCGGGCCCTGCAGGTCGGCCATGATCGCCACCTCGCGGCCTGCCGTGCGCGCCGCCTCGCGCACCATGGTGGCGCGGTTGATGTGGTCCTGCGCCGTGCCGTGGCTGAAGTTGAGGCGCACCACGCTGACCTTGTTGTGGATCATCTGCACCAGCAGCTCGGGCGTGCTCGAGGCCGGACCGAGCGTGGCGACGATCTTGGTGGCGTGGCGGGGAGGGCGGGTCGTGCTCATGCTGCGGGTCTCCGGTTTGTATTCCATACTGTATACACTTTTCGAGTGCGGCGATAGTCCCGCCGGCGCCATTTCCGGTGCCGCCCGCGCCGGGCTCAACCCGCCGCTCGTTTTTCGAGGATCTCGAAAGCCGGAAGCGTCTTGCCCTCCAGCACTTCGAGGAAGGCGCCGCCACCCGTGGAGATGTAGCCGACCTGGTCTTCGATGCCGTACTTGGCGATCGCCGCCAGCGTATCGCCGCCGCCGGCAATCGAGAAGGCGCTGCTGTCGGCGATGGCGCGCGCGATGGCTTCCGTCCCCTTGGAAAAGGCGTCGAACTCGAACACGCCCACGGGGCCGTTCCACACGATGGTGCCGGCCTCGCGCAGTTGGGCGGCGAGGATCTCCGCGGTCTTCGGGCCGATGTCGAGGATCAGGTCGTTCTCGGCCACGTCGTTCGCGGCCTTCACCGTGGCGGGCGCGTCGGCGGCGAAGCTCTGGGCGGTGACCACGTCGACGGGGATCGGCACCGCGGCACCCCGCGCGCGCATGGCCTCGATCACGGCCTGGGCCTGGTCTTGCAGATCGGGCTCGGCCAGCGACTTGCCGATGGGGAGGCCGGAAGCCAGCATGAAGGTGTTGGCAATGCCGCCGCCCACGATCAACTGGTCGACCTTGTCGGCCAAGCTCTTGAGGATGGTGAGCTTGGTGCTGACCTTGGAGCCCGCGACGATGGCCACCAGCGGCCGCTTCGGGTTGGCCAGCGCCTTGGTAATGGCATCGATCTCGGCCGCCAGCAGCGGACCGGCGCAGGCGATCTTCGCGTACTGGGCGATGCCGTAGGTGGTGGCCTCGGCGCGGTGCGCAGTGCCGAAGGCATCGTTGACGTAGATGTCGGTGAGGGCGGCGAGCTTGCGCGCGAGGGCCTCGTCGTTCTTCTTCTCGCCCTTGTTGAGGCGGCAGTTTTCCAGCAGCACGGCCTGGCCCGGCGCGACCTGCACGCCGTCGATCCAATTCGACACCAGCGGCACTTCGCGGCCCAGCAGCTCGCCCAGGCGCTTGGCAACCGGCGCCAGCGAATCCTCGGGCTTGAACTGGCCCTCGGTGGGCCGGCCGAGGTGCGAGGTCACCATCACCGCCGCGCCGGCATCCAGCGCCTGCCGGATGCAGGGCACCGACGCACGGATGCGCGTGTCTTCGGTGATGTTGCCGGCATCGTCCTGCGGCACGTTGAGGTCGGCTCGGATGAACACGCGCTGGCCGGCGACTTTGCCTTGCGCTGCGAGGTCGGTGAATCGAAGGACGTTCATGGGTAGGAGCGAGAGGATTGAAGCGGGGGGAGGTGCCTCGATGGAGGCGAAGAGCGATTGTAGGTTTGGCCGCGGGGGCAAGCTGCATCAGCCCGCCAGCCCGGACTGCGCGAATCGCTCCAGGATCTGGACGAAGCCCGCCGCTGCCGGCGAGAGCGAGCGCCGCGCCGCCGCGTACACGCACACCTCGCGATGGAAGTCGGGCCGGTCGAGCTTGACCATCTGCAGCCCATGGGCCCGCACCAGCGAGGCGGAGTAGGTCGGGCAGACCGTGAGCCCGAGCCCCGAGGCCACCATGCCGAGCGCAGTCGTCATGTACGACACCTCCTGCGTCGAGGCCCGCAGCAGGAAGGCGCGCGCATCGGCCTCCAGCTCCGGCAGCACGCGCTGGCGGAAGTCGCGCGTGGGCGCGATGAAGGTATACGGCCCGAGCTCGCTCCAGCGCACCATGCGCCGGCGCGCAAAGGGGTGGTCGGGCGGGCAGATCAGCCAGTGGCGGTCGCGGAACAAGCTGCGGCGCTCGACGGTGGCTGCATCCACTGCCACGTCCTGCCCCACTGCCAGTTCCGCCTCGCCCGAGGCCAAGCCCGCCAGCAGGTGCTCGGGCAGGGTATCGGCCAGTCGCACCTCGATGTCCGGATAGCGCGCGCGGTAGGCGGCGATCACGCGCGGCATCAACGTGCAGGCCATCAGCTGCGGCGCGGCCAGGCGCAGCAGGCCGCGCTTCTGGTCGCGCAACTCGGTGACGCCGGCCACCGCGCCGGCGAGGTCGGCCAGCAGGCGCTGCACCGAGGGCTGGAATGCGCGGCCGGCCTCCGACAGCAGCACGCGCCGCGTGTGGCGGTCGAAGAGCTGCACACCCATCTCGCGCTCCAGCTCGCGCACCAGCACGCTCAGCGCCGATTGCGTGAGATGCAGGCGCGCGGCGGCGGCGGTGAAGCTGCCGGTCTCGGCCACGGCGTCGAAGGCGCGCAGCTGGCGCAGGGTGATATTCATGGCCATTCTTCATCAATTGATGAATTTATTTCGATTGAATCATAAGAAGAACAAAGGCCCAATCCGGCCTGTTCCCCCCTGGAGACAACCCATGCCCCCTGCCGAGACCGTGCCGCCTGCCCTGCCTCCCGTGCCCGTGCGCGGGCTGCACCACTTCGCCTGGCGCTGCCGCGACAGCGAGGAGACGCGCCACTTCTACGAGGACCTGCTGGGCCTGCCGCTGGTGCACGTGATCAAGAGCGACCACGTGCCGAGCACCGGCGAGTACTGCCCCTACGTCCACATCTTCTTCCAGATGCGCGACGGCTCGTACATCGCCTTCTTCGACCTCGGCGACGACACGGCGGCCCTGCCCTCGCCCAACACGCCGGCCTGGGTCAACCACATCGCACTGCGGGTGGATTCGGTGGCCGACCTGCGAGCCGCCAAGGCGCAACTCGAATCGGCCGGCGTCGAGGTGCTGGGCGTGACCGACCACCACATCATCGAGTCGATCTACTTCTTCGATCCCAACGGCATCCGCGTGGAGCTGACCACGCCCACGGTGCCGCAGGCCGAGATGCAGGCGCATGCGCAGCGCGCACACGCCGAGCTGGACGCATGGACCCTGCGCAAGGCGCAGCTGCGCGCAAGGGCGGCGGCATGACGCAGTTGCAGCTCGCCGTCATCGACGTCAAGCCCGGCGCGGCGATGGAAAGCCAGTCGGGCCTGCAAATGCTGCGCCCGCGCATCTATGGTGCTTACCGCGCGCCCGCCGGCCGCAAGAAGATCGCCGCGATCGTGATGCATCCCACGAGCAACTTCATGGGCCACTACCTGATCGCGCCGCTGGCCGAGCGCGGCATCTGCTGCATGGGCCTCAACTCGCGCTACATGGGCAACGACACGGTGCTGCTGATGGAGCGCGCGATCCAGGACCTGGGCGCGGGCGTGCAGTTCCTGCGCGGCCTGGGCTACGAACACGTGGTGCTGATCGGCAACTCGGGCGGCGCAGCGCTTGCCAGCTTCTACCAGGCGCAGGCCGAGAAGCTCACCGCTCACCACTTCCCCGACGGCGACTCCACGCACCTGCACCCGGACGACCTGCCGCCGGCCGACGGCATCGCGCTGTGCGCGGCGCACCAGGGCCGCTCGAAGCTGATGCGCGACTGGATCGACCCGTCCGTCACCGACGAGCACGACCTGCTCTCGGTGGACCCCGAGCTCGACATGTACGACGCGCGCCATCGCGTGCCCTACAGCGCCGAGTTTCTCGCCCGCTTCGGCGCGGCGCAGAAGGCCCGCCTCGACCGGCTGGAGGCCTGGGCGCTGGAACGGCTGCACCTGCTGCGCAACACGCCCGGTGCGCCGCGCGACCAGGCCTTCGTCGTCTATCGCACGCACGCCGATCCGCGCTGCGTGGACCTCTCGATCGACGCCAACGACCGCGCACCCGGCAGCGTCTGGGGCGATGCGCGGCAGGTGAACTACTCGGCCAATGCGATGGGCCGCACGACCTCGCTGACAGCCTTCCTGTCGCAATGGTCCTCGCGCTCGCAGGCCGACGGTCCGTCGAACCTCGCCCGGACCGCCTGCCCCAAGCTGCTGTTGACCTACACGGCCGACCAGTCCACCTTCCCGAGCACGCGCGATGCGTGGATGAAAGCCGGCGGCGAACGCATACGCAATGTCGACATCGTCGGCGGCAACCACTACCTCGCCGGCCAGCCCGAGCTGGTGCAGCGCGCCGCGGACGCGATCGCCGAATGGGCACACGCGCTATGAGCACTGCGACGGAAGCCTTTCACTTCGCGCCCGCGTACCAGCTGCCGCACTGGCCCTTCGTGCCGCCGCCGGAGCTCGGCGGCGACGCGCTCGTTCGGCATCCGATCGTCATCGTCGGCGCGGGCCCGGCCGGCCTGACGCTCGCCTGCGACCTGGCGCAGCGCGGCGTGCCCGCCGTGCTGCTGGACGAGGACGACACGGTGGGCGTGCGCGGCGCGTCCTCGCGCGGCATCTGCTACGCACAGAAGAGCCTGGAAATCTTCGAGCGGCTGGGCATCTACCAGCGCATCGCGGACAAGGGCATCACCTGGTCCTTCGGCCGCACCTTCTCGGGCGAGACCGAGGTCTACAACTTCAACCTGCAGGCGAGCTGCGTCTCGGCGCAGCCGCCCTTCATCAACCTGCAGCAGTTCTACCTCGAATGGTTCCTGGTCGACCGCCTCCTCGAGCTGGGCGTGGTCGAACTGCGATGGAAGAACCGGGTGACGCGCATCGAGCCGGGCGAGCAAGGCGTGCGCGTCGAGATCGAGACGCCGGCCGGCGCGTACGCCATCGACGCCGGCTACCTCATCGATGCGAGCGGCGCCAACAGCCCCATCCGCGCGCAACTGGGCCTGGACGCCCACGTCTCGCGCAGCACCGACCGCTGGTGCATCAGCGACGTGCGCTTCAAGAAGCCGCTGCCCGTGGAGCGCTGGACCTGGGTCGACGCGCCCTTCAACGAGGGCCGCGCGGTCTGGCAGCACCTGATGGCCGATGGTGTCTGGCGCATCGACTACCAGATGCCCGAGGACTGCGATGCGGCCTACATCAGCAAGCCGGAGGTCGCCGGCGCGCGGCTGCGCGAGCAGCTCGGGCCGGGCGTGGAGTTCGAGTTCGTCTGGATCGGGCCGTACGGCTACCGCGACCACCTGCTCGACCGCTTCCGCCATGGACGCCTGTTCTTCATCGGCGATTCGGCGCATGTGGTGAGCCCCTTCGGCGCGCGTGGCGGCAACAGCGGCATCCAGGACGCGGCCAACCTGGGCTGGAAGCTGGCGCTGGTTGCGCAGGGCCGGGCCGGCGATGCGTTGCTCGACACCTACGATGCCGAGCGCCGGCCCGCGGCGGCCGAGAACCTGAAGGTCACCAGCCGCACCGCCCGCTTCCTCGCGCCCCGCTCGCAAGCCGAGCACACGATGCGCCGCGCAGTGCTCGCGCTGGCTTCGCGCTATCCGTTTGCGCGCGCGCTGGTCAACACGGGGCGCATGTCGGTGGCCAACGACTATCCGGCGGGGCGGCACCTGCTGAAAGGCGGGCGCAGCGTGCAGAACCTGCCGCTGCGCTGGCGCGACGGCCGACCCTGCACGCTGATGCAGATGCTGGCCGAAGGCACGCGCTGCCTCGGGCTGTGGTTCGCACCGTCGCGCGAGCAGGTCCGGGCGGCGGCCGACACGGTGGCGTCACTGCCGCTGCAGCTCGTCGCGATCGGCGGCGACAGCGGCCTGCCCACGCTCGAGCCCGACGACGCGCTGGCCATGCAGCTGGGCGATCAGGCGCCCGGCAGCTTCTGCCTGCTTCGTCCCGACGCCTACCGCGCCACGCTGCTGCAGGATCCAACGCCCGCGGCCATCGCCGCCGCTGTCCACACCGCCCTTGCCCACGGCTGAAGGGCCGCCCCGGGAACCCGCGAACACGACGGCGAGCTCCAGAAGGCGCCAGCTCACCAGTTCAGGCCCAGACGCAGGGGCAGGTACACCGCCATGCCGGCCAGCATCGTCCCCAGCACGCCCCGGCGCTGGAAGAAGTAGGCCGCTCCGGCCGCCGCGCCGTACAGCCGCGCGTCCTGCCAGGTCGAGACCAGGTGGCCCTGCGTCATCACGATCTCGGGAATGATCACCGCCGCGAGCGCGGCCACGGGGGCGTAGTGCAGTGCGCGGTGCGCCCAGTCGGGCAAGCCCCAGGGGCGGTCGAGAATGAAGAAGAAGCAACGCGTGAGCACGGTCACGCAGGCCAGGCCGACGATCACGGCCAGGGTCCAGGGATCGGTGGTGGCGCCGCTGCCCAGGGTCATTGATCGTCCTCCGCGTCGGCATCGAGCCCGAATTGCTTCTCGAGCCAGAAGCACAGCAACACGGCCACGCCGATGCCGGCCACGATGTTGAGCTTCAAAGGCAGCGCGTAGGCCGCCACGGCGGTCACGCCCGCGATCAGGGCCGCGAGGATGCGCAGCCGCGTCGTCGCCATCGAGCAGACCACGGCGACGAGGCACAGCACGCCGGCGAAGCCCAGCCCCCAGCTTTGCGGGATCAGGTTCGCGAGCACGACGCCGAGCACGCTCATGCCCATCCACGAGCACCACACCACGAAGTAATTGCCGGTGAGATAGGCCTCCTGCGCGCGCTCCTCGGCCGCGTTGGCGGGCGGCTGCGCGTACTGCCGGGTGAAAAAGGCGTAGGTCATGTCGGCCGTCAGGTAGCCGTGCGTCATGCGGCGCCAGCGCGGCATGTGCATCAGATAGGGCCGCAGGTGCAGGCTGAACACCACGAAGCGCAGGTTGACGCAGAAGCCGGTGGCCAGGATGACCCACGCCGGAGCGCCTGCGATCAGCAGCGGGATGGCCGCCAACTGCGAGCTGCCGGCATAGACCAGCAACGTCATCGCGATCGACTCGAAGACGCTCATGCCCGCCTTGACCATCGCCACGCCGGTCATCAGGCCCCAGGCGCCGGTGCCGAGGGCGACCGAGGACATGTCGCGCGCGCCCTGGCGGAACTCGGGGAGACGGCGGATCGACGAGAGAAAGAACATCAGCCGAAGACCTGCCCGGGCTTCAGGTCGAAGCCGCGCAGGAAGTCGGCCACCGGCAGGCGCTTGCCGCCTGGGCGCTGCAGTTCGGTGAGCACCACGACGCCATCCAGGGCCGCCACGGCGACGCCGGTCGGGCCGACCGCCAGCACCGTTCCGGGCGGCTCCGTCGAAGGCTCGGGATGAACCTTCGCGGCCCAGAGCTTGAGGGTTTCGCCGTCCACGTTGCTGCTGGCGCCCGGAAACGGATCGAAGGCGCGGATGCGGCGCACGATGGTCGCGGCCGGCTGCGTCCAGTCGATGTGCGCCTCCTGCTTCTCGACCTTGTGCGCGTAGCTCACGCCTTCGGCGGGCTGGGGCTCCGGGCGCAGCGTTGCGGCCTCGGCCTGCTTCAGCGCGTCCACGATCAGCCGGCCGCCGAGCGCGGCCAGCCTGTCGTGCAATTGCGCGGTGCTGTCCTCGCCGATGACGAGCGATTCGCCAAGCAGCATGTCGCCGGTGTCCAGCCCCGCGTCCATTTGCATGATGGTGATGCCCGTCTGCTCATCGCCGGCCTCGATGGCGCGGTGGATGGGCGCCGCCCCGCGCCAGCGCGGCAACAGGCTGGCATGGATGTTGAGGCAGCCCAGCCGCGGCGCATCGAGCACCCATTGCGGCAGGATCAAGCCATAGGCCGCGACCACCATGACGTCGAGCTCGGCGCCGACGATGGCGTCACGCGCCGCGGCCGCGTCCTCGGGGTACTTGCCGTCCAGCCGCAGGCTGCGCGGCTGTGCCACCGGCCAGTTGCGGGCGAGGGCGAGCTGCTTGACCGGCGAGGCCTGCAGCTTCATGCCGCGGCCCGCGGGGCGGTCGGGCTGCGTCAGCACCAGCAAGATCTCGAAACCGGCGGCAGCGATCGCCTCCAGCGCGACGCGGGCGAACTCGGGCGTGCCCGCGAATGCGACTTTCATGGGGCCCTCACAGCGGCGCCAGCAGCTCGAGCATCAGGTCGTCACCTGTGTGGTAGCGCTGCACCACACCGGTCGGATCGATGTAGATGTAGAGCAGGCGCGGCGTGTTCTGCCACTTGTAGCGCCAGGTCCAGATGTCGCCCTCGAAGGAGCTCACCTTCGTGATCTCGAAAGGCCGGCCGTACACGCGCAGCACGTCGGCCACGCGCCAGCGGCCGACGCCGGGCTGGATGGTCCGGTCGAACAAGCGCTCGTCGAGCTCCTGCTTGACCGAGACCACGTGGCCGCCTGCATCGAGGTCGACATTGTTGACCTCGAAGCCGGCCGGCGCGCGCGAGTACTGCAGCCGCTCGCCGCCGCCGGACAGGGGATAGACGGCCGTCGGCGCGCCGAGCTCGCGCACGGTCTGGTCGCGCGAGCTGCCCATGGCCAAGCGCGTCGGCTCGCCAGCGCAACCGGCCAGCAGCGCCGCCGCGAGCAGCGCAGCCGGGCCGGGCCGCAGGGCGAGCGTCAACGGCGCCCTTCCCGCGCGTCGAGGCGCTGGTCCTCGCGCTGCTGCTTGAGAAGCTTGCTCTTGATGCGGTTGCGCTTCAAAGGCGAGAGGTATTCGACGAACACTTTGCCCAGCAGGTGGTCGAGCTCGTGCTGGATGCAGACGGCCAGCAGGCCCTCGGCCTCGATGGTGCGCAGCTCGCCCTCGGCGTCGAGTGCCGTCACGCGCACGGCGGTGGAACGCTCCACGCCGTCGTAGATGCCGGGCACCGAGAGACATCCTTCCTCATTGAGGACTTTTTCATCACTGGCCCAGACGATCTCGGGGTTGATCAAAACCAGGGGCTCGTTACGCTCCTCGGATACATCGACCACGACCAACCGCTCATGCACGTCGACTTGGGTGGCCGCGAGGCCGATGCCGTTGGCGTCGTACATGGTTTCGAGCATGTCGGCGACCAAGGTCTTGATGCGTGCATCGACGCCCTGCACCGGCTTGGCTACCTTGTGCAGGCGCGGGTCGGGATAGCTCAGGATGGTTCTTTTGGCCATGAACGGGAGGAAAAATTGTCGTTATTTTCGCCATTTCCGCGACGCCCAAAGGCCTCGCGACTTGATAAACGTTGCCCGATCAAGGGCTTCAGCGCAAAATTGGTTTCAAATTGTGAGTATTCGTACGCCCTCCCGGTCCCGTGCGCGCACACCATCCGACCATGAAGAAACTTCGCATCGACAACAGCCCGCGTCCGAACCTTCTCGCCACGCTGGCGGCGATCGCCATGGCAGGCTTGGGCGCAACGGCGCAGGCGCAGAATTATCCCGTCACGCCTCAGCAGCGCGGCACCGCGCAGCAGACAGCGCAGGCCGGCGTCCCACTGTCCGAGCTGGCACCGAACGCGCCCGACGAGTACACGGTCAAGCCACGCGACACGCTGTGGGCCATTTCCCGGCTGTATCT
This sequence comes from Variovorax sp. Soil_C_17, assembly GCF_057657265.1. Taxonomy (NCBI): domain Bacteria; kingdom Pseudomonadati; phylum Pseudomonadota; class Betaproteobacteria; order Burkholderiales; family Comamonadaceae; genus Variovorax; species Variovorax sp. Soil_C_17. The sequence continues at coordinate 413,699 of NZ_JBDGIT010000001.1, forward strand.
ACGCAGTCCCTGGCGCTGGCCCGAGTTGTGGGGCATGAACATGGGCGAGATCCAGAACCCGCACCGCATCTACCCCGGTCAGGTGCTCTACCTCGACAAGAGCGGGGGCCGCGCCCGCCTGGCGCTGCGCCGCGGCGGCAGTGGCATGCCGGAGGGCGGCACCATCAAGCTGTCCCCGCGCACGCGCTACGAATCCCTGTCGGACATGGCGCTTCCCACGCTGAACCCCAGCGTGATCGAGCCCTTCCTTGCCGAACCGGTGGTGGTCGACGCCGAGACGCTGGCGACCGCGCCACGCATCGTGGCGGGCAACGAAAGTCGCGTGGTGCTGGCGCGCGGCGACCGGGCCTATGCGCGCGGCGAACCCAACGCGCCGCTGATGGAAGCGCCCGGCCCGATCCGGACCTACCGCGTTTTCCGCAACGCCACTCCGCTGAAGGACCCGGGCACGGGCGAGATCCTCGGGTACGAAGCGCAATACGTGGGCAAGGCCCAGCTACAGCGCGGCGAATCGAGCGTCAAGGAAGAGGTGGAGGGCAAAGAGGTCGTGTACCCGGTGCCGGCCACCATCGACATCATCGCCGCCCGCGAGGAGATCCGAGCCGGCGACCGCCTGCTGCCCGAGCCGCCTCGCCAACTGGTGAGCTACGTGCCGCGCGCCCCGGCGCACACCATCGCCGACGGCCGCATCGTCTCGGTCTACGGCAACGCGGTGCAGTTCGCGGCCCAGAACCAGGTCGTGGCCATCAACAAGGGCACCATCGACGGGATCGAGAACGGCCATGTGCTGGCCATCCTCAAGAACGGCGAAACCGTCATCGACAAGACCGGCGCCGCCAAGGAGACGCTGAAGCTGCCGAACGAGCGCATCGGCCTCCTGATGGTGTTCCGTCCCTTCGAGCGGGTGTCGTACGCGCTGGTGCTCGAGATCAACGACGCACCCCGTATCGGCGACCTGCTGGTCAACCCCTGACGCCGGCCCCGCCGTCGCGTGGAACGTGACGAACTCGCAGGCTGGCTGCGGCTCACGCTGACGCCGGGCATCGGCAACACGGCCGCGCGCAGGCTGCTGGCGGCCTTCGGCCTGCCCTGCGATGTCTTTGCACAACCGGCGGCGGCGCTCCGGCAGATCGTGCCCGAGGCGCAGGCCAATGTCTTGCTGCAGGCGCCGGACGAGCTCGGTGCCCTGCTCGACCGCACCGTCGAATGGCTTCAGCGCATCGAGCCGCAGGGCGCGACGCACCGCATTCTCACGCTGGCGGACGCCGCTTATCCGGCCTCTCTGCTCGAGATGGCCGATCCGCCCCTGATGCTCTACCTGATCGGGCCGGCGCCGCTCGAGCTCGCCCAGTTGGGCCGCAGCGTCGCGATGGTGGGCAGCCGCAACCCCACGCCGCAGGGCGTCTCGAATGCGCGCGCCTTCGCCCGGAGCTTCGGCGAGGCTGGAATCACCGTCGTGTCGGGGCTGGCGCTGGGCATCGACGGCGCGGCCCACGAGGGCGCGCTGGAGGCGGCGACCGATTTGCTCTGGCCGGCGACGGTGGCGGTGGTCGGCACGGGGCTGGACCGCGTCTACCCCGCCCGTCATCGCGCGCTCGCACAGCGCATCGCCGAGCGCGGGCTGATCGTGAGCGAGTTCCCACTGGGCACGCCGCCCCTCAACCAGAACTTCCCGAAGCGCAACCGAATCATCGCCGGCCTATCGCGCGGCACGCTGGTGGTGGAGGCGGCGCTGCAGTCGGGTTCGTTGATCACCGCACGGCTCGCCAGCGAGCAGGGCAGGGAGGTGTTCGCCATCCCCGGGTCCATCCATTCGCCGCAGTCGCGCGGCTGCCACGCTCTGATCCGCCAGGGCGCCAAGCTGGTCGAGACGGTCGGCGACGTGCTCGAGGAGCTGCGCTTCGATGCCGCCGCCCCTCCACCCGCGCCAGCCCCGCAGAACGAGCCCGCCTCGCTCCCCGGAGGCCTGCTGCACGCCATGGGCTACGACCCGGTGAGCCTGGACGCGCTGTGCGCGCGCACCGGCCACCCGGTCGCCGCACTGCAGGTTCAGCTATTGGAGCTGGAGCTCGCCGGTCACGTGGCCCGGCTGCCCGGCGCCCTGTTTCAGCAAATCGCCCAAGGCTGAGCCCTGTCGGCGCCGCGTTCCGGCAACGCAACTGCGCCGACGCGGAGCTGGGCTATATTGGGCCCATGTTCGAAGTGCTCGTGTACGTGTACGAAAACTACTGGCGCGGTGATGCCTGCCCCGAGTCCGGCCAACTGGGCCGCAAGCTCAGCGCACAAGGCTTCGACCCGCAGGAGATCCGCGACGCCCTGCACTGGCTGGACGGCCTGAGCCTTGCCACCCAAGGCATCCAGCTCACGCGCCATGCCGACGGCACCAGCGCCACCGTGAGCCGGGAAGGCCCGGCTGCGCTTCCCGAATCACCCCGGTCGATGCGCGTCTACTCGATGGCCGAGCAGGAGCATCTGGGCGCAGAGTGCCTGGGCTTCATCAGCTTCCTCGAATCCTCCGGCGTGCTGCCGGCCAGCCTGCGCGAGATCGTGATCGAGCGCGCGATGGCCACCACGGGCGATCCGCTGGAGTTGGACGAACTCAAGATCATCGTGCTGATGGTGCACTGGAGCACCGGCATCGAGCCCGACGCGTTGGTGCTCGACGAGCTCTGCGACGACACGCTGAACCGCATCGCCCACTGAGCTCCGCGCTCAGTTCAGCAGCCGTTCGGGATTCGCGTCCAGCTTGGCCAGCGCTTCGCGGGTGGCGCGCACCGTGAGCGTCTCTTCCTCGGCCGGCACCAGCAGCCCCGCCTGCAGATAGGAAGCCAGCCGTCCCACCTGAATCAGGAAGCTGCGCCCATCGCTGGAGGCGAACAGATGCAATTGCTTGCGCTCGCTGCGCCAGACGAACTGGACTTGGCTCACCCGGTCGTTGTGATCGAGCATGAACCAGGTGCCCACCTGCAACTCGTGCGCCCACTGGAGCATGTCCTCGCCGACCTTGTTGCCGGTGTCGGGGACGATCTCGAGCGAGGCGGCATCCACCCCGAGCAGAAGCTCGATGCTGGCGGCATCCAGCGGGAGGTCGGTTGCATCGCCCTCGTCGGTGACGAAGTCCTCGAGGTTGGCCAGACGCTTGGCCATGGCCTCGATCTTGGCGGGTGGGATGGCCTCGGTCTTGGAGAGGAAAGCATCGGAAAGCGTCGACCCGATGGTCTTGATCTGCGCCTCCTGCGGCTCGCCCTCGATGCCCAGCAGGCTCATGCCCTGGCGCAGGCGCTGCAGCAGCTGCGGCAGGTCCTGGATGACGCGGGCGCGGTCGTTGCGGTTGGGCTTGGCGCTTGCGGCCCACACCAGGTCGGAGGCCGCACGCTTGAGGGTGACGGTCTGCTCGTCCTGGGCACCGTAGCGCAGGGCGGCGATGGCCAGCACTTCCGCCCAGATCTTGAACAAGAACTCGCGGATCTCCTCGCGCACCGGCATGTCGTTGAGCATCTTGCGCAACTCGATGGTGTACTGGATCGCCATCGTCTCCTTCTGCTCGACCTGCTGCGCCACGCTCATCAGCCGCTGGGTGGCGTCGCTCTGCGTCAGGTACTTGTTCAGGAAGGCGACGAATTCATCGAACACCAGCTTGAAGACGCGCTGGCCGGTCTCGGGGTACTGCTCGATCACCTGCACCACGCGCCGGATCTCGCCCTCCAGCGCACTGCCCGAGATGGCGGCGGCGTCGAAGCCCATCACGCAGGAGCCCATGCGGTCGATCAGCATGCGCGCCGGGTGCTGCAGCGTGCCGAAGAATTCCGGCTCGGCAATCGCCACCCGCAGCACCGGCATCTGGAGGCGAGCGAACCACACGCGCGCCGAGAAGGGGATGCGCTCCTCGGCCAGAATGGCCTGGAACATCAGCGCAACGATCTCGACCGTGGCCTTGTCGGCCGTGGTCGGCGCCTTTTTCTTGAGCTCGCTGGTGCGCCGACGCAGCTCGGCGGCAGTTTGGTGGATGGCCGTGGCCTCTTCGCCGACCACGTACTGGGAGGCCATCACCTGGTAGGCCGCCTCGGCGTCGGCGATGGCCGCGGCGAAGGCCGGCGCGGCCAGACCGATCGGGCCGCCACCGCCTCCCGCACCGCTGCCACCACCGCCCAAGGCGCCGGCCCCAGGGCCCTGGGCGCCCGGCGCGCGCAGTTGGCCCAGGTCGCCGCCTATCCGGGCGGTCACGAATCGCTTGAGATTGAGCAGCACGCCCTGGGCGCGCTGGCGTGCCAACACCAGGGGGGAGCCGCCGGTGGCGACCAGCGTGTCGCCGCCCACCTGGCCTTGCCCGCGGCCGACACCGATCGCCGCTGGCGCAAAACTGCCCGGCGGGGCGCCGAAGCCGCCCGGCATGGCGCGGGGCGCGCCGCCGACGCCGGGCTGGGTGGTGCCGGCCTGCGAGGCGTGCGCGAAGCTGCCGCCGAGCGCGGCCGGCGCCGAATTGACGCTGCCGGTGCGTTTGACAAAGCTCTTGAGATCGATCTCGGGCATCACCCCGCGCTCGATCAGGAAGGCATTGGCGTCCTTGTAGGCTGCGACGACCACGTCGACCAGGCGCTGCTGGACGATGTCCTGCACCCGCGTCCAAGTCTCGCGAGTCAGGCCGACGGCCAGCCACTGGTCGACCAAGGTCCGGGCCAGCGCCTCGGGCTTGAGCACGTCCTTGGCATCCAGCTCGGCGGTGCCCTCCAGGTACTGGATGCGCAGGCGCAGGTCGTTCAGCTCGAACTGGGCTTTGTCCTGGATCGACTGTGCCAAGCGAGAGGACAGGATGCCGGTCTCCACCACCTCGTCGCCGATCAGCTCCAGGCGCAGGCCGCCGGTGGCGCCGCCTTGCGTGCTGCCTCCCAGCGCCTTGCGCCACGCGCTCCGGGACATCGGCACCCAGTTGGAACCCTGGGCCTGGAAGGCCAGGTAGTCGTCGCGATGCTGCTGCATGTCGCGCGCGTTGGCGGTCATCCCGGCCAGCGCCGCGAGACGTTCGCGGACCGCATCGGCCACCGGTACGATCGCTCCCTCGGTGGCGGCGACGAAGCGCTCACGGGTCTCTCGGGCGAGCTGCTGGGAAGAGGCGGGGGACCGCGAGATCATGGAAAGGGCGAGGACGGCAATTAATACGTTTCAACAAGTCCGAGCTTGCATCGCGAAGCGTAACCGCACAAGGGTACCGGATGCTGCTCGGCAACCCGAATCCGCAGCTGCCCGGGCAAAGGCCCGGGCCGGTTACACCGTGGCGCCGGCGTTCGGATCGTCCGGGTCGCCCTGCTTGGGGGTTGCCTTGACCAGGTCCTCGCGCTTCACGCCCAGCCACATCGCGATCGCCGCCGCGACGAAGGCGGACGAATAGATGCCGAACAGGATGCCGATGGTCAGCGCCAGCGCGAAGTAGTGCAGCGTCGGACCGCCGAAGAAGAACATCGACAGCACCACCAGTTGGGTCGAGCCATGGGTGATGATGGTGCGGCTGATGGTGGAGGTGATGGCGTTGTCGATCACCTCGCGCGTCGACATCTTGCGGTAGCGCCTGAAGTTCTCGCGCACCCGGTCGAAGATCACCACCGACTCGTTGACCGAGTAGCCCAGCACCGCCAGCACCGCCGCCAGCACCGCCAGCGAGAACTCCCACTGGAAGAAGGCGAAGAAGCCCAGGATGATGATCACGTCGTGCAGGTTGGCCAGCACCGTGGCCAGCGCAAACTTCCACTCGAAGCGGAAGGCCAGGTAGATCATGATGCCGACCACCACCATGCCCAGCGCCTTGAGGCCGTTGGTGGTGAGCTCCTCGCCCACCTGCGGGCCGACGAACTCGTTGCCGCGCAGGTTGGCGCTGGGGTCGACCGCCTTGAGCGCCGCCATCACCTGCTCGCTTTGCTGCGCCGAGGTCTGGCCCTTCTGCACCGGCAGGCGGATCTGCACGTCGCGCGAGGTGCCGTAGTTCTGCACCTGCACGTCGGCATAGCCGAGCTTGGCGATGGTCTCGCGCACCTTGCCCACGTCCACCGACTGCTGGTAGGCGACCTCCATGACGGTGCCGCCGGTGAACTCCACCGACAGGTGCAGCCCGCGGTGGAACAGGAAGAAGACCGCCAGCAGGAAGGTGAGGACGGAGATCGCGTTCAGCACCAGCGCGTAGCGCATGAACGGGATCGTGCGGTGGATTCGGAAGAACTCCATGTTTCTAGTGCTCCCTTACTTGGCGGCGGCTGCGGCCTTGTCGGCGTCGGGCTTCCAGACCGTGCCGATGGACAGGCTCTTGAGCTTCTTCTTGCGGCCGTACCAGAGGTTCACCAGGCCGCGCGAGAAGAACACGGCCGAGAACATGGAGGTAACGATGCCGATGCAGTGCACCACGGCGAAGCCGCGCACCGGCCCCGAGCCGAAGGCCAGCAGTGCGATGCCGGCGATCAGGGTGGTGACGTTGGAATCCAGGATGGTGCCCCAGGCGCGGTCGTAGCCCGCATGGATGGCGGCCTGCGGCGAGGCGCCGTTGCGCAGCTCCTCGCGCACGCGCTCGTTGATCAGCACGTTGGAGTCGATGGCCACGCCGATCGCCAGCGCCATGGCCGCGATGCCCGGCAACGTGAGCGTCGCCTGGAGCATCGACAGGATGGCCACCAGCAGCAGCAGGTTGACCGCCAGCGCAATCGACGAGAACAGGCCGAACAGCATGTAGTACACGCACATGAACACCATGATCGCGGCGAAGCCGTACATCACGCTGTCGAAGCCCTTCTGGATGTTGTCGGCGCCCAGGCTGGGGCCGATGGTGCGCTCCTGGATGATCTCCATCGGCGCAGCCAGCGAGCCGGCGCGCAGCAGCAGGGCCAGGTCGTTGGCCTCCACCACGTTCATCGAGCCCGAAATCTGAAAGCGGTTGCCCAGCTCGCCGTTGATCGACGGCGCCGTCAGCACCTCGCCCTTGCCCTTCTCGAAGATCAGCATCGCCATGCGCTTGCGGAAGTTCTCGCGGCTGACGTCGCGCATGATGCGGCCGCCCTTGGCGTCCATGGTCAGGTCGACCTTGGGCTGCTGGGTCTGCGAGTCGAAGCCCGGCTGGGCGTCGGTGAGGTTCTCGCCGGTCACCAGCACCTGCTTCTTGACGATGACGGTGCGGCCTTCGCGGTCGAGGAATTTCTCGGAGCCGAAAGGCACCGGGCCGCTGCCCGTCTCGGCCGCGCGGCCCTCGGCGGATTCGTCCACCAAGCGCATCTCGAGGGTGGCGGTGCGGCCCAGGATGTCCTTGGCCTTGGCCACGTCCTGCACGCCCGGCAGCTGCACCACGATGCGGTCCAGGCCCTGCTGCTGGATCACGGGCTCGGCCACGCCCAGCTCGTTGATCCGGTTGTGCAGCGTGGTGATGTTCTGCTTGAGCGCAGCATCCTGCAGCCGGCGCGCCGCCTCGGGCTTGATGGTGGCAGTGAGCCGCCACTCGCTGCCCTCCTGGCTGTCGGTGGTCGCCAGGTCGGGGAACTGGTCCTGGATCAGGGCCTTGGTCGTTTCCAGTGCGGCGGCGTCTCGGAAGCGCACCTCGATGGTCTGGCCGTTGCGCGTGACCGCGGCGCCGCGAACGTTCTTGTCGCGCAGGCCCGAGCGCAGGTCGTTGGCGAAGGACTCGGCCTTCTTGTCGATGGCGCCCTTCATGTCGACCTGCAGCAGGAAGTCCACGCCGCCGCGCAGGTCCAGGCCCAGGTACATGGGGTAGGCGCGCAGCGCTGCCAGCCAGGAAGGCGAGCGCGACACCAGATTGAGGGCCACCACGTAGGGCGGGTCGCTCGGGTCCGGCACCAGCGCGCGCTGCAGCACGTCGCGCGCCTTGAGCTGGTCGTCGGTGGTCGCGAAGCGCGCCCGCACCGAGGTGGCGTCGAGCGTGATCAGGTCCGGCGCGAGGCCGGCAGCCTTCAGCGTTTCCGCCACGCGGGCCTGGGTGCCGGCATCGATCTTGACGGTCGACTTGCCCGAAGACACCTGCACTGCAGGCGCCTCGCCGAAGAAATTGGGCAGGGCGTAGATCAGCCCCACGAGCAGCACGACGACGATGATCGCGTACTTCCAGACCGGGTAACGGTTCATGATCGCGCTTGGGAAATAGAGCTTCAGCCCGTTCGGGTTGAGCTTGTCGAAGCCGGATGAAGGCCCTTCGACAAACTCAGGGCGAGCGGCAGGATGGGTTACTTGATTGCGCCTTTGGGCAGCACTTGCACGACGGCCGAGCGCTGCACCTGCACCTCGACGCCCTTGGCGATCTCGACGGTCAGGTACTGCTCGCCGAGCTGCGTGATCTTGCCGAGCAGGCCGCCGGCGGTCGCGACCTCGTCGCCCTTGGCGAGCGCCTCGATCATGGCGCGCGCTTCCTTCTGGCGCTTCATCTGCGGGCGGATCATCACGAAGTACAGCACCACGAACATCAGCACCAGCGGCAGCATGCTGCCGAGAGAGGACATCATGTCGCCACCACCGGCAGCAGCGGGCGCGGTCTGGGCGAAAGCGGAGGAAATGAACAAGGGAGTCTCCAGCAAGAGAGGAAGGTATGAGCGCGCACCCCGGCGGGGTACGCGGTTCGCGCAGCGCACGGCACGGGCCATGGAACAGGCGCACTAAAGCGGGGCCGGGCCCCGCACAGCATCGCGCATTGTATTCGGCGGCGTCCGGCCCGCCGGCGCTAAGCCGGCAGGGCTGACAGGGCTTTCAGGACCGCCGCGGCGGACAGCCCCGAGGGAGTTCAGGCCGCCGCGCGAGCGCCCTGCGGCTCGCGCCACTTGGCCATCAGGTCGGCCCAGCGGGTGCGCGCCGCCTCGAGGTTGCGCTCCTTCACATGGCCGTAGCCGCGGATCTGCTCGGGCAGGCTCGCGATCTCCAGAGCCAGCGCGTGATTGCCGGCATTCAGGCCGGACAGCAGCTCCTCGATGCTCGCGCGGTACTCGCCGATCAGCGCGCGCTCGGTCTTGCGCTCTTCGGTACGGCCGAAGGGATCGAGAGCCGTGCCGCGCAGGCCCTTGAGCTTCGCGAGCAGGCGGAAGCCGGTCAGCATCGCCGGGCCGAACTTCTGCTTCTGCAGTTCGCCCTTGGCGTTGCGCTGGGCAATGATCGGCGGAGCGAGGTGGTAGTTGAGCTTGTAGTCGCCTTCGAACATGCCTTCGACCCGCTCCAGGAAGCTGCGGTCGCTGTGCAGCCGCGCAACCTCGTACTCGTCCTTGTACGCCATCAGCTTGAACAGGTAGCGCGCCACCGTCTCGGCCAGGCTGGTCTTGCCCAGCGCCGCCTCCGCCTGCTGCACCTTGGCCACGAAAGCCTTGTACTGCCCGGCGTAGCCGACGTTCTGGTAAGCCGTGAGGAACTCGACGCGGCGCGCCACCAGGCTCTCGACCGTGTCACGCTTCTTGAACTCGACGACCTGTCCGGGCGAGACGCGCTTGCGCAACTCTTCCGGCCGCTGCGCCGCCTGACGGCCCCATTCGAACGCTGCCTTGTTGTTGTCGACCGCGACCGCATTGAGCTCGATGGCGCGCATCAGCGAAGCATGCTCGAGCGGAATCCAGCCCTTCTGCCAGGCATAGCCCAGGATCATCGGATTGACGTAGATGGTGTCGCCCATCAGCGAGCTCGCGGCCGCATCGGCGTCGAAGGCGCCCAGCCCCGCCGGCCCGACGGCGCGCGCGATCTCGGCCGCGCAGGCCTCCTGCGGGTTCTGCCAGTTGGCGTTGCGCACGAAGGATGCGGTAGGAGTGCTGTGGCTGTTGAGCGCCACGTGCGTGCGCCCCTCGCGCATGCGCGCCATGGTCTCGGCGTTCACGCTGACCAACGGGTCGCAGGCCAGCACCAGGTCGGCCGCCGCCGTGCCCACGCGGGTGGTGCGGATGTCGTCCTGGGTGTCGCCGATCAGCACATGGCTCCAGGTCGCGCCGCCCTTCTGCGCGAGGCCCGCTGCATCCTGGGTGACGATGCCCTTGCCCTCGATGTGGGCCGCCATGCCGAGCAGCTGGCCGATGGTGATCACGCCGGTCCCGCCGACGCCGGCGACCACGATGCCCCAAACGTTGCCGCCGGCGAGCGAAGGCAGCGCCGGTTCGGGCAATGGGCCCAGTTCGGCCGGCGTGGAGGCCTTGTTCTTCGCCTTCTTCTTGAGCTGCCCGCCTTCCACCGTGACAAAGCTGGGGCAGAAGCCCTTGAGGCAGCTCATGTCCTTGTTGCAGGTGCTCTGGTTGATGGTGCGCTTGCGGCCGAACTCGGTCTCCAGCGGCTCCACCGACAGGCAGTTGCTCTTCACGCTGCAGTCGCCGCAGCCCTCGCAGACCAGCTCGTTGATGACCACGCGCTTGGCCGGATCGACCGCCGTGCCGCGCTTGCGGCGCCGGCGCTTCTCGGTGGCGCAGGTCTGGTCGTAGATGATGGCGGTCGTTCCCTTGATCTCCCTGAACTCGCGCTGGATCTCGTCCAGTTCGTCACGATGCCGCACCTTCACGTCCTTGCCGGGGACGTTCACGCCTTCGTACTTCTCGGGTTCGTCGGTGACCACCACCACCTTCACCGTGCCTTCGGCGTGCAGGCTCTCCGCGATCTGCAGCACCGAGTGGCCCTCGGGCCGCTCGCCGACCTGCTGGCCGCCGGTCATGGCGACGGCGTCGTTGTAGAGGATTTTGTAGGTGATGTTGACGCCGGCCGCGATGCTCTGGCGGATCGCCAGCAAGCCGCTGTGGAAGTAGGTGCCGTCGCCGAGGTTGGCGAAGATGTGCGGATCGGTGGTGAAGGGCTGCTGCCCGACCCACGGCACGCCCTCGCCGCCCATCTGGGTGAAGCCGAGCGTCGAGCGATCCATCCAGGTCGCCATGAAGTGGCAGCCGATGCCGGCCATCGCGCGCGAACCCTCGGGCACCACGGTGCTGGTGTTGTGCGGGCAGCCGGAGCAGAACCAGGGCTGGCGCGCGGCGTCGGCCACGCCGACGGTCTGCGGCGCCGCCATCGCGCGCTCCTTGGCCTCGAGGATGGCGAGCTGGGCGTCGATGCGCGCCGCCATGTCGGCGCCGGCCGCGGCCAGGACGCCGGTCGTCTTCAGCCGCTTGGCGATGGCCTTGGCGATCAGCGCCGGGTTCAGGTCGGCGTTCGCGCGCAGCAGCGTGTGCGCCGTCGGATTGGGCATCGACCATTCGCCGCCCGAATAGCCCTCGGCCTCGTGCACCTCGCCCTCGTCGAACTTGCCGACCACGTTGGGCCGCACGTCGGCGCGCCAGTTGTAGAGCTCCTCCTTGAGCTGGTACTCGATGACCTGGCGCTTTTCCTCGACCACCAGGATTTCCTGAAGGCCGGTGGCAAAGTCGCGCGTGAGCTGGGCCTCGAGCGGCCACACCACGGCCACCTTGTGCAGTCGAATGCCGAGCTGGCGGCAGGCGGCGTCATCCAGGCCCAGGTCGATCAGGGCCTGGCGGGTGTCGTTATAGGCCTTGCCGCTGGCCATGATGCCGAAGCGGTCGTGGGGCCCTTCGATCACGTTGTGGTTGAGCCGGTTGGCGCGGATGTAGGCCAGCGCGGCATACCACTTGTAGTGCATGAGCCGCGCCTCCTGCTCCAGCGCATGGTCGGGCCAGCGGATGTGCAGGCCGCCGGGCGGCATCTGGAAATCGGTGGGCATCACGATTTCGACGCGCTCGGGGTCGATCATCGCCGTGGCGCTCGACTCGACGATCTCCTGGATCGTCTTCATGCCCGACCAGATGCCGGCGAAGCGGCTCATGGCGAAGGCGTGGATGCCGAGATCCAGGATCTCCTGGACGTTGGTCGGGAAGAAGACCGGCGTGCCGCAGGCCTTGAAGATGTGGTCGCTCTGGTGCGCCGCCGTCGAGCTCTTGGAGATGTGGTCGTCGCCGGCGACCGCGATCACGCCGCCCCAGGGCGTGGTGCCCGCCATGTTGGCGTGCTTGAAGACGTCGGAGCAGCGGTCCACGCCCGGGCCCTTGCCGTACCAGATGCCGAACACGCCGTCGTACTTGTTGGTGCCCGGCGGCGCGAAGCCCAGCTGCTGCGTGCCCCATAGCGCGGTGGCGGCGAGCTCCTCGTTCACGCCCGGCTGGAAGACGATGTGCTGTTCCTTCAGGTACTTGCTGGCCTTCCACAGCGCCTGGTCGTAGCCGCCGAGCGGCGAGCCGCGGTAGCCGCTGATGAAGCCTGCCGTGTTCTTGCCCGCCTGCTGGTCGCGCAGGCGCTGCAGCATGGGCAGCTTGACCAGGGCCTGGACGCCGCTCATGAAGGCGCGGCCGTAGTCCAGTGAATATTTGTCGTCGAGCGTGACCGTTTCGAGTGCCTTGCGAATGTGCTCGGGCAGCGGTGCGTTCATGTCATGCCTCCCGACGAGTCGCCTGAAGGGAGGCATGCGCCCCCTCGGGGTGCGGCGAATACACGAAGTGATGAGCGTGGGGGTCCATGTGTCTTGTCTCCGTGGCTGTGCCTTGTGGGCGTGGCGGTTGGTAGGGCGAGGCGATCGGGTAGGAACATTCCCCGCAGCCATCATGCTCGCAAAGTGTATGCCTGGCGCCTTGATAGGTGTTTGCGTTCTTTGCCCGTTCAAGGCCCCTTTCTGAAAGGATCTTGCTTAAGATGCCTCCTTATGGAAAGCATTGACAAGTTCGACCTGGCCATCCTGCAAGAACTGCAGGCCGACGCGCGGCTCACCAACGCCGAGCTGGCGCAGCGCGTGGGACTGTCTGCGGCACCCTGCTGGCGCCGGGTGCGCGCGCTGGAGACAGCCGGCTACATCCGCGGCTACCACGCCGAGATCGACCGCCACAAGATCGGCCTGGGCGTGCTGGCCTTCGTGCGCCTGGACACCGATCGGGCCACCGGCGAGGTCACGCGCAAGATCGAGGAGGCGATCCGCAAGCTGCCCGAGGTGGTGGCCTGCCATTACATCAGCGGCACCGGCATGTTCGAGCTGCAGGTGGTGGCCGAGGACCTGGACGGTTTTTCGCGCTTCGCGCTCAACAGCCTGATGCACCTGCCCAACGTGAAGGACCTGCACACCAGCTTCTCGCTCGGCGAGGTCAAGGCCAGCCGCGCGCTGCCGCTCGGCCACCTCGCGCGCAAGACCGGCAAGGCCGGCCGGCCCGGGACCGGACAATAGCGGCTCATGCCACCGATCTCGCCCGACGAAACCCCCGTCGCTCCGAAGCGCGCGCAGCCGCCGCGCATCGGCCCCTTCGAGCCGCTCAAGCTGGCCGTGTTCCGCATGCTGTGGAGCACCTGGCTGGTCGCCAACATCTGCATGTGGATGAACGACGTGGCAGCAGCCTGGATGATGACCTCGCTGACCACCTCGCCGATGTGGGTCGCGCTGGTGCAGTCGGCCTCCACGCTGCCGGTATTCCTCCTGGGGCTGCCCAGCGGCGCGCTGGCCGACATCCTGGACCGGCGGCGCTGGCTGGTCGCCACCCAGTTCTGGCTGGCCGGCGCCGCGATCGTGCTTTGCACCGCCGTGGTCCTCGATCTCATGAGCGCGCCGCTCCTGCTGGCCTTGACCTTCGCCAACGGCATCGGCCTGGCGCTGCGCTGGCCGGTGTTCTCGGCCATCGTGCCCGAGCTGGTGCCGCGCACCCATCTGCCGGCGGCGCTCGGGCTCAACGGGCTGGCGATGAACGCCTCGCGCATCATCGGGCCGCTGCTGGCCGGCACGCTGATCGCGAGCGCCGGCACCGTCTGGGTCTTCGGCCTCAACGCGGTGCTGTGCGTGGTCTCGGGCTTCATCGTGCTGCGCTGGCGGCGCGAGCACAAGCCGAACCCGCTGGGCCGCGAGCGGCTGATCAGCGCGATGCGGGTGGGCGTGCAGTTCGTGCGCCAGTCGCAGCGCATGCGCGCGGTGCTCACGCGCATCTCGATCTTCTTCCTGCATTCGACCGCGCTGCTGGCGCTCCTGCCGCTGCTCGCGCGCAACCTGCGCGGCGGCGGGGCCGGCACCTTCACGTTGCTGCTGGCCGCCATGGGCGCCGGCGCGATCGTGGCGGTGATGTTCCTGCCGCGCCTGCGCCAGGCGCTGGCGCGCGACCAGCTGGTGCTCCGCGGCACGCTGCTGCAGTCCGCCGCCACCGCCGTGATGGCCGTGGCGCCCAGCGCGTGGATCGCGGTGCCGGCGATGGTGGTCGGCGGCATGGCGTGGATCACGGTCGCCAACTCGCTCTCGGTCTCGGCCCAGCTGGCGCTGCCCGACTGGGTGCGCGCCCGCGGCATGTCCATCTACCAGATGGCGATCATGGGCGCCAGTGCCTTCGGCGCGGCCATCTGGGGGCAGGTGGCGGAGCTCTCCTCGCTCTCCATCACACTCGGCATCGCAGCGGTCAGCGGCACCGCCCTCATGCTGCTGGCGCTTCGCTACGTGACCGACGGCGTCGGCGAGGACGACGACACCACCCCCGCTCGCAAGGGCTGGGTCAAGGGCCCGCCGGCCGAGGCGCCGGACGAGGACGGCCGGGTGGTGGTCACCGTCGAATACCTGATCGACCCGGCGCGCGCCGCCGCCTTCCATGTGGTGATGCAGCAGACCCGCCGCACCCGCCTGAGCCAGGGCGCGATCGGCTGGGAGCTGCTGCACGACATCGCCGAGCCGGGCCGCTACATCGAGGAAGTCGTCGACGAGTCCTGGACCGAGCACCTGCGCCGCTTCCACCGCGCCACCGCGGCCGACATGGCGCTGCGCGACCGGCGCCTGGCCTTCCACCAGGGCGAGACGCTGCCGGTGGTGACGCGCTACGTGGTCCGGCGCTGATCCTGCTGCCCGTCGGGCGTGAAGCGACCGACAGCTTCCTGAAAGCTCCGCTGCGGCAGCATGGGCGCCTTTCGAATACCGATGGAGACCACCATGAACGATCCGAAGCTTGCCGGGCCCCAGCCCCATTTCCCGGCCACGCGCCGCCACCTGCTCGGCTTGACGGGCGCCCTCGGGCTGGCTGCCCTCTGGCCTCACGGCGCCCGAGCCCAGGCGGGCTGGCCGAGCAAGCCCGTGCGCTTCGTCGTGCCCTTCGCGCCGGGCGGCAGCTCCGAGATCGTGGCGCGCTCGGTGGCGGCCGAGCTCTCGCGCACGCTCGGGCAGAACGTGTTCGTCGAGAACAAGCCCGGCGCCGCCGGCAACATCGCGATGGCCGAGGTGGCGCGCAGCGACGACCAGCACACGCTGATCCTCGGCCACATCGGCACGCTGGCAGTCAATCCCTACATCTTCGACAAGCTGCCGTACGACGCCAACAAGGACTTCAAGCCGGTCAGCCTGCTGGCCAAGGTGCCCAGCCTGTACGTCGTGCACCCCGACGTGCCCGCAAAGAACCTGCGCGAGCTGATCGCCTACGCGCAAGGCAGGCCCGGCAAGCTCAGCTACGGCTCGGCCGGCAACGGCAGCGCCGGCCACCTTGCCTTCGAGTACCTCAAGATGACGGCCAACATCTTCATGCTGCACGTGCCCTACCGCGGCACCGGCCCCATGCTGACCGACCTGATGGCCGGGCGGCTCGACGCCTCGGCGATCGGCGCCGCGGCGGTCCTCCCCTTCATCAAGGCCGGCAAGCTGCGCTGCATCGCCACCGGCTCCTCGGCGCGGCTGCCGCAGCTGCCGGAGGTGCCCACCGTGGCCGAGCAGGGCTTCCCGGGCTTCGAGATGACGCAGTGGTACGGCCTGCTCGCCCCGGCGAACCTTTCGGCTGCAAACCTCGCCAAGCTGTCGGCCGAGACCGTGAAGGCGGTGAAGGCGCCGGCCGCGATGGAGCGGCTCAAGGGCGACGCCGCCGAGGCGGTCGGCGACACGCCCGAGCAGTTCGCCAAGTTCATCGCCGGCGAGCAGGCGCGCTGGAAGAAGGTCATCACCCGGGCCAACATCAAGCCCGACTGACGCCGACCGCGCATAGCATCCCGGCATGCGCATCCTGCTCGCCGAAGACGAACACACGCTGGGCACCTGGCTCAGCAAGGCGCTGGAGCATGCCGGCATCCAGGTCGACTGGGTGGACGATGGCCGGCTGGCGGACCGGGCCCTGCAGCAGCACGACCACGATGCGCTGGTGCTCGACCTCGGCCTGCCGGGCCTGGACGGCCACACGGTGCTGCAACGCCTGCGTGCCCGCGACCAGCGGCTGCCGGCGCTGATCCTGACCGCGCGCGACTCGGTGGACGAGCGGGTGCGCGCTCTCAACGCCGGTGCCGACGACTTCCTCGCCAAGCCCTTCGCGCTGGCCGAGCTGGAAGCCCGGCTGCATGCGCTGGTGCGGCGGGCGCGCGGCATCGAGCATCCACGCCTGGCCTGCGGGCCGCTGGCCTGGGACGCCGCGCGCCGTCAGTTTCTGCTGCACGGCGAGCCGCTGCCGCTGACGCCACGCGAGCAGGCCGTTCTGCGCGTGCTGGTGCAGCGCAGCGGCGAGCCCTTCTCCAAGCAGCAGATCCTGGAACGCGTGTTCTCCGACGAGGCGGACGTGCAGCCGGAGGCGGTCGAGGTGCTGGTCCATCGCCTGCGCAAGCGGCTCGACGGACGCGGCGTGGGCATCACGACGCTGCGCGGTCTCGGCTATGCGCTGGAAGTGGCCTGAGCGGCTGCGCCAAGCCAGCCTGTGGCAGCGCCTCGCCTGGCTGCTGCTGCCGGTGCTGGTGGCGGTGACCGCACTCGAGCTCTGGATGACGCGGCACGATGCGCTCGAAGCCGCGGACGCCGCCTACGACCGCTCGCTGCTGGGCGCGCTCAAGTCCATCGATGCCAACATCTCGACCGCCTCGGGCGGCCTGTCGGTGGAGCTGCCCTACCGCATGTTCGAGTTCTTCGAGCTCACCGCGAGCGGGCAGGTCTTCTTCCGCGTCGCCACCTCCGACGGCCTGGTGGAGCTGGGCAGCGCCGACCTGCCCGCGCCGCCGGGCACGCTCGCGAGCGGCGTGCCGGTGTTCTACGACGCGCCCTACTTCGAGGAGCCGGTGCGCTTCGCCGCCTACCGGCGCGCACTGGAACAGGCGCCGGCCGGCAGCGAGGCGCGCAGCGTGCTCGTGCAGGTGGGCGAGAGCACGCGCTCGCGCCAGGAATTCACCCGCCGCTTCGTGCGCCGCGCGGCGCTGCGCGATGCGCTGGTGCTGGCCCTGCTGGTGTGCAGCACCGCGGCCGCGCTGGCCGCCGCCCTGCGCCCGCTGGCGCGGCTGGCGCGCGAGGTGCAGACGCGCAGGCCCGAGGACCTGGCGCCGATCGCCGACGCCGGCTTGCCGGCCGACATCCGGCCCCTGGTGGCGGCCGTCAACCAGCAGATGGCGAGAACGCAGGCACTGGTGACGCAGCAGCGGCAGTTCCTCGACGATGCCTCGCACCAGCTGCGCACCCACCTGACGACGCTGCAGATGCAGGCCGACTACGCCCAGCGCGAGCAGGACGGCGAGCAGGTGCGGGCCGCACTGCGCGCGCTGGGCGCGGAGATCGGCCGCGCCACCCGCAGCACCCAGCAGCTGCTGGCGCTGGGCCGCAGCGACACGGCCGCGCTCGAAGCCGGGCCGCTGGACCTGGCGGCCTTGCTGCGCGAGGTGGCGCTGGACTTCCTGCCGCAGGCGCGCGCGAAGCAGATCGACCTCGGCATCCACGCGCCCACGCCGGAATTCCCGGCAGTGGCCGACCGCGGCCTGTTGCGCGAGGCGCTGGCGAACCTGGTGGCCAATGCCATCGCCAACACGCCCGCGGGCGGTACCGTGACCTTGTTCGCCGCGGCCGACGCGCAGGGCTTCAGCCTGAACGTGGAGGACGACGGCCCCGGGCTGAGTGCGGAGGAGCGCGCCTTGCTGGGCCAGCGCTTCCGGCGCGGCAAGCGCGCGGCCGGCGGCGGCTCGGGGCTGGGCTTGGCGATCGCGCGCGCGATCGCCGAGCGCCACCAGGGTGCGCTGCGGCTGGAAGCGCGCGACGCGGGCAGCGGGCTGCATGCCATCCTGTGGTGGCCGAGGACGAGATGAGCCGCCCCATGCAGGCCACGCCCACCCTTGCCCGCTCACGCCGCGCAACGCTGCGCGTGCTGTGCGTGTTCGCGGCTCTTGGAGACACGCCGCTGCGCACCGCCCTGGCGGCGGAAGACGATCCCTCGAACGGCCCCGCCGAATGCGTGGTCCCGGCCAAGCCCGGCGGCGGCTTCGACCTGAGCTGCATGCTGGCCCGCGAAGCCCTGCAGGCGGTGCGGCCGGCGCGGCCGCCGCTGGCGCGCCGCTACCTGCCCGGCGGCATCGGCGCCGTGGCCTTCGACCGTGTCGCGACCGGCCGCCTGGGCGGTCCGTCGACGCTCGTGGCCTTCTCGAGCGGCTCGCTGCTCAACCTGGCGCAGGGCCGCTTCGGGCCGCATTCGCCCTCGGCCGTGCGCTGGATCGCCACGCTGGGCACCGACTACGGCGTGATCGCCGTTCATGGCGACGCGCCGTTCAGGACGCTGGCCGATCTCGTCGCCGCCCTGCGCCGGGACCCCGGGCGCCTCGCCTTCGGCGCGGGCGGCACCGTGGGCAGCCAGGACTGGGTCAAGGCCGCGCTGCTCGTGCGCGCCGCCGGGCGCGACCACAAGGCCATGCGCTTCGTGGCCTTCGAGGGCGGCGGCGAGGCCCTGGCGGCACTGCAGGGCCGGCACGTGGACGTGTTCCCGGGCGACGCGGCCGAGGCGCTGCAGGCCCAGGCCGGCGGCGCGCCGCTGCGCATCCTGGCGGTGCTGGCCGAAGCCCGGCTGTCGGGCGCCCTGGCCGGTATTCCGACCGCACGCGAGCAGGGCATCGAGCTGGTCTGGCCGACCGTGCGCGGGCTGTACCTCGGCGCGGACGCCCCCGAAAGCGCCGTGCGCGCCTGGACCGAGGCCTTCCGGCAGGCGATCGCCAGCCCCGGCTATGCCGCCCTGCGCGAGCGCCATGGCCTGCACCCCTTCGAGCCGCTCACCGGCGCCGCGCTGGAGGATTTCGTGCGCCTTCGCATCGAGGATTACCAGCGCCTGGCCGCTGAACTGGGCCTGCGGCGCTGGTCGCGGTAGCATCGGGCTTCTGCCAGGGTGGGGAACCTAATCCGGGCCTCACACTCCCAAGGCATGATCCGCTGCACAACAAGGGCCCTTGCGCCTGCCACGACACCAGCAGCCTGCACCGCACAACAAACAGGAAAGTCTTTTCATGCGACTCACCACCAAAGGCCGTTTCGCAGTCACTGCCATGATCGACCTGGCGCTGCGTGAGCGCACGGGGCCCGTCACGCTGGCCGCCATCAGCCAGCGGCAGCGCATCTCCCTTTCATACCTCGAACAGCTGTTCGGCAAGCTGCGCCGCCACAAGCTGGTCGAGTCGACCCGCGGTCCGGGCGGCGGCTATTCGCTGGGCCGCAAGGCGGCGGACATCACGGTGGCCGACATCATCTTTTCCATCGAGGACGAACCTTCGGAAAAGAGCGAGCCCGATGCCGACGCCGACGGCCGCTGCAGCACCGAGGAGCTCTGGGCCTCGCTGAACCGCCGCACGGTGGAATTCCTGGACTCCGTCACGCTGCAGAGCCTGGTGTTGGAGCAGCTGGCCAAGGGCGTGAAGGTCGAGGACGGCCCGGCCGTCAGGCGCGTGCCGGCCACCACGCCACCCCCCAAGCGGCCGCGCGTGAACGCGCCCAACTCGGTGTTCGCGCTGGGCCGCGCGCTCGCCACCAAGCGCTGAAGCAGCCTCCGCGCTTCAGCTGACCGGCAGCAGCAGGCGCAGCAGCCCGCGCGCCGTCACCAGTTGGCCGGGGCTGTAACTCTCCTCGAGCACCCCACTGAGCCGGCGCACGATGCCCGGGCTGCGGCGGGCCCGCCAGATCACGAAGTCCGCGATCCACGGGTGGTCGTTGATGCGATTGGCGTGCTCGTAGGCCGCGAAGCGCGGTCGCAGCGCCGCCAGGCCTGCCTCGTAGCGCGCACTGGCCGAGGCGTCGCCGGCGCCCGCCGCTGCGGCGATGGCCTCGCCCGCGAGCATGCCGGACTCCAGCGCCTTGCCGATTCCCTCGCCGGTGAAGGAATAGGTGCTGCCCGCCGCCTCGCCCGCCACCAGCAGGCCGGGCCGCGACCAGCGAGCCCCTTCGAGCGAGCAGCGCAGCGGCGCGCCTTTGAGCTCGCCCAGCAGGCAGCCGCCCTGCATCAGCTCGCGCGCCGGCGCATGGGCGCGCGTGAAGGCGGCGAAGAGCTCGCGCAGATTGAGATCCGGCACGCTGCCGCCCTCGCCTTTCAGCGAGCCGACGCCGACGTTGAACACACCCCCGCCGCAGGGAAAGATCCAGCCGTAGCCGCCCCGCAGCGCCTGGTTCCAGACGACCTCGAGCTGGCGCAGGCGCCCGGCCATCGCCTCGTTCCTCACGTAAGCCCGCAGGGCGACCCCGCTGGGCACACGCCGGCTGCACATGTCCGCGGCCAAGAGCGGCGCCGCCGCCGCGCCGGTGGCCAGCACGGTCCAACGCGCCCGCAGCTCGCGCGCGGTGCCGTCGGAGAGCCGCAGCCGCGCGCCCGCCACGCGCCCCTTCGCATCGGCCAGCGGTGCCTCGAAGCGCGCAGGCGCCAACCAGCGCGCGCCAGCCTCGAGCGCGGCGCGGCGAAGGATCTCGTCGAGTTCGCGGCGCGGCAGCACCGCCAGCCTGGCCGGGACCTCCAGCCGGCCGCCGCGCGGCGCGACGCAGCCCACATGGCTGGCCACGGCGGCGCGCGCCAGCACGACATCGAGCACGCCCAGGCGCGCGAGCGCGCGCTGGGCGTCGGGGATCAGCCCGTCGCCGCAGACCTTCTCGCGCGGGAAGTCCTGCCGGTCGACGAGCAGCACGTCCACCCCTGCGCGTGCCAACGTCTGCGCGCAGGCGCTGCCGGCCGGCCCCGCACCGACCACCAGCACCTCGCAATCGGCGGGTTCAGCCGCGGCCACTTCCGTACGGCCGGGTGATGATCTCGAGCCGATGGCCGTCGGGGTCGTCCCAGTAGACGCCGCGGCCGCCGTCATGGTGGTTGATCCGCCCGGGCTGCTGCTGTTCGGGATCGGCCCAGTAGCGGAGCCCGCGGGCCCGGATGCGCCCGAAGATCTCGTCGAACTCCTCCTCGCTCACCAAAAAGGCGTAGTGCTCGACCGGAATCCGCTCCTCGCTGCGGATGAAGTCGAGCGTGACGCCGTTGTCGAGCTGCACGCAATGAAAAGGTCCGAAGGTGGTGGGTTCGTTGCGCCCGAGCAGCTCCGCCAGGAAGACGGCGGAGGCCTTCGGATCACGCGCCCGAACGATCGTGTGATTGAGCTGGATGGGCATGGTGTTCCTCCACGAAGGCGGCAACGGCGGTGTGGCGCACTCGCCGAGCGAAGAGCGCCCATGGTAAGACCTGCCCGTGGAATCCGCGCGCCGAAGCGGGCGCCGCCGGGCCGTGCCCGCCCGCAGGGAATCCGGTCCAGCGTGAACAGTTGCGTGGACCCGCCAGCGATTTGCTTATAGAACAGAATGAATTTCGGCTCCCGGGCATTAGCATGGGGCATGGCTTGAGGGATCAACATGCGCAGCAGGAGCGGAGACGACATCGGATTCGACGGCAACCCATCGGACAACGGCAAGCCGCCCGTCGGCACGCTGGACTGCGACGGCCCGCTGGTGGTGCAGGCCCTGTCCTCCATGCTGGAGCTGATCCGTGAACAGCTCGGGATGGACGTTTTCTTCGTCTCCGAGTTCGTCGGCGCGCGCCGCGTGTTCCGGCACGTCGCCACCGCTCCGTCCATGGGCATCATCCACGTCGGCGACTCCCACACCATGGAAGACAGCATCTGCCAGCAGGTGCTCGACGGCCGCGTTCCCAAGCTCGCCCACGACCTGCGCGTGCTGCGCACCCGGCAGCCCCTGCCCGAGGTGACCAAGCCCATCGGCACCCACATCAGCGTGCCGGTGGTGATGCCGGACGGGCGCATCTACGGGACGCTGTGCGGCTTTGCGGTGGAGCGCACCGTCGATTTGACCGAGCGCGACGTGAAGAGGCTGGAAGTTGCGGCCCAGGCGACGGCGCGGGTGCTGGCGCAGGCGGCGGGGCACGCAGCGGCCGGCTGACGGCGTCACCCGCCCTCGCCGACGTGCCGCCGCGGCTCAGCCGGGGCGAATCAGCCCATCAGCTTCGGATTGCGGCGTGCTTCGCCGAGCCTCTGCTGCCGTATCGTTTCGGCACACTGGGCGCTGCGTCGGAACTCCGGCCGCGCGCATTGGTTGTTCATGCAGACCGCGCGGCCGATGAAGCCCAGGTCGCCGCAGCGGGCCAAGGGACTCGCCACACCGGCGCTTCGCAGCGCGCCCGGCTTCGGGGCCGGCGGCGCGGATGTGCGTGCAGCGCGAGCTTTTGCCGGCGACTCCTCGCGCGCAAGGACTTCAGCGGGCGCCGGTGCCAGGGCCGGCGCCGCCTCGGAAGGGGCTGCAACGACCGGCAAGAGGCTCCGGGCGACCCGCGCGGTTTCGGCGGCGGCCACGGGATCGACCCGCGCCACCGTGCGCTCGATGGGCGCCGGCAGCGCCGCATGCGCCAGCGGGCGCGTGGGCACACCGGCCTCCCGAGGCCCACGGGCCACGACCAGAGCCACCGCAGCCACCGTGCCCCAGAGACCGATCAGCGCGAGGACGGCGTAGCGGGAGCGGCGCACCTCGGCGTCGCCTGCGCTCATCAGCGGCGAGGGATGCGTCTCGCTGTCGACGGTTGCGAAATAGGCAGGCAGCTTGCCGTCGCAGCCCTTGCAGAAGCGTGCGTGGCACGGGTTGATGGTCTGGCAAGCCTCGCAGACCTCCGCTTGGGCGGGCTCGCTGCGCAAGCGCACCAGGTCCAGCACGCTGCCGAAGGCGACGGCAACCGGCGGCCTCTGCCGCTCCGGGAAGATCGCGGCGGCGTTCATGTCAGCGCTCCCAGAGCAAGGCGGTGTCGGCGTCCTCCGGTACCGCCGAGGCGGACGCGAGGAGCCGGCGCTGCAGCCGCATCTCGGACACTGCGAGACGGGCGAAAAGGATCAACTGCTCGTCGGACGGCTGGGGTGCGCCGCCCAGGTGTGCGCGGAAGGAACGGACGATTTGCGCCTGCGCAGCTTCCCGCAGCCGGGTTGCGGTGATGGCGGCGCATGCGGCAGTCGCTTGCACAGGCATGGGAACGTTCATGACGGTCTCCTGAGCGGCAGCAAGGCCCGGCGCATCTCTGTTGTCGACGACACGAGCGGCACGCAAGAGCCTTCGATGGCCAAAGCCTTCCTTGTTGACCGGAGGCTTCCCGTCCCTTGTCGGACAACGCCTGATGCGCCCGTCGTTGTCAGTTCATCGAGGCAGGAGGATGCGCGAAGGGTTCGAGGTCCTGAATTGACCGACCGGGCAATTCCGCCCTTCGACGTGGTTGGCGATCTTGAAAATCTCGCGTTTCAGCGACGAGGCCTAAAGTCCGCGCAAGGTGCTGACCGAGCGGATCCAGCGCAGGATGCAGTTCTCCTTCGATGACCCGCTGCGCTCGCGGATCTGCGGCGCCCGGTTCGCCCGCTTGTCATCGAATCGTCAAATCGCGTCAGCGGCTTGACCATTTCGTCACTGCCGGCTCAATGAGGGTCGCGGGCCTGGACGTAGGGCGTTGCGTACTCGCGGCCGATCATTCCGCGGGCGAAGAGATAGTTGTTGCGAGCCCTCTCGCTCATCGCGTCGAGGTTGACCATGCCCGTGCTGTCGCAAGGGAAGGCCAGCGCGCGCCCCTGGTTGAACAAGGACTGGAACCGGATCTCGAACGCGGCTGCAGTCTGCATCGAAGAAGAACTGTGCGACATGGTCGTCTCCTGCGGGCGGCAAAAAATGGATGACTGAATCAAACAGCTGACACGGAATCCCCGCTTGCCGATTGCCTTGCATCAATCGTGCCGGGCTCGTTTGAATAACGGTCCGCGCGGTTCAGCGTTGCAGGGGATTACGCAAAAAGCCGAGGCTTGGTTGTGTGAAATGCCACGATTCGCGAGATTTGCGCGCCAACTTTTTGCCGGGCAGCGTGCAGCGGCCGTCGGCCGCGCGTCAACGGGCGCTTGGGCGCGATGCGGCGATTGCGGACCGCTGCTCTTCAGCCGCGCTGCAGCGCCCGCAGCCAGCCCAGCCCGTCGGAGCTGCCCCGGGGCACCGCGCCGCGCGCCGGCCGGTATTCGCAGCCGACCCAGCCTTCCCAGCCGCATTGCGCCGCCACCTCGTCGATCACCCCAAACAGGTAGGAATGGTTCAGCTCGCCGATGTCGGGCTCGTGGCGCTCGGGCACGCCGGCGATCTGGAAATGGCCGACGCGGCCGGTGGGCAGGTACTTGCGGATCTTCATCGCGACGTCGCCCTCGACGATCTGGCAGTGGTAGAGGTCCATCTGCACCTTGAGGTTGGGCGCGCCCACCTCTTCGACGATCTCGTGCGCATGGTCCTGCCGGTTCAGGAAGAAGCGCGGGATGTCCCGGGTGTTGATGGGCTCGATCAGCAGATCGCGCCCGGCCTTGGCGGCCTCGCCCGCGGCCCAGCGCAGGTTGTCGATGTAGGTGGGCTGCACCGCCTCGCGCTCCAGGCCGGCCGCAACCAGGCCTGCCATCACGTGCACGCGGGGGCAGTCCAGGGCCTCGGCATAGTCCAGCGCCTTCAGCACGCCCTCGCGGAACTCGGCCTCGCGCCCCGGCAGGCAAGCCAGGCCGCGCTCGCCGCCCTCCCAATCGCCGGGCGGGCCGTTGAAGAGCACCTGCTGCAGGCCGTTGGCCGAGAGCCGGGCGGCCAGCTCGCGCCGCTCGTAGGGGTAGGGGAAGAGGTACTCGACCGCCTGAAAGCCGTCCTTCGCGGCGGCTTCGAAGCGGTCCAGGAAATCGAGCTCGGGATAGAGCATCGAGAGGTTGGCGGCGAATCGGGGCATGGGGATGTGTCCTTCGTTCTCTTACCAGCGCGCGCCGAAGTGACGGCGCAGCTCGTCGATCATCGACGGTGCCAGCGGTTGGGCAGCCTGCTTGTTCGATGCCCACAGCCTGGCCGTCTCTTCGAGTTCCTCGATCACGGCCATGGCCGCGGCGGGCGTGTCGTGCCAGACGTTGGGGCCGAGGCGCTCCAGCATCACGGCGCGGATCGGCGTGCCCTGAGCGCCGTAGCGCGCGATGGCTTGCGCGACCTGCTCGGCGGCCTCGGGCGCACCGGGCCGGTGGTAGGGGATCACGGGCACGTGGCCGACCTTCATCACGAAATAAGGCGTGAGGGCCGGCAGCAGTTCGTCGCTCGTGGTGTCCAGCGTGAGCGCCACGCAATGCGTGCTGTGGGTGTGGATCACGCAGCGCGTGCCGGCGTCGAAGTCTGTGGCGGCGGCGTAGATGCGGGCATGCAGGGCGATGGTCTTGCTGGCGCGGTCGCCGCCGCTCTGGTTCAGGTCGACATCGAGCCGCGCGAGCTTCGCCGGATCGAGGAAGCCCAGGCAGGCGTCGGTGGGGGTGATGAGGAAGCCATCGTCGAGCCGCACGCTGATGTTGCCGGCGGTGGCATGCACATAGCCGCGCTCGAACAGGCTGCGGCCGATGCGGCAGATCTCTTCGCGCGCCTGGCTCTCGTTCATTGGAGAACTGTAAAGGCTTTGCCGAAGAAATCGTCGGTGCCGAAGTTGCCTGACTTGAGCGCGATATGCAGCCCGGCGCCGCCCGCCGCCTCTGCCGACGCATGGCACCAGGGCACGCCCGGGTCGATCTGCGCCCCGATCTGCATCTGTGCAATGCCCAGCGCCTGCACGCAGGCGCCCGAGGTCTCGCCGCCGGCCACCACCAGTTGTCGCACGCCGAGCGCGACCAGCCCGCGCGCGATCGCGGCGATCGTGCGCTCCACCATCGCGCCGGCTTCCTCGACGCCGAGCCGGCCCTGCACCGATTTCACGGCGCCGGACTCGGCCGTCGAATAGACCAGCACCGGCCCGCCGTCCAGCAGCGGCGCGGCCCAGGCCAGCGCCTCGGACGTCACGTCGACGCCCGCGGCGATGCGCAGCGGATCGATCGCCA
The DNA here is from genome assembly GCF_057657265.1 of Variovorax sp. Soil_C_17. Lineage (NCBI taxonomy): Bacteria > Pseudomonadati > Pseudomonadota > Betaproteobacteria > Burkholderiales > Comamonadaceae > Variovorax > Variovorax sp. Soil_C_17. Next base: position 439,712 of record NZ_JBDGIT010000001.1, read on the forward strand.
GCGCGGGGCGGCCCGCCTGGATGAAGCTCAGCACCTGCCGATTGGTGGCGAGCGAACAGCTGCCCGAGACCACCGCCTTCAAGCCGCCCGCAGGCGGCAGCGCGCTGGCGGTCGACGATGGTGCGAGGCCGAAATTGGCAGGCAGGCCGATCGCCACGCCCGAGCCCGCGGTCACCAGCGGCAGGTCCGCCAGCGCCGGCCCGAGGCGCAGCAGGTCGTCGTTGGAGACCGCATCGACGATCGCGATGCCGATGCCCTCCGCCCGCAGCTGCGCGATGCGCTCGCGTACCGCCGGGGCGCCGCGCGCGACCACCGCGTGGTCGATCAGCCCCACCCGGCGCCGCGTCTGCGCCTGCAGCACGCGCACGAGGTTGGGGTCCGTCATCGGGGTCAGCGGATGGTTCTGCATGCCGCTCTCGTTGAGCAGCACCTCGCCGGCGAACAGGTAGCCCTTGAACACCGTGCGCTTGTTGTCCGGGAAGGCCGGCGTGGCGATGGTGAAGTCGCAGCCCAGCGCCTCCATCAACGCCTCCGTCACCGGCCCGATGTTGCCCGCGGGCGTGCTGTCGAAGGTGGAGCAGTACTTGAAATAGATCTGCCGCGCCCCCTGCGCCTGCAGCCAGCGCAGAGCCTCGAGCGATTGCGCCACCGCCTCGGCCGGCGCGATGGTGCGCGACTTGAGCGCGACCACCACCGCATCGACCTCGGCCGCGAGCGGCCCGGCCGGCACGCCGATGGTCTGCACCACGCGCATGCCGGCGCGCACGAGGTTGTTGGCAAGGTCGGTGGCGCCGGTGAAATCGTCGGCGATGCAGCCGAGCAGGATCTTTGCGCTCATGGGGACTCCGGGGGGTTGGAACGGGACGGCAGCTCGATGCCCGGAAATATCTTGATGACCGCGCTGTCGTCCTCCCGCGCGAAGCCCGCGGTCGAAGCCTGCATGAACATCTGGTGCGCGGTGGACGCCAGCGGCAACGGAAACTTGCTGGCCCGCGCGGTGTCGAGCACCAGCCCCAGGTCCTTCACGAAAATGTCGACCGCCGACAGCGGCGTGTAGTCCCCCGCCAGCACGTGGGCCATTCGGTTCTCGAACATCCAGCTGTTGCCGGCGCTGTGCGTGATGACTTCGTAGAGCGCATCGGCCGCCACGCCCTCGCGCAGGCCCAGCGCCATGGCCTCGGCCGCCGCGGCGATGTGCACGCCGGCGAGCAGCTGGTTGATGATCTTCACCTTGCTGCCGGCGCCGGCCTTGTCCCCCAGGCGGTAGACCTTGGCCGCCATCGCGTCGAGCGCGGCACCGGCCTTGGCGTAGGCCTCGGGCGAGCCGGCCGTCATCATCGTCATCTCGCCGCTCGCGGCCTTGGCGGCGCCTCCGGAAATCGGGGCGTCGAGGTAGAGGATGCCCTTCTCGGCCAGGCGCGCCTCGAGCGCGATCGACCAGTTCGGGTCCACCGTCGAGCACATCACGAACACGCTGCCGGGCTTCATGGCGGCGGCGCAGCCGGGCGTATCGTCGGTGCCGAACAGCACCGCCTCGGTCTGCGCGGCGTTCACCACGACGCAGACCACGACCTCGCTGTTGCGGCCCAGCTCGGCCAGCGTGGCGCAGGCGGTGCCGCCATCCCTGGCAAAGGCCTGCGCCGCTTCGACGCGCACGTCGTAAACGTTCAGCGTAAAGCCTGCGCGGCGCAGCGACTGCGCCATGCCGCCGCCCATGGCGCCGAGGCCGATCAGGCCAATGGTGGAAGTCATGCGAAAAACTCCTTGTACGAAAACGGCTCAGCGATCGACGAGTTGCTTCGGCGTCAACCATACCGCGACGGCGCCCACCACGAGCGCGCCTGCCAGCACATACATGCCGACCTGCGTGCTGCCGGTCGCGTCCTTCAGATAGCCGATGAGGTAGGGGCTCACGAAGCCGGCCAGGTTGCCGACCGAATTGATGGCCGCGATGCCGGCGGCCGCCGCGGTGCCCGAGAGAAAGGCGGTGGGCAGCGACCAGAACAGCGGCGCGCAGGTCAGCACGCCGGCTGCGGCGAGCGAGAGAAAGGCCAGCGAGACGGCGGTGTTGCGGGTGTACGAGGCGGCGACGACGAAGCCGATGGCCCCCATGAGGGCGGGAACGATCAGGTGCCAGCGCCGCTCGCGGCGCTTGTCGGCGCTGCGTCCGAACAGGTTCATGGCCACGATGGCGCAAAGGAAGGGCACCGCGCTCAGCAGCCCGATGTGGAGGTTGCCCGTGACGCCGGTGGTCTTGATCAGCGTCGGCAACCAGAAGGTCAGCGCGTACTGGCCCATGACGAAGCTGAAGTAGATCAGCGCCATCCACCAGATGCGGGCGTCCTTGAACACGCCGGCCACCGAGTGCGGGCCGCGCCGGCCGAACTGCTGGTCGAGCTCGACCTCGCGGGCCAGCAGTCTCTTCTCGTCCGCATCGAGCCACTTGGCCTTGGCGATGCCGTTGTCCAGGTAGAACAGGACGATCAGGCCGACGAGCACCGCCGGCACCGCCTCGACCAGGAACATCCATTGCCAGCCTTGCAGCGACGAGACGCCGTGGAAGGCATCCATGATCCAGCCCGACAAGGGGTTGCCGAAGATGCCCGCGACGGGAATCGCCGACATGAAGACCGCGATGATCTTGGCGCGCCGGTGCGCCGGGTACCAGTGGGTGAGGTAGAGGATCACGCCCGGGTAGAAGCCGGCCTCGGCCAGGCCGAGCAGGAAGCGCAGGACGTAGAAGCTGGTGGGCGTCTTCACGAACATGAAGCACGCGGAGAGCAGGCCCCAGGTGATCATGATCCGTGCGATCCAGACGCGCGCGCCGACCTTGTTCATCAGCAGGTTGCTCGGCACCTCGAACAGGAAGTAGCCCAGGAAGAAGATGCCCGCGCCGAGCCCGAACACCGTTTCGCTGAAGCCCAGGTCCTGCCCCATCTGCAGCTTCGCGAAGCCGACGTTCACGCGATCGAGGTAGGCGATCACGTAGCACAGCATGAGAAAGGGCACGAGGCGCCAGAACACCTTGCCGTAGGCGCGGCGCTCGAGCTCGTCGTCGGCCGGCTTCGCGCCGGCGAGGATGGATGCAGTCATTGGCAGGTCTCCGGTGTGGTGTCTCGACATGGCGGGGCGCGCATTTGTCATCTCATATTGTCATCATACAAATTTGAATTCGAAGTGAGAACCAAGGGAAAACCCGAGCAAGTCTTACTTGCCGGGAGACGCGCGGATTCAGGAGCTGACAGGCAGTCCGCTGGTGAGCGGACGCGCGAGGGCCTCGCCCTCCTGCTGCCAGAAGGCAGGATCGGCCTGTTCGATGCGCCGGATCGCGCCGTCCATGTGGCCCGCCGCGGCGAGGCGCGCCTTCGCGGCATCGCCGGCGTCGATGGCTTCCACGATGGCGCGGTGCTCGTCGGCGACCTGCTGCGCGAAATCGGCGCGGCGTGCTTCGTTGGCGCGGGTCACCCGCGTGGCGCCGTAGAGGAACTGGCCCAGGTACTGCAGCGTGTCGAGAAGGAAGGGGTTGCGCGCGGCATCCGCGATGGCGCGATGGAAGGCCACGTCCTGCTCCGCCCCGTCGCTCCCGCCCTGCACCGCCTTCGCCAAGGCCGCCATGGCAGCCCGGATGCGGCGCACGTCGGCCGCCGTGCGCCGTTGCGCGGCCAGTGCGGCGACTTCGGCTTCGAGCGCGCGCCGCACTTCCACCATCTGGATCACCGCCGTCTTCGAGCCGGCATAGCGCGCATCGAAGCTGAGCGGCGCGAAACCCGTCTCGCACACGTACATGCCGCTGCCCTGGCGGGAATCCACCAGGCCCAGGGACTTGAGCCGCGAGATCGCTTCGCGCACCACCGTGCGGCTGACGGCGAACTGCTCCACCAGCGCCGCCTCGGTCGGCAGCTTCTCGCCGGCAACCAGCCGCCCGGCCTTGATCTCGGCCGCCAGCGCATCGGCCACCCTATCGGACAACCGGGCGCCGGGGGTGATGGATTGGAAGCGGGCCGTCATGGGTCATGGGAAATTGGTCGTACGACTTTAGCGCAGCCCCGACCGCGGGGCTTCCAGGTTGACCGGGGTCCGCGCCCGTGGCATGGTCAGAGGCAGCGCCTCACCAAGGAGACACCATGGACCAAGACAAGGGCGACAAGGGCGAAGACCCTCGGGACTGCGCACACGATGCCCTTTCGGGCGACCGGTGGACCGCCTTCATGGGCTGGGCCCTGAAGACCGTGATCGCGCTCATCGCCATCGGCGCCGCGGCCGCCTCCATTCCCTACTGGGAGCGGGCCGACTTCCCGGTGACCAGTCTCATCATCTACGTCGCGGGCATGGTGTTCATCGCCATGCCGCTGTGCCTCTACTACGAATCACTGCTCGAGTCGCACGAGGATTCCAGGGTCCCGCACCCGAGCTAAACCGAGGCCTGGGGCAGCAGCTTCGCCCGGTGGCTTCGAACTGCCGATGCGACGATCGGCAGCAGCTGGGTGGCGCCGCCGGCGTCGAGCTGGCTGATCAATTGCCCACGCATGCTGGGCGCCCAGAAGGACTTCAGGTGTGCGGCGATCGCCTGCGTGGCGGCGACGGCATCGTCGGGCGTCTGGGCCTGGAAGAAGCTGCCGATCTGGTTGGCCATCTTGACCAGTTGCGCGGTCATGTCGTGCATGCGCTGATGCCTTTCTTCCTCTTCGTTCAATGGGCCGCTGCGGGTGCCGCCGACAGGCGCTCCGGCAGGCAATACACGACAAGATCCTCCTTGCGCGCGAAGCCGACCAGCGTCAGGCCGGCCCGCTGCGCGGTCTGGACCGCGAAGGCGGTCGGCGCCGACACCGCGGCGAGCAGCGAGACGCCGGCCATGGCGGTCTTCTGCACCATCTCGAAGCTGGCCCGGCTGGTGACGGCGATGAAACCGGCCGACGCATCCACTTCGGCAGCCGCCAGCGCGCCCACCAGCTTGTCGAGCGCGTTGTGGCGCCCCACGTCCTCGCGCAGGAACATCACCTCGCCCTTGGCCGAGCACCACGCGGCCGCGTGTACCGCGCCGGTGGCCTGCTGCAGGGTTTGCTGCGCCTGCAGCCGCGTCATTGCCCGCGCGATCGCCCGGCGCTCCAGCCGCATGCCGCCTGCCAGGACCGGCAGCGCGCGCGACACCTGGGCCAGGCTCTCGGTGCCGCACAGGCCGCAGCCGGTGCGCCCGGCCATCGAGCGGCGCTTCTGCTTGAGGCGGGCGAAGGCGGCGCCGGCCACGTCCAGCCGCAGCGTGATGCCGAGCGCCGAGGGCTCGGCTTCCACGCCATAGAGCTCGTGCGCACCGTCGAGGATGCCCTCGGTCAGCGAGAAGCCGAGCGCGAAGTCCTCCAGGTCCAGCGGCGTCGCCAGCATCACCGCGTGCGAGATGCCGTTGAACTCCAGCGCGACCGGCACTTCCTGCGCCACCCAGTCCTGCACCGCGAAGGCCAGGCCGCCGCGCACGCCGCGCACCGGCAGCAGCATGGCGCCTTCGCAGGACGGCGCGTCGGCATAGGTGACGGCGCAGGGCAAGGCAGCCAGGCTCATGTCATTCATGTCACTTGGCCCCGACCGTCGCGTCATCGCGCACCGCGGCCGTCAACAGCGCCTGTTGAGTCTCGTTGAAGCGGCTGTACTCCTGCTGCCACGCGGAGGACTGCATCACCCGCATGACCTGCACCGCCGTGACCTTGTACTCCGGGCAGTTGGTGGCCCAGTCGGAGTTGTCGGTGGTGATCACGTTGGCGCCCGACTCCGGAAAGTGGAAGGTGGTGTAGACCACGCCCGGCTGCATGCGCTCGGACACCGTGGCGCGCAGCACCGTCTCGCCGGCGCGGCTCTGGATGCCGACCCAGTCGTCGTCCCGGATGCCGCGCTCCTGCGCATCGTGCGGATGGATCTCCAGCCGGTCCTCGCTGTGCCACCGGTTGTTGTCGGTGCGCCGCGTCTGCGCGCCGACGTTGTACTGCGACAGGATGCGGCCGGTCGTGAGCAGCAGGGGGAACTTGCGCGTGACCTTCTCGTCCGTCGCCACGTACTGCGTGACGATGAAGCGGCCCTTGCCGCGCACGAAGCTGTCGATGTGCAGGGTGGGCGTGCCCTCGGGCGCGTCCTCGTTGCAGGGCCACTGGATGCTGCCGAGCTCGTCCAGGCGCTTGTAGCTCACGCCGCGGAAGGTCGGCGTCAGCGCGGCGATCTCGTCCATGATCTCCTCGGGACTCCCGTAGTCCATCGGGTAGCCCAGCGCCTGTGCCAGCTTCACCGTCACCTCCCAGTCCGCATAGCCTGCCTTGGGGGGCATGACCTTGCGCACGCGCGAGATGCGGCGCTCGGCATTGGTGAAGGTGCCGTCCTTCTCCAGAAAGGAGGAGCCGGGCAGGAACACGTGGGCGTACTTCGCGGTCTCGTTGAGGAACAGGTCCTGCACCACCACGCATTCCATCGCCATCATGGCGGCCGCCACATGCTGCGTGTTCGGGTCCGACTGCACGATGTCCTCGCCCTCGCAGTACAGGCCCTTGAAGCTGCCGCCGATCGCGGCGTCGAACATGTTGGGGATGCGCAGGCCCGGCTCGGGGTCGATGCGCACGCCCCAGGCCGCCTCGAAAGAGGCGCGCGAAGCGCTGTCCGACACATGCCGGTAGCCCGGCAGCTCGTGCGGGAAGGAGCCCATGTCGCAGGAGCCCTGCACATTGTTCTGGCCGCGCAGCGGATTGACGCCCACGCCCTCGCGCCCCACGTTGCCGGTGGCCATCGCGAGGTTGGCGATGCCCATCACCGTGGTCGAGCCCTGGCTGTGCTCGGTCACGCCCAAGCCGTAGTAGATGGCGCCGTTGCCGGCCGTGGCGTACAGGCGTGCTGCGGCGCGCACCTCCTCGGCCGGCACGCCGGTGGCGGCTTCGGTGGCTTCGGGCGAGTTCTCGGGCTTCGACACAAAGGCACGCCACTCGGCGAAGGAAGCGAGGTCGCAGCGCTCGGCCACGTACTGCTCGGCGATCAGGCCTTCGGTCGCGATCACGTGCGCCAGCGCCGTGACCACCGCCACGTTGGTGCCGGGCCTCAACTGAAGGTGATGCGCGGCCTTCACATGCGGCGACCTCACGATGTCGATGCGCCGCGGGTCGATCACGATCAGCTTCGCGCCTTCGCGCAGCCGCTTCTTCATGCGCGATGCGAACACGGGATGCCCATCGGTCGGGTTGGCGCCGATCACCACGATCACGTCGGCCTTCTCCACCGACTTGAACGTCTGCGTCCCGGCCGATTCGCCCAGCGTCTGCTTGAGGCCGTAGCCGGTGGGCGAGTGGCACACGCGGGCGCAGGTGTCGACGTTGTTGTTGCCGAAGGCCGCGCGCACCAGCTTCTGGACCAGGTAGGTTTCCTCGTTGGTGCAGCGCGAAGAGGTGATGCCGCCGACGGCGTCCCGGCCGTACCGGGACTGCAGGCGCTTGAACTCGCCGGCGGCATGGGCCAGCGCGACCTCCCAGCTGACCTCCTGCCACGGGTCGGTGATCTTCTTGCGGATCATCGGCTTGAGCATGCGGTCCTGGTGCGTCGCATAGCCCCAGGCGAAGCGGCCTTTGACGCAGGAATGGCCGTCGTTGGCCTTGCCGTCCTTCCACGGCACCATGCGCACCACCTCGTTGCCCTTCATCTCGGCCTTGAAGGCGCAGCCCACGCCGCAGTAGGCGCAGGTGGTAATGACGCTGTGCTCGGGCTGGCCGAGCCAGATCACCGACTTTTCCTGCAGCGTGGCCGTCGGGCAGGCCTCGACGCAGGCGCCGCAGCTGACGCATTCGGACTCCATGAACGGCGCGTCCTGCCCCGGCGAGACGCGCGACTCGAAGCCGCGGCCGCTGATCGTCAATGCGAAAGTGCCCTGCGTCTCTTCGCAGGCGCGCACGCAGCGGTTGCAGACGATGCACTTCGACGGGTCGTAGCTGAAGTACGGATTCGAGTCGTCCTTCTTGCTGTCCAGGTGGTTGGCGCCGTCGAAGCCGTAGCGCACGTTGCGCAGGCCCGTGACGCCTGCCATGTCCTGCAGCTCGCAGTTGCCGTTGGCCGAGCAGGTGAGGCAGTCCAGCGGATGGTCGGAGATGTAGAGCTCCATCACGCCCTTGCGCAGCTCCTGCAGCTTCGGCGTCTGGGTGCGCACCTTCATGCCCGCTTCGGCCGGCGTGGTGCAGGAGGCCGGGAAGCCCCGGCGGCCTTCGATCTCGACCAGGCATAGCCGGCAGGAGCCGAAGGGCTCCAGGCTGTCGGTCGCGCAGAGCTTGGGCACCTGGATGCCGGCATCCACGGCCGCACGCATCAGCGAAGTGCCGGCCGGGACGGTGACTTCGTTGCCGTCGATCTCGAGCGTGACTTCACGCTCGGACTCGCGCTTCGGCGTGCCCCAGTCGGTTTCTTTCAGATGGTCCAGCATGTCTTTTTTCCTGTTGGGCGTCATTTCAGGCGGCTTCGCGGTCGGGCGTGACGATGCCGAAGTCTTCTGGGAAATGATCGAGTGCCGACAGCACCGGGAAGGGCGTCATGCCGCCCATCGCGCACAGCGAGCCGTGGACCATGGTGTTGCACAGGTCGCGCAGCAGGATCACCTGCTGCGGCCGGTTCTGGTCTGCCCGGATCTTGTCGATCACCTCGACGCCGCGGGTCGAGCCGATGCGGCAGGGCGTGCACTTGCCGCAGGACTCGATGGCGCAGAACTCCATGGCGTAGCGCGCGAGCTTCGACAGATCGGCCGTGTCGTCGTGAACCACGATGCCGCCATGCCCCACGGTGCCGCCCACGGCGGCGTAGGCCTCGTAGTCCAGCGGCAGGTCCCATTGCGATTCGGGCAGGTAGGCACCGAGCGGCCCGCCCACCTGCACGGCCTTGATCGGCCGGCCCGAGGCGGAACCGCCGCCGTAGTCGTAGAGCAGCTCGCGCAGCGTGACGCCGAAGGCCTTCTCGACCAGCCCGCCGTGCTTGATGTTGCCGGCCAGTTGCATCGGCAGCGTGCCGCGCGAGCGCCCGACGCCGAAGTCGCGGTAGAACTCGGCCCCGCGCGCCAGGATCAGCGGCACGCTGGCCAGCGTGATCACGTTGTTGATCAGCGTCGGCTGGCCGAACAGGCCTTCGATGGCCGGCAGCGGCGGCTTGGCACGCACGATGCCGCGCCTGCCTTCCAGGCTTTCGAGCAAGGCCGTCTCCTCGCCGCAGACGTAGGAGCCGGCGCCCTTGCGCACCTCGAGCCTGAAGGCATGGCCCGAGCCGAGGATGTCGTTGCCGAGGAAGCCGGCCACCTCGGCCCGCGCAACGGCGGCGTTCAGCGCGGCGATGGCGTGGGGGTACTCCGAGCGCACGTACACATAGCCCTGCGTGGCGCCGGTGGCGATGCCCGCGATCGTCATGCCCTCGATCAGCATGAAGGGATCGCCCTCCATGGTCATGCGGTCGGAGAAGGTGCCCGAGTCGCCTTCGTCGGCATTGCAGACGATGTACTTCTGCACCGCCGCCGTGGCGAGCACGGTCTTCCATTTGATGCCGGCCGGGAAGGCCGCGCCGCCGCGGCCGCGCAGGCCCGAATCCAGCACCTGCTGCACGATGTCCGCGGGCGCCATCGCGAGTGCGCGCCGCAGGCCGGCGTAGCCTTCGTGCGCCTCGTAGTCGGCGAGCGACAGCGGATCGGTGATGCCCATCCGCGCGAAGGTGAGCCGTTCCTGCTTTTTCAGATAGGGGATCTCGTCGGTCGGGCCGAGGTGCAAGGCGTGCGCGGCGCCGGCGAGGAAGTCCGCATCGAACAAGTCGGACACGTCGGCGACCGTGACGGGGCCGTAGGCGATCCGGCCCGCAGGCGTGCCCACTTCGACCAGGGGCTCGAGCCAGAACAGGCCGCGCGAACCGTTGCGCACGATTTGCACATCGAGGCCGCGCCGCGCTGCCTCCTCGGCGATCCGGCGGGCCACGCGGTCGGCGCCCACGGCCAAGGCCGCGGAGTCGCGCGGCACGTACACGGTCAGCCTGCTCATCGCTTCGCCTCCTGCAGGCCTTGGGTCTCGTGGATCAGCGCGTCGAAGGTGTCGGGCGTCATGCGCGCATGTGGCTCGTCGTCGATCGCCATGGCGGGCGAAGACGCGCACAGCCCCAGGCAGAACGCGGGCTCGAGGGTGAAGGCGCCGTCCTTCGTGGTGCCGTGCGCGGCGCAGCCCAGGCGCTGCTGTGCATGCGCCAGCAGATCGTCGGCGCCCATCGCCTGGCAGGCCTCGGCGCGGCAGATCCGGATCACGTGGCGCCCTCCGGGCTCGCTGCGGAAGTGGTGGTAGTAGGTGATGACGCCATGGACTTCGGCGCGCGACAGGTTCAGGGCGCCGGCGATCTCCTGCACAGCGTCCGGCGGAATATGGCCGAGCGTGTCCTGCAGCTCGTGCAGGATGGGCAGCAGCGCGCCGGGCTCGTCCATGCGGCGGGCCAGCACGGCGCGCACGGCGGCAGTGGTGGCGAGTGTGTTTTCCATGGCGTTCATCGTGGATGCACCGGGAGGTGCCTGGCCAGTGTCGGGAATGCCGCGAGCCCGGTCCAATTTATTCGGGGAATGAGGCGATTCGCGCAGGCAATCGAAGTCGAAGGTGCCTCGGGCGCCATCCGTGGCTGCGGGGTGTTCCGGTGTCGTTCGAGGATTCATGACAAGGGGCAATGTCGATGAATCGGCCCGCCCGACCCTTGACCCCGGTCAATTTCCAGGACACAGGCCTGTCGCCCCGTGCTCGCAACGCGCCACAGGCCCACCTTTCCGGGAATGCGACGCCGGCACCCTCGTGGTATTGCGTGTGCGGCGCGCTAGTGCGGCGTGTCGAGCGGCACGATCTGCGCGATCAGCGCCGCGCCGTCGCTCACCAGAAAGTCCTTGAAGGCCTGCGCCACCGGCGGCAGGCGCTTGGTGCGCAGGTGCACCACGTACCAGTTCAGCATCAGCGGAAAGCCCTGCACGTCGAGCACGCACAGGCTGCCGGCGCGCAGCTCCTGGCTGATGGTGTGGGCCGACAGGAAGCTCACGCCCATGCCGGCGATCACGGCCTGCTTGATGGTCTCGGTGCTGCGGATCTCCATTGCGATGTTGAGACCGCGCAGGTCACCGCCGAAGCCCTCCTCCATCGAGTGCCAGGTGTCGGAGCCCTTCTCGCGCACGACGAAGCGCTCGCGCATCAGGGTGGCCAGCGGGATGCTCTTTGCGCCGACCAGCGGATGGTGCGGCGCCGCGACGATCACATACGGATGCGGTGCGAAAGCCTGGTGCACCGTGTCCATGCCGGCTGGCGGCCGCACCATGATCGCCAGGTCGGTGAGGTTCTCGGCGATGTGCGTCAGAAGGCCCGCGCGGTTGTGGACGGTGAAGTTCAGCGTCACCCCGCGATGGCGGCCGGCGAACTCCACCAGCAGGCGCGGAAAGAAATAGTCGCCCGCGCTGATCACGCCCACGTTGAGCCGGCCGCCCGAGATGCCCTGGAACTGCGTCATCGCATGCTCGGCCGTCTCGAACTGCTGGATGATGGCGCGGCTGATCCCGAGCAGCTCGGTGCCGGCCGGCGTCAGGTAGATCTTCTTGCCGAACTGCTCGAACAGCACGTTGCCGGCATGCTCCTCGAGCTTGCGGATCTGGGTCGAGACGGCCGGCTGCGTGAGGTGGAGCTCCTCTGCCGCGCGCGAAAAGCTCAGGAGCCGCGCGACCGCCTCGAAGACCTTCAACTGGCGCAGGGTCGCGTTCTTCATCCGGGAAATGTAAGCGTGCCGGCGCGCGTCAATGTGGCGGAACGATGCGTGCTTGCTGGAGAAAACATCGGCACACTCATCGAATCGCATTTGCGAACCCAGTTGCAGCCCATGCTGTCTTGGCGACCGGGACGCCGGCTTTCAACGCGGGATGCGTGCGACGTGCAGCAGGTTGGTGGTTCCGGATTGCCCGAAGGGCAGGCCCGCGACGACCACCACGTGATCGCCCGGGTTCGCGAAGCCTTCGGTGCGCGCGGCGCGACACGCTCGCACGATCATCTCCGCGACATCGTGGACGTCGTCGACCAGCACCGCATGCACGCCCCACACCATCGCCATGCGGCGTGCGCTGACGATGTCCGGCGTGAGGCTCAGGATCGGCACCGCGGGCCGCTCGCGGGCCGCGCGCAGGCTGGTGAAGCCCGAGGAGGTGTAGGTCACGGTGGCGGCCGGCGCGAGCAGCGCCGCCACATCGCGCAGCGAGGCGCAAACGGCGTCGGCCGTGGTCGCCTGCGCAGCGGCATGCGTGGCGTCGATGCCGCTGCGGTACGACGGGTCCGCCTCCACGCGGGCAATGATGCGGTCCATCATCGCGACCGCTTCCAGCGGGTATCGGCCCGAGGCGGATTCGGCGGACAGCATCACCGCGTCCACGCCGTCGTAGACCGCCGTGGCAACGTCGGAGACCTCGGCACGCGTGGGCACCGGCGCGGCGATCATCGATTCGAGCATCTGCGTCGCCACCACCACCGGCTTGCCCGCCTGGCGGCAGGCACGCACGATGCGGCGCTGCAGCTGCGGCACCTGCTCGGGCGGCAGCTCCACGCCGAGGTCGCCGCGGGCGACCATGATGCCGTCGGACAGCGCGACGATGCCCTCCAGGTGCTCGATCGCCGCCGGCTTCTCGAGCTTGGCCATGATCCAGGCGCGGCCGCCGATGAGGGCGCGCGCCTCCTCGATGTCCTCGGGCCGCTGCACGAAGGACAGCGCCACCCAGTCCACGCCCAGCGCGAGGCCGAAGTCGAGGTCGTCGCGGTCCTTGGGCGTCAGCGGCGAGAGGGGCAGCAGCACGCTCGGTACGTTGACGCCCTTGCGGTCGGAGATCGGCCCGCCGACGAGCACGGTGGTCTCGGCGAAGTCGGCGCCATGGCGCTCCACGCGCAGCCTGAGCTTGCCGTCGTCGAGCAGCAGCTCGGTGCCGTCCTGCAGCGCGGCAAAGATCTCCGGGTGCGGCAGCGGTGCGCGGCGCACATCGCCCGGCGTGCGGTCCATGTCGAGGCGCAAGCGTGCACCGGCCTCGAGCTGAACGCGACCGCCATCGAAGGTGCCGAGGCGCAGCTTGGGGCCCTGGAGGTCCAGCAACACGCCGATCGCGCGGCCGGACTCCTGCTCCAGCGCACGGATGATTTCCAGCCGCCGCGCATGGTCGGATTGCGTGCCGTGGCTGAAGTTGAGCCGGAACACATCCACGCCGCGCTCGAACAGGGCGCGAATGGCGGCCTCGTCCGAGCTGGCCGGGCCGAGCGTGGCGACGATGCGGGCGCGGCGGGTGCGTCTCATGGCAATCGCTTCAGGCCATCTCGTGCAGACGCACCCGGCCGCGCTGGTCTTCCATCGTGCGGGCCAGCAGCTTGACCAGCGAGTAGACGGTGTCGATGTGCGGTGTCGGGGTCTCGGTGAGCCGGGCCAGCTCGACCACGGCGCCGACCAGCGCATCGATCTCGGGCGCGCGCCCGGCCTCCACGTCCTGCAGCATCGAGGTCTTGTGCTTGCCCACCTTCTCGGCACCGGCGATGCGCTTGTCCAGCGACACGCGGAACTCGATGCCGAGCTTGTGCGCGACCGCCTGCGCTTCGCGCATCATCGCGGCGGCGAGCTCGCGCGAGGGCGGGTACTGGCAGATGTCGACCAGCGTGGAATGCGACAGGCTGCTGATGGGATTGAAGGTGAGATTGCCCCACAGCTTGAGCCAGATCTCGGCACGGATGTTGTCGAGCACGGGCGCCTTGAAGCCCGCCTCGCCGAAGCAGGCCGAGACGCGCTGCACGCGATCGCTCGAGCTGCCGTCCAGTTCGCCGACGGGGAAACGGTCGCCTTCGATGTGCTTGACCACGCCCGGCGCCACCAGCTCCGAGGCGGGGTAGACCACGCAGCCGATGACCCGCTCCGCCGGGATTCTGGCGGCGACCACGCCGTGCGGGTCGACGCTCTTCACCGTGCTCCCTTCGAGCGGTCCGCCGTGTTTGTGGAAGTACCAGTACGGGATGCCGTTCTGCATCGTCACCACCACGGTCTCGGGCCCGAAGAGCTTGGGCACCTCGTTCGCCACGGCCTCGACCTGGTGCGCCTTCATCGCCAGGACGACGATGTCCTGCGGGCCGGCCTGGTCGTAGCGGTCGGTGGCCTTGACGTTGCGCGCCACCTGCTCCTCGCCCTCGGCGGAGATGAGCCGGATGCCGTTCGTCGCGATGGCATCGAGGTTCGCTCCCCGCACGATGAAGCTCACGTCCTCGCCGGCCAGTGCGAGCTTCGCTCCGACCAGGCCGCCGATCGCGCCGGCGCCTATCACTGCTATCTTCATGTCGATCCTTGGAAGTGTTGAATCTCTCCGATGCGCTGGCCGAAGCGGTTGCTCAGCCTGCCGATGCCGTTGATCTCGACCTCGACCAGGCTGCCGGGCTTCATCGAGCCGACGCCGACCGAGGTACCGCACAGGATCACGTCGCCGGGATGCAGCGTCATGTCGGCGGAGATCAGGCTGACCAGCTGCGGCACAGAAAAGCGCATGTCGCTGATGGGATAGTGCTGGCGCGCCGCGCCATCGAGCAGCGTGGTCACGGTGAGCGTCGCGGGGTCGAGCCCGGTGGCCACCACCGGGCCCATGGGGCAGAAGGTGTCGAAGCCCTTGGCGCGCGCCCATTGGGCGAAGGAGGCGTCGCGGTTGAGGATGTCCGCCACGGTCACGTCGTTGGCGCAGGTGTAGCCGAACACGTGATCGAGCGCCTGGTCCTCGGGCACCGCGGTGCAGGTCTTGCCGATGACGATGCCGAGCTCGCCCTCGAACACCACCTTGCCTTCGCACAGCGGCTTGCGGATGGGCTCGCCGGCGGCGAGGAAGGAGTTGGGCGCCTTCAGCAGGTACAGCGGCTCGGCCGGCACCGGCAGCTGGAGCTTCTCGCCGAGCGCGTGGAAGTTGTTCCACAGCGCGATGACCTTGGTGGGCTGGGTAGGCGTGAGCGGCTTGAGCTCGTTCAGCGCGAACACGCTGCCGGTCGGCTCGGGCGCGGCGAACATGTCGCCGCGGTGCTCGCGCACATGCTTGCCGTCCAGCGTGCCGAAGCCCGGCTTGCCGGCGCGTTCGAAGCGGATCCATCGTTGCGATTGCTGCATGTTTTCAGTCGAAAGGGAGGTAGTCGGGAATGACCAGCGATGCGAGCAGCTTTCCGATGTCCGCGGGATTGCGGGTGACGTGGATGCCGCATTCCTTCATCACCGCCAGCTTGGCCTCCGCCGTGCCCCGGCCGCCGGAGACGATGGCGCCCGCATGGCCCATGCGCTTGCCCGGCGGCGCGCTGGCGCCGGCGATGAAGCCGACCACCGGCTTGCGCATGTGCTCCTTGATCCAGCGCGCACAGCGCTCCTCGGCGTCGCCGCCGATCTCGCCGACCATGACCACGGCGTCGGTGTGCGGGTCGTCGTTGAAGAGCTTCAGCACGTCGATGTGGGCGAGCCCGCCGACCGGGTCGCCGCCGATGCCGACCACCGTCGACTGGCCGATGCCGAAGGCCGCGAGCTGGCTGGCGGCCTCGTAGGTCAGCGTACCGGAGCGCGAGACCACGCCGATGCGGCCGCGCTGGTGGATGTGGCCGGGCATGATGCCGATCTTGATCTCGTCGGGCGTGATCAGGCCCGGGCAGTTGGGGCCCAGCAGCAAGGTCTTGCGGCCCTGCATGCGGTGGCGAGTGCGGATCATGTCGCGCACCGGGATGCCCTCGGTGATGCAGATCACCAGGTCGAGCCCCGCATCGACCGCCTCGTCGATGGCCGCGGCCGCGAAGGGTGGCGGCACGTAGATCACCGAGACGGTCGCGCCGGTGCGCTCCTTCGCCTCCCGGACGGTGCCGTAGACCGGGATGCCGTCCAGCGATTCGCCGGCCTTGTGGGGGTTCACGCCCGCGACGAAGCATTTGCGGCCGTTGCCGTACTCGCGGCACATCGCGGTGTGCAAGCGCGCGGTCTTGCCGGTGATGCCCTGCGTGATCACGCGGGTGCTGCGGCTGACGAGGATCGACATCTCAACGGCTCCTTGCGGCAGCGACGACCAGCTCGGCCGCGTCCGCCATGTCGTGTGCGCTCACGATCGGCAGGCCCGATTGCGCGAGCAGGGCCCGGCCTTCCTTCTCGCGCGTGCCCTTCATGCGCACCACCATCGGCACCTTGAGCCCGACCTCGCGCGCGGCGGCGATGACGCCCTGCGCGATCAGGTCGCACTTCATGATGCCGCCGAAGATGTTGACCAGGATCGCCGCCAGGCGCGGGCTGCGCAGCATCAGCTTGAAGGCCTCGGTCACCTTCTCGGCCGTCGCGCCGCCGCCCACGTCGAGGAAGTTGGCGGGCGATCCGCCGTAGAGCCGGATCACGTCCATGGTCGCCATCGCCAGGCCGGCGCCGTTGACGAGGCAGCCGATGTTGCCGTCCAGCGGGATGTAGGCCAGCTCGAACTTCGAGGCCTCGACCTCGGCCGGGTCCTCTTCGTCGAGGTCGCGCAACGCAGCGAGTTCCGGATGGCGGAAGAGCGCGTTCGCATCGAAATCGAACTTGGCGTCCAGCGCGAGCACGCGTCCGTCGCCGGTCAGCACCAGCGGATTGATCTCGGCCAGCGAGGCATCGCAGTCGTCGAAGGCGCGGTAGAGGCTCTGCATCACGGCGCGCGCCTGCGGAATCGCTTTTTCCGGAAGTCCGATGCCGCGGGCGACTGCATCGGCCTGCGCGGAGCGCAGGCCCGCACCGGGGTCGATGCAGAGCTTGTGGATCTTGTCCGGCGAGCGGGCGGCCACCGTCTCGATGTCCACGCCACCTTCGCTCGAGGCCATCAGGGCGACGCGCTGCGCCTCGCGGTCGACCACGAGGCCCAGGTAGAACTCCCGGCCGATGTCGACGGCCTCTTCGACCAGCAGCCGCTTCACCACGCGCCCCTCGGGGCCGGTCTGATGCGTGCGCAGGCGCATGCCGAGCAGGTGCCTGGCGTGCTGGCGGACCTGCGCAAGTGAGCGTGCGATCTTCACGCCGCCGCCCTGGCCGCGCCCGCCGGCATGGATCTGCGCCTTGAGGACCCAGGCCTCGCCGCCCAACTGCATGGCCGCATCGGCCGCCTCGTCGCAGGATCGGCAGACGAATCCACGGGGCGTCGCCACGCCGTACTTGCGCAGCATCTCCTTGCCCTGGTATTCGTGGATATTCATGGCGGCGCGCAGTCGAGCGGGTGTCGGACGAATTTCAAATGCCGAGTTCGCTGCCGCCGGCCTGCGCCCAGTCGAAATGCCTGGACCCGGCCGCGCCGCAACGCTGGATGTATTGCGCCTTCTTCTGCTGGATGAGCTCGGCCAGGAATGCCGCGTCGTAGGCCTTCAGCAGATGCGGCTGGCAGGTCTCCAGGTAGTGGCAAATGCGCTCGGCCGGATGCTGGCTCGCGCCCATCAGCGCCTCGTAGGTGCTGCAATCCCAATGCCACCGAAAGCCCAATTCGTAAAACGCCGCGTTGTAGGCATTGCGCTCCACTTCGTCGTTCCTGTATTGAATTGGCAAATCATTGATCATGACCTTCTCCTTCAAATTGAATGCCGCGGTCGGGTGAATTGAATTCGCTCGGCATGGGCAAAATGTAGAAGGGCTGATCGATAAATAACAGTGAAACTATTTTATTGAAAGCATTCGCCAAGAGTTATGGATGGGGCGCGTGGGTGTGCGGCTCGCGCGCCCTTCCGGGCGGCCGGGCGCGCCTCAGATCACGCCTTCTGCCCTCAGCATCGCCAGGTCGTCCGTGCCGTAGCCCAGTTGCCGCAGCACTTCCTCGGTGTGCTCGCCGAGCAGCGGCGAGCGGGTCACCTCGGTCGGGCTGTCCGACAGCTTGATGGGATTGCCCACCGTCAGGTACTTGCCCCGCACCGGGTGGTCCACCTCGACGATGGTGCCGCTCTCGCGCAGCGATTCGTCCGCGGCGATCTCCTTCATCGAGAGGATCGGCCCGCAGGGAATGTCGTAGCGGTTGAGGATGTCCATGGCCTCGAACTTGGTCTTGGTCATCGTCCACTGCTCGATGCGCGCGAAGATGGGCTTGAGGTGCAGGAGGCGCGCGGCCGGCGTGGCGTAGGCCTCGTCCTCGATCCAGCCCTCTTCGCCGATCACCTTGCACACCGCCGGCCACACGGCCCCCTGCGTGATGAAGTAGATGTAGGCGTTGGGATCGGTCTCCCAGCCCTTGCAGCGCAGGATCGAGCCCGGCTGGCCGCCGCCCGAGGCGTTGCCGGCACGCGGCACCGCATCGCCGAACTTGCCGTCCGGATACTGCGGGTATTCGTGCAGCGTGCCGGTGCGCTCCAGCCGCTGCTGGTCGCGCATTTTCACGCGGCAGAGGTTGAGCACGGCGTCCTGCATCGGCGCCAGCACCTTCTGGCCGCGCCCGGTGCTGTTGCGCTGGTAGAGCGCTGCCATGATGCCGAGCGCCAGGTGCAGGCCGGTGCCGCTGTCGCCGATCTGCGCGCCGGTCACCACCGGCGGGCCGTCCTCGAAGCCGGTCGTCGATGCCGCGCCGCCGGCGCACTGGGCGACGTTCTCGTAGACCTTGCAGTCGGCGTACTTGCCCGGCCCGAAGCCCTTGACCGACGCCACGATCATGCGCGGGTTGAGGTCCTGGATGTGGCTCCAGGTGATGCCCATGCGGTCGAGCGCGCCGGGCGCGAAGTTCTCGACCAGCACGTCGCAGGTCTTGATCAGCGTGTCCAGCACCTGCTTGCCCTTGGGCTTCTTGGTGTCCAGCGTGATCGAGCGCTTGTTGTGGTTCAGCATCGTGAAGTAGAGGCTGTCCACGCCGGGGATGTCGCGCAGCTGGCCGCGCGTCGCGTCGCCCTCGCCGGCGCGCTCGACCTTGATCACGTCGGCGCCGAACCAGGCCAGCAGCTGGGTGCAGGTGGGGCCGGACTGCACATGGGTGAAATCCAGGATGCGGACGCCTTCGAGGGCCTTGCTCATCGTGTGTCTCCTTTGAGTTGGGCCTCGGCCTCGGCCAGCCGGGCGCGCAGCTTGCGATCTTCGGCGAAGCGGGCGCTTTCGTCGCGCACGATCGCGACAATGCCCGTGACCTTCCGATCCTCGGAGAACAGCATCGAAACGGTGAAGGCGATCGACAGCGTGTGCCCGTCCTTGTGCAGCGCAGGCACGCGCAGCAGGTCGGCGCCGTACTTGGTGATGCCGGTGGCCATGGTGGTGCGATAGCCGTCCCAGTGCCGCCCGCGCTGGCGCTCGGGAATGATCAGGTCCAGCGAGCGGCCCAGGGCCTCGGCTTCGGTGAAGCCGAAGATGCGCTCTGCGGCCGCGTTCCAGAACACGATCGCGCCCTCGGCGTCGCACACCAGGATGGCATCGCCGGCACCCTCGACGAGTTGCTTGAAATCAATGTTCGATGGCACGGCGCCGCTCCCTTTCCGCCTTCAGATGGCTTTCGCCTCGCGCAGGCTCGCGATCTGCTCCTTCGAGTATCCCAGCTCGGCCAGCACCTCCTCGCTGTGCTCGCCCAGGAGCGGCGAAGGGGTGATCTCGGGCTTCAGGTCGGAGAACTTGATGGGGCTGCCGACGGTGAAATAGTTGCCGCGCTCCTTGTGGCCCTTCACCTCGACGATCGAGCCGCTCTTGCGCAGCGACTCGTCGTGCAGCAGTTCCTTCATCGTCAGGACCGGCGAGCACGGGATGTCGAACTTGCGCAGGATGTCCACCGCCTCGAACTTGGTCTTGTCGGCCAGCCAGTCCTCGATGGTGGCGAAGATCTGGGTGATGTGCGGCTGACGCGCCTTGGCGGTCATGTAGTCGGGATCGGTCTTCCATTCGGGCTTGCCGATGGCATCGCAGATCGGCGCCCAGGCGTGGCCCTGCACGGTGAAGTAGATGTACGCGTTGGGGTCGGTCTCCCAGCCCTTGCACTTGAGCACCCAGCCCGGCTGGCCGCCGCCGCCGGCGTTGCCGCCGCGCGGCACCACGTCGCTGAAGGTGCCGTGCGGGTACTGCGGATACTCTTCCAGGTAGCCGAGCCTGTCCAGGCGCAGCTGGTCGCGCATCTTCACGCGGCAGAGGTTCAGCACCGCATCCTGCATCGCGCAGGCGACGCGCTGCCCCTTGCCCGTCTGCTGGCGGCCGATGATGGCCGTGAGGATGCCGATCGCCAGGTGCATGCCGGTGTTGCTGTCGCCCAGGGCGGCGGCGCTCACGGTCGGCGGGCCGTCCCAGAAGCCGGTGGTGGAGGCGGCGCCGCCGGCGCACTGCGCGACGTTCTCGTACACCTTGAGGTCGTCGTAGTGATGGCCGTCGCTGAAGCCCTTGACCGACGCGACGATCATCTTGGGGTTCAGCTCCTGGATGCGCTCCCAGGTGAAGCCCATGCGGTCGAGCGCGCCCGGGCCGAAGTTCTCGACCAGCACGTCGGATTCGCGGATCAGCTTCTCCAGCACGACCTTGCCCTCGGGCTGCTTGGTGTCCAGCGTCAGCGAACGCTTGTTGCTGTTGAGCATGGTGAAGTACAGCGCATCGACATCCGGAATGTCGCGCAGCTGCGTGCGCGTCACGTCGCCGGAACCCGGGCGCTCGACCTTGATCACGTCGGCCCCGAACCAGGCCAGCATCTGCGTACACGCGGGACCGGCCTGGACGTGGGTGAAGTCGATGATCTTGATGCCGTTGAGTGGTTTGTTGCTGCTGCTGCTCATGTGATAGCTCCTGGTTTGCCTGGGATTACTTCTTTTTCGCCGTGCTCGGATTGAGGCTGGTGATGCGGCCGCTTTCGGTGCCGGCGGTCTCGTCGATGACGGCGTTGATCAGGGTCGGACGGCCGGAGGCGACGGCTTCGGCCAGGGCCTTCTGCAGCTCGTCGGCGGTGGTGGCGTGCACGCCGACGCCGCCGAAAGCTTCCATCAGCTTGTCGTAGCGCGCGTTCTTGACGAACACGGTCGGCGCCACGTCGGCGCTGCCGCTGGGGTTCACGTCGGTGCCGCGGTAGACGCCGTTGTTGTTGAAGACGACGACGCAGATCGGCAGGTTGTAGCGGCAGATGGTCTCGACCTCCATGCCGCTGAAGCCGAAGGCGCTGTCGCCTTCGATGGCGATCACCGGCTTGCCGGTGACCACGGCCGCGGCGACGGCGAAGCCCATGCCGATGCCCATGATTCCCCAGGTGCCGACGTCGAGGCGCTTGCGCGGCTCGTACATGTCGACGATGCTGCGCGCGAAGTCGAGGGTGTTGGCGCCCTCGTTGACGACGATCGCATCGGGCCGTGCCTTCACCTGGTCGCGGATCACGCTGAGCGCGCTCTGGAAGCTCATCGGCGAAGGCCTCGCGGCCAGCGTGGCGGCCATCTTCGACAGGTTCTTGTCCTTGCGCTCGGCGATGGCGCCGGTCCATTCGGCCGGCGGCCTGGCCCATTGGCCGTCGATGCCGGCGAGCAGCGCCGCCACGCAGGAGCCGATGTCGCCGATCACCGGCGCGGCGATGGCGACGTTGCTGTCGATCTCGGTCGGCGCGATGTCGATCTGGATGAACTGCTTGGCGCCCTTGTCCTGGCCCCAGGTCTTGCCCTTGCCGTGCGAGAGCAGCCAGTTGAGGCGCGCGCCGACCAGCAGCACGACATCGGCCTCCTGCAGCACGTAGGAACGTGCCGCGGCGGCCGACTGTGCATGGGTGTCGGGCAGGAGGCCCTTGGCCATCGACATCGGCAGGTAGGGGATGCCGGTCTTCTCGACCAGCGCGCGGATGTCGGCGTCGGCCTGCGCATAGGCGGCGCCCTTGCCCAGCAGGATCAGCGGCTTCTTCGCGCCCTTGAGCAGTTCGAGCGCACGCGCCACCGCGTCCGCGGCCGGGATCTGGCGCGGCGCCGGGTCCACCACCTTGATCAGCGACTTCTTGCCGGCCGCGGCATCCAGGGTCTGCGCGAACAGCTTGGCCGGCAGGTCCAGGTACACGCCGCCCGGGCGGCCCGAGAGCGCCGAGCGGATCGCCCGCGCGATGCCTACGCCGATGTCCTCGGCATGCAGCACGCGGAAGGCGGCCTTGCACAGCGGCTTGGCAATGGCGAGCTGGTCCATCTCCTCGTAGTCGCCCTGCTGGAGGTCGACGATCTCGCGCTCGCTGGAACCGCTGATGAGGATCATCGGGAAGCAGTTGGTGGTGGCGTTGGCCAGTGCCGTGAGGCCGTTGAGGAAGCCGGGCGCCGACACGGTGAGGCAGATGCCGGGCTTCTGCGTCAGGAAGCCTGCGGCGGCGGCGGCGTTGCCGGCGTGCTGCTCGTGTCGGAACGAGATCACTCGCATGCCCTCGGCCTGCGCCATGCGCGTGAGGTCGGTGATCGGGATGCCGGGCAGCGCGAAAAGGGTGTCGATGTCGTTGAGCTTCAGCGCATCGATGACCAGGTGGAAGCCGTCGGTAAGCTTGGGTTCCTCCGCGGCGTCGTCGAGCGGGACGCTGTGAAGTGCGCGTGCGGCCGCGTCGCCGGCGCTTGCGCCTGGCTGCCTGGCTGTGATGACTGAAGACATGTCTCTCCTTGTGATCGTGTGGAATGGCCGGTGGCCGTGCCCAGACTATGATTTGGACCCCGGCCGCCCGCCGTTGACCTGGGTCAACTTTCCGGAAAACGACACCCCCGCGAAGACCCTGTGTCGTTGCGAAACGAAGGCAAGACGCGAACGCATGACCACGTTGGAACACCACCCGGAGAAGAACATCATTCGTGCGCAGCTCCGGCAGAACATCCTGCTGAAGGACCTGAGCGAATCCGACCGCGCGGAGCTGGAGGCGCATCTCGCCATCGTGGACGGCAACAAGGGCGACTTCCTGCTGCACCAGGGCGTGCGGGAGATGGAGCAGTACTTCATCCTCGACGGCATCCTCAAGCGGGTGGTGAGCAACCCGGAAGGCAAGGAGATGATCTTGCGCTTCGCCGACGAGTTCGACATGGAGACCAGCTATGCCGCCCTGCGGCTGGGCACGCCGACGCCCTACGGCATCGTGTGCGTGACCAAGGCGCGGGTGGCCAGCCTGCCGCTGAAGGAATGGATTGCCTTCCTGGCCCGTCGCCCGCAAGCCAAGGAGCTGTTCGAGTTCAGCGTGATGCGCGGGATGAGCGAGATCATGGCGCACACCATCACGCTGCACCTGCTGGACGCGCCGGGCCGGGTGCATCGCTTCATGCGCAAGCACCCGGAGCTGGTGGACCGGATTCCGAGCAAGGAGCTGGCGTCGTACCTCAATCTCTCGGCGGAGACCCTGAGCCGCCTGAAGAAGCGCGGGAAGATCTGACTCAGGTCTGCTTCGCCGAAGCGAAGCGCCGCGAGCTGGTCATCAGCCTCAGTTCATTGGCGACAGCCGAGACGCCGGGCACCGCGGCGGCCACGCTCTCCGCCTGCTCGCGCTCGTCGGCATCGAGCACGATGCCGCGCAGCCTCACCTCGCCCTGCTTCGCAAGGATCGTGATGCTGGTGTCGCGTGTGTCCGCATGCTCCTTGAGCGCGGCGCGCACGCGCGCCTCCAGCGCCATGTTGGCCAGCAGCGCGCGCGAATCGGGGGTCTCCGCAAATTCGGGCCGCTGCGTCATCAGCCGGATCTGCTCCGCGCAGCTGTCGACCGACACGCGATCGGTGTTGAGCACCAGGTCGTAGAGCACCGGATCGCCCCAGGTCACGCCGAACTGCTCGTGCATGCGCGCGGCGTGCGCGTGGTCGCTGCGGCGGATCTCGGCCTCGGCGAACTCGGCGTCGTCGGTGTCCAGGTGGGTCATCAGCCAATCGATGCGCTTCTTCAACGAACGGGTGATGCGCACGCACACCACGTGCGGCACCGGGCGCAGCAGGCAGGTGGCGCCCCAGCCGCGCAGCACCACGTCGCCGCCGTCGGCCAGCGAAAACACCTCTTCCGCCGTGTAGAGCGCGACGCTGCGCTTGTCGGTGGTGAGGCGCTCCACCAGACCGGCCTTGCCGTCGCGCAGCCGGCCGATCAGGCTCGTCGACACCTGCGCGCGGTCGGCCACACGCTCGATGGCTTCGTGGCGCATCACGGCCAGGCCGAGCACGTCGGCGACTCGGAGCGACACGTCTTTGGCGAGGGACCCCATCTCCTGGGTCATGGCAATCACGGGCATGTGCTTGGCTCCTTCGATCTGTCAGTCCACTGGCCGCTCGGCAGCGAACTCGTCAGCTTTTTTTGGCTTGATCATCGCCAGCACCTTGGAGATCAGCGGCCAGAACAGCATGGTCAGTGCCAGCGTGGTGATGCTGCCCACCAGCGGGTTCGACCACATGATCCCGACGTCGCCCTGCGACACCAGCATGGCTTGGCGGAACGAGTCCTCGGCCTTGTCGCCGAGCACCAGGGCCAGCACCAGCGGCGCCAGCGGGAAGTCGAGCTTCTTGAAGACGTAGCCCACCACGCCGAAGCCGAGCATGAACCAGATGTCGAGCATCGCGTTGTGCACGGTGTAGGCACCGATGGCGCAGATCACGATGATCACCGGCGCGATGATCGAGAAGGGAATACGCAGGATCGAGGCGAACAGCGGCACCGTGCTCAGCACCACGATCAGGCCGACGACGTTGCCCAGGTACATGCTGGCGATCAGGCCCCACACGAAGTCCTTCTGCTCGACGAAGAGCAGCGGCCCGGGCTGCAGGCCCCAGATGAGCAGGCCGCCCAGCAGCACGGCCGCCGTCGGCGAGCCCGGGATGCCCAGGGCCAGCATCGGCAGCAGCGCGCTGGTGCCGGCGGCATGCGCCGCCGTCTCGGGCGCGACCACGCCCTCCATTTCGCCGGTGCCGAACTTGGGGCCCTTCTTCGACATCTTCTTGGCCAGGCCATAGCTCATGAAGGAGGCGGGCGTGGCGCCGCCGGGCGTGATGCCCATCCAGATGCCGATCAGCGAGCTGCGCAGCGAGGTGACCCAGTACTGCGGCAGCTGCTTCCAGGTCTGCAACACGATCTTGGGATCGATCTTGGCGCTCTTGCCGGAGAACTTCAGGCCCTCCTCCATCGACAGCAGGATCTCGCCGATGCCGAACAGGCCGATCACGGCGATGAGGAAGTCGAAGCCGCGCATCAGCTCGGGCTGGCCGAAGGTCAGGCGCAGCTGGCCCGTGACGGTGTCCATGCCGACGCTGGCGAGTGCGAAGCCCAGCGCCATCGACGCCAGGATCTTGAAGGGCGAGCCCTTGCCCATGCCGACGAAGCTGCAGAAGGTCAGCAGGTACACCGCGAAGAACTCGGGCGAGCCGAACTTGAGCGCGAACTTGGCCACCAGCGGCGCCAGGAAGGTGATCATCACCACCGCCAGGAAGGCACCGACGAAGGAGGAGGTGAAGGCAGTGGTGAGCGCGGCGCCGGCCTTGCCCTGCTGGGCCATCGGGTAGCCGTCGAAGGTGGTGGCCACGGACCAGGGCTCGCCCGGTATGTTGAAGAGCACGGAGGTGATCGCCCCGCCGAACAGCGCGCCCCAGTAGATGCAGGACAGCATGATGATCGCCGAGGTCGGCGACATCGTGAAGGTGAGCGGCAGCAGGATCGCCACGCCGTTGGCGCCGCCCAGTCCGGGCAGCACGCCGATCAGCACACCCAGGATGATCCCGACGAACATCAGGACGATGTTCATGGGTGTCAGGATCACGGCGAAGCCCTGCAGCAGGGCGCTGATTTCATCCATTTCGGGTTCGCTCCGTGAAGTTCAGTAACCGAGGAAGCGAAGCGGATCGAGCGAGCCCTTGAAGAGCGGCACCTTGAACCAGACTTCGAACATGAGAAAGAAGAGCGCGTTGACGGCGAACGCGATGGCCGCGCTCTTCACCCAGGAGTACTTGCCGAGCACCACCATGAAGAGCGCGATGTAGACGGCCGAGGCGACGTACAGGCCCAGGAAGGTGACGGCCAGCACGTAGACGACGGCCGGCACCAGCACGGACAGCACGCGCTTGAGTTGCTCCGAATCGACGAAGACCTCGGTGTTCCGGCTCTTGCCGAGCAAGGCCTGGTAGAGGATGCCGGCGCCGGAGACGACGATGATCACGCCAATGTAGAAGGGAAAGTAGCCGGCGCCGGGACCATCGGTGGTCCAGCCCGCGCCCAGCTTGCGGCTCTCGAAGACCACGGCCAGGCCGATGATCAGCAGCAGGGCCGCCGCCACCGCCTCGACGATGTTGGTGCGCACGCCGGTGCGCACCGCGCTGTCGGAATTCTCGTTGTGCTCCATGGAGCCCCCATCGTGTGTGTCGAGAAAGATCGGAGGCGGGCTTCCCGCTCTCCGGCCGGCCGCGCGAGCGCGCGGCGCTCTGCCGCTGCTGCCTGGCTACTTGGCGCTGGCGGCGAGGAAGCCCGCCTCGGTCATCAGCGTGCGGTGCGTGACCTCGGCGCTGGCAAGCCACTTGGAGAAGGCGTCGCCGGTCATGAAGGTCGGGTTGAAGGCGCCCTTCTCCATGTACTCCTTCCAGTCGGGCGTCTCGGCCACCTTGGTCAGCAGGTTCACGTAGAAGGCGAGCTGGTCGGGCGTCACGCCGGCGGGCATGAAGATGCCGCGCAGCATGGTGTACTTGGTCGGCACACCGGCTTCCTTGCAGGTCGGGATGTCGTTCCACGACTGCGTGTCGGTGACCTTGGCCTTGAAGGGCATGCGCTCGTCGTCGAACACGCACAGCGCGCGCAGCTTGCCGGCGCGCCACTGGGCGACCGCCTCGATCGGGTTGTTGACGGTGGAGTTCACGTGGCCGCCCACCAGCTGCACCGCCACCTCGCCGCCGCCCTTGAAGGGCACGTAGATGAACTTGGTGCCGGTGGCCTTCTCCAGCGCGACGGTGATGATCTGGTCTTCCTGCTTGGAGCCGGTGCCGGCCATCTTGAACTTGCTCGGGCCCGCAGCCTTGACGGCGGCAATGTACTCGCCGGCACTCTTGTAAGGCTGCTCGGCGTTGGTCCACAGCACGAACTGGTCGAGCGCCAGCATGGCGACCGGCGTCATGTCCTTGTAGTTGAAAGGCACGCCGGTGGCCATGGGCGTGGTGAACAGGTTCGACAGCGAGATGATGATCTTGTGCGGATCGCCCTTGGCCTCTTTCACCGCGAGAAAGCCTTCGGCGCCGGCGCCGCCCGACTTGTTGACGACGATCAGCGGCTCCTTCATCAGCTTGTACTTGATGATGATGCCCTGCAGCAGGCGCGCCATCTGGTCGGCCCCGCCGCCGGTGCCGGCGGGGATCACGAACTCCACCGGTTTGGTCGGCTCCCAGGCCAGTGCGGGCGTGGTGCCGGCCAGGGCCAGCAGGGCGGCGGCCAGGGCTTGAGTGCCGCGGGTCCGGGCGCGCGTAAAGATGCTTTCGATCATGTTGTCTCCTGTTGAATCTGCGCTCTTCTTGCTTGGCATCGCAGTCGAAATCCCAGTGCGGCAATGCTGCGCGCGCGCCGCGAAAGGCGGCTTGACCATGGTCAACTTTTCTGAGATTGCGTATCCGGGTTAGCCCGCGATGGGCGCGCGAGAAGGCTTGCGTTTCCCTGCGGGGGCGGGGTCTCGGGTAAACCCTATAAGATCGCCCCATCCCACCCGCAATCCAGGAGTTCCCGCATGTCAGCCCTCGACCGCTCGTCAGGCTCGCGCGCATCCGGCGGCTTGATCGGCACGTTGAAGGCCTTGGCCGACGAAGCCGGCGTGCTGCTCGACGCCTTGTTCAGCCCCGGCAGGATCATCGAAGAAGTCGAAGAGATGCGCGCGCTGCACCAGCGCGCGAATGGCCTCGAGGCCACCGACCCGCAGCGTGCGGCGGTGCTGCGCTGGCACGCCTCGCGCGTCGGGCTGCGCTGAGGCTGGCCAATTCCTAATCGGCGGGCTGGTGCTCGAAGGGCTGGCCGTTCCAGCCGAGCAGTTCCGCCAGCCGCCGGACGATCCAGCGGGCTTCGGCCGCGGAGACGCCGGCCTCGGGCGTGCTCAGGCCGTCATGGATGCGCGTGAGGATCTCGGCTTCCGACGGCACCTCGACATGGTTCAGCACCTGCGCGTGCGAGACGAGGTGGTTGGCGAGGTCCTCGCACACCTCGTAGCGCTCCCGCACGGTGGCGATGGGTTCGGCGAGCCGCTGCCGCGCATCGGTGTAGATCGCGAAGAAGGAAGGCGGGATGTGGATCTGGTAGTCGTCGGACATGCGCTGGTGCCCCCAAGAAAAACGCGCCCGTAGGCGCGTCGTTCGTGTGAAGGAAGAAGCCGGTCGGGCTTCAGCCGCCCTTCTTGGCCCGCTTGCCCGGGTTCTTCTTGCTGCGGGTCGCGGTGCCGCGCTCCAGGCTCACCTTCTGGCCGCCGCCCATCTTGGGCAGGGTGTAGCCGGACATCGGAACGGGCGGGGGGGTGGCCTTGCGGTCGGCCTCGGTGCGGATCTTCTGGGTCATGGAAGGCTCGGTGAAAAAAGAGGAAAGGGCGACATTAGGCCACATCGAGCAGCCGGACCTTGACGGACCGGCCCTTGACGCGACCGGTCGAAAGCTTGTGCAGGGCCTCGCTCGCGATACGCCGGTCGACCGCCACATAGGTCGAGAACTCGTTGATGCTGATCTTGCCGACCTGCTCCCGAGTGAAGCCGGCCTCGCCGGTGAGCGCGCCCAGCACGTCGCCGGCGCGGATCTTGTCCTTGCGCCCGCCCGTGATCTGCAGCGTGGCCATGGGCGGCTGCAGCGGGCCTTCGGCATCGCTGGCGGCCGAGGCCAGCTCGGCCAGCGGATGCCATTCGCATTCGCGGCCCTGCAACTGCTCGATCTTGCCGACGCGGCCCATCTCGTCGAGGCTGGCGAGACTCAGCGCCAGGCCTTCGGCGCCGGCGCGGCCGGTGCGGCCGATCCGGTGGACATGGACCTCGGGGTCGGGCGTGACGTCGACGTTGATCACGGCTTCGAGCTGTGCGATGTCCAGTCCCCGCGCGGCCACGTCGGTGGCGACCAGGACCGAGCAGCTGCGATTGGCGAACTGCACCAGCACCTGGTCGCGCTCACGCTGCTCGAGCTCGCCGAACAGGGCGAGTGCGCTGAAGCCCTGGGCCTGCAGCACCTGCGCCAGGTCGCGGCACTGCTGCTTGGTGTTGCAGAAGGCGAGCGTGCTCTGCGGACGGAAACTGTTCAGCAGCAGGCCGACGGCGTGCAGGCGCTCGCTGTCCTGCACCTCGTACCAGCGCTGGCGGATCTGGCCTTCCTCATGCTGCGCCGCCACGGCGATCTGCTGCGGGTTCTTCATGAACTGCGCGGCGAGCTTGGCGATGCCCTCGGGATAGGTGGCGGAGAAGAGGAGGGTCTGGCGCTCCTTCGGGCACTGGCGCACGACGGTCGCGATGTCGTCGAGGAAACCCATGTCCAGCATGCGGTCGGCCTCGTCGAGCACCAGCGTGGAGAGGGCGTCGAGCTGCAGACTGCCGCGCTCCAGGTGATCGAGCACGCGGCCCGGCGTGCCGACCACGATGTGGGCACCGTGCCCCAGGCTGGACAGCTGCCCGCGCAGCGCGACGCCGCCGCACAAGGTGACCACCTTGATGTTCTCCTCGGCGCGGGCGAGGCGGCGGACTTCGGCCGTCACCTGGTCGGCCAGTTCGCGCGTCGGGCACAGCACCAGGGCCTGGACGTCGAAGCGGCGCGCATCGAGCCTCGTCAGCAGGGGGAGTGCGAAAGCCGCCGTCTTGCCGCTGCCGGTCTTGGCTTGGGCGATGAGGTCCGTGCCGGCCAGGGCCACGGGCAGGCTGGCCGCCTGGATCGGCGTCATCTGCAGGTAGCCGAGCTGCTGCAGGTTCGCCAGCACGGGTGGCGAAAGCGGCAGCGTCGAGAAGTCGACGGCGGGACCGGTCACTGCAGCGCTGCTCAGCGGCGCGGGCCGTTGTTGTTGCCCCCGGTCGGCGGTGGGCCGCGGCGCTCCAGGTGGCGGAAGGTGATGCGGCCCTTGGTCAGGTCGTAGGGCGAGAGCTCCAGCGACACCTTGTCGCCGGCCAGGATGCGGATGTGGTGCTTGCGCATCTTGCCACCGCTGTAGGCGATCAGCTGATGACCGTTGTCAAGGGTCACGCGGTAGCGGGAGTCGGGCAGCACTTCGGTGACTGCACCGTTCATTTCGATCAGTTCTTCCTTGGGCATGAGGACCTCTGAATGTTGCGTGGATGATTCGAATCGGGCGCCTGCGCAAGGCGACACCGCCTTGCGCCGAAAACAGTGAGAAGGGCGCGGGCCCGCCGGATATGGCGCCCACCGGAGCGGACAGCGCGCTCTATTCGCTTCAATGGAGTACGAAGGCAGTGGCGGCATTCATGGGCACCCGGCCTGGCGCACCAACACACTGCGTGAGCCGGCCGAAAGAGAGCCTGAGGAACCCAGGTCGGCCGGGGAGTGACGAAGTGCTTCGTCGACTATCGAAGCGAACCCCGCATTCTAACCGGACTGGCACGACTGTTGCTCGACCCGCAGCAGCCGGGACCAAAGCCCATGGCCGCCGGCGACATCGCGAGAGGCGCTTGCGAGCGCCCGGCCCGCGGCGCACCATCGCATGAACCATCGTTCCAAGGAGCGCGGCCATGAAAGATCGAGCATCGTCCCGCCGGCTCCAGATGCTGGTTGCCGGGATCTTCTGGCTGCTCCTGCTCGCCGCCATCCCGCTGGTCCTGGCCGCCTCGCCACCCCGGCCCGATGCCCAGGTCCAGGTTCAAGCCCTGCAGCGTGCGGGCGACGCGGTGGTCGCCCTGCGCGTCACCGTGACCGAGGGTGCCACTTCGGCCGACAGCCTGGGTGTGCGGCGCTCCGGCTCAGGCGTGGTGATCGGGCCCGACGGGCTGATCCTCACCATCGGCTATCTCCTGCTCGAGGCCGAGACCATCGAGGTCATCACGCAGGACGACCGCACCCTGCCCGCGCGCCAGGTCGCCTACGACCTGGCGACCGGCTTCGGACTGCTGCGGCCGCTGGTGCCCTTGCGCGGCATCACGCCGGTGCCCTTCGCGGGCGTGAGCGGCCTGGCGCCGGGCGAGCCCCTGCTGGTCGCCACCGGCACCAGCAACGGCACCGAGGTGGGCTTCACCCGGCTGCTGGCCGTGCGGCCCTTCTCGGGCTATTGGGAGTACCACATCGAGTCGGCCCTCTTCACGAGTCCGCCGGTTCCCAATCACAGCGGGGCACCGCTCTTCAACCGCCAGGGCGAGCTGCTGGGCATCGGCAGCCTGTTCGTGCTCGAAAAGGCGGCAGAGGGCCAGGAACAGCGGGTGATCCCGGGCAACATGTTCGTGCCGGTCGAGCTGCTGCGTCCGGTGCTGGACGAGATGCAGGCCACCGGCCGCACGCGCGCCAGCGTCCGGCCCTGGCTGGGCCTCTCGTCCTCGGAGCGCGACGGGCACGTGCAGATCGTGCGGGTCGACCGCCAGGGGCCTGCGCTGGCCGCCGGGCTCCAGCCGGGTGACGTGGTGCTGGAGGTGGATGGCATCCAGGTCGCCACGCTGGAGGCCTTCTACAAGCAGCTCTGGAAGCGGCCCGCACCCGACGCCGAGGTCGAGCTCACGGTGCAGCAGGGCTCCGAGACGCGCAAAGTGCGCATCCATGCGGTGGACCGCATGAAGACGCTGCGCAAGCCGGCGGGGATCTGACTCAGCCCGGAATGCCCAGCACCCTGCGGTTGGCAGCAATGTCGATGCCGCCGGCCGCGAAGTCGTCGAAGGCGCGGTCGGCCACGCGGATGATGTGGTCGGCAATGAACAGCGCGCCCTCGCGCGCCCCGTCCTCCGGATGCTTGAGGCAGCACTCCCATTCCAGCACGGCCCAGCCGGGGAAGTCGTAGGCCGCCATCTTCGAGAAGATGGCCCCGAAGTCGACCTGGCCGTCGCCCAGGGAGCGGAAGCGGCCGGCCCGGCCGAGCCACGGCTGAAAGCCGCCGTAGACGCCCTGCTTGCCGGTCGGATTGAACTCCGCATCCTTCACGTGGAAGATCTTGATGCGCTCGTGGTAATGGTCGATGTAGGCCAGGTAATCGAGCTGCTGCAGCACGAAGTGGCTGGGGTCGTAGAGCAGGCAGGCGCGCGGGTGCTGGCCCACGCGCTCGAGGAACATCTCGTAGCTGACGCCGTCGTGCAGGTCTTCGCCCGGGTGGATCTCGTAGCAGACATCGACGCCGGCATCGTCGAACGCATTGAGGATCGGCAGCCAGCGCCGCGCCAGCTCGTCGAAGGCCTCCTCGATCAGGCCCGGCGGGCGCGGCGGCCACGAGTAGAAGTAGGGCCAGGCCAGCGCCCCCGAGAAGGTGGCGTGCGCCGTGAGCCCGAGGTTCGACGAGGCTCTGGCCGCCAGGTGCAGCTGCTCCACCGCCCAGGCCTGGCGCTTGACAGGGTCGTTGCGCACCTCGGGCGCCGCGAAGCCGTCGAAGCCCGCGTCGTAGGCCGGGTGCACGGCCACCAGCTGCCCCTGCAGGTGCGTCGACAGCTCGGTGATCCGGATGCCATGCCGCGCCAGCGTGCCCTGCACCTCCTCGCAGTAGGTCTTGCTGTCCGCCGCCAGGCGCAAGTCGAAGAGACGGGCGTCCCAACTGGGGATCTGCACGCCCTTGTAGCCCAGCCCCGCAGCCCAGCCGGCGATGGCGTCGAGCGAGTTGAACGGAGCGGCATCGCCCGCGAACTGGGCCAGAAAGATGGCCGGGCCCTGGATGGTCTTCATTCGGTCACTCCTGTGTGTCGAGTCGCACGCCAAAGAGGACGATCCTATCCCTGCGGCACTGTCCGACGCAGCGCCGGGGTGTGCTGTCCACTGCGAGGGGCTTTGGAACGTTTCACAATGCTTGTACCGTTACCGAAGGCGTGCGGCCCAGCACGGCGCCTTGATCGCGATGCCACAAACCGTTTCCGGCCGATTGAAGATCGGCTTGTCCGCCTGTTTTTCCCACGCCGACCCGGCGCGATCGCTGTTCACCAACAAGACGCTGCAGTACGTCGAGCAATCGATCACCCACTGGCTGATGTCGGCCGGTGCCATGGTGGTCATGGTGCCCTGCCCCACCGGCGAGACGGCGCGCGGCGACACCAAGCTCTCGCACTACGCGGAATGGCTGGACGGGGTGGTGATGCATGGTGGCGCCGACGTCTGGCCCGGCAGCTACGGCGAGGTGCCGCTGAAGGACGCCTGGGTCGGCGACCGCGTCCGCGACCTGTACGACCTCGCACTGGTCGAGGCCTTCGAAGAAGCCGGCAAGCCCATTTTCGGCGTCTGCCGCGGCCTGCAGCTCATCAACGTGGCCTTCGGCGGCACGCTTTACCAGGACATCGAGGCGCAGCATCCCAATGCGCTGCGGCACCGCGACCCGGTGACCTACGACCAGAACTTCCACGAGATCGGCATCGCCCCCGGCTCGCGGCTGGCGAAGCTCTATCCGGGCATGCAGCGCGCCCGGGTCAACAGCATCCACCACCAGGGCGTGAAGGACCTGGCGCCCGGCTTCGAGGTCGAGGCCTGGAGCATCCCCGACCGCGTGCCCGAAGCCATCCGCCGCAAGGACGGGCGCGGGCGCAGCTACATCGCCGCCACGCAGTGGCATCCGGAATTCCACAAGTACGGCAGCACCGAGACGGTGGACGACACACCGATCCTGGAAGACTTCCTATGGGCGTGCGCGACCGCGAAGGTGAGCCCGAGGGGCCCGCTGCGCACCGCCCCGGGCCGCATCCGCAACCGTGCGGCGCGGCTGCTGCGGCAGGCGCTGCTGATGCGCTAGGACGGCGGCGCTAGTCGCGCGAGGACCGGTTGCGCGTGCCGCTGACGGCCGCGTCGATGGTGCCGAACACCGTCACGCCGCTGCTGCTGCCGATGGTGGGACGCTCGCCGGCGGCGGGCGCAGGCGACGAGGCGCAGCCCGCGACGGCGCCCAGCGCTGTAACGAGGCACAAGGCGAAAACAAGTCTCTTCACTGGCTTTTCCTTTCGTCAGCTCAGGTGCTTGCCCACGATACCGGCGATCTCGAACATCGTCACCTGGTCCTTGCCGAACACCGGCTTGAGCTTGGCGTCGGCATTGATGGCCCGCTTGTTGGCCGCATCCTGCAGCCCATGGGCCTTGATGTAGTCCCACAGCTTCTTGATGACTTCGGTGCGCGCCACGGGTTCCGCGCCGATCACCGCGGCCAGTGCATCGCTGGGTTTCAGGCCGGCCGCGGGCTTGCGCGCGGCGGCCTTCTTCGCCGCGGGCGCCTTCGCCTTGGCCGGTGCAGCGGCCTTCTTCGCGGCCGCCGGCGCGGACTTGGCAAAGCTCTTGCGCGCCGGGAACTTGCTGTCGCGCGGCTCGAACTCGAAGCTCACCTTGCCCTCCTCCGCATTCCAGGCCAGGAAGGCCTTGAAGGGCCGGCGCGTGCGCATGGAGACGAACTTGTCGAGCAGGTCGGTCTTGCCGGTGGCCAGCAGCTTTTCGATCTGCGCGCGCTCCACCGGCTGCTGCAGGATGATCTTGCCGGTCTTGAAGTCGCAGCTGGGCGTGGGCTGGGCATCGGTGGGCACGGACTTCTCGCAGACATAGTTGCTGGCGTTCTCGAACACGCGCGCGCCGCATTTCGGGCAGGGGCCGAGCGGATGCTGGTCGCTGAAATCGACGATCTCGCCGGTCTCGCCATTCTTGTCGTCACCGAAGTCGAACTCCAGCTTCCAGTTCTTCGCCTCCTCGTCGTACTTGAGGATGATCTCCGAGGTGAAGGGCCAGCCGGCCTTGGAGCGGAAGCCCTCCAGCGGGCCGATGTGCTTGTCGCGCACCAGCTGCTCGGCCTCCACCACCTCGAAGGTGCGGCCGGCCGGCGACTTGCCGAAGGAGAAGCCGCAGCCCTCCTGGCCGGGCTTTCCGGTGCAGGCATAGCGGCGGTAGTTCTCGCGCACCACGCCGCCGCAGTTGGGGCAGGGCGTGGCGAGCGTTGCGTAGTCGCCGGGCACGGTGTCGCGGTCGTATTCCTTGGCCTTCTTGACGATGTGCTCCGTCATCTCGGCGATCTCGCGCATGAAGGCCGCCCGGCTGAGCTTGCCGTGCTCCATCTGCGCGAGCTTGTATTCCCACTCGCCGGTGAGCTCGGCCTTGGACAGCTCCTCCACCCCCAGGCCGCGCAACAGCGTCATCAGCTGGAAGGCCTTGGCGGTGGGGATCAGCTCGCGGCCTTCGCGGTGGATGTACTTCTCGGCCAACAGGCCTTCGATGATCGCGGCGCGCGTGGCGGGCGTGCCCAGGCCCTTTTCCTGCATCGCCTCGCGCAGCTCGTCGTCGTCGATGGTCTTGCCGGCGCCTTCCATGGCGCCGAGCAGCGTGGCTTCGGAGTAGCGCGCCGGCGGGCGGGTCTTGAGGGCCTTGAGCTCCGCCGATTCGACCTGCACGATCTCGCCGGGCTTGACCGGCACGAGGCGCTTGCCGTCCTTGTCGTCTTCCTTCTCGTCGTCCTGGGCTTCCTTGCCGTAGATGGCGAGCCAGCCCGGCTTGACCAGCACCTTGCCGTCGGTACGGAAGGGGTACTTCTTGCCGCCCTGCTCGACCGTGCTGATGCGCGTGGTCACCTGGTACTCGGCGCTCGGAAAGAACACCGAAAGGAAGCGCCGCACCACGAAGTCGTAGAGCTTCTGCTCGGCATCCGACAAGCCGCTGGGCGCCTGCAGGGTGGGAATGATCGCAAAGTGGTCGCTGACCTTGGCGTTGTCGAAGACGCGCTTCGAAGGCTTCACGTAGTTGTCGTCCAGCGCCTGCCTGGCGAAGGGCGCGAGGTGCTTCATGCCGCTGTTGGCCAGCATGCCGAGGGTCTGCTTGACCACCGGCAGGTAGTCTTCGGGCAGAGCGCGCGAGTCGGTGCGAGGGTAGGTCAGCGCCTTGTGGCGCTCGTAGAGGCTTTGCGCCAGTGCGAGCGTGGTCTTGGCGCTGAAGCCGAAGCGGCTGTTGGCTTCGCGCTGCAGCGAGGTCAGGTCGAACAGGAGGGGCGAGGCCGTGGTGGTGGGCTTGCTTTCCTCGGTGACGCTGGCCGGCTTGCCGCGTGCGGCCTCGGCGATCTCCCTGGCCTCGCGTTCGTTCCAGACGCGATCGGCGCGCTGCTCGGGATCGGCCAGGCCGTCGGGCCCGGGCGGTGGCTTCTTCCAGGTCGGGTCGAACCACTTGCCCGGGTAGGTGCCCGCCTCGGCCAGGAAGCTGCCATGCACTTCCCAGTAGTCGCGGCTCACGAACTTGCGGATTTTCTCCTCGCGTTCGACCACCACCGACAGCGTGGGCGTCTGCACCCGCCCCACCGTGGTGAGGAAGAAGCCGCCGTCGCGCGAGTTGAAGGCGGTCATGGCGCGGGTGCCGTTGATGCCGACCAGCCAGTCGGCCTCCGAGCGCGAGCGCGCGGCGTCGGCCAGGCCCTTCATCTGCTGCTCGGTGCGCAGCTGCTCGAAGCCTTCGCGGATCGCCTGCGGCGTCATCGACTGCAGCCACAGGCGCCTGACCGGCTTGCCCAGGGGCGCCTTGCCGCCCGCGTACTGCTCGATCAGGCGGAAGATCAGCTCGCCCTCGCGGCCTGCGTCGCAGGCGTTGATCAGCTGGCCCACGTCCTTGCGCTTGGCCTGCTTCACCACGGCGTTCAGGCGGGTCTTGGTTTTGTCGACCGGCTTCAGGTCGAAATGCGGCGGGATCACCGGCAGGTTGGCGAAGCTCCACTTGCCGCGCTTGACGTCGAACTCCTCCGGCGCCTGGATCTCCACCAGGTGGCCGACCGCACTGGTCACCACGTACTGCTCGTTCTCGAAATGTTCCTCGTGCTTGTCGAACTTGCCGGCCACCGGCGTGAGCGCGCGCACGATGTCCTGCGCCACCGACGGCTTCTCTGCAATTACCAAAGTCTTCATCAACAGTTCCTCATATCAGGCCGACGCCGGGCCGCCCCAAGGCGGCCTGCGGCCCCCTCGGGGGGCAGCGACGACACGCAGTGCGGAGCGTGGGGGCCACATCTACAATCTGCGGCTTCTCGCGTGCGCACGCGCACGCGCATGCGTACATATTCAAACTAACAGACTTCGGCGATGGCTTCCAAATCCCCCACAAACGGCGGGCGCCGCATCCA
Source organism: Variovorax sp. Soil_C_17 (assembly GCF_057657265.1). Lineage (NCBI taxonomy): Bacteria > Pseudomonadati > Pseudomonadota > Betaproteobacteria > Burkholderiales > Comamonadaceae > Variovorax > Variovorax sp. Soil_C_17. The sequence continues at coordinate 476,788 of NZ_JBDGIT010000001.1, forward strand.
GACGCGCCGCTCCGGTGTCCACGGCAACGGCGTATTCGCCGTCCAGGACATCGCGGAGGGCGAGACGCTGATCGAGTACAAGGGCGAGCTCATCACCTGGAAAGAGGCGCTCAGGCGCCATCCGCACGACCCCTCCCAGCCCAATCACACCTTCTACTTCCACATCGATGACGGGCGTGTGATCGATGGTGGAGTCAAGGGCAACGCCGCGCGCTGGATCAACCACTCCTGCGAGCCCAACTGCGAGGCCGACGAGGACAAGGGGCGCGTCTTCATCAAGGCGCTGCGCAACATCGCGGCGGGCGAGGAGCTCAGCTACGACTACGGCCTGATCATCGACGAGCCCTACACCAAGAAGCTGAAGGCCGACTTCCCCTGCTGGTGCGGCTCCGACCAGTGCCGAGGCACCCTGCTCGCGCCCAAGGACGACGAAAAGAAGGACAAGAAGAAGAAAAAGGCCAAGAAGGACAAGAAGGCCAAGAAGAAGGACGACAGGCACTGACCATGGCCGCCCCCTGGTTCGAAGACGACATCGCCGCCGCCGTGGCTCCGCTGCTGCCGCGCCTGGCGGTCGAGGTCGTCGACGAGATCGATTCGACCAGCAGCGAGCTGATGCGGCGCGCCCGCGAGGGCCGTGCGCAGCCGGTGCTGCTGGTCGCCAAGCGCCAGACCGCCGGCCGCGGGCGCATGGGACGGGCCTGGCAGAGCGCGCAGGACGCGGGCGAGCCCGCCTCGCTGACCTTCTCGCTGGGCCTGCCGCTGATGCCCCGGGACTGGTCGGGGCTCTCGCTCGCGGTCGGCGTCAGCGTGGCGGAGAGCCTGGACCCTTCGAACGAGGCGCGCATCGCGCTCAAGTGGCCCAATGACCTGTGGGTCGAGGACCGCAAGCTCGGCGGCATCCTGATCGAGACTGCGCTGCCCCAGGACGGCGCGGCCGAGCGCTACCTGGTGATCGGCATCGGCCTCAACATCGGCGCCCGCGAGGCCACGGGCATGAGCACTCCGCCGGCATGGCTCGCGCAATGGCGGCCCGACGCTTCCGCACCCCGGGTGCTGCGCGAGATCGTGCCGCCGCTGGTGGCGCATGTGCTGCTGTTCGGCGAGCGGGGTTTCGTGCCCTTCGCCGAGCGCTTCGCCGCCCGCGACACCCTGCGCGGCCGCGAGGTGCAGCTGAGCGACGGCACCACGGGCCGCTGTACCGGTGTCGGCTGGGGCGGCGAGCTGCTGGTGCAGACGCCCGCGGGCGTGAAGACCATCACCAGCGCCGAGGTCAGCGTGCGGCCGGCGCCGTCGAACGGCTGATCATGCGGCTGCGTGCGCTCGTCGTCCTCCTGCTGTTGGCGAACCTGATCTACTTCGCGTGGGCCCGCGGCGGGCTCGCGATGTTCGGCACCGTGCCTGCGCGCCTGGGCCAGAGCGAGCCGGAGCGGCTGAAGCAGCAGATCCGGCCACAGTTGCTGCAGATCCGCAAGGACGAGGGCGCGGCGGCCACCAAGCCCTAGTGGACCGTCGCAGTCGATCCGAATTGGCTGGCAGGGTCCGCTAATCATCCGCCTGCCCATTGGCGTCGAAGCGCAGGCTGAAGCGTGCGCCCGGCGGCTGCTGGCCTGGATGGGCGTCTTCCAGCTGCACGGTCGCATGGTGCTGCCGCGCGATCTCGAGCACGATCGGCAGGCCCAGGCCCGACCCGTCGGCCTCGTTGCCCAGCACGCGGTAGAACGGCTCGAACACCAACTCGCGCTCGTTCTCGGGAATGCCCGGGCCGTTGTCCTCCACCTGCAGCACGATGATCCGGCCGAAGGGGTCTCCCAGCACGCGCGCGGTGATCACGCCCGGGCGCCCGGGCACCGAGGGCGTGTAGTTGATGGCGTTGTCGACCAGGTTGCGCACCAGCTCCTTCAGCAACGTGGCATTGCCTTCCAGCACCACGCCCGGCGCGCCCGCTTCCGCCCCGTCGTAACCCAGGTCGATGCGCTTCTCGATGGCGCGCGGCACGGCTTCGCGCACCACCTCGATGGTGAGCTTGGCCAGGTCGCAGGGCTGGCGTGCCACGGCGGCGCCGCTGCCCTCGGCGCGCGCGAGCGACAGCAGCTGGTTGACCGTGTGCGTCGCGCGCATGCTCGCCCGGCCGATCTGCTTGAGCGACTGCTTGAGCTCGTCGGCATTGGCGCCCTCGCGCTGCGCCAGGTCGGCCTGCATGCGCAGCCCGGCCAGCGGGGTCTTGAGCTGGTGCGCCGCGTCGGCCAGGAAGCGCTTCTGCGTGCCGATGGAGTCGCTGAGCTTGTTCAGCAGATCGTTGACCGACAGCACCAGCGGCACCACCTCCAGCGGCACCAGCGATTCGTCCAGCGGGCTCAGATCGCCGGGGCGGCGTTCGCGGATGCGGGCCTCGATCACCGACAGGGGCTTGATGCCGCGCACCAGCGCCAGCCAGATCAGCAGCACCGCCAGCGGCAGGATCGCGAACTGCGGCAGCAGCACGCCCTTGATGATCTCGCCCGCCAGCACCGACTGCTTCTCGCGCGTCTCGGCCAGCTGCAGCAGGGCCGGCGGCGACTCGGTCGACGGGCCGGCGATCCACAGCGAGGCGACGCGCACCGGTTGGCCGTGCATCTCGCCGTTGTGCAGGTAGACCACGCCCGGCGCGGGCACCTCCTCGGTATTGGGCTCCGGTACGTCGCGATCGCCGGCGAGAACTTGTCCGTCGCCGTTCTTCAGCTGGAAGTAGATGTGGTCCGTGTCGTGGGCGCGCAGGATCTCGCGTGCCGAGGGGGTCAACACGAAGGGCTCGCGGTCCGGCGTCACGTCCACCTCCTTCGCCAACGCGCGGATGTTGTATTCGAGCGTGCGATCGAAGGGCGCGTTGGCGATGCCCTGGGCCACCAGCCAGGTCACGCCGATGCTCACCGGCACCAGCAGCAGGAGCGGCGTGAGCATCCAATCGAGGATCTCGCCGAAAAGGGAGCGCTGCGCGCGCTGGAAGAGCTTCACCGAGCGCTTTGAAAACGGATCAGGGGATCTTTTCGAGGCAGTAGCCGAGGCCGCGCACCGTGGCGATGTGGATCGGACCCTTCTCGATCTTCTTGCGCAGGCGGTGGATGTAGACCTCGATCGCGTTGAGGCTCACCTCCTCGCCCCACTCGCACAGGCGCTCGACCAGCTGGTCCTTGCTCACCAGCCTCCCGGCGCGCTGCAGCAGCACCTCCAGCAGGCCCAGCTCGCGCGCCGACAGCTCGATCATCTTGCCGTCGATGGTTGCCACCCGGCCGGCCTGGTCGTAGACCAGCGGGCCGTGCTTGATGGAATTGCTGGTCGCGCCCATGCCGCGCCGCGTGAGCGCGCGCACGCGCGCCTCGAGCTCCTGCAGAGAGAAGGGCTTGGCCATGTAGTCGTCGGCGCCGTAGTCCAGGCCCTTGACGCGCTCCTCCACGCTGTCGGCCGCGGTCAGCACCAGCACCGGCAGCTGCGAGCCGCGCGCGCGCAGGCGCTTGAGGATCTCGAGGCCGTGCATGTTGGGCAGGCCGAGATCGAGGATCAGCAGGTCGAATTCGCTGTTGGTCATCAGCGCGGCGTCGGCTTGCGAGCCGGTGGCCACGTGGTCCACCGCCGAGCCCGAGGTGCGCAGGCTGCGCAGCAGCGCATCGGCCAGCACCTGGTCGTCTTCCGCAATCAGTATTCGCATGCCGCGTCTCCAGAGATGGCGGGCTTGCGCGGGCCGCCGGGCCGTCTCCCGTTTCGGATTCTAGGCGGCCGCATAGGCTTCGAGCCCGATGGAAACCACGGTGGCGATCTCGTCCCCGACGCTCGCGCGGAACTCGCCCTCGGCCTGCGCCACCGCCTTGCGGAAAGCCTCCAGCCAGGCCAGGCCGTCGGCGGTGAACAGCACGCGCCGGGCGCGGGCGTCATGCGTATCGGGGCCGCGCGTCACCAGGCCCCAGGCCTCGCACTGGTCGACCAGCTTTCCCATGGCCTGCTTGGTCATGCCGGCGCGCTCGGCCAGCTCGGTCAGCCGCGAGCCCTCTCGCGCCAGGTGGCGCGTGATGTGGATGTGGGCGGCGCTCACCTGCGCGCGCGCTGCGAGGTTGGACAGCGCGAGCGGCACGTCGGCGTCGTGCGCCATCAGGGCCAGCACGCGCTCGTCGAAACGGCGCATGGCATGGCCCAGCAGGCGGCCCAGATGGGTCTGACGCCAAGCGTCGGGGTCGATCGAGAATGCGGGGTCCGTCACGGCCGCCGATAGTAAGCCAAGCTGACCAAAAAATGGGTTTACTCCGACCTATCGGCCTCTACACTACTGTTCAGGCATCCAGGCTGTTGTTAAAAGCAGCTTGGATGAATCCCTCTACAACCCATTGATCCTCCAGGAGATTTTCCGCATGGACGCAGTCGTCAAGGGCACCAGCATCGCCGGCGCCAACACCGAAAAAGCCAAGGCCCTCCAGGCCGCTCTGGCCCAGATCGAGAAGCAGTTCGGCAAGGGCACCATCATGCGGCTGGGCGAGGGCGAGGCGCTGGAGGACATCCAGGTGGTTTCCACCGGCTCGCTGGGCCTGGACATCGCCCTCGGCGTCGGCGGCCTGCCGCGCGGCCGCGTGATCGAGATCTACGGTCCCGAATCCTCGGGCAAGACCACGCTCACGCTGCAGGTCATCGCCCAGATGCAGAAGCAGGCCGGCACTTGCGCCTTCGTCGATGCCGAGCATGCATTGGACGTGCAGTACGCGCAGAAGCTGGGCGTGAACCTGTCCGATCTGCTGATCAGCCAGCCCGACACCGGCGAGCAGGCCCTCGAGATCGTCGATTCGCTGGTGCGCTCGGGCGCAGTCGACCTGATCGTCGTCGACTCGGTCGCCGCGCTCACGCCCAAGGCCGAAATCGAGGGCGAGATGGGCGACTCGCTGCCCGGCCTGCAGGCGCGGCTCATGAGCCAGGCGCTGCGCAAGCTCACCGCCACCATCAAGAAGACCAACTGCATGGTCATCTTCATCAACCAGATCCGCATGAAGATCGGCGTGATGTTCGGCTCGCCCGAAACCACCACCGGCGGCAATGCGCTGAAGTTCTACGCCTCGGTGCGCCTGGACATCCGCCGCATCGGCACCATCAAGAAGGGCGACGAGGCGATCGGCAACGAGACCAAGGTCAAGGTGGTGAAAAACAAGGTGTCGCCGCCCTTCAAGACAGCCGAGTTCGACATCCTGTTCGGCGAGGGCATCAGCCGCGAGGGCGAGATCATCGACATGGGCGTGGCCGCCAAGATCGTCGACAAGTCAGGCGCCTGGTACGCCTACAACGGCGAGAAGATCGGGCAGGGCCGCGACAACGCGCGCGAATTCCTGCGCGAAAACCCGTCGCTCTCGCGCGAGATCGAAAACAAGGTGCGCGAGTCGCTGGGCATTCCGCTCCTGCCCGAGGATGCGGGCGAGGCCGCTTCCGGGGGCTGATCACCGGTGATGGCCTCCAGCGCTCCTTCCCTCAAGGGCCGCGCCCTGCGCCTGCTCGGCCAGCGCGAACATTCCCGCAGCGAGCTCGAACGAAAGCTGGCCAAGTACGAGGAAGAGCCCGGCACGCTGGCGCGCGCGCTCGACGAGCTGGCCGCCAAGGACTTCATCAGCGAGGCCAGGGTGGTGCAGTCGGTGCTGCACCAGCGCGCAAGCCGTCACGGCGCGGCGCGCGTGCGGCAGGAGCTGCTGCACAAGGGCATTGCACCCGAGGCGGTGGCCGAGGCAATGGCCGCGCTGGCGGGCAGCGAGCTCCAGCGGGCCCGCGAGGTCTGGCAGCAGCGCTTCGGCACGCCGCCGCAGGATGCGGCCGAGCGCGCGAAGCAGATGCGCTTCATGCTGGCGCGCGGCTTCGCCGCCGGTGTGGTTGCGAAGGTGCTGCGGGACGACTTCGAGCTCTGAGCCGGCCTCGCCGCAGCGGGCTCAGAGCCCCAGCATCAGCTCGAGGTTTTGCACCGCCGCGCCGCTGGCGCCCTTGCCCAGGTTGTCCAGCCGGGCGATGACGACCGCATGGCGGTGGTCCTCGTTCGGGAACACGCGGATCTCCAGGTTGTTGGTGTCGTTGAGGCCCAGTGCGTCGAGCTTGCCGTCTTCGGTCGGCGGCAGCACCTTCACGAACTGCTGCGGCGTGTTGCTCTTCGCGTAGTGCGCCGCCAGCGCCTCCTGCAGGTCGCCGGCCTTGGGCTTGCCGGGCAGCTCGTCCAGATGCAGCGGCAACTGCACCAGCATGCCCTGCCTGAAGTTGCCCACCGAGGGGATGAACACGGGCCGGCGGGTCAGGCCCGTGTACTTCATGATCTCGGGGATGTGCTTGTGCTTGAGGCCCAGGGCATAGGTCTCGAACGGCGGTGCCTCGCCCTTCTCGTACGCCTCGATCATGGTGCGGCCTCCGCCGGAGTAGCCGCTGACGGAAGGCAGCGCGATGGCGTGGTCGGCGGGCAGCAGGCCGGCATCGACCAGCGGGCGGACGATGGCGATGGCGCCGGTTGCGTAGCAGCCGGGGTTGGCCACGCGATCGGCCTTGGCCACCGCGTCCTTCTGGCCGGCCACCAGCTCGGGGAAGCCGAACACCCAGCCGGCGGCCGTGCGGTGGGCGGTGGAGGCATCGATGATCTTGGGGCGGCGGCCCTGGCCTTCGAGCTGGTCGATGAGCGCCACGGACTCGCGCGCCGCATCGTCGTGCAGGCACAGCACCACCAGGTCGACGCCGGCCATCAGCTCGCGCTTGGCGGCCACATCCTTGCGCAGCTCGGGCGCGATGCTCACGAGCTCGACCTGCGGCATCTTCTGCAGCCGCTCGCGGATCTGGAGGCCGGTGGTGCCGGCCTCGCCGTCGATGAAGATCTTGGGCATGTTGGAAGCCTCGGATTGCCGGGGAAACCGGGAAAGGGCGTAAGAAGAAACTACGTAGTGACCGCAGCGGCCGCTCGCCGTTGGTGCGGCGCACCATGATACAGTCGCCTGCTGTCCTCCGCCCGGCCACCCCCGCGCGCCGTGGCCCGAGGGCAACACGAAATCTCCCGTTCCCCAACCCCTCGTCCCCGAGAGACACCCTCATGAAGATTCACGAGTACCAAGGCAAGGAAATTCTTGCCAAGTTCGGCGTGCCTGTGCCGCGAGGCATCCCGGCATACACGGTCCAGGAGGCGGTCGAGGCCGCCCAGAAACTCGGCGGCCCCGTGTGGGTGGTCAAGGCCCAGATCCATGCGGGCGGCCGCGGCAAGGGCGGCGGCGTGAAGGTCGCCAAGAGCATCGACGACGTCAAGAAGCTCGCCGGCGACATCCTCGGCATGCAGCTCAAGACCCACCAGACCGGCCCCGAAGGCCAGAAGGTCCGCCGTCTCTACATCGAGGACGGCGCCGATATCCAGAAGGAATACTACGTCTCGGCCGTGACCGACCGCGCGACGCAAAAGGTGGCCTTCATCGCGTCCAGCGAAGGCGGCATGGACATCGAGGAAGTGGCGCATTCCTCGCCCGAGAAGATCATCACCGTTTTCGCCGATCCCAAGGACGGCCTGACCGACGCGCAGGCCCGGCAGATCGCCGACGGCATCGGCATCCCGGCCGACTCGACCGCCCAAGCGGTGGACGTCTTCAAGAAGCTCTACACCTGCTACATGGAGACCGACGCGTCCCTGGTGGAGATCAACCCCCTCAATCGCGACAGCAAGGGCAATATCGTTGCGCTGGACGCCAAGTTCAACTTCGACAGCAACGCGCTGTTCCGCCACCCCGAGATCGTGGCCCTGCGCGACCTCGACGAGGAAGACGCCGCCGAAGTCGAAGCCAGCAAGTTCGACCTGGCCTACATCAGCCTCGACGGCAACATCGGTTGCTTGGTGAACGGCGCCGGCCTCGCGATGGCCACCATGGACACCATCAAGCTCTTCGGCGGCGAGCCGGCCAACTTCCTCGACGTGGGTGGCGGCGCCACCCCCGAGAAGGTCACCGAAGCCTTCAAGATCATGCTGAAGAACAAGAACGTCGAGGCCATCCTCGTCAACATCTTCGGCGGCATCATGAAGTGCGACACCATTGCCACCGGCGTGATCGCGGCCTGCAAGGCGGTCAACCTGCAGGTGCCGCTGGTGGTGCGCATGAAAGGCACCAACGAAGTCGAAGGCAAGAAGCTGCTGGCCGATTCGGGCCTGCCCATCATCAGCGCGGACACCATGGCGGAAGCGGCCCAGAAGGTCGTGGCGGCAGTCAAGAAAGCCTAAGGAAACGACATGTCGATCTACATCAACAAAGACACCAAAGTCATCACCCAGGGCATCACCGGCAAGACCGGCCAGTTCCACACCGAGAAGTGCCAGGAATACGCGAACGGCAAGAACTGCTTCGTGGCCGGCGTCAATCCGAAGAAGGCCGGCGAGTCGATCTTCAACATCCCGATCTTCGGCTCCGTGAAGGAAGCCGCCACGCAGACCGGCGCCACCGTCTCCGTCATCTACGTGCCGCCGGCCGGCGCCGCCGCCGCCATCTGGGAAGCCGCGGAGGCAGACCTCGACATGGCCATCTGCATCACCGAGGGCATTCCGGTGCGGGACATGCTCGAAGTGCGCAACAGGATGAAGGCCAAGGTCGCCGCAGGCGGCAAGGAAACGCTGCTGCTCGGCCCCAACTGCCCCGGCCTGATCACGCCCGACGAGATCAAGATCGGCATCATGCCCGGCCACATCCACCGCAAGGGCCGCATCGGCGTGGTCAGCCGCTCCGGCACGCTGACCTATGAAGCGGTCGCGCAACTCACCGAGATCGGTCTGGGCCAGTCCAGCGCCGTGGGCATTGGCGGCGACCCGATCAATGGCCTGAAGCACATCGACGTGATGAAGGCCTTCAACGACGATCCCGAAACCGACGCCGTGATCATGATCGGCGAGATTGGCGGCCCTGACGAGGCCGATGCCGCACGCTGGTGCAAGGAGCACATGAAGAAGCCGGTGGTCGGCTTCATCGCCGGCGTGACCGCCCCCCCGGGCAAGCGCATGGGCCATGCGGGCGCTCTGATCTCGGGCGGCGCGGACACGGCGGAAGCCAAGCTCGCGATCATGGAAGAAAGCGGCTTCAAGATCACTCGCAACTTCTCGGAGCTCGGCAAACTTCTCAAGGCACAGATCTAAGGCCGCTGCGCTCCCGTCCACGCCAGAAGAAAAGCGCTCGCAATTCACGTTGCGGGCGCTTTTTCAATACATGACAGTGGAAAAGAGGCATGGATTATTTGCAAACTGCCGACTTCTGGATTGGGCTCGTCAAGATTGTCTGGATCAACATCATTCTTTCCGGGGACAACGCGGTGGTGATCGCGATGGCCGCCCGCTCGTTGCCACCTGCACAGCAGAACAAGGCTGTGATCTTGGGCTCGGGCGCCGCCGTGGTGCTGCGGATCGCGCTGACTGTCGTCGCCGCCAAGCTGCTGGCACTGCCCTACCTGCAGATCCTGGGCGGCGCGCTGCTGCTGTGGATCGGCGTGCAGTTGCTCGGGGATGAGCACGAAGACGACGGCGAGGAGAAGCAGTACGGCAGCATGTTCGGCGCGGTGCGGACCATCCTCTTGGCCGACCTGGTGATGAGCCTGGACAACGTGATCGCCGTCGCAGCGGCGGCGCGGGGCAGCATGGTGCTGCTGGCGCTGGGCCTGGCCATCAGCATCCCGTTGGTGATCTTCGGCAGTACCCTGATGATCAAGGTCATGGAGCGCTTCCCCATCATCATCATGCTCGGCGCCGCCCTGATCGGCTGGGTCGGCGGCGAGACCATCGTGAGCGACCTTGCCCTGAGCGGCGTGCTGGCGGCCACCCCCTGGCTCCACGACGCCGGCGCGGCGGCCGGTGCCCTCTTCGTCGTCGCCTACGACAGGTGGCAGCGGCGGCGCGCGGCCTCGGCCGTGCAATGATCGCGCCCCTCCGACCCCCTATTTGACTGATTCATGGCGAACCTAGGCGCATCCGTTTCCCCCGACACCGACTCGCTCGCCTGGGATTTCGCGGCCCTCACGGACCCCGGCCGGGTGCGCGCCAACAACGAGGACACGATCGCCTACGACCCTGATCTGGGCCTCGTGCTGCTGGCCGACGGCATGGGCGGTTACAACGGCGGCGAGGTCGCCAGCGGCATGGCCGTCGCGCTGCTGCAGGCCAGCTTCGGCCGCTGGCTCGCTCACGCGGGGCCGAACGCCAACCCCCGGGCGGTGCGGCGCGCCCTGCAGGCCGGCACCGACGAAGCCAACACCGCAATCCTGGAAGCCGGCGTCGCCAACCTCCAGTTGCAGGGCATGGGCACCACGCTCGTGCTGGCCGCCTTCGGCCCACGGCGCGCGATCATCGGCCACATCGGCGACTCCCGCTGCTACCGCCTGCGGCAGGACAAGCTGGAACTGCTCACCCGCGACCATTCCCTGCTGCAGGAGCAGCTCGATGCAGGCGCCATCACGCCCGAGCAGGCCAGCCTGTCGCCGCATCGCAATTTGGTGACGCGGGCACTGGGGATCGAACGCCATGTCGAACTCGAAATGCACGAGCACAACGTGAAGGCGGGAGACGTTTTCCTGCTATGTTCCGATGGCCTGAGCGAAATGGTGCCCGATGGGCAGCTTTTCACGATTTTGTTACAAGAGACGGGGCTATCTGAGAAAGCAACACTTTTGGTTGCAACCGCGAACGAGAATGGCGGCAAGGACAACATCTCCGTCGTCCTGGCCAGGGCCGGTTCGAGCGACGCGGCGCAGGCATCCGGATCGCCAGGCTCGGGCTAGCATTCACTGCAGGTGACCGCCGTGATACAACAAATGAGATCCAGGAGTCGGCCATGCCGAAAATGATCGTTTCGATCGACGGTGTCGTCATCAAGGAAGTGACGCTCGCCAAGGACCGCACCACGATGGGCCGGCGGCCCTACAACGACATCGTGATCGACAACCTCGCCATCAGCGGCGAGCATGCCGTGTTGCACATGATCGGCGGCGATGTCTACCTGGAAGACCTCAACAGCACCAACGGCACCTACGTCAACGGGCGTGCCGTCAAGAAGCAGGCGCTCGAGCACAACGACGTGATCGAGGTCGGCAAGTACAAGATCCGTTACCTGGTGGGCGGCGGTGCGAACGAAGGCGCCACGGGGCATGGTCCGGCCCTCATGGCTGCGTCTTCGGAGCCCATTCCCCTGTCTTCCGCACCCACGGTCCACACGCCGCTGGGCGGCTCCACGGGCGTGGCCGTGATTCGCGTGCTCTCGGGCAGCGGCGCCGGACGCGAGCTCTCGCTGCAGAAGGTCGTCACCACCATCGGCAAGCCCGGGGTCGCCGTCGCAGCCGTGACACGGCGCTTGCACGGCTACGTGGTGGCACCGATCGACGGCGGCACGGCCCTCAATGGCGAGCCCCTGGGCAACGAGGCCGTCGCCCTGCAGGACGGCGACGTGCTCGAGCTCGGCGGCACGCGGATGCAGTTCGTCGCCAGCTGAGCGCGTGAAGCGCGAGCGCTGCCGCGCCCGCCCGCCCCCATGAACGGACTGCGGCGACACGGCGCCCGCATCGCCATCACCCTGCTGCCCTTGCGCCTGGCGCTGCTGCACGCCGCCGGCGTCTGCCGCCTCCCCCTGCTGGTTCGGCTGGACCAGTTCATCTACGACGCCCGGCTGCGCGCCACCATGCCGGGCACGCTCGCCCCCGCATCGTGATCGTCGACATCGACGAGCCCAGCCTGCAGCAGCTCGGCCAATGGCCCTGGAGCCGAGACAAGCTGGCGCGCCTCACGGACGAGTTGATGCAAGGCGCGGCCCCGGAATTCGCCTGGCAGGAGCTCGACCTCGTGCGCGTCGAGGGCAAGGCGCAGGCGGTGCGCATCTTCACGCCACTGGGACGGAAGGGCGATGCGGCAGAGGGGTCGCATGAGGCGCTCGCGCGCTGGGCTCGTACACTGGCTGCCTACCGCGCGCAGGATTGGCATCAAGCGCAAGACCTGCTGGGCCCCTCTGCTTGCCGCCGATGCCAAAAAAGTCCTTTACCGGCTGTATGCCGAGCGTTTAGCCTCGCTGGCGTTGCAGGCCAAGGACCCCGACTGGGACGGCGCAACCCGGTTCGACAGCAAATAGAAATAGAGGGTCTCGCAAATGCAGGTGCGCGTGTTGGGGTGCTCGGGCGCCATCGCCAAGGACTGCCGCACGACCTCGTTCCTGGTCGACAGCGACCTGCTGGTCGACGCCGGCACCGGCGTGGGCGACCTGAGCCTCGACGAGATGGGCGCCATCGACGACGTGGTGCTCACCCATTCCCACCTCGACCACGTGGCCGCCCTCCCGCTCATGCTGGACGCGGTGGCCAGCCGCCGCAACAAGCCGCTGCGCGTGCATGCCTTGCGCGCGACCATCGAGGCGCTGCGGGCCCATGTGTTCAACAACGTGATCTGGCCGGATTTTTCGAGCATTCCGAGCCTGGAGGCGCCCTTCGTGAGCTTCCACGACATCGTGGTCGGGCAGGAGCTGCAACTGGGAACGCAGGCCCTCAAGAACATCGAGGTATTGCCGGCTGTTCACACGGTCCCGGCCTGCGGGTACGCGGTGCGCTGCGCCAAGGGCGGCCCGCACTGGGTTTTCAGCGGGGACACCGAGCGGAATCCGGCGTTCTGGCGGCGAGTGAATCAGCTGGATGTCGCGATGCTGGTCATCGAGACGGCGTTCAGCAATCGGGAGCAGGCGCTGGCAAGGCGGAGCCTGCATCTGTCGCCGGCGACCCTGGCAGATGAATTGGCGCACATTGCGGAAGATAAGGGCTACCCCATCTACATCACGCATACCAAGCCGGCGGAGACGGAGGAGATCATGAGCCAGATCGCTGCGCTGGCGGATGGGTCCCAGATGCACGGGGGCGGACGAGGGTGGGACATTCGGTGGCTGGAGGCGGCGGGGGTGCTGCAGGTCTGACTCGGAGCGTCGGGGAGTGACAAAATTTGTCAGCCGCTGTGCCAAATCGGCAACGGATATGTCACACGACGTAAGAAGAGTGTGAACTATTAGACGGTTTGACTGCGTCGAGCAGGGGCTACCAAGGTGGCACGGATGCTGCGGAAGGTTGAACGCACCGGGGGCCCACCTCGGGCCCCTCAACCCAACCAGGAGTTTCTTGAATGAACCGTCGTACCATCGCACGTAGCGTGCAGAAGGGTTTTACCCTTATCGAGTTGATGATCGTTGTGGCGATCATCGGTATCTTGGCGGCTGTGGCGCTGCCGGCTTATCAGGACTACACCACGCGAGCAAAGATCTCGGAAGTGATCGTTATGGGCGCCCCGGCCAAGCTCGCGGTCGCTGAAACCACGTCGTCGCTCGGCCTTCTGAGCAGCGTCACAGCATCCAATAGCGGCTACACGTTTCCTGGCGCGACAAAGTATGTGTCGAACGTGGTCATCACAGATGCTACGGGCGTCGTGACGATTACCTCGACGGTTCCGAATGCGACGGGCGACATCGTCCTGACTCCCGCGACCGTTGGTACGAATACCGGTCAGTTGCGTTGGACGTGCTCCTCTGCTATTTCTCCAAAGTACTTGCCTTCCGAGTGCCGCCCCACCTGAGCATAGACCGACGATAGAAGCGGCCCTTGAGGCCGCTTTTTTGTTCCCTCTTTCATGACGCATCGAAATCTTGCAGACGGCGTTCTGGCGTGGATGATCCCCGCCTTCGCAGTTGTTGCGTTTTCCGGCGTCATCACTTTTTTCGGGATCGCAGATCCGTACGATTTTTCACGAAAAGCGCAGATCATCTGCCTGTCGATTCTCATCGTTTGCTCCGTGTTTCGCCTGCCCGCCGTTCTTCATGAAAGACCACGATCCGGCGGCTTCTGGATCTGGGCGGTTGCGTCGGCGTTTCTAATGGTCTGCCTGCACGGCACTCGGTGGTCGCCGTTTTCCGTCGCCGACGCTTCGTTGTACGGCATGCTTTTCCTGGGGGTCTATTTCTGCGCGACGCTTTCGGAAGGCGACCCGCAAGGGCAGGATCGAAGCGCGGTAATCCTGGCGCTGGCGCCGTTGCTTAACGTCTGGATGATGGTACTGAGCATCATCGATGTTTGCCTGAGCGGCACATGGAATGACTGGCAGTTGGTGTTCTCGACAATTCGTGAATTCGACGACGCCTTGCTTCCATGCCTGTTCCTGCTCTGGCATCGGCCCGGCGGATTGGCGCGAGCGAGGATGACGCCGCTGGTTTGGCTGCTTTCGACCCTCTATCTGCTGGCGCTCTGGCAAGACGGCGCCCGCTCTGTCCTGCTGTCTGCGACAAGCGCGCTGCTGCTGGTGGCGCTTCTCCGAAAGAATCCAGCCCTGCTTCATCTGCCGATTTCCTCGCTCGCTGTCGCGGGGGCATTGTTCTACGGCATGCGATGGCTCTTCGACTCGGACCATACGACACGGACCGTGTTTCGCCTGACCACTTCGTATCGAAGCGACTTGTGGGGCGGCCTCGTGGAATCCTGGGCCCGATCGCCGTGGGTCGGGATAGGCGGCGATCAATTCGGAAGGCACGACGGCCTCGTGATCGCAATGCACCCTCACAATATAGCGCTGCAATGGATCGGGGAGTACGGATTCTTGGGGGCAGGCGCCGTCCTTCTCGTCGGCTTGCTTCTTTGTCGGTTGGTTCGGGGGCATTCCTGGATTCCTCCGTTTTGCCTCGGCGGCCTTTTGGCTTGCGTCATGAACAGTCTTTTTTCAGGTGCATTCGTCTATCCCTTGAGTCAGCTGCTGATCATGTGGATGGCTGGATGGGCCCTGGCGTGCTACCGCGAGCGCTCAACCGATGCAGCCGCGGCGGCCGCTCCAGTTGCGAATCTCAGGTGGCGTGCGCCGATCGTGCTGGTATCCGCGATGCTGCTGGCGGGCATGTGGACTGTCCATGGGCGCGACCTGGTGTCGCGCCAATCTTCAAATGATTCAGACAAAACGTCCCCGCCGCGCTTCTGGCAACGCGGGGCTGTCCTTCATCTCGACAAGCCTGGTGCGAGGCAGTAGCTTGCTTTGACGACCGAACAGAGTCCCATGTCGAACCTCCAGCAGGCCTTGGAGAGCACCGTGACGGTGGAGCCGAAGGCGCGCTCGAACCGCAATGCATCGGCGGGTGTGGGCTGGTCGCTGTTGGCTTTCGGCTTCGCCCTACCGTGGCTAGTTCCCGTCCATTCCTATCCGTGGCCTACGCTCTACAACGAGGTCGCCGCCGGTCTTGCCCTCCTGCCGCTGGCCCTTTGGGCGGTGACACGGCGTGCGCGAATGGATTTAGACATGCTCTCGCTGGGCTTTGCTGCCGTTGCGTTGGTTCCCCTGCTGCAGGCTGCGGGCGGCATGTTTGCGTTTCCTGGCGAGGCGCCTCTAATCAGCGTGTACCTTTTGGGTTGCGCCGTTGCGGTCGCGATCGCCAGGTCCTGCGAGGCGCTGGCCCCCGGCCGCTTGCCGGACGCGCTGTTCGCAAGTTTCATCATCGCCGCCAAGGCCTCCACGGCACTTGCGCTCGCGCAATGGCTCTTGCTCGATTGGGGACCGTTCATGGCCCCCATCTCGATTGGTAACCGCCCCATGGCCAATGTGGGCCAGTCCAACGAGCTGAGCACGCTGCTGCTATGGGGGCTGATCGGTTTGTGGTGGGCTCACGCCCGACAGCGCATTGGGGGCCAGGTGGCACTTTTTGCTGCAGCCACCCTGTTGCTCGGAGTCGCAAGTACGCAGTCTCGAACGGGCTGGCTTGGCATTGCACTGTTGCTCGCTGTTGCTTGGGTCTCGCCAGCTTCTCTGGGGACCGCGAAGCACCGACTGGTCCTTGTCGGGCTGGGACTCTGGTTCGCTGTGCTGGCCTTCGGCTGGACATTCGCGACCGAACTCATTGGTGCCGGTGGGGCAGATAGTCTGGGTTCGCGGCTAAGGTCGGGGCTCCGACCGGAAATTTGGTCCATGATGATCGATGGGATACATCATCGACCATGGCTGGGCTACGGTTGGAACCAAGGCCGATTGGTCCAGGTCGACGAACTGCCCCAGTACGCCGACCTGAAGAGGGGCATCCAGCACGCCCACAACCTTGTGCTCGACTTAATGCTGTGGAATGGGGTGCCCCTGGGCCTGGCCATCGCTGCACTGTTGGGTCTTTGGTTATGGTGGCAGGTGCAACGCGCCTCCAGCGCAGAGCAGATCCTGATTCTGCTTGCCATCGGTACATTCACGCTGCACGCTTTGCTCGAGCTGCCGCATTGCAAGGCCTTCTTCCTGGTTCCGGTCGCGCTGATGATGGGCATCCTGAACGCGCGCTCGACGCTCGTTGCACCCGCCCGCCTGCCACTCGCCGTATCGGCGGCCCTTGTGATTGCGCTGGGCAGCGTCCTGCTTCTCATGTGGAAGGACTACCGCGCGATTGAAATGGACGTGCAATCCCAGCGCTTACGAGCCGCCCGAATCGGTGTTCGGGCGCCCCCTCCGGCGCCTGAGATTCATATCCTGAACGGATTGCAGGCCGCTCTTGTCAACGAGCGCATCGAGCCGCGCGAAGACATGCCGGCAGACGAGATCGAGCGCTTGCGCTTGACCGCACGGCGCTATCCCGAGGAGGCCGCGCTCTTGAGGTATGCCAAGGCTGCCGCGCTCAATGGGCAGTCGCTGGCTGCGCAGGACGCGCTGCGGCAATCGTGCATGCTCTTCCAGCATAGTTATTGCGACAAGCTTCGAATCGCCTGGGGCGAATTCGGGCGCGAACATCCTGGAGTCGAGCCGGTGCCCTTTCCTCGTCTGGATCTCAGTATCCAATGAACGCACAGCGATGCAAGAGACGATCCTGAGCTGGTCTCGTTCGCGAAAGCGCATGGTGGTCATGGCGCTCGACGCCGTGCTCGCGCTGGTCTCGATGTGGCTTGCATTCACCTTGCGGCTCGACACGCTGCATTGGCCCATGGGAGCCGAATGGGTCGCCTACGCAGTGGCGCCAACGCTGGCTCTACCGGTCTTCCTCCGGCTGGGCCTGTACAAGGCGATCTTCCGCTACACGGGCGTGGCATCGATCCTGGCAACGGGCCGCGCTGTCGCGCTGTACGGCTTGGCGCTGTGTCCGCTCGTCTGGCTGCTCTTCCAATGGGAGGGCATCCCTCGCAGCCTCATCATGCTGCAGCCGCTCCTCTTCCTAATCCTCGTGGCATCGAGCCGCGCACTGGGCTGGCAATGGATCGCCAGCCGCACCCGTTTGCGCGGCACGCCCTTGTTGATCTATGGAGCCGGCATTGCAGGGGCGCAGACAGCGGCCGCGCTCTCCGGAACACACGACTACACGCTGGTCGGATTCGTCGATGACGATCCCCAGAAGGTCGGACGCACAATCAATGGGGTCAAGGTCCATGCCTATGCCGAAACCGCGGATGTCGTTGCGCGGTACAGGGTCACGGATATTCTTCTCGCGGTGCCGAGCGCGACGCGGCAGCGGCGCAATCAGATCATCGAGCGTCTGCAATCGCTGCCTGTACGGATTCGTTCGTTGCCTGGGTTGGCGGATCTCGCCAGCGGGCGAGTCACGGTGGACGATTTCCGCGACCTCGACCTCGACGACTTGCTCGGGCGCGAACCCGTGACGTCACGGCCCGATTTCCTTGCCGGCGCCCTGGCCGGCCGGGTCATCATGGTGACCGGAGCGGGAGGCAGCATCGGCAGCGAACTGTGCCGTCAAATTGCGCGCCAAGCGCCCAGCACGCTTCTTCTCGTCGACCACAGCGAATATTCGCTTTACAAGATCCACCACGAGCTCGAGCAATGGGCGCTCGGCGGCGGTTCGAGCATGACCCTTGTGCCCGTGCTCTGCAATGTCTGCAACCTGCAGCGCTTGGAGTCGCTCAACGAGGCTTACCGTCCACAGGTGATCTACCACGCGGCAGCCTATAAGCATGTCCCCATGGTCGAATCCAATCCAGGAGAGGCGGTCATCAACAATGTGTTGGGCACGCTCAACTTGGCCCGCACGGCACTCAAGTGGGGTGTCGATAGCCTAGTTCTCGTGTCCACCGATAAAGCTGTCAGGCCGACCAGTGTGATGGGTGCCACCAAGCGGATTGCCGAACAGATCCTGCAGTCGCTTGCTGATTGTGAGACCGACCCTTTCGACGATGGAAGTCCAAGGCGCGTTAAGACGGATTCAATGACGCGATTCTCGATGGTGCGCTTCGGCAATGTCCTAGGGTCGAGCGGCAGCGTAGTTCCCCTGTTTCGCGCCCAGATCGCTAGTGGCGGCCCAGTGACGGTGACGGACCCGGAGGTTACGCGATACTTCATGACGATCCCGGAGGCTGTGCAACTGGTGCTGTATGCGGGAGCAATGGCACGGGGGGGAGATCTCTTTGTGCTCAACATGGGCGCGCCTGTGAAGATCGCGGATCTCGCCAAGCGCATGATCACGCTTTCCGGGCGAACGGTCCGAGATGAGTTTCGTCCGACCGGTGATATCAGCATCGCCTTCACTGGTCTTCGCGCAGGGGAAAAGCTCTTTGAGGAGCTCCTCATCGGAGAAAATCCAATGCCCACAGCGCACCCCCGCATCATTCGCGCATTGGAGGAGTTTGTGACTTGGCCTGACCTGAAGGTACATCTTCAAGCGTTGCTGGATGCTGCGCGCCTCGATGACGTGGCGCGAATGAAGGAAACACTGTCCTTGCTAGTCGCTGGCTATAGCCACCTCGACCTCAATGACAGCATGCCCATTCGGCCCTGAAGCGTATTGACGATGTCCACCCTCCGTTGGAGTACAGGGGTCTACGCATCAGCCGTTCTGGTCGATCGTCTATTGGGGTTTTTTCTGTTGCCTCTGTTGACGCGCTCGATCAGTCCGGCGGATTATGGCGCGTGGACCCAAACCGCGATCACGGCGAGCATGCTTATGCCGATAGTCCTCTTTGGGTTCTCGACGACCATCGTTCGCTACTTCTCCACGGCAACAGTGACGGCGATGCGGAGGCGTTACTTCTGGCAACTGGGCATGGTCGCCCTCGCGCTGTTCGTCGTCTGTGGAGCCTGTGTGACGGCTTTCCCGGGACCTGTCTCTCATGCTATTTTTGGAGACAGCTCAAAGCAAACCTTACTGCCATCCCTTCTAATGCTGCTCGCAGCAGACGCTACAGCAGACTATGCGTGTGCATGGTTGCGTGCGTCTGGCCGCATCGGGCTGATTGCAGCGACGCTGATCGCGCGCAGCCTTATCCGCTATGGTGTCGTACTGGCGCTGGTGGGGCAATACGCACCCTCGATGGCTGTCTGGTTCGCGCAATATGCTGGTACTCAGCTCATCCTGTCGTTCTTGGCCTTCTGCCTTGCTGCTGCAGTCGTCACTCGCCAAAAACAGGTCTTAACGGAGACGACCGACAGCCCCGACCTTAATGAGTTGCTCCGATTTTCCGCACCACTTGTCTTGCTGGCTCTCCTGACCTGGATGTGCGGCTTTTTCGATCGCTTCTTGCTGGTTCATTCGCTCGACCTGGAATCGGTCGCTTTCTACGCGGCCGCGGTCTCGCTATGCGCCATTCCCGCCGTGATTCACAGCGTGCTCGGCTTCACGCTCTTTCCAGTCCTTTCCGAGCACTGGCAGGCGGGCCGGCTCGCCGAGGTGTGCAAGCTGATGAGCTTGGCCGTGCGGGTGTTCCTGTTCCTCACCATCCCGATGGCACTTCTGCTTGCGATCGCCGGCCCGCGCCTCCTTTCGTTGTTCGCCACCGTGGAGTACCGGGCAGAAGCCCCAGTGTTTGCCTTCCTTGCCGTGTCCGTCGCAGCATTTGGCGTCTATCAAATTCTTCTCTACGCCCTACTGCTGGAGGGCCGCAGCAAGCACGTGCTTGGTTTAGCCGGGCTGGCCGTGGCGGTCAATCTTGCACTCAATCTAGCCCTGATTCCTGGCTTGGGACTTGTCGGCGCCGCAGCAGCGGCAGCGACTTCCAATATCGTGATGGTCTGTCTGGCGGTGCGACTGGCGCGAGCGGCATTGCCTTGGTCGTTCCCATGGCAGGAATCGCTTCGGATTCTGGCCAATGCCGTCACGGCATCATTGCCTTTGCTCCTGCTCATGGCATACGGCTCCGGGTCACTTGCCGCGTCCGCTTCGGCTTCGGCCTTGAGTTTGTCGATCTATTTGGGGCTGGATTGGTCGCGGTCGGCCTCTATCGCTCGATTGCTTGCAAAGCCATAGAGGTCTCATGAGCGACAACGCATTTGACGCGCAATTCGAGTTGACGCAAAGGCAGTATTTGGCCGGAGTCGACTTCTACACGTGGGCCCGCCACTTCCATGTGGTCAAAGACCTGTGCAGGCTCGCGCAGGGGACCGTTCTGGAGGTGGGCACGGGCGATGGCGTCGTGAAGCGCTGCGTCCAGCCCTTCGTCAAGAGCTACACCGTGATGGATGTTAACTACAGGCTTCAGCCTGATGTACTGGGCGACCTCCGCATATCAGTTCCAAGCCTGGTCGATCGTTTCGATGTAGCGATCGCAACGGAGGTTTTGGAGCACATCCCGTTCGAGGACTTCTCAATCTGCCTCGGACACTTGCACACCTACTTGCGGTTAGGCGGGCGTCTGTTGCTCACAGTGCCACACCGCAAGGGCCACATGCTGGTTGTCACGCCTCGCCAGCATCTCTGGAAATGGCGCTTTCCGGTCGGTCTTACAAGCCTGAGCGAGGCCTACCATCGATTCGTTCGTCGCAGGATCTGGATCGATCCGCATCATTGCTGGGAAATCGGCGACGGCCGCGTGAAGCGCGAACACATAACTGCTGCCTTGCGGGCGCAGGATTTCACCGTGGAGCACTTTACCGAGTTGCCGTACTGCGACTATTGGCTGCTTCGAAAACAGCAGTCCTCGGCCCGATGAAGATACTGCTGATCTCCTACTACTTCCCACCGATGGGCGGCGCCGGAGTGCAACGCGCGCTGAAGCTCGCGAAGTATCTGCCGGCATTTGGCGTTACGCCTGTGGTCGTGAGCGGCTTTGACCCGCACTATGTCCAGGACGCGTCCCTGACCAGCGAACTGTCCGAGGATCTGGTTGTTCGACGCGTCCCGCACACGCCGTTGCTGACCAAGCTGGCTGCCATCAGGCGGGCGCGACGCGTCTCGATGCCAGCGACCGAGGTCAAGGCCTCCTCGGCTGGCTTGCGCAATGCGTTTCTCGGCGCCTGGAACGCGCTGCACTACCCCGACGACAAGGCGGGCTGGGCGCGAACCGCATGGCGTGAGGCTCGTCGCCTTTTGCGCCAAGAGGCGCATCGTGGCGTGCCTTTCGACCTCGTGTTCACCACGTCGCCGCCCGCCTCGGCTCACGCGATCGGAGAAAGATTGAGTCGGGAGTTCGGACTTCCTTGGGTTGCCGACTTTCGTGATCTATGGACCGAAAACCCCGCATACCTCGTCTCGCGATGGAGGCACGTTCTCGATCGTCGGTTGGAGCAACGTTGGCTCAATCGCGCAACAGGCATCGTGACCGTCACCGAATCATGGCGGGGACTGTTGACCGCGCGTCGTCCGCAAGGGGCTTCTTCGGCTTTCATACCTAACGGCTACGACGAAGACGACTTCGCCGGTCTCGAACACTCATCAGCCTCTCCCGGCGTCTTTACGCTGGTGCATACGGGGACCTTCTATGGTCCACGCGACCCCTCGGCCTTTCTCGAAGGGGTCTCGCTGTACCTTCAGGGGCGCCGCGAAGGACACGACGCGCTTCGCGTACGCTTGGTCGGCAACATGGGCGATCGCTTTCGGGCACAACTTGAGGTATTCAGCGACCGCCATCCGAATGTCATCGAGTGCATCGAGTATCTGCCGCACCGCCAGGCAATCGCCGAGCTAATGGCGGCCGATGCGTTGTTGCTGATCGTAGGAGGAGGGCGTGGCGCCGGCGTCAGCGGCTGGCTGCCCGGAAAGATTTTCGAGTACCTGCGCGTGCGCAAGCCAATCCTGTTGCTTGGTGATATTGATGGCGACGCTGCGCAGTTGCTCCGCCGCCATGGCCATGGATGGTTGGTGCAGGAAGGTGACGCCGAGGGCGTCGCAGCAGTGTTGCGCTCCATGCTCGATCTGAGCTGCGCCAGCGCCAGCCACCTGCCAGGCGGCGGTCTGGACGTGGACAAACCGGTGGCATGCTTCGAACGGCGCGAACTTGCGCGCCGGATGGCAGACTTCATGAGGGAGTGTGCCGAACAGCATCAGCAACCTAGAAAGGCCGGTCATGTCTGAGGACGATCGCGTTCGCAGTCGCTACGCGGAACGCGACGCCAGCCAGACGCTTAGCGGATTCTGGACGCTTACGAACCCGGTCGTGCTGCATCTCGCCCAGGAGCGCGAACGGGTCGCGATTGCAGCGCTGGCGAGGCATACGGAAATCGATCTTCGCGAGGCGCGAATACTCGACGTAGGATGCGGATGGGGTGTGGAGTTCGCCAACTACCTGCGCTGGGGTGCGTCGCTGGAGAATCTTGTCGGTATCGACCTGATGCTGCCGCGCCTGCAGGAGGCGAGGCGCCGCTACAGCGCATCTGTAGTCAACGCATCAGGCGCCGCACTTCCCTTTTTGGATGGATGCTTCGACGTTGTTTGCCAGAACGTCGTGTTCAGTTCCATCATCGACAACGGCGTGAAAAAGCAAGTTGCCCGCGAGATGTTGAGAGTTCTGCGCCCCGGCGGGCTTGTGTTCTGGTACGACGCATTTCGCACTCGTTCCCGCGACGTCCATTTCCGCGCGGTTCCGATGGCTGAAGTACAGTCCCTTTTTCCAGACACTCGCTTCACCTGGCATCGGCTTACCACAGATCTCGGATTGCTCAAACGATTGAACTCCGTGTTCGGCTCGCGCGCAATGTCATTGTTCGACCTGTCCAGAGTACTCAAGACGCACTTGCTTGCGATCGGAGTGAAGTCTTGACCATCGACCTATGCCTGCTGGGCGACGCGAGCAGCGTGCACACCCAACGCTGGGCCAGGGAGATGCTTGCGCGCAATTTCAAGGTATCGTTGATCACCGCGCGACCACAGGCACTGGATGGCGTCGAGCAACGTGTTCTGTCTCCGGTCAAGCGATCCGCCGATTGGTTACTGCGTGTCGGCGAAGCCCGCAGGCACCTTCGCGAACTGGCCCCGGACATCGTACATGCGCACTACATCACCTCCTATGGCTATCTAGCAGCGCGTTGCGAGCAACGTCCGCTGGTGATGACGGCATGGGGCAGCGATATTCTCGTGTCGCCGGTTGCGAGCGCCTTGATACGCGGGCTGACCCGGTGGACACTCAAGCATGCCGACCTTCTAACAGGCGATTCGCGGGACCTCGTTGAAGCCATGTTGGACTATACGCCGGGAAGCGTGGTCGAACAGGTGCATTGGGGTGCCGATATGACACGGTTCCGGCCGTCGCCATGGACAGAGAAGACTGGTTTTCAGATTGCAAGTCTGCGTTCCTGGGAGTCAAATTATCGAATCGAGACAATCGTCGAGAGCGCGGCACTCTTCCATCGTCAGCACCCGGAGGCCAACATGCACCTCCACCTTCTGGGCGGAGGGTCGCAGGAGGCTGCGTTGCGTTCGCGTGTGCGAGCGCTAGGCATCGATGCCCGCGTGAGTTTGCATGGTAGGCTGGATGATGCAGGCATGATGGCGGTTCTCGACCGGTGCAAGGTCTCGATATCGATACCCGTGAGCGATGCGACTTCGGTCTCTCTCCTCGAGAGCATGGCATGCGGGCTACCTGTCATCGCCTCGGACTTGCCCGCAAATCGCGATTGGCTCGACGGCCAAGAAGGGCTGATGCTCCCCAAAGTCGACAAGGAACCGGTGGCGGCCTTACTCGCGGATCTATGGCGCGACGAGGGGAAAGCGAAGGGTTTCGGCTTGAAGAACCTCGATCGCATGCGGCGCGATGGATCTCGGTCTGTACAGATGGACCGAATGGCGGCGCTCTACGCTACCCTGCTCGAGCAACGGCGCGTCGCTGGGGACTTCCGATGAACGCTTCTCCGGGTCGGGTCAGCGTCATCGTTCCTTGCCGGAACGAACAACGGTATGTCGAAGCGTTCTGTGCCGCGGTACTCGCGCAGACGCTGCCGGCGGGATGGTCGATGCAACTTGTAGTCGCGGATGGAATGAGCGAAGACGGGACCCGTGAAGTGTTGGAGCGCGTTTCGCAGGCCGAGTCTCGTGTGCAGTGGATCGACAATCCAGATCTTGTCGTCTCTGCGGGGCTCAACCGCGCGTTGGCTTGCGCTGACGGCGAGGTGATCGTTCGCATGGACGTGCATACCGAGTATGCAACCGACTACATCGCCGAATGCATCGCGGTTCTGGCCGAAACCCACGCGGACAATGTGGGTGGCGCGTGGCGTGCTGCGCCCGAATCCGACGCTGGCGCGACACAGCGGGCCATCGCCGCTGCGTTTCAATCCCCGTGGGTGGCTGGCGGCGCTCTTTCTCGACGGCTCGACCACGAGGGATGGGTCGACACGGTGTACCTCGGCTGCTGGCCGCGGGCGACCTTTGAGCGTTTTGGCGTGTTTGACGAATCATTGGTCCGCAATCAAGACGACGAACACAACTTACGGCTCATACGTGGCGGTGGAGGAGTGTGGCAGTCGCCGCGCATCCGCAGCATCTACCGTCCCCGGGCATCACTCACGCAACTTCTTCGCCAGTATCTGCAATATGGCTACTGGAAACCGTTTGTCATCTGGAAGCACGGACACGCGGGGTCAGCGCGGCATCTCGTGCCTGCCCTCTTCGTCGCCGGCTCGGGTCTGCTGTTTCTGGCGAGCTTGTTGGGGGCTTCGATGTGGTCCTCGCTCGGCTGGCTGCTGCTCTACGTCGTCGTGCTCGGGGTTCTGACGTGGGACGTCGCGTTTCGCGAACGACTCGACGCGGCAACGCTTGCCCTTGTTCCCATTGTGATTGCTGCCTATCACCTGGGCTACGGGACCGGCTCAATTCTCGGGTGGTGCGATGTACTGCGCGGTGCCAAGCCAAACGAGCGGTTCGCGACATTGACCAGGTAACCGTGATGCCCGACGCAAACACCGAGCCCGATAAGGAGCTTCGAGCAGTTCGAGAACGCTACTCTCGGCGCAGTTCGCAGGATGCTCGCTACAGCGCTTTCAATCCTGCCGCGCTCTACTCCCAGCAAGAACGACAGCGCGTCATGCTGCATCTGCTCGCTGGGAGCGGCTTGACGGGGCTCGGTAGTGTCGACCTTGTCGAAGTTGGAAGTGGTGATGGGGCCAACCTATTGGAATGGCTACGCTTCGGCTGCTCGCCTGAGAGGCTTCGTGGAGTCGAACTTCTTCCGGAGCGCCACGCCGCAGCACGTTCGCGCCTACCCGCCTCTGTGCGATTGACGCTGGGCGATGCCGTAACTGCAGAGATCGAAGAAAGCAGTTGCGACGTGGTGCTCGCATCCACGGTTTTCTCATCCCTGCTTGACGACGATTTCCAATGTCGTCTGGCTCGTGCGATGTGGCGCTGGTTGAGGCCCGGCGGTGGTGTCCTGTGGTATGACTTCACCGTCGACAATCCACGCAACTCCGACGTCCGTGGCGTGCCACCGAGCCGCGTACGCGCTCTGTTCCCACAAGGACGCATGAACGCCAAGCGCGTGACTTTGGCGCCTCCGATCTCGCGCCGTGTAGCAGCGGTGCATCCATCTCTCTACATCCTCTTCAATGCGTTCCCGTGGCTGCGCACTCACATGGTCGCTTGGATCATCAAACCCTAAAACCATGCCTCAAGATCCATTTCTCCCATTTGCGCTGCCTGAGCTCGGCGACGAGGAACTCGCCGAGATTGCGGACACCCTCAGATCGGGTTGGGTCACAACCGGACCCAAGACGCGACGCTTTGAGGATGCCCTTCGCAACTTTCTCGGGGACGAGGCGCTCCACTGCCTAGCGGTCAACTCTGCCACTGCTGGACTCCATCTGGCTTTGGAAGCCTTTGGCATCGGCCCGGGCGATGAGGTGATCACGACCACCCATACTTTCACAGCAACCGCCGAAGTCATTAGATACCTAGGTGCCGATGTGACCTTGGTCGATATCGATTCCAACTCCCTGTGCATCGATCCCCGGCTGATCGAGAAAGCGATCACGCCGCGCACCAAAGCGATCGTTCCGGTTCACTATGCCGGTCTCGCCGCGGACATTCCGGCCTTGTTGGAACTTGCACGGCCCCGTGGTCTGAAGGTCATCGAGGACGCCGCGCATGCTCTGCCCGCCACATCTGGAGGACGACTGATTGGCACCCTGGAATCGGATGCCACCGTTTTCAGCTTCTATGCCAACAAGACCATGACAACAGGCGAAGGCGGGATGGTCGTCACGCGTGACGATGCTGTCGCCCGGCGTATGAAGGTCATGCGCCTGCATGGCATCGACCGCGATGCCTTCGATCGCTTTCGATCCGAGCGGCCCGCGTGGTACTACGAGGTCGTCGCTCCCGGCTACAAGTACAACCTCACCGACATTGCTGCGGCCATTGGCTTGGTGCAACTGACCAAGTTGCCTCGATTCCTGCAACGTCGGAAGTACCTTGCCGGACGATATCGAAAAGCACTGAACGCCCTTCCGCTGCTCTGCCCTCCGGATGCACCTGAAGGTGAAGTTCATGCCTGGCATCTCTATGTCGTTCGACTGACCTCGAACGCGAGGATCACCAGAGACGCGCTCATTCAGCAGTTGTCGGATCGTGGTATCGGGACGAGCGTGCACTACATTCCGCTTCATCGCCAGCCCTACTGGCGCGACCTCTATGGGCTCAAGCCCGAGATGTTTCCCTGCTCCGAAGCAGCTTACCAATCCATGCTGAGCATTCCTCTCTTCACAGCCATGACGGATCAAGACCAGGATCGGGTGATAGACGCTTTGCACGAGATACTGACCTGATGATCAAACGGGGCTTCGACATCTGTTTTTCACTTTGCGCATTGCTGGTCTCCGCACCCGTTCTCGCAATCATTTCGCTCTGGATCAAGTTCGACTCCCCCGGACCGGTGCTATTCCGGCAGCAGCGTATTGGCCTGCGAGGCCGCCCGTTTGCCATCAACAAATTTCGAACCATGCGGATTGGAGCCGACGAACAGGGGCCGCAGATTACGGTAGAGGCTGACCCGCGCGTGACGCGAGCTGGTGCGTTCTTGCGCCGCCACAAGCTGGACGAGTTGCCACAGCTCTTCAACGTGCTCATCGGGAACATGAGCATTGTGGGACCGAGACCGGAGGTCTCTCGCTACGTCGACCTCTATCCGCGCGAGAAGCGGGAACTCATCCTCAGTGTGCGGCCGGGCATCACCGATCTTGCTTCCATCGCTTACCGGGACGAGAGTGCACTACTTTCCAGCGCGGGCGACCCCGAAGAACGCTATCTCAGCGAAATCCTGCCAGCAAAGCTGGAGTACTGCTGCTGCTACGTCAAGCAACGCAGCATGAAGCTCGACCTATTCATCATCTGGCGAACCGTTGCCGCAGTCCTCCGTAGGCCGCAGTCCTAGAGAAGATCTCGATTTCTCGTCATTCAACGCATGCGTGTTGGTAGACCCCGATCGGCATACTGACATGAGGTGAGAGCGCTGCGCAGCCACCATCTCGCGCACCGCTCCTTCGAACCTTCGAACCTTCGAACCTTCGAACGCGGACGGCAACGGTGGACGGCATCGCTGATGCTGACGTAAACACGGTACGCCCTCAATCCACCGTCGGCACCTCTCGCCAATTCAACAAGCGCAGTCCCAGCCCACCCGGGTCCTTGACACCCTGCTTCTTCACTTCGCCCAGCACATTGCCGGTCAGCCATCGAGTCTTTCCGTCGACCCCGACCACAGCCAAGTCGGTGATGGCTGAACTTGATTCGACAAACGCTTGTCCATCCGGCGTCAACGCAGACTTGCCAGTTCCGAAATCGATCGCATAAAAGCGGCTGATACCTGAAGGGCTGCACGCATCGCCGATGGTCAGCAGCGGTGCAAACGAAACCACACCGTTGAAAGCCAGCGGATTGAGCGTCATTCGCCAAGTGACGCTGCTGCTGGTGTCCGCGCCCAGATCCAGATACCACCCCTTGGATGTGTTGGGCAAGGTGACTCCGGTGGTCAGGTTGGTCAGCGCAGTCAGGTTCGCGCGGGTGATCGGCATCGTCGCATCGGCAGGCGCGAAGCTGGTCGCATTGCCGTCGATGATCGAGTAGAAGGTCTGCGCGGTCGTCGAGCTGATATCGCTCGGATCGAGCAGTTGACCGGTGCCGAACATCACGTAGCGCTTGCGAGTTTGCGGATGAATCTCGATCAGCGGCTGAGTCGTGATGGCTTGCGGCCGGGCGGCTGTCGTGCCGTCTGTCAGCAGCGCCAGCTTCGTCGGGGTTGGGTAGGCTGTCGTGGTGCCTCGGGGCGCCGTGACGTCGAAGCGCCAGAGCTGCCCGTCCAGGTCGCCCACGTAAATCGCGTCAGCGGTGTAATCGGTGAAATCCTGCACATAGGCCGATGCGTGCGTCAGGCCGTTCGAAGCAACGCCCGTGCTCACCTTCTGAAGCAGCGCACCGGTCTCCGGATTCACGAAGTAGAGGTAGCCCAGGCCATCGCTGTTGTTGTAGCCCGAGGTCAATACGACCACCCAGCCGTAGCGCTTGGTCTTCACTATCGTGGGCGCGCCGAAGCTATAGCCCATCGTCGGGTCCGTGAACTCCCACAGGACCTTGCTGGCGACCGTCGCCTCGCTTGTCATGCCCGCAGGGTTGGTCACGTCGATGGCGTAGTAGCTCTTGCCGCCCTTGCCCAATCCGCCGACCAGGATGGAGCGCCACCTAGAGGTTCCATCCGTCACGAAATTGCCGCCTGCTCGACTGAAGTCGACATCGAAGACCTTGGGCGTCGCATCGACGTAGTAGTGATGCAGGTAGTTGGGATTCCCAAGCTGCGCCAGTCCGTTGTCCTGTGGCGCGGCCGGCGAACTCGGTCCCTGGAACACGGCGCTGGGCACGTAGGCGAATTGCTCTGCGCCCGCCTCGGTGCCGGTCAACGCTCCGTTGAATGCGTGAAGCATGCCGTCGTTCGCGGCGGCGTACACCATGGTCGGGCGGCTGGCCCAGGTGGTCTTGAAGGTCTTGTAGCCAGGATTGACTGCTTCCGAGAACCGCTCACCCGGCGGTGCGACCGGCGTTACCTTTGCATTGACGATATCACCCAGCAGGGTCGCTCGCGCGCGATAGGGCCTGGAGGGCGCGGCCAGCGATCTCTCATTGCTTCGATCGCCGCGCAGGTAATTGAGGTAGTTCGCGCTGTCGTCGCCGGTGACGTAGCTGGTGTTGAGGGCTGTCGCTTGCGCCGTAGTAAGGTTGGCCGTGCGGAACGCGACCCCTGCAGTGCCGTTCCAGGTGGCAATGCGCCTGTTGGTGTCCCAGCCGGTGCCGGTGAACTGCGCCGCAAGCTTGTCGGTACTCGCCCACTTCAGGGTTGTCGTGGGATTACCGGCGCTGTCGAATGTGATTTCGCTGGCCGTGACGATGCTGGTCCAGCCGTTGGCGTCGTACTGTGAGGCGTAAGACGCGGCTCCCGCCGAAGACACCTGCACGGCGGAGAGCGAGAACGACGTGGTGTAGGCCTTGATGGCACTGACGATGCTTTCGAGTGCCTGCGTCAAGCCCGCTACCAGCGTGTCGGGGCGTCCCGCCGCGAAGTAGTTGTCCGGCCGTTGCTGCGTAGTGTTGGTACGGGTGTCGGTCAGCGTCTCGCCGTTGGTCGACCACCAATCCAGCGGTATCGTCGCGGCGAAGGTGTAGGGATCGAAGTTGGCCGGGACTTTCAATCCACCGAACTTCGCGGCCAAATAGAACTGATTGTTGGCCTGGAAGGGCTGCTCCAGCACGTCGACCCAATAGGTCTGCACAGTCTGCTTGCCGATGGTCTTGGCCTGATTCGCGACATCCGGGCGAATGTCCTTTGTGTTGGCGTCGTAAGCCAAGCCCGCGATGTACGCCGAGTTGTCGCGACCACTGTAGCTGTTCGTCGCGCCCAACGCGTTGCCCAGGCCTTGCAGTGAACCGACCTTATTGGTTGCCGTGATGGCATTCACGGTGTTGTCTGCAGCGATCTCCGCGGGCATGGCAGGCTCCCGGGTGCGGTAGGTAGCGTTGCCCGCCACGTTCTTGTCGACGTGGGTGTAGATGTCGCCGATCCCCAGGATGAAGTTTCGCTGGCACGAATACTGAATCGGATCGTCCCAGCTCGTGATGACGGGGAAGCCATCGATCCAGGTCGTCTTGGTGGCCGCGCTGGCGCCGGTCATCGAGCTCCATGCCGGGACATTGCCGAGATTCTTGTAGTAGCGCAGGACGGCGTAGTACATCTCGCTGACCGGGTCATAGTTCTTGTAGTTGCCGGGAATGAGCTGCCCGAACTGGTTCAGGTAGTTCATCACGCCGCTGTTGGTGATCTGGACGCCGAACTCTGTGGTGGTGGCAGTCGCGTCGGCGCCGTTGGGATTAGGCTCGAAGATACCGGTCGTATCGCTCCACTCCTTTTGCGTGTTCGCAATGGCGGTCTGGCCAGGGCGCGGTGCAGTCGGGCCGACGAATTTCTGCGCGGCGCGAAGCACGCCGCCATCGCGCTGGTCGCTGGCGTCGTTGAGATATCCGAAGGCGCTGAAGCGGATTCTCTGCGAGTACTTCTGGATGAGGCCCTCGGGCTTGTAGTTGCTCCCGTAGGCCTTGCAGTTGGCCTCCACGCCGCCTGCCGCCGTCGACGGATCGCAAACCTTCACGCGCATGGTGTAGTCGACCGTCGCGTCACCGGAACTGAAAGGTGTGAAAGTGCCAGGTGTGGACGGCTTCTGCCATAGCAGGCGCATGGTGGCGCCGCCGGAGCTTTCAAAATAATCAACCCTGACGCTGAAGCTTTGCCCCGCAGTGAGACTGATGGACCCACTGTCGTCGTCCGTGGGTCCGTGGTCCGAAAAGTTATTGATGATGCGATTGCCGTCGCCGAAGCTGCCGCTTCCCGAGGTGTCGACCCACAGCCGAACACCATCGTCGGAGTTGGTCCGGAAGATGTAGTTGCCCGTTTCCGGCGCCGTGAAAGTGCCCGTGAAGCGGACGGAGAAGTTGTCGACGTTCACGCCTGTACCAGGACTTGCATTTCCCCAGTTGTGGTCCGCAGTGTCATTGCTGACCGTCAGTACCGCGGGATTGGTGAAATTCTTGTTGTTGTAGTAGTTGGCGGTGAAAGTGCGCGCAGCAGGGTCGTTGATGCTCAGCCGCATCTTGAATCCCATGCCGTTGACACGGATGCCGAGACGAGTTGCGGTGTCGTAGGGGGTGGCACCCGCGATTTCGCTGACCGTGAGATCGCGGTCGGCGAACAGCCCTTGGCCCGAATGCCAGCCTTTTTCAAGAATGGTTTCGGTTGTGGTATCCACGACACGACGGCCGCCCGTCATCGCCCAACGGAACGGATCGATGGTGGCCGTTGCGGCCCAGTTGAGAAAGTTGCCGCTCCACTTGTTGTTGTTGCTGGTCCCGGTGCAGGTGCGGCTGGTGGCCGGCCCCGCGGGATAGAAGTGGCTGATATCGCCGGTGTTGGTGCTGTTGGCCGTGGTGTTGGTCTGGTACAGGTAGCACTTGTTCGGGTCGAAGTAGCCGAGGTAGGTGCTGGCGCTGGTGTAGGCACCTACGTGCGCCGTCCGGGAAGCTGTCGGCCACTCCACCGACAGGGCGAGCGCCAGGTTGCCCGGCACTTCCGAGGTCGAGAACACCGGTTGGTCGGACAGGGTCGTGGCCGAGGCGATCAGGGCACCTCCCAAAGCGATGCCAAGCACGGCAGCAAGTCCCGCTTTTTGCAACGTGCGGGATGACAAGAGGAATTTTGTTTTCATGAAGAATGCTCTTGCGGGTTACTCGGGCCTTGAGAACGAGCTCTGCAGAAAGACCTGCGTGTCGCGCGGCCCGTCGACTCGGATGCTCAGCCGATAGATGGCGGGTGGCGGCAGGTCCGGCTTCGCCACGCCGGCGGTGCCGCCGCCCACCTGCGTTGTCGCGGAAACGCAGCCGGAGTTGCCCAGCGTGGCAAAGCTGCCGGAGGCGTTGCACATCCGATCGATCACGTAGTACACGGTGACGCCTCCTGCCCCCGTGATGGCGCCTCCGGTGGGGGTGAAATCGGCATTCGTGATGTCCTTGCCGGTGAGACCGGTCTTCTTGAGCAGCACGTCGGGAATGCCGAGCTTCTCGTTGACCTTCAATTGAACAGCGCTGTAGTTCTCGGCCGGCACGCTGTTGGCCGTGAGCGTGGAAGTCGCCAGTCCGCCTGTCTTGAACGCCTGCATGGCCTTGGACACCGCCAGTTCGCCCTGGTTGACCAGATCGCGCTTGAAGGCCAGGTTGCCGGCACTGAACAGCGAGGAGTTCATCGAGCGCATCACTGCGACTCCGCCGGCAAGCAGGATCACGAGAATGACCAGGCAGAACAGAAGCACCACACCCCGTTGACGGGCGGGCGAGATGGAGGCGGAGACGGTCTTCATGCGGCGGGCTGCAGCAACATGTTGCGCAGCGGGATGGTGGTGTCGATGACTCGGTAACGGTAGCGCTGATCGAGCGAAACGGAACGTCGCAACGCAGTGGCCAGATCGCTGAAGAGCGTCAGCGACGCCGGTGACACGTTGTCCTTGTTGAGCTCGGAACTGCGCATGACCAAGGCCACCCGTACTGCCACGATCTGCCTGACGGTGGCTGGCGTTGTCATCAAATTTGCGATCGCGTATGACGTGCCACTGGGGGCAACCCAGTCATTGACGATGCCGTCGCCATTCGTGTCGATGCCGTATAGCGCGCGGAGTTCGACGACACCATCGGCGATAGCCTGCAAGGCATCTGCGTCGGAGCCGCTTCCCGCACTTCTGAGCAGGTCGTAGGCAAACAACGTCTGGTTTGAACCCACGCCGATGAGCTGGAACTGGACGCTGCTGGCGAGCGTGTTGCCGACCGGGATGTAATAGGCCGTTCCGCTGGCTGCCAAGGTTGCGAGCGAGGTGGTCGCCCCGCTCGAAGTCAAGTAGCGACCTCCCAATGGCAGCACTTCATTGCCTGCGGCGCCAAAGGTCGTCGCGTCCGTCACGTTGACCTGCTCGATGAGGCAGTCCTGCGTGCCGTCCTGTGCGACGAGTCCGAGATCCCCGTTGGCCAGCCCGATCGTGTTGTTGAGACGCAGGTTGTTGGTGCCCGTCACGCCAGAGCGGATCTGCCGGGGGACGTCGCCGGCAGCGCCATTCCCGCCCATCACCACGAGTACATCGGAACCGGTCGCAGATTGGCCTTCGGCGATCAGCAGCGGCGCCACGCGCAGGTTGCCGGCCAAGGTGGCGCCGGCGCCGCCGAGAAAAGAGGCGAATGGAGCAGGGAAAGCGGTTGTGCGAGGCAGGATGGTCGTAGCAGTACCTCCGATGTCTCGCGCCACGCTCAACTTGCAGCCATACACACCGAGGTTCCCGGACTGCACGAAGCCTGAGCCCGCACTCCGCAGCACGCGGTCGAGTGCGTAGGCGGCAAAGGCACCGCTCTGGCTCATGTCATTGGTGGACGTGGTGGTTCGTTTGTGGGCTTCGCCGACAGTGACGACGCTGGTCACCGCCAGCGTGACGATGAGGCCGATGGCCATCGCCACGAGCAGCTCGATGAGCGTCAGGCCTCGCTGCGGCATGCGAGAGGTGGATGTCGGTGGGTTCATGGCGGCGGCGGGAGGGTCACGCGGGTCGTGAGCCGGCTCTTGTCGGTCGAGTTGCGCTGAGGGGGCACCCACTCGATCGTGATCTCTGCGGTGTTCGCCGTGACGGCAGTGACCGTCGCGGTGGCGCCAGGCAGCCCGTCCTTGGACGTGTCTGCAATGCGTGTGGCCCATGCGGTCCCGGCGCCGGTATTGACTGTGATTGAGTTGTTCAGCCACATCGTGCTGGCAATCTCGTTGGCCAGCAGGGCAGCGCGGTTGCGATCTGCCGCGTCGACCGAGAAGCTCATGGCACGCGTCTGCAAGCCGATCATGCCGAGAATGCCGAGAGAGAAAAGGAGGATGGACACCAGCACTTCGATCAGGGCCATCCCGGCCTGAGCGCGCAAGGGGAAATGAGGAATGCGCTTCATCAGGGGCATCCGTCGGGAGAGGTTGAAATATTCCTGGCCGGATCGCACATGCGCACCTGGCCTCCCAAGGTGACCAGTACGCGCAGTGGCCGGTCGGACCCGGTGGCGCTGACGATGTAGGTCGCCGCTGCGGCAGTGCAGTTGGCGCCGGTCGGGCCTGGATCGGAGTTGGTAACCAGTCGACCCAGTGAGTTGAAGCAGATGGATGCCGGGCCGGTGATCCCCACGCCGCTTCCTACGCTGGTCAGCACACCCGCTTCGATGAATTGAGCCGTCTCGTCCGTGAGCAGCTTGACGGAGTTGACGGACCAGTTGCGGCCATCGGCGACTGCGGTCAGGCTGGTGGCGGGGGTGGTGCTGTTGGTAAGCGAGAAGACTGTCTGCCGGCTACGGCGAAGCGCCTCGGCTTGTGCAAGGCGAAGGCCATTTTGCAGTCCGTCGGCAACCGTTCGAACTTTGGAGTTGTGGACCCACGTCATCATCGACGGGAACCCCACCGCCAGGAGCAGGCCCATCAGCACGATGGTCACCATCAACTCGATGAGGGTGAAGCCGGCCATGCGCCCGGCTGGGCGCTTCAGCACGTCTGCCCCCTCTTCGTAACCCAGTCATTGCTGCAGGTGTTCCAGCCCGAGACCCCGGTCACTGTGGTCGACCGCTCATTTTTCTCGTTCACTTTGAACGTGAAGCCGCTCGTGGGGCCACTGCCGACGGCCTCGAGCGTGAATGCTGTGGCTGTGGGGTCAGGATTGCACTGGAGCTGAAAACTTCCGACCTTGCGATTTGCCGCCGACACCAAACAAGGCGAAGTGAATCCAGTGACCGAGTTGTAGGTCCGGTTGTCCTGATAGAAGCGTTCCATGTTGGCGCGCATGGCTGCCAAGCCATTCTGCGCATCCACGAGTTGGCCGCGCAGGACATAGTCGCGATAGCTCGGAAGTGCGATTGCCGCCAGGATGGCCACGATCGCGACCGTGATCATGACCTCGATCAGCGTGAATCCTCTCAACGAGCAACGAGACTGGAGAGCGTTTGGCACTGTGGTGATCCTTCGAGCGCAGTTCTTGTAACGGTGACAAATTGTCAACAGCACAGAAGATTTCGCGACAACCGTCCGTCAGCACTCAGCTTCCATTCGTCGTCTCCACTTAAGCCATTTGTGCACTTTTTGGCACAGGCACAATGCCGCGCATGACGACCTCCGCCGTTCGTGCCAGTGCGCCCGCGTCGTGGGTCTTCGGCCCCGTCGCAACGTCGGCGCCACTGCTCGCACTGCCATTTCTCTTCCCCTTCACCGCCGGCCCTTCCGCCAGCGTCTGGCAGCAACTGGCCACATTGACCTGCGCGGCGCTTCTGCTGCTGGCAGGGCCAGTGCTTTGCCCGGGGCGGGGCGTTCTGGCATGGCTGGGTGTGATCGGCATGTCGATCGTGCTGGGGCGGGCACCCGATTCGATGCTCAGCCTCTACGCGATGGGGGCCGTGGCAGTCGTCGCAGTAGCAGCCTGCGTGGGCGCCGGCCTGGCGCGCGCACCAGCCTCGCGACAAATCGTCCTCGCCTACGCCCTCCTCGCGGCCGGCCTCCTCAGCGCCCTCCTCGGCCTCCTCCAGTACTACGGCCTCGCCGCCCCCCTCGTCCCCTGGACCACCGCCCCCGATCTCGGCCAGGCCTATGGCAACCTCCGCCAGCGCAACCAGTTCGCCACCCTGATCAGCATGGCCCTCATCGCAGCGCTCTGGCTGCACGGCAACGCCGGCCACCGCGCCCGCCTTGCACTGATCCCCGCTGCAGCCCTGCTGCTCGTCGCTCTCGCCGCCTCGACCTCGCGCACCGGCCTGCTCCAGCTGCTGCTGATCAGCGGCATCTCCGCCTGCCTCGCCTGGCGCGAAAGACATCCCCGCCCGGGTGACCCGGCGAGCACCCGCCTACCGCCGCCCTGGGCGCTCCTCGCCTTCATCCCCGCCTACTTCTTCGCCGCCTGGCTGCTCCCCCTGCTCGCGGGCTCGAGTGTCGAAGGCATGATGCATCGCCTGCGCGAGGGCGCGCCCGAGGCCCACAGCCGCTTCGTGCTCTGGGCGAACGTTCTCGATCTGATCGCCCAGCACCCCTGGACGGGCTGGGGCTGGGGCGAACTGAGCTTCGCCCACTACAGCACGCTCTACCAGGGCCCGCGCTTCGCCGAGATCCTGGATAACGCGCACAACCTGCCCTTGCATCTCGCAGTCGAGCTGGGCATTCCGGCGGCACTGCTGATCTGCGGCGGCTTCGGCTGGCTGGTGCTGGCCGGACGGCCCTGGCGCGAGACTGACCCCGGGCGGCTGATGGGCTGGGGCCTGCTCGGCGTGATCGTGCTTCACAGCCTGCTCGAATATCCGCTGTGGTACGGGCCCTTCCAACTGGTCTTCGGCCTCTGCCTGGGTTTCCTGTGGCCCTCGCCGCTCGGCAACGCAGCTCCCGCGCCGGACGGCCGCCCGGCCTTCGCGGCCTCCCGGGCCGCCGCCCTCGCGCTGATCGCCATCGTCGCTTACGCAGCCTGGGACTACACCCGCATCAGCCAGCTCTATCTCGCCCGGGAAGACCGCCACCCGGCCTGGCGCGACGACACGCTGGCCAAGGTGCAGGACTCCTGGCTCTTCGCCAACCAGGTGAAGTTCGCCGAGCTCGCGCTCACGAAAGTCGACCGGACCAACGCCGCGGAAGTGCATGCCCTGGCGCAGCGCCTTCTTCATTTCTCGCCGGAGCCGCGCGTGATCGTCAAGCTCATCGACAGCGCCACGCTCCTCGGCCGCGACGAAGAGGCCTTCGAACAGGCCACGCGCTTCAGGATCGCCTTCCCGCTCGACTATGCGCGCTGGCTCGACCACGAGCCGATGAACGATCCGTCGGAGTAGCGTGCCTCAGCCCTTGGCGGGCGGGGCTGCGGTGTAGCTCCCCGACTTGCCGCCATGCTTCTCGCGCACATGCACGCCGTTGATCGTCATCCCCCGATCCACCGCCTTGCACATGTCGTAGATGGTCAGGAGCGCCACCTGAACCGCCGTCAGCGCCTCCATCTCGACGCCCGTCGGCCCCACCGTCTCGACGGTCGCGGTACACACCACCTGCGGCACGCTGCCCTCGCCCGTGCCCAAATCCACAGCCACGCGCGTCAGCGCCAGCGGATGGCACAGCGGGATCAGGTCGCTGGTCTTCTTGGCGGCCTGGATGCCGGCGATGCGCGCGATGCCCAGCACGTCGCCCTTCTTTGCCGTGCCCGATTCGATCAACGCGAGGGTCGCCGCTTGCATCTCGATACGACCCGTGGCCACCGCCACGCGATGCGTGGCCGGCTTGGCGGCCACGTCCACCATGTGGGCCTGCCCTTGGGCATCGAAATGGGTAAGAGAACTCATGCTTGAACGTTCCGCGGAGTAAAGCATCATACGAGGCCCAGCCATCGACCCATGCCATGCTGCGCCGGACCTCTTCTCCCCCTCCGACCCGCAAGCCGAAGCCCCTGCTGCGGACGCTCTGCGCCTCCCTCCTGATCGCCGGCCAGCTCGCAATGCCGCCGCAGGCGCAGGCCCAGTTGCCCGGAATGGGCGACGGCGGCGAGATGACGGCCAGCGCCGAGCGCCGGCTCGGCGACCAGATCGCACGCGAGCTCTACCGCGACCCCGACTACGTCGACGACCCGGTGCTGGTCGAGTACGTGCAGGACATCTGGCAGCGCCTGCTGGCGGCAGCGCGCCTGCGCGGCGATCTCACGCCCGAGCTCGACGAGCGCTTCGCCTGGACCGTGCTGCTGGGGCGCGACCGCAGCATCAACGCCTTCGCGCTGCCGGGCGGCTATCTGGGGCTGCACCTCGGGCTGATCTCGGTCACCGGCAGCCGCGACGAGCTCGCCACGGTGCTGGGCCACGAGCTCTCGCACGTCACGCAGCGCCACATCTCGCGGATCATGGCCAAGCAGAGCCGGCAGATGCCGCTGCTGCTGGCCGGCATGATCCTGGGCATGATCGCCGCCGGCAAGAGCCGCAACGGGGATGCCGGTCAGGCCGTGCTGATGGGCAGCCAGGCGGCCTTCATGCAGAACCAGCTCAGCTTCTCGCGCGACATGGAGCGCGAGGCCGACCGCATCGGCTTCGGCGTGATGACGCAGGCGGGCTACGCACCGCAGGGCGCGGCCGCGATGTTCGAGAAGCTGCAGTACGCCTCGCGCCTCAACGACAACGGCTCCTATCCTTACCTGCGCAGCCATCCGCTCAACAGCGAGCGGGTGGCAGACATGCAGGGCCGCTACCAGTTCAGGCCGGGCAGCGGGGTCACCATGCCGCTGGCGATGGACCACGCGATGATCGCCGCCCGCGCCCGCGTGCTGGTGCGCCCCGGCGTGGACGTGCTGCGGCTCTGGATCGACGCGGCCGGCAGCGGCGAATTCGCCCGCAGCACGCCGGCGCAGCAGGCCGGCACGCTGTACGCGGCGGCCCTGGCGGCCAACGAGTTGCGCGACTACAAGTCGGCGCGCGCGCTGGTGCAGCGGCTGATGGCGCGAACGTCGGAAGATGCGCCGGCAGCGCGGCTGGCACGCCTGCTCTCGGCCGAAATCGAGCTTGCGGCCGACGACGCGCCGAAGGCGGCCACGCTGCTCGACCTGCAAGCCAGGGACCGGCCCGAGATGCTGCTGGCCGCGCAGGCCGCCGCCGCCACCCGCAGTCCGAAGCCGATGGTGGCGCCGTTGCGCGACTGGGTGGCGTCGCATCCCCGCGATGCGACGGCCTGGCGCATGCTGGGCCGCCTCTACGGCGCGCAGAACGACACGCTGCGCGCCATCCGCGCCGATGCCGAGGCCAACGTGGCGGTGCTCGACTATCCGGGCGCGCGCGATCGCTTCAAGGCGGCGCAGGAGTTCATGCACAAGGGAGGGGCGCCCATCGACCATTACGAGGCCTCGATCGTCGACACCCGCGCACGGGCGATCGAGGTGCTGGTCAAGGAGCAGGCGGCGGAGCCGCCGCTCAAATAAGTACCGGCCTCAGCGGCCTTTGAACAGGCCGCCCAGCGCGGCCTCGATGATCAGGCCCAGCAGCGAATAGATCAGCGACCCGATCAGCGCCGCCACGAATCCATTGACGTGGAAGCCGTGCAGCAGGCCCGAAGCGGCCCAGAACAGCAGGGCGTTGATCACGAACAGGAAGAGGCCCAGCGTGACGATGGTGACCGGCAGCGTGAGCACCACCAGCACCGGCCGCACCACCATGTTGAGCAGGCCGATCACGGCGGCGGCGATCAGTGCCGAGGTGAAGCTCGACACCTGCACGCCGGTGTAGATGTAGGTCACTGCGAGCAGCGCGAGCGCGCTGAGCAGCCATTTGATGACGAGGCGCATGCGTCCGGTTGCGGCGCGCGCCTCAGTCGGTCAGCTCGTTGGCCAGCACCAGCAGCGCACCCATGCCGAGCACCGCGCCCGGCACGGCCCAGCCGGACTGGCCGGGCGACTTCACGTCCGGCGCCACCGGCTCGAGGTCCACGCCGATCTTCGGGCGGCGAGCGTCGATCACGCGGGCGGTGCCGTGCTCCATCTTCAGGCGCTGCGTCAGCTCGGCCAGCGGGCCCTTGGCCAGGACGGAAGTCACCTGGCCGTTCTCCAGCTGCAGCAGCGGCAGCAGTTGCTCTTGCGTCTTCGCCAGCCACTTGTTGCGCCAGTTCTCGCGCGCGCTGTGGCTCACCCATTTGCTGATGCGATGCGTCATGCGCGGAGCGCAGGCCACCAGCACCCAATGGCGGGCACCCGTGCCGACCGCTTCCGGCGTGAGCCGCGAAAGCAGCTCACGCGCATAGGCCGCGTCGTCGACATACAGAATGATCTTTTCCATGGGTGCTCCTTCTTGGCGAGATCAGGCGGTCGCGGTGTCCTGCGGCTTGGGCCGGCGCATGGCCACCCACTTGCCGATCGCCAGCACCAGCAACGCGCCGCCGATACCGGCAATGTAACGCACGGTGTCGGTCTGCGGCAGCTTGGGCACCCAGCCCCAGTTGGCGGGGTTGACCACCGCGGGATCGGTCACGGCCATGGTGCCCGCGATCCAGCCCAGCAGCATGCCGCCCAGCGTGATGATGATGGGGAAACGGTCCATCAGCTTGATGACCAGCTGGCTGCCCCAGACGATGATCGGGATGCTCACCAGCAGGCCGAAGATCACCAGCGGCATCTGATGGCCCTGGCCCGCGCCCTGGGCAGCACCGGCGATGGCGATCACGTTGTCCACGCTCATCACCAGGTCGGCCACGATCACGGTCTTGACGGCGGCCCACAGCTTGTCGCTGGCGGCGATGTTGCCGTGCGCATCGTCATGTTCGGGGGCGAGCAGCTTCACGCCGATCCACACCAGCAGCAGCGCGCCGGCGAGTTTCAGGAAGGGGATGGCGAGCAGGGTGAGCGCGAAGAAGATCAGGATCACGCGCAACAGAATGGCGCC
Organism: Variovorax sp. Soil_C_17; assembly: GCF_057657265.1. NCBI lineage: Bacteria > Pseudomonadati > Pseudomonadota > Betaproteobacteria > Burkholderiales > Comamonadaceae > Variovorax > Variovorax sp. Soil_C_17. The sequence goes on from NZ_JBDGIT010000001.1 coordinate 517,392, forward strand.
CGCCGTGCCCCAGAGGATGCCCTTGGTGCGTTGCGCGGGCGGCAGCTTGCGGCAGGCCAGCGCGATGACGACGGCGTTGTCGCCACCCAAAAGAATGTCGATCATGATGATCTGACCGACGGCCACCCAGAATTCCGGGGTCATGAACTGTTCCATAGAGTCCTCTGTTCGTGATGCTTCATCCCATGCGAGTGTCGGATCAAGCGGCTGAATGAGGACCCCAGGGGTCCCGGACATGCAAACGCTTCGATCGAACCCGCGCGAGCTCCAATCGAAGGTCTTGCTCGGCAGCGTGAACTGCCCGACAGGCCGGAAGTGTTGTCTTCGTATTGACGACCTGTCGAAGTCCGCCCTCGTGGAGGACAGGTGGGAGCTACTCCCCTTCGTGGGCGCGATTAGAGCATCGAGGCGCCCGGGCTGGCAACCGGATTTTTCTCGGGCCTTGAAGAAAAAGCGCCGGCATGCTGCGCCGCCAGGGCACTGGACGCTATCGATTTAAGAGCAGGGCATAACCTTCACCCGCCGCTGGATTTTGCCGGCACTATGATGCCCAGCCGCATTTTTCGGACCCCTCATGGCCGCCATCCACATCACCGACATCGAGGCCGCCATCAACTACTGGCGCGACAGAAAACCCTCGCCCGACGGCATCACCCTCGCGCCCGAGCTGCGCGCGCTGGCCGAGGTCTACGCGTTGATGGTGTTCCACCACGAAGACGAGGTCGACGAGGTCGGCTTTCCGCCCAAGGCCTGGGACGCCTGGCTGGCCTGGTACCAGAGCACCCCCGACACCCCCTGCATCGCCATCTGCTCGACCAGCCAGGGCGATGACGAATGCAAGGGCTGCGGCCGCAGTTTCGACGAGGTGCAGCACTGGCCCTCGATGACGCCGGCCCAGAAGCGCGCCACCTGGCGCCGCATCACCATGCTGGACAAGGCCTGGCGCTTCAACCGCTATGCCGAACGCGCGCGCGAGGCCGAGCCCGTCTGGCCGGACGACGAACCCGTGCCGGCCGAAGCGGCCGAGCTGCCGCGCTGACCAGGGCACAAACGCCATGCGCCGCCTCGCGCAAGCCCCCAACCTGGCGATCGCCACCCTCTGGGCCGATGCCTTGCGGGAAGAAGGGGTCGCCGTTTCCGTGCAGCGCGAATACCTGGGCGCGGCGGCGGGACAGCTGCCGCCCGACCAGTGCCTGCCCGAGCTCTGGGTCGAGGACGAGGCGCAGTTCGAGCGCGCCGGGCAGTTGCTCGATGCCCTGCAGCACCGGCCCCAGCGGCGCTGGCAGTGCGCTTGCGGCGAGTTGGTCGAGGGCGGCTTCGAGCAGTGCTGGCGCTGCGGCGCCATGATGCCTCGCGAGGCCTGAACTAACCTTACTTCCAGCGCAGCGGCTCGATGTCCACGGTGTGCGTGCCGTCGCCCAGCATCAGCGTGCCTTCCTGGATCGTGGCCTGCAGCTGCATCGAGCGCTGCGCGAGCGCGGCCAGCGCCTGCGAGGCGGCGGTCGGCACGCGATGGACGGCCAGGTTCTGCGGCCGTGTGAGCTTGTTCTCGATGCCTCGCCACCAGACCTCGGCCGCGTGGTGAAAGGCGTAGACGATGGTCTCGTCCGCCTTGCCGCAAGCCTTGATGATCGGCTTGTCCTCCGGCTGTCCGACCTCGATCCACAGCCGCACCGCGCCGGTGAAGTCGCGCAGCCAGACGTCGGGCTCGTCCGGGTTCGACAGCCCGGCGCCGAAGGCCAGCGTGCCGTCGCCCTGGCAGACGTCCTGCAGCTTGTGGGCATTGAGCGCCAGCGCCACCAGCCGGATCATCATCCGCTCGTCGGTTTCGCTCGGGTGGCGTGCCAGCGTGAGCGCATGGTCGGCGTAGTAGCCGTGGTCGATGTCGGCCACCGCGAGGGTGGCCTTGAAGATGGTGGATTTGAGCGCCATGGGGTCGCGAGTGTAGGCTGCACGGCCCGGCGGCTCAGAACATCATGCGGCCCTGCACGTACACCGTGCGCGGCGCGCCCACCAGCTTGCCCGCATTGGTGTCGGTGGTGCGCGTGAAGTAGCGCTTGTCAGCCAGGTTGTTGACGCCCACCACCACTTCCACGCCGCGCTTGCCGGGCATCTTCCAGCGCGCCTGCGCGTTCCAGACCCGAAAGCCCGGGATCACGCCCACGGTTCCGGCCGCGTTCTCCGCCACCGTGTTGGCCTCGTCCGCGAACTGGCTCGACTGGTGGGTGCTGGAAAGATTGAAGCTCCAGTCGCCGCTCGCGTAGCGGGCGCCGACGGTGTCGGTGTGACGCGAGTAGAAGGGCACGTCGTTCCCGGCGAAGCTGCCCGACCGCAGCTTGGCGCGCGTGCTGGTCAGCGTCGCATAGGTGCTGAAGCCTGCCAGCGGACCCGACCGGTCGAAGGCGTAGTCGACGCTTGTCTCCACGCCTTCATGGCGCGTTTCGCCGAGGTTCAGGAAATAGTTGGAGCTGCCGACGAACAACAGCTGGTTGTCGAAGCGCATGTTGAACAGGGTCGCCTCGGCCGACAGGTTGCCGCTTTTCCAGCGCGCGCCGGCCTCGATTGTCTTCGCCACTTCCGGCATCAGCGGATTGCCAAGCGGGTTCAGGTTGAGCTGCAGGTGCTGGATGCTGCCGAAGGAGGTGTTGTAGTTGGCGAACAGAGTCAGCTCGCGGCTCAGCAGATAGGCCAGGTTGACCGAGGGCAGCGACTTGCTGTTCTTCACGCTTTCGCCGTAGCCGGTGAGCGTGTTCTCGCGTCCGGTCTCGATGCGCTCGAAGCGCACGCCGGGCGTCACGCGCCAGCGGCCGATGGCGACTTGATCGTCGATGTAGAAGGCGTGCGCGTCCGTGCTGTTCTCCGAGCGGCGCGCAATGGTCTGCCGCGCGGTGCGCAGGTTGGTGTTCACGTTCGTCTCGTCTGCGCGCTCGCGGATGTAACGGTAGCCCACGCTGACGTCCTGCGTCACGCTGCCGGTACTGAAGCGCTGCGTGTAGCGCGGCTCGATCCCCAGCACGCCGTAGTTGCGCGGCTGGTTGCTTACCGAGGTGGCGCCGGCGTCGAAGTTGTTGGCCAGGAGGCTCTGGCGGAAGCTGTCGTTGTAGAACGCGCGCAGCTCGAACTCCTGCGTGTCCGAGATCGTGTTGAGGTAGCCCAGGTCGATGCCGGTGCGGCGCCCGCTCCAGAGGTCGCGCGTGCGTTGCGACTGGAAGGGGTCGGCCGCGTACTGCGCGCGGTTCAGGCCGCCGGGCACCTCGGTGCGGGCCTCGTAGTACGAGAACTTGCCGTACAGCTCGGAGGTGGGGCTCAGCTCGTAGCGAAACTTGAGCGCCACGTCGTCGATTCTCTCCTTGCTATGCTCGCGCCAGCCGCTGCCGTCGGAGCCGGAATAGAGCAGCGCCAGCCCCAGTTCCTTGGTGACCTGGCCACCGATGAAGGCGCTGTACTGCGTGCTGTGCCCGCCCTCGCCGAAGCTGTTGTAGCGCAGCGAGACATCGCCCGCGAGCGGCTCGTTCGGGATCGAGCGCGTGCGGAAGTTGATGATGCCGCCCACGTTCTGCGGCCCGTAGCGCACTGCGCCGCCGCCGCGCACCACGTCGATCGATTCGATGTTGGCCAGGCTCACGGGCGCGAAGGACAGCTGCGGCTGGCCGTAGGGGGCGACCGCCAGCGGGATTCCGTCGAGCAGCACCGTGGAGCGGGGCGAGTAGCGGCCTTCGAGACCGCGCACGCCGATGTTGAGCGAGATCGCGCTGCCGCCGCTGGAGGAGTTGTCGGTCACCTGCACGCCGGGGATGGTGCGCACCACGTCGCCGATGCTGGCCGCTCCGGTGTCGGAGATGGCTTGGCGCTGGACCAGCGTGCGCGCCCCGGCGAAGCCCTGCACGCTGTTCTGCAGGCCCGAGCCCAGCCAGTCGCCGCTGACCTGGATGGTGCCGAGCGTCGGCGCCTCGGCGTCCGACACGCTCGATTGCGCTGCGGCGCTCATCGCGAGCAGCAGGCCGCACGCGGCGGCGACGATGGTGCGCGAGGGCAAGGGAGGGTGGATGTGCATGGTTTTCATGGAGATCGGTGAATAGACGAAAGAAAAGATGGGCGGTGCAGGCTCAGCAACGGCGACGGCGACGCCGACGCCACCAGAGCCAAAGTCCGCTGAAGCCCAGCCCACCCAGGACCAGCCCGGTCAGCGCCGTGAGCACCGAGTGCGCGGCCCCGCCGAGTGCGCCGGTATGCAAGGGGTAGATCACGGCCACGGCACGCGCACCCGGGTCCAGCGCATTCCAGCGGCGCGCGCCCAGCACCTCGCCGCTGACCGGGTGCAGCCAGACCGAGCTCAGCCCGTTGGGATGCGGGTCGTCGTCCAGTCTGAAGCGCACCTGGACCGGTCGCGCGGACTGCGGCGGCAGATGGATGTAGCCAATCGGTTGGCGCGGGAAGACGGCGCGGGCCCGCTCGAGCAGCGCGTCGAGCGTGGCCGGCGGGCCTTCGACGGCGCCCTTGGGCACGGGGGGTGGCGCTGTCGGTGCCGATCCGGCCAGGGTGCTGACAAAGCCGCGCAACGGCGGCCAGGCCATGTACGCGCCGCTCAGCACCGACACCAGCACCAGCAGCCCCAGAAGTGCCCCACCGGTGCGATGCAGATCGAACAGCCCGCGCACGAGGCCGCGGCGCAGCTCGACCCGCCAGGAGGGCGGCCAACGCGTCGGCCACCACAGCACCAGACCGGACAGAAGCAGCAGCGCATAGGCGAGCGCCACGCTCGTGAGCAGGGCCTTGCCCGTGTCCTCGAGCAGCAGCGAGCTGTGGATCTCGAACAACAGGTTGAAGGCGCCCTCGTGCTCGCCGCGCCGGCCCTGCTCCAGCCCGGTGGCCGGGTCCAGGTACACCGTGCCGTTCCAACTTCCGCGCACGCGCACCCAGAGCGTGTCGTCCGGCTGGCGCGGCGGACGCAGCGTCAGGCCGGTGCGCGGGCCGAACTCGCGCAGCAGGCGCTGGCGCACCGGTTCCAACGGCGCCGCCGGCGCGCTGCCGGCCGATTTCGACACAAAAAGCCCGGGATGGGCCCAGCGGTCCAGCGGCTGCGCCACGACCAGCGCGGCGCCGAGCAGGGCCGTCAGCGCAAGAAGCCAGCCGAGGCCGAGGGCCGTCCAGCGATGGGCCTGAAGCCAGAGGCGTCGCAGTGCAGGGCGCAGCATGAGGTGAGGCGGATCTGTCTCATGGGTTGCTGGCTTGCACCGACGCGAACGCGGCGCTGGCTGTCAAAGATGAAGAAGAAGATGCCGGGCGCAGTCGGCTAAGGGGTTTGAGCCCGCCGCGCCAGCTCGGCCGCCTTGCCGGTGTAGCTGCCCGGCGTCATGGCCAGCAGCCTTTCCTTCTCGGCGTCGGGGATCTCGAGCGATCGGATCAGCTTGTGCAGCGCCTCGGCGGTCACCGTCTTGCCCCGCGTGACCTCCTTGAGCTGCTCATAGGCGCCCTGCACGCCGAAGCGCCGCATCACGGTCTGGATCGGCTCGGCCAGCACTTCCCAGGAGGCGTCGAGGTCCTCGGCCAGCGCCTCTTCGTTGAGCTCCAGCTTGCCCAGCCCCGTCGCCAGGCTCGCATAAGCCAGCACCGCATAGCCGAAGGCCACGCCGATGTTGCGCAGCACGGTGCTGTCGGTCAGGTCGCGCTGCCAGCGGCTGATCGGCAGCTTCTCGCTCAGGTGGCGCAGCAGCGCGTTGGCGAGTCCCAGGTTGCCCTCGGCGTTCTCGAAGTCGATGGGATTGACCTTGTGCGGCATGGTCGAGGAGCCGATCTCGCCTTTCTTGAGCCGCTGCTTGAAGTAGCCCAGCCCCACGTAGCCCCAGACGTCGCGCGCGAAGTCGACCAGGATGGTGTTGATCCGCGCCACTGCATCGAAGAGCTCGGCCATGTAGTCGTGCGGCTCGATCTGGATGCTGTAGGGCTGGAAGGTGAGGCCCAGGCCCAACGGTGCGGGCGTCTCGACCACCTTGCGGCTGAAAGCTTCCCAGTCGAACTCGGGCCAGGCCGCCATGTGGGCGTTGTAGTTGCCCACCGCGCCGTTCATCTTGCCCAGCAGCGCCACGCCGGCGATGCGCTCGCGGGCCTTGGCCAGGCGCACCGCCACGTTCGCGATCTCCTTGCCGACGGTGGTCGGGCTGGCGGTCTGGCCGTGCGTGCGCGACAGCATCGGCACCTCTGCGAAGCGGCCCGCCATCTCGCGCAGGGTGGCAATCAGACCGTCGATCGCGGGCAGCACGACCTTCTCGCGCGCCGCCTGGATCTGCAGCGCATGGCTGGTGTTGTTGATGTCCTCGCTGGTGCAGGCGAAATGCACGAACTCCGAGGCCGCGAGCAGCTCGGGCCGCGCCTCGAACTTGGACTTGATCCAGTACTCCACCGCCTTCACGTCGTGATTGGTGGTCTTCTCGATCTGCTTGATCGCGACTGCGTCGGCCTCGGAAAAATTGGTGACCAGCCCGAGCAGGTACTTGCGCGCGCCGCCGGTGAGCGGCTTGAACTCGGGGAAGCCGCAGTCCGACAGTGCGATGAACCATGCGACTTCGACCTGGACCCGCCGGTGCATGTAGCCCTGTTCGCTCATCAGGGGCCGCAGGGCCGAGAGCTTGGCCGCGTAGCGGCCGTCGAGGGGGGAGAGGGCGGAGACGGTGGAGAAACTCATGTTTGAATTTTAGGTGCCGCCCCGGGGCGTTCAATTTCAGTCGGCGGCGGCGCGGAAGAAGGCGATGCGCTCGGCCGTGGCCGGGTGCGAGGAGAAGGCCAGGCCGATGGCGTCGTCGTCCACCCCGGCGCGCTTCTGGCCGGCGCGCCAGCGTTCGATGGACTCGAAGAAGGCGACCATCACGCGCGGCGAAATGCCGGCGGCGCGCATCAGCCGCACCGATTCGGCATCGGCCTCGCGCTCGGCATCGCGCGAGTAGCCGAGCGAGGCCAGAAGCACCGGCGCAGTGCCGATCAGCGTGCCGTAGTCGCCAAAAGCGACCGACACCGCAAAGCCGATGGCCGAGGCCTGCACCAACTGGCGCATCGCATGGCGCAGCCGCACATGGCCGAACTCGTGGCCCAGCACGCCGAGGACCGCATCCGGGTCGCCGGGCAGCAGTTCCGCCAATTCGTCCGTCAGGATGATGGTGCCGCCCGGCAGCGCCAGCGCATTGGGGCCCAGGCGCTTGTCGCGGGCGCGGCGGAACTCCAGCTTCCAGGCCGGCGCGCCTTCCGGATGGGCCGCGTGCACCATCCGCGCGAAGGCGCGGCGCAGGCGCTCCTGCTCCTCCGGAGGCAGCGCGCTGGGCGCGAGCAGCGACTGGTCGATGGATTCGAGCACCTCGGCGCCGATCATCGCGTCGACGCTGGCGGGCACCGCCGCGGTCACGCCGCGCACGATCCAGGGCAGGCCCCACTGGTACAGCGCCGCAGTCGCCGCCAGCAGCAGCGCCAGGGCCAGCGCCACGCCGCGCCAGTTCTGCTGGGCGCGAACCGCCCAGCTCTCGCGGCGGCCGAGCTGGGCCACCCAGGCGTCCCACGCCGCGACATCGAGGGCCTGCACGCCGGCGCCTTGCGGCAGCTGCAGCAGACGGCCCCCGTGGCGCGTGCGCTCGGGCCAGCGCAGCGGCGCCAGCGGCACGCTGAACGCTGCGAAAGCTTCGCCGGGCGCCGGCGCGATGGTCAGGACGTCGCCCTGGACGTGCAGGCGCGCCGCCTGGGGCCGGCTGCTGCGGCCGTCGAAGAAGCGGACCTCCAGGGCTGAGCTCATTGCGTCGGCCGTGCGGCCCTCACAAGCCGATGTCCAGCCCGAACAGGTCGGCCGCCATGTCGCCGGTGGCGCCCGGGTCCTCCCGTGCCGCCGCCTGGCTGAGCTGATCGAGCCCGATGCGCGTCTGCAGCTCGACCGCCTCGATCTGGGCGCGCCGCGTGTTCACCACCGCGAAGGGCCAGTAGAGGCCCAGCGTGAGAAAGATCAGCAGGTAGTTCCTGCACTGCAGCCCCATGTAGCTGCCGAACTTCAGGCGGCTGTCGAAGCGCAGCACCTCGTTGCCGGTGGTCGACCACAGCAGGTTCTGCAGCCGGACCTGCAGGTAGGACTTGGGCAGGATGTTGACGAGCAGGATCGCGCCGAAGCCCATGAGCGCCGCCACGATGACGAAGCCCGCGCCGGTGCCGGTCTTGCGCCCGGCGAAGGCGAACAAGCCGCCCGCCAGCAGCATGACTGCGAAGGCCGCGAAGCTGATCCCGATCAGCTTGATGAAGATGCCGTAGAGCACGCCCAGGTCGGCCTTGAGCCGGGTCTGCAGCGGGCCGATGGCGTAGTTGTCGTGCTGGTAGCGCCGCACGCGCCAGAGGAAATAGGGCAGCCCCGCGATGAAGGCCAGCATGCCCAGGCCGACGAGGCCGGTGGCCACTGCCGGCAGCGCGGAGGGCTTGCCGTCCACCGGCGCACCAGCCATCGCCCCGGCCAGGGCCACCGGCAGCAAGGCCAGCGCCAGGGGCGGCATCATGCAGGCGTAGGCGCCCGCGGTGTCGCCCGCGAAATGGAAGCGCAGGCCGCGCCAGCTGGTGTTGGCCAGGCGAAAGCGCATCGCCGCGCGGAACAGCGCCGGCCACAGCGCCACGAAGGCCAGCGCCGCCAGCAGTGCCGCCCAGCCCGAGAAATTGCTGCCCACCGAGTAGGCGATCAGGAAGCCGGCGGCGATCAGCGTCCCGCGCAGCATCTTGGCCGGTTCGCCGTGGAAGTCCAGCGCGTCGCCGCCGACCCAGGTGTTGCTGTAGAAGTACTTCAGCTTGCGCACCTTGGCCCACGGCAGGTAGACGCCCAGGGTGAGGACGATGAGCAGCAGGTTCACGATCCAGATGCGGAAGTACTCGCTGCCGCTGGCCGTGAACTCGATCGGATGGCGCTCGGGCGCGGCATCTGCAGGCGCTTCTGTGACCATGTTCTCCTACCTTCTCCCTCGTTGGCTTGGATGCGGGATTCTGCACTGCGCGCCTTCCCCTAGAATCAAAACGCTACAACGACGACCCCGAGGGGGAGAGAGCCCGCATGAAACTGATCGGATCCGCAGCCAGCCCTTATGTGCGCAAGGTGCGCGTGGTCATGGCCGAGAAGCGGCTCGACTACCAGTTCGTGATCGAGGACGTCTGGTCCGACGACACCACCATCGCGAGTTCCAACCCGCTGGGCAAGGTGCCCTGCCTGATCATGGACGGCAGCGAGGCAATGTTCGACTCGCGCGTGATCGTCGAGTACCTGGACACCTTGTCCCCGGTCGGCAAGCTGATTCCGCAGCCCGGCCGCGAGCGCGCCGAGGTCAAGACCTGGGAGGCCCTGGCTGACGGCGTGATGGATGCCGGTGTGCTCTGGCGCCTCGAGGCCACCTGGGCCCGCCGCGCCGACGGCGAGCGCAGCCAGGCCTGGATCGACCGCCAGCGTGCCAAGGTCGAGGCCGGCATCCGCGCCATGGCCAAGGGCCTGGGCGACAAGCCCTTCTGCAGCGGCATCCACCTGAGCCTGTCGGACATCTCGGTCGGCTGCGCGCTCGGCTGGATCGGCTTCCGCTTCCCGGATATCGACTGGCGCGGCGAGCACCCGAACCTCGGCAAGCTCTACGACAAGCTGATGCTGCGGCCCAGCTTCGCCGACACGGCACCTTGAGCTTCTCAGCGCCCAAAGCAAAAGCCCCGCAGTGCGGGGCTTTGCTTTTGGGGAAGATAAAAATGCTGCGAGGCGCCCCGAAACGAAGGAGGGAGGGAGGGAGGAGGAGAAGAATCGCCTCGGGATTTCGACCGGACGTCAGGCGTCCGGAAGGCCTCGCAACATGAAAAACGCTCGGGTCTTTTCACACCCGAACCGATAAGAGCCCGGTCCGAGCGGACCGGTTCCCAGGCAGTGGTAAGCGTTTGTGAACGAGCCCCGCGCACGCGCCGCGCCGACCGGAATCCGCAATCGTCACTGCGGCCCGAGTTGCTTCTCCAGGTCGCGCACGAAGGCCCGGTCGTCCGGCGAGGTCATGCTCGAATACGACTCCACCACCTTGCCGTCGCGGCCGATCAGGTACTTGTAGAAATTCCACTTGGGCGTCGTGCCCGTGGCCTGCGCCAGTTCCTTGAACAGGGCGTTGGCCTGCGCGCCGCGCACGGACGATTTGGCAAACATCGGAAACTTCACGCCGAAGGTGCTTTCGCAGAACTCCGCGATTTCCTTGTTGGTGCCTGTCTCCTGCGAGAAGTCGTTGGAGGGGAAGCCCAGCACCACCAGCCCGCGCGAGCGGTACTTGCTGTCCAGCGCCTCCAGGCCCTTGTACTGGGGCGTGAAGCCGCAGAAGCTCGCGGTGTTGACCACCAGCACCACCTTGCCCGTGTACTGGCACAAGGCCTGGGGTTTTTCGTCTTGCAGGCGGGGGAAGGTGTGCTGCAGGATGGGAGGGCAGCCGGCAGGCATCGCCGTGGCGGCGGGCCTTGCGGCGTCCTGGGCGCCCGCGGCTGCAGGCAGCAGGCAGACAGCCGCCGCGAGGGCTGCAAAAAAGGGAGCAACAAAAGGCCGTCGGAGGGGGCGTCGCATGGCGGTTTCCAAGGGTGAAAAAGGGGCGCGGCCCGGGCGATGCCACGGCCGTCTATACCGCATCATCGCGCGCTTGTCACGAGGGCGCCAAACCCCGCGTCTAAAATTGCCCGGTTCAGAAAGTCATTGATGCTCTACCCGGAACTTTTCAGACAGCTCGAATCCGTCCGCTGGGACATGGACAAGGACATTCCCTGGCAGTCCTTCGATGCGAGCCGCCTGTCGGAAGAACAGGCCCAGACCATCAAGATGAATGCCATCACCGAGTGGGCCGCCCTGCCCGCCACCGAGATGTTCCTGCGCGACAACCGCCACGACAGCGACTTCTCCGCCTTCATGTCGATCTGGTTCTTCGAGGAGCAGAAGCATTCGCTGGTGCTCATGGAGTACCTCAAGCGCTTCAGCCCCCAGCATGCCCCCACCGAGCAGGAACTGCACGAGGTGCGCTTCGACTTCGATCCGGCCCCGCCGCTCGAGACGCTGATGCTGCATTTCTGCGGCGAGATCCGCCTCAACCATTGGTACCGCCGGGCCGCCGAGTGGCACACCGAGCCGGTCATCAAGCACATCTACACCACCCTGAGCCAGGACGAGGCCCGCCACGGCGGCGCCTACCTGCGCTACATGAAGCGCGCGCTCGAGAAGTTCGGCGACGAGGCCCGCGCCGCCTTCACCAAGGTCGGCGTGCTGATGGCCAGCGCCCGGCGCACCGCCCAGGCGCTGCATCCGACCAACCTGCACGTCAACAAGGCGCTGTTCCCGAACGACACCATCCAGAGCCGCGTGCCCGACCCGGACTGGCTGGAGCACTGGCTGGACAAGCAGATCAAGTTCGACGCCGTCTGGGAAAACAAGGTCGGCGAGCGCATCCTGCACAACCTGAGCCTGCTGATGAACCGCAGCTTCAAGACCGTGCAGGAACTCAACCGGTACCGCAAGGAAATCGCCGCCACCCTCGGCCCGAGGGCCGAATACCAGGGCGCCTGAGCGCCCGCGGCGTGCGGCCGTCACAGGAGGGCAGCCCGCCCGTCTCGTCGACATGGACGCCTCCACCCGCACCTTCCACCTCCACCGCAAGCGCCTGCTGGGCATTGCCTACCGCATGCTCGGCTCGCCGGCCGATGCCGAGGATGTGGTGCAGGATGCGTGGCTGCGCTGGAACGACGCCACGATCGATGCGCTGGACAACCCGGAGGCCTGGCTCGTCACGGTGGTCACCCGCCTGTCCATCGACCGCCTGCGCGCCGCCAAGCTGCAGCGCGAGCACTACGAGGGCCCCTGGCTGCCCGAGCCGCTCGTGACCGACGCGCCGGCTTCGCCCGAGCAGATGCTGGAGCGCGCCGACAACATCTCCGTCGCCTTCCTGGCCGTGCTGGAGCGCCTCGCGCCCGAGGCGCGGGCGGCCTTTCTGCTGCGCGAGGTCTTCGACGCCGACTACGCGGACCTCGCCCGCACCCTGGGCAAGAGCGAAGCGGCCTGCCGCCAGCTGGTGCACCGGGCCAAGACCCAGATCCAGGACGACCGCCCGCGCTTCGCGGTGGATCGCGATGCCCACCTGCGCCTGCTGCAAGGCTTTGCGCAGGCCGCCGGCAGCGGCGACATGCAGCGGCTGAAAGAACTGCTGGCGGAAGACGTCGAGCTGGTCGGCGACAGCGGCGGCAAGGTACCCGCGTTCCGCAAGATGCTGCGCGGCGCCCAGCGCATCGCGCAGTACTTCCACGCCGTCCCGCGGCTGCTCGGCGCGGGGCTGCGGCTGGAGCTCGCCGAGGTCAACGGCGAGCCGGGGCTGCTGCGCTTCTTCAACGGCGCCCTGGAATCGGTGCAGACCATCGAGACCGATGGCGAGCGCATCCTGCGCATCCATACGCAGCGCAATCCGGAGAAGCTGGCGCGCATTGCCGCACGCTTCTCGGCGCCGGCCATCACGCGGGCCGAACTCGAGGCGCTGCGGACGTCCGCGCCGCCCGAAGAAGACCCGGCCTGACGGCGTTTCAGCGCCGCTCGACGATCATCGGCGCCAGCTGCAGTCCATTGCGCACCTGCTCGGCCGTATCGCGCGCCTGGTCGCGCGAGGCGTAGGGCCCGGCCTGCAGCCGGAAGGTCCCGCGCTCGGCGAACACGCTGAGCGCGCCGGCCAGCGCCGGCATGCTGCGGGCCACCTGCTGCTGAAAGCGTTCCACCCCGTCGCGTTGGCTGAAGGCGCCCAGCTGGACCCAGAAGCCCGAAGTGGCCATGGACAGCGACCTCGGCGCGGATTCGTCGGCGGCGGCCGGTGCCGGTGCCGGTGCCGCCTCGGGCGCCAAGGGCGGCAAGGCGCCGAGCTCTCGCACCTCCGTGCGCGGCATCGCCACGACGGGCGAGGTCAGTGCCGCGGGCACGGCCACCGCAGCGGCTTCGACGGCGCTCGGCGCGGCGAGCGGGGCCACGGCGGGCGCCACGCCCGGCGCGGCCTGCGCCAGCGCGGTGTCGCCGCGCCGCCAGGTGCCCGCGCGGATGTCCGCATTCGTGATGCGCTCGATCTCCACCGGCGCCACCCCGCGCAGCAGGTCGAGCTTGTAGGCCGCGGTGTAGCTCAGGTCGATGATGCGGTCCTCGTGGAAGGGCCCGCGGTCGTTCACCCGCACGATCACCTCGCGCCCATTGGCCGGGTTGCGCACGCGCACGTAGCTGGGCAGCGGCAGCGTCTTGTGCGCGGCCGTCATCGCGTACATGTCGTAGGGCTCGCCGCTGGCGGTGGATTGCGCGTGGAACTTGCGGCCGTACCAGGAGGCGAGCCCGGTCTCGCGCCACGGCCGGTCTTCGGTGATCGGCACGTAGGAGCGGCCCAGCACCACATAGGGCTTGCTGGTGCCGCCGCTGCCGCGGATGGCCTCGACGCGCGGTTCGGCGTCGGCGACCTGCCCCAGGCCGGCGGGCGGGCTCGCATGGGCGCCGTCGCGCCCGATGCCGGAGCCGCCGCGCGGCCCGCTCGCGCAGCCGGCCAGCAGCACCAACGCCGCGCCGGCAACCAGCGCGAGCGCGCGCGCAGGGGCCGGGCTAGCCAAACACCGCCTTCCACAGGGCCAGCATGGCCTCGCGCTCGGCCGCGAGTGCGCTCATCGGCACCTGCGTCGGCTCCTCGTTGAGCCGGGCCCGGTGCTGCACGCGCCGCAGCTCGCGGTAAGCCGAGGCGGCGTTGCGGCCGATGCCCTCGGGCAGCAGCCCCGCTTCCTCGGCGCGGATCAGCAGGGCGATATTGCCCACGTTCGGGATCAGTTCGCGATGCGTCCTCGCTTCCGACAGCACCAGGAACTGCACCGCGAACTCGGCATCCACCATGCCGCCGGGACTGTGCTTGACGTCGAAGCGGTCGGCCTTGACCGGCCGCGCGGCGCGTACCTTCTCGCGCATGGCGACGATCTCGGCCTTGAGCGCGCTTCGGTCGCGCGGCGCCGTGATCACGGCCTCGCGAATGCGGTCGAAGCGATCGCACAGCGAGCAGTCGTCGCCGCCATCGGGTCCCGAAGCCATGTCCACGAAGCGCGCGCGCGTCATGGCCTGGTGCTCCCAGGTCCATGCGGTATTGCTGCCGCGGCCCAGCTGGTATTTTTCGTAGGCGTCGAAGCTGGTGGTGAGCAGGCCGGAGTTGCCGTTGGGCCGGAGCGCCGTGTCGATCTCGAACAGGTCGCCCTCGCGGGTCTTGACCGTGAGCCAGTTGATCAGCTTGCGCACATAGGCCGCATAGACCTCGCCGGCGCGCTCGTCGTCGTCGTCGTAGACGAACACGATGTCCAGGTCGCTGCCGTAGCCGAGCTCCTTGCCGCCCAGTTTTCCGTAGCCGACGATCGCGAAGCGCGGCACCTCGCGGTGCGGATTGCGTACATGCGGCCAGCACCAGCGCGCGGTCAGGCGCAGCACCGCGTCGGCCAGGGCGCTCAGGTCGTCCGCCACCTGCTCGACCGTGATGTGGCCTTCGACGTCGCGCGCCAGCGTGCGGAACAGCTCCGCGTGGTGCGCATGCCGCAGCAGGTTCAGCAGGCGCTCCTCGTCGGCCTCGCCGGTCCGGCGCAGCGCCAGGTGCCGCGCTTCCAGTTCGCGCTCGAACTCGGCGGGCGAGAAGCGCCCGGCCAGCATCTCGGGACTGGCCAGCTCGTCGATCACGCCGGGGTGCTGCATCAGGTAGCGCGCCGGCCAGCGTGCCGAGCCCAGCAGGCGCAGCAGCCGCTCCTGCACCGCCGGCCGCTCGACCAGCAGGGCGATGTAGTTCTCGCGCCGCATCAGCGGCTCGATCCAGTCGGCCCAGCGCAGCGCGCCGTCGATGTGGTGGGCGATCTGGCCCGCGCCTTCGCCGTCCGGTTCGCGCAGCCAATGGCCGGTGCGCTGGATCAGCTGGCGCAGCCGGGCGCGGGTTTCGTCGCGCAGCGCCTGCACGCGCGGGCTGTCGGACCAGGCCTGGATGCGCTCGGCAAACGGCGCAGGCAACTCCTCGATCAGGTCGCTCAGGTCGGCCGGCGCGGCACCGGCCGACTTGCCGTTGCAGCGCGTGCAGGGCTGCTTCTTGCCACCCAGGAGCTTGTCGAATTCCTGGGCCACGAATTCGCGGTGCGCGTCAAGCTGTGCCAGGAAGGGGCAGCACCCCTCGAAGCCCAGCGTGTGTGCGATCCAGCGCAGGTCCTCGTCCTGCACCGGCAGCACATGCGTCTGCTGGTCGTCCAGGTACTGGATGCGATGCTCGACGCGACGCAGGAATTCGTACGCCGCGGCCAACGCATCCGCCGTTTCCTGCGGCATCAGGTTGGCGCGCGCCAGGCGTTGCAGCGCGTCGAGCGTGGGCCGGGTGCGCAGTTCGGGGAACTGGCCGCCGCGCACCACCTGCAGCAGCTGGACGATGAATTCGATCTCGCGGATGCCGCCGCGCGAGAGCTTGACGTCGTTGGCCCGCTCGGGCCGTCCGGCACTGCGGCGCGCCGCCTGCTCGCGAATCTGCCGGTGCAGGGTGCGCAGCGAGTCGAACACGCTGTAGTCCAAGTAGCGCCGGAAGACGAAGGGCAGCACGGCGCCGCGCAGCGCGTGGGCCGAGCCGTCGGCAATCGCGCACTGCGGCGCCACCACCCGGCTCTTGAGCCAGGCGAAGCGCTCCCACTCGCGGCCCTGCACCTGGAAATACTCCTCCAGCGCGTCCAGCGAAACCACGCTGGGCCCCGAGTTGCCGTTGGGCCGCAGCGCAAGGTCGACGCGGAACACGAAGCCGTGCTCGGTGGTGTCGCCCACCAGCGCGTAGATGCGCTTGACGGCGCGCGAGAAGAATTCCTGGTTGGCGAGCCGCGCACGCCCCTGCGCATCGCCCGCGGTCTCGCCGTCGTGGTCGTAGAGATAGATCAGGTCGATGTCGCTCGACACGTTGAGCTCGCGCGCGCCGAGCTTGCCCATGCCCACCACCCACAGCTGGGCGCGCTGCCCCGCGGGGCCCGTGGGCACGCCGTGCTGCGTCTCGAGTTCGGCACAGGCTTCGCGGCAGGCGACGTCGAGGGCGAACTCGGCCAGCTCGGTGACGGCCGTGGTGACCACTGCCAGCGCAGCCTGCTGTTCGCAGTCGAGCGTGACCAGCCGCTCCATCACCAGCTGCCGCACGATGCGCAGCGCATCGGCCACGCTGTCGCCGCGCTCGCGCAGCACGGCGTAAGCCTGCGCCATCGCGGGCCGACGCGGTTCGCCGGCCGGCAGCAGCGCCAGCTCGCCGGCATAGCGGCGCCGCAGTCGTTGCACGAAGCGCGAGGAGGCCGCGAGCGGCGGCACGGCGGGCGCATCCGCTGCGCGGGCCTGGATATCGGTGGAACCGGTTGGGAGGCTCGCAGTCATAATTCCCGTCACAGCGCGATCCTCAATGAACGACACGACGTCTTCCCCTTCACGTCTGCTCAAGATCACCGCTGTGGCGGCACGCTGGTTGTTGAGTTTGCTGATCGGTGCATGGCTGCTGCTTGCGCTGTCAGTCCTGGTCCTACACGCGTGGATTGTGCCGCGAATCGGCGACTACCGTGGCGCGCTGGAAGCGCAGGCCAGCCGGGCCATCGGCGTACCGGTGCGCATCGGCGCCATCACGGCCAAGGGCGGCACCCTGTTTCCGAGCTTCGAGCTGCGCGATGTGGTGCTGCACGATCCCCAGCAGCGCGAGGCCCTGCGCCTGGCGCGGGTGGTGGCCAGCGTCTCGCCGCGCTCGCTGTTTCGCTTGAACTTCGAGCAGCTCTACATCGAGAACCCCGCGGTGGAAGTGCGACGCGATGCGGCCGGCAAGCTGCACGTGGCCGGCCTCAGCATGGCCACCGACACCACCGGCGAGGGCCGCGGGGCCGACTGGTTCTTCGGCCAGCGCGAGTTCGTGATCCGGGGCGGCACCGTGCGCTGGACCGACGAGAGCCGCGGCGCCCCGCCGCTCCTGCTGTCCGACGTGCAGTTCATTGCCCGCAACGGCGCGCGCAGCCACACGATGCGCCTGGACGCCACCCCGCCGGCCGGCTGGGGCGAGCGCTTCATGCTGCTCGGCGCCTTCCGCCAGCCGCTCCTGTCGGTGCGCACCGGCAACTGGCACAGCTGGGACGGTGTGGCCTACGCCGAGCTGCCGCGCATCGACATCCGCCAGCTGGGCCAGTACGTGACGCTCGACGCCCGCATCCGCGAAGGCAACGGCGCACTGCGGATCTGGGCCGATGTCGACGACGGCCAGATCGCCGGCGGCACGGCCGACCTGGCACTGCTGAGCGTGGATGCCTCGCTGGGCAAGTCGCTCGAGCCGCTGGTGCTGCGCGCCGTCACCGGCCGGCTGGCCGGGCGCATGACGCCGGAGGCCCTGGAGTTCTCCACCACCGACCTGCAGTTCCAGACCCCCGACGGCATGCGCTGGCCGGGCGGCAATCTCTGGTTCCAGCACCTGCCTGCGAAGGGCCGGATCGCCGAGCGCGGCGCGCTGCGCGCCGACCGGCTCGACCTGGCGGCGCTGGCCATGATCGCCGACCGCCTGCCGCTGGACGACAAGGCCCGCAAGACGATCGACGACCTGGCGCCGCGCGGCCTCGTCGAGCGCGTCGATGCCAGCTGGCAGGGCGCGCTGGGGGCGCCCGAGAAGTACCAGGCGCGCGGCCGCGTCAGCGGCTTCGGCGTGGCGTCGCAGGCCGCCGTCGAGACCGCGTCCGCCCCCCCGCCGACCCCGGCGCCGCGCTCCTCCGCCCCGGCTGCTGCGCCGCACGGGGCGGCGGCGCCAACACCGCCGGCCGGCGCGCCGGGCATCCGCGGCGCCACCGTCGACTTCGATGCCACCCAGGCCGGCGGCAGCGCCGCCTTGACCATCGCCCAGGGCGCGCTGGACTTTCCGGGCGTCTTCGAAGACCCGGTGATCCCGATCGCCCAGCTGTCCGCCCAGCTCGTGTGGAAGCTCGACGGCGACAAGTCCCAGCTGCAGGTCTCGGGCCTGCGCTTCGCCAACGCCGATGCAGAGGGCGAGGCGCAGGCGAGCTGGCGCACCAGCGACCCCGCCAGCTCGGGCAGCCGCTCGCGCTTTCCCGGCGTGCTGGACCTGCAAGGCAAGCTGACGCGCGCCGACGGCACCCGCGTGTTCCGCTACCTGCCGCAGCACATCCCGAAGGAAACGCGCGACTATGTGCGCGACGCGGTGCAGAAGGGCACCGCCAGCACGGTGGACTTCAAGGTCAAGGGCGACCTGTGGGACATGCCCTTCAAGGACCCCAAGCAGGGCGACTTCCGCATCGTCGCGCGCGTGGCCGACGTGCACTACGCCTACGCGCCGCCGGAGGCCGGATCGAGCAGGAACTGGCCGGCCCTGAGCGGCCTGTCCGGCGAGCTGGTCTTCGAGCGCTCGGGCATGCAGGTGCGCAATGCCCGTGGGCGCCTCGCCGGCGCGCCCGGCATCGAGATCATCAAGGCCGAGGCCCAGATCCCCGACATGGACCACCATGCGCCGCTGCTCAAGGTCGACGCCCAGGCCAAGGGCCCGTTGGCCGAGCTGCTGCGCGCCGGAGCGCCGGTGGCGGGCGAGGCCGGCCCCACGCTGGCGGGCGCCCGCGCCACCGGCAACGCCGACTACCGGCTGCGCCTGGAGCTGCCGCTGGGCGCCATGGACAAGGCCAAGGTGCAAGCCAGTGTCGCGCTGACCGACAACGACATCCAGATCCTGCCCGAGACCCCCGCCCTGGCCCAGGCGCGCGGCACGCTGAACTTCACCGAAGGCGGCTTCTCGCTGGCCGGCGTGCAGGCGCGCGCGCTCGGCGGCGCCCTGCGCATCGAGGGCGCGGGCCGCTGGGGCGCCACGCAGGAGCTGAGCCTGCGCGCGCAGGGCAGCGCCAGCGCCGAGGGCCTGCGCGCTGCGCGCGAAGTCGACTGGCTCGCGCGCCTGGCCAAGCACGCCACCGGCAGCGCGCCCTACACCGCGTCTTTCTCGATGCGCGATGGCGCCTCCGAGTTCTCGCTGGCCAGCAGCCTGCAGGGCCTGGGGCTGCAGCTGCCCGCGCCGCTGGCCAAGCCGGCCGAGGAAGCGATGCCGCTGTCGATCGAGAAGAAGATCGTGCAGCGCGACACGCGCGCGAGCGGCAGCCCGCTGCTGCAGGACCGCTTCTCCATCGAGCTGGGACGCGTCGGCTCGGCCTCCTACGTGCGCGACATCTCCGGCAGCGAGCCCCGGGTGCTGCGCGGCGGCATCGGCATCGGCCTGTCCGCAGGCGAATCCGCGGCCCCGCCCGAGCGCGGCGTGCTCGCCAACATCCAGCTCGCGCGCATCGACGTGCCGGCCTGGCAGGCCCTCTTCGGCGACACCACCGGCAAGCCGGCCGAAGCCGGCGAGGGCGGCGACGATGCCTCGTCCTACATGCCCACCCTGTTCGTGCTGCGGGCGAAAGAGTTGGCCGTCGGCGGGCGCACGCTGCACGACGTGGTGATGGGCGGCACCCGCGAGGGGGCGCTCTGGCGCGCCAACATCGATGCCGCCGAGCTCAACGGCTACGCCGAGTACCGCAGCGCCCAGGCCGGGCGGCTCTATGCGCGGCTGGCGCGGCTCAAGATCGCGCCGAGCACGGCCACCGCGGTCGAGTCGCTGCTGGACGAGCAGCCGGGCGACCTGCCCGCGCTGGACATCCAGGTCGACGACTTCGAGCTGCTGGGCCGGCGGCTGGGCCGGGCCGAGATCGATGCCGTGAACCGCGGCGGCGCCGGGCGCGAATGGCGGCTCAACAAGCTGAGCTTCACGACCCCCGAAGCCAGCTTCACGGCGCAGGGCGCCTGGGCCGCCGCACCCGCGGGAAGCAGCAGCGCGCGCGGACGCGGCGAGCCGCGCCGCACCACCATGGACTTCAAGCTCGACATCGCCGATGCCGGCGGCCTGCTCGGGCGCTTCGGCATGAAAGACGTCGTGCGCGCCGGCCGCGGCCGGCTCGAGGGCCAGGTGCACTGGAGCGGCTCGCCCTTCGCGCTCGACTACCCGAGCCTGGGCGGCCAGCTGAAGATCGACGTCGAGGCCGGCCAGTTCCTCAAGGCCGAGCCCGGCATCGCCAAGCTGCTGGGCGTGCTGAGCCTGCAGGCGCTGCCGCGGCGCCTCACGCTCGACTTCCGCGACGTGTTCAGCCAGGGCTTCAGCTTCGACTTCCTGCGCGGCGACGCCAAGATCAACCAGGGCGTGGCCAGCACCAACAACCTGCAGATGAAGGGCGTCAACGCGGCGGTGCTGATGGACGGCTCGGCCGACATCGCGCGCGAGACGCAGGCCCTGCGCGTGGTCGTGGTGCCCGAGATCAACGCCGGTACCGCCGCGCTGGTGGCGACCGCCATCAACCCCGCGATCGGGCTGGGCACCTTCCTCGCGCAGATGGTGCTGAGCCGCCCGCTCATCGCCGCCGCCACGCAGGAGTTCCAGATCGACGGCACCTGGGCCGACCCGAAGATCGTCAAGGTGCCGCGCCGCCCGCGGACCGAGGCGCTGGGCACGCCGCCGGCCCCCGCGCCCACGGTACGCTGACGCACGACGAACGACGCGCAGAGAAAAGGAAGACGGAGCCCCTCATGAAAGTCGCAGCCATCCAGATGGTCTCGGCCATCGCACGCGAAGCCAACCTCGCCCGCGCCCATGCCTTGCTGGGCGAAGCCGCCGCCGGCGGCGCCGAGCTGGCCGTGCTGCCCGAGTATTTCTGCATGATGGGTGCGCGCGACACCGACAAGCTGGGGCTGCGCGAGACTGCCGGCACCGGCACGGTGCAGGGCTTCCTGGCCGACGCCGCGCGCGAGTTCGGCATTTGGATCGTGGGCGGCACGCTGCCGCTGGAGACCGGCGACGAGACCCGCGTCTTCAACAGCTCCCTGGCCTATTCGCCCGACGGCGAGCAGGTGGCGCGCTACGACAAGATCCACCTCTTCTTCTACGACAACGGCCGCGAGCGCTACGACGAGCGCCGCGTCATCGCGCCCGGCACCGAGCCCGTCTGCTTCGACCTGCCCTCGCGCGACGGGCATCGCTGGCGCATCGGCATGAGCGTGTGCTACGACCTGCGCTTTCCCGAGCTCTACCGGGCGCTGGCCCGGCAGGGCGCCGAGCTGCTGCTGGTGCCCAGCGCCTTCACCCACACCACCGGCTCGGCGCACTGGGAGGTGCTCTTGCGGGCCCGCGCCATCGAAAACCTCTGCTGGGTGGTCGCGCCCGCCCAGGGCGGCACCCACGAGAACCGGCGCCAGACCTGGGGCCAGTCGATGGTCGTGAACCCCTGGGGCGAGGTGGTGGCGCAGCGTGCCGTCGACGAGGGCGTGGTGAGCTTCGATCTCGACGCCCGGCAGATCGAGCGCGCGCGCACCCAGCTGCCGGCGCTTTCGCATCGCGTGCTCTGAAACACCTTCCGAAGCCGGTGTCCTCGACCACCCTGCCCATCGCAAGAACGCTCCGGGGGGCCGTGGCCGGCCTGCGCTCGCTGCGCAGGCTGCATTCGCTGTGGCAGCGCTGGTTCCTGTGGGTGATCCTGGCCGTGCTGGTGATCGCGCTCCTGGCCACCGTGGTGTGGCTGGCCGGCCGCCACGAGGTCGAGCAGGTGCAGACCGCGCTCGACCGCGACACCGCCGATGCCGTGTCCGACCTGCGCAGCGGCCTGCAGCGCAATGCCCAGAGCCTGCGCGCCTCGCTGGCCAACGGCATGAACCGCGAGCGCTGGCCCATGGAGGCCGCGGCGCTGCTGCGCGAGCATCGCGAATGGCTGCGCCTCGAATGGCGCGACGCCGCGCTGCGCCCGCTGGCCACCGCCGACACGCCCTATCGCCAGCGCGTTTTCGACGACAGGAACCGCGGCCCCGACCAGTCCGACGTCGCGCTGGCCTGCGCCGCGGCGCGCAAGGCCGGCGCATCGGCCTACTCGCCGAGCCACTATGTCCCCCTGGTGCCCAGCGGCGGCCTGGAGGTGATGGAGCTGTGCCTGCCGGTGGACGGCGGCGGCTACCTGGTGGCGGTCTATTCGCTGCGCGACACGCTGATCGAGCTGGTCGCGCCCACCCTCACGCGCGGCCAGGAAGTCGCCTTCACCGAGGCCGACGGCACGCGCCTGGTGGCCGTCGGCGCGGCCCGCCGCGTCGGCACGCGCGTCTTCACCGCGCAGCAGCTGGTCGACCTGCCCGGCACCGCGCTGATGCTGCGCGTGGACGGCTGGCGTGCCGCACCCGACCTCTTCCCCAACCTGCTGACCGCACTGGTCACGGCGATCTCGATCGCGCTGGTGTCGGTGCTGGTGCTGCTCGCGCGCGACACGCGAAGGCGCCTGCGCGCCGAGCACGACCTGGCCGACGCGCTGGCCTTCCGCAAGGCGATGGAGGATTCGGTCATCACCGGCCTGCGCGCGCGCGACCTGCAGGGCCGCATCACCTACGTGAACCCCGCCTTCTGCGAGATGGTGGGCTTCAGCGCCGAGGAGCTGATGAACCATGTCGGCGACGTGCCCTACTGGCCGACCGAGCTGGCGCAGGAATACCGCCAGCGCCAGGCCTTGCGCATGGCCGGCGGCGTGCCGCCGCGCGAGGGCTTCGAATCGGTCTTCATGCACAAGGACGGCCGCCGCTTCCCGGTGCTGATCTTCGAGGCGCCGCTCATCAACGCGCAGCGTGCGCAGACGGGCTGGATGAGCGCCTTCATCGACATCAGCGAGCAGCGTCGCATCGAGGAGCTGTCGCGCGCCAGCCAGGAGCGGCTGCAGGCCAGCGCGAGGCTCGCGACCGTGGGCGAGATGGCCTCCCTGCTGAGCCATGAGCTGACCCAGCCCCTGGCCGCCATCGCGAGCTACGCCAGCGGCTCGCTCAACCTGCTGCGCGGTGCCTCCGGCGGCGAGCACGGCGATCATGGCGAGGTCGCGATGGCCGTGCGCCGCATCGCCGAGCAGGCCGACCGTGCGGGCCAGGTGATCCGCAGCGTGCACGACTTCGTGCGCCGCCGCGACCGCATCCGCGAGGCCGTGGCGCCGCACACCCTGATCGACGCCGTGCTGCCGCTGGTGCGCCTGCAGGCGCGCAAGCTCGGGGTGCGGGTCGACGTGCACTACGAGGAGCGCCTGCCGCGCGTGCTGTGCGACCGCACGCTGGTCGAGCAGGTCCTGTTGAACCTGGCGCGCAACGCCATGCAGGCCATGGACCTGCCGGAGCTGAGCGAGCGCGTGCTGCACATGCGCGTGGCGCGCGCCCGCGCCGTCGGCGAAAGCGATGCCTCCGACAAGGCCGACGTGCGCCGCTGGGTCGAGTTCTCCGTGGCCGACCGCGGCGCCGGCATCAGCGAGGAGGTGGCGGCGCGGCTCTTCACGCCCTTCTTCACCACGCGGCCCGACGGCATGGGCCTGGGCTTGAGCCTGTGCCGCACGGTGGTCGAGCAGCATGGCGGCGCGCTGGTGTTCGAGCCGCAGCGGCCGCGCGGCACGGTCTTCCGATTCACGCTCCCTGCGGCATGAAACTGTCTTCGAGCTTCTACTTGCGATGCAACCCTTGATCGATGCCCTGATCTTCATCGTCGACGACGATGCGAGCGTGCGCGAGGCGCTGGCCTGGCTGCTGCGTTCGCGGCGGCTGGTGAGCGAGCAATACGCGAGCGCGGAGGACTTCGAGCTGCGCCTGGCCGAGGGCCCGCTGGCCGATCAGCCGCACTGTCTGCTGCTGGACGTGCGCATGCCCGGCATGAGCGGGCTGGCGCTGTTCGACCGGCTGGCGGAGCGCGGCCTGCTCGACGTGCTGCCGGTGATCTTCCTGACCGGCCACGCCGACGTGCCCACCGCCGTCGATGCGGTGAAGCGCGGCGCCTTCGATTTCTGCGAGAAGCCCTTCTCCGACAACGCGCTGGTCGACCGCATCGAGCAGGCACTCGGCGGCTCGCTGCGCGCGGTGGAGGCGCAGCGCGCACGGCGCCTGCTGCTGCGCCGCGTCGAAGAGCTGACGGAGCGCGAGCGGGAGGTGATGCGGCGCGTGGTCGAGGGCCTGCCCAACAAGCTGATCGCCGATCAGCTCTCGATCAGCGTGCGGACGGTGGAGGTGCACCGGGCGCGGGTGTTCGAGAAGATGGAGGTGAAGTCGGCAGTGGAGTTGGCGAATCTGCTGCGGGTCGTCTGACGAACGGCGCGCCGGCCTGCCCTCCGCGAACGCTTCCGTGGATGAGCGCTGGACTTGCCGCGGAACCGAACCCGTGATGCCGGTTACACACGCTGGTGCGCCAAAAAATCGCCTTCTTGAAGGCGTGCGACAGCGTGCAATCAACCATTCATCAATGCATCGTCAAGGGAGAACGACCAATGACCCCCACCAGTAGTCCGCCCCGCACGCCACCAGGATCTCCGCGGATCACGCCCCAAGTGCCAGCCAACACCCGTCGCATGTCGAAGGTGCTGGCTCATTCGATGGGCTTACCTGGCAGTCCCACATTGGTGATGCTCATGACAGGGGGACCCAGCCACATGGCGGACACCCTGATCAGAGAGTGGCAAGAGAGCGCCAT
This sequence comes from Variovorax sp. Soil_C_17, assembly GCF_057657265.1. Classification (NCBI taxonomy): domain Bacteria; kingdom Pseudomonadati; phylum Pseudomonadota; class Betaproteobacteria; order Burkholderiales; family Comamonadaceae; genus Variovorax; species Variovorax sp. Soil_C_17. The sequence goes on from NZ_JBDGIT010000001.1 coordinate 541,946, forward strand.
GGCCAAGGAGTGCAGTTTCTGCGCAATCGAGGTGAGCGAAGCGGCCAAGTCCGACAACGAACTACCTCGACTGCTGAGTGCGCATGCGCCGCAAGGCGCACATCTGTACATCGTGAAGCGCGACTCGAACGTTTCCGAAGACGAAATCCAACAGTTGCAGGACGTCCTGGACAGCCTGCAGATCCAGCCCGCACGGAGCGAGCCCTTGAATGCCGATGACTCGAGCACCTGGGCCTTTCCTGTCCTGGCCGAAGTGAAGCTTGAAGAGCGCGTCGAGTCGGCGGACCGAGATCGGTCGCTCGAAGGAGTGCGCGCGAAACAGACGCCTGAAGACAAAGAAGAAGTCCTTGAGCTGAAGGCCAGGTATGCAGGGCTTCGAGCGGCGCAGGATGCAGTAAGAAAATTGCTGGAGCAGAAGCAGTTGCAGTCTTTCGAGCAGCATACGCACATCCAAGACGCCCTGCTCAAGCGGTCGCGGGACATCGGCGCTGGAATCGAAGAAAAGGCGCCCTCCTTGTCGAAGACCATCGTCGATGCATTCAATCGACTCCAGTTCTCGGAGAATTGGCAAAAGCTCGCGGGCACACCGGGCGCAAAGGCCGTTTCGCGGACGATGCAGAGTCTCTACGCACGTCTGGATGATGAAACGAAGAGCTATCTCGAAAGCTTTCTGGAAACCCTTTTCGACGACATGCGCGAACAGCAGGTCTTGGTGTCGGTGCTGAATGCTGCGGCCCAAGTGCCTGCCGGTGCTGGCGACGTCATCGCGGTTTCGAGGATGTGCATGGCCTACATGGAACACCAGGTCGCCTCAGGCGCACTGGACGCCCAACCCCTGGTCGCGCTTGGCTATGCCCGTTGCGTGCAACGGTTCGCCCTGCTGGAGAACATTTACCAGAGCGAGCTGGCAGCGGTGCAAAACTTGGAAAAGTCCAACCCGCCGCTCGCGAACGATCTTTGCATGGCTTTCGAAGCGGCCTTGTTAGCTGTGTTGCGTGATGCCGGCGAGCGGGGGCCGCATCTGCAGGAGGACTTGATGCCTGAAGTCGTCGACACCATCCACAACGCGTGGCAAGCGATGAAGCAACGCGGCAACGAGGACTTCAAGAATTTCCTGGCTCAGCCGCCTTGGAGGGAATTCATCAGTCGCAGCTGGGCCGGGTTGAAGGGAAACGAAAAGTAGGACGGGCCTCATTGCAAGGGGTGCGCTTCGCCTGAAGCGATGCCAAGCCCCTTGCGTCGATGCTTAGCTCACCCCTGCGGCCGCTCACCCACATAGATCTCCACCCTTCGGTTCTGCGCCCGCCCCGCATCGCTGCCGTTGTCTGCAACCGGCTCGCGCGAGCCGCGCCCCTCGATGCGGAAGGCCTGCTGCGGCACGCCGCGTGAGATGAGGTAGTCGCGCGTGCTGGCCGCACGGTCCACCGACAGCGGGTTGTTGATCGCGTCGGTGCCGGTGCTGTCGGTGTGCCCGATGATGCGCACCTCCGCATTCGGGTTGTTGCGCAGGCCGTTGGCGAACTGGTTGAGGATGGGCACGAAGTTCGGCTTGATGGTGGAGCGGCCGGTGTCGAAGGAAACGTCGCTCGGGATCGCGAGCTTGAGCTCGTTGTTGGGGGTCTGCGTGACGGCGACGCCGGTGCCCTGGGTGGCGGCCTGCATCTCGCGCTTCTGCGCTTCCATGCGCTGCGACCACAGATAGCCGCCGAGCGCCCCCGCAGCCGCACCCACGGCGGCGCCGGTGCCGATGGCCTTGCTGTCGCCGCCGGTTGCGGAGCCGATCACGGCGCCGCCGAGGGCCCCGATCCCGGCACCGATGCCGGTCTGGCGTTGCGTGTCGCTCATGCCGGCACAGCCCGACAGGACAATGACAGCGGCGGTGGTGGCGAGGACGAACTTCTTCATGCAATCTCCTTGTTGAATCAGCGACTTGCGATTATCTGGACCCGCCCGCCGGCGGCTCGTCGGACGGAGGCGCTTTTTCGTCCTCGTCCTCGTCATGCAGTTCGCCGCCCTTGCGGCCCGAAAACATCGTCCACCACACGATCAGCACCAGCACGATTCCGGCGCCCAGCGCTTCGAGCAAAATCAAACCCATGAAAAGAGGACTCCAGTGGTGGGTGTCGCGCGCGACACTGGTCGGGCTTGCGATCGTAGCAACGCTGTCCGGCTGTTCCGTCGGCACCCTGCAGCCCGAGGCACCGGGAGCGACCGCGCCCTCGAGCGCGCCGCCCGCGCGCGAGCCGGGCCCGCTGACCGGCTCGCTCAACCATCCGAAGAGCCGCTGGGTGCCGGTGCCCTGGTCGGAGCTGCCCGGCTTCGAGGACGACGCGCTGCACGAGGGCTGGAGCGCGATGATCACCAACTGTGCGCGTCCCAACACCGCCTTTGCGCCGCTGTGCCGCGAGGTGCGCCAGCTGGCGCTGGCCGAGACCGAGGAGCAGCGCCAGTGGTTGCGCGAGCGGCTGCAGCCCTATCGCGTGGAATCGCCGGCGGGCCCGGTCGAGGGCAAGCTCACCAGCTACTACGAGCCGGTGTTCGAGGCTTCGCGCCGGCCCACCGCACAGCACACCGTGCCGCTCTACCAGGCGCCCGCGGGCCTGGTGGCGCGCCGCCCCTGGTTCACGCGCCAGGAGATCGATACCCTGCCCCAGGCCCAGGCCGCCCTGCGCGGGCGCGAGATCGCCTGGCTGGCCGACCCCATCGACGTGCTGATGCTGCACATCCAGGGCTCGGGCCGGCTGCGCATCACCGAGCCCGACGGCTCGCAGCGCACCGTGCGGGTCGCCTTCTCGGCCACCAACGAGCAGCCCTACCGCAGCGTCCAGCAGTGGCTGCAGAGCCAGGGCGCGACCAAGGTCAGCCTGTGGCCCGACGACACCAAGCAATGGGTGGCGCAGAACCCGCAGCGCCTGTCGCAGCTGCTGTGGAGCAACCCGCGCTATGTCTTCTTCCGCGAGGAGCCTCTGGCGGACATCGACGCCGGCACCGGCCCGATCGGCGCGCAGGGCGTGCCGCTCACGGCGGGCCGCTCGATCGCAGTCGACCGCGAGAGCATTCCCTACGGCACGCCGGTGTGGCTGGCCTCGCCGGGGCCGGCCGTGCCGCTGGCGCGGCTGGTGGTGGCGCAGGACACCGGCAGCGCGATCGTCGGCGCGGTGCGTGCCGACTACTTCGCCGGCACCGGTGCCGAGGCGGGGCGGCTGGCGGCGCGCATGAATCAGCCACTTCGCCTGTGGGTGTTGTGGCCGAAATGACTTGGTGAAGCGGCATGATTCCTGCCTAAGCTTCAATACAGGCAGGGAGCGTCATGAACCTTCACACCTTCTCGATCATCTTCGCCGGCGTGCTGCTGAACTCGGCCGCACAGTTGATGCTCAAGGCCGGCGCCAGGACGCTCGGCACCGTCGCGATGGGCAGCAGCGCTTCGCTGACGGCTGCTGCCTGGAACGCGGCCACGCAGCCCTGGATCGTTCTGGGGCTCGTGTGCTATTTCGTCAGCGCCGGGCTGTGGATCCTCGCGTTGACGCGGGTGGACGTGACCGTCGCCTATCCCATGCTGTCCATGGGCTACGTCATCGCCGCCCTGCTCGCATGGCAGTTCTTCGGCGAGTCGCTGAACGCCACGCGCGTGATGGGCATCGCGATCATCCTGGTCGGCGTGGTCGTCTTGAGCCGTGGGTGACGCCATGCGCCCGCTCTACGTGGACCTGGACGGCACGCTGATCGCCACCGACTCGCTGCACGAATCGCTGCTGCAGCTGGTGCGCGCCTCGCCGGCGTCGCTGCTCGCGCTGCCCGTGTGGCTGCTGCGCGGCAAGGCCGCGCTCAAGCAGGAAGTGGCGCAGCGCACCGCCATCGACGTGCAGACGCTCCCCTACCGGCCCGAAGTGCTCGAACTGGTGCGCAGCGCCCGCGCCGCCGGCCGGCGCACCGTGCTGGCGACGGCCACCGACGGCCAGGTGGCGCGCGCCGTGGCCGCGCACCTGGGCCTGTTCGACGCGGTGCTCGCTTCCGACGGCGAGCACAACCTGCGCGGCGCGGGCAAGCACGCCGCCATCGAGGCCGATGCCGGCGGCCGGGGCTTCAGCTATGCCGGCAATGACCACGTGGACCTCGCGGTCTGGCGCGAGGCCGACGCCGCGGTGGTGGTCAGCCGCTCCGAGGCGCTGGCGCGCCGCGTCGCCGGGTTGACCGCGGTCGAGGCACGGATCGTGCCGCCGCGCACCCCGCTCAAGCGCTACCTGTACGGGATGCGGCTGCACCAGTGGCTCAAGAACGTGCTGGTCTTCCTGCCGCTGATGCCGGTGCTGCACGAGCTCACGCAGCCGATCCTGCTGCATGCCGTGCTGGCCTTCCTGGCCTTCGGCTTGATGGCCTCGGGCATCTACGTGCTCAACGACCTGCTCGACCTGGAGTCGGACCGGCGCCACCACCGCAAGCGCCTGCGGCCCTTCGCAGCGGGCGAGATCACCGCACGCGAGGGGCTGGTCATGGCAGGCTTGCTGTGCGCGGCCTCGCTGGTGCTGTCCATCGCGCTGCTGCCCGACGAATTCGTGGGCGTGCTGCTGCTCTACATGGCCTTGACCAGCGCCTATTCGCTGACCCTCAAGCGCCGCGCGGTGGTCGACGTGTTCGCGCTGGCGGGCCTCTACACCATCCGCGTGGCGGCCGGCACCGCGGCGACCGGGCTGCCGCTGTCCTTCTGGATTCTCTCTTTCTCGATGTTCATCTTCCTGAGCCTGGCACTGGCCAAGCGCTACGTGGAGCTGAACGGCCCGGCGCCCGAGGTGCAGCGCATGAAGCGCGACCGCGGCTACCACCCGGTGGACACCCCCTTCGTGCTGTGCACCGGCATCGCGGCCGGCCAGATGGCGGTCCTGCTGCTCGGCCTCTACCTGCACGACCAGGAGGTCCTGGCGCGCTATGACAACCCCGAGTACCTGTGGGTGCTGATTCCGCTGTTCCTGTTCTGGACCATGCGCGTGTGGCTCAAGGCCATCCGCGGCGCGCTGCACGACGATCCGGTGGTCTTCGCTGCGCGCGACTGGGTCAGCCGCTGGGCAGTGGGCATCGCGGCGCTCGCGCTGTGGATGGCGGGCTAGTGCCCGGACGCGCGCTCGCCTGGGATGCGTTCGCCGCGGCGCTGCTCGCGCTGGCGGCCGTGCTGCTGCTGACGACGCTCGCGCGCCAGCTGCCGCCGGAGCTGTTCGCCCGCGACAGCGGCCTCGACGCCTGGTTCCAGTCCGACACTCCGCGCGTGCTGGCCAACATGGTCGATGCGCAGAGCAACCACTACCGCACCAAGGTCCACCCGATTGCCTCGATCCTCATCCATCCGATGGTGACGGGCCTGCGCGCGCTCTGGCCCGGCAGCGACCTTCAGGCCGCCATGCGCTTCGCGTACCTGGTGGCGGCGCTGTGGGTGATGTGCTTCTACGCCCTGTGCCGCCTGCTCGGCAACGGCCGCCTGGTGGCGACGTGCTTTTCGCTGCTGGCCATCGGCAGCGCCGCCTTTCAGTTCTGGTTCTCGGTGCCCGAGACCTATGCCCTCGGCTCGCTGACCCTGTTGTGGGTGCTGCTGGTCGCGGCGCTCGCGGTGCACCGGCCGGTGGGCGATGGGCTGCTGCTCGCCGCCAGCATCGCCAGCCTCGCCATCACGGTCACCAACTGGGTGGCAGGGCTGGCGCTGGCCGTGGTGAAGCGGCCCTGGCGGCGCGCGCTGGCGATCAGCGCGGCGGCCTTCATCGTCGTCGCCGTCGTTTCGGTGGCGCAGCGCTTTCTCTACCGCTTCGCCAAATTGTTCTTCCTCGGCAGCCGCGAGGAGGCCGACTACATGAACCTGGAGCGCGCCGGCACCGTGCTGAACAAGCTGGCCGCCATGTTCTGGCACCCGCTCAGCATGCCCGAGGTGCTGAGCGTGCCCTCCGTTGCGCCCAAGCTCGACTGGCTCACGGTGCAGCTGAGCACCCCGGCCTCGGGCGGCTGGATCGGCGGCTTGGCTCTCTTCCTGTGGAGCCTGCTGCTCGCGGCCGGTGTGGTGGGCCTGCTGCGCACCCCGCGATGGCGCAGCTTCGCCGCGGTGCTCGGGCTCACCCTGGCCGCGCAGGTGGCGCTGCACCTGGTCTATGGGGACGAGACCTTTCTCTATGCCGCGCATTTCCTGCCGCTGCTGATGGCCGTCGCAGCCTTCGCCACGCGCGCTCTGCCGCCCACGGTGGCCGCGGCGATGGCCCTGCTGGCGGCCGGCCTCGCGGCCTTCCAGAACGCCGCGATGTACGAGGCCGCGGCCGGCCTGCTGCAGCAAGCGCGCTGAGCGGTTCGGGCCGCGCCGTCCTTGCGGCGCGGCCTTGTCAGGAATCCGACCCAGGTCTGACTTCCTGGCGTCATATGGAACTTTTAGCGTACCGGGGTTTTTCAACCACCGTGCCCCACTGAAAGATTCGCGCATGACCGCCAAGACACGCCATGAAGTCGCCGCCATCGACCCCGACGACATCGGCCACAACAACAGCTCCAACCCTTCCTTCAACGACCTGATTGCTTCGCGCCTGAGCCGACGCCACCTGTTCGGCCTGGGCGTCGGCACCGCCGGCACCGCCCTGCTGCAGGCCTGCGGTGGCGGCGGCAGCGGCGGTTTCCCGGTGCTGCCGGCCGCGCCGGCCCCTGCCCCGGCGCCCGCTCCCGCCCCCGCGCCTGCGCCGGCCCCCGCCGCGCCCAAGCTCGGCTTCACCGCGGTCTCCAAGAGCCTGGCCGACGTGGTCACCGTCCCGGCGGGCTACACCGCCACCGTGCTGTACCGCCTCGGCGACCCGATCGCGGCCGGCGTGCCGGCCTACGCGAACGACGGCACCGACGCCGCCGCCACCTTCGACCGCCGTGCCGGCGACCACCATGACGGCATGACCTTCTTCGGCATGGACGCTTCGGACAAGTGGAGCGCGAGCGCCGCCGCGCGGGGCCTGCTGGCGATGAACCACGAAGCCATCACGCCGCTCTTCCTGCACCCCACCGGCCAGACCACCACCGGCACCGGCAATGCGCAGGTGCGCACCGTGACGGACGAAGTGCTGCGCGAGTTCTACCTGCACGGCGTGAGCGTGATCGAGGTCAACAAGGGCACCAGCGGCTGGAGCTACAAGCAGGACTCCCCCTTCAACCGCCGCGTCCACACGCTGACCGAGATGAGCTTCTCCGGCCCGGCCGCCGGCACCGGCTACCTGGCGACCAAGTTCTCCACCGACGGCAGCAAGACCCGCGGCACGCTCAACAACTGCGCCAACGGCACCACGCCCTGGGGCACCTACCTGACCTGCGAGGAGAACTGGGCGGGCTACTTCCGCCGCATCGCCGCCACCGACAACCTGAACCGCACCGCCAGGGAAATCGCCAGCTTCAACCGCTACGGCGTGGCCGGCACCGGGCGCGAGCTGTGGGCCACCGTCACGCCCGACACCGCCGACAACCTCTACGGCCGCTGGAACGCGCAGGTCACCGGCGCCACTGCGGCGGACGACTATCGCAACGGCGCCAACACCTACGGCTGGGTGGTGGAGATCGACCCCTTCAGGCCCGGCAGCACGCCGAAGAAGCGCACCGCCCTCGGGCGCATGGGCCACGAAGGCGCCTGCCTCGGGCCGGTGGTGGCCGGCAAGCCGCTCGTCTGGTACATGGGCGACGATTCGCGCAACGAGTACATCTACAAGTTCGTGTCGACCAAGAACTGGGACGCGGCCGATGCCAACGGCGGCCTGGCCGCCGGCGACAAGTACATGGACGACGGCCGGCTCTACGTCGCGAAGTTCAATGCCGACGGCACCGGCGCCTGGCTGGAGCTCAAGTTCGGCGTCAACGGCATCACGGCGAGCAACCCGGCCTACGCCTTCGCCGACGCAGCCGACGTGGTGATCAACGCGCGCCTCGCGGCCGATGCCGCCGGCGCCACCAAGATGGACCGACCCGAGTGGGCGTCCGTCAATCCGAAGACGGGCGAGGTGTACATCACGCTCACCAACACCAACGCCGCCTCGCGCCCGATCACGGCCACCGACGCCGCCAACCCGCGCTTCTACAACGACCCCAAGGGCGCTGCCGCCACCCCGCAGACCGGCAACCCCAATGGTCACATCGTTCGCTTTGCGGACGACAACGCCGACCCGGCGGCCCTGAGCTTCAAGTGGGACGTGTACCTGTTCGGCGCCCGCGCCGGCGCAGCGGCCGACATCAACCTCTCGGGCCTGGTCGCCGACAACGACTTCTCCAGCCCCGACGGCCTGTGGTTCAGCGAGGCCACCGGAGGCCTGCTCTGGCTGCAGACCGACGACGGCGCCTACACCGACGTGACCAACTGCATGATGCTGGCCGCCCTGCCCGGCAAGCTCGGCGACGGCGCGGCGAAGACCATCACCAACGTCGACGGCGCGACCACGCGGCAGCAGGCCACCTTCGTGGGCAAGGCGCCGGGCACGGACGGCCTGCGCCGCTTCCTGGTGGGACCGAAGGACTGCGAGATCACCGGCATCGCCGAATCGGGCGACGGCCGCGCGCTGTTCGTCAACATCCAGCATCCGGGCGAGACCACGCCGGTGGCGAACATCGGCAACCCGGCGCTGTTCGGCAGCCACTGGCCGGAGGGCGGCAATGCCCGCCCGCGCTCGGCCACCATCGTGATCACCAAGGACGACGGCGGGCTCGTCGGCTTGTAAGCGCCTTCAAGGCGGCGCCGCCGGCAAGGGCAGCGCCGTCTTGTAGCGCACCTGCTTGAGCGCAAAGCTCGAGCGGATCTTCTCGATGCCCGCAATGGGCGTCAGCTGCTCGAGGATGAACTTCTCGAGCGCCGCGATGTCGGCCACGGCGACCCGGATCAGGTAGTCGCTGTCGCCGGTCATCAGGTAGCACTCCATCACCTCGTCGTGCTCGGCGATGCGCTGCTCGAAGTCGGCCAGCGACTGCTTGCTCTGCGTGCGCAGGCTGATCGAGATGAACACGTTGAGCCCCAGGCCCAGCGCGGCCGCATTGGCCAGCGCCACGTAGCGCTGGATCACGCCCGCCGCCTCCAGCGCCTTCACCCGCGCCAGGCAGGGCGAGGGCGACAGGTGGACGCGCCGCGCAAGCGCCACGTTGGAGAGCGCGCCGTCGCGCTGCAGTTCGTCGAGGATGCGCAGGTCGATCGCGTCCAGTTGCATGAAATGCCTTGAAATACCTCAATCGCCGCATCTTATGCCGCGACATGAGGATGGATGCTGCTCGAACGGCAGCTCATTCCATGAATCACGGCCTAAAGTGCGGCTCATGAACGCTCCGATTCCCGCCGACCCATTGCGCGCCCTGCTCGACGTCCCTCTGGACGACGCCGACCCGGCCGAGACTGCCGAATGGCGCGAGTCCTTTGCCGCGCTGGCCGAGACGCACGGCCCCGAGCGCGCGCGCTGGATGCTGGACGAGCTGGCACGCATCGCGCGTGCACGGCACATCGCCTGGCAGCCCGAGCTGGCCACGCCCTATGTCAACACGATCGCCGCCGAGGCGCAGCCGCCCTTCCCCGGCGATCTGGCGATCGAGGAGCGCCTGGCCTCGCTGATGCGCTGGAACGCGCTCGCGATGGTGGTGCGCGCCAACAAGGCCTACGGCGAGCTGGGCGGCCATATCGCCAGCTATGCCAGCGCGGCGGATCTGTTCGAGACGGGCTTCAACCACTTCTTCCACGCGAGGACCGATGGGCATCGCGGCGACCTCGTGTTCTTCCAGCCGCACAGTGCGCCGGGCGTCTACGCGCGTGCCTTTCTGGAAGGACGCCTCTGCGCAGAGGACCTCCAGCACTACCGGCAGGAACTCACGGCACCGGCCTTCCAAAGCGGCAGCGGCGCGCGCGGTCTCTCCAGCTATCCGCACCCGTACCTGATGCCGGACTTCTGGCAGTTCCCCACCGGCTCGATGGGCATCGGTCCCATCAGCTCGATCTACCACGCGCGCTTCATGCGCTACCTCACGCACCGCAACCTGCTCGACTGCGAAGGACGCAAGGTGTGGGGCGTGTTCGGCGATGGCGAGATGGACGAGCCCGAATCGATGAGCGCACTGACCCTGGCCGCGCGCGAGCGCCTGGACAACCTGGTGTGGGTGGTCAACTGCAACCTGCAGCGCCTCGATGGTCCGGTGCGCGGCAATGGCCGCATCATCGACGAGCTGGAAAAGCTCTTCGCCGGCGCCGGCTGGAACGTGATCAAGCTGGTCTGGGGCAGCGACTGGGACGGCCTGTTCGCGCGCGACACCGAAGGCGCGCTGATGCGCGCCTTCGCCAACACGGTGGACGGCCAGATGCAGACCTTCGCCGCCAAAGACGGCCGCTACAACCGCGACACCTTCTTCGGCCAGAACGAGGCGCTCGCGCGGCTGGTGCAGGGCCTGACCGACGAGCAGATCGACCGCCTCAAGCGCGGCGGCCATGACCTGGTGAAGATCCACGCCGCCTACGCCGCAGCCGCCGCGCACCGCGGCCAGCCGACCGTGATCCTGGCCCATACCAAGAAAGGCTACGGCATGGGGCAAGCGGGCCAGGGCAAGATGACCACGCACTCGCAGAAGAAGCTGGACGAGCACGACCTGATCGAGTTTCGCAACCGCTTCGCACTGCCGCTGTCCGACGAGCAGGCCGCGCAGGCCGCCTTCTACAAGCCGGCCGAGGACAGCCCCGAGATGCGCTACCTGAAGGACAGGCGCGCCGCGCTCGGCGGCAGCATGCCGCGGCGCGAGACCGCGTGCGCCCCGGTCGCCAAGCCCGGCATCGCCGCCTACGCCCAGTTCGCCGTGGCTGCCGCCGGCAAGGAGATGAGCACCACCATGGCCTTCGTGCGCATGCTGGGCAACCTCATGAAGGACACGGCGCTGGGCCCGCGCATCGTGCCCATCGTGGCCGACGAGGCGCGCACCTTCGGCATGGCCAATCTCTTCAAGCAGGTGGGCATCTATTCGAGCGTGGGCCAGCGCTATGCGCCGGAGGACATCGGCTCGGTCCTCTCGTACCGCGAGGCGACCGACGGCCAGATCCTGGAAGAGGGCATCAGCGAGGCCGGCGCCATCGCGAGCTGGACGGCCGCGGCCACCAGCTACAGCGTGCACGGGCTCGCGATGCTGCCCTTCTACATCTACTACTCGATGTTCGGCTTCCAGCGCGTGGGCGACCAGATCTGGGCCGCGGCCGACCAGCGCCCGCGCGGCTTTCTGCTGGGCGCCACATCCGGGCGCACCACGCTGGGCGGCGAGGGGCTGCAGCACCAGGACGGCACCAGCCACCTCGTCGCGGCCACCATTCCCAACTGCAAGGCCTACGACCCGGCCTTCGCGGGCGAGATGGCGGTGATCGTCGACGCGGGCATCCGCGAGATGATGGTCGAGCAGAAGGACGTTTTCTACTACGTCACGCTGATGAACGAGAACTACGCCCAACCCGACCTGCCGCCGGGCGTGGAGGCCGATGTGCTGCGCGGGTGCTATCGCTTCCAGGCGGCCGCCGGAGAGGGCCGAAGGGTCACGCTGCTGGGCTCGGGCGCGATCCTCACCGAAGTGCTCAAGGCCGCGCAGCAGCTGGCTGAAGAAGGCATCGCTGCCGAGGTCTTCAGCGTCACCAGCTGGAGCGAGCTGGCGCGCGACGGGCAGGCCTGCGAGGCGCGCGCGCTGGCGGGCGAGGCCGAACCGGGCCGGCCCTTCATCGCACAGCAGCTCGCGGGCGGCAGCGGCCCGGTCGTCGCCGCCACGGACTACGTGCGCGCCGTGCCCGAAAGCATCCGCGCCTTCCTGCCTGCGGAGCGGCGCTACCTCACGCTGGGCACCGACGGCTTCGGGCGCAGCGACACGCGTGCGGCGCTGCGGCGCTTCTTCGGCGTGGATGCCGCGAGCATCGTTCGGGCGGCGCGCCATGCGCTTGCGTGAGACGAGCGTTGCGCGTGCATCGAGGGCCTGGTGCCCTGACCCCATCAGGCGTCAGGCAATGCCCTGACGCTCGCCCCGCCCCCTACCCCTTCTTTCCTTTCGCCTGCGCGGCCGGCGCCTCGCCGAGCGGCGGGAAAGGCGGCAGCGGCCGATGCGCCACCTCCCTGGCCGCCGCAGCGTCCATCCCCAGCCCGCGCAGCACGCACGTCGCCACCTCGCGGCCATGGTTCGGGGGCGCGAGCCCGAAGGCCACGCTGCGCATGGCCTGCGCGATGGTGCCGTTGATCATGTCCATCGCCGCAGCCTCGCTGGGAATTCGAAAAGCCTTCTGCTTCACCCCCAGCCGCAGGTCGGCCAGCACGTAGTCGCGGATCTCCAGCAGCAGCTCGGGCGCGGCGGCCGCCACGTCCAGTGTCATCAGCGCCCATTGCGGGCTTTGCTCGGCCAGCCAGATGTAGCGCTGGTTGCCGATGGCCATGCGCTGCGCGCCCTCGGCGATGCCCCGCTGGCTGTCGTCGATGCGACGGCACAGCGTGTCGGCGAGCAATAACGCCACCGCTCGCGCCACATCCTCCTTGGTCTTGAAGTGGTTGTAGACCGTGCCGGTGGTCATGCCCGCGACTGCTGCCAGCTCCTGCATCGTCGCACCGGCGAAGCCGCGCGCCGTGAACACGCGGATGGCCGCCTGCACCAGCTGGACCCGCGTCCGCTCGCGCTTGGGCAAGCCGGGCCGCGGGCGCCATACGCTCTCGGCCAGGGCATCTGGCAAAAGTGGTATTGACGGGTTTCCGAAATTCACAGCATCATTCATTTTTGTACATACCAACCATTTTTACTCGAACCGTCCACGAAAGAGAGTTTGCCATGTCCTCCGATCTGCGTCTCGCTTACCAGGTGTTCGAAGTGCGCCGCCCCGCGCGATGGGCGAGCTTCTGCCAGACCGGCCCGATCGCCCGCAGGGTTTACGGCGCGCCGGGCCGGGCGAAGGAGCTCGCATGATGTCGACAGGGGCACGCCGCTGGCTCAAGCGCTCCGCCGTGGCGCTGCTCGTCCTGGTCGCGCTCGCCGCCGCCGCGCTCTTCGCGGGCGAGCAGCTCGCGCGCCACAAGATGCAGCGCAAGCTCGATATCGCGGTCCAGCCCGTGGCCTACCGCGAGGACGCGGCGGCCGTCGAGCGCGGGCGCTATCTCTTCGCCTCGCGCGGCTGCGTCGACTGCCACGGCGCCCATGGCGACGGCCGCACCTTTCTCGACGACGGCAAGGGCATGCGCATAGCCGGCCCCAACATCAGCCCCGGCCCCGGCAGCGCGGTGGCCGGCTACGCGCCCGAGGACTGGGTGCGTGCCATCCGCCATGGCGTCGCCCGCGGCGGCCGGCCGCTGATGGTGATGCCCAGCGAGGACTACAACCGCCTGACCGACGAGGACCTGGCCTCGCTGGTGGCGTACATCCGAAAGCTCGCGCCCGTGCAGGGCGGTGCTGCCGTGGTCGAGCTGCCGCTGCCGGTGCGTGCCCTCTACGGATTCGGCCTCGTGCACGATGCCGCCGCCAAGATCGACCACGCGCTGCCGCCGGCCCAGCCCGTTGCCGATGGCGTGAACGTGGCGCATGGCGCCTATGTCGCCAACATGTGCCTGGGCTGCCACGGCCCCAAGCTGGCGGGCGGCAAGATCCCCGGCGGCCCGCCCGACTGGCCGGCCGCGGCCAGACTCACGCCCGGCGAAGGCAATGCGATGCCGCGCTATCCCGATGCCGACGCCTTCGCGCGCATGTTCAAGACCGGCAAACGGCCCGACGGCACGCCGATCAAGGTCATGCCTTTCGGGTCTCTCGGCCAGATGAACGACACCGACGTGCGGGCGCTCTTTCTCTACCTGAAGAGCTTGCCGCCGGGCTGAGCGCCCGATCTTCGCGGCCGGCCAAGGCCGCCGCGGCGGCGCCCCGGCGTGCCGCCCGTGCCCGCGCGGTTCTCGACGATCGCGCTGGCGTTGAGCGCCGCCCCCAGCTCGCAGTTGAAAGCGTCCGCCACCGCGTCCTGCACTTTGCCGGTGCCGGTGCCGGTGCCGGTGCCAAAGCACCAGTTTCCATTTCAACCTGTTCTAGAAATCGAGTCCTTGCTTTCACTAAATCTGACAAATTGTCTCGCCGCAGAAAGGATCATTCACTGACTGCATAAGATCGGCCGCCTCAGAAACCCAAGAGGAAAAAAATGAGAGCTCTGATCTTGCTCGCCGTCTTCATGTTTTCGATGGCAGGCCTTGCCAATTCTGCGAATATCTATCCAGATCAGGTCATTTACAAAGGCCAATCCCTGTCCTCGGACGACGGTCGATATCGGCTGATCATGCAAGGCGACGGCAATCTCGTTTATTACAGAACGTCCGACTGGTCTGCTCGTTGGTGGACCTCCACACACACGACTGGCGGGCATCTGGCCGTCATGCAAGGGGATGGGAATTTTGTCATATACGATGTTAATTGGAGGCCACTCTGGCAAACAGGCACCAATGGTCGTCCAGGCGCGTTCATTGCCGCACAGAGCGACGGCAATCTGGTGGTTTATCAAAATGGGCAAGCGTTGTGGAATATTGGAGCTGATACTCCACAGATCCAGGATCCGAAATATCAAGGCGATGTGGTGGGCCGCAACATGGAAACCAACATGCCCTACTCGGCGCTTGGTCACATTGGATTATTTGACGGCGCCGGGGGTATTTACGAAGTACTCAATGATGGCAAACCCAACGCCGTTGCATTCAACACGCTCGACAATTTCAAGCAAAGATCCTACAACGGATACTGGGGTGGAGCTTCCCCCAAGATTCCTGATTTCTATGGGATCGGCTGCTTCAATGACTATTGCGGCACCTCAGGTTATCAAACCGTGCATATAAGGCGGGCGATGGTGCTGCGAGCATTTCAAATTCTGGCGATCGGAGCAAAATACACATACTTTACCGCCTCGACGTCTGCAATGCCCAGGACGCAAAATTCGTCGGCAAAGCAAGGCCTTTATCGTTGCGATACCTACTTGCTGGACATCTACAAGGCTTTGTACCTCAACCCCACCAATGCGAATGGCTACGTCATCAATGTCTTGGCCCCCGAGCATGCTGCAATAGAGCGCTGGCTGACGTTCACGGAGGGATATCTACAGCTACTGGTGACCCCGCGAGCCATTTTTGACAAACTCAAAAACTATGCGGGGTGACACATGGGTAAATCGCTCTGGATTCTTTTCGCAATCGCCATCCTGGCGACGGCCCTCCTGCTCCATCAGAACACGTCTTGGCAGGCCACCGCTGACCCGCACAACGGTGGCGCGAGCGAAGCGCGTCAATCGAAGCCTTCGCGTTCGGATGGCGCTGCCAAGTACAAGGCCAACGTCACCATCGCTGCCGCCGGAATAGATGAACACCATCCATTGCAATCTTACAAACCACGGCCAGGACTCGCAGGCCGTGGAGCGCTGGACGAGATCGACGTCAAAGGCGTTGCGGCCACGGCGCAATCAGTGAGCCTCGCGCGTGGGCTCTTGCATGGCGGGACGCTAAGTCCTGACGAAAGAATTCCAATGATTCGAATTTTGGCAAGCCTTCACAATCGCGAAAATACAACGGGCGCGAACGACGACATTGCGCTCGATTTAAAGGTCTTGGCGAGCGATCCCGACAAACAAGTCGCCGCTCAGGCCGCAACAAGCTATGCGCGACTCGACTACTTGCCGGGCACCGAAGTCGTGCTGAAGAAGGCGCTTGAAAACGGGGCCCTCGATACCGATGCATATTTTCAGGAGCTGGCCCATCTGGTGCCCGGCGCACCACTGGACAAGAAAAAAGAATTCCTGGCAGAAATCCGCGCCGCCGGTAGCCAGATCGGCCGCGATGTCCTTGTCATGGCCCTCAACAGCGGCGAGGAGTTCAACGCCGTGTCGTTTCTGAAAACATCCGAAGACATGGCCGAGTTCCTGCGCGAAACGGAGCCCCAATTTGGCCCGCTCGTGGGGTTGGGCCTTGGGGATGCCGTTCGCCACACCGAATGGCTGCGCGCCAGCGCCGCCATCGAGAGCCACAAGACCGGACGCAGCATCGACGAGTTCATCCTTGCGAGATTGAGCCGGCCAAACACCGACGAGCGCAAGGTCATGAGCTTTCTTATCTCCCCCCAAGCGGGCCCCATGCTGGCAGCGGCCGCGCCCGACTCGCCCGTTCAAAAGCTCGTCGCCGTCGCGCAGGTCTATTCCTCTCAGAGCCCCCAGAACGAAAACATGGCCGCCATGGTGCAGGCGATCAGGGCGCAGATGAAGAACCCGCCGCCCCCGCCCCCGCCGGTCGTTCTCATGCCGCCCACCGGTCCCGCCGTCGGGCCGAGCCCGGCCCCTCCGGGATATCCCATGTACGTTGCTCCACCGCGGCAATAGCCGCTCTCCGCGGCTTCCCGCCGCCTAGTCGATCTTCGCCCCCGATGCCTTGACCACCGCGCCCATGGTCTCCCAGTCCGCCCGCAGCAGCTTCTGGAAGTCCGCCGTGCTCGAGCTGCGCGGCTCGATGCCCAGGCGCGTGAGGCGCTCCTGCATGGCGGGCTCGGCGATCACCCTGGCGATCGCCGCATGGAGCTTCTCGACTTCGGCAGGGGGCGTGCCGGCGGGCGCGAGCACGCCGATCCAGGAGTCGAATTGGTAGCCCGGCAGGCCGCTCTCGTGCGCGGTCGGCAAGTTGGGCAGGAAGGGGCTGCGCACCTTGCCGGTGGAGGCCAGCGGCTTGATGCGCGCATCGCTTTGCAGCCCCATCACGCCGATGCTCGACGAGGTGACGGCCTGCACGCGCCCGGCCAGCAGCTCGTTCACCGCCTCGCCGGTGGACTTCATCGGGATGTGCGTCATCTGCAGCCCGGCCTTGGCGAGGAAGGAGGCCATGGCCAGGTGCGTGGCGCTGCCGTTGCCGGCCGAGGCGTAGTTGTACTTGCCGGGATGCGCCTTGACCTCGCGGATGAACTCGGCCGTGTTCGCCACCTTGAGGTCGCTCGAGGCCACGACCACGTAGCCGGCGTTGCCGATCTCGGCCACGCCGACGAAGTCCTTGAGCGGGTCGTAGGGAAGCTTGTTGTAGAGGTGGCCGGCAATGTGGTGGCTGGCCGCCGCCAGGATGAGCGTGTTGCCGTCCGCCGGCGCCTTGGCCACGAGCGCTGCGCCCACCGTGCCGCCGGCGCCCGCGCGGTTCTCGACGATCACGCTGGCGTTGAGCGCCGCCCCCAGCTCGCTGTTGAAGGCACGCGCCACCGTGTCCTGCACGGCGCCGGTGCCGAAGGGCACCACCATGCGGATCACACGCTGTTGCTGCTGCGCCTGCGCGCGGCCGAGGCCCGCCAGCGCGGGCAGGCCGGCGGCGAGAAGGACCAGGGAACGTCGATTGGAGGAGAAGGACATCGTCGCGGCCGCTTTCGTGGTGAAGGGATTCAGGGAACGACCGGGAGCCAGCGCTCCACCAGCTTCACGAAGTAGCTGGCACCGATCGGGATGATCTCGTCGTTGAAGTCGAAGGAGGTGTTGTGGATGATGCACGGCCCCGGCCCGTGCCCGGCGAGCCGGTGGTCGCCGTCGCCATTGCCGAGGAAGGCGTAGCAGCCCGGCCGCGCCAGCAGCATGTGGGCGAAGTCCTCGGCGCCCATGACGGCCGGGAAGTCGTCGGTGACCATCTGCTCGCCCACCACCTCGCGCATCACGGCGGCGGCGAAGCGGGCTTCGTCGCGGTGGTTCACCACCGGCGGCGAGGCGCGCACGAAGCTCACCTCGGCGCTGCACTCGTGGGCCAGCGCGACGTGCTCGGCCAGCGTGCGCAGGCGCTGCTCGATGCGGTCGAGTGCGGGAATCGAGAAGGTGCGCACCGTGCCGCCGACCGAGGCGAGGTCCGGGATCACGTTGGGCGCGTCGGAACCCTGCAGCTGCGTGACCGCGACCAGCGCGCGCTCGGTGCTGGCGACGTTGCGCGGCACGATGGTCTGCAGCTGCTGGGCCAGCGCGATCACCGCGCCGACCGGGTCCACGCCCGTGTGCGGCATCGATGCGTGCGTGCCGCGCCCGCGCAGCGTGACCTTGTAGGTGTTGCTCGAGGCCATCAGCGCGCCCTCGTTGAGCGCGAAGCGGCCGACCTCGCCGACCGGGAAGTTGTGCAGCGCGAAGACGGCGTCGCACGGGAAGCGTTCGAAGAGCCCGTCCTCGATCATCTTCTTCGCGCCCGCCTTGCCCATCTCTTCGGCCGGCTGGAAGATGAAGTTGACCGTGCCGTCGAACCGGCTGCCCTGCTGCGCGAGGTGCCAGGCGGCAGCCAGCAGCATGGTGGTGTGGCCGTCGTGGCCGCAGGCATGCATGCGGCCGTCGTGCGTGGAGCGGTGCGCGAACTGGTTGGCCTCGTGCAGCGGCAGCGCGTCCATGTCGGCGCGCAGCCCGATGCTGCGCGTGCCGCTGCCCCGGCGCAGAACGCCGACCAGGCCGGTGCCGGCGATGCCGCGATGCACCTCGATGCCCCACTCGGCCAGCAGTCTGGCCACCTTGTCGGAGGTCCGGTGTTCCTCGAAGCCCAGCTCGGGGTGGGCATGGATGTCGCGGCGGATGTCGACGAAGCGGGTGAAGTCGGCGAAGGAGTCGGCGAGGTTCATGGGGAGGCGGGCGGGAAGTTCGCCACGCATTCTGGACCAGCCTGGGGGTCGCGGTCCGCGGCGCCCTCAAAACGCTACCTCTCAGTTCCGCGGAATCTGACCAATTGTCTCGTCGTGAAAAGGATCGTCCTCCGCACCCCTAAGATCCGGCGCACCAAAAATCTCAGGGGAAAAAATGAGAGTTCTGATCGTATTTACAGTTTTTATGTTTTGGATGATCGGTCTTGCCAATTCTGCGAATTTATATCCCGATCAGGTAATTTATAAAGGCCAGTCTCTTTCCTCGGACGATGGTCGATATCAGCTGGTGATGCAACATGACGGCAATCTCGTGTACTACAGAACGTCAGATTGGTCCGCACGCTGGCATACTTCTACGCAGAACAGAGGCGGCCACCTTGCCGTCATGCAGCGAGATGGTAATTTTGTTGTTTACGACATTTACTGGAACGCGCTGTGGCATACAGGTACCTATGGCCGTCCGGGCGCATACATCGCCGCACAGACCGATGGCAATCTCGTAATCTACCAAAATGGCCAGCCACTCTGGAATATCGGTGTCGACACAGTGGTCCAAGATCCAAAATATCGGGCTGATGTGGTCGGCCGCAACATGGAAAACAACATGCCCTATGCATGGCTTGGGCACATAGGTTTATATGATGGATTGGGGGGCGTCTACGAAGTCTTGAATGATGGAAAGCCTAACGCCGTTGCGTACAACACCCTCATCAATTTCAAGCAGCGGGCCTACAACGGATACTGGGGAGCGGCCGCTCCGAAGATCCCTGATTACTTTGTTACCGGCTGCTTCGCAGACTATTGCGGCCCGTCATCTTATAAAACCGTCGATGCCAGATTTGGAATGGCACTACGCGCATTTCAAATCCTCGCAATTGGTGCGGAATATACGCATCTTGCACAATATGCGCCCGCGACGCCCCGATATCCAGATCGCTCCACGCGGCAGGGTACATATCGATGCGACACTTATATATTAAACATTTTTAATGCTTATGAGGCGAACATCACAGACGCCTATGGCACTCCAATAAACATACCCGCGCTTTCCCTTAACCATCCGATACGACGCTGGATCAATTTCACCATGGAATTGAGAACCGTGATAACCCCATTGAGCATCTTTAACAAGCTGAAAGCCTATGCCGGTTAAATTAGCATGAAAAAGTTGTTTCCACCTCTCCTCGGCGTAACCGGCCTTCTAGCAGTTGTGCTTATTCTTTATCGTATCGACCATACACCAGCGGCCATTGTTCTTCCCAGCAATCAGAGCTACGCCGATATTCCTGTATCGCCAAGCACGCCAGGAGCAGGCGGCGCCATGAAATACAAGGCCGATCTCGTCATCGCGGCCTCAAAAACAGATGAACAAAATCCTCTGCATTCCTACAAGCCGCGACCGGGGCTGGAAGGCCGCAATGCGATGGATGAAATCTACTTTAAAGGCGTTCCCGCTACGGCTCAATCGGTGAATCTTGCACGCGCCCTTTTGCATGGCGGCACTCTGAGTTCTGACGAGAAAATTCCGCTTATTCGGATATTGGCCGACCTTCACAACAAAGAAAATACAACGGGCGCAAACAATGATATTGCGTTCGATCTGAAGATTTTGGCTGCCGACCCAGACAAGCAACTTGCCGCCCAGGCAGCGATCAAATACGCGCGGCTGGACTATCAGATTGGAACGGAATTGGTGTTGAAAAAGGCCCTGGAGAATGGAGCATTGGATATCGACACGTATTTTCAGGAGCTGGCTCATCTGATTCCCAGCTCCCCTAAAGAAAAACAAAAAGAGTTTCTTGCAGAAATTCGGGGCGCAGGCAACCTGATGGGCCGCGATGTCCTCGTCATGGCCCTCAACAGCGGAGAAGAGTTCAACGCCGTGTCGTTCCTCAAATCGTCCGAAGATATGGCCGAACTGCTGCGCGCCACAGAGCCGCCGTTCGGCCCGACCGTTGGGCTCGGCCTCGGGCAAGCGGTTCGCTACACGGAATGGTTGCGCGCCAGTGCCGCGATCGAAAGCCACAAGACCGGGCGCAGCATCGACGAGGTCATCATCGGGAGATTGAGTCGAGGGAATGCTTGGGGGCTAGCGCCGCGGTGGAGGGACGTACATGGGATACCCCGGCGGGGCTGGGCTCGGGCCGATCAACGGGCCGGTCGGCGGCATCGCGACAAGCGGCGGAGGTGGGGGCGGAGGGTGCTTCATTCGCGATCTGATCTCCTTCACGAACTCGATCATCGTCAGGTTGCCCGGACTCTGTGCGGAATAGATCTGTGCCACGTCGACGAGCTTCTGAATCGGCGAATCGGGCGCGGCAGCCGCCAGCATGGGGCCTGCCTGGGGCGAAATGAGGCGAAGCGCAAAGCACCCATTCACCGCTTGGCGAAGCACGTCACGTGCCCCTACGATCTCACCCACTCGATCGTCAAAGGAGGGCACCACGATGAGCAACGAACTGCGCAGGAAGCTGCACGAGCTTCAGGAACTCTCGAACAACGCGCCCGATCCGGCGACGCGCGCGATCATCGAAGCCATCCGGCTTCAGACCGCGGTGCTCAACGAGCGCCTGTTCGCCGTCGAGCTTCAGTTGGCGGAGGTGCTCAAGCGCAGCGGGACTCAGCCCCTGCCTTGAGCAGCCGCTGCGCTCAGTGGGCGGCTGCGTTGCGCTTGCGCGTGGCAGCGGCCTTCTTGGCCGAGGCCGAACGCTGGGCCGCCGTGCGGCCGGCCGAAGCCGCACCGCCCTTGTGCCCGCCCTTGCGCGAGGGCGCGTGGTTCTCGGCCTTGCCGCGGCCGGAGCCGCTCTTCTTGCCGCCGCCGCTCTCGGCGTTCACCGTGGCCCACGCGCGGCGCTCGGCTTCCTTCTCGCCCACGCCGCGCTTCTCGTAGCCTTCCTCGATGTGCTCGGCCTTGCGCTTCTGCTTGTCCGTATAGGACGATTTGTCACCTCTGGGCATGTGTCACTCCTTGAATGCGGGTGAGGCCCGCATCCTGCGCGCGTGAAGGCTCACGAAGGTAGGCGCGGGGAGGCTCTGTGCGTCAGAGCGCTCCGGCGCAGCGGCAAGCCGGGCAATTCAGCGTTTGTCGCGCGCCATGCGCTCCGCTTCCTCGAGCTGGGCCGCATCGGTGCCGATGTCGGGAATGCCGGGCTGGCCCGTGCCGTCGTACAGGCGGCGTCCCATGCGGCTGCCGTGCAGCGGATCGTCCTGGCCCAGCGCGCGGTTCTGCTCGATGTTGCGGCCCGAGGCGGCGCCGCGGTCGCCGAGGCGGGCCTCGTTCTCTCCGAGCGGTCCGAGGGGCGCGGGGAGCGGGGTGGTGGTGTCGGTCATCGACATCTCCTTTCAGGGTTCATGGATCGTCACGTGATCGAAATCGATCGGTGCGACCAGCCTGCAACCCGCACCGTGCATTCGGCGCAGTCCGGCAGTCCGGGGCGCCGTAGGCGAATTCGCGCGCGCGGTCGCGGGGCGAATCTCGGCAGGGCCTTGGCGCGGCTTCCTACAGGGCCGTGCCGCCGCGGGCCCTAGCTTGGATCTCCCGACCACGAGGAGGCCGCATGAGCAGCACCACACCGACCGATCCCTTCCCCTTCCCGACCTCGGAGAAGCACGACGCCCCGGTCGAGCATCACAAGCCGGTGAAGGAAGAGCCGAGCGAGCAGGCGCTGGACAACGGCGTCGAGGAATCCTTCCCGGCCAGCGACCCGGTCTCGGTCACCGTGGACAAGGTCATCACGCCGAAGAAGAAGGAAGAGGCGCAGTAACCCGGGAACCTGCGCAGACTTCCAGCGGCTGCACCCGCCACCAGGCGGGCAGCAGCGCACGAATATCGTGCCGGGCGAAGCGATCGTCGAGCAGGTAGAGCACTCCCGCGTCCTGCTCCGTGCGAATGACGCGCCCGGCCGCCTGCACCACCTTCTGCAAGCCCGGATACACATAGGTGTAGGCATAGCCCTCGCCGAACAGCGCCTGCATGCGTTCGCGCATGCGTTCGTTGGCCGCGTTGTGCTGCGGCAGCCCCAGGCTGGCGACGAAGGCGCCGACCAGCCGGTCGCCGGGCAGGTCGATGCCCTCGCCGAAGGCGCCGCCCAGCACCGCGAAGCCGATGCCGCGCCCGCCCGGCGCGAAACGCGCCACGAAGGCCTCGCGCTCGGACTCGTGCATGCCTCGGGCCTGCGCCCAGGCCGGCACCTCGGGATGGCGCCGGGCAAAGGCCTCGTAGGCACTGCCCAAATATTCGAAGCTGCTGAAGAAGGCCAGGTAGTTGCCCGGCTGCTGCGCATACTGCGCGGCGATGATGCCGACCAGGCGCTCCAGCGAACGCGTGCGATCGCGAAAGCGCGTCGAGACATCCATCGCGATGTGCACCTTCAGCTGCTCGCTGCGGAAGGGCGAGCCCACGTCCAGCGTGGCCGTGTCCTCCGGCAGCCCCAGCATGTCGCCGTAGAAGGAAAACGGCGCCAGCGTCCCGGAAAAGCAGGTACTGCTGAGGCTGCCGGCGAAGCGCCCGCGAAGGAAGGGCGCGGGCACCAGGTTGCGGATGGCGAGCGCCTCGCGATGGCCGTCTTCTTCCAGCATGGACTCGAAGACCGAGTGCTCCCCGAAAGACTCGGCCAGTCGCGCGAACTGCACCAGGTCGAAGAAGCACTGCTGCAGCGCGCCCTGCGCGTCTTGCGGCTGCGCCGCGAAGTGGTCGCCGAGGCTGACCACCGCCTCCTGCAAGGCCCGCGCGAATCCGGCGGGGATGCCGTCCGAGGCGCGGTAGGCCTCGAGCTGCGTCTGCTGCTGCCGCCGCCACTCGCGCTGCAGCTTGCCCAGCGCCTTCTTGATCAGCGGAGGCGCCTGGCGGCGCACCGCGCCGAGCGCCGCCGCATCGAGCTGCGCGCTGTACATGCCCCGCGCCCGATCCAGCAGGTTGTGCGCCTCGTCGACCAGCACGGCCGCGCGCCATCCTTCCTCCTGCGTCAGCGCCCACAGGAAGGCGCTGGCGTCGAAGTAGTAGTTGTAGTCGCCGACGATGGCGTCGCTCCAGCGCGCCAGCTCCTGCGCGAGGAAGTAGGGGCAGACCTCGTGCGCCAGCGCGATGCGGCGCAGCGAGGCGCGATCCAGCCAGGCCGCGTCCACGGCCTCGGCACGCGCGGCGGGCAGGCGGTCGTAGAAGCCGCGCGCCAGCGGGCAGGACTCGCCGTGGCAGGCCTTGTCCGGGTGCTCGCAGACCTTCTCGCGCGCCGCCAGTTCCAGCACGCGCAGCGGCCGGCCCCCGCCGTCGCGCAGCAGCCGCAAGCCTTCCAGCGCGACCGCGCGGCCCGAGGTCTTGGCCGTGAGGAAGAAGAGCTTGTCGATGCGCTGCCGGAGCCCGGCCTTGAGCAATGGGAAGAGGGTGGCAACGGTCTTGCCGATGCCGGTGGGCGCCTGCGCAAGGAGGCAGCGTTCGGCGACGGCCGAGCGGTAGACCGCCCGGGCCAGCTCGCGTTGACCGGGCCTGAAGCCCGCGTGCGGGAAGGCCAGCGCTTCCAGCGCGGCATCGCGGGCCGCGCGGTGCGCGGCCTCCTGTTCGGCCCAGTCCAGGTAGCGGCCGCAGAGGGTCTCGAAATGCGCACGCAGGGCCTCTCGCGTCATCGTCTCGGCGAGCACATGCTCTTCGTCCGGGCCCAGGTCCAGGTAGACCAGCGCGACCTCGAGGCCGTCCAGGCCGCGCGCCTCGCACAGCATCCACGCGTAGCAGCGCGCCTGCGCCCAGTGCAGCGCGCGGTGGTTCGCGCGAATCGCCTCGAAGTCGCCGCGGAAGGTCTTGATCTCCTCCAGCCGGCGGCGCTGCGGGTCGTAGCCGTCGGCCCGGCCGCGCACCTGCAGACAGCCGAAGCGCGAACGCAGGCCCAGCTCGCTTTCGTAGTCCGCGCCGCGCCGGCCCTGCACCAGGCGGTGGCCGGCCACGCCTTCCTGCGCGCTGGGTGCGGGCACGAAGCGCAGGTCCAGGTCGCCGGCCCGGGCGGCGAAGGCGCACAGGGTCTTGACGGAGACCGCGAGTTCGGCGCCGGTCGCCGGCTCGGCGGGCGAAGAAGAAGAAGGATCGGCGGACATGGCAATCTGGATGAATATACAGTGACCGCCGTTCAAAGCCTCGTCCTACAGCAGCCCTCGCGCACCACGGACACACCCTGCCGGCGGCGCTTCTAGCGTGGTGACTCCCTCGATCAGGACACTTCAGGAGAGACCATCATGGCGAGTACCGACGGCAACGGCGCCGGCCAGGCCGCAGCGCAGTACCTGCAGGAACATGGCCTGGTGCTGGTGACCGCCGAGTCCTGCACCGCGGGACTGATCGCCTCGCGCCTGGCCTCGGCGCCGGGCGCGGGCAAAGTGCTCGAGTCGGCCTTCGTGGTGTACGACCCGAAGGCCAAGCACCGCCACCTCGGCGTCCGGCAGACGACGCTGGAGCGCTTCAACCTCACCAGCGAACCGGTGGCGCTGGAGATGGCGCGCGGCGCCCTCTCGCACAGCAGCGCCAACGTGGCGATCTCCAATACCGGGGTGGCGGACGACACCGACTCCGCCATCCCGGCCGGCACCCAGTGCTTCGCCTGGGCCTTCCGGGACGGCAACCGCACGCAGAGCTTCACCGAAACGAAGCGCTTCCACGGAGATCGCAACACGATCCGCGAAGCCGCCGCGGACTATGCGCTCCAGCGCCTCGCGCACTACCACCGCCGCTTCAAAAGCTGATGCTTCAGCCCACCGAGACGACGAACAGCGCCAGCGCAGCCGCCGCCATCGCGGCGGTGGCCAGCCAGCCCAGCAGCTTCCACTTGAGCGGCAGCACCATCGCCCCCATCACCTTGTGGCTGGTGGCCGCGATCATCACGGCCACCATCACCGGCACCGAGATGACGGCGTTGATCACCGCCGACCAGTACAGCGCCGAGATCGGATTCACCCCCGACAGCCCGATGGCCAGGCCGATGACCATGGCGGCGGCCAGGATGCCGTAGAAGCTGCGGCCCTCGGCCAGCGACAGGTCCAGGCCGCTGCGCACATGGAAGTAGCAGGCCACCGCATCCGCCGCCGAACCCGCGAGCACGGGCAGGGCCAGCAGGCCGGTGCCGACGATGCCGAGCGCGAACAGCAGGAAGGCGGCCTCGCCCGCAATGGGGCGCAAGGCCTCGGCCGCCTGCTCGGTGGTCTCGATATCGGTGATGCCGTGGGCATGCAGCGTGGCGGCCGTCGCGACGATCATGAAGAAAGCCACCAGGTTGGAGAAGCCCATGCCGACCGCCGTGTCGATGCGCAGCCGCCGCAGCTGGCCGCGAGCCTGCTCGGGCGCGACGCGCAGCGGCTGGTCGCGCGGCACGCGCTTGATTTCCTCCACCTCCTGCGCGGCTTGCCAGAAGAAGAGGTAGGGACTGATGGTGGTGCCCAGGATCGCGACCACCGTCGTCACGTAGTCCTTGTTCCATTCGATGGACGGCATGAAGGTGCCCTTCAGCGCCGCGGCCCAGTCCACGTCGACCGCGAACACCACCGCCACGTACGCGAAGAGCGAGAGCGTCAGCCACTTGAGCACGCGCACATAGCGCTCGTAGGGCAGGAAGACCTGCAGGAGCAAGGACACCAGCCCGAAGCCCAGCACATACCAGGCTGCGCTGCCCGGCAGCACCAGCGCGGCGGCGGCCCCCATCGCGTTGAGATCGGCTCCGAGGTTGATGACGTTGGCGGTCAGCAGCAGCAGCACCAGCGCGCCCACCAGCCAGCGCGGGCAGAACTGCGCGAAGTTCCCGACCAGGCTCCTGCCGGTGACGCGGCCGATGCGCGCGCTGGCGAGCTGGATGCCCACCATCAGCGGATAGGTGAAAAGCAGCGTCCAGCCGGCGGCGTAGCCCAGCTGCGCGCCGGCCTGCGAATAGGTGGCGATGCCGCTCGGGTCGTCGTCTGCTGCGCCTGTGATGAGGCCCGGTCCCAGCCGCTTCCACCATCGCTCCCGGCCTTTGCGGGTGCTGCTGGCAACGCTGAGGGGAGGGGTGCTCATGGCGCTTTTCGTGAACGGCGGGGTGCAGGCGATGGCGCAAGGTCGCCGGGCCGCATCGAGGGCCGGATAGGCGCCGGCCGCATCCCGCTGTGGGACGTCATCGAATCTGCAAGGGCGATGCGGCATCGGACGACATGAGGCTTCTCCCGGACTGGCTACGGTGAATTTCACCCCTTCATCTTCATCAGCAGGAGCCATTTCATGCCTTCGAACCGGGACACCCCCACCTCCGACACCAGCGAGGTCGCCGAGCAGCAGCGCAAGGTGCAGCGCGAGCAGGACGCCAAGGACCGCAAGGCGGGCGACGCCAAGCCCAGCAAGAAGCCCGTGCAGGCCGGCCACCGCCCGGAACCCGAAAACCCGATGCCGGCCCAGCACCTGAAGAAACCCGGCATCGAAGCCGACATGGACCTGCAGCCGCGCTTCCAGGCTTCGGGCTACCTGGGCAGCGGCAAGCTCGACGGCATGGTCGCGCTGGTGACGGGCGGCGACTCCGGCATCGGACGCGCGGTGGCGCTGCTCTATGCACGCGAGGGTGCGGACGTGGCCATCGTCTACCTCGAGGACGAGCAGGTCGATGCCGAGGAGACGCGCCGCTGCATCCACGAGGAGGGCCGGCACTGCGTGCTGATCCCCGGCGACGTGCGCGATCCGGACTTCTGCCGGCGCGCAGTGAAGGAAACCGTCGAGGCGTTCGGCAAGCTCGACATCCTTGTCAATAACGCCGCATTCCAGTTGCACGCGGTGAGCATCGAGGACATCACGGACGAGCGGCTGGACCTCACCTTCAAGACCAACATCTACGGCTACTTCCAGATGGCGCGCGCCGCGGTGCCGCACCTGCCGCGCGGCGGTTCGATCATCAACACCGGCTCGGTGACCGGGCTCGAGGGCAGCGCGCATCTGCTGGACTACTCGACCACCAAGGGCGCGATCCATGCGTTCACGAAGTCGCTCGCCAGCAACCTGCTGGACAAGGGCATTCGCGTCAACGCGGTGGCGCCGGGCCCGGTGTGGACGCCGCTCAATCCGGCGGACCGCTCGGCTGAAGAGGTGCAGCACTTCGGCAAGCAGACGGACATGAAGCGGCCCGCACAGCCCGAGGAGTTGTCGCCGGCGTACGTGTTCCTGGCCGCACCTTCGTGCGCGAGCTACATCACGGGCATCGTGCTGCCGGTCACCGGCAGCGTGGGCGCCGTGTAGCGCCGGCGCCCCTGCCGCGCCGATGCGCTGCGCGCTTCAATGGCGCGCGGCGCGGCGCCTGCCGAGCTTGCGCTGGCGCTTCGTCCAGCGCTCCGCCAGCACGTTGCCGAGCGTGAGCACACCGAGCCACAGCATCTGCCGCAGGAGCGTCGCGGTGGCGCGATCCACGCGTCGATCGATCTCCTCCTGGGCGCGCGCCGTACGTCCGATGCCCGAGTAGTCGGCCGGCGGTGCCGTCGCGGCCGCCGTCGCGCCCCCGGCCTCGACGCGGTCCGTTCCGGCGTCCGCTTCCTTCGCGGAAGCCTCCGTGGCAGCCACCGCCTTGGCGCCCGAGGTCGACCCGTGCGCACCGGCATAGACCTTGGTGAACTCCGCCCCGAGCAAGAAGATCTGCGCCGCGTAGTACACCCATGCCACCAGCAGCACCAGCGATCCCGCCGCGGCAAAGGACTCGTTCACGCCGCTCTTGCCCAGGTACAGCCCGATGCCCAGCTTGCCCAGCTCGAAGAGCACGGCGGTCACCAGGGCGCCGATCCACACGTCGCGCCAGGCGATGCGCGCGGTCGGCATCAGCTTGTAGATCAGCGCGAAGAGGAGCGTCACGATGCCCAGCGAGATCAGCACGTTGAGTCCCTGCAGCAGCAGTTCCCAGCCCGGCATCAGCCCGCCGAACCAGCTGCCGAAGGCCGCCAGCGCGGCGCTCACCACCAGCGACACCATCAGCAGGAAGGCCAGGCCCAGGATCAGCCCGAAGGACAGCAATCGCGCGCGCAGCACCGCCCAGATGCCCGAGGGCTTCTCGCGCTCCGGAACGTGCCAGATGCGGTCGAGCGCGCTCTGCAGCTCCGCGAAGACGGTGGTGGCGCCGACCAGCAGCACCACGGCACTGACCAGCCCCGCGATCAGGCCCTTGTCGGGTTCGCTCACGCTGCGCAGCATCGACTCGACGGCGACCGCGCCCTCTTGCCCGACCAGCCCCGAAATCTGCGCCACGATGCGGCCCTGCGCCGCCTCGCGCCCGAACAGCGCGCCTGCGATCGCGATCACGATCACCAGCAGCGGAGCGAGCGAGAAGATCGTGTAGTAGGAGATCGCGGCGCCCATGCTCGGCGCATAGTCGTCGACCCACGCGACGACGGACTGGCGGCAGAGTGCGTAGAGCTTCTTGGGATTCATGGCGGCCTCGCAGGTGCTGAGGCCAATGTCTTCCGCGCCGGCCCCGCCGCCATGCGGCAAGCTTGCAAGTTCGAGTAGGCGCGCGCCCCACCTGCGCGTCGCCATCACCGCGCCGGCCTCGCCCCGCCGCCGAGCGCGCTCACCAGCGCGTCGTACACCAGCCGCACGCGCGCCGGCACCGGCGCGCGCTGCGCCCGCCATACATGCACCGGCCAGGGCTCGGGCGCCTCGGCCTCGAGCACCGACACCAACTGCCCCGTCTGCAGCCACGGCTCGGCCAGCGGCGCCACCAGCTGGCCGAAGCCCAGGCCGGCCAGCACGGCGGTGCATTCGGCATCGGTGTCGTCGGTGACGAAGGCCGGTGCGGACACCGGCATCTGCCGCTTGCGGCTGAAGGACCAGGGCCAAAGTCGGCCGGAATCGCGATCGACCAGCGCCGTCAGCGGCAGGCGCTGGAGCTCGTCGACGCTGCGCGGCACGCCGGTGCGCGCGACCAGCGCCGGCGCCGCCACCACCATCAGCGCCATGCGCTCCACCGTGCGCGCCACGAAGCGGCCGCCCGGCTGGCCGCCCACGCGCACGCCGACGTCGATCTGCTGGCTCACCGCGTCGGCCAGCTGCTCCGACAGGCGCAGGTCCAGCACCAGCCCGGGATGCCCGGCCAGCATCGGCGCCAGCGCCTGCGGTATCCAGCGGCGGCCGAGCACGCTGGGCGCGGTCACGCGCACCGTGCCCGCGTGCTGCGAGAGCGCGCGGCGGTCGGTGCGGTGGAAGAGCGCATCCACGCCGCCCACCGCGGTGCGCGCGCGCTCGGCCAGGGCGCGCCCGAAATCGGTGAGCTGCACGCCGCGGGTGCTGCGGTGGAACAGCGGCTCGCCCAGTTCTTCCTCGAGCTCGCGCACCGCGCGCGTCACCACCTGGGGCGAGACCGACAGGCGGATCGCCGCATCGCGGAAGTTGGCCGCGTCGGCGGCGGTGCAGAAGACGCGCAGGGCTTCGAGGCGGTTGGACATGGAGCGCGGCTTTCTCAAGATCGGAGTGTTCCGGAAATGCGAATTCTGAACGCGCCGGAGTTTCATTTACGGGAACGCCAGGATTTTTCACACTCACGTCACTCCTCCTCAACCCCTCCTCGAAAGGAAGCTTCCATGACATCCGTTCAAGACAACATTCGCGGCAAGGTGGCCATCGTCACCGGCGCGAGCAGCGGGCTCGGCGAATCGACCGCGCGCCATCTGGCCGCACGCGGCGCGAAGCTGGTCCTGGCGGCGCGACGCACCGACCGGCTCGGGCAGCTGGTCGCCGAGATCCGCGAAGCCGGCGGCGAAGCGATCGCCGTCGCCACCGACGTGGCCAGGCGCGCCGACCTCGAGAAGCTGGCGGCCGCCACCGTCGAGGCCTTCGGCCGCATCGACGTGCTGGTCAACAACGCGGGCGTGATGCCGCTGTCGCCCCTGGCCCGGCTCCGGGTCGACGAGTGGGACCGCACCATCGACGTGAACATCAAGGGCGTGCTCTACGGCATCGCCGCCGTGCTGCCGCGCATGCAGGCGCAGGGCAGCGGGCACATCGTCAACGTGGCCTCGATTGCGGGGCTCAAGGTGTTCACGCCGATCGGCACGGTGTACAGCGCCACCAAGCATGCGGTGCGGGCGATCTCCGAGGGCTTGCGCGTGGAAGTCGGCAACAGCGGCGTGCGGGTGACCATCGTGTCGCCGGGCGCGGTGGAGTCCGAGCTCAAGTTCGGCAGCAGCGATGCGGAGAGCGCCGCGGGCGTGAAAGCCTTCTACGACGCGAACCAGATCCCCGCGGATTCCGTGGCGCGCGCCGTGGTCTATGCGGTCGAGCAGCCGGAAAACGTGGACATCAACGAGGTAGTGCTGCGGCCGGTGTCGCAGGAGTTCTGAGCGGTCTTCGGCGCCCTCCCCCAACTGGAAAAGGGCTGGGGTGGGGGCAGCGGCCGTGTCGAAGAGGCAGCCCCGCGATCTGACCGAAAATCCCGCTCCCGACAGTCCAGCCCTCTTCCCCCATGAAAATCCAGAAAGACACCGTCGTCACCCTGCGCTACAAGGTCGCCGACGCCAGCACCAACAAGCTCATCGACGAAAGCCGCGACCCCATGGTCTATCTCCATGGCGGCTACGACAACACCTTCCCCAAGATCGAGGCCGCGCTGGAAGGCAAGGAAACGGGCTTCCAGGCCACGCTGCACCTGGCGCCCGGCGACGCCTTCGGCGAGCGCGACGAATCGTTGATGCGCACCATCTCCAAGGCGGACTTCCCGCCCGGCGTGAAGGTCGGCGGCCAGCTCGAGGGCCGCGACGACCAGGGCCAGCCGCAGGTCTTCAACGTGGTGAAGATCAAGGGCCCGCAGGTGATCCTCGATGGCAACCACCCGCTGGCCGGCAAGTCGCTCAAGTTCAGCCTGACCGTGACCGGCGTGCGCACCGCGACGGCGGAGGAGATCTCGCATCGCCACGTGCATGGGGAGCACGGGCACCACCACTGAGGCCGAACGAGCCGGCAGGATCGTCGGCCCGGGAACAGCCGGGCGACGGAACTTTCGCATTCCCGCGGTTACCCATTGGCGCCGCTCTGCTAAAGCCGATGTACTGCCGCACCCTCAAATACCGCGATGGCCATGGCCGCTTCTCCATCACCGTGGAGGAACGGCCGGATGGCTCATTGCAGATCTGGGAGCTCGATGTGCCCGGCGGCGAGGCGCGCCGCCTCCACGTGATCGAGGAAGTCGCCGGCAGCCTGTCGCGACAGGGCCGGCGGCTGCATGTGGTCTGGGGCGCGGCGCGGGTCGAGCGCAAGCGCGCCGGCGACTTGCCCTGGTCTTGAGGGCCTGCGGTTCGCGTGATTGCGCATCGCCCGAGCGGGCACGGGCGCCCTCACTGCGTCCGCACCTGCGTCGTCCGCACGCAGCGCAGCCACAGATAGCGCACGGCGAGGAGGGCGGCCATCACCGCGCTCCCTCGCCCGCGATGTCCGGCTGGATCAGCAGAAACGACGCCCTCCGGTCCACGGGCCAGAGCTTCACGAGGTCGGCGACCCGCTTCTCGTCCCTCGCGGGCGCCTCGGCCTGCATGGCCGGGTCCGTTGCGATCCCTGTCTCCCAGGTTTCGGCCTGGGTGGGCTCTCTGTGCGTTGGCGGCACGATGGTGGGATCGAAGTCCGGGGGCGGCGTGGCGATGGGCATGATGCGTGACTCCTTGCTGATGCCAAGGTAGTCCCCGGCGCTTCCGCCGCACTGTAGGAAGGCGCCGTTGCCGGGACGGGAAGCCGTCCGGGTTGAGTGTCAGACCCACCAGCGCCCGGCCGCCAGCGCAACCGCCAGGGCGATCGGGCTGGTGACCTGGGTGGCATACCACGCCAGCTGCGGCACGTCGCCGCCGCCGGGCACGCTGCCCGCGGCCATCACCGCGAAGGTGCAGACGCCCAGCGCGTAATACGCGAAGACGGCCAGGAACGGCACCGCGAAGCGCGTCAGACGGCTTCGCGCCGGACGCCGACGTGCCGCCGACGCGAGCGGCAGGGGCTGGGTGCGCATGGTGCAGGTCGGAATGCCGCCATCGCCATGGCGTCGGTCCGGGAAACTCTGCTGTGGCTGCTGGTCCATGTCGTTGTTCTCGTGGGAATCGCGGCGGTCTCTTCGCCGCTGCCTGCCGTGTCGGGGCCTGGAGGCGCTGGTACGCGCCGGAATTGTGGGCCCGTACTGCCGCGGCCCATTCGTCGAACAGAAGCGCAATCCGCCCGTAGATCGTTGCGATGCCGGGGCGACAGCGTCCTGCGGCCGGCACTTCACCCGGGCCGCATCGTCCCCATCTGGAGCGAACCACTTTCCATTGAATCGATCGGAACAGAATGAGCCTCTGTCCAGCAGGAAAAACATCATGAGCACCCCCAGCCCCATCGTCCGCATCGAAGCCCTGGGCTTCCCCTGGAAGACCATCGATCCCTTCCTCTTCTGCGCCTATCACGACGACGCCTACCCGCGCGCCAACGCGCAAATGGGCCCCGAGGCCCCGCTGGCCGGGCGCGACCTGGGCCAGGACTTCAGCCGCAAGGACGGCTGGAGCATGTACCACGGCACGACGGTGCCGGGCTTTCCGGGCCATCCGCACCGCGGCTTCGAGACCGTGACCCTGGTGCGCAAGGGCCTGATCGACCATTCCGATTCGCTGGGCGCCACGGCGCGCTTCGGCGGGGGCGACGTGCAATGGCTCACCGCCGGGCGCGGCATCGTGCATGCGGAGATGTTCCCGCTGCTCGACAAGGGAGCGCCCAATCCGCTGGAGCTGTTCCAGATCTGGCTCAATTTGCCGGCACGCAACAAGATGGCGCAGCCGCATTTCACGATGTTCTGGGCCGAGGACATCCCGCGCTTCACCGCGCTGGACGCCGAGGGCCGCTCGACCGAGGTGGCGAGCATTGCCGGACGCATCGCGCCGATCGAGGGCGAGCCGGGCGCCGGCGGTCCGCTGGCGCCGCCGCCCGATTCCTGGGCCGCGCAGCCCGATGCGGACCTGGCCATCTGGACCGTGAAGATGGAGCCGCAGGCCTGCTGGGTGCTGCCGGCCGCGACCGGCAAGGGCACGCGGCGCACGCTGTACTTCTTCAAGGGCCGCTCGGTCCGCGTGGCGGGGCAGCAGGTCGACCATCATGCCGCGATCGAACTGCGCGCGGACGCGCGGGTGGAACTGATCAACGGCGACGAGGAGAGCGAATTCCTGGTGCTGCAGGGCCGCCCCATCGGCGAGCCGGTGGCGCAATACGGCCCCTTCGTGATGAACACGCAGGCCGAGATCGCGCAGGCCATGGCCGACTACCGCAGCACGCAGTTCGGCGGCTGGCCCTGGGGCGACATCGCCCCGGTGCATGGACGCAGCCCGACGCGCTTTGCGCGGCACCCGGACGGGCGCGAAGAGCGGCCCGAGCAAGCCGCGGCCGGCGCAGCCGCGCGCGGCTGAGCCTGCAATTCAGCCGCAGCCGGCCGGCGGCTGCACGAACCAGCGCCCGTCCGCGCCCTGGTGGAGGGCGACGCTGGTGAAGAAGTAGTCCCAGGCGAAGCCGATGTCGCGCAGGTCGCCCGTGCTGATCGCGCGCAGGTTGAAGAATCCGCCCAAGGTGGCGCGCCCCGCGCCCACATGCGCGCCGGGTGCGGCGACCACGCTGGTGCAGCTCGGCGGCGGCGGCGGTGGAGGCGGCGGCGCAGGGCCGCCGGTATCGGCCGCATGGCGCGAGAAGAAATCCCACACGATGTCCGGATAGCTCGGCCCGCGCTGCAAGGCCCAGTTCCCGTCGCGGCCCGCCTGCCCGCCGATCCAGTAGTGGCCGTGATCGGTGTCGCCCGGGGCGGGCGTGGCGGTGGGCCCGCTGTAGAACACGGTCTCCACCAGCGAGCGGCTGCCGGGCTGCGCATCGACGGTGTAGAAGCTTTGCTGGCACCCGTAGTCCGGCCCGTTGATCGGCGTGCAGGGCCGCTGCCCCGCCAGCGCCTCGGCCGGCGTGTCGTGCGCGGCATCGCCGTTGAGCTGCAGCTGCGCATCGCGCAGGTTGCGGCCGGCGGGCTGGACCACGGTGCAGTCCTGGTTGTTCTGCAGCACCAGCAGCGGGATTGCTTGGCTTTCGTTGCGTTCGCGCCGCATGTCGGCGACCACCCGGCTCACCGCGTGGAACGTCGCGTTGCCGGGGCAGCCCGAGAAGGACACCGAAGCCGCGTCCTCGCCGTAGGGCAGCCCCGAGGCGCTGGCCGCCGCGGCAAAGTACTCGTTGTGCGTGACCGAGAGCACCACCGCCATCGCCGCGCCCGAGGAAAGGCCGGTGACGTAGCGCCTGCGCGGGTCGGTGCCGAAGCGCGCCTCCACCTGCCGCGCAATCTGGTGCAGGTCCTCGGGCTCCCCGCGGCCCTGGTGGCGGTGCTGGTCCAGCCAGAAGCCCCAGCAGTTGGTGTTGCGCAGCCCGTCGTAGCTGGTGATGAAGGGCGCGACCAGGATGAAGCCGAAGCGGTCGGCCGCGGCCGTGAGGCCCCAGTCGCGCAGCACGTCGTCGTGCGTCTGCTGGCAGCCGTGCAGTGCCATGACCATCGGCGCCGGGGTGGCGATGCCGTCGGGCACGTAGACCTTGTACTGACGCTCGCGCGAGCCGGAGTAGCTCTGGGGGGGCAGGGTGAAGGCGCTGGTGGTGCCGGCCTGGACGGGCCGCCATGTGCCGGCCAGCACGAGCAGCCCGAAGAGGGCGATGACGATGCAGCGCGTCAGCGTGAAGACCATGGTCACCGTCCTTGGGCATTGGGCGGCACACCTTAGCGTGTGCGCGCGGCCCTCGCAATCCTAGCCAAGCGGAAGCGTTCGCAGCCCCAGCGGCCCGGCCGCATGGCGCGCGAGGGCAGCAAGGTCGAGCTGCGCGCCGCACAGCGCCACGTACCCGTCGGGCCGCAGCAGGTAGAACGAAGTCGCCGGCAGCTTCAGGCGTGCCAGTTCGGCAACGTTGTCGACATCCGAAGGCACGGCGTGGACGCGCACCAGTTCGTCGGGGAGCAGCAGCGGCTGCTGCGGCGCCGGCTGGCCGAACAAGAGCAGGTGGAAATGCAGGTCGTCGAGCTTGTCGAACACGTCCTCCTGCGGGCCTTCCGCCGAGAAGCGCAGCCGCATCCACGGAAAGCGGTCGCCCGCGCGCGGAGCGCCCTGCGGCGGATCGTCCAGCGACACCGACAGACTGCTCGCGCGGTAGTTGATGCCGATCTGCGAGACCACCCGGAAGGCCGTACGCTGGATGCGCGGCCGG
This sequence comes from Variovorax sp. Soil_C_17, assembly GCF_057657265.1. NCBI lineage: Bacteria > Pseudomonadati > Pseudomonadota > Betaproteobacteria > Burkholderiales > Comamonadaceae > Variovorax > Variovorax sp. Soil_C_17. The sequence goes on from NZ_JBDGIT010000001.1 coordinate 577,743, forward strand.
CTCATCGCCAGCGCACCGACGCGCGCCATCACCTCGGTGCGCAGCAGGCCGGCCCACCAGCTGTCCGACACCACCAGCTTGAAACCGCGGTCGGTGGTGTCGAGAAGTCGCCGCGCGACCGGCATGCGCTCGGCCTCGTAGGAATCGAGCAAGGCCGCATCGGCCCGGCCCTGCGCGACCAGCGCCAGCTTCCACCCCAGGTTGTAGGCGTCCTGCAGGCCGGTGTTCATGCCCTGCGCGCCGACCGGGCTGTGGATGTGCGCCGCATCGCCCAGCACGAAGGCGCGGCCTTCGCGGAAGCGCGAGGCGCTGCGGTGATGGATGCGGTAGGTGGAGAACCAGCTGCATTCCTTGAATTCGAGCCCGGCGCCTGCCTCCTCGCGCACCGAGGGAATCACGTCATCGAAGCGCACGCCTTCCCTGTCGCGCAGCGACGGCGGCAGGATGCCGACCAGCCGCCAGTGGTCCTGCCCGCGCATCGGAAACAGCAGGTTAAAGCCCTCCTTGTGCAGGTAGACATTGACTTCGTCGGGCACCATGCTGCCGGTGGCCTGCACGTCCGCGACGAAGAACACGTGCTCGTAGGGTGCGCCGGGGAAGCCGATGCCACTTTGCTCGCGCACCGCGCTGCGCGCGCCGTCGCAGCCGGCCACCCAGGCGGCCTCGATCTCGCGCACGCTGCCGTCGGGCTGCTTGAGCCTGGCCACGGCGCGCTCGGGCGTCTGGGTGAGTTCCAGCAGCTCGGTGTTCCATTGCACGGACAGGCCGAAGTCGTGCAGCCGCTCGCCCAGGATCTTCTCGTTGTCGTCCTGGCCGAGCACGAGGATGTAGGGATAGGGGGTGAGCCGCGCGCCCGCATCGGCCAGCGGAACACGCGCCATGCGGCGGCCTTCGGCCCACATGTTGGCGCCGTCGCCGCGCTTGCCGAGCGCCAGCGCGCGATCGACGACGCCCAGCTTCGAATAGATCTCCAGCGTGCGTGCCTGCACGCCCAGCGCGCGTGTCTCTCGCGCCGGCCCGGCATGCCGATCGATGATGAGCGTGCGCACGCCGCGGCGCGCGAGCTGGTTGGCCAGCATCAGGCCCGTGGGGCCCGCGCCGACGATGAGGACGTCGCAATCCATGGAGTGTCTCCCGAGGCCAACCAGACGCGGCCCAGCAGATAGTCGTTCTTCGCCTGCACCAAGTCCAGCTCGGCTGGCGTAGAGGCGCTGCTGCGCATCGAGCACACCCAGCTCGGTGATGGTGCCGTGGGCAGGACGGGGAGGGGGAGCAGGGTGGCGACGAAGAGCTCGCCCATGATCGACAGGCCATCGGTCCCCACAAGACCGAGCGCGTGTGCGGCACCATGGCGAGGATGGCCGCCGGCGCGGTGAGGGCGCTGGGTCGCACGCGGCGCGGCCGGCGACGAAAGCACCGCCGCCGGCTTTTTGCCGCGGTGCGACAGCGTGAAATAAGCCCGCGGTGGGATGGGTAAACCCTGACCAGGCGCCCTGCGGCGCCCACTTCCAATCCTTGTTCACCATAACCACTACCCCGGGAAGAGGATTCGTTTCATGCAACGCAGAAGTTTTGTCGCGTCCAGCGCGGCATTCGCCGCCGGCCTGGTGCCGCTGTCGTCCGCGCGGGCCGCCGAGAACGGCGTGAGCGACGGCGAGATCGTGCTGGGCAGCTCGGCCGTCCTGAGCGGGCCGCTCGGCTCGCAGATCAAGGTGGTCCACAACGGCGCCGGGCTCGCCTTCGATGCCGTCAACGAGCAGGGCGGCATCGGCGGCCGCAAGATCAAGCTGGTGGCGCTCGACGACGAACTGAAGCCCGAGAAAGCGGTCGAGAACTACACCAAGCTGCTGAACGACCACCGCGTGTTCGCCTTCTTCGGCTGCGTGGGCTCCGGCACCACGGCCGCCGCGGCCAAGCTGCTGCAGCAAAGCGGCGCTCCCAGCGTGGGCGGCTACGGGGTGGGCGACACGGCGCGCGAACGCGTCGCCGGCTCGGCCTACTTCGTGCGTGCCAGCAATGCGCGCGAGGCGCAGGCGCTGGTCGAGCACCTGACGACCGTCGGCGTCAACAAGATCGCCATCGCCCACCTCGACAATCCCGGCGGCGCCGAGGCGGTCAAGCTGATCGGCGCGGCCATGGCCACCCACAAGCTCACGCCGGCGGCCGCGGTCTCGGTCAAGGGCGACAGCTCGAACGCCGCCGAGGCCGGCAAGACGCTGGCGGACAGCCAGCCCCAGGCCGTGCTGATGTACCTGGCCGGCACCGTGGCCGGCGAGGTGATCAAGGCCACCTACGCCGCCGGCAGCAAGCCGATGTTCTACGGCATGTCGATCGTGCCGGGCGAGGTCACGGCCAAGGTGGTGCAGCTGCAGTCGAGCGGCCTGGCCATCTCGCAGGTCATGCCCTATCCCTGGGGCGAGGTGGAGACCGTGGCGCGCGACTACCGCCGCCTGGCGGAGCGCGCACAGGTGCCGGTGGGCTACGGCAGCTTCGAGGGCTACCTGAACGGGCTGGTGATGATCGAGGCGCTCAAGCGCACGGGCCGCGACCTGACGCGCGCCCGCCTGCATGCGGCGCTGCGCGCCTTCAAGCTCCGGCTGGCCGGCATGGACATCGACTTCACGTCCGGCAACGGCACCGGCTCGCGCTTCATCGAGATGGTTCGGGTGACGCCGGAAGGGCGCTTCGTGCGTTGAGCGCGCGGGGTACCGGGCGCGCTCAACCCAGGCGAAGGGCCTGGTAGAGCTTCTCCCTCCCGGCGGAAGGCGGCAGGTTGATTGCGTGGAAGCCGGAGTCCTCGGGCACCTCCCGGAAGTTGTCGAGCACCTGCACTCCCCCTCGTTGCGGATGATACGGCCCAGGTCCCTGGACTACGATGCGCGTGGCGCACGATGCGCCGGGCAGGAGGGCGTATGGCAGCAGCAGACAACAGCGGCGCGGCGGACTTCGGCGCCGCCCGCAACGCGTGGTGGAACCGGACCGTGCCGCCCTGGCCGTGGCCGCCGGCCGCGCCGCAATCGCTCGTTCAGCCGATCAACCCGGGCTGGTCGCTGATCAACGTCACCAACAACAACTCCTCGGCCCCCGCCATCGAGCGCGACGTGCTGCAGCAGCACAGCTACGGGCGCCAGATCGGGCGGTTGATGGACGCGCTCTCGGTGCTGGTGGAGCGCCTGCCGGCGAGTGCGAAGGATGACCAGCGCATCGAGGATTTCGTGGCGCTGGCCAAGGAGGTGGCGCAGATCAAGGAGAACGCGCGCCTGCCGCGATTGGAGCGGCTGCGCAAGGACATCGAGGCGCTGAGGCAGGAGGACCCGAAGGCCTACGCGCAGCTCAAGGCCCTGCTGGTGCGCTGAAGCCGCCCGCTGCGTCGGCACGCCCGCAAGTCGCCCTCTCGCACCTCCGCGGCCGAAGCAGCAGAAAGCGCTAGATCAATTCGTCGGCGCACCACCGACCCGACGATCGCGCCGAAGGGAGCCCTTCTAATCCTCGATTGCGCCGGGATTCGTGCTTCCATTCTGGGACAGCGAGCCGGCAGGCTGAGCCGACGCCTGGTTGCGCAGCTTCTTCTGGTAGTTCTGCTCGGCCTTGTCGCGGTTGCTCAGGTATAGCCTTTCGGCAGTCTTGCGGCCCTCGTTTGCTCCCGTGGCTGTGAGCTTGTTGACTGCCTCCAATGCCCGGCCTGTGCTCGTTCCTGCGAAGGCCTCCCCGAGACATTGAGCCAATTCAGCGATATCGGAGCTCATCATGGTGAGCGCGAACCCCAGCCCTGCCCCGCGCGTCGCCAGGAGCAATGACTGCTTGTTGCGTTGGAGGATGACGCCGAGCAGGTCCATCGCGCCATCGAACTCAACGCCCGCCCTTCCCTCGCGCTCGAGACCGTCCCGGGTAGTGAAAGTCAGCGATTGCAGCGATTGCAGCGATTGCAGGGCTGGCAGCGGTTGCCGCCAAATACCTTCGAGGGATTCGAGCGGTCCATCAGAGGTCCCCATACCTGGCAGGATGATCCAGTTCGGGCTGGGGAGCGTGACGTCCGTCAGATGCTCGGCCGCGAACAGCCGGGACACGATGTTCTTGACGTATTCGTCGTCGATGGACTGGCCGAGGTTGCTCAGTTCGACCTGGTGAACGCTAAGCTCCGGTCCCAGCGTTGCATTGGCGTTGGCGACCGCTTCGGCAACCCATTGGTGCCCAACTGCTAAGGCACTCCGAACCGAGAGCTTCTCGACCCCACCCAGGAGCAGGACGCGATCGAGTTCGTGTTTTTGTTTCTCTGTGGGAGGGAAAGGGACATCCAACGAGATTTCCGGGACGCTGCGTTTCAGCAACGACAACACGGTTGGAGGGCCGCCCACGTGTTTCAGCGTCTTGCAGTTCTCGATGCAGCCGCTCAGGATCTCCCTCGTGATTGCGGCTCCGCCCTGTTCCAAGTCCCGCTTACACGGATAGGAGAAGCTCGTGATGCAAAACTGCCCACTTGTAATCGCATCTCTCAGCACATGTGCATGAGTCTCGTCGAGCCACTGGGAGACGCTGACGCCGAACGTCACGCCGTTGCTTTGAAATCCCGTGAGCAGGGTGCCGACATTCTCGTAGCACAGCAAGTTCACCGTCGGGAGGAATTCGGGGGCGCATTTCTGCATGCCAGCGAGCAAATCGCTTTGCGGCTTGGTCTTCTCCAGCCAGAGAGACAGATTCAAGCTGTCTCTTCGCGAAAGCTGCTCGCCGTCGATGAACTTGTAGAGGGCAGTTGTCCCCAACATGCCTCTGAGGGGTAGCTGTAGACCGTGGGTGAGAAGGAGGTCGCGCCGCGCGTCGACGGTCGACTCGTTCGGGGTCTCGCCGGATCCACGGTCGGCCGCGCCGCGGCTCGGCCAGTGAATGTTTTCGAAGCCGTTCGTGCTGGTCCTGGAGAGCATGGTTGGGGTGAATGAGTGGACACGGAACTGGGTAACCGCTGCCCACGTCCAGTTCCGCCAGCCCCGTCGACCCGCGCGCGGGGCCCTAATGCACCGTCTTCAGCCCCGCACCGCCGCAACCACCGCCTCGCCCATCTCACGCGTGCCCACGCGCCGCATGCCGCTCTGAAAGATATCGCCGGTGCGCAGCCCCTGCGCCAGCACCCGCCGCACCGCCGCCTCGACGCGGTCCGCCTGCTCGGCCAGCCCGAAGGAATAGCGCAGCATCATCGCCATCGAGAGGATGGCGGCCAGCGGATTCGCCAGGTCCTTGCCTGCGATGTCGGGCGCGGTGCCGTGCACCGGCTCGTACAGTCCCTTCGTGCCCGCGGCCATCGAGGCCGAAGGCAGCATGCCGATCGAGCCCGTCAGCATCGCAGCCGCATCCGAAAGGATGTCGCCGAAGATGTTGCCCGTGACGATCACGTCGAACTGCTTCGGTGCGCGCATCAACTGCATCGCCGCGGCGTCGACGAAGAGATGCGTGAGCTCGACCTCCGGGTACTCGGCGCCCACGCGCGTCACCACCTCGCGCCACAGCTGCATCACCTCCAGCACGTTGGCTTTGTCGACGGAGCACAGTTTGCGTTTGCGCGCACGCGCCGTGCGGAAGGCCACGTGCGCAATGCGCTCCACCTCGGGTTCGGAATAGCGCATGGTGTTGAAGGCCTCGCGCTCGCCGCGCGCGTTGGTGCCGCTGCCGCGCGGCTCGCCGAAGTACACGTCGCCGGTGAGCTCGCGCAGGATCATCAGGTCCAGGCCCTCGACCACTTCGGGCTTGAGGGTCGAGGCACCGATCAGCTCGGGAAAAAGAAAGGCCGGCCGGAAGTTGGCGAACAGGCCCAGGTCCTGCCGCAGCCGCAGCAGGCTGGCCCCGGGACGCATGGCGAAGGGGATGGCCTCGTCGCCCGGCATGCCGGCGGAGCCGAACAGGATGGCATCGGCCGCCCGCGCGATTTCGAGCGTGGCCGGCGGCAACGGGTCGCCCGCGCTGTCGATGCCCGCCTGGCCGATCGGCGCTTCCACCAGCTCCAGGGCCCGGCCGGCGCCCAGCACGGCTTTCATCACGCGCACGGCCTCGGCCGTGACTTCGGGACCGATGCCGTCGCCCGGCAACACTGCGATCTTCATGGAGGACAACTCTTTCTTCAGGCGGAGGGGATGGGTGAAAGGGACGAAGCGCGCTCGCGCTCGAAGGCCGCGATGCGCCCGGACTGGCCGAGCGTGTAGTCCAGCTCGTCCAGGCCTTCGAGCAGGCAATGGCGCGCGAAGGGATCGATCTCGAACTCATCGCAGCCGCCGTCGCCCGCGTGCACGCGCTGCGCGGCCAGGTCGATGCGAATGCGCGCGCCGGGCTCGCGCTGCAGCAGGCCGAGCAGCGCCTCGACGCGCGGCTCGGGCAGGCGCACGGGCAGCAGCCCGTTCTTCAGCGCGTTGGAAAAGAAGATGTCGCCGAAGCTGGGCGCGATCACGGCGCGAAAGCCGCCATCGGCCAGCGCCCACACGGCATGCTCGCGCGAGGAGCCGCAGCCGAAGTTGCGGCCGGCCACGAGGATGCGGGCCTGCGCAAAGGCCGGATCGTTGAGCGGGAAGTCCGCGCGCCGCGCGCCCTGCGCATCGTGCCGGACGTCGCGAAAAAGGAAGGCGCCGAAGTCGGCGGCGCGCGGCTTCTGCAGGTAGAGCGCCGGCACGATCTGGTCGGTGTCGACGTTGATGCGGGGCAGCGGCGCGGCCACCGCATCGAGCTGGGTGAAAGCTTGCATGGGGCTCGTCCTCAAGGCACCGGCAGCAGGCCGCGCACGTCGATCAGCCGTCCCGTCACCGCGGCCGCGGCGGCCATCGCCGGGCTCATCAGGTGGGTGCGCGCGCCAGGTCCCTGGCGGCCGACGAAGTTGCGGTTGGAGGTGGAGGCGCAGCGCTGGCCCGGCGCGACCTGGTCGCCGTTGGTGCCCAGGCACATCGAGCAGCCCGCATGCCGCCACTGGAAGCCGGCCGCACGGAACACGGCATCGAGCCCCTCCTGCTCGGCCTGCTGCTTGACCAGGCCGGAGCCGGGCACGACCCAGGCCTCCACGCCCTCGGCCACGCGGCGGCCGCGCGCCACCGCGGCGGCGCTGCGCAGGTCCTCGATGCGGCCGTTGGTGCAGGAGCCGATGAAGACGCGCTGCACCGCGATGTCCTGCAGCCGCTGGCCGGGCGCGAGGCCCATGTAGGCGAGGGCGCCTTGCATCGCCGCGCGCCGGTCGGCGTCGCCCGCATCGGCCGGGTCGGGCACGCGGCCTGAGATCGGCAGCACGTCCTCGGGGCTGGTGCCCCAGGTGACCATGGGCGCGATGTCGTCGGCGTGCAGCGCGAGCTCGCGGTCGAAGGCGGCGCCTTCGTCGCCGGGCAGCAGGCGCCAGCGGGCGAGGGCGGCGTCCCAGTCGGCGCCCTTCGGCACCTGCGGGCGGCCGGCCAGCCAGGCATAGGTGGTGTCGTCGGGCGCGATCATTCCGGCGCGCGCGCCGGCCTCGATGGACATGTTGCACACGGTCATGCGCGCTTCCATCGACAGCGCGCGGATCGCCTCGCCCGCGTACTCGACGACATGCCCGGTCGCGCCCGCGGCGCCGATGCGGCCGATGATGGCGAGGATGAGGTCCTTGGCCGTCACGCCATCCCCGAGCCGGCCGTCGACGCTGACGCGCAGCGTGCGCGGCTTGCGCTGCCACAGGGTCTGCGAGGCCAGCACATGCGCCACTTCCGAAGCCCCGATGCCGAAGGCCAGCGCCCCCAGCGCGCCATGGGTGGAGGTGTGGCTGTCGCCGCAGACGATCAGCATGCCCGGCAGGCTCAAGCCCTGCTCGGGGCCGACCACGTGGACGATGCCCTGGCGCGCATCGTCCAGGCCGAAGAAGCGAATGCCCGATGCGGCGCAATCGTCGGCCAGCGCCCGAGCCATGGCGCGCTTCTCCGGATCGGCGATGCGGCCGAGGTCGCGCGAATCGGTGGGCACGTAGTGGTCCGGCGTGGCGAAGGCCAGCTCGGGCCGGCGCACCGGCAGGCCGCGCTGGCGCAGCATCTGGAAGGCCGGCGCCGAGCCGTCCTGCACCAAATGGCGGTCGACGTAGAGCAGGCCCTGGCCGTCATCGCGCTGCATCACGACGTGCTGCGCCCAGATCTTGTCGAACAGGGTGCGGGGGGAAGACTGCGAATCGGCCATCGGCATCAATCCAGCTTGGCGCCCGAGAGCCGCACGATCGATTCGTAGCGCTTGATCTCCGACACGATGAAGTGCCCGAACTCCTCCGGCGTGCCGCCGCCGATCTCGGCGCCGAACTCCGCCATGCGCCGCTTCATGTCGGCCGACTGCAGCACCTCGTTGGCCTGCGCGTTGAGCTTGTCGATGATGGGCCGCGGCGTGCCGGCCGGCGCCATCAGGCCGTACCAGGATGAGGCGTACACGCCGGGCAGCCCCACTTCGTCGAAGGTCGGCACGTTCGGCAGCGCCGGGTTGCGCTTCTTCGATGCGACGGCCAGTGCGCGCATGCGGCCGCTCGCCACGAAGGGCAGGCAGGTGGTGGTGTCCAGCATCAGCGAGATATGGCCCGCCGCCAGGTCGGCCTCGGCCGGCGCGGTGCCCTTGTAGGGCACGTGCACGATGTCGATCTTTGCGGCAGACATGAACTGCACCGCCGCCAGGTGCTGCGAGGAGCCGACGCCGCCCGAGCCGTAGTTGAGCTTGCCGGGGTTGGCCTTGGCCGCATCGATCAGCTCCTTGACCGTCTTGTAGGGCGAGGAGGCCGGCACCACCAGGATGTTCGGCACCGCCGAGACGTAGACGATGGGCGCGAAGTCCTTCACCGGATCGAAGCCCAGCTTGCTGTAGAGATGCAGGTTGACCGCGTTGGGGCTGATCGAGCCCATCAGCAGGTTGTAGCCGTCGGGCTTGACGCGGGCTGCGAGCTCGGTGCCGATGTTGCCGCCGGCGCCGCCGCGGTTGTCGATCACGATCGGCTGCCCCAGCTTCTGCGCCAGCGGCTCGGAGATCATGCGGGCGGTGGTGTCGACGCCGCCGCCGGCGGGCCACGGCACCATGAGCTTGATCGGCTGGCTGGGATAGGCGCTGTCGGCTGCGGCAGCGCCCGCAAGGGCGAGCAGCGCGGCGGCCAGGCCGGCATGCAGGCAGGCATGCGCTTTCTTCATCGTCACCATGGGCTCGTCTCCTGTACTTGTCATGGGGTCGATCCTATGAACGCAGCGGCGCGCGGGCAATCACAATTAAGGCATGCACCCCATGAGCAAATCTCATGGCCTCGCCGAGCCATGAGCCGCCGGGGCCTTCCCGAGGCGAAGACCGTGCCGGTGGCGGAGCCGCTCCAATGACGCGCCGTCTTCCACCCCTCAACGCCCTGCGCGCCTTCGAAGCCGCGGCCCGCTGCGGCAACTTCACGCGCGCGGCGCAGGAGCTGTGCGTGACGCAGGGCGCGGTCAGCCGCCACATCGCCACGCTCGAAGGCTGGCTGGATCTCGCGCTGTTCGAGCGCGGCCGGCATGGCATCGCCCTCACGCCCGCGGGGCAGCGCTACTTCGACACCGCGCGCGCGGCGCTCGACCAGATCGATTACGGCACGCGCCAGCTGCAGGCCGGGCCCGACGAGCGGCGCCTGCGCATCAAGCTGCCGCCCACCTTCGCGATCCGCTGGCTGGTGCCGCGGCTGGCGCGCTTCCATGCGCTGCACCCACGCATCGACGTGCAGATCACCACCTCGCACGAACGCGCCGATTTCGAGCGCGAGGAGGTGGACGTGAGCATCCATTCCGAGCCTCGGCCGCCCGCGGGGCCGGGCTTCCGGCGCCTGTTCGGAGAGACGCTGGTGCCCGTGTGCGCGCCGGGCCTGCTGGAGCGCGGCCCCCGGCTGCGCAAGCCGGCCGACCTGGCGCGACACGTGCTGCTCTGCTCGATGAACCGGCCCAAGGACTGGCCGGCCTGGCTGGCTGCGGCCGGCGCGCCGCAGATCGACGGCAACAGCGGGCTGAGGTTCGAGAATGCCGCGCTGGCCTACCAGGCCGCGGCCGACCAGCTGGGCGTGATGGTCGCGCTCGACGCCTTCGTGCGCGACGACCTGGCCACGGGCCGGCTGGTCGCGCCCTTCGCGCTGAAGCTGCGGACGGAGGGCGCCTATTACCTGGCCTGGCGAGACCAGGCGCCGCTGCCCGAGCGGGTGCGCGCCTTCGAGGACTGGATCGCGAAGGAGGCCGAGGCGATGGAACCGGCGCTCGGCCCAGCTTGACCTCGGCGTTCGCGCCGATCCGATCACGCGTGTCTCGATGCGGCCGCATCATGCGGCGAATCGAGAGGGTTGCCGCGACTACTGCGCCAGCTGCTTGCGCCGGGCCCCACCCTGCCGCTCCAGCATCCAGCCCGGGTATTCGGAAGGCAATGCGCTCACCTTGTCTAGCTGCGCCAGCTCTTCGCCGCTCAGACTCAGCGCCGTCGCCCCGATGTTGTCGTCCAGCTGGTCCACGCGCTTGGCGCCGACGATCACGCTGGTGACCACGGGCTGGTGCAGCAGCCAGGCCAGCGCGACCTGCGCGACGGAGACCTTCTTCGACTCGGCGATGGCGCGCATCGTGTCGATGGTGGCCCAGGCGCGATCGAGCTGCACCGGCGGGAAGTCGAAGGTGGTGCGGCGGCTCCCCTGCTCGGCCTGGGTGCTGCGGCCGTACTTGCCGCTCAGGAGGCCGCCCGCGAGCGGGCTCCACACCATCAATCCGACCTGTTCGCTCTGCAGCATCGGCACCAGCTCGCGCTCCAGGTCGCGGCCGGCGATCGTGTAGTAGGCCTGCAGCGATTCGAAGCGCGCAAGGCCCAGGCGCTCGGAGATGCCCAGCGCCTTCGCGATCTGCCAGGCCGCCCAGTTCGACACGCCCACGTAGCGCACCAGGCCCTGCTGCACGAGCGTGTCGAGCGCGCGCAGCGTCTCCTCGATGGGCGTGGCCGGGTCGAAGCCGTGGATCTGGTAGAGGTCGACGTGCTCCAGCTGCAGCCGCTTCAGGCTCGCATGCACCGAATGCAGGATGTGATGGCGCGAGGCACCGCGCGCATTGGGCCCCGGCCCCATCTCGCCCAGCACCTTGGTGGCGACCACCACGTTCTCGCGCGGGATCTTCAGGTTCTTGAGCGCCTGCCCGGTCATGATTTCGGAGCGGCCTTCGGCATACACGTTCGCGGTGTCGATGAAGTTGATGCCGGCATCGATCGCGCGGCCGACCAGTTCATCGACCTGGCGCTGCTCCAGGTTGCCGATGTGGCTCCAGATGCCGCTTTCGCCGCCGAAGGTCATGGTGCCGAGGCACAGTTCCGAAACGAAGAGGCCGGTGCGGCCGAATTTCTTGAAACGCATGGGGAGCACTCCTTGATGAGGCTGGGAAGTATGTGGCGCGATCGATCCCAAGCCCATGCCGGATCGTGGCGCAACATTGCCCGATCCTGCAAAGCGGGAACGCAGCTCAGGACGGTGGAAGTCGTCTGATGTCATAAGTGTTAACGCAGCGCTGTCTTCCGCAGAGCGACGAAGATGGCGATGCAGTGTCCTGGAGAGCTGTCTCGTATCGGCGTCGCCCTCATGGTTTTCACTAGTCTCAGCGTTCGGCTCGACTTGTACGATGACCGATGACATTCGACGCCCACCTCGATCCGGCGTCGCATGCCGCCGAAGCCGTGCCGCGCGCTTGCCGTGCGGCCGGTACTCGTCCCCCAGGCCCGATCCAGCCACCAGGGCGTGAGCGCTTCCCGGTGCACCGGAACGGGCGAATCACCTTTGAGGAGCAGCGAATGAAACGCAGAAGATTCGTGGTGTCCGGACTCAGCCCACTGGCCCTGGCGGCCTGCGGTGGAGGCGGGAGCGGCAACGGCGCCCTCGCCCCTGCCGGGATGGACAGCGCCAAAGTCGCCCAGGACGCGCAAACCCTCAAACCCGACGCAAGCGGCGACAAGATCCAGAAGAACGCCCGCATGGCCTTGCGCCGTGCCGTCCGCTTCATGGACGAGCAGGTGTCCTTCCGCGGCGGCTATGTCTGGGCCTACCTGCCCGACCTGTCGGTGAGCTGGGGAGAGATGGAGGCCAAGCGCAGCATGTGCTGGATCCAGCCGCCAGGCACGCCGACGGCGGGCCACGCCCTGCTCGATGCCTATCACGCGACCGGGGACGAGCTCTTCTACAAGGCCGCCGAGCGCACCGCGTTTGCCATCGTCGAGGCGCAGCATCCGGCCGGAGGCTGGAACTACATCCACGACTTCGCCGGCGAGGACTCGCTCAAGCATTGGTACGAGACGATCGGCGCCAACGGCTGGCGGCTCGAGGAGTTTCAGCACTACTACGGCAATGCGACCTTCGACGACGCGGGAACTGCGGTGGCATCGCAGTTCCTGCTGCGCATGTACCTGGAAAAGCACGACTGGCGCTTTCGCGGCCCGCTGTACAAGGCCATCGCCTTCGTCACCAACGCCCAGTTCAGCGGCGGCGTGGGCGACGGCGGATGGCCGCAACGCTATCCACCGCATCCGGGCGCGATCTCGTCGATGCCGCTGCCCAACCCGCAGCAGCTGCCGCCCGGCGCGACACAGGGCATGGAAGACGGCGACTACACGCGCCACATCACCTTCAACGACGACGTGGCGGGCGAGAACATCAAGTTCATGCTGATGTGCGTGGTCGGCCTCGGCGAGACCCGCTTGATCGAGCCGGTGCAGCGCGCCATGCGATGCCTGCAGCGCCTGCAGCAGCCGGCACCGCAGGCCGGCTGGGGGCTGCAGCACCTGACCGAGGACGGCAACGGCCGCTTGGCCGGCGCACCCGCCGGCGCGCGCAGCTACGAGCCGCGCTCCCTCGCGACGCACACGACCCAGACCAACGTGCAGCAGCTGTTCAACTACTTCCGGCTGACCGGCGACAGGAGCTTTTTGGCGCGCGTGCCGGAAGCGATCGCCTGGCTCGACAGCTGCAAGCTCACGCCCGCGATGATCGCGGACAACCCGCTGCTGGCCGGACGCACGCATCCCACCTTCATCGAGCTGGGGACCAACCAGCCGCGCTTCGTCCACCGCTACGGCTCGAACATCTGGAACGGCGCGTACTACTTCGACCACGATCACCGCGCCACGCTCAGCCACTACTCGGCGGGCCGCAGCGTCAACATCAACAACCTTCAGGCCACGTACGACCAGCTCGCATCGATGAGCGACGCCGCAATCGCCGAGATGACCTCGCGCTCGCCGCTGAAGACCACCAGCGCGAGGGAGTTGCCGAAGTATTTTTCGCTGCGCGAGGTCGACTTCCCCGATCTGTTCACCGGTGCGAAGATGACCAGCCCGACGGTCACCGAGGCGCAGGCGCAGGCCGTGATCGATGGGCTCGGCGACAAGGACCACTGGCTCTCGCCGATTCCCTTCGTCACCAATTCGTTCCGCGGCAACGGGCCGAGCACGCCCTACACCGGCGACGCCTACCGCAGCAGGCATGTGGGCGATATCTACGACACCTCGCCCTACGACCCGCTCACCCCGCCCGAAATCGAGCCCTACCAGCCACGCGAGCGGCCGCTGGGCATCTCGACCAGTGACTTCGTCGCGAACACGGGCAAGCTGATCGCGTTCCTGGCGCCGGTGACCTGAGCGCAGGACGGGCCGCGGTTTCGAGAGCTTGGGGCAAGCCTAAAAGCGCGCCTTCAGGAAAGCCGAAGGCCCCTTCAACTTGACCCGCAGCCGCGCCGTGCTGCTCAGCGCATCGAAGTCCCGCTTGAGCTCGATCTCGCTCACCCCATAGGACAGCACCACGCCCACGTTCTTGATGGGGAACCACTCCACCCCAAGCGCCGCGTTGTAGATGTGCCCGCGCAAACTGCTGCCGCCCTTGCGCACGCCCGACACGTCGGCGAAGAGGCGAAGGTCGGGACTGATCGCATGCCGCACGCCGACCTCAAGAAGCGGCGCGAAGGCGTCGTCGCTGTCATGCTGGCTGAAGGTGGCGGTGGCGCCGTTCACGCCGGCGAGCGCGTTGCTGTCCAGGCTCACGCGGTAGTAGGCCACCCCCGCCCCGAGACCCAGCACCGTGTTACCCGAGCCGATCCACCACTTGTAGGCGAATTTGGCGAAGTCCAGCTTGAGGTCGAGATTGACGTTGCCGAGTGCCGTGACCGAGGTCGGCCCGATCGCGAAGCTGTTGGCGAAGCCGGTGCCGTAGTCGCGGTTGAAGCGATAGTAGTCGAGCGAAAAGCCCTGGCTGTCGCCGATCAGCACGTCCGCCGTGATGCGCGGCATGGTCACGCTGCCGCCTTCGATGTCGCGTGTGTCGAAGCGGCCGTAAGGCGTGTTCAATCCGGCGTCGAGAGTGGGTTCGGCGTGAAAGGCGCCGACCGAGAGGCTGAAGCGGTCCAGTGCAGGCGAGGGCTCGGCGAGCGCGGGAGTCGACATGGCGCATCCCGCCCCGGCCAGGATGGCGAGCACGCATGAGCGCGAGAACTTCATTGAGAAGCAATCCGATGTTGCGGCTGATGCCCGGCGTGAAGGCCCGATGTCGTGGTGGCCGCGAGGCCCCCCTGGGCGCGAGCGCCAAACTAGGAGGCCTGCCGCAGAAGAGAAATGCGCGGATTTCGGCTCTTTGTGTAGGAATGCGCCTTGTGCCCGGAGCAAGCCATCCGGACTGCGGTGCGGCTCGAAAAAGTGAACGGCGTAGATCGGTTGGCGGGGATCGCTGCTACCAGACAACGATCTTGCGAAGTTGGCGACGCCAGATCCCAAGCGGGAAGCTGACGTGCGACGGCAATGCTTCCAGGCGAAGGATCGCATCGATCAAAGCGATATTTTCAGCGGGCGATGACGGCGCTTTTGCAAGACGTTCGATGAAATCTTCCACATGGTCGAAAGGGCAACTTTTCAAGAACCTGGCTTGCTCCAGAAGGGACAACTGCATGAAAGACTCTACGAGTGCCGCTTCACACACAAAGTAAACAGCCTGAAACGGATGCGTATGCTCGATCTCATCATCCGGGTTGCCCGGCACTGCCAGTGACAGGACGTGACGTACCAATGCCGTGGTCCGGCTCACCAGTACTTCGAGCTGCTCACTCGCCAGCAAATGCTGCCGATGCAGATCGGAGAGAAGCTGCATCGCGACAAGCGAAAACACGTTCCAGGGCTGATCATGCGAAGGCAACATGCCGATCAGGGAGCCGATGGCTGCCGGCTCGATCGGGTGGGGAGGGTCGACGTAAAACAGTCCCGCGACCGCTTTGTAGCGGGCCAGCTTATCCAGTTGCAGGCATGATGCCTGCGTCCCAAGTGCGTCGAGCTGTTGCTCCAGGTCTGCGCAACGGTTCCTTTCGGGTTGAAAAAAGAAAGCGCAGAGATCGGCATACACCTGTGCCTGCGCTTCCGCACCATAGATGTTCGACGTGTTCAGTACGACCCTCACCATGGCTTCGAACTCGGCGCCGTTCTTGTCGAGCATCAGGTACGCTGCCAGCAAGCCATCTGCCGGGAGTTGGGCCAGACTCATGTGTCGCGGCGCACCGGCTCGGTTTTTCGCCCGGTTGTGCAACTCCCTATACAGCCTCGACAGGTTCTGCCATCCGGCAACCATCAGTGCCAGCGTGTGGTGGGAGGGGGCTTGCGCCAGATTGGACTTGTAGACATCAAGGTCGACCAGCATCTGGACGCTCTCGTTGAATTGAAGTCGAACAGCAGGATCGCGGTTCAGCTTGAGCCGTTCCAGCGTGAGTTGGAACGACCAGCGCAAGCAGGAAAGCTTCCCTCCATATTGCTGGTTGTACTCTCGGTTCAGCAGTGCCAGACGAGCCATTGGTGTCGCGCTCGCTATAAGGGTTCGGGTGGTTTCGACGCTGAGCGCGTTCACCTCCGGTACCGGGAGCTCGAGGATGCGTCTGGTCCATGCATGGTCCCAGGAGTAGCCCGGATTGATGCTGATGATCTCGTCGGGTTCCATCTCGGGCTGGGCGGGCAATTCCAGCGGGATGACCAGCGTCCCCGGTGGCAACTCGGGGGCTTCAATGAAGTCTGCAATGCCGTTGTCTTTCTCGGGCATCGCCGACTTCTGGATATCGGTGCAGGCGGTCGAACTGGCGACACTTTTCAAGCGCTTCAGATACAGCTCGAACGTCCCGCTGAGTGTCGCAGGCGCCTCCATCGATCGTTCGTCGGCAATTGTCTCGACCAACCGGACGAGCTCCTGTCTCGACGCCGAAGGGAGATGTTGAGCCAACTCGACGAAGGCGGTCAGGACACAACGCAAGTCGTGCGTGGTCTTCGCGAGCATCAGCAGCCTTTTGACGATCTGTCCCAGCAACGCAGTGTCTTCGCGAGCTACTTTGAAGAGCTGTTCGATCAGCCGGAAAGGCATGTCCGAGTGGCTTGTCAGATCCTCGCTTTGGAGGGCATCGAGCACCACCCGCACATTGCCTGCGGCTCGAATGCGCGGTATGTCGGCGATCTTCAATGTGCCCGGCTGCAGTTGGGGGAACGGGTCCGTGCGCGGCCGCTCCACAGGCGGAATGTCCAGCCGAAACACCTCCAACCTCTGTTTCTTGACTTCCCTTTCCACGGGGCTTTCATGGGTCTCGGAATTCCGCCGTTTGAACTGGCTTCCTCTGCCATCGGATCGCTCGATGGGTTCGTTGGACGACGATGAAGAGGACGACGAGGATGAAAAGCGAGTACGTGGAATGCTCATGCGGGGATCGGGCGTTGATGAAGTTTTGCCATCGTGAGTAACTCCAACCCCAACCATGGTTCCCCGCATTCGGCCGTGCTCATGCTGCCGGTCACAACACCTCGTTGAACGCATAAAGCATGTTGTCCCGGCACCGATGCCAAAGCCCACGCCGGGCCCATGCATCGGCCCGCAGCTCCACGCACTCGCGGGCGTCGCGCTCGAAGATCGCCTCCAGTTGCGCAGCCAGCGCGTCGTCACGCACCCCGAGCGTGATCTCGTCGTTGGTCTCGAAGGAGCGGTCGTCGAAGTTGCTCGACCCGATCGCACACCACGCCGTGTCGATGGTCATCACCTTCTGGTGCAGCAGGCACTTCGGGTACTCGAAGATGCGCACGCCGCCGGCGAGAAGAAGGTGAAAGTTGCGGTGCGCCGCGTGCTGGACCATCGGCATGTCCGACGCCTCGGTCGACGGCACCATCACGCGCACGTCGACCCCGCGCTGCGCCGCGTCGCACAAGGCATCGATCGCCTCCCTGTCGGGCAGGAAGTACGGGTTCTGAATCCAGATGCGCTTGCGCGCGACGCACAGCACCAGGTGGTGCAGGATCTTCACCGCGGGCGGGGAGCCCTCGGGCTTGAGGCTGGCCACGTGGACCGCGACATCGCCCACGCGCTCGAGCGGCGGGAACACCTCGTCGCCGACGAACAGCTCCCCCGTGTCCTCCACCCAGTTCTCGCTGAAGGCGCCCTGCACCGCATGGACGATCGGCCCGCGCAGGCGCACGCCCAGATCTCGGACATGCTCGCGCGTCTCGCCGTTGCCCATCCAGCCGTCGACGATGCAATGCCCACCGACCAGCGCCACCCGGCCATCGGCGACCAGGAGCTTGCGATGGTCGCGTTCGTTGAAGACGCCGATGTTGCGGATGTGCCGCGGATGATGCATCTTGAGCGCACAGCCCGCTTCCCGAAGGCGCACGGCATCGCGTCCCATCTTCTTGCCGCCATCGGCATCGACCAGCACGCGCACCTTCACGCCCGCGCGATGGCGTTCCAGCAAGGCGTCGACCAGGCGCGCGCCCAGCACGCCTTCCTTCCACAAGAAGGTCTCGAAATGCACGGAGGCTTTCGCCTCGCGGATGTCGTCGAACATGACGTCGAAAAAGGCGCCGTTCTCCAGCAACTCGACCGTGTTGCCTTCGTAGATGGTGCCTTGCGTCAGTCCCGACAGCGAGGGCAAGAGGTCGGTAAGGGGTGCATCGCAATCGATTTCCAGGCGCGGATCGCGATGCCTTCGGATAGACCAGATGACGAGGCCCAGCACGACGACGACGATCGTCAGTGCGAGCGCGAGCCAGGTGGGCCATGACGCCGAGGCGGGCAGGTCGATGTTCATGCCGCCTCTGCCTCTAGCAGCCGCAGGGCGGGATGATCATTCCTTGGGATCGATGCCCTCGATCGGATTTTTCGTCAGGTCCTTGCCGATCTCGACGACCTTGTCTTCGTTCGCCTCGTCGCGGAACTCGCCGGGTTGATCTTCCGTGCTCTTCTCCATGTTGTCCTTGACGCTCTCGCGGCTCGTCTTGGGCTGTTCCTTCGTGCTCATGCGTGTCTCCTTGCAAATGGCCGCCCGGCAGGCAGCCCGTGCCGATCGCCGGCACCCCCACAGGGTCGCAGCAGCGGCAGCGCCGCGCTGTCAGGCAAGAAGAACTTCGGGCGTAAGGGAAGCCGCGCCGCCCGAGGCTACTGCTCGGGTCTTCGCCAGAGCCAGATCGACACGATCAGCATGACCAGCGGCACTGCGATCCTGGCTTCCAGCGGCACCGACGCGAACTGCACCACCACCGCCCCGGACGCCATGGACACACTGGCCGCCCACTTCGCGCGGCGAGACACGATCTGGCCCCGGCGCCATTCGCGAAGCGAATGACCGTAGCGCGGATGCCCGAGCAGCCATTCCTCGAGCGCCGGCCATCCGCGCCCTGCACACCACGCGGCCAGGATCAGGAAGGGCACGGTCGGGAGAAGCGGCAGCACGATGCCGATGATCGCGAGCGCGAGAAACAGGATCGCGAAGATTCGCCAGAGCAGAGACAAGTGATGGAGTTCCCAGATCAGCGCCCGACGGCGCCCGCAGCGGCCATGATCTGCGCCGCGTCCGGAAAGTAGCACAGGCTGCTCGGCCCGTCGCGCGCCTCGATGTTCGCCCAGGCGATGGTGCCGGCGCCATCGACCAGGAAGTGTCCGACCAGCTGCGTGGCATGGCTCGCCATGATCGCGATGTCGGTTTCGTCGGGCTCGAAGCCGTCCTTGGCATTGAGCACGCTATTGGCCGCCATCGGTTGCGTCGGTCCGGGGAGCTCGCGGGTCGGGTAAATGCGTGCCGCCTCGAAGTCGGCCATGCGCGTGCGCACGGGCCACTCGGACGGCTCGTTGCTGTCTTCGGGCAGGAACTCGACGGCCGGCACGCCGAAAGCCCGGTGCGTGCCGCAAGCCGGGTCGGCCAGCAGCAGCAGCGGCACCGGGCGATAGCGGAAGTACATGCGGGCGCGCTCCACGGGCGTGTTGATCACCGCCACGGTCTCGATCCCCTCGGCGCGCAGGGCCGGCTGGATCTCGGCCAGCTGCGTCACCTGGCGCCGGCAGAAGGGACAGTGCAGCCCGCGGAACAGGCCGATCAGGAAGGGGCGGCCGCGCAGGTCGGCGAGGGAGACGCTGCCTTCGCGGTTGGCCGCGGGGAGCGTGAACGCGGGCGCCGGGTCTCCGGGTTGCAGCGGGTGTAGCGGATCTCCCATGGGGCACCTCTCTTCGTCGTGCGTTTCGGTCGAGCGGGCAGGCGTTCGGACCCTATCACTTGTCGCAGGAAGGCACAACGCCGCAAGTCCGCGCCGGAACGCCCTGTGCGGCATCGCGCGACTGAACCACAATGCCATCCGGAGGTGTCCATGCTCGTCGACGCGGATTCGGAGATGGTTCGCGCGCCACCGGCGCCGGCGCCGGCTGATCCGCCCGCCGCGCAGCACAAGGGCGCGCGCCAGCGCCCGGCGCGCCGCTGGCACCTGTTCCCCAAATATGCGCTGCTGATCATCGCGCTGGTCTGCAGCACGCTCGTCGCCAGCGGCGCGGTCGTCATCTATTTCTCCTTGCGCGAGAACCAGGCCCACGTGGTGGCGCTGCAGGCCGAGAAGGCCCAGGCCGCGGCCACGCGCATCGAGCAGTACGTGCTGAACATCGAGCAGCAGCTGGGCTGGACCGCGCTGCCGCGCGTCGATGCGCCCGGCAGCGATCCGCGCGAGGCCCGCTACATCGAGTACCTCAAGCTGCTGCGCCAGGCGCCGGCCATCACCGACGTGGCATGGATCGACGGCGCCGGTCGCGAGCAGCTGCGCGTCTCCCGCCTGGCGATGAACGAGCTCGGCCGCGGCATCGACCGGTCGGCCGAGCCGGGCTTTCGCAGCGCGATCGAAGGCCGCACCTGGTTCGGTCCGGTCTACTTCCGCATGGGCACCGAGCCCTACATGACGCTCGCGCGCCCGGCCGGGCCCGGCGGCGGCGTCACGATGGCCGAGCTCAACCTGAAATTCGTATGGGACGTGGTCTCGCGCATCCGCATCGGCGCCAAGGGCCTGGCCTACGTCGTCGATGCCGAGGGCAGCCTGATCGCCCACCCCGACATCAGCCTGGTGCTGAAGAAGACCGACATGAGCGCGCTGCCCCAGGTGGCTGCCGGCTTGCGGCCCGGCGCCGAAGCCTCCCAGGCGCCTGCGCGCGACCTCTCCGGCCAGCGCATGCTGGCCGCGCACGTGCCCATCCCCTCGCTCGGATGGACGGTGTTCGTCGAGTCGCCCCGCAACGAGGCCTTCGCGCCTGTCTACGTCATGCTGCAGCGCATGGGCCTGGTGCTCGTGCTGGCGCTGCTGGCCTCGATGGCGGCCACCTTCTTCCTGGCACGCGCGCTGGTGCGCCCGCTGCGCGCGCTGCAGGCCGGCGCGGCGCAGATCGGCGCCGGCGACCTCGACCGGCGCATCGAGGTCCACACCGGCGACGAGCTCGAAGGCCTTGCCGAGCAGTTCAACCAGATGGCCGCGCAGCTGCGCGAGTCGTACTCGGAACTGGAGCGCAAGGTCGAGCTGCGCACTGCCGAACTGAGCGAGTCGCTCGCCTACCAGACCGCCATCAGCGAGGTGCTGCGCGTCATCAGCGAATCGCCCACCGACGTGCAGCCGGTCTTCGAGGCGATCCTCGACTGCGCGGTTCGGCTGCTCGGCAGCCTGACCGCCGCGGTGTTCCGCTACGACGGACGGCTGGTGTACCTGGTGGCGCACCGCAACTGGTCGCCATCGGCCATCGAGAACGCGGCGCGCTTCTACCCCGGCCCGCCGGACACGCGCATGCTCAGCGGCCGGGTGATCGCGTCGCGCAAGGCGGTGACCATCGACGACGCCGCGGCCGATTCCGACTACGACCACTCCACGGCAGCCACCGGCCGATGGCGCCGCATGCTGGGCGTGCCGCTGCTGAAGGACGGCGCGCCCATCGGGGCGATCGCGGTGGCCTGGACCACCCCCGGCGCCACGCCGCAGCGCCAGATCGACCTGCTCGAAACCTTCGCCGGGCAGGCCGCGATCGCGATCGAGAACCTGCGGCTCATCAACGAGACCCAGGAGGCCCTCGCGCAGCAGACCGCCAGCGCCGAGGTGCTGCGGGTCATCAGCAGCTCGGTGGCCGACGCGCGGCCGGCCTTCGACGCCATCCTCGACAGCTGCGAGCGCTTTCTCTCGGCGAGCGGGCTGGGCATCGCGCTGGTCGACGATGCCGGCATGCTGCACAACGGCGGCTTCCGCGGCCCCCGCGAGCCGCTGCTGCGCGCCATCGTCGGCGCCTTCCCGCGCCCGCTGGAAGGCAGCGCGACCGGGCTCGCGCTGCGCGAGCGGCGCGTCGTTCACTATCCCGTGGTGCTCGATGCCGCGGACGCACCGGCTGGTTTGCGCGAGGTGGCCGAAACCACCGGCGACTTCTCCATCGCGATCGCGCCGATGCTGTGGGACCAGCGTGGCGTGGGCGCGGTGCTGGTGCTGCGCGATCCGACGAATCCCTTCTCCGCCAAGGAGCTCGCGCTGCTCAAGACCTTTGCCGACCAGGCCGTCATCGCGATCCAGAACACGCGCCTGTTCAGCGAAATCCAGGACAAGAGCCACCAGCTCGAACTGGCCAACAAGCACAAGTCGGAGTTCCTGGCCAACATGTCGCACGAGCTGCGCACGCCGCTGAACGCGATCATCGGCTTCAGCGAGGTGCTCGCCGAGCGCATGTTCGGCGAGGTCAACGACAAGCAGCTCGAATACCTGAAGGACATCCACGCCTCCGGCCACCACCTGCTGAGCCTGATCAACGACATCCTCGACCTCTCGAAGATCGAGGCCGGCCGCATGGAGCTGGACCTGTCGAGCTTCCATCTGCCGATGCTGCTCGACAACACCGTGACGCTGGTGCGCGAGCGCGCGCTGCGGCACGGGCTGACGCTGGCGCTCGAGGTCGACCCGGCCCTCGGCGACTGGGTGGCCGATGCGCGCAAGCTCAAGCAGGTGGTGATCAACCTGCTGTCGAACGCCGTCAAGTTCACGCCGGCGGGCGGGTGCGTGACGCTGCGCGCACGCGCGCTCGAGGATGCGGTGGAGATCGCCGTCATCGACACCGGCGTGGGCATCGCCGCCGACCAGCAGGCGCTGGTGTTCGAGGAATTCCGCCAGGCCGGCGGCGACTACCTGCGCAAGGCCGAAGGCACCGGCCTCGGGCTGGCGCTGGCCAGGCGCTTCGTCGAGCTGCATGGCGGCACCCTGCGGGTGGAGAGCGCGCCGGGGCAGGGCTCGACCTTCGCCTTCGACCTGCCGCGGCGCACGCTCGGGGATTCGCCGCCGCAACGACGGGATTGATCGGCGGGGACAAGAGGAGGAACATGGCGCCCGGACTCCCTACCCCGCACACGCCCGCGACACGCAGAGGAGGTGGTCGAATGGCATCGAACCGACGCGTCATCCCGCTGTCCCGGCGTGCGGCGATCGCCCTCGCGCTCGCGACCTTCGCCACGGCGGCGGGCGCACAGCCGCGGGCGGCCGGCAAGGCGCGGCTGGGCATCCTCAGTGCCTCGACCCCCGACCCGATCACCATGCGCACCCAGATGGAACCGCTGCGCCAGGGGCTGCGCGAGCTGGGGCATGAAGAGGGGCGAAACCTCTCCATCGACATGCGCTGGGCCGAGGGAAAGTTCGATCGCCTGCCCGGGTTGCTGGACGAACTGCTCCGGCTCGACATCGATGTGCTGATGACCACCAGCCCACGCCCGGCCCTGCTCGCCAAGGAAAGGGTGAAGACCCTTCCGATCATCGCCGTGGGCGTCGACGACCCGGTGAAGTCGGGGCTGGTCACCGACCATGTGCGCCCGGGCGGCAACATCACCGGCATCTCCGCCGCGTTCGACGGCATCATGCAGAAGCGCCTGCAGCTCCTCAAGGACATCTTTCCGGCCGCGCGGCGCTTTGCCATCGTGTTCAATCCGAACACCCTGCCGCGCGCGGAACTCGCGCGGGGCGTGGCCAGCTGGGAACCCGCCATCGGCGTGGCGCTGCAGATCGAGGCAGTGCGCGGCCCGGATGATTTCGAGCCCGCCTTCGCATCCATCGTCGGCGCAGGCGCGAACGCGGTGGCCCTCCTGGCCGACCCGATGATCTGGACCGAGCGCGCCAAGCTCGGCGCGCTGTGCGCAAAGCACCGCCTGCCGTCGATCTGGGGCGGCGCGGGTTATCTCGACGTCGGCGGGCTGCTGTCCTACCAGGGCGACTGGTCCGCGCTTTTCTACCGGGCTGCCGCTTTCGTCGACAAGATCCTCAAGGGGACGAAGCCGGGGGACATCCCCTTCGAGCAGGGCACCAAGCTGGAGCTCGCCGTCAACCTCCAGGCCGCCAGGACCCTCGGCTTGACCATTCCGCAGAGCGTGCTGGTGAGCGCCGACAAGGTGATCGAATGAAGCAGAGACCATCGCCATGAGCACCATCCTGATCGTCGAGGACAACGAGAAGAACATGAAGCTGGTGCGCGACATCCTCCAGCACGCGGGCCACGCCACGCTCGAAGCGGCGACCGGCCGCGAAGGCCTGCGCCTGGCCGTCGAGCAGCGGCCCGACCTGGTGCTGATGGACATCCAGCTGCCCGACATCGACGGCATCGACGTGCTGCGCGAGATCCGCCGCCAAGCCGCGCTCGACGCCGTGCCGGTGCTCGCGGTGTCGGCCTCGGTCATGCCCGACGAGCAGCAGAAGATCGTCAGCTCCGGCTTCGATGCCTTCATCACCAAGCCCATCCAGCTGCAGCAGTTTCGCGAGACCGTGCAGCGCATGCTGCGGGAAGGGCGGCAGGCCCGATGAGCGCCGCACGGCCGCCCGAAGGCGCGAAGGCCATCCTTGTCGTCGACGACACGCCGCTCAACGCCAAGCTCCTGGCCGATCTGCTGAGTGCCAAGGGCTACCGCTCGGTGACCGCGGCCTCCGGCCCCGAGGCGCTGCGCAAGCTGGCCGACGAGAAGCCCGACCTGGTGCTGCTCGACGTGATGATGCCGGGCATGAGCGGCTACGAGGTCTGCGCCGCCATCCGCGCCGATCCGGCGCACGCGATGCTGCCCGTGGTGCTGGTCACCGCGCTCGACCCGGCGGTGGAGCGCGTGAAGGGCCTGGAGGCCGGCGCCGACGACTTCCTGAGCAAGCCGGTGGCGCAGGCCGAGCTCCTGGCGCGCGTGAAGTCGCTGCTTCGCATCAAGCAGCTCTACGACGAGGTCGAGCGCCAGCGCAGCGCGCTGGCCGAGTGGAACCGCACGCTGGAGCAGCGGGTGCAGGAGGGCGTGCAGGCGCTCGAGCGGGTCGGCCGGCTGCGGCGCTTCTTCTCGCCGCAGCTCGCCGAGGCCATCGTCAACGGCGGCGCCGACGATCCGCTGAAGAGCCACCGCTGCGAGATCACCGTCGTCTTTCTCGATCTGCGCGGCTTCACCGCCTTCACCGAGACCGCCGACCCCGAGGAGGTGATGGCCGTGCTCGCCGACTACCACGCGGCCATGGGGCGGCGCATCCTCGAGTTCGAAGGCACCCTCGAACGCTTCACCGGCGACGGGATCATGGTGTTCTTCAACGACCCGACGCCGATCCCCGACCCGGCACCGCGTGCCGCACGCATGGCGCTGGCGATGCAGGGAGACGTGGCCCTGCTGGCCGAGCGCTGGCGCAAGCGCGGGCACGAGCTGCAGATGGGCGTGGGCATCGCGCAGGGCTTCGCGACGCTGGGTGGAATCGGCTTTCCGGGGCGCATCGACTACGGGGCGATAGGCACCGTGACCAACCTGGCGGCGCGCCTGTGCGGGGAGGCGCAAGGCGGCGAGGTCCTGGTGTCGCAGCGCGTGTGGGGCGCGATCGAAGGCATCGTGGACGGCGAGGCGGCGGGGGCGCTGGTGCTGAAAGGGTTCGCGCGGCCGGTGCAGGCGTTTCGGTTGCGGTGCGGGTAGGTCTGAAGGCTCGACGAAAGGGCCGATGCCTGGCTTGACTACGGCAATCCGCGGCCAGCAGGCATGCCAGGAAGTTGGGAACCGCCCGGACCTTTGCGTTGACAGGAATGCTCACGGCGCGGGTGAAACGCCGAGTGCCTGATCCAGTTCTTCGTCAGCCACGAACTGTCCCGCCAGGGCCTGCCGCAAGCCCGAGATGGCGTCCTCGGCCAGCACGAGGCTCGCATGCTCGGCTTCCAGGGCATGGTAGTAGTCAAGCCGGCGCGCGTCGATCAGAGCGACGTAGCTCGCGCCGTTCTTGGTCAGCACTTTCTCGGAGCCATTTCCCACCACGTCTTCGGCCAGGTCGGTGAGCCTGGCGCGCGCTTCGCTGATGGGAACGACGTCTGATGCGCGGAGTGGCATGTTGCAGTATCCATTAATGGTTTCGTTAATGTAGCCACTCCAGCCGCCACGCCGCAATGAAGCCGTTGGCCCCTCTGGTGGAACCTTTGTTTTAGGCGTACAACATTGGCGCCCGAGGGGCGCAAGCGTTGTTCGGAGCGTGTTCAACTTCACGCGGCGATCGGCCTCGGCCCTCGTATCACCGCCCGTGGCGGGGCAGGAGAGGGATCATGGACAAGCCTTGCGGTATGGCCGTGTTCTGCGCTGGTGCAGCAGCGGCGGCGATGATGGTGATGAGTCCTGCGTGGGCCCACGAACCGGGCCGAATGACCGGCGGCGGCAGCTTTTTCTGCCCCTACTACGGCGGAACGCAGAGAGTGACCCACGGATTCGAGTTGCATTGCGGAACAGGCGGCGCGTTCGAGGGCGCCGATCCGGCGGAGCCGAACAACCTCGAAATCAATTTTTCCGGTGGTGACAACTTCCACCTGACCACGTTGACGAAGGGCCTTTGCAGCGACACCGACGCCATCCAACAGCCGCCGAGCGCGGGCTTCGACACGTTCCTGGGCGAAGGAACCGGGACCTTCAATGGCCAGCCCGCATCGATCGTCTTCACCTTCACCGATGGCGGAGAGCCCGGCACGAAGGACACGGCCCAGGTCGTCATCACCCCGACCGGCGGGACGACGCCCGCATTGGTCTGCGATCAGGCTGCGTTCCCGCTGACCTTCGGCAACCATCAGGCGCACAGGTTGACGGGCGGCACTCCGTAGCAGGGGCGTGGCGATCCACGAGGGCCTGTCGTGGCGAACAGAAAGCATCGAGCGCGCCGGGCCTGGGCCGTGCCGTGCCTGGCCACGCTTTCGCTGGCGCTGGGCACACCATTGCTGGCAGCCGAGGGCGAGAAGTCGCCCTCCGTCGAGGCAGGTGCGCCCAAGCCCGCAGGCGTCCATGCGCAGCGTGGCGAGGCGGACTTCGTGAGCCTGGGCGGCGCGCTCTACAACCCGTTCAGCCCCTCGTTCGAGACGACGCAGAGGATGCCCAGCGTCGCCTCGCCGGCACGGCAGGAAGCGAAGAAAGAGCCTGTGGGCCTGGTGACGACAACGCTCGCAGCATTCTTTGCTGCGGGGTGTCTCGTGGCGCTCGTTCGCTTCCTCGTCGCGGGCTAGGCGGCGGCGGCGCCGATGCTCCAGCAGGCGGCAGAAAAGCGGACTTCGCCTGCCTGCACGAACGGGTCGAAGGCCGCGCGGACGGTTGCGATGACGCGCGCACGCGTCCGCTCGTCCGCGTCCTGAAACACCAAGCCGACCGGACCCAGGCGGGTGAAATAGCCGATCAGCTCCTTCTCGGGCAAGGTGCAGGTGACATCGATCGGCTGGATGTCGACGCCGGTCCAGCCGCTCGATTCGAGGATGGAAGCAACTCGCCCGCGATCCGCGAAGGCGAACTGCCCCGGCGCGCCCGGCTGCCGCGGAGGAAGGGTCAGCAGGGGTGCCGCGGCACGCTCGGCTGTCGTCATGAACGGGTTTTCCGCGGCGCTGCGCCAGACGATGGCGTGGAGCCTCGCATCGTCGATCGCAGCCCGCCGCAGATTCGCGAAGGCAAGGACCGGGTCGTCGAAGAACATGACGCCGAAGCGCGAAACGATTCTGTCGAAGCTCGCGGGCTCGAAGGCGTGGCGCTGCGCGTCGGCGCAGACGAAGCTGGCCGGCAAGCCTTCGCGTTCGGCGCGAGCCCGTGCAAGGGCGATCATCGGCTCCGAAATGTCGACGCCGACGCAGCGGCCCTCGGCGCCCAGCCGCCGCGCGACGGCGAGCGTCGTGCTGCCGGTGCCGCAGCCGACGTCGAGCACGCGCTGTGCAGACGTCGCGGCCAGCGCTTCGACGAGCAGGTCTTCGAAGGGCTTCAGCACGGCATCGAGCACCTGCTGCTCGTCGACCCAGGCGCGGCCGGCGCGCCCGCTCCAGAAGGCCGCCTGATCGTTGCCGGGCGGGGGTGTGGTGGTGTTCATGGTCGTCTTTCCTTTGCTGACCCAGGGGGCGAAAGCTAGACTGTGCAACTTCAAGCCGACTTCAAGTCAAGAGCATGACGACGACCATGAGCACGAGACACCTGGACATTGCCGAGGTCGCGAAGCAATCCGGCGTTCCCGCGTCGGCGCTGCGCTTTTACGAAAGAGAAGGGGCTGATTGCCTCCACCGGAAGACGCGGGCTGCGGCGGCTCTTCGACCCCGGCGTGATCGAGCGGCTGGCGATGATCTCGCTGGGCCGGGCCTCCGGTTTTACGCTCGACGAGATCGCGCAGATGTTCTCGCCGGAAGGGCAGCTGCGCATCGATCGGCAGCTGCTGGCGGGCAAGGCGGATGAGCTGGACAGGACGATCCGCAAGCTGAGTGCGATGCGCGACGGGCTTCGGCATGCGGCGGTCTGCCCGGCGCCGAGCCACATGGAATGCCCCACGTTTCGGCGGCTTCTGAAGGCCGCGGGCGAGGGGGCTTTGGGGGCGGCCCGGCGCGACAGGGAGCCACGCCGCCTGCGCCTCAGGTCGCCTTGATCGCAAACCGCTTGATGATGTCCCCGTACTGCTTCGTCTCCGCACGCATGCGCTCGGCGAACGCCTTCCCGGGCATCGCGACCAGGTCGGTGCCCAGCGCGCTGAGCTTGGTGCGCGTGTCGGGCCGCTGAAGCACCGCGAAGGCGGCCTTCTCCAGCTGCTGGACGATCTCCGCCGGCGTGCGCGCAGGCACCAGCACGCCGTACCACGCGACGAAGTCGTCGTTGCGCATGATGCCCAGCGCCTCGCCCATCGTCGGCACCGCCGGCACGAGCGGCGAGCGCTTCGGCTGCGTCACCGCCAGCGCCAGCAGCTTCCCCGTGTTGAGGTGCGACAGCAGCGGCGGCGCGCCCACCAGCGCGAAGGACACCTCGCCGCCCAGCACCCCGACCGTCGCCGGCGCGGCGCCCTTGTAGGGCACGTGCACGATGTCCAGGCCCGTCTGCGAGCGCATCAGCTCCACCGCGATGTGCTGCGGCGTGCCGTTGCCGGGCGTGCCGATGGTGATGCCGCCCGATGTCTTGCGCGCCGCATCGAGCGCCTCGCGCAGCGTCTTCGCGCCCAGCGATGCGTTGGCGACCAGCAGGTTGGGCGACTGCGACACCAGCGCCACCGGCGTGAAGTCGGTCAGCGGCGCATACGACATCCTGGCGTGGAGCGAGGGCGCGATGGTCAGCTCGGGGTTGCCCGCGAGCAGCACGGTGTAGCCGTCCGGCGCCGCCTTGGCCGCGGCCTCGGCACCGAGCATGCCGCCGGCGCCCGCGCGGTTGTCGACCACGAAGCTCTGCTTCAGCTCCTCGCCCAGGCCTTGCGCCATCAGACGGGCGACCGCATCGATGCCGCCCCCGGCGGAATAGGGCACGATCATCTTCACGGGCCCCTGGGGGTAGCCCTGCGCGAAGGCCGTGCCGATGCCCCCGAACAGGGAGGCGCCTAGGCCAGCGAGGACGGTTCTGCGTTGCATGCGATGTCTCCTTCGTTCTGATCGAATATGCGGCCCGGGTTGAGCAGCCGGGCCGGATCGAGCGCCTGCTTCAGCCGGCGCATCAACTCGACTTCCGCCGGGCTGCGCGACACCTGCAGGAACTCCTTCTTCAAGCGGCCGATGCCATGCTCGGCGCTGATGGTTCCGCGGCGCCCGCGCAGCGCGCCGTAGGCGATCTCGTCGACCTCGTGATGGGCCCGTGCATCGACCGGCCCGCTGATGAGGTGCAGGTTGTTGTCGCCGAGATGGCCGAGGAACAGGTGCTCGGCCGACGGAATGCGCTGCCGCAAGGCGGCCTCGACCTCGCCGATGTAGCCGGCCGTCTCGGCCCAGGGCATGCCGATGTCCAGCGCAGCCGTGGGCCTGAGGTGCGACAGCATCTCGGGAATCGACTCGCGCAGGCGCCAGAAGGCCTCGCGGTGGGCGAGCGTGGCGGCGAAGGCGCAGTCGGCGATCTCTTCTTTCTCCAGTGCATCGGCCAGGGCCGACTGCAGCGCGTCTTCCATCGACTGGCCGGCCGAACCGGCGGCCTCGATCAGCACGTGCCAGGGCGCCGCGCTGCCCAGCGGCGACTCCTGCCTGCAGAGCTTCGACGCCATTTGCACGAAGCGGCCCGACATGAACTCGAAGGCGCACAGCGCAGGCCCCATGCGGCTCTTGAGCGCGCGCAGCAATGCCGGCAGCGCCTCGAAGCGATCGGCCGTCACCCACGCCGCGGCCACCTCGCCCATCGGCGGATGCAGCCGCAGCGTGAGCCGCGTGATGATGCCCAGCGTGCCCTCGGTGCCGATGAAAAGGAAGCGCGGATCGAAGCCCGTGCTGTTCTTGACCAGCCGCGTGAGCGACGACACCACCGTGCCGTCGGCCAGCACTGCCTCGACGCCCAGCACCGAATCGCGCATGGTCCCGTAGCGGATCACGCGGATGCCGCCCGCATTGGTCGCCGCATTGCCGCCCACCGTGCAGCTGCCGCGCGCGCCCAGGTCGACCGCGAACATCCAGCCCTGCGCGGCCGCCGCTTCCTGCACCTGCTGCAGCGTGGCGCCGGCCTGGACCTGCATCACGCCTTCGAGCTCGTCGATGTCCTCGATGCGGTTCATGCGCTCGAGATTGATCACCACGTCGCCGTCGCCGGGCACCGCGCCGCCGGCCAGGCCGGTCATGCCGCCCTGCACGGTGATGCGCCGCTTCTCGTCGCGGCAGCGGCGCACCAGGGCGGCGACCTCCTCGGTGGTGGTCGGCCGGTGCAGCTCGCTCGGCATGCCGTGCGGCAGGCCGCTCCAGTCCTTCAGGTAACGCTCGTCGATGCCGGTCGTGATCATGTTGCGTGCCTCACACCTTGACCGGGGTCGACGTGGACGATCCCAGCCGGTGCGCCGCATCCGGCCCGCCGTAGTGCTGGATCAGCCGCGCCTGGTCGACCTGCGCCTGGCGGTCGACCGCGTCGGGGTCGCAGATCGCCAGCAGCGCCTCGTGCATGGCCGCCAGCACATCCGCATGCGCCGCGCTGCCGGCGAGGTCGACCAGCTCTTCCGGATCGTCCTGCAGGTCGAAGAGCTCGGGCCGGAAGCCGACGTAATAGTGGTACTTCCAGCGGCCCTTGCGCAGCATGAAGCCGCCCGTGTTGCTGCCGGCCGCGTGGTATTCGCTCAGGATCGGGCGCTCGGGCTCCGGCGCGGACGTGGCCACCTCGTACAGCGAGCGGCCAGGCCGCCCCGCCATTTCCGGTGCCGGGTCGAGCCCCGCGCCTTCGAGGATGGTGGGGAAGAGATCCAGCAGGTCGACCGGCGTGTCGCACACCGAAGGCGCGACGCCCGGGCCGGCCAGCAGCATCGGCACCTTCACGCTCTCTTCGTACAGCGTCGACTTGCCCCACACGCCGCGCGCGCCCAGGTTGTCGCCGTGGTCGGAGGTGTAGATGACCTGGGTGCTGTCTTCCAGCCCCGCGCTGCGCAGGGCCGCCATCATCTGGCCCACGTTGTGGTCGAGCCAGCTGCACAGGCCGTAGTAGGCCGCGAAGGCGCGCCGCCGCTCGTCGGCATCTGCGAAGCGCTCTTCGGAGGCCATGAAGTCGCAGTACTCCTGCACCCACGGGTGGCGCTGATAGCCGGTGGCGGGGTGCAGCTTGGGCTCGGGCAGGCGGTCGGTGGGGTAGAGGTTGTAGAAGGCCTCGGGCACCACCAGCGGGAAATGCGGTGCCACCAGGCCCACGTACAGCACGAAGCCCTGCTCGGCGCGCTGGGCGGCCTCGCCCAGCCATTGCGCGGCGCGCTGTGTCACCGCGCGGTCGTACTGCGTGTACGACGATTCGCCGGGGCCGATGCGCTCGCCCAGCATGCGCGGGCCGTCGGGCCGCGGGCGAAAAGGGTTGCGGATCGAGGCCCACACCATGCCGTGGCCGCCGACCACATGCATCGGCAGGTGCTCGGCGTCGAAGCCCGCCGGGTCTTCCTCGCTGCGGTAGTGCAGCTTGCCGATGCTCTCCACGCGAATGCGATGCTCCTGCAGCACATGGCCCCAGCCGCGCTGCTCGCCGGTGTAGGGCATCGCGTTGTCCCAGAGGCGCAGCTGGTGTACCCGCAGGCCGGTCGCGAAGGCGGCCCGCGCCGGCACGCAGATCGGGCTGGGCGTGTACGCGTTGGTGAAGCGCACGCCGCGCTGCGCGAGCGCGTCGAGGTGGGGGGTCTGGACGAAGGGATGGCCGGAACATCCCATCATCCGCGGGTCGTGCTCATCGGACATGATGACCACGACGTTTCTCTTCTGTGCCATGCGTTGTGTCTCCTGATGCGCCGTGCGTCGGCACCGGCGCCTGTTGGAGACTGTGATCGCTCCGGCCCTGGGAATCAAATACTGTCTAGGGATACGCCGCTTTCATTTTTTCTTATGGCTCGCGCCCGGGATGCGGCCGTGCAGCCGGCCTTCGCGAACCATGCCGCGCACGACCTCGACCAGCGTGTCGCGCACCGCCAGCGCCGCAAGGCTGAGCGGGCGGTCGCGCGGCCACACCACGGCCTGCATGCGCGTGAGCTCCGGATCGACCACCAGCCGCCCGACGATCGCCTTCGCCGCCACCGCCTCGTGGCAGGCGCTGGGCGGCATGATCGAGAACGCCAGCCCTTCGCGCACCACCGAGATCAGCATCGCCGGGCTGTTGAGCTCGTAACGCACGTCGAGCCGACGGTCGATGGCGCTCGCGGCCCGTTCGATGATCTTGCGCAGGTCGTGCGCGCCGTCGGGCTCGGCCAGCGGGAGCGCCGCGACCTCGGCGAAGGGTATCTGCGCCGGCTTGCGGCGCATCGCCGAAGAGGCGCCGAAGAGCATGAAGCGCTCCTCGAACACCGGCAGCGACTCCATGCCCTGAAGCTCCGAGGGGCTCGGCATCGCGGCCAGCTGCGCCTGGCCCGATTCCACCTGCGCGCGCACTTCGGACGACATTCCTTCGCGCACCGTCAGCTCGATGCCGGGGAATTGCTCGGCCACCGCCCGCAGCAGCGGCGCGACCAGAAGGCCGGCGAGCGAGCCGGCGATCGACAGGCGCACCGTGCCGGAGGGCCGCACGTCGCGGCCCGCGACCTGCTCCTTGAGCGCGTCCGTGCGCGCCAGCAGGTCCACCGCCTTGTCGAAGAGCAGCCGGCCCGCGGGCGAGAGCTCCACGCCGCGGGCATGCCGCTTGAAAAGCACCACCTCGAGGTCTTCCTCCAGCGCGGCGATGTTCTGGCTCAGCGCCGGCTGGGCGATGCTGAGGTGCTCGGCCGCACGAGAGAAGCTGCGGCTTCGGGCGATCTCGACGAAGTAGCGGAGCTGGCGCAGGGTGATGTTCATCGGATGGCCCTCGACGTGGCTGAGCCGACACTGTAGAGGCTCGATGCCTGTGCGCAGGGCCGTCCTACACCTGGATGCGCAACGCACTGGCACCGTTCGCGAGCCGTGATTTGCATCGTCAGGTTACGAAAGGACCGGCCATGAACACCCTCAAGCTCCGCACCGTCTTCACCGCGGCAGCTCTTGCCGCCAGCAGCATTGCCATCGTCGGCTGCACCACGACTCGGCCTGACGACACTGCAAGCAGCGTGTCGGCGCGCACGTCCATCGACGCGCAGGTCGACGCCACCTTGTCCAAGCTCTACAACACCGTGCCGGATGCGCGCGAGATGGTCGCCAAGTCGAAGGGCGTGCTGGTGTTCCCGTCGGTGGTCGGCGGGAGCCTGGGGATCGGCGCCGAGTACGGGCGCGGCGCGCTGCGCGTGGGCAACCGGACCCAGGCCTACTACAGCACCACGGCCGGCTCGATCGGCTTCCAGGCCGGTGCGCATTCCAGGGCCGTGATCTACCTCTTCACCACGCAGGAAGCGCTGGACAAGTTCCGCAACAGCAAGGGCTGGACGGCGGGCGCCGACGCCACCGTGGCCGCTGCCACCATGGGCGCCAACGGCCGGATCGACACCCAGACGATGCGCCAGCCCGTGGTCGGCTTCGTGCTGACCAACCTGGGCCTGGAGGCGGGCGTTTCGCTGCAGGGCGCGAAGATCAGCGAGGTGCGGGTCTAGACGCCGCCATGCGCGGCGTCCACTGCGCCGGCCGCTTCGACACGGCCGCGTGGTGCTCGGCCCACTTGACGGCAGCGGCGTGCAGGCCGGAGAGAAGCTTGTGCGCCCGCTCCACCGTGCCGGACCGCGTCAGCACGCACACCAGCGTGGGGCCTTGATGGATTTCCGCCCGCGCATGGATCTTTCCGCCGTCCGTCCAATGCGTGATGGTGACGCGGCGCCCGCGATGCAAAAAGGATTTGGGCTGATCGCTGCTGCTGCTGTCCATGCGACGACACTGGCCGACGCCCGTGCGGCAGCAAAGCCCCGAACTTCGTTCGAGGGTGTAGGTTAGTCGGCGTCGGTGTCGTCCGGCGACGGCTCTACCGGGCCGGCAAGCTCGTCGTCGACGTAGGCCATCAGGGCCTCGTTGCCGGCGTCGAATGCTTCGCGCCAGGTGTCGAAGCCCTCTTCGCCGGTCTCCAGGTCGAGCCAGACGGCTGGATCGTCCGTGCTTTCCATGAGGACCCACACGAAGTTGCCCGGGCTCGGACGGTCCACGAAGACGGCAAGGCGGCGGTACAAATCGGCCATGAAAAAAGGGTAGACCTGCGCTGCAAGAAATACCAGAGGCAATGGCCTACAGCGAAGCGCCCTAGGGCCTTGCCGGGTCGGGATAGAACGGACGCAGCGCCGCCGGCGCGGCAAAGCGCGTCCACCCGTTCTCCGGCATCGACAGCCGGTCTGCCACGGCATAGAGCACGGCCGGGTGGGCGCCCAGCCCGAGGTGGCTCGCCTCGACCTCGATGTTCTCGGAGGACGGCGTCTCTTCCTCGAAGCTGCTGCGCCACGACACGATGCCGTCGGAGCGGCTGAAGATGGAGGTGGAGGGCACCAGCGGCGTGGCCCTGACCCAGCGCTGGCGCCGGGGATCGTTGGCCGGCTGGCCGCTCAGCAGTTCATACACCTTGGCCGCGCGGGTGGCCTTCGGGCTGCCGTGCAAGGGGCTGCCCAGCGTGATGACGCCGCGCACGGCCTCCGGGACTTTGCCGGCGAGCATCCGCGCGAACACCCCGCCCAGGCTCCAGCCCACCAGGCTCACCTTGCCCGAGCTTCGATGCAGGCCGCGCAGCAGGTCCAGCAGGCCCTTCTCGACGCCGGGGAGCGGTCCGCAGTTGGTGCCGAGGCCCCAGCCCTGCACGGCGTAGCCGCGGCTTTCGAGATAGCGCCGAAGCAGTTCCGTCGAGCCGTCGCTCGCGCCCAGGCCGGGCAGCACGATGACCGAATGGCCATCGCCCCGCGGCGCGCATTGAAGCAGCGGCCAGAGCGCAAGCGTCGCGGTGGCTTCCCAGAGTGCGCGGCTCTCGGCCAGCAGCAGGAATTTGGAAGGGGGCTGGGCGGGGCGGGCAAGGGCTGCGGTGCGCATGGCGGTTTCTCATCTCGTTGGCTTCAGGAGCGCCCAAGGTAGGCGACGCGTCACTGGCCGCACCTTGGGACAGAAGCGATGCAATGCGTAGGCGGATTTGCCATTCGTTGCCCGGCTATGTCTTTTGACATGAAGTCCGACTTGCGACGGCGGCAGGAATCATCGTCGTCCTACTCGCGCCCACAGCCGGTCGGCGGTTTGATGCGCTTCACCATGCGCCCCATCGTTCAAGCGGCACTGCGGAGTCTGCAAGGGCTCGCCCATGCGAGGGCGGTCGCGCAGACTCGGCGGGTGGCGTGGTCGTCGCGCGCACAGGGCCGCCCGACGCGGCTGAAGGAACGGCCGGGGCCGGCGCTCGCGTGGGAGAACCACGTCGTGATTCTGCGGGCGGCCATGACCGCGCAGGACCTGAGCGACTTGAAGATCAAGCGCGCGATCTACCTGCGCATGCTGCTCGACAGTGCGCCGAGCCGATTGCAGTACTGGGTCGACGAGGACGATCTGGAGGACATGCCGAAGTCGCGGCTCTTCGAATGGGTGGCGTACGACCTGGAGTGCATGGAGCTGGAGCAGATCGAGGCCACGATGACCCCGGCTGAACAGGCGCGCTATGCGAGGGAGGCCATGACGTTCAGAGGCTTCGAGTAGCTGCGGTGCGGGGTATCCTCGGCGCATGGCTGCTGCATCCGGCTCGTCCTCAGACCCGCTCGCACGCTACTGGTCGAAGCGCGATTTCTCGATCACCTCCGAGCCGCGCGGCGAGAAGGGCAAGGCCGGCAAGTCGCTCAGCTTCGTCATCCAGAAGCACGCGGCATCCAGGCTGCACTACGACTTTCGCCTCGAGCTCGATGGCGTGCTGCTCTCGTGGGCCGTGCCCAAGGGCCCGAGCTACGACCCCACCGACAAGCGCATGGCCATTCACGTCGAGGACCATCCGCTGTCTTATGGTTCCTTCGAAGGCACCATTCCCCCGAAGCAATACGGCGCCGGAACCGTCATCGTCTGGGACAACGGAACCTGGGAGCCCGTCGGCGACCCGCGCGAAGGCCTTGCGAAGGGAAAGCTGGTCTTCCACCTGCACGGCCAGAAGATGGCGGGCTTGTGGGAGCTCGTGAAGATCGCCAAGGGCGGCGAGAAGCAGGAGCCCTGGATCTTGTTCAAGAAGCGCGACGAGTTCGCCCGCCCCAAGGCCGAGTTCGACGTCGTGACCGCGCTCCCCGACAGCGTGATTGCCAAGCCGCTGAAGGCGAACGCCGGCGCGGGAGCGGGCAACAAGACATCGAAGGCCGCACCTGCACGCCAGGACTCCGGCGTTCCCGGCGCGGTGAAGGCGCCGATGCCGGACAAGATGAGCCCGCAACTGGCCACCCTGGCCACCGGCGTGCCGGCCGACGGCCAGTGGGTGTATGAGATCAAGTTCGACGGCTACCGCGTGATGGCGCGCATCAAGAACGGCAAGGCGACCATCATCACCCGTGGGGGCCACGACTGGTCGGCCAGGATGAAGACGCTCATCCACGAGCTGGAGCAGCTGGGCATCGGCTCCGCCTGGCTCGACGGAGAGATCGTCGTGATGGACGAAACCGGCATGCCCAGCTTCAACGCCTTGCAGCAGGCCTTCGACAGCCGCGCCACCAACGCGGACATCACCTACTTTCTGTTCGACGTGCCCTACTTCGAAGGGTACGACCTGCGGGGCGTGGACCTGCTGTCGCGCCGCAAGCTCCTCAAGGCCCTGCTCGACGAACGCGGCACCGACCACGTGCGCTACAGCGCCGACTTCGAGGCCGACCCGGCGTCCATCCTGAGCTCCGCGTGCCGCATGAACCTCGAGGGCGTGATCGCCAAGCGGACCGATGCGCCGTACGTCTCGCGGCGTACCGAGACCTGGCTCAAGCTCAAGTGCAAGCAGCGGCAGGAGTTCGTCGTCTGCGGGTACACGAACCGCAGCGACGGCTCGCCCCAGATCGGCAGCCTGCTGCTGGGCGTGCATGCCCCGGGCGGCGAGCTGGTGTCGGTGGGCAGCGTCGGCACCGGATGGGATTCCAGCGAAGCCACCAGCCTCAAGCGCAAGCTCTCGAAGATCGAGATTCCCAAGCCGCCGTTTGCGGCCGGTGCGGCCAAACCGGGGCGATGGTCGAAGCGGGCGGCCGGCAGCGAGCGCTGGGTCGAACCCAAGCTGGTGGCCGAGGTCGCCTTTGCGGAGTGGACCCCGGACGGCCAGATACGGCACCCCTCGTACATCGCGCTGCGCACCGACAACCCGGCCAAGGCCATCGTGCGCGAGACCGCCAAGCAGCTCGGCGCCGCGCCGGTGCGGTCTGCCGGCAAGACGGCGGTCGGCGGCATCAAGGTGAGCAATGCCGAGCGCATCATCGACCCCGGCACCAAGCTCACCAAGCTGGACCTCGTGCGCTACTACGAGTCGGTGGCCGACTGGATACTGCCGCATCTCAAGGGCCGCCCCTGCTCCCTCGTGCGTGGGCCGACCGGGGTGACCGGCGAGCTGTTCTTCCAGAAGCATGACGACAAGATCAGCATCCCCGGCATCAAGAACCTGGACCCGGCCCTGTGGCCGGGCCATGGCGCGCTGCTCGAAATCGGCACCGCGCAGGCGCTCGCCAGCGCGGCGCAGATGAACGTCATCGAGTTCCACACCTGGAATTCGTTGGCCCGGAACATCGACAAGCCGGACCGCATGATTTTCGACATCGACCCGGGGGAGGGTACGCACTGGCAGCAGGTGCAGGAGGGGGCGACGCTCGTGCGCACGATCCTTTCGGAGCTGGGGTTGGACTCGTGGCTGAAGACGAGCGGCGGCAAGGGGCTGCATGTCGTCGTGCCGCTGGCGCCGCGCTTCGACTACGACACCGTCAAGGGCTTTTCGCAGGCGGTGGTGCAGCACCTGGCGAGGACCATTCCGTCGCGCTTCGTTGCGAAGAGCGGGCCGGCGAACCGGGTCGGGAAGCTGTTTGTGGACTATCTGCGCAACGGGCACGGCGCCACCACGGCAGCGGCGTTCTCGGCACGGGCGCGGCCGGGGCTGGGGGTGTCGATGCCGGTGAGCTGGGATGAGCTGGGAAAGCTGAAGAGCGGGGCGCAGTGGACGATTGCGACGGCGCGGGAGTACCTGTCGTTTCAGACGGAGGACCCGTGGGCGGGGTACTGGGGGGCGAAGCAGCCGCTGGCCGGGGCGATGAAGATGCTGGGGTTTGCGGCTCCGCCTGCGCGCAAGCGGAAGGCTTGAGGGGGCGGATGATGTTTGTCGTGATCTTGAGCTACACCCGGCCTTTGGAGGAACTGGATGCGCTGATGCCGAAGCATGTGGCTTGGCTGAAGAAGCACTACCGGAGCGGGCTGTTTCTTGCGTCTGGGCGGCAGGTGCCGCGGACGGGGGGCGTGATCTTGGCGCGGTCTGGGGATCGGGCGGAGCTGGAGAAGCTGATGGAGGAGGACCCGTTTGTGAAGAACGGGTGTGCTCGGGTGGAGGTGGTTGAGTTCAGGCCGAGCATGACGGCGGCGGGGGCGGAGGGGCTGAAGGAAATCTAGAGTCTGCAAATTGAGCTCTTGCCTGAGTAAATCCACAGGGGCTTTTACCGGCAGCTCAGCTTTGCAGTGCAAAAGGGTCCGAGCAGGCAGCAACTTCGCGCTGCTTCGTCCCGCTGGCCGAGAAGCACGCTACTTCGTTTGCATCGAAGCAAGCAACGCACGCCGCGCTTCCTTGGTCATCCGATGGGCTTGCAACAGGATGGCCGCCAGCACGTCGTCGTCGCAATAGAGGAAGGCAAGCGGAACCTTGAGTGCTGCGGCGATCTGCTTGGCCGTTCTCACGGGCGGCTCGTGAATGCCGGTTTCGTAGCGGCTGATCCGGGCGCTGCTGCTTGACTCGTCGAGGCCGATGAGCACGCCGAGCTTGTCCTGGGCAATGCCAGCCATCTCGCGAGCTTCGCGAAGCCGCTTGCCGAACAACGGGGCCATGTCTCCTTGGGTGCGTGAAACCATTCTTCGATATTCGAAGAATGGCTATACACTTGCTCTACGAATAACGTAGGAGTGCATGAAGTGCTCGACCAGCGGATTTCCACGGATGGTCCTTACGCTTACACGATCCTTCGCTACGTCCACGACATCGGAACGGCTGAGTTCATCAACGTCGGCGTCGTTGTGGCCGCGTGTGACACGCCCCGCGTTGCGGCGAAGTTCAAGACCGACTATGGCCGTGTCAAGGGAGCCTTTCCATCGCTCGACACAGAGATCTTTCTCGCTCGCATGGGGCGTTTGCAGGCGTGCTTCGACGCTATCGATGCCGAACGGTGCGCCCAGTTGCGTGCGCGCGAAGGTACGTCGATCGCGGCGCTGATCCGTTGTGTGGTGCCGTTGGAAGACAGCGCACTCTACTGGTCAGCCCCCCGCTCAGGCCTCGGCGGTCCGCTGGGAGCAACACTGCAGTCGCTCTATGAACGTTTCATCACCCGGCACGAATACCGACGGCGTCGAAATCTTGTGTATAGGTGACGGAGGGAGAAAGCAAGCGCGATGAGGACGGCCTAGGAATGGAACGTGAGCACGTTTTTGCGCTTGGCATACTGCCCGCCCATAGTAGACGCCTCGCAAGAGGAATCTGCCGATGCTCCTTTCCATGAGCTTAAGCAAGGGCGCTAGGGCACCATCACCGCATCGACGCGCCATAGTTGAAGTCGCCCCTGCCGCGCATATGCCCGAACTGCTGCAAAGCCAACCACGGATGGTTCGCCTAGTGCAAGGGCTCGCACAACGCTTTCGGAGATCGCGCAGCAACATGCCAAGTACTTGAAAAGGAGACCGACACGTGACCCGTGAACAGACGAAGAAGGATCTAATGGCATACCTCAAGACCGACAAGGTCTCAGTGGTCGCCCTTAAAGGCCTTTGGGGGACGGGAAAAACGCATCTATGGGACGAACTAAAGACTGAACTAGGCCCGAACGCAGAAGGCAGTCCACTTTACGCATCCTGCTTTGGCCTCGCTTCGATCGAGCAGGTGAAGTTGGCGCTCGTCCAAAACAAACTCGGAGGGACGGAGGGCGTTGCCTCTCGGGTTCACAGGAATGCGGCCCAGATCTGGGGGTCTATCAAGGAGATGACAAGAAAAGTCGGTACGCCTTGGCTAGCCGATGCCATGGGCATCGCAGGTAGTCTAGGCGGGCTGGTGCAGTCCGCCGTGATCGACGGTGTCTTGCGCAATAGGCTGGTAGTGCTGGATGACATCGAGCGAAGCTCGCCAACGCTTAACGTCGATACCCTTATGGGTTTTATCGACTATCTCAAGCGAAACCATTGCCAAGTGCTTGTCATCCTCAACGAAGAGCCGTTGCTCGCGAATACTAGCGGCGCGATAGATTGGCTCAGTTTGAAGGAAAAGTGCGTCGACAGAGAGATCTCGCTACTGATAACTCCAGACGAAGCCGCTGCAGTGGCTCTCTCGGCTGACATTCCCTATCGCGAGAGTGCGCTGCGGGCGGTCCGGAGTTTGGGCGTCACGAACATACGAGTTGTCCAACGAATAGATCGTGTGCTTTGCACACTGTTTGCGCGCCAACCCGCTTTGGACCATGACGTCTCCGGCACATTGGTACCGGCAGCAGTCATGCTCACCGCTCTGAACTTCAGCGCAGCGCCTGGAGCGCCAGACTTCAGCACGCTGCTGGACGAGTGGATGGACTGGTGCCGAGAGCCTCGTTATGCGCGCAGCGAGGAGCTGAGTCCGGCCGTCAGCTTTGCCGCGACGCACAGCCTCACTAGAGATCTGGACTTCATCACTCTAGTTGCGCAACATCTCGTTACGGGCCATCGATTGGAGACCGAGTTCGACGCGCTTCTCGATGATCGCCAGGATCTTGCCGTTCAGAGCCATTTCGTTCAGGCGGCACGTCGATTTCTTGACGACGCTTACATGAACCCACAAATGTCGGATGATGACTTTGTAAAGCTCGCCCAGCGCCATCACGATCATTGGCACTTGCTATCGGCCGATCTGATCGACGGAATTGTGCAGGTGCTTTCTGAGTGCGGCGCCGGACCCCTCGCCAATGATCTCGCTGAACGCTGGGCCGCTTGGTGGGTCGCTCATCCGCGCGCATGGACCAGTTCACTGTACTCTCCGAAGAGGTTTCATCCGACGATCCAGGCAGCGATCGAGCAGTCGGATGCTCTCGCGGCACCTCGGCCCAGCTTGCTCGAATCGATTAACGCTGTCTCTGGAGAAGGATGGGGAGACGCGCACACGAGCACGATCAACGAAGCCGGCGTCACAGAGATTGTCGACGTTCTTCGCGGCCTAAACCGCGAAGGTTTCGCTCAGCTTCTCCGCTTTTACAGCAAGGAGAT
This sequence comes from Variovorax sp. Soil_C_17, assembly GCF_057657265.1. NCBI lineage: Bacteria > Pseudomonadati > Pseudomonadota > Betaproteobacteria > Burkholderiales > Comamonadaceae > Variovorax > Variovorax sp. Soil_C_17. The sequence goes on from NZ_JBDGIT010000001.1 coordinate 619,204, forward strand.
CCAAGCTCCTACTACATCCAATGGCGAGCCCTTCTTCAGCAAGGGCGTCGCTACTTTTCTCGAGGCGGCAAAGAAAGTCGTTGCAGATGAGTCCGGCACTCGCCTAGCGCAGTTGCTGCGCATGCACCTCGCTAAGCCCATCAAGGGGTGAACGGGTGAACGCGAGGCGGCGTCGGGTTAGATTTGATTGGAACGCTCGACCGCTGATTGCTGGCGGTGCAGGCCATCACCTGCATGAGACTGGCTCGATGGCACCCCGCCGATGAGCCCGGCGAGGACTGACCCGTTATGAAACAGCTAGGGCGCTTTGGCGTGCGCGATCAATTCTCTGAGGCGAATGCGCGCGGCATAGACACTGGCGGCGAGGAAGAACTGCCCCACTACGCTCAAGACGAACAAGAGCAGCCCAGCGCCGGTGCCAATGCCTGATTTCGCTGTCCAAGGAACTAGGGACGCAAGCGCAAAGACAAATGCATAGAACACTGCCACCCACACATGGGTTTTCAAACGCCAGTAGTCTCCCCATAGAGTAAGCAAGCGAACAGTGTCATTGTCCTCTTGAAGAAGACTACGACATTCATTAATCACCCACGTGGCGACGGCGACGGGAAGAAGCATCAGGTACTTGAGCACGTCCTGATCTAACTCCAGCAATTCAGCCATGGACTGGAGTTCTTTGGGAAATTTCACCCATGCAAGCCCGGCGATCGAAAGCAACAAGGTTTCTACATTGATGATAAGAACGCGAAGCAGATAAAAAAATCTCATCACTTAATGCTTCATGTCGCGCTCTTTGCTGATCCGTTCGAACTGACGGCGAGCAACTGCTGCCAACGCCTCAGCCTCCGGCTGCTTCGCGAACAGAAAACTCTTCTGCGATTCCGAGGTACGCACGACGACTTCATTACCATCTTCCGTCCCGATTGCTTTACCAGTACCGTATCCATCAGCAGCCATCAGTAGTGCGGCGTCTGCAATGGCTACCTCCTCATCTGGCTCATACTTTGGATCCTCAAGTATTCGCTGGATGAGCACGAGGACCTGTGTTGACAGTCCCTGAGGTTTTTCCGTTGATTCGCGAATCGACACTTCATCGGCCTGCCGCTTCTTGACGTACTTATCGAGGCTACCCCACAGTCGACCGAACAACGGGTTTGGGGGGTGAACCTTCGCGGACAGTTCAATGATGCGGTCCAGCGATTGAAGCTTCTCCAAGAATGCCCTGTAGTCGGCAACCGGTTCGACAGTGCAGTCCACGAAGAAGTTGTTGTAGGCCGCCTCGACGATAGCCTTGAATCTTCTTGGGAAAACATCCTCCTGGATGCCGTTCCAGACATGCAGGAACGCTAGGCCAGAAAAGTCGGGAAGATACACAAAGGGGGCACTTGCCTCTAGAAGATTTGGCGCTCTCGCCTGCAGCTGTCGCTTCGCTGGCTCATCCACAATCACGACCTTGCCTTGTCGTGAATACTTAGCAAGATTGCCGAAGACATACGGCTCGGTTGATGAGCGCTTGTCAATGACATCCGTGATTGTCCATTCGAACTGGCCGAGCGGGACTGTGGGCGCTTGAGCAATTGCGTCAAGCAGTTTTGCTTGGTCTAGTTCACCCAGCTTGATTACGCGCGCCAGAAAGTAGCGGCCTCTTCGCATTTGGCTTCTCCTCCATCCTCAGTTGTTTTTTGATTCGTTCCGGTGTACGAATGTATCCGACGACAGCTGCACTCGAAGGTGCGCAGAGATGGTTTCAATTCATCCGCGAGGCTGGATTGAGGCAAGTTGCTTCTAGAAGGGCCAAGTGGCACGTCCCATTGAGACGGCTGTCTACTGGGGGGCCCGAGCCTGCCGCCCGCTTGCACCTCCTATCTCGAAACCTTCACCCTCTCAAACTCAAACACCGCCGTCTTCCCCTTCGACGTAACTTCAAACCGAATCAAATCCTGCCCCTTCGGATACGGATCACAGCACCCCTTCAACACCAGATCCCCCATCACCATCTGCAGCGGCTCGACCGTATTGGCTTGCAGAATCGACTGCGCCGCCTGCTCCTGGTTCTGCGCGTTGTACTCAAGCTGCTGAATACCCAGCCCCGTAGCGCCCCCCACAGCCGCGCCGGCCACGATGCCCGCCACCGGGTCATACACGCGCACGGTGCTCGTGCCCGCAAAGGTCCGGATGCCGCGCGGCCCGGCGCTGTAGCCCGAGTAGTTCGATCGATAGGTCTGCCGCGACGCGCCATAAGCAGCAGCCCCGGCCGCGAGGCCACCGACGATCGCCAGGGCGATCTGCTTGGCCTGCTTCTCGCTCTGGATCTCGGCGATGCGCTCGGTGTACGTGTAGATCGGCACGGGCTCGCCGCGGAAGAAGGCCTTGACGTTGTCCGGCGTGAAGTTGATCGCCTCGCCCCCGTTGTTGGCGTAGCCGATGGTGAAGGTCGGCATGGTCGTACCCTGCGTGCGGAACGTCGGGTACATGAAGATCTCATGGCTCTCGTTCTTCTCGGCAACGGTGCCGACGCCCTGGGTGTACTTCAAAGTCTGAAGCGGCTCGTTCGCCTTGGGGGTGTACGCCACCATCGTGCTGCAGCCGCTCAAGGCGAGGGCGAGGGCGGTGATGGCGATGAGGGCCTTCGCGGGTCTGCTGCCGCGTGGCTGTTCTTTGTTCGAGGGCACGGGCCGGGGCTCCAGTTGTTCTTATTGAGGCCGCGATGTTGGCGGCCCCCGGCCATGGGGGCGAGGCAAAAAGTCTCGCTTGCCCCGGAAATCTCGCCCGTCCGACCTTCCGCCCGCGGCGGGTCTCGCCTGCCTACTGCCCGACGAATGCCAGGATTGCTCTGGGTTCTTCCTTGCCGAACACCTGCGCCCAGCCACCGCGCGTATCCATGTACTCGCGGATGCGCAGCACCTTGCCGTCGCGGACTTCATAGGCAAAGCAATAGTCGTTCGCGTACGGCCGGCCGTTCGGCAGGGTCGCCGACAGGCGATGCTCGGCAAACACGACAGGGCCTTCAGCAACCATCGCGCGGAACTCGTTCTTGGGGTCCAGGAACATGCGCGGGAAGTTGTGCGCCATGAACTGCACGATCAGTTGCTTGCCCAGCGTGTTCGATCCGCTCGGCGCCCCGGCGTCTTCCGGGTTTCCAAGGCCGAGCGCGACCTGCGTGGCATTGCCGGGTGGTGCAACCCACACGACGTCGTCATGCAGCAGATTGGCGATGCGCTCCGCGTCCCCCGAGCCGTAGGCGGCATAGAGCGCGATGACGGTTTCTTTTGGACTCACGATGCTTCCTCCGCGGGTTGAGTAGCTCGTGATCGTAGTCAGCCCAACGCAGGCACCTCGCCGAAAACGGACATGTCCATCGGCACCCGAACCGGCGCGTATTCAGCGGCACTTTGCTGCCGCTCCAGCTGCGGGCGCCGGCCCCGGCGCGGCGCTGGAGCGCGGCGGAGAGGCTGTGCGGCATAGTGCCGTGCATGAATGCCGAAAGCACTTCTTCCAAGCTCGAGCCCGGGCGGCGTCTGGACGAATCCCTGATCCGGTCGCTGAACGCCCTGTTGCTCGAGGCAAGCGTTTCGAAGGCTGCAGCGCGGCTGGGCATCGCGCAGTCGGCGCTGAGCCGGCATCTGAAGGCGCTGCGCGAGCTGATCGGCGACGAGTTACTGGTGCGAGTCGGCAATCGCATGGTGCTCACCGAGCGCGCCGAAGCGCTGGCCGCGCCAGTGCGGCGCATTCTTGCTGATCTCTCGGTGCTGACGGCCGGCGGGGCCGATTTCTCACCCGTCACGTCGCGTCAGAAGTTCCGGCTGGCCGCCTACGATTTCTTGCCCAAGCGCTTCTACGCCGATCTGGTTCGGCGCGTCACGAGCGCGTCGCCGGAGTCGGAGATCACCGTCCGGGGCCTGGGGGATCGGTTCGAGCACTACAAGCAGCTCGCCGAAGGCGACATCGACATGGCGATCACGGTATGGCCCGAGTTGCCGCCGCATCTTCGCGCCACGCACCTGCTGAGCGACGAGTTCGTCTGCGTGGTGCGCAAGGGCCATCCGCTGGCCAAGGGCGCCTTCACGCTGGAGACGTACTGCCGGGCGGGGCATCTTTCGTCGCTGGAGCAGGTGGCGGGGCAAGGCACGGTGATGGACGCGCTGCTGTCGACGCTCGGCGTGTCCGTTCACACGGCCGTGCGGACGCAGTTCCTGGGCCTGGCGCCCTCGATCCTCGCGAGCACCGACCTGGTCTTCTCGACCGGCCGACTCCTGGCCGAACAAATGGCGGCGGAGTATCCGCTGCGCGTTCTGCCCTTCCCGGCGGCCATCAAGCCGCTTCGATACAACCTCGTGTGGCACGAGCGAACGCACAAGCATCGGGCGCTGGCCTGGTTCCGAGCTGAGCTTGTCGAGGCGGCCCGCGCGCTGAAAGGGGGGTCCAGGGCGAACGGGCCATAACAGTCCGGCCATAACCCGCAGTACGCCGCCCGGTCTGGCGGAACGTCCCTTCGAAGCCTACTGTCGAGGCTTCACGGAATGAGACGAGCGACGAACATGACATGGACCCCTTCGCACGTGGCGCATCTGCCCAAGGTGGAACTGCATTGCCACGTGGCCGGAACCTTGCGCCCCACGACGCTGGCGGCGCTCGCCGGCAAGTATGGCCTGCAGCTGCCGAGGCCGGTGGACGCGCTGTACACCTATCGCGACTTCTACGACTTCCTCGAAGTGCTCCGGCTGATCGCCCTGGTGCTGCGCGATCGTGCGGACTTCGAACGGGTCGCCTATGAGGCCATCGAGGACGCGTTCACGACGAGCAATGTCCGGCACCTCGAAATGTCATTCAACCCGCAATACTTCATCCCTTCCGGTGCCAGTTATGAGACGCAGATGAAGGGGCTCGTGGCGGGCATCGAAGCCGCGGAGCGCGACTTTCCGGTGTCGGCACTGCTGCTTGCCTCGCTGGACAGGGAGTGGGATGCGGCGAGCGCTTCGGAGATGATGGATCTGATCCTCGCGCATCGCCATGAGCGCGTCGTCGGGATCGGCCTCGACGGCCCGGAGCGTGCCGGTCCGCCGGCGAAGTTCGAGGGTGTCTATCGCCGCGCCACGCAGGCCGGCCTGAAGAAGACCGCGCACGTGTGCGAAGACAACCAGACGCTGGCCGAGGCGCCGCCTGCGCATTTCGACGCCTGCCTGGACCTGCTGCAGTGCGACCGGCTGGACCATGGCTACAACCTGATGGCCTGCGACACAGCCATCCAGCGCGCCAAGGACAGCGGGGTCTACTTTGCGGTGTGCGGCATCACCAGCGTTGCGGCCAACCGCGGCCGCCGCCTGGCCGCAATCGAGCGAATGGCGGCCGCCGGGCTGAAGACCACGCTGAACACCGACGACCCGGCGATGTTCCATACCGACATGGCGCACACCTACAACCATGTTCTCGAAGGCCTGGGCTGGGGATGGCGCGAAGCCAAGCAGTTCAGCCTGAGCGGCGTGGAGGCCTGCTGGCTGGATGCACAGGCCAAAGCCGACCTGCGCCGCGACTTCCAAAGCCAGATCGAGAAGCTCGAAGTTCAACTGGCCTAGATCCGATCGGCAAGACAGATCAACCACCGAGCGCCCATCATGAAACACCTTTCGACCCTGCCCCTGCGCACCCTGATGTTCGCCGCCTTCGCCGCCGGCACGATGGCTTGCAGTGCCACTGCCCATGCAGACGGCTGGCCGTCCAGGCCCATCACCATGATCGTTCCGTACTCGGCGGGCGGCAATGTCGACGTGATGGCGCGATGGGTCGCGCCCGAGCTGGCCAAGCGGCTGGGACAACCCGTGGTGATCGACAACGTGGTCGGCGCGGGCGGGGTGATCGGCACCGAGAAGGCGACACGCGCCAAGCCGGACGGCTACACGCTGCTGCTGTCGGTGGAGAGTTCCGTCGTGATCGCGAGGATGGTCACGCCGCTGACGGTGAAGTACAACGGCTTGAAGGACCTGGAGCCCGTGACACTGCTGGGCTCGCAGCCGCTGGTGCTGGTGGGCAAGCCCGAACTCGCAGCGCGCACCGCGGACGAGCTCTTTGCCGACATCAAGGGCTCACCCGGCAAGTACAGCTATGCCACATCGGGCGTCGGCACCTCGCTGCACCTCGGAGGGGAGCTTCTGAAGCAGCAGGGCGGGGTATCGATGGTGCATGTTCCCTACAAGGTTGGACCGCAGATCGTGACCGACCTTGCCGGCAACCAGATCGACCTGGCCGTGCTGCCGCTGTCGATGGTGATGCAGCAGGCGCAGGCCGGGAAGATCAAGGCTTACGGCCTCATGGCCGAGAACGCGTCCGCCGTCATGCCCGGCGTTCCGCCGCTCGCGCGGGTGCCGGCCTGGAAGGGCGCGAACGTTTCGGTGTGGCAGGGCATCTTCGCGCCGGCAGGGACCGAGAAGGCGATCATTTCCCGGCTGAACCAAGAGCTGGCCGAAGTCCTGCGTTCGCCCGACATGCAGAAGAAGTTCGACGAGGCGGGGGTCACGATGCTGGGGTGGGGGCCGAAGGAGTTCGGGGCGTTCCTCAAGACCGAGGAGGCCAAGTTCTCCGGGATCGTGACGCGGGGGCAGATCCGGGCGGACTGAGTGCGGTGTCAGCGTCCGCCGGACAAGGCCCTTTGTCGTGCGCCTCGATCTTGAAGAAACGCGACACCAGCGCCACACCAATCGCAGCTCAAGCGCCTTCGACGATGCGCAGATCCCGCTCGGCCCCGTCCCCCAGCGCAACCAGCGCGGCCTGGTAGTCGGGGCTGTCATGCGTGGTGGTGGCCTGCTCGACGCTGTCGAACTCGATCAAGACGGTGCGCTCGGACAAGCCGAACTCGTAGACCTTGGCCGGCACGCCGCGCGCCAGAAAGCGCCCGCCGCCGGCCGTGATGGCGGGGCCGGCCAGCTTGGCGTACGCCGCAAGTTTGTCGGCATCCTTGACGGCTCGGTATGCGCTGACCCAATAGGCTTTGGCCATGGTGATTTCTTTCCTTGTTGCTGTGTGGTCGATCGCCTCAGCGCACGCGATGGCGCTCGATGGCGCCCGGTGGCTCTGGCGCGCTCGATGATATTTGAGGCGCCAACGGCGTCGTGCGCCTCATCGGTGCCCGGATGAGGCGCCGCCCTCATTCGCCGAGCGTGTCGCCATCCTTGCGGATCGATTCGCGGTCGCGGTGCTTGTCGTGGCGGCCCAGGGCGCTGTCCAGCGCGCGCTTGAGCTTGTCGGCCGCGCCGCGGAAGGCCTCGTCGAGGCTGGGCGCATGCTGCGTCACGGTCACCGGCTGGCGGCCCGCCACGCGCGCTTCCATCGCGCAGCGCTTGTCGCCGCCGCCGCGCTTGTCGTGGTTCTCGTCGCTCAGGTGGACCTCGACGCGCGTCACGTCTGCAGAAAAACGGTCAAGCGCCTGCCTGATCTCCTCGTTGGCCCAGCGTTCGAGGGCATCCTTGTTCTCGACGCCGTTGCCGGTGTTCACTTGAATCTGCATGGGGTCTACCTCTGGTTCGTTTGAACTCGCTGCGTGCCCAGTCTTTCCAGCACGCCCTTCGCTTCGCGCAGCTCGCTGAAGCCGAAGCCTTCAGTAAACCACGCATGGAGCGGCTGCAGCACCTGCCGCGCCTCGGTGCCTTTGCCCTGGCGCTGCCAGAGCACCGCCAGGTCGCGCGCCGCGCGCAAGGCAAAGAGCTTGAGGCCGCGCGCCTCGGCAATGGCGATGGCCTCGCGGTACCTTGGCTCGGCGCCGGCTTCGTCGCCATCGCCCTCCAGCAGGCGGCCGGCGAGGCGCAACAGCTCGCTTTCGTAAAAGCGCTCGTCGGTCTCGGCCTGGACGGCCTGCGCTTCGGCGAGGTAGCGCCTGGCCTCGTCGCTTCTGCCGGCCCGCAGCAGCGCATCGGCCGCCTGCGCGCCGTACTGCGAACACTGCTGCTTGCCGCCGGCAGACACCCAGAGCTCGTAGCCCTTGCGCAGAAGGGCCATGCCGGGCTCGACATCGCCCAGCGCGATGCGGGCCCGGCCCGGGAACATCCAGGCGTTGGCCATCCGCGTCTGGATGCCGAAGCGCTCCGACAGCGCCAGCATCTGCTGTGCTTCCGCAACCGCCTGGGCATGCTCGCCCTTCGACAGCAGGACCCTGATCCACGCCTGCTTGGCCATGGCGATGGTGGGCGGGTGGGCCCTGGCTTCGGCAATGCGCACGGCCTCGGCCGCGAGGGCCTCGGCCTGCGCCAGGTAGCCCTGCATGCCACGCACGCGCATGCTGATGGCGCGGATCATGATGGCCGGGTCGGCGCCCGCGACGGGGTGCTCGTGCGTGAGCTGCACGCTGTCGTCCAACAGCCTCGCGTCTTCCAGGTGCTGCCATGCCTCGGGGATCTCGCCGCGCAGGTAGTGGGCGGCGCCCAGGACGATCGAGACGTTGATGCGCCAGCGCGGCGCCAGCGCCGCGAGCTGCGCCGGCTCGATGCCGTGGATGCCGGCGATCAGCTCGCCGTTGCGCCCGGCGGAGTTCATCGACGGCGCGGAGCCGACCCAGGCGCTCACGTAGTCCTCGACACGCCCGAGCTCGCGCGCCAGCTCGCGGGCCTTGGCGTAGCTCTGGTCGGTGGCGCCGGAGCCGTAGCCCTCCGAGACGGTCAGCGCATTGCCGAGCTTCAGGTGCAGGGCCAGCTCGAGCTCGCTGCGCGAGGGGCCGGCGGGCAGGCGCGCGACGAGGGCGACCGCGGCCTTGTAGTGGATGCTGGCCTCGCGGCTGGCACAGCGTTGTTGCGCGAGGTCGCCGGCGGCCGTCCAGTAGCGCAGGGCTTCGCTCACGTGGCCGGCTTCCTGGTGGTGCTGGGCCAGCAGCTCGGGGTGGATGGCGACGGTCTGCGGCTCGTTGCGCTCCAGCGCATGCGCGATCTGCGCATGCCGCAGCGCGCGTTGGCTGCGGACCATGCTGTTGTAGGCGGTGTCGCGGATCAGCGCATGCTTGAAGGCATAGCCCGCCTCGGCCGGCGTGCCGCGGCGGAACACCAGCTCGGCGCGCAGCAGCTCGTCGAGCGCCTGTTCGAGCTGCGCGGCGAGGATCTGCATGACCTGGGCGAGCAGGGCGTGGCTGAATTCGCGGCCGATGGCGGCGGCCACCTGGGCGATCTCCTTGGCGGGTGCGAGCCGGTCGAGGCGCGCCATCAGCGAATCCTGCAGGGTCGAGGGGATGGCGAGCGTCTGCAGGGGGCCGTGCAGCCGGTAGCCGGCCGGCGTGTCCTCGACGAGCGCGGACGCCAGCACGGTCTTGGTCAGCTCCTCGACGAAGAGCGGCACGCCGTCGGTCTTGCGGATGATCTCGTCGACCAGCTCGGCGGGCAGCGGCTTGCCGCCGGTGACGCTGCCGATGAGCGCGGCCGACTGGCGGTGGCTCAGGCGGTTCATCGTGAGCCGGGTGGAGTTGACGGGGTTGCCCCAGGAGGGCAGGTACTGCGGGCGGCAGGTCAGCAGCATCAGCACGCGGGCGTCGCGCAGGCCGTCGACGGCCAGGCCGACCCACTCGTCGGTGGTGGGGTCGATCCAGTGCGCGTCTTCGATGAGCACGAGCAGCGGCGCGCGCAGCGAGAGGCCGCGCACGACGTCGATGGCGGCCTGCAAGGTGGCGGCCTTCTGCTGCTGCTGCGTCTGGCCGGCCGGGGCGGGGCGGCCGCCGTCGGGCAGCGTCATCAGCCGGAGCAGGCAGCCCAGGGCTTCGGGCGCGAGCGCCACGCCGTGCTCGGCCAGGTACTGCTCGAAGCGCGCGGCGCGCGGGTCGGGCGCATCGGCCGGCGCCAGGTTCGCGGCGATCTCGATGCAGCGCACCAGCGGATAGAGGGCGCTGTTGCTGTGGGAGGGCGAGCATTGCAGCACGAGGGTCTCGCTGCCCTCGGCGGCGGTGCGTTCGCGCAGGGCCTGGGTGATGCGCGACTTGCCGATGCCCGGCTCGCCGGAGAGCAGCACGATCTGGCCCTCGCCCTCGCAGGCGGTGTTCCAGCGTTCGAGCAGCAGGGCCAGCTCGCTGTCGCGCCCGACCAGCTGCGACAGCTGCTGCGTGTGGATGGCCTCGAAGCGGCTGGCGGTGCGGCGCTCGCGCAGCACCTGCCAGGCCGGCACCGGCGCTTCGAAGCCCTTGAGCGCGAGCGCGCCGAGGGGCTCGAGCTCGAACTCTTCGCCGACGAGCTGGCGCGTGCGGTCGGCGATGACGATGCAGTCGGGCGCGGCCTGGGTCTGCAGGCGGGCGGCCAGGCTGGGGGTTTCGCCGCTGGCGCTGAGCTCGGCCGCCGGCGTGCCGGAGCCGATCTGGCCGACGACGACGAGGCCGGTCGCGATGCCGATGCGGGTGTGCAGGGTGTGCTGGCCGTGGGTCGCGAGCCGGCCGATGGCGGCGATGACTTCCAGCGCGGCATGGATGGCGCGCGCTGCGTCGTCCTCGTTGGCGTGCGGGTAGCCGAAGTAGACGAGCACGCCGTCGCCGAGCAGCTGCGCGACGTAGCCGTCGTGCGCCGCCACGGCGGCCGTCACCGCGGCGTGGTAGTCGCCGATCACGGCGCGCAGGTCCTCGGGGTCGAGCAGGGCGGCGAGTTCGGTGGAGCCGACCAGGTCGCAGAACATCACGGTGAGCTGCCGCCGCTCGGCGACTTGCGCTGCTGCGGACACGCTGGGGGCGGGTGGGGCGACGGGGCTGCCGGCGGGGGCTTCCTGATGGCCCTGCGCGATCAGGTGCAGGATGCGCTTGCGATCGCCCAGCGCCGTGATGCCGATCTCCTTGAGGTCCGCGTCGGTGAGCTCAGGCAGCACGTCCAGTTCGATGCGCTGCGCCTCGAACATCGGGGCATAGCGCTCCATGCCGATCTCGGCAAGCCACTGGAGCATGGTCTTCATCATTCGCTACCTGTCGACGGTCGTTCGATGGGTGCGTACGGCGACGAGGCTCGTCACGCACGCATCGTCCGGTGGGTTGTCGCGTTGGGGAAGCGGTTGGGAGGATACGCCTTCGGGGAGGGCTGTGGGGCAGTGAATCCTATGGCTTGCGGGAGCGCGCCGGGGAAGCCGCGCGCGCGAGCAAACGCTCGATCAGGTCCGTCACCTCGCGTTGCCGCAACGTCCGGGCTTCTCGCTGTGCGGCCTCATCGCTTTCGCCGATTTCGAACTTCGCGACCGACACCGGCCCGTCCTTGCGATAGCCCTCGGCCGCAGCCTCTCCCGCGAATCGCTTGCGCAGGATCGCCAGCGACGCTGTGACCACATCCCGGTGCTTGCCTTCGAGCTGCTGGCGGAATGCTTCGGCGGCGACCTCGATGCCTTCGGGCGCATGCTCGATGCAGTAGACGAGGTCGTGGGCGTCCTTTCGCTCGAAGCGCTGGTCGTACGCGAGAGCCTTCAGGCACGTGAAGCTCACGAGGTTGGCATGCTTGATCCGTTCGTTCGCGAGGCCGTTGCCACCCAGCAGTTCGGCCTGGATCTCGGCAACCTGATGCAGGTCGAACACGATGGACGAATGGGGGATGTTCAGCGCGGAAATCGCGCCTTCGGTGGGCAGTGGCTGCACCCTGCCGCCGGCGATATCGGGCGCGTCGGCCAGCAGCTCCAGCACCATGAGTGCGCCGTGTTCGGTTTGAGTCTGCCAGCGCCAGGAAAGCTTCTGCTGCTTGTCGTTGACGGCGCGCTCGAAGCCCATCTTCTTGAAGTTTTCCTCGAGCGTCCGGTAGGCCTGTGTGTCCGCGAGGATCTGCAGGTCGATGACGATGTCCACGTCCATGGTGCCCGCGTGCGCGGGCACAGTCGGCGGACGTGCGGGGACCAGATAACGCGGAGTAAGCCCGCCGACGAGGTAGACCGAGTCCTTCCAGGGACCGAGCCCACGCAGCAGGGTGACCAGGACGCGCTCGCAATCGAGCGTGTACTGGTCGCTGTAGCCATCCAGAGTCGCGGGCTTTGCCATCAAAAGCCGATCCTTTCGTTGCGCAGGTGTTCCGCCATTTCCCGGGATCGCCCTTCGCCCTTGAGAAGGTCGAGGTAGACATGGATCGGGCTGGCAAGCCAGGCGTTGCCCACGCGCTCGCTGAACAGCAGGTCGCCGGGGGACTTCACTTCGATGATGGCGAAGTTCGCCCCGTCGTCGACTGCGCGAGCACCGAGGTCCACCAGTGCGTCGCCGGCTTTCGGCGCTGCGAGCACGCGGCACCGCACTTGGCTCACGGCGGTAAGGAACGGGGCGTAGCGCTGTGCCGCGGCTTCGTGGGTGACGGCGTAGGCAGCATCGCGGGCTTCGAAGGCGTGCGCGAGCCGGTCGACCAGCGCCTCGGATTTCAAGCCGGGCACGAAATACCGCCGGAGCATCTGCGGCCTGCTTGCCGTGACCTGCCCGGCCCAGGCATCCAGCAAGGCGCGTGCGTCATGCAGATGCCTTTCCTTGCTGGGCCCTTGCCCACGGGACTCGATCCAATCGAACTTCTCGAGCTCGCTGAGGACGCCGGACGCGGTTGCCGGCGAGACCTGCGAGCGCTCGGCCAAATCCTTCACGCCGAACCAGTGCTCGCGCTGCATCAGCAGGGTGTGGACGACCTGGGCGCGCCGCCCGGTAAACAGCGAGCGCATCGCAGAAGCCTGGGCCTTGGGCGGCGGCTTGTCGATGTAGACATAGGCACCCGGCGTGGGCAGGTAGAGGCTGCCGCCGCTGTCGAAGTAGCCCACATGCTCGGCCCGCAGGAGTTCCTTCGCGCCGGGCGAGAGCGACTCGGCAGCCACCACGGGCACAAGGTCGATGTCGGAGCCTGGACTGCGGCCCGCGAGGGACTTCATCCGCCACAGCAGCTGCTGCACGTCGCGCGGGTAGATCGTTTTTCTCGCCTCGACGTGCAGGGTCAGGGCCTTGGCAGCGATGCGGATGTCGATGTCGGCGTCTTGGCGAGGAACGGATGAAGCGCCTGCCGGTTCGAGCTGCGACAGGTCGGCGTCGACGCCCGGTAGCGCCTGCAGAGCTTCGAGCAGTTGCTGGACCAAATGGCTACCGGGCGCGATGGAGGCAAGCATGGAAATCGCTTCGTCACTGAACAGTGAATATTCGCATATTAGCAAATATTCAGGAAAATCGGCATATTTACTGTGCAGTGAATATCACCCGGGCCCCTCCCGCCGCAAGCTGTTGCTCAACGCCGTCTTCCTCAAGATCACCGCAAACGACTGCACCGCCGCCGGCTTGCTCTCCCCCAGCCGCCACAGGATTCCCGGCGTGCGCACCGGCGTCGGGCTCTCCAGCGGGATCATCTTCAGCCCCGCCATCGCCTCCGGCACGGCGTTGATGGCCACGATCGAGCCGATCAGGGTGCGGGCCACCAGCGCCAGCATCGGCGCCACGGTCGACATCTCGGCCACCACCGTCGGCTCGGCGCCGCAGGCGTGGAAGCATTCGTCGAGCATGGTGCGGGTCGAGAAGCTGGACGAGACCAGCACCAGGTCCTGCCGGTGCAGCTCCACCATGCGGATGCGCTTGCGGCCGGCCAGCGGGTGGGCGGTGGAGACGACCAGCACCATCTCCTCGTTGTAGAGCGGCTCGAACCACAGGCCGGTCGGGTCCTGCGGGCGGTAGGAGATGCCGAGGTCCAGCTCGCCGGCCGCCAGCCGCGCGGCAATGACCTCGGCCGCCAGCTCCTCGACGCTGATGCGCACCGTGGGATGCCGCGCCAGGAACTGCGCCACGCACTCGGGAATGAGGCCGATGTTGAAGGTGTGGGTGGCGCCGATGCGCACCTTGCCCGTGAGGTTGCCGGCGCCGGGCTTGAGCAGCGCCACGCCCTGGTCCACCTCCTTCAGCGCGCGCGAGGCAAAGCCGCGCAGCAGCTCGCCGGCCTCGGTGGTCACGACCTTCTTGCCGATGCGCTCGAAGAGCGGCTGGCCCAGCTCGTCCTCGAGCTGCTTGATCTGGTGCGAGAGGGTCGACTGGGTCACGTGCACGCGCTCGGCAGCGCGCGTGAAGCTCAGGCAATCGGCCAGTGCGACGAAGTAGCGCAGATGCCTCATCTCCATACAAACCCCTGCAAATGATCGATGCCATCGATGATATCGATGGAAATTCATCATTTGTCGCCGTGTCTTGCGAGGCCTATCGTCCGGCCAGAACCAGGAGACGAAGACATGGCGGACTACAACCAGGACAGCATCACGCAGGACGTGCTCGACGCCTTCGCGAAGACGCCCGACCCGCGCCTGCGCCAGCTCATGACCGCGCTGGTGAAGCACATGCACGCCTTCGCGCGCGAGGTCGACCTGAAGCCAGAGGAGTGGCTCGCGGGGATGAAGTTTCTCGAGGCGACGGGGCAGATCTCGACCGACAAGCGGCCGGAGTTCATCCTGCTGTCCGACACGCTGGGCCTGTCGATGATGGTGGTGGCGCTGGACCAGGCGCGCGCCGCCGGCGGGGCCCAGGGCGCGACCGAGGCGACGGAGGCCACGGTGGAAGGCCCGTTCTACTGGGCCGGCGCGCCCGACATGCCGCTGGGCGCCGACATCCGCGGGAGCGCGCGCGGCGAGCCGACCTTCTACATGGGCCGCGTGACCGACGTGCACGGCAAGCCGCTGGAAGGCGCCCTGCTCGACGTGTGGTCGGGCGACGGCGAAGGCAAGTACGACGTGCAGCTGAGCACCGAGCCGACGATGGCCGCGCGCGGGCGCTTTCGCACCGATGCGCAGGGGCGCTACTGGTTCTGGTCGATCCTGCCCGCCTACTACCCGATTCCCGACGACGGGCCGGTTGGGCAGATGCTGCACGCCACCGCGCGGAGCATTTACCGCCCCGGCCACATCCACCTGCAGGTCTCGGCGCCGGGGCATGTGACGCTGACCACGCAGGTCTTCGTCGCCGGCAGCCCGTACATCGAGGAAGACGCGGTGTTCGGCAAGCGCGACAGCCTGGTGGTCGACTTCGAGAAGCACGCGCCGGGCAAGGCGGTGGACGGGCGCGAGATGCGCGAGCCGTACTACTCGGCGAGCTTCGACATCAGGCTCGCACCTGCGGCCTGACGCTCTCTTCCCGGCTTTACTCAATTTGCAAGGACCCTCATGAAGATCGGCAAGGCCACCGTGCCGCGCACGGCCATCTGCACCTCGGACGAACACACGATCGTGATCCGCGGGCGCGACCTCTCGAAGGAACTCATCGGCAAGATCTCCTTCGTCGACCACTTCTTCCTGCTGCTGACGGGGCAGATGCCCACGCCGGGGCAGGCCGCGGTGCTGAACGCGACGCTGGTGGCGATTGCCGAGCACGGGCTGGTGCCCAGCGTGCAGGCGGCCCGCATGACCTTCGCCGCGGCGCCCGATGCGATGCAGGGCGCGGTGGCGGCGGGCATCCTGGGCTGCGGCTCGGTGGTGCTGGGCTCGTCGGAGACGGCGGGGCGCATGTACGTCGAGATCGACGAGAAGATGCAGGCCGGCATGGCGATGGACCAGGCGGCGCTCGCGGTGATGAAGGCCTGGCGCGAGGCCGGGCGCTCGGTGCCCGGCTACGGCCATCCGCTGCACAAGGAGCGCGATGCGCGCGTGGGTGCGCTGTTCGATGCGGCCCAGGCAGCGGGCACTGGCCTGCGCTTCGTCGAGATCGCGGAAAGCTGCGAGCGGCTCCTGCCCGGGTTGCTGGGCAAGCCGCTCAAGCTGAATGTGTCGGGCGCGATTCCCTCGGTGCTGCTGGGCGCCGGCTTCCCGGTCGAAGCGCTCAAGGGCATCCCGATGCTCGCGCGCACCGCGGGGCTGATCGCGCACATGGTGGAGGAGATCCGCCAGCCGATCGGCTTCGCGCTCTCCTACCAGGCGACGCGCGAGATGGAATACGACGGCGACGTGCCGCCGGGCTTCGGAAAGCACGCATGATCCCCGTGCTGCAAGGCCTCAAGGTCATCGAGCAGGGCACCTTCATCACGGGGCCGGCCGCCGGCATGCTGCTGGGCGACCTCGGGGCCGACGTGATCAAGGTGGAGCAGCCGGGCACGGGCGACCCCTTCCGCGCCTTCAAGAACGGGCTGTACAGCCCGCACTACCAGACCTACAACCGCAACAAGCGCAGCATCACGCTGGACACCAAGAGCAGCGAAGACCGCGAGGTGCTGGACGCGCTCATCGCCGATGCCGACGTGTACATCCAGAACTTTCGCCCCGGCGTGGCGGAGAAGCTGGGCGTGGGCGCGGAGCGGCTGCAGGCGCTGAACCCGAAGTTGATCTACGTGGCCATCAGCGGCTTCGGCTCGACCGGCCCGGCCGCGAACCGGCCGGCCTACGACACGGTGGCGCAGGCGGCGAGCGGCTTTCTCAACCTGCTGGTGAACCCGGAGAACCCGCGCGTGGTGGGGCCGGCCATCGCCGATTCGCTGACCGGCTTCTACGCGGCCTACGGCGTGCTGGGCGCGCTGTACGAGCGCAGCCGCACGGGCATCGGCCGCAAGGTCGAGGTGTCGATGCTGGAGGCGATGGCGCATTTCAACCTCGACGCCTTCACGCACTTCTTCCAGGTCGACGAGGTGATGGGCCCGTACAGCCGGCCGAGCGTGTCGCAGTCCTATGTGCTGCGCTGCGCGGACGACAAGTGGATCGCGCTGCACATGTCCTCGCCGGAGAAGTTCTGGCGCGGGCTGGCGATCGCGATCGAGCAGCCCGACATCTTCGAGGACGCGCGCTTTGCCACGCGCGATGCGCGCATCGAGAACCAGGAGGCGCTGATCGCGCTGCTGGGCGCGCGCTTCGCCACGCAGACGCGCGACGAATGGTGCGCCCGCCTGCAGCGCGAGGACGTGCCCAACGCGCCGATGTACGACACCAGCGAGGCGCTGGAAGACCCGCAGGCCAAGCACCTGCAGTTGATGACCTCGGCCGAGCATCCGGTGATGGGGCTCTTTCGCACGGTGCGCTCGCCGGTGAGCTTCGACGGGGAGCGCGCCCTGCAGGTGCGGCCGCCGCCGATGCTGGGCGAGCACAGCGACGAGATACGCGCGGCACTGAAGCGCAAAAAGACAGACAAGCCAACGGAGACGAGCGAATGACTTTCAGGACGACGATGCGCACCCTGCTTGCCGCGGGCGTGCTGCTGGCGGGCGCGGTGGCGCAAGCCCAGGCACAGGACAAGGGCGGCCCGGTCCGCATGGTGGTGCCCTTCGGCGCCGGCACCACCACCGACACGGTGTCGCGGGTGTTCGGCGAAGCGCTGGGCAAGGCACTGCAGCAGCCGGTGATCGTCGACAACCGCGCCGGCGCGGGCGGCTCCACCGGCAGTGACCTGGTCGCCAAGTCGGCGCCCGACGGCCGCACGCTGGTGATGGGCACGGTGGGCACGCACGCGATCAACGCCGCGCTCTTCAGCAAGCTGCCCTACGACCCGATGCGCGACTTCGCGCCGGTGGCCTTCATCGGCTACACGCCGACGCTGCTGGTGGTGGCGGCGGATTCGCCGATCCGATCGCTCAAGGACCTGGCGCAGGCGGCAGCCCGGCCGCAGGGCGTGACCTTCGCCTCGGCCGGCAACGGCACCTCGGGCCACCTGGCGGGCGAGCTGCTGGCACAGCGGCTGGGCGGCAAGATGATCCACGTGCCTTTCAAGGAAGGCGCGATGGCGCTCACGGGCGTGATCGCCTCGCAGGTGGACTTCATGTTCTATCACCCGGCCGCGGTGATGCCGCAGATCAAGGCCGGCAAGCTGCGCGCGCTGGGCGCGAGCGGCGCGGTGCGCAGCGCGGCGGCGAGCGACGTGCCGACGCTGATGGAGCAGGGCATTGCCGACTTCGACCTGGTCGCGTGGTTCATGTTGTACGCACCCGCCGCGACCCCGGCAGCCACGCTGGCGCAGCTACGCACGGCGAGCGCCAGTGCGCTCGCGCAGCCCGAGGTGATGGCCAAGCTGCGCGAGCAGGGCATCGAATCGCGCCCCATGAAGCCCGAGGAAATGCAGCCCTTCAACAAAACCGAACTCGGCAAGTGGGCCGGCCTCGTCAAGCGCTCAGGGGCTCAAGTCGACTGAAGGCTTTCGCTTTTTCGTTCTTTTTTCGTTCGTTTCGCTCACAAGAATTTGACAGGAGACAGGAACCATGAAGACGCAGCAGAACCTTCGAGGCATCGGGCGGCGCGCCGCCGTGGGCGCCATCGCACTGGCCGCGGCCGGCTTCGCGCTGGCACAGCAGCCGGCCGGCCAGCCGATCCGCATCGGCAGCACCTTGGCGCTGACCGGGCCGCTCTCGGCCACGGCGCAGATCCACAAGCTGGTGGGCGAGATCTACGTCGAGCAGCTCAACCAGCGCGGCGGCCTTCTGGGCCGGCCGGTGGAGTGGGTGGTGAAGGACGACCAGTCCAAGCCCGACCTGGCCCGCACGCTGTACGAGCAGCTGGTCACGGCCGACAAGGTCGACCTGCTGATGGGGCCCTACGCGACCGGCGCGATCCTCTCGGCCATGGGCGTGGCCCAGCGCTACAACAAGGTGCTGGTGCACCACACGCTGGGCATTCCCTCGCTGGCCAAGTACGACATGCAGTTCCCGGCCTGGTCGATCGGCTCGGACCCGGCGACCACCGTGCCCAACACGCTCTTCGATGCGCTCGCGGCCTCGCCCAAGCCGCCGAAGACGGTGGCGGTGGTGACGAGCAAGTTCCCCTCGATCCAGTTCATGAGCGCGGGTGCGCGCGAGGTGATCAAGAAGCGCGGGCTGACCGAGGTGCTGTTCCTCGAATGGGACTTCGGCAATCGCGACTTCGGGCCGATCGCCAACCGCGTGAAGGATGCCAAGCCGGACTTCGTGTGGGTCGGCGCGATCGGGCTGGAGGGCAACCTGCTGCTCGATGCGATGAAGAAAATCGACTACTCGCCGCCGCAGCACTTCTACCTGTACCCGGCGCCGGGGCCGCTGCTCGCCTCGCCCGATGCGAAGAACGCGCTCTCGGCCACCATCTTCGAGGCGCAGCCGCCCTTTACCTCCAACAAGGGCGCGGCCGAGTTCGTCAAGCTCTACAGCGAGCGCGCCGCCAAGGCCGGCTTCCCCGACACCTCGGTCGAGACCCAGGCCGCGGCTTCGTACACCGCATGGCAGATCCTGGAAGCGGGCGTGGTCGCCACCAAGAGCCTGGACGACAAGGCCATCGCCACCTGGCTCAAGGCCAACAAGGTCGACACCCTGCAGGGCAAGCTGCGCTTCGACGGCACGGGCAACTTCGGCGACGACCTGATGCGCATCAAGCAGATCCAGGGCGGGAAGTGGGTGGTCGTCTGGCCCAAGGAAGTGACTTCCGGCGGCGCCAAGATGATCGTGCCCTGACATGAGCGCCGCACGGCCGCCCGAAGGCGCGAAGGCCCCCCCGGGGGGCAGCGCAGTACACGAAGTGACCAGCGTGGGGGCTCCATGAGCGGTTTTACGCTGCCCAGCCTTTCGCTGCTGTCCCAGTCAATCCTCTCCGGCATCTTCGTCGGTGCGCTCTACGGATTGATGGGGCTGGGGCTCAGCCTCAGCTGGGGACTGCTGCGCCTGATCAACCTGGCGCACTTCGCGTTCGCCTTCCTGGCGGCCTACCTGTGCTACCAGCTGGCGACGATGGGCATGGACCCGCTGCTGACGCTCCTGGTCATCGTGCCGCTGTTCTTCGCGTTCGGCGCGGGGCTGCACTGGGTGATGGCGCGCTTCGCCGTGACGCCCTTCAACTCGCTGCTGCTGACCTTCGGGCTCACGGGCATTGCGGAGAGCGTGATCCAGTCGATCTGGACGGCGGACTTCCGCAAGCTCGAGTCGCACTACGGGGAGCAGAAGTTCAAGCTCGCCGGCCTGTACGTCCCGGTGCCGGAGCTGATCACGCTGGTGATCGCCGTGGCGCTCGCCTTCGCGGTGTGGGGCGTGCTGCGCTACACCGACCTGGGCCGCGCGCTGCGCGCTGCCGCGCAGGACGGGCCGGTGGCCTCGGCCTTCGGCGTGAACGAGAAGGCGCTGGGGCTCCTGCTGGCGGGCACCTGCGCGGCGCTCGCGAGCATCGCGGGCGTGTGCCTGGCGCTGAGCTTCACGCTCACGCCTTCGCAGATGTACGCCTGGGTCGGCGTGGTGTTCGCGGCCGTGATGCTGGGCGGGCTGGGCAGCGCGCTCGGGCCGCTGGTCGCGGGGGTGCTGATCGGCGTGAGCGAGGCGGTGACGATGGCGGTGACCGCGCCTTCGTGGGCGCCGATCGTGTCGTTCACGCTGTTGATCCTCATCCTTCTGTTCAGGCCGGGAAAGAGTGCGTAGATGAAGCCGCAAAGCATCGGACTTGGTTCCCCCTCCCTCTGGGAGAGGGTGAGGGTGAGGGCACGCGGCGTATCGGGCACTGCCAGCGAATCCACCGCCCGGCGCGCTCACCCCAACCCTCTCCCGGAGGGAGAGGGCGCAGGAGGGGCCGCGCGCGCCGTCGCATCGGCGCCCCCGAGGAGGAAGCTGACCCCGCTCCTGATCGTCGCCGCCGGCATCGCGCTCGCCTTCGTGCCCCAGCTCGGGCTGCCGGCCTTCTACGACTCCCTGCTCTACCTGATGCTGCACTGGGTGGTGCTCGCCACCTCGTGGAACATCCTCTCGGGCTACTCGGGCTATTTCTCCTTCGGCCACGGCGCCTTCTTCGGCGCCGGCATCTACACCAGCGCCAATCTGATGGCGCGCTACGACTGGCCCTTTCTCTGGACGCTGCCCGCCGCGGCGCTGGTCGCGATGGTGCTGGGCGTGGTGCTGGGTGCGATCGTGTTCCGCGTGAAGAGCGTGCGCGGCGAGCTGTTCGCGCTGCTGACGCTGGCGATCACCTTCGTGATCGGCACCATCGTGGTCAACACGCCGCTGGACGGCGGCAACGGCGTCTCGCTGGCGGCGGTGACGGTGCCGAAGATCGGGCCCACGGCCTCGGCCACCTTCTATCTGCTGGCGCTGGCCGCGGCGGTGGCCACGCTGCTGATCGCCTGGGGCATCCAGGTCTCGAAGTTCGGTGCGGGGCTGTTCGCGATCCACGACGACGAGGAGGCGGCCGAGGTGCTGGGCGTGCCCACCTACCGCTACAAGCTGATGGCGCTGGCCGTGTCCTGCGCGCTGGCGGGCGTGGCGGGCGGCATCCATGCGCTGTTCCTCTCGTACGTCACGGCGGGGGAGGTGTTCACCATCACGGTGCCGCTCACGGTGGTGCTGATGAGCGTGCTGGGCGGCACGCGCCACTGGGCCGGGCCGGCCATCGGCGCGGTGGCGATCACGGGGCTGCTCTACAGCTTTACCGCGGCGGACCATGCGGTGGCGGGCAAGGCGCTGATCGGGGCGATCCTGATCGCGGCGATTCTCTTCATGCCCGATGGCATCCTGGAACGCGTGCGGCGGCTGTGGCGGCGTGCCGTCTTGCGCCCTCTCCCTGCGGCAGGGAGCAAGGCAGCGGCGCCGGTGCTCGCCGAACCGGCCATGGCGAGCGTCGCCCCGCAAGGCGAGGTGCTGCTGCGCGTCAAGGGCTTGAGCAAGTCCTTCAAAGGCGTGCGTGCGCTGGCCGGCGTGGACGTCGAAGTGCGGCGCGGCGAGATCCTCGGTCTGCTGGGGCCCAACGGCTCGGGCAAGTCCACCTTCATCAATGTCGTCAGCGGGCACTACACGCCGACCGCCGGGCACATCGAGTTCGAAGGCCGCAGCCTCAACGGCCTGCCGGCGCACCGCATCGCGGGCAGCGGCATCGCCCGCACCTACCAGATCCCGCGGCCCTTCGCGCACCTGAGCGTGCTGCAGAACGTGGCCATTGCCACGATGTTCGGCGGGGCGGTGCGCGACCCCGCGGACGCGCAGCGGCAGGCGATGCGCTGGCTGGAATTCACCGGCCTGGAGGCCAAGCGCGATGCGAGGCCCGAAGACCTGAACCTGCACCAGCGCAAGTTCCTGGAGCTGGCGCGCGCGCTGGCCTCGCGCCCGCGGCTGGTGCTGCTGGACGAGGTGCTGTGCGGCCTGACGCCGAGCGAGATCGACGACGCTGTGGCCCTGATCCGGCGCATCCGCGAGCAAGGCTCCACCATCGTCTTCGTCGAGCACGTGATGCGCGCGGTGATGGCGCTGACCGACCGCATCGTGGTCTTCAACCACGGCGAGATGCTGGCCGAAGGGACGGCGCGCGACGTGATGCAGCGGCCCGAGGTGATGAGCGCCTATCTCGGAAAGGCCGCCCATGCTTGAAGTGCGTGACCTGCAGGTGGCCTACGGCGCGGCGAACGCGCTGTGGGGGGTGTCGCTGGACCTGCGGCGAGGCGAGCTGCTGTGCGTGGTCGGGCCCAACGGGGCCGGCAAGACCACGCTGATCGCGACGCTGGCCGGCATGCTGCGCGCGCGCGGCGGGCGCATCGTGTTCGACGGGCGGGACATCACGCGGCTGCCGGCGCATCGCTTCTGCGAGGCCGGCATCGCGCTCGTGCCCGAGGGCCGGCGGCTCTTCACGGGCATGACGGTGCGGGAGAACCTGGAGCTCGGCAGCCTGCTGCCGCAGGCCAAGGCGCAGCGGCAGCAGTCGATGGCGCAGGTGCTCGCGCTGTTCCCGGCGCTGAAGGAAAAGCTCGCGAGCCCGGCCGGCGAGCTCTCGGGCGGGCAGCAGCAGATGGTGGCGATCGCCCGCGCGCTGATGGCGCGGCCGCGCCTGCTGCTGCTGGACGAGCCTTCGCTGGGCCTGTCGCCGCGCATCGTGGGCGACATGTTCGCGGCCATCCGGCGCATCAATGCCGACGGCGTGTCGGTGCTGCTGGTGGAGCAGAACGTGGCGATGGCGATGGAAGTGTCGCAGCGCGCCTATGTGCTGGAGGAGGGCCGCATGGTGGCCGAAGGCCTGCCGCAGGAGCTGCTGGCGCGGCCGGAGATCCAGCGCGTGTACCTCGGCGTCTGATTTTTCAAGGAGAAGACCCCATGCTGTTCCCCACCACCATCGTCGGCAGTTTTCCGCAGCCCGAGTGGCTGATCGACCGCGCCAAGCTGGCGGGCCGCTTTCCGCCGCGGGTGCGCGCGCGCGAGCTGTGGCGCATTCCGCCGCAGTACCTGGAAGAGGCGCAGAACGACGCAACGCTGATGGCGATCCGCGCGCAGGAAGAGGCCGGCCTGGACATCGTGAGCGACGGCGAGATCCGGCGCGAGAGCTATTCGAACCGCTTCGCGACGGCGCTCGACGGCGTGGACCTGGACAACCCCGGAACGGCGCTGGACCGCTCGGGACATCCCAACCCGGTGCCGCGCATCGTCGGCCGCATCCGGCGCCGGCATCCGGTGGAGGTGGAGGACCTGAAGTTCCTGCGCGCGCATACCGAGCGGCAGGTGAAGATCACCGTGCCCGGCCCCTTCACGATGCTGCAGCAGGCGCAGAACGATTTCTACGAGACCGAGGAAGAGGCCGCCATGGACTATGCCGAGGCGGTGAACGCGGAGATCCGCGATCTCTTCGCGGCCGGGGCCGACGTGGTGCAGATCGACGAGCCCTACATGCAGGCGCGGCCCGAGAAGGCGCGGCAGTACGGGCTGGCGGCGCTGAACCGGGCGCTGGAGGGCATCACCGGCACGACGGCGGTACACATTTGCTTCGGCTACGCGGCGATCATCCACGAGCGGCCGAGCGGCTATTCCTTTCTGCCCGAGCTGGCGCAGTGCAGCTGCAGGCAGGTATCGGTGGAGACGGCGCAGTCGCACCTGGACTGCTCGGCCCTGGCCGCGCTCGACGGCAAGCGGGTGATGGTGGGCTGCATCGACCTGTCGACGCCGGAGGTGGAGTCGGTCGGAACCATCGTCGATCGCATTCGGCGCGCACTGCCTTACGTGAAGCCGGAGAACGTGATCCTGGCGCCGGACTGCGGCATGAAGTATCTGCCGCGCGACGCAGCCATCGGGAAGCTGCGCGCGATGGTCGCAGCCGCGCGGGTGCTGCGCGAGGACCATGCGGAACATGCTCCCTCTCTCTCTGGGAGAGGGCAAGGGTGAGGGAACGAGACCTCACTCCCGCAGCGTCTCATCTTTCAACCCGCAGCGATCCAGCGCCCGGCCGATCGATCCGCGCGAATACGCGATCGCCTGGTACAGCGCGGTGGCTGCCCGCGCCCAGTGCACGTACAAGCCCTGCAGCCGGAGCCGTTTCGCGGCACGGTACAAGCGGCGGCTCCACGTCGTGATGGCGGCACGCATGCGGTAGACGAGCTTGCGCCGAACGCCGAGCGACGAAGCCGAAGGCTGCACCCGCTTGCGCGGCCGAACGCCGCGATGCGGCCAGCTCAGGCGGTAGGCCAGTCCTTCGCGGCGCTGGCGAAAGCCCGCCGCCTGCGTCCGCTGCACGAAGGCGCCGTCGACCTCGTCCAGCCGCAGGCGCTGCTCCACGACGGCACGATCGATCAGCTCGCGCAGCCGCGCCGAGCGCACCACCATCACGTTCGTGCCCCGCCCGTCGCTGGAGTAGGGCTCCACCCAGGCATCGCCGAAAGCGATGTCGGCGGTCTCGGCCACGACGTCGTCGCAATAGTTGCACGCGGCATTCTGAAAAAAGCCCGAGCCCCAGTCGCCTTCGGCCAGGTGGAACCAGTCATGGCGGAACGTGCGCCCATCGCGCTGCGTGAACTGGACCGTGTACCAGTTGGCCGGCCGCCGCGGGTCTTTCACGCGAAAGTCGATCTGCCGCACGTCTTCCAGCCGAACGCCCGCCTGGTAGGCAAAGCTCTCCACCATGCGCGCACTCTTCATGTGGCCGCAGAACAGTCCCAGGGTGAAGGCCACCCGCTCGCGCACGACCGGGTCTTCGCGGCGCAGCAGCTGAACGGCCTTGATGAAGCAGGGCACGCCGACCACGGCATAGCGCTCGGGCACGGCGCGGATGGTCGACAGCACGCCGGACATCTCGACCGGGTAGTAGCGCGACTTCGCTGCGCGGCACACCTCCTCGGGGCTGCGCGAGATGCGGTAGCGGAAGAAGGGTTCGCCCTCGCCGGGCGAATCGCCCTCGCCCACGTGCGCGACGCCATCGACCAGCCCGAGGCGCAACAGCTCGGCCGCCACCCAGCTCACCAGTCCTCCGGAGCTGCCCTCGGCGCGGAACTGCCCCTCCGCCGCATGGCCCACATAGGCCGACTCGAAACGACCGATCATCGGGTCGGCGTTCAGCGCATCGGGGTACAGCGCCCGCGCGAGCGTGGTCTCGTCGGCGGCCGATGGCGAGAAGGGACAAAGACGCGCGAGTTCGTCCGATCGATGCGCCATCCACGCTTCAGGCCCCGTGGGCTTCAGCTCGCCATCACCATCGAGCATCATCCGCGCGCCGGCAACGGGACTGCGGGAGACACAGGCGCCGCAGCCCACGCACAGTCCAGCGCGCCGCATGTCGCGGGGACTCACCGGCGTGCCTTCGCCTTCGGCCGCGGTGCCGGTCGCCCTCGCAGCGGCCGTGCGGCTCGGGAACCCGATGGCATCAGGCGGCATAACGCGGCTCTTCCGCGCGCGGGCTGTCTTGCGAAAGGACCCGGTCCAGGTACGCCTCCGATGCACGGCGCCGCTGCTCGAGCCGTCGCGCGATGTCGATCGAGAGCGGCGAGTCCAGCCGCGCCTCGTAGGTCTGCCACGGGCTCTGCTCGCTGACCAGGTGCTCGGAGGTTCCGGCCAGCGCCATGAGCTCGCCGATCTTGATCGTGCGATAGGGCGAGCGTTCGCAGACGAAGGGCTTCCACTCGCGCAGCGCGAAGACGCAGCCGTGGAAGAAGTTGGTCGCGATCGCACGCGCCCCGGCCATGAAATGCCTGAAGTCCTCCGGCCCCGCGGAGATCCAGCTGTCGTCGGCCCAGCCGTTGCGGTAGCCAATGCTCACCAGCCTGAGGTCCCTGCGCCTGGCCCAGTCCCGCAAGGCATGGGCGAACCACCCGCTGAAGCTGTGGCCATACACGGCCACGTACGCATCGCCGTGCTCGGCGCGGTTCGCATCGCGGTGTTCGCCGAGGGGAAACTGAAGGCAAGGGTCCAGGACCACTTCGGCCTGGACGCCCAGCGCGCCTTCGACGATGGCCCGCGAGTTGCCATCGCGCACCGAGATCAGGTCGAAGCTGCCGAGCCGCTTCGCCCAGGCGTGCGGCAGGCCCTTGTCCGCCGCATAGCTGCCGAAGCTCGCGCCGTAAGCGGCCAGCCGATGGGCGCGCACACGCTCGCCGAAAAACAGAGGGCATTCGCCATACCAGGGATGGTCCAGGTTCCACACCTCGTCGCTGCCGACGATCACCAGGTCGTAGGAATCCGTTCCGCGAGGCGAATCCAGGTCGAAGCCCGGCGAAGAGGGAAGCGCGGCGAGCGCATCGAGAAAGCGGCGTGCCTTGCTGGCATAGAGCGCACCATCGGAGCGGAACGACGCCGGCCACGCCGGACGAAGCGCGCAGCGCCACTCCGCCATGTCGATCCTGCGTGAGCGGTGGTCCAGCAGCACGGCATCGTGGCCGCGACTTCGAAGTGCCTGCAGAAGGCAGCGCGCCTGCCAGTAAGAGCCGTAGTTGATGCAGCGATGGAAGGTGAGCAGCCCGATCTTCATGGTCCCGGCCGCGGCAATGCGCATGCCTGAACGGTGTGCGCCGGGTGCAGGCAGGCGCAGCCCTGCCCTCAGGTCTCCTCGCGCCTGATGCTGCGGCCGATGCGGCTCTTGAGCCCTGCGGCGCGTGCCTCGTCCGGCGTGAACTCGTGGGCCGTCCCCTTCTCGTGCGCCGAGCGTCCGCCCTCCCGGGCAATGTCGCGCTGGCGCGCGGGATCCATGCCCGCGAATCCGCGCCGCCGCACGCGTGCTCCGCGCAGGACATCGTCGTCGTCGTTCAAAGCCATCAGGACTCCTTGCTGGGTGAGAAGTGGAAGGGAAGCGGCCGCACGCGAAGACCGTGCGGCCGGCCATGCCGCGGCAAACGGCGTGCCCACCGCTCGACCTCCACGCAGGGCGCTCGATCCCTGCGGCGCATCTCCGATGCGTCACAGAAAGCCCGGGCTGATGCGTTCATCGCGAACGGGGCCTTCATTCCTTCAGCCCGGCTTGCTGCAGTTCTTGCTGTCTCGATTCACTTCGACTTGCGGCGCGAGGCCGCACCCGCCTTCGCGGGCGCGTCCGGGTCGCCCGGGCCCATGCCCAGTTCGGCACCGGTCTGCGGATCGCTCGACGGATCGGAAGCGGTCCGCGCGGCCATGTCGTCGCAGGCCGCCATCTCGTCCGAGGTCAGCGAGACCGAGGGCTCGCCGCTGCCGCCGTCCACCGCCATCTGCGACTCGGGATCGCTGCGGTATTCCCAGCGCTCGCCCTGGTTCCAGGGGCCGCGCACCTCGCCGCCCTTGGACATGTCGAAGTACACGCCGGTGAACTCCGGCATGCCCGGCAGCTTGCCCGGCGGGAAGTTCGGCGTGATCGCATAGAGCGCCTTCTCGAAGGACTTCTGGTGCGCGATCTCGCGCGTCATCAGGAAGCCCAGCGCCTCCTTCACGCCGGGGTCGTCGGTGCAGGCGATCAGCCGCTCGTAGATGATCTTGGCGCGCGCTTCCGCCGCGATGTTGGAGCGCAGGTCCGCCGTCGGCTCGCCGATGGTGTCGATGTAGGCGGAGGTCCAGGGCACGCCCGCGGAGTTGACCAGCGGCGGGCCGCCGCCGTAGAGCACCTGCGTGATGTGGCTGTCGTTGCCCGCGCCGGTGATGCGCCTGTACATCTCGGCCTCGGTGTCGGTGGCCTCGGCGAGCTGGCCCTTGGCGCCCTTGTTGAGCATGCCGACGACGGTGCCGATCACCTCCAGGTGGCTGAGCTCCTCGGTGGCGATGTCGAACAGCATGTCCTTGCGGCCGGGATCGTCCTCGCCGACGGCCTGGGTGAAGTAGCGCATGGCCGCGGCGAGCTCGCCCTGCGGACCGCCGAACTGCTCGAGCATGAGATTGGCGAGGCCGGGATTGCACTCGCTCACGCGCACGGTGTACTGAAGGCGCTTGTTGTGAGAGAACATGGGGGCATCCTTTGAAGAGAGGGTTGAACACACGGCCTCCTCGGGGCCGCGAGGAGGCAATCTCCGCCGGACGCCGGTGCATCCGTGTAGGCCCGCCCGGCGCACTCCTGTCTCTTTTCATTGATGAGCCGGCGGGCACGCGGCGTGCCGTGCTGCCCGGCCCTCTTACTCATTTCAAGGAGATCCACATGACGCAGATCAACATGCTGCGGGTGCTTGCGGCGGCCGGCCTTCTGTGTGCCGCGATCGCCGGCGTGCCCGCCCAGGCGCAGAGCGACGGCACGCGCGCCACGACGGCGCCGGGTGCCATGTCGCCGCCGGCCAGGCTCCCGCGTGCCGACCAGGCCATGCTGCGCGACATCGCGCAGGCCAACATGGCGGAGATCGCCACCGGCAAGCTGGCGCTGGAGAAGTCGCAGGACGGCGAAGTCAAGAAGTTCGCCCAGATGATGGTGGACGACCATTCGACGGCGCTGAAGGACGTCCAGCAGCTGGCCCAGGCCAAGGCGATGACGCTGCCGAGCGAGCCCGACACGAAGCACAAGGCCGCGATGAGGGCGATGCAGGCCATGGACGGCGCACGCTTCGACCGCCAGTACATGTCGCAGGCGGGAGTCGGGGACCATCGCAAGACGCGGGAGCTGCTGCAGAAGACCCAGGCCAAGGCCAAGGACGGCGACCTGAAGGCGCTGGCCGAAAAGATGCTTCCCGTGGTCGAGCAGCACCTGTCGCACGCCGAGAAGATGGCGAAGAAGTGATGCCTTGCCGGTGCGGTGTCCCGGCGCCGAAGCGCTTCAGCCCCGCGCCGCGGCGCGCAGCTCGATCGGATCGATGCGCAGCGCCTGCCGGTACTTGGTCACGGTGCGCCGGGCGATGCGAAAGCCCTGTTCCGTGAGGCGGCGCGCGAGTTCGGCGTCGCTGAGCGGCGCACCGGCCGGCTCCGCCGCGATCAGTTCGCCCACCAGTTGCCGCAGCGCCGTCGGCGCGCTTGCGCCGCGGTGGGCATGCTGCATGCCGCGCGAGAAAAAGTACTTGAGCTCGAACACG
Source organism: Variovorax sp. Soil_C_17 (assembly GCF_057657265.1). Taxonomy (NCBI): domain Bacteria; kingdom Pseudomonadati; phylum Pseudomonadota; class Betaproteobacteria; order Burkholderiales; family Comamonadaceae; genus Variovorax; species Variovorax sp. Soil_C_17. The sequence continues at coordinate 648,212 of NZ_JBDGIT010000001.1, forward strand.
CCGGCCGGCGTTGCCATGTACTTGTGGTGGACGGCGCGCGAGACGGTGGAGGGATGCACGCCGACCGCGTCGGCGATCTCGCGCAACCCCAGCGGCTTCATCGCCAGCGGGCCGTAGTCGAAGAAGAGCTTCTGCTTGTCGACGATGGCCTGCGCGACGTCGCGAATGGTGGAGACGCGCTGCCCCACGTTCTGCACCGTCCAGCGGGCGCTCTCGAGGCAGCCGCGCAGCTCCGCGCTCGCCTTGGCGCCTTGCTGCTCGAACATGCGCGCATAGGTCTGGTGCAGCTTCACGCGCGGTACGGAGGCTTCGTTCAGCACCGCCGTCCATGCGCCGCGGCGCTTGCGCACGATCACGTCGGGCGTGACGAAGGCGGGTGCCTGCGGGTCGTGCCGCCAGCCCGGGCGCGCGTCCAGCGTGCGGATGCGCTCGGCCGCGAGCTTGATCCGTGCCACCGGCTCGCCGAGCGCGAGCGCGATGCGCTGCCAGTTGCGCGAAGCCAGCGCCTCCAGGTGGCCGGCGACGATGCGGCGCGCGAGCTCGCGCAGCGCCGCATCCTCGATGGCGCCCAGCTGCAGCAGCAGGCACTCGGACACGCTGCGTGCAGCGACGCCCGCGGGGTCCAGCGACTGCACGCGGGACAGCGCCGCTTCCAGCGCGGGCACCACATCCTCGCCGGCATCGCCGACGACCGCGCCGATCTCCTCCAGCGAGATGCGCAGATAGCCGTCTTCGTCGAGGGACTCGACCACCGCGGCGGCCAGCAGGCGCTCCTGCGCGTCCAGCCTGAGCACGCCGAGCTGCGCGTGCAGGTGATCGCGCAGCGACACCGCGGCCGGGATGCGCTGCAGCGCGTCGGCACTTTCGTCGTGCGACAGGCGCGCGCCGGGCAGGGCCGGGCCGGTGCTCAGCCGGTCGAGGGCCGCGTCCGAGGACCACTCCGCGCCTTCGAAGCCCGACCAGTCGGGGGCCGGCGCCTCTTCCAGTTCCAGAAAGGGATTGGCATCCGCGGCTTCGTGCAGCACCTGCGCAAAGTCGAGCGCGGAGAGCTGCAGCAGCCGCACCGCCTGCTGCAGCCGGGGGGAGAAAGCGATGGTCTGGATGGGGCGGGCCTGCAGGGCGATCGAGCTCATGGTCTTCCTTGTGGGGCTGCGGCCTGCGCAACACCCGTGCCAAGCCAAAAACCCAGCATTTAGAATACTTTTGTTTTCACACCGTCGAAGGATCGGAGACCCCGGCGGCATTCTTTGCGGCAACTCTTGCGATGCGGTCCGACCCCGCCCTGCATCGCTTTGCCGGACACTCGCAGCATGAGACAGAGCGCCTTCGTCTTCGCCGCCCGTACCGCGTTCTTCGCAGTGCTGGGTCTGGCGGCAAGCCTCGCCGCCGCCACCGCCCTCGGCCGTGCCGCGCGTGCCGAGAACGAGGCCGAGGCCGAGGCGGAGTCCCAGCTGGAGGGGCTGCGCCAGACGCTCGCCGCCCATGCCAAGGAAGCCAGCCGCCTCGACCACGCGTTTCGCACGCCGATCGGCGCCGCGGCCGCAGCGCTGGAGCTGCTGGAAACATCCGGTGACGATCCCGAGCTCCAGGCCCAGGCCCGGCAGGTGATCGCGAGGCAGCTCAGCCGTATGACGGCACTGACAGAATCCTTGCGCGAAGCCGCACAGCGTCTCGGCGACAAGCCGTAGCCCGCATGTGCGGCATGCGGTCATGATCTTCAAACAAACCCTGGTGTCATTCAGAGGAGCGGAGAGCAAGGAGACGGCAAGTTGGGACACGCGCTCATCGTTGAAGACGACGACGACTCCGGCCGCATGCTGGCCACCCTGGTCAAGCGCGAAGGCCACTCCGTGGCCATTGCCACGACGATCGGCGATGCGCGCCGCTTCCTCGCCATGCAGCAACCCGACCTCCTGCTCCTGGACCTGCACCTGCCCGACGGCAGCGGGCTCGACCTGTTCGAGGACACCGGCCTGCTGTCCGACACCGAAGTGGTGCTGATGACCGGCCAGGCCAGCCTGGAGACCTCGATCCGGGCGCTGCGCCTCGGCGCGGCCGACTACCTGGTGAAGCCCGTGAATCCGCAGCACCTCAAGGGCCTGCTGTCGCGCCTGATCCGCCCCTCCCAGCTGCGCGCCGAGCTGGCGGAGATCACCGAGCAATGGCGCGAGACGGGCCGCTTCGGCTCGCTGATCGGCGCCTCGGAGGCCATGCAGAGCGTCTACCGCCAGATCGCGCGGGTGGCGGAGACGGCGGTCAGCGTCTTCATCCACGGCGAGAGCGGCACCGGCAAGGAGCTGGTGGCCAAGGCGGTGCACGAGCTCAGCCGGCGGCGCGAGCAGCCCTTTCTTGCCGTCAATTGCGGTGCAATTTCGCCGCACCTGATCGAAAGCGAGATCTTCGGCCACGAGCGCGGCAGCTTCACGGGCGCCGAGCGCCAGCACCAGGGCTTCTTCGAGCGGGCGCACGGCGGCACCCTGTTCCTCGACGAGGTGACGGAGATGCCGCTCAACCTCCAGGTGAAGCTGCTGCGGGTGCTGGAGAACGGCACCTTCATGCGCGTGGGCTCCACGCAGCTGCAGCAGACCGACGTGCGCATCATCGCGGCCACCAACCGCGACGCCGCGGAAGCCGTGATGCGCGGCGGCCTGCGCGAAGACCTGCTGTACCGGCTGAACGTGTTCCCGATCTCGCTGCCGCCGTTGCGCGAGCGCGCCGGCGACATCCCGCTCCTGGCGCGCAGCTTCCTCGACGAACTGGCGCGCCAGGAGCAGACCACCAAGCGCTTCACGCCCGAGGCAATGGAGCGGCTCAAGGCCTATCCCTGGCCGGGCAACGTGCGGGAGCTGCGCAACGCCGTGCAGCGCGCGTGGGTCATGGCCGCGGGCGCGGAGATCGACGGCGAATGGCTGCCGAAGCTCGCCGGCACGGAAGCGCCGAGGCCGCCGCAGCGCCCGGGGGCCGAGCCGCCACGGGCCGGGGAGCCGGCGGGCGGCCACCCGGCGCTCAGCATCCGGGTGGGGACGCCGCTGGCGGAGGCGGAGCGGCAGCTCATCCTGGCGACCTTCGACTATTGCGGGCAGCACAAGGAGCGCACGGCGGCGCTGCTGGGCATCAGCATGAAGACGCTCTACAACCGGCTCAAGGAATACCGGCTCTGAGGCGCTGCCGCCGGAGCGCAGCGGGCCTGCGGGCATGCCGATTGCCGGCCGGGTGCAGGAATGCGCACCGCCGTGCATCCTTGCCCGCAGAACGGAAGCCACTTCATGACCACAGTCTCCGACCACATGACGCGGGGCGTCCGCGCGATGTCGCCGCGAGATTCCGCCCAGGCCGCGGCCCAGGTGATGGCCGAGTTCGGCGTGGCCGTGATCCCGGTCTGCGAGGCCGGCCGGCTGGTGGGCATCGTCAGCGACCGCGACATCGCGGTGCGCGGCGTCGCCCGCGGGTTGCCGCTGGCCAACACCCCGCTGGGCTACCTGATGAGCGCCGAGCTGCTCTGCTGCTACGAGGACGAGTCGATCGACGAGGTCATCGCCCGGATGCGCCATGCGCGGATGCGGCGCCTGCCGGTGGTCGACCGCCGGCGGCAACTGGTGGGCATGCTGCTGCTGGGCGAGCCGAGCGAGGCCCATGCCTGGTCGCACTGACCGGGGCGGGCGGCCGCACTCCGCTACGCCGGGCGCCGGTCCTCCAGCAACTTTGCGATCGCGGCGATCAACCGATCCGGCTCGATCGGCTTGGTCAGATGTGTATCGAAGCCGCGCGCCAGCAGATTCATGCCGTCCGTCTCGCTGCCCCAGCCGGTGAGCGCAATCACCACCAGCTTTTCGCCCGATGTCATCGTGCGCAGCCGCTCGGCCACCTCGATGCCGTTCATGCCCGGCATGCCGATGTCCAGCACGGCCACCTCGGGCATGGCGCGCTCCGCCGCGACGAGGGCTTCCGGGCCGCTCGCGGCGACCGCCGTCTCGTGTCCTGCGGCTTTCAGCAGCATGGACAGGGTCCACGCGGCGTCCTCGTTGTCGTCGACGATCAGCACCCGCGTCCTGCCGAGCCCGGCGGGGGTCGCTGCCGGCGGCTGCGGCGCGGCGGCCTGCGCGCTGCCGAGCGGCAGCCGCACGCGGAAACGGCTGCCCTTGCCAGGGCCCTCGCTTTCGGCCTCTACCTGGCCGCCGTGCAGCCTGATGATGTTGCGCACCAGCGCCAGGCCCACGCCCAGGCCGTCGTTGTTGCGATGCGCCGCGGCAGGCCCCTGGGCGTAGAGATCGAAGATGCGGTCGATCGTCTCGGGCGCCATGCCGACGCCGTTGTCGCTCACCACGATCGCCACCTCGCCATCACCCGCTTCCACCTGCAGCGACACCTCGCCGCCCGGCGCGGTGTACTTGGCCGCGTTGGTCAGCAGGTTGACGATGACCTGGGCCATGCGCAGCGGGTCGACGCGCACGTAAACGGGCTGGTTCGGCAGGCGGGTCGAGAGCCGATGCTCCGCGGCCTTCAGCAGCGGCTCGGCCGTCTCCAGCGCCGCCTCGACGACGCTGGAGACGGCCACGTCCTGCAGGTGCAGCTCGAGCTGGCCCACGGTCAGGCGCGACACGTCCAGCAGGTCGTCGAGCAGGACCTTCATGGTGCGGGACTGGCGCTTCACGATAAGAGCCGCCTGCTCGCGCTGCTGCGGCGTGCTCGATTCGTCGGTCAGCAGGGCGGCGGCGCTGCTCACGGCGGCCAGCGGGTTGCGCAGCTCGTGCGAGAGCACGGCCAGGAAGCGGTCCTTGGCAGCGTCGGCTTCCTCCAGCCGGGTGCGCGCGGCCTCGTTCTCCTGCAGCGCGTGCATCAGCTCGGCCTGGCTGCGCTTGAGCGCCGCCTGCGCTTCGCGCGCCTGCGTCTGGTCGCGCAGGATCTTCACGAAGCCGACAGCCCCGCCGGAGCTGTCCTGCATGCGCATCAGCAAGCCGCTGCCCCAGAAGCGGATGCCGTCCTTGCACACGTGGAAACGCTCGTCGGCCGCTCTTTCCTCGGTCAACGCGGTCCGGGCTTCCTGCGCAGGCGCTCCGGCGCGCCGGTCCTCGTCGGTGAAGATGATGTCGGCCGGCCGCCCCAACGCCTCGGCTTCGGTGTAGCCCAGCAGTCGTTCGGCGCCCTTGTTCCAGCTGGTGATGACGCGTTCGAGGTCGGTGGAGAAGATGGCGTAGTCGCGCGCGTTCTCCACCACCAGGCGCAGCCGCTCCTCGCTGCGGCGCAGCGCTTCCGCCGCCTGCGCGGCCTTCTCGGCATTCGCGAGCTCGTCGGCCTGGGTCTCGAGCGGCGGGTGGGAGTGCGCCTGCGGCACCGGCGAAGGCGCTGCGCCGCGGGCTTTGAAGTCGAAGAGCACCAGCGTCATGTCATGGCGGCCCTCCTTGACCGGGACCACCCGCATGCCAATCACCCAGGCCTCGCCGCCGGCAGGCACCTGCACCCTGGGCGTCTCGACCACCTCGCCGCTCTGCGCGGCCCGGTCCAGCGCGGTCCGCAGCTCGGCACGCAGGGCCGAGGGGACCAGCCGCAGCAGGTTGCGGGCCGGCTCGCCGGCCGTGTGCTGCAGCAGCTGCGCCGCGCCGGCGGACAGATGCACGATGTCGTGCCCGGCGTCGATCAGCGCCGAGGGGAGCCCCAGATGCTCCAACAGCTTCAGGTGCAGCTCGCCCAAGGAGATGCCCGTCATGGCCGGACCTTTCCGCGACATCCGGCGATCAGGTGCTGCTGCTCGATCAGGACGGCGTCGTCGATGAGCTCGGAATGCGCTTCCTCGATGTGGTCAGGCGTGAGGTCGTTCATGGCTCGGTCCGTGGGGGCCTGGGCCGTGCTCGCCGCCTCAGGCCGGTGTCGATTATGCGAGCCGGGGGCTCATTTCCCGGTGCGGCGGCACTGGAGTACCTTCTGGCCCAGCGGGGTGAATTTTCTCGTGCCGGCATTTCATTCACCGAGCTTGCGCTCGCTCTGCTGCATGCGGTCGAGCACCTGCTCGGGCGCGACATCGCGCTCCAGTTCCTGGAGCTCCGGGTCGTGCGCCTCGGGCACGCCCATGCGGCGGGCCATCTCGCCGACGAGCGTGACCAGGCGCGTGATCTCGTGCTCGGCGAGCAGGCTGATCTGCAGGTCCAGGTCGGCGCGCTGGTCGGCCTGCGCGGCCATGCGGTTCTGGCTCACCAGCACGAAGGTGGAGATGAAGATGGCCTCCACCGAGGCCACCATGGCGAGCACCACGAAGGTGGGATCGAAGCGGGGCACCGGCGGCACCCAGCCGAGGTTGACCACGATCCACGTGCCGTAGACGAGCAGGTGCAGGTAGACGAACTTCATGCTGCCCGCAAAGGCGGTGATCGCATCGGCGATCCGGTCCTGCAGGGCGGTCTCGCGCTGTTCCTTTCGGCGCCGCTCGACCAGCGCCTCGATGTTGCGGTCTACCAGGCCGGCCATCTCGCCGGCGCCGCCCGGGTCCGGCGGCTGCGCGGCCGCGGGATCATCCGCGCTCACGGATCGCTCCGGCTGCCGCGTCGAACTGCGACGCGTACAGCGCACGCGCGCGCGCCGCCGCTTCGTCGGGCGCGCAAAGATAGATCTCGTGCCCCGGGCGTGCCTCCACCCGCAGGCCGCTCGACCGCAGCATGGCCTCGACCGCGGCATGGTTGGGCGCCCACCAGTTGGTCGGATCGCCTGCCAGCCGGTGCTCGATGAAGGCCATGCGCGGCCAGCCCGACTCCAGGAGCGGCGTGCGGTCCTCGATCGGGCAGTCGGCCGTGCGGGCGTACACCGAATCGCCCGGCATGGTGAGTGTCTGGAACATCATGAGCCGCCGCGTGCGGCGGGCCAGCAGGTCCAGCGCCAGCAGCGGGTAGCGCAGGTGATAGAAGACGCCCATGAACCACACGAGGTCGAACGTTTCCTCCGAGTGGGCGATCTCGTAGACCTCCATGCGGCGGAACTCCACCTGCGCTTCCAGCCCGAACTCGTGCGCCGCCCAGCGCGCCTGCGCCAGGTAGTGCGCATCGACGTCGATGCCCAGCACCGAGGCGCCGCGGCGCGCGAGCTCGAAGCTGTAGAAGCCGGCATTGCAGCCGACGTCCAGCACGCGCCAGCCGCCCAGGTCGGCCGGCACGAAGGGTTCGATCTGCTGCCACTTGAAGCGCGGGAAGTCGCCGCCGAGAAAATGGTGCGGCAAGGTCTGCACCCCGCCCGGCAGGTGGAGGTTGTGGAACCAGGGCGCGAGCGCGTCGATGCGGCGCTGCAGCGCGTCGGCGTCCGGGGATCGGGGCTTGGGGCTGGTGGACATGGCTGCCGCGCGCTCCTTCATGCTGCCTCGCGCGCATGCAGCGCGCGCACATAGCCTTCGAGCTGCACGGCGCGATGCGCGGCCGTGTGCTGGGCCAGGATGCGGCTGCGCGCCCGCTCGCCCACCGAGCGGCGCTCGTCCTCGGGCAGCTCGCGCAGCAGGCGCAGCACCTCGGCCGCCGAGTCGGCGAGGAAGATCTCGCGCCCGGGCTCGAGCAGGGTCTCGATGCCCTCCCACCGGTCGCTGACGATCGGCGTGCCGCAGGCCGCCGCCTCGAACAGCCGCACGCTGGGCGACCAGCCGGCTTCGATCATGTCGTCGCGCGTCACGTTGAGCGTGAAGCGCTGGCGGTTGTAGAAGGCGCGATGCTCGGCCGGCGGCAAGTGCTGGATGTGCTGCACGGTGGCGGGCCAGTCGATGCCGTTCGGGTATTTCGCCCCGGCGACGGCGAAGCGGCCCGCGTGCCACTGCCGGGCCGGCTGCAGGAGCATGCGCTCGACGCGCGGCTGCCGGTCGTCGCTGTAGGTCCCCATGTAGCCCAGGTCCCACTGCATCGGCAAGGGCTCGGGGAAATAGAGCGTGGGGTCGACGGCGCAGTGGAGCACCCGGGCCGCGGGCGAGCCGAATTCGCGTTCCAGCCTGGCCAGCGTGGGGCCGCCAGTGAAGGAGAGGTACAGGTCGTAGCCGGCCACTTGCCGCGCCTCGAGGTAGGGCGCCTCGCCGGGCGGCGGTTCGCGCAGGCGCGCGAGCGTGACCGGCGTGTCGATGTCGTAGAAGGCCGTGAGGCCCGAGGCCTCGGCCTGGACCCAGTCGCCGACCGCGACGCCGTCGCGCACGAAGGAACCGACGATCACCAGGTCCGCCGCGCCGATGTCCGCCGCATGGAGGCGCTGCAGCGCCTTCAGGTCCTGGTAGAGCACCGTGCGGCCGAAGGGCGGCTGCGGCAGGTCGCGATGGCCGGCGTACCAGGGGACGTCGCATTCGAGGAAGAGCACGTCGTGCCCGCGCGCGGCCAGCTCGCGCACCAGGCCGCGGTAAGTGGTCGCATGGCCGTTGCCCCAGGACGAGGTGATCGACAGGCCGATGATCGCGATGCGCAGCGGGCCGGGATTCATGGATGGGCCTCCCCGGCGGCTCAATGCGCCAGCTCCACGACGCGCGCCGTCTCCCGGCCTTCGAGCAGGGCCTCCAGCTGCGCGGCGCGGTGCGCGTAGGTGTGCTGCGCCAGCAGGCGCTTGCAGGCGGCCAGCCCGATCCGGTGGGCGGCCGCCGGGTCCAGGCGCTCCAGGTGCGCGGCCACTTCCTCGCCGCTGGACGCGACCAGCACCTCGCGCTCCGGCTCCAGGAAGAGCTCGATGCCCTCCCACGCATCGGTGATGAGGCAGGCGCCGGCGCCGGCCGCCTCGAACACGCGCGTCGCCGGCGAGAAGCCGTAGCGCGCCATGCTCTCGCGGCTGACGTTGAGCACCGCCTTCGGCGTGGCATTGAAGGCGTTGTGGTCGGCCGTGTAGACGTGGCCGATGTACTTCACGTTGCTGGGCATCGCCTTGTCCTCCCAGCCGCTGCCGCCGAGCAGGAAGCGGGCCTCGGGCAGCCGGGCGGCGGCATGCAGGAAGAACTCGCTCACCCGTGCCTCTCGGTCCGGCAGCCGGTTGCCCAGGAAGGACAGGTCCGCCACGAAGTGCGGCAGCGGCTCGACCGGGTGGTGGGTGGCCGGATCGAGCGCGTTGTAGATGGGCACGCAGCGCCGGGCACCGAAGCGCTCGTAGGCGGCCACCACCGGCTCGCCGCCGCCGTAGGTGAGCACGAGGTCGTAGCCGGGCACCAGCGCGCGGAAGGGGTCGGCCGGATCGGCCCGCATGCGGTCGAGCGTGGCGGGCGCGTCCACATCCCAGAACGCGACGCGCGTGGAAGGGCTCTTGAGGTCGAGCACCGCGGCCTCCAGCAGCGCATCGAACACGCCGACGCCGCTGGCCTTGACCACCAGGTCGGCGCCGCGGGCCTGCTCGACCATGCGCAGCGCGTGATGCTCGCCTTCGCCGGGGTAGACGATCACCTCGGCCCAGTCGGGGTCCTCGATGTCCCGGTGCTGCTGGCGCCCGTAGGCGTCGGGTTCGTAGAAGCGCACGCGATGGCCGCGCTCGTGCAGCGCGCGCACGATGCCGCGGTAGTAGGTCGCGGCACCGTTCCAGTAGGCCGAGACCAGGCTGGAGGCGAAGAAGGCGATGTCCATGTTCTTCCTTTGGTTCACGCAATGCCGGGTGCGGCGTGCGCGGCCGGCTGGAGCCCGGCATGAATGCCGAGCAGCTCGTCCACGCGGTGCGCGCAGGTGTGGCGCCCGAGCACGGTGCGCCGCCCGTGCGCCGACAGCTCGCGCCGGGCTTCGGGGTCGGCCAGCAGGGTGCGCAGGTGCCGCTTCATGGCCCGGCCATCGGCCGCCACGAGGTAGTCGCGGCCGGGATCGAACAGCGCCTCGACGTCGTCCCAGGGCGCCGAGACCAGCGGAATGCCGCAGGCCAGCGCCTCGAACATGCGGATGGTCGGGATGCCGGGCAAGGCCTTCGCATAGGGCCGGCGCGGCACGTGCACGGTGAGCGCGAAATGCGCGAAGACGCGCGGCGCCTCGTGGTTGGGCAGCCAGCCGCCGTAATCGATGCCGGCCTGCTGCAGCCGCGCGAGCGCATGCGCCGGATAGCGCACGCCGTGGATGCGCGCCTTCAGGCCGAGCTGCCGCACCGGCTCCAGCAGGAACTCGCCGAGCTCGGCCTCGCGCTCGTCGTCGCCCCAGTTGCCGATCCACACCAGGTCGCCCTCGCGCGCGAGGCCTTCGATGGGGCGGAAGCGGCGCACGTCCGCCGCCTCGTGCCAGGTCCATGCCCGGCGCGCCCAGCCGCGGGCGCGGTACAGGTCGCGGATCACGTTGCCGAAAGCGAGCACGCCGTCGTAGTCCGACAGGTCGTAGCGGGCCATGCCCAGCGCATCGGTCTTGCTCCGGTGGTGCGTGTCGTGGAACAGCAGGCGGTAGTGCCGGTGGGCACGGCGGTGCAGGCCGATGCGCCGCACCAGCGCATGCGTGTTCCACTCGTGCACGAGCACCAGGTCGGCGCCGTCCAGCGCCTCGTCGAGGTCGAGCGTGGCCTCGTCGTAGAAGCGGCTGCGCAGCTCCGGGTAGGCGCGGGCGAAGGCCGCGAGCGCTTGCTCGCCGTGCTCGGCCTGCAGGTTCACGCGGCTCCAGGCGTCCCGCGGTTCGTAGACCGCGAGCGCATGGCCGCGCGCGACGAGCTCGCTGCAGACGCCGCGCAGGAAGTGGGCATTGCCATGGTTCCAGTCGGACACGAGCGAGTGGCAGAAGATCACGACGCGCATGAGAACGCCTCCATGCGTGGCGCGCGCGGCGGCGAGGCGTGCGCGATGAGTTGGCGGTAGGCGCGGCGATAGGCGTGCGCCATGCGCGCGGGCGTGAAGCGCAGCGCGCGGGCACGCGCGCTGCGCGCCAGTGCGTCGCGCAGCGACGGCTGCGCGATCAGGCGCAGGAGCGCATCTCGAAGGGCGTCGTGGTCGTCGGGTGCCACGTAGAGCGCGGCCGGTCCCCACAGCTCGCGCAGGCTGCCGATGTCGCCGAGCACCAGCGCGCAGCCCGACAGCGCCGCCTCGAGCGCGCTCTGGCCGAAGGGCTCGTAGCGCGCGGGCAAGGCATAGATCGCGGCCTGCGACATCCGCACCGCCAGCGCTGAAGGCGAGAGCTCGCCGAGCGCTTGCACGGCGCGCGTCTCGCGCGTGCCGCCGCCGGGGTTGCGCGTTGCACCGGCCACGTACACCGGCCAGGGGAGCTCCGGGGCCACGGCCTCGAGCGCGGCCAGGTTCTTGGCCTCGTCCCACAGGCGCCCCGCCGACAGCACCATCGGCTGCTTGGCCGAAGGGCGGTAGACAAGGGGACTGCGCCCGTTGGGCAGCACCAGGCCGGGCCGCGCAAGCCCGTGGTGCTCGGCCAGCGCGTCGAGCATGGCGCGCGTCGGCGCAGCGACCAGGCCGGCGCCGGCCAGGCCCGCGGCCACCACGTGCCGGTAGCGGTCAAAGTGCGCTGGCGCGCTGCCGCCACGCACCGCGCGCCACCACGACAGCACGCACGAATGCGCCACCACGAGCGTGGGTGCCCGAAAGCGCAGGGCGCCGAAGGCGAACTGGTTGAGGTGCAGCACGTCGGGACGCAGCGCATCGTCGAGCTGCTGCAGCCAGCGGCCCGCGCCGGCGACATCGGCCCAGGGGTCGTCCATCCATTCGAGCCGCCACGCGCTCTCGTGCAGCGACAACGCCGGAATGCCCGCCGCCTGCGCGCGCTGCGCCGCGCTCAGGCGCGCTCCCATGCTGGCCAGTGTGACGCGCACGCCCAGCGCGCCGAGCCCTGCCGCCAGTTCCAGCGCATGGGCCCAGACGCCGCCGACGCAGTCGGCCGTCATCAGGACGTGGAGCGGGCGTTCAGCGGCCATAGATCGCATCCAGCACCGCTGCCACCTCGGCCACGCGCGCCACCTCGGGATCGAAGCCCGCGCCGGCCGCGAGGCGGCGGGCCCAGTGAACGGCGGCGCGGCCGCCCCAGTCGTCGGGCGGCTCGGCCAGCAGCGTGGCCTGCGTGCCGTCCAGGCGCTCGGCCACGAAGTCGTAGAAGGAGCCGCGCAGGTTGCGCAGGCGCGCGCCGCCGCGCGTGCCGTGGAAAGTTGCCCCGATGACGGCATCGCAGCCGGCGTGCAGGTTCCACGAGCAGGCGAGCCGCGCGGTCGCGCCGCCGCCCAGCTCGAGTTGTGCGATGGCATGGTCTTCCACCACCGACGGCCGGGTGCCGAGCCGGCGGCCTTGCGCCCACAGCGTGCTCCGAACGTCGAGCACGCGCGGAAAGCCGAGCGTCCACAGCGCCAGGTCCACGAGATGGATGCCCAGGTCGATGACGCAGCCGCCGCCCGAGCGCAGCGGATCGCGGAACCACGGCTTGTCGGGCCCGTAGGCGTTGTGGAAGACCAGGTCGACCGCGTACACCTCGCCGATCGCGCCGCCGGCCACCAGCTCGCGCACCCGGCGCATCGCGGCGGTGTGGCGATAGGAGAGGTCGACCGCCAGCAGCAGCCCGGCCTGGCGCGCCGCATCGATGACGCAGGTGCTCTCCACGGCCGTGCGGCCCAGCGGTTTCTGGCAGAAGACGGCGAGGCCGCGGGCCAGCGCGGCTTCGGCCTGCTGCGCATGCAGCGCGCTCGGCGTCGCGATCACGATGCCGTCGAGCGCCTCGCCGAGCAGCGCATCGAAGGACGATGCCGGCGCCGCCCGCGGATGCGCCGCCAGCGCGGCGCCGAGCGCCTCGGGCCCGGCATCGCACAGCGCGGCGACCTCGGCCGCGCCGTCCGCGGCGATGGCCTCCATGCGGTGCCGGCCGATCCAGCCCACGCCGAGGAAGCCCAGGCGCGGCCTGCGCGTGGCGGCAGGCGGGGCGACGGCAGGGCTTGCCGGCGCCCCCTCGACCATCAGTTCGCTCACTTCCTTCCTCCTCCTCCCATGTCAGGTGCTGGTGACCACGGCCTTGAGAAAACCGTCGGGCCGCCGGCGCGTGAGCTCCAGCGCTTCGCCGAGCCGGTCGAGCGGAAGGCGATGCGTGATCAGCGGCGCGGGGTCGAGCACGCCCGCGGCCATCAGGTCGATCGCGGCGCGAATGCCTTCGACATAGCGGGCCGGGTCGCGCTCGTGCGCGTTGACGACGTCGATGCCGCGCCAGTTCCACAGCTGCAGGTTGACCTGGCGCACGCCGTCCTGGTGATAGCCCGCGATCACGAGCCGTCCGCGCTCGGCCGTGAGCTCGCCGGCGAGGTCGAGCGGCCACTGCAAGCCGACCGCCTCGATCACGCGCTCGCACCAGCGCCCTTCGGTGAGCCGCTTCGCTTCCTGCAGGATGCGTGCGTGATCGTCCATGAGGAGGGTCTCGGCAGCGCCGGCTTGGCGCGCGACCTCCAGCGCGAAGGGCCGGCGCGAGATGGCGATCACGCGCGCACCGGCATTCGACGCCAGCCGCGTGAGCAGGGCTCCGAGAAAGCCGATGCCGACGATGGCCACGGTCTGACCGGCTTCGATGCCGCTGCGCCGGAAGATGTTCACGGCACAGCCGAGCGGCTCGCCCGGCATGACGGCATGGTCGAGCTCGGGCGGAATCGGCACCACCGCCGCGGCATCCGCGACGTCGTACTCGGCGTGCGCGCGATAGCTCAGCGCGGCGACCCGCATGCCCTTGCGCAGGCCTTGCACGCCCTCGCCGACCGCCGCGATGCGGCCCCAGCCTTCGTGTCCGGGCGCACCTGCCGCCTGCGGGTACTCGAACCACGAGCGGCCCTCCCACAGCGGCAGGCTCGATGCGCACACGCCCGAGCCTTCCAGGCGCAGCAGCACCTGCCCCGGGCCGGGTGCGGGCCGCTCCACGCGCGCCAGCGTGAGCTCGCGCGGCGCGCTTATGACGCCGGCAAGCATCGGGGCTCCCAGCCAGTGCGCAGGTCCGCCGCCAAGCCCGGCGCAGCCGCGCGCATCTCGCACAGCCAGCGATGAAGCCGCTCGATGCCGTCGGCGGCGCCGATCCGCGGCGCCCAGCCGGTGGCCTCCCGGAAGCGGCGGATGTCCGAGACGTAGTAGCGCTGGTCGCCCGTGCGCCAGCCGCCGGCCTCGGTGCGCGGCCGCGCGCCCTCGAGCCGCTCGATGTGCTGGAGCAGGTCCAGCAGGCTGATGACGTTGCCCGGGCCGCCGCCGATGTTGAAGGCCTGGCCCGAGAGCCGCTCGACATGCCGATCGGCCAGCAGGAAGGCCTCGACCAGGTCGTCGACGAAGAGGATGTCGCGCACCTGCCGGCCGTCGCCGTAGATCGTGATCGGCACGCGGTCCAGCGCGCGCAGCAGGAAATGCGCGACCCAGCCCTGGTCCTCGGTGCCGAACTGGTGCCGCCCGTAGATGCAGCTCATGCGGAAGACCACCGTCTTCAGGCCGAAGCTGCGCGCGTAGTCGTGCACGTACTGGTCGGCGGTGCCCTTCGAGCAGCCGTAGGGGCTGTGGAAGTCGAGCGGGCGCGACTCCGGAATGCCGTGGGCGGCAAGCTCCTGCGACACCGGCGCGTAGCGCTGGCCGCGCAGCTCGAGCGCAACGTCCTCCAGGCCGCCGTAGACCTTGTTGGTCGAGGTCATGACGACCGAAGGCGGCACGCGCTGCGAACGCGCGGCCTCCAGCACGTTGAGCGTGCCCTGCGCGTTGATCGAGAAGTCCTCGCGGGGATCGACCAGGCTGGTGGTGACCGCCACCTGCGCCGCGAAGTGGAACACGCGGCGCGCACGCGCGACGGCACGCTCCACCGCCTTCGCATCGCGCACGTCGGCGATGGCGATCTCCAGCCCTTCGCGATGGGTGTCGCGCAGCCAGGCCAGGTTGTGCTCGACGCCGGCGCGCGACAGGTTGTCGAGCACGAGCACCGGCTGCTTTTCGGACAACAGCCGATGCGCGAGGTTCGCGCCGACGAAGCCGGCGCCGCCGGTGATGAGCGTGAGGCCCTCCCGGGCCGCGCTGCCGTTGAGCACACTGACCTTGCTGCCGTTGGCGCGCGTCATATGGCGAGCCCCCGTGCATCGAGTTCGGCGCTCGCCTGCGCCACGCGGTCGACGGCCGCCTGCCCTTCGAGCCAGGCGGCCAGCTCGGCCAGGCCGTCGTCGAGCTTCACCTGCGGCGTGTAGCCCAGGATGTCGCGCGCCTTCGAGATGTCGGCGAAGCAGTGCCGGATGTCGCCCACGCGGTACTTGCCCGTGATCTCCGGCTGCAGGTGCTCCCTGCCGGTCACCGCGGCCAGTCGCTGCGCGATCTCGCGCACGGTGCGGGCTTCGCCGCTGCCGATGTTGAAGACCTCGCCCGCCGCCGCCGGAGTCTCCAGCGCGAGCCGGCAGGCGCGGGCGATGTCGTAGACGCTGACGAAGTCGCGCTGCTGCCAGCCGTCTTCGAAGATGCGCGGCGCGCTGTCGTTCAGCAGGCGCGAGGCGAAGATCGCCAGCACGCCGGTGTAGGGGTTCGACAGCGCCTGCCGCGGCCCGTAGGCATTGAAGAAGCGCAGCGCCACGGCCTTCATCCCGTAGGCGCGGGCGATCATCAGGCACATGCGCTCCTGGTCCAGCTTGGAGAGCGCGTACACCGAGGCCAGCGCCGGCGCCTTGGTCTCGGGCGTGGGCGCGGGCAGGAGCGCTGCGCCATCCTCGTCGCGCCATTCCCACTCGCCGCGGCGCAGCTGCTCGAGCGAACGCTCGCCCACCACGCGCGTCTCGCCGCGCGCCGTGCGGTACAGGCCCTCTCCGTAGAGGCTCATGCTGGAGGCCACGATCAGCTGCGCGACCGGCTTCTCGATCAAGGCCTCGAGCAGCACCGCGGTGCCGAGGTTGTTGGTGCGCGTGTAGTGCACCACCTCGTACATGCTCTGCCCGACGCCGACCGCGGAAGCGAAGTGGAAGACGGCATCGACGCCGCGCAGCGCGCTGCGCATCGCCGTGGGGTCGCACACGTCGCCATGCACCAGCTCCACCTCGGGGTCGAGGTAGTCGGGTCTTCGTGCATCGCTGCCATGCACTT
The DNA here is from genome assembly GCF_057657265.1 of Variovorax sp. Soil_C_17. Lineage (NCBI taxonomy): Bacteria > Pseudomonadati > Pseudomonadota > Betaproteobacteria > Burkholderiales > Comamonadaceae > Variovorax > Variovorax sp. Soil_C_17. The sequence continues at coordinate 664,146 of NZ_JBDGIT010000001.1, forward strand.
GCGACGCGAGGTTGTCGAGGACGCGCACGCGAAGGCTGCGCGCAAGAAGTTCGTCCGCGAGGTGAGAGCCGATGAAGCCGGCCCCGCCGGTAATGAGTACGAGCTGCGACATGAAGGTCCCTGTTCTTGTCTTGTTGACGGGTCGGCCGGCTGTGCATGAGCGGGTCGACCGAGGGCCCGAGCGTGGTGTGCGGAGGCCCTCTCTTCTGTGCGATGCAACTGACGCAGATGTAGGAACAAAGCTTCGTTACGCCACTGCTGAGCTGGTGTACGCGACGTGCGCGCACATGATGGAGGCTCGCATCCACAGAGAGGTCATCGATCCATGAACAAGATTCGCGTCGCGATCATCGGCGTCGGCAATTGCGCCTCGTCGCTGGTGCAGGGCGTCCACTTCTACGGCGAAGCCTCGGGCACCGCCTTCGTGCCGGGCCTGATGCACATCGATCTCGCGGGCTACCGTCCGGGCGACATCGAGTTCAGCGCAGCCTTCGACGTGCATGCGGGCAAGGTGGGACTCGACCTCGGCGAGGCGATCCTGCAGGCGCCCAACAACACGATCCGCTTCGCGCAGGTGCCGCCGCTGGGCGTCGCGGTGCAGCGCGGCCCGACGCTCGACGGCATCGGCAAGTACCTGCGCGGCGTGGTGCCGCAGGCCCGCGCCAAGCCGGTGAACGTCGCGCAGGTGCTCCGGGACAGCGGCACGGACGTGGTGGTCTCGTATCTGCCGGTGGGCTCGACCAAGGCCACCGAGTGGTATGTGGAGCAAGTGCTGGAGGCAGGCTGCGCCTTCGTGAATTGCGTGCCGGTGTTCATCGCCTCGTCCAGCCGATGGCAGCAGCGCTTCGCGGAGCGCGGCCTGCCGGTGATCGGCGACGACATCAAGTCGCAGGTGGGCGCGACCATCGTGCACCGCATCCTCACCGACCTGTTCCGCAAGCGCGGCGTGCAGCTCGATCGGACCTACCAGCTCAACTTCGGCGGCAACACCGACTTCCTCAACATGCTGGAGCGCGAGCGCCTGGTGTCCAAGAAGATCTCGAAGACGCAGGCGGTGACCAGCCAGCTGGGCAACCCGATGAAGGCGGAGAACGTGCACGTGGGGCCGAGCGATCACGTGCCCTGGCTCACGGACCGCAAGTGGTGCTACATCCGCATGGAGGGCACCACCTTCGGCGACGTGCCGCTCAACTGCGAGATCAAGCTGGAGGTGTGGGACTCGCCGAACTCCGCCGGCGTGGTGATCGACGCGGTGCGCTGCGCCAAGCTGGCGCTCGACCGCGGCATCGGCGGCCCGGTGCTGGCGCCGGCCAGCTATTTCATGAAGTCGCCGCCGCAGCAGTTCACCGACGACGAGGCGCGCGAGCTGGTCGAAGCCTTCATCCGCGGCGATGCCGAGGCGCTCGCGCCGGCGCGGCCGGCCGGTGCCGCCGAGGAAGCGATCGTTCCGCCCGAAAGCAAGAGCAGCCAGACATGATCGAAGCCGTCAAGTTCTGGAACGAGCCCAACAACAAGTCGCACTGGGACCTCGAACTCGATCCGGCATGGACCGCGTATGGCGCGATGGTCAAGGAAGCCTCGGCCGCGGTCCGCACGGAGAGCGGCGAGCTGACCCAGGTGCTCGGCGGCATCTCGCCGATCGATCCCTTCTTCATGCAGCGGCTGCGCGACCAGGGCGTGCTCGACGGGCTCGATGCGGTGGCGGTGCATGGCTTCCCGCTCGACTGGAACCACTGGCAGATCGACGAGTGGCCCGCGCGAATCGCCGAGATCGAGGCCGTGACGCCCTTGCCGGTGTGGGTCACGGAAGTGGGCATCTCCACCTTCGGCGCCGAGGAGGTGCAGGAGTTCGGGCTGCGGCGCACGGCCGAGCTGCTGATGGGCCGCGTGCCGCGCATCCACTGGTACTCGCTCTACGACCTGCCGAAGGCCTGGCCGGCCACGACGCGGCATCGCGAAGCCGAGGGGTCGAGCTACTACCGGCACTTCCACATGGGGCTGCTGCGCGAGGACGGCTCGCCCAAGCGGGCCTGCCGGCAGTTCGAGGCCTACACGCCCGAAATGGGCATCTGCCAGTGGTTCCACTTCGAGGACCATCGGCTCGACGATGCGGTGCAATGGCTGCGGCGCCTCGGCGTGCGGCGGCTGCGCACGGGCCTGAGCTGGGCCGACAGCTTTCGCCCCGGTGCGGACCGCTGGTTCGACCGGCAGATGCGTGCGCTCGAAGACTTCGAGGTGACGCTGACCTTCTGCTTCACGCCCGAGCACCGCGGCGTGGCCCCGCACCACACGAGCCCGCCGCTGGTGGCCGGCGAGTATGCGGAGTTCTGCGCGCGGATGGTCCGGCGCTATGCGCCGGACCTGCTCGGTGTGCGGCAGGCGCTTCTCACGCCTGCGCAGCGCGACGCGCCTTCGCCCGCGGCTTGAGGTGCTTGGGCACGCCGGCCACGGCAGGTGCCAGGTGCTGCGGCGCGCTCGCGGCAGTCGCCTGCAGGCCGGCGGTTTCGCCGAGCAGGCGGTCGAAGTAGGCGATGGTTTTCGTCAACCCTTCCTCGAGCTGGATGCGAGGCTGCCAGCCGAGGGTGTCGCGCGCGAGCTCGATGCGGGGCTGCCGCTGCAACGGATCGTCCGAAGGCAAGGGAGCGAAGCTCAGCTTCGAGCGCGAGCCGGTGAGGCGGATCACGTGCTCGGCCAGCTCGCGGATGGTGAACTCGCCCGGGTTGCCGATGTTCACGGGACCGATGCCGGCAGTCTCGGATTCCATGAAGCGGTGCAGGCCCTCGATGAGGTCGTCGACGAAGCAGAAGCTGCGCGTCTGGCGGCCCTCGCCGTAGATGGTGATGGGTTCGCCGCGCAGCGCCTGCACGATGAAGTTGGACACCACGCGCCCGTCGTTGGGATGCATGCGCGGGCCGTAGGTGTTGAAGATGCGCGCCACGCGGATGTCCACGGCATGCTGGCGGTGGTAGTCGAAAAACAGCGTCTCGGCGCAGCGCTTGCCTTCGTCGTAGCAGCTGCGGATGCCGATGGGATTGACGCGGCCCCAGTAGCTCTCGGGCTGCGGATGGGTGTCCGGGTCGCCATAGACCTCGCTGGTGGAGGCCTGCAGGATGCGCGCATGCAGGCGCTTGGCCAGCCCGAGCATGTTGATGGCGCCGTGCACGCTGGTCTTGGTGGTCTGCACCGGATCGTGCTGGTAGTGCACCGGCGACGCGGGGCAGGCGAGGTTGTAGATCTGGTCGACCTCGACGTACAGCGGGAAGGTGACGTCGTGGCGCATGAGCTCGAAGCGCGGATGCGCCAGCAGGTGCTCGATGTTGCGCTTGGTGCCGGTGAAGAAGTTGTCGACGCACAGCACCTCGTGGCCTTCGGCGAGCAGCTTCTCGCACAGATGGCTGCCGAGGAAGCCGGCACCGCCGGTGACGAGGATGCGACGTTGGGCGTTGTAGATGCGCATGGCGTGGACTCGCTGAAGTTGAAGGTTGAAGGTTGAAGTGCGGGGGTTGAGGTGCAAAAAAACCTAGCAGAGTTTTGGCTGGCGAGATACCGGACGACATCCTTCGGCGCGGTTGACCCTATTGATGAGCTGCCGCTCGCACCGCGCCGCGCGCAAAGGCGTTAGGGTCTGTCGAAACCGGATGCGTATGCCGTGAACACCTGGCAGCCGAACTTCAGCTGGATCGACGACACGCTCGCCGTCGGTGGGAGCTTTCCCAGCGAACGCGCGGAAGGGCTCGCGCGCGAGCACGGCATTCAGGCGGTGGTCGATCTGCGCGGCGAAGCGCAGCCGGACGTTCTCGTGCTGCGCCGGCACGGCATCGCGCTGCTGCACCTGCCGACCGAGGACATGTGCGGCGTGGCCATGTCCGATCTCGATCGCGGCATCCGTTTCGTCAACGCATTCCGGGACGCCGGGCAGCGCGTGCTGATTCATTGCGAGTACGGGATCGGCCGCTCGGCCACGCTCGCACTGTGCGTGCTGGTGCAGCGGGGCCATGCGCCGCTCGACGCACTCGCGCTCATGAAGAAGCAGCGCCCGCTGGTGTCGCCGTCTCCGGAGCAGTTCGCCTGCTGGTGCGCATGGCTGGAGCACCATCGTTCGACCAGCGATGTCGATTGGCAGCTGCCGAGCTTCGACGAGTTCCAGGCGCTCGCCTATGCGCGGCGCGAGCCCTAGTGCGCGATGCTCATCTATGCAGACGCCGTCCGCCATGAAGACGCCGCCGCCGTGCTCGCCCGCCTGCGGCGCAGCCTGCGGGAGCTCGCGCTGCTGCCGCCGGGACTCGAACGGCACGCACGCCTCGTCGGCGCGTTGGTCGAGGCCGGCGAGTTCGCGCAGGGGCTGGCCGATGCGCAGCACGGCACGGCCGATGCCGCGATGTCGCTGGTGCGCACGCTGGCCGAGTGCTGCGCGCGCTCGTGGGACAGCGATTTCGAGATGGACGGCTGCGTGCCCGCCGCCACGCTTGCCGCTTGCGCGGACCGCCTGCCGCAGGAGCCGATCGAACTGAAGCGCCCCGAGGGCTACGCCTACTACGCGCTCTATCCCGAGAGCTACCTGGAAGCGGCGCGGCAGCTGCACGCGTCGTCGTGGCAGGTGTTCGGCATCCGGAGCATCGGCACCAGCCTGGCCGCGATGGCCGCGGCAGGCCTCGGTGCGCCATGTCCGAGGACCGTGCGGCCGAGCGGGCATCCGTTCGCGCGGCGGCTGGCGGCAGACGCGAGGGCGATCGACATGCACGCGGCGGCATTCGCGGTGGTCGACGAGGGGCCCGGCCTCTCGGGCTCCTCGATGGCGGCGGTGGGACGGTGGCTCCTCGACGCGGGCGTCGCGCCCGGGCGCCTTCATTTCTTCGCCGGTCATGCGATGGGGCCCGGCGCGATGGCGAGCCCGGAGGTGCGCGCGGTGTGGGCCGGCGCGCAGGTGCACGCCGCGAGCTTCGAACGGGCCATCCTGCGGCCGCGGCGATCGGCGCATCGCCTGGAGAACTGGATCGCCCCGCTGGTCGGGCCGCTGCGGGCGCAGCTGCAGGACATCTCGGGCGGACGCTGGCGCGGACTCCAGAGCCGCCCCGCCGGTGAAGCGCCGCCGGTGCATCCCGCCCGGGAGCGCCGCAAGTTCCTCGCGGAGACCGCGAAAGGCCGCTGGCTGGTGAAGTTCATCGGACTCGGCCTGGAAGGAGAGCGCAAGTACCTGCGCGCCAAGGCCTTGGCCGCGGCCGGTTTCGTGGTCCCGCCCGCGGGGCTGTGCCACGGCTTCGTGGTCGAGCGCTGGCGCGACGATCTCCTGCCGATGCCGGCGCGTCCCACCGGCGATCTGCGCCTGCGGCTGATCGATCGCATCGGCGACTACCTGGGCTTTCGTGCACGTTCGTTCCCGGCTTCCGAAAGCGCGGGCGCCTCGGTGCGCAGCCTCTTCGAGATGGGCCGCTTCAATACCCAGGCCGTGCTCGGCGCCGCGCTCGCCGCGGCCTGGGATGCGTGGGAGCCGGCACTGGAGCGCCTGTCGCGCGCGCTTTGCCGCGTCGAGACCGACAACCGGATGCAGGCATGGGAGTGGCTCACGGCGGGCACGCTCATCCTCAAGACGGACGCGGTCGACCACCATGCGGCGCATGACCTGGTCGGCTGCCAGGATCTCGCCTGGGACATCGCGGGGGCGGCCGTGGAGTTCGCGCTTTCGAACGACGAGGTGGCGCGCCTGGTCGCGCGCTGCGGCCGCGCGCCGGACCCGGCGCTGCTGTGCTTCAGCCGGCTGTGCTATTTGGCCTTCGAGCTCGGCCGCTGCCATGAAGCGATGGCCTCGGGCGCCGCGGCCGACCCGCCGATGCAAGCCGCTGCCGCACGCTACGAAGAGGCCTTGCGCGCGGCGCTCGCCGCGCCGTCGCCGGCCACACCGGCGCGCAGGAAACCGTCCGACTCCGGCACGGCCTCTGCGCCCGCGCCGCGATGCATGCAGACGCGAGATGTTGTCCCCCTAGCTTCAGGAGGCGACATGGAACAGCAACGGAAGCAACCCGGCCAGCAGCAGCAACAGCAGGCCGTGCCGCCGGTGGACGCGGGCGGTTCGTCGGTCGCGGGCGAGGAAGATCCGGGCGCGGCGATCGAGCCCACCACGCCGAGGCCCGGCGACGAGGCGCGCCCCGGCACGCCGGGAACCGGTGAAGGGATCTGCCGCCGCTGCGGCGGCAGCGGAAGCATCTCCGGCGGCGAGCCTTGCCCCGACTGCGGCGGCACCGGGCACGTGACGGTCGGCATCGGCGGCGCCTGAACAGGGCGGCGGAGGCTGGCATGGAGCTTGCCACTTTCTCCCGGATCGGACGGCCGGCATCGTGCCGCCGCCGAAACCGTGGAGGTGGAATGACAAGCCCGGCCAGCAACGCGGCACCGGTCGAACAGGGAGCGATCCACAAGGCGTCGTACGACTTCGACTACCTGGGCTGGAAGGTCAAGGTGGAGCTGGACGGTGCCAATGCCGAAGGCATCGTCTCCGGGCATGCGGACCTCTACGAACAGTCGGTCTTCGTGTGCCGGGTCATGCTGTCTGCACGCCACCGCAACGGCAGCAGCGCGATGCAGGCGCTGGCCCGCAAGGCGCGTGATCTGATCGACGAGCGGCAGCTGCAAGGCAACGACTGATCGCGCTGCAGGGGCGCAGTCGGCTTGCGTGTAAATCCTGCAGTACAACTTTCCAGGAAAGCGATGGTCAGGGGCAATTCGAAGACACGGCTGAAGGGGCTGCTCATGGTCGGATTCGGCGCCATGGGCCAGGCGGTTCTTCCCCTGCTGCTGCGGCACTTCGAGCTCGATCCGTCGGACGTGAAGATCGTCAAGACCCGGGAGGACGAGAGCGGCGTCGCCGCCGAGTACGGCGTGGAAGTGATCGCCGCGAAGCTGGAAGAAGGCAACCATGCCGCCGTGCTCGAGCCGCTGCTGATCAAGGGCGGCTTTCTGCTCAATCTCTCGGTCGACGTCTCGAGCCTCGCGCTGATCAGGCTGTGCCGGCAACACGGCGTCCTCTACCTCGACACCTGCAACGAGCCCTGGGGCGGGCGCTACGACGACCCGTCGCTGCCGCTGTCCCGTCGCTCCAACTACAGCCTGCGCGAGGAACTGCTGGCCTACAGGATGGACAAGCGCAACGGGCCCACGGCGGTGGTGACGCAAGGCGCCAATCCGGGACTGGCCTCGGCGCTGGTGAAGCAGGCCCTGCTCAACATGGCCGCGGACCACCAGATGCAGCTCGACGAGATGCCGGCGAGCTACGAGGAATGGGCGGCGCTGGCGCAGAAGCTGGGGATCAAAGTCATCCACGTCGCCGAGCGCGACACGCAGATGCCGAAGGAACGCAAGCAGCGCGCCGAATTCGTCAACACCTGGTCCGTCCAGGGCTTCGTCGACGAAGGCCTGCAGCCTGCCGAGCTGGGCTGGGGCACGCATGAGCGGCACTGGCCCGCGGATGCAGAACGGCACGGCTTCGGCAGCGACGCCGCCATCTACCTTCGCCGTCCGGGGCTCGCGACCCGGGTGCGCAGCTGGACGCCGCTGGAAGGCCCCTACCACGGCTTCCTGGTGACGCATGCCGAGTCGATCTCGATCGCGGACCACCTGAGCCTGCGCAAGGACGGGGAGGTCGTCTACCGCCCCACGGTGCACTACGCCTATCACCCCTGCGACGACGCCGTGCTCTCGCTGCACGAGATGTCCGGAAAGAACTGGCAGCTGCAGCACCGGCACCGCATCGTGCGCGACGAGATCACCTCGGGCATGGACGAGCTGGGCGTGCTGCTGATGGGGCATCCGCGCGGCGTGTACTGGTTCGGCTCGCGGCTCACCATCGAGCAGGCACGCGCGCTCGCACCCTTCAACAACGCCACCAGCCTGCAGGTGGTGGCGGGCATCCTGGGCGGCATGGCGTGGGCGCTGCGCCATCCGGATGCAGGCCTGGTCGAACCCGACGAGCTCGATCACCGCACGGTGCTGGAAACGGCGCTGCCCTATCTCGGCGAGGTGGTGGGCGTCTGGGGCGACTGGACGCCGCTGAGGGACCGCAGCCCGCTTTTCGACGAGGAGAAGGACCTCGACGACCCCTGGCAGTTCCTCAACTTCCGGGTGAGCTGAATTGCTGTTGCGCAAGGAACTCGGCGTCGTCGAGAACTCCTACTACGAGGCGAGCGTGGCGCGCCCGGCGCCGGCGGAGCCGCTGTCGAAGGTCGCATCGGCGGACGTGTGCGTGGTGGGTGGCGGCTACGCGGGCGTGTCGGCGGCGCTGGAGCTGGCGGCGCGCGGCTACGCGGTGACGCTGCTGGAAGCGCAGCGCATCGGATGGGGCGCTTCCGGCCGCAATGGCGGGCAGGTGATCGTCGGCTTCGGCTCGGACGGCGAGGCCGCGATCGAGAAGCAGTTCTCGCGCGAAGATGCGCGGCGCGCCTGGGAGGTCTCGGTCGAGGGCCTGCACCTGCTGCGCGAGCGCATCGCCGGCCACCACATCGACTGCGACTGGCAGGACGGCTTTCTGAGCCTGTCGGTCAAGCCGGCGAAGTCGCGCGCCTTGCGCGCATGGATGGACCACGTCATGCAGGTCTACGGCTATCCGCTCCAATGGATCGAGGGCAGCGACATCGGATGCTGGCTGTCCAGCAGGCGCTTCGACTCGGGCGCGTTCGACGCCGGCTCCGGCCACCTCCATCCCTTGAAGTACTGCCTGGGACTGGCCGCCGCAGCACGCGCCGCGGGCGTCCGCATGCATGAGAACTCGGCCGTGCAGGTGATCGAGCGCGGCAGCCGGCCGGTGGTGCGCACCGCACAGGGCGAAGTGCATTGCGACTTCGTGCTGCTGGCCGGCAACGTGTACCTCGCGGAGTACGGCGACGACGTCGCGCCGGAGGTGTCGTCGCGCATCATGCCGGTGGGCACCTACATGATCGCCACCGAGCCGATGGGCCGCAGCCGCGCCGATGCGCTCATCCAGAGCCGGGCCGCTGCGTCCGACACCAACTTCGTGCTCGACTACTTCCGCCTGAGCGCCGACGACCGGCTGCTCTTCGGCTCCGGCGACAGCTACAGCGCGAAGACGCCGCGCAACCTGATCGACAAGATACGCGGCAGCATGCTCGGCGTGTTCCCGCAGCTCGCGGACCTGAAGATCGAGCATGCGTGGGGCGGCTTCGTCGACATCACGATGAACAAGGCGCCGGACTTCGGCCGGCTGCATCCCAACATCTACTACCTGCAGGGCTTCTCGGGCCATGGCGTGGCGATGGCCGGCATGGCCGGCAAGCTGGCCGCCGAGGCGATCGCGGGGCAGGTGGAGCGCTTCGATCTGTTCGCGCGGCTGCGGCATCGCGCGTTCCCCGGAGGGGCCATGCTGCGAACGCCGGCGCTGGTGCTGGGCATGCTCTATTACCGGCTGCGCGATGCGATGTAGCGTCGCTGCGATGCAGCTTTGGACTACAGGGAGAGGGGACCGATGCCGGGTCCGCGGGGCGCGCCAATGCCGAACATGAAGGCGACGAGACCCAGCGGGAGTCCCCCATGACCCAGTCCTTGAGTTCCTGTTTTCGCCGAAGCGCCAACCTCCACTGGGGCCTCTGGGCCCTGGCGGCAGCGATCGGTCCGGCCATCGCCCAGCCGACCGGCAACCCGAAAGGAACCGCACCCCCGGCCGTGGAAGGCAACAGCGCCAAGCCGCCCGCCACGCGCAAGCGCGACGCGGGCCAGGGTGAAGAGCGGCGCGCGGAAGGCGCTTCCAGTTCCGCGCCCAAGGCCGTGCGAGAGGGTCACCTGCGCACGCCCGGAATGGGGACGGCCGGCGGGCTGACGGGTCGGCATCCGGGCGGCGACGGCTCGACCAACCGCACGACGGAGACCGACCAGGCGCCGCCCGTGAAGAAGCGCTGAATGAGCCGCACCAGGCCCGCACCGGCGGAGCGGGCGCGCCGCTTGCCGGTGGAGCGAGGCTGGGCGGCGTTCACCTTCGACCCTGAGCCCTTGCCAGACCCCAGAGCCCCTTCACTTCTTCCGGAGACACCCCATGCAACGCTCCATCAAACCTGGACAAGAGCCCATCGAGCAACCGCCGTCGAGCGAGGTACCGCCGCTCGAGGCGGAAGTCAGGGCCGCCGACATTGCCACGGACGACGCAGGCGCCGGCAGCGAGGAGGCCGCGCAGCCGGATGCCTCGCGCGAGGCCCGCATCCGGGAAGCGGCTTATGCCGCCTATCTGCGCCGCGGCGGTCAAGCGGGTCACGAAGAAGAGGACTGGCTCGAAGCCGAGCGATCGATCGATGCAGAAGAGGACAGCAGCGGCAGGCACTGACGAATTGCGGAATCAACCGAGGGCGGTGTCCAGCACCATCATGACGACGAAGCCCAGGATGAGTCCGCCGGTGGCGGAGGCCTCGTGCCCCTGCCGGTGCGATTCGGGAATGACCTCGTGGCTGATCACGAACAGCATCGCGCCCGCCGCCATGGCCAGTCCCCAGGGCAGCATGCCGGCCGAGACGCTGATGAGCACGGCCCCGAACACCGCCGCGATCGGCTCCACCAGGCCGGACACGATGCCCAGCGCCGCGGAGCCGAGCCGCCCGTAGCCGACGCCGCGCAGCGCCAGGGCCACGACCATGCCTTCGGGCACGTCCTGGATCGAGATGCCGGTGGTGAGGGCGGCGGCGCCGACCGGATCGGTGCCGGCGAAGGCGACGCCGATGGCGAGCCCTTCGGGCAGGTTGTGCAGCACGATCGCCAGCACGAACAGCCAGACGCGCCGCAAGGTGCGCGCCTGCGGGCCTTCGAGCCCCTTCACGAAATGCTCATGCGGTACCGCGCGGTCGATGGCCAGCAGCAGCAGCGCCCCCAGCACGATGCCGGCGCCGACGATGCCCCCGGCGCCCCACGCACTGGCCCCCTGCGCCTTGGCCGCTGCCAGGCCGGGGATCACCAGCGAGAAGGAGCTTGCCGCGAGCATCACGCCGGCGCCGAAGCCGAGCATGGTGTCGTAGCTGCGCTGCGAGAACTGCTGCGAGAGCAGCACCGGCAAGGTGCCGAGCGCCGTGGCCAGCGCAGCGATCATTCCGCCGACGAGCGCGCCCTGGATGCGCACGTCGCCGCGCGCCAGGCCTTCGAAAGCCTGGTGGGCGAGGATCACCAGGCCCGCCAGGACGATGGCGATGCCCAGCCAGCGCCGCACGGACTGCCGGCCGCGCGGGCGCACGCGCAGCGATGCGCCGCCCGATGGCGACCACGGGTCCACGGTCCTCACCGGTGGAAGGTCGTGATGCGCGGCAGGTGGCGCCGCGCGCGTCCGGAACGGCTGGCCCACAAGAGGCCCAGGGCCGCCAGCCCGGCGATCGAGAGTGCCGCCGTGTTGCCCGAGACCGCGCGGCCCATGTCGAGCGCGATCTCGCCGCTGCGCGGCGCGACGAGCTGCACGCGGCGCTTGGTCATGCGCGCGCCCAGCTCGCCGAGGCTGTCGCCCAGCAGGCGCTCGGCCGCGGGAAGGACGACGGTTTCCTCGTCGGCCACGTGATGCAGCACCTCGCGCATCAGCGCCATCACGGTCTCGTCGTAATCGATGGCCTCCGGCTCCATCCGGCGCAGCAGCCCGATGAGCCGCTTCATCTCCTGGTGCTCGGCCATGCTCGCGCGGACCAGCTCATCCTCGGTCACCTCGCGCAACGCGGGGTAGAAGATCTCTTCCTCCAGAGCGGCATGAACCTCCAGCGCGGTGCAGATGGTGGAGGCCAGGCCCTTCCTCACGCGGGGCGAGGCACTGGCCTTGTACTGGTGGAAGGTGGACATCACGTGCGTGTGGTCCAGGCGAATCATGTTCGTCGCGGTCGGCAACAAACGAGAAACCAGGGGGTTCATGGCGTCCTCCGTTGCTTGCACAAAAAAAGGCGGTGGCCGGGCCACCGCCAACCCACGTCGAGGAGGGTCAGGCGGCCGCTCCGGTGAGCTCGCCCATCAGCTCTTCCTTGCGCGTCTCGAGTTGCTCACGCAGCGCGACCAGGTCGAGCCCACGGGCCGCGCGCGCCTTGACGAAGATCTCGTTGCGCTCTTCCTTCACATGGTGGTCGACGTACTCGCCGAGGACCGTGACCCTGGCGTCGAACTTGTCGTCCGCGTCGGTCGCCTCCTGGATCTGCGCGATCAGGTCCTTGGCGCTCGCATGCTCGACCTCGGCTTCGTCGAGCAGGTCGGTGTCCTTGATGGCCTGGCGAAGGGCCGGGTAGAAGATTTCTTCCTCGATCTGCGCATGCACGGTCAGCTCCATGCAGATCTGGTTGGCGAGGTCGCGCTTCTTCTGGGACGCGCCGGCCGCCTTCGAACCGGCGAGCGTCTCGTACTCCTTGAACATCTTCTTGACGTTGCGGTGGTCGGTGTCGAGCAGGCTGCAGGCATCGGGTTCCGAGCGTTTGGTGGTGGTGGGCATCGTGGGCTCCAAGGGTTGGGTGGTTGCGGGGAAGCACAGCTTGTGATGACGTGATCGGCACTCGCGTAGGAGCGCGCCGCGGGAGAAATATCGACAAAGCGGAAGGGGTTGGAACGAATGGCTTCGACGCCAGCTCAGCCGTAGCGCGAGGCGCCGGTCCGCGGACCCTCTGTCGTCCTACTTGCTGCCCCGGGGCTGCTCATGTCAGATCGCGGCTCGCACTCAAGGAGACCCGTCATGCCCATTCCGGAACGTCGGCTGCAACGCACGCTGCGCAACGTCTTCGGACTGCAGGCATTGCGCCCGGGGCAGCGGCAGGTCATCGAGCGCGTGCTCGGCGCACGCTCCACCCTCGCCGTCATGCCCACCGGCGCGGGCAAGTCGCTGTGCTACCAGCTCCCGGCCCTGCTGCTCGAAGGCTGCACGGTGGTGGTCTCGCCATTGATCGCGCTCATGAAGGACCAGTGCGAGAAGCTGCAGTCGCTGGGCGTTGCGGCGGTGCAGTTCAACAGCCACGTGGAAGCGGACGAGATCCGCTCCGGCGAGGAGGCCGTTCGCGACGGCTCGGCGCGCCTCGTGTTCGCCACGCCGGAGCGGCTCGCCGAGGCCGGCTTCGCGGCACTGCTGCGAGGGCGCGAGATCTCGCTGCTGGTGGTGGACGAGGCGCATTGCATCTCGCAGTGGGGGCACGATTTCCGGCCGGCCTTCCTGGGCATCGGCGCCGTCGCCAAGGAGATCGGCGATCCGCCGGTGCTGGCGCTCACGGCGACGGCGAACAGCGAGGTGGCGGCCGACATCATGGAGAAGCTGGGCATCCCCGCGTCCGGCTGGATCGATACGGGGACCTACCGGTCCAACCTGCACTTCGCGGTGGAACAGCATGCCCGCGAGGACGAACGGCTGCGGCGAACGCTCGCGCTGGTCGGCGGGACGAAAGGCAGCGGCATCGTCTACACCGCGACGGTGAAGGCGGCGGAAGCGGTGTACGAGGCGCTGCGCTCGGAAGGCGAATCGGTCGGGCTGTACCACGGCCGGCGCAGCGCGGCGGAGCGGCGCGAGGCGCAAGACGCCTTCATGGCGGATCGCCTGCGCGTGATGGTGGCGACCAATGCGTTCGGCATGGGGATCGACAAGGCCGACATCCGATTCGTCCTGCACTACCAGATGCCCTCGGGCCTGGACGCCTACTACCAGGAGGCGGGGCGCGCCGGGCGCGACGGCGCGCCTTCGGCCTGCACGCTGCTGTTCCTGCGTCGCGATCGGGCGCTGCAGCAGTTTTTTTTGACGGGGCGTTATCCCACGCAAGAGGAGCTCGACGCGCTCCTGCGGTCGCTGGAACGCAGTCCGCAGAACGCAAGCGGAGAGACGCTCGCGCAGCTGAAGGACGGCACCGGCCTGCCGCAGAACAAACTGAAGGCGGCCGTCGGCCTGCTGCGCAACCGGCGCATCGTGGGCGTGGATCGCGAAGGCCGCGTGCGCCTGCTGCGCGCCGATCTGGCCGCGACCGAAATCCATGAACTCCTGGACGCCTACCGCCGCAAGCGCGAGCAGGACCACGCGACGCTGGAGCGCATGGTGTTCTACGCCCAGAGCGGGCAATGCCGCTGGCAGGTGCTGCTGGCCTATCTGGAGGAGGAGGCACCGCCGGAGCGCTGCGGCCACTGCGACAACTGCCGCCGCATCGCCAGGCACGAGGCGGCCATGGCCGCGGCGGGCGCGGCGGAGAGCGGGGCACCGAAGCTGCGGCATCCCGCACGGCCGCGGCTGCCGGCGCCGGCCTTCGTCGCCCGCCAGCCGGTCCGGGTGAAGCGGTACGGCGAGGGCTGCGTGGTGAGCGCGGATGCGTTGTCGATCACGATCGAGTTCGCCGACGGGAGCCGCCGCTGCTTCCAGCCGGATTTCGTGCAGCCCATCGTCAGCCGAAAAAAGCGAGGGGAGGCTTCGCGATCATCAGCCAGAACAGGATGAGGAACAGCACGAAGGCCGGAATGCCGAGCGCGATCCACCACGCGAAGAGCGTGCGGTAGCGCGGCGGCAGCACCGTGCCTTGCTGCGCTGCCGCCGCCGCGAGATCGCGCAGCCGGATCTGCAGCCAGACCACCGGGAACCAGCACAGCAGGGCCAGGACATAGCAGACGATCGAGGCCGACACCCAGGGCGTCTGGACCGGCAGGCCGGCCAGGTGCATGAGCCAGAAGCCGGTGAGCGGTTGCAGCACCGCGGTGGTGGCGGTGAAGAGCCAGTCGGCCCGCACCACCATGCGCGCCACCACGGCCACGGCACGCACGTCACGTGAGAGCGTGGTGGCGAGCAGGTAGAAGGCCGAGCCGATGCCGGTGCCGAACAGCACCGTGGAGGAAATCACGTGCAGCCACTTGACGATGAGGTATTCCACGGCTGAGCCTTGGATTCAGCGCCGTCGCGGGCGCATCGGTGCGTCCATCGCCCAGAGCAGCAGGATGGCGGCGCCCAGGGGCAGGTTCTTCGACAGCGGCCCGAAGGGGTGCAGCCAGAATTCCGGCATGGCGATGCTGATGGTCACGGTGTAGAAGCCGATCAGCGCGAGCTGCAGGGGCCAGAGGAAGCGCGCTCGCAGGCGGGCGGGCAGCATCAGCGTGGCGAGGCCCAGCGCGAGGTCGAAGAGCGCAGCGCCGTTCAGCAGCAGCGAAGCCAGCGCTCCGTGCGCACCGACGCGCGCCAGCAGCTCCAGGCTCTGGTCCCTGGGATACAGGCCGATCGACACCGCGAAGGTCCAGATCCAGACCAGCGCAATGCTGAAGCGAAGCAGCGGTTCCATCCAGTGCAGCCATGCCAGCCGGCGCAGGCCTTGGGCACTGTCGGGCGCGATGAACTCGCGTGGCGGTCGCGGCGCCCGGCCGAGAAGGGCGGCGATGCCGGAGGCCGGCGCCGTATTCCCGTGCAGCAGCATCTGCGCCGTCTCGCGGTCGAGGAAGCTGCCGCGCCAGTGGCCTGCGAGCCCGGCCGCCAGCAGGAAGAGACGCTCCGAAACCGGCAGCACCCAGGCGTCGCGCGCGAAGCCGAGCTGGCTGCGCAGGCTGCCGAGGTAGTCGCGCAGGCTGACCGGCTCGGGCCCGACCATCTCGACGGTCCGGCTGCCGCGCTGCGGCCCCTGCGCGGCCAACGCCACGATCGCGCACACCAGGTCGTCCAGAAAGACGGGCTGCAGCGGCTGGCGCCCCCCGCCCGGAAGCGCCAGCAGCGGCAGCACGGCCAGTGCGGCAAACAGTCGAGCGCTGGCCCCCTCTGCGGCCCACACCAGCGAAGGCTTGACGATCACGGAGGGCACGTCGCAAGCCTGCAGGTGGCGGTCCGCCGCGTCCTTGCTGCGGTGGTAGCGGCTTGCGGCGTCCGGTGCAGCGCCCAGCGCCGAGATCTGGATCACGAGCCCGACGCCCACCGCCGCGCAGGCATCGAACAGTTGCGCCGGGCCGCTGTGATGACGCGCGGTGAACTCGCCGGGGCGCCGCTCGCGCAGCACGCCGGCCGCGTTGACGACCACGTCCCCCGGACGCAGCTGCGCGGCCCAGAAGGAGGCCGGCGGCACGCGGTCGAAATCGGCGGCGATCCAGCGGGCGCGCGCCTGCGGCCAGTGCGCGCGTGCGCTTGCGGCCACCGGGTTGCGCGCGGTGCAGAGCAGGTCCGCGCCCTCGCGTGCGAAGGCGGCGGCGAGCGCGCTGCCGAGAAGGCCCGAGGCGCCGACGATCACCGCCCTCATCACGCGCTTCCGCGGGCCGCATGGCGGCCTCCTCAACGCCGGCCCACGCGCCGGGCCGCGATGCAGCCGGCCGCCAGCCCGAGCGCAAAACTTGCGTACACGATCGCCATCGCCGGCCTGGACAAATGGTGCTCGAAGCCGGGCGTCAGGCGCTTGGGCGTCACCGTGTAGTCGACCACGCAGGCGGCGGCAGAGGCAACGCCGGCGGCAGCGAGCGCGGCCGGCAGCGACCGGCCGCCCGGCCGAACGCCGAAGAGCCGTGCGTACAGCAGCGCCCAGAAAGTCGACATGGCATGGTGGATCGCATAGCCGAGGGCGGTGTGCCGCAGCGTGGGCCGGTAGACGGCAAAGGCGCTGCGGTCCCACACCCAATGGCTGATGGCGTTGGTCGCCGCCGCGTAGCTGCCGGTCTCTCGCCGGCCGCAGAGCATCAGGGCCGCGGTGGAGGCGAGGCTGGCGAGGGCGCCGCTTGCCAGGCCGATTCGCAGCACGGAAGGGGCGGCTGCCAGCGCTGTCTGTGCTGCTGCGGCTTGCGCGCCTGGCGGCGCGGTGTGCGGGGGTCGTTCGACGTCATTCATGCAGCGCTCCTGCGTTCCAGCACAGCCTGGGCGAGCGGCGGCGTATCGCCAGTCGTTTCCCGGATGAGACCGGCGTAGGCGCGTGTCCAGTGCGCAGCGTCGCGAAGTGCCGACGGCGTGCGCCCTCGTCCTGCAACAAGAGGCCGCCTGCGCCGTCAATCGCCGCGCCGCTCGTCGCCACACTGGCCCCCGAAGGTCGCGTCCAACCGAGGAGTTGCCGATGCCTGGAGATCCGAATCCGATGCGCATGCCGATCGCCACGCTGCTTGCCGCCTGCGCGCTTCTCGTCTCGTGCGGGGGCAGCAACACGGCTTCCCAAACGCCATCGCCGGGGGCTGCCAAGGAAGCGAGCACGCGGGCCCTCGAGAGCGGCGCGTCGGCCTTGCAGAACAAGCCGCCCGTCGAAGCCCTCAATGCCTACCTGGACGGCTTCCATTTCTACAACGGCAGCCCTCACATGCAGATGGAGGCGCACCACTACTGCGCGATGCTGAACGAGGAGCTGATCCAGTGCGTGATCTACGACGGCAACGTCAAGGACGCCAAGCTGATGGGCGTCGAGTACATCGTCAGCGAACGCCTGTTCAACACCCTGCCGGAGCAGGAGAAGGCGCTGTGGCACAGCCACGTTCATGAAGTGAAGTCCGGCCAGCTGATCGCCCCGGGCATTCCGGAGGTGGCCGAGCATGCGCTGATGAAGAAGCTGATCGCCACCTACGGAAAGACCTTTCACACCTGGCACACCGACCAGAACAAGCAGCTCCCCACCGGCATCCCGCAGCTCATGATGGGCTTCACCGCGGACGGCCAGGCGAACCCCGCGATGGTCGGCGAGCGCGACAAGCGCTTCGGCATCAACAGCGCGGACAAGAAGAAGCAGCGGGAAGACATCCCGGCGCCGGCCATCGCCGATGGCGCGGACGCGTGGCAGAAAGGACGGACGGTTCAGCTCGCGGACCCGACGGGCGCGCAGCACGGCCATCCGGCGGGCGGCAAGTAGCCGCACAGGAAAGGACCAGCATGAGCAAGCCTTCGGTCACCGGCAGCGGGGACGGCACGCGCCCCACCACCAGCGGCGGCACCGACAACATCGGGGCCGGCGGGAAGAGGGCCGGCGATCGATCGCCGCAAGACGGCTAGTTGGTGGCGAAGCAGTAGAGCAAGCCGTCTCCGCCCGTTCCGCGCAACGCCTGCTGGCTGCACCCGCCGCGCGATTGATGCGAGGAGTTCCACGACGTGGACCAGGGGTCCGTCGTCGGCCCCATGCGGTCGTGGTGGCCCACCATGGCGACCCCTTCGGCGCCGCTGCGCGTCCAGTTCCCGCAGGTCATGTCGGTGTCGTTCGGCGAGAAGGCCGTCCCGTCCGCGCGCGAACCCGTCAGGATGTCGTGGCGGAGGGGCGTGTCGCCGCGGCCTTCCACGGTTTGGCCTTTTTCGTTCAGCGCAGTCTGCTTCGAGATGTTGTTTCCGGCGCTGTGCAGTTGATCGACGTCACGCGCGATCAGCTCGCCCTTCGCGTTGCTCCAGGGACCCTTGCCGATGCGGTCGCGCGCATTGACGGTGGGCACGCCGTCCTTGCCCTGGGTGCTCAGGTAGGCGCGCCACGTCTTGCTGCCCGCACCGGCAGCCGCCGCCAGCGATTGGCAATGGCGGTCCGCCCCCGCGAGCCCGCCCAGATCGGCGCCCTTGCCGAGGCCGACGCTGGTCACGAAGAAGCTCATCCCTGCACCCCCCGTCCCGCCGGACTTCATCGCCGTGCACGCTGCAACGGCAAGGGGGAGGCTGATCAGCACGGCCCGCACGGGCCAGGAAAGACGTTTGGCCATGGTCTGTCGTCTCCTTCGTCGGTGGATTGTTGTTCGCGCCGTGGCTCGGCGGCCCGCTCGGGCAGGGCGGATTATGGGAGCCGCACGTCGGCTTGACCACTAGGGTCAGCGCGGAGGCGCGCCGCCATGAAGCGCGGCGGCGGCCTCTCATCAGCCGCGTGCGCAGGGCCGCTCAAAGGCGCACCACGTCCACGACAGCGGCCGCGAAGGCTTCGGGTGCCTCCTGGGGCAGGTTGTGCCCGATGCCGCCGGTGATGTTCCGATGCTGGTAGGGGCCGGAGAACTTCCTGGCATACGCGCCGGGTGCCGGGTGCGGTGCGCCGTTGGCGTCACCTTCCAGGGTGATGGTGGGCACGCCGATGACCGGGCCCTGCGCGAGGCGCGCCTCGAGATCGCCGTACTTCGCTTCGCCTTCCGCCAGGCCGAGCCGCCAGCGATAGTTGTGGACCACGATGCTCACATGGTCCGGGTTGTCGAAGGCGCTTGCGCTGCGTTCGAAGGTGGCGGCATCGAAGCTCCATTTCGGCGATGCGGTCTGCCAGATCAGCTTGGCGAATTCATTGCGGTTCTTCTCGTAGCCCAGGCGGCCGCGCTCGGTGGCGAAGTAGTACTGGTACCACCACTGCAGCTCGGCCTCCGGCGGCAGCGGAAGCTTGCCGGCTTGCTGGCTGCCGATCAGGTAGCCGCTGACGGAGACCAGCGCATTCACGCGCGCCGGCCACAGCGCCGCCATGATGCAGGCCGTGCGTGCGCCCCAGTCGCAGCCCGCCACCGTCGCCTTGTCGATCTTCAGGGCATCCATGAGGGCGATGATGTCCGCCGCGACCGCGCTCTGCTGGCCGTTGCGGGGCGTCGTGTCCGAAAGGAAGCGGGTCTTGCCGTAGCCGCGCAGGTGCGGAACGATCACCCGATGGCCAGCCGCGGCCAGCAGCGGCGCGACGTCGACGTAGGTGTGAATGTCGTAGGGCCAGCCATGCAGAAGAATCACGGGCGCGCCGTGGGCCGGGCCGGCTTCGAAATACTCCACGTTGAGCACGCCGGCATCGATGTTCTTCAGCGGCTCGAGGCGCTTGTGCGGCAATGCGCGGCGCGCGGCCGGCGCAGCGGCGGGCTGTGCGAATGCATGAGGGGCGGCGAGTTGAGAGGCCGCAACGCCGATCGCCGCGGCGCCGAGGAACGAGCGCCTGGGCAAGAGGAAGGTGTCTGTCATGAAAAGGGTCCTTCGTAGGGATGCAAGGGGGGGGCGGAGCGGATTGTTGTGCCGGAACATGGCCTGGAGCGCGGCCTTTGTACGGCCGTGTATCCGGGCCGCTTCTCATCACAATAGATTTCACTTGCGATGCTTCCCTTGCCCGCTCGCGATGCCGGAACGACAAAAAAAACCGCTGCATGGCGTGCAGCGGCTTCTGATCAGAGGCAGGGCGATGAGGTCAGCGCGTCATGTGGGTGCCGGTGGCGAGTCGGCCGCCAAGGCATCGGCCACTGCGGCCGCAACGCTGGCCCACGTGGCATCGTCTTGCAAGGCAGGGAAGCGCCTCGCCAGCTGGCCTGATCTCACTCCGCCGTTCTCGTGCGCGGAGCGAATGATCGCGTCCACGTCGGCGTCGGGCCCCTCGATGATTTCCTTGACCGCTGCACGAGCCCGGCCAAGGCCGCGAAAGAAGCAGGCTTGCGCATGCATCTCCTGCCGGATCGTTCGATCGAGCAGACCGGCCGTGTAGGCCACATGGTCGGTCAAGTCGAGAAAGCGCCACGCCGCCTTTGCATCGTCGTAGGCGTCGAATCGAAAGTTCGACATGACGCCGTCAGGCTGTTCTTCGGGTTCCCTTGTGAACCCGTACCTTTCGGCATATCGCCTCATCAGCGGACGCGAAAAGACTTCCAGCGCAGTGTCGTAGCCCGCACGCTCCGCCGCGTGCTGCGTGATCAAGGACGAAATGGGCAGGATCAAGGGCGCACGGAAGGCACCGTCGCGTCGCAGGACATCGTTGATGAGGAACCGATGAATTCGTCCATTGCCGTCTGCCAGAGGATGGATGTACACGAAGGCGAATGACGCGACCGCGGCACGAGCCACCGCGAAGGCCCCGCCCGTGCGCGCGATGAAGGTCCTCAGGCCGTCGAGCATGGACGGGACATCCTGCCAATGGGGCGCCACGTAGTGGACGACATTCTCGAAGTTGACTGTCTGTCCGACGAAAACGGACGATCTTCGAAGGCCGAATGACGGCAGCGTCGTTCGCTCTCCAAGAATGTCCCTTTGGAGCACAGCGAGGGCCTCGGCATCGAGGGGGATCTCGCCAGCCCCCGTGCGCGTCTCCATCACCGCTGCGAAGCGTTGGACACGCGTGAGCTGGTCCTCTTCTCCTTCGATCTCGAAGCTCGAGCGACTCTCGCGCAAGGTCATCCACACCGCGCTGCGGCGCAGGACCTCTGCCCCGAATTCGGCCTCCTCGCGACCGAGCACCGCAGCCAGGTCGAGGCGAAGCGCCTCGCGCACCGGGGATGTCAGCCGCACCGTCGGACAGAAGTCGCTCGTTCCCGGCATGTTGTCGCGCACGCGCCAGCGCGCGACCGGAATGGCGGTCGAAGCGACCAGCATCTCCTCTGCATTCAACGCATCGACGTAGTTGCCCCTTGCCACGCCGTCGTCGAGAGGCAGCCGATTTCGGGTGAGCCATTCGTACAGAAAGGCGGTGCGGCGGGCGTACCGGCCGGTCGGTTCAGCCCGCACCCATGCAGCCAGATCCTCGGGGTTCATCCGCTCGAACAATCGAGCCAGCATCTCGAGATGCACCCCCTCGTGCTTGAGCATGAACGTCAGATGCGCCGCCGGGCCGGGGCCGGGCCGCACGGACTCCTGGTAGATCTCCCTGCGAAGTCCTCCCTCGTGGATCGTTCGCCTGCGAGAGCCGACTTCGCTCTGCACCGGCAGCGGCTGGACGAGCTCGAGGCCGTATTCGCGGACCAGGAAGGCGCCCCCGATCGGATCGGATGCGTCGCCGGGATCGCGCAGGCTTTTCGATTTCATCTGGGAAGGCGTGCGGAAAAACCGTTTCGATTGCATCGAAACGCTTTGATTCCCCGGATATTGGAGGAAAACGATTTTGACACCGTTCGCGCGCCGCTCGCGCGAGCGCGAGCGGAAGTGGCGTCTTCCTCTCGCGCACCCCGTCGGCGTTCAGATCGCGAGCGCGCCGCCGGTCTGCTCGGCGAAGACATGGTCGGCATACCAGGCGGGCCAGTTGACGTCGTACTGCCCGCCCATGCGCTTCTCATGTTCTCCGTGCGCGGCGGCAGCCCGCCGGAGCGCGGCCACCAGCGCCGCGCGGGAGGCGAACGTCACGGCGTCCGTGTCGACACGGCCCGGAAGACGCGACGTGACCTCCTGCAGCAGCCATCCGTTGCCGTCCGGGTCGCTGAACGCGGCATAGGAGGAGTAGGTGCGGCGGGTCGGGTGCGGGCCGGTCCCGGGCAGCTCTCCCGGCGCGCGGTGGAAGATGTCGCCGATCTCGATGCCTCGCCGGGCCACGTCGGCCCGCGCCGTTTCGATGTCCGACACCGCGAGAAAGAGGCCTTGCACCGAGCCCGGCGCGGCCGAAGAGATGCCCTTGCCGACATGCACGGACGACGAAGAGCCCGGCGGCGTGAACTGCAGGACGTGGAAGCCTTCGCCCTGGACGTCGGCGTCGAGCCGCCAGCCGAGGCTTTCGTAGAAGCGCCTGGCGCGCTCGATGTCGGAGACGGGGAGGGTGACGACTTCCAGCTTCATGTCGAGCCGGGGCAGGCCGGCCGCGTTGTTGTTGCTGGCTTCAGTTTGGTGGATGACGCTCATGGGTAGCTCCTTGGACAGGGTTGTTTCGAATGGGTGGAATTGCTGCGGTCCCGATCACGCGATGCGGAGCCGCGAGGAGGCTGTGGACGATCGCGGGCGATCAGTGCCTGTGGGTCGTGGTGGATGATCCCGGCTGCCCGGGCACCGTCACGGTGACCGTCTCGCTGGTCAGGATCTTGTGGACCGGGTCGGCCACTTCGATCCGCATCTTGTGCACGCCGGGTTCCAGGCCGACCACGATGATCGGGTCGCCGCTCGTGTGAGCCCACGTGCCGGGCCGGTCGTCGACCGTCACATGCAGATGCCCCACACGCGGCGACACCTCCAGCGCGCCCTTGCCGAAGACCGGTATGACCCGCACGTTCTCGGTCCGGTACTGGAGGACGACGACGCCGCGTGCCAGAGGCTCGGCCAGCGGCGGATACACGACGAGCCTGGGCGGCGCTTCGGCTGCGAGCGGAAGCACGGCGGCGGGGCGGCCCGCCTCGTTGGCCGGCTGTGCCCCGGCCGCGAGGCAGAAAAGAGCGCCGGCGGCGACGACGGTCAGGTGTTTGAAGAGGGATCGCATGGTGTTGTCTCTTTGTGGGTAGCGCGTGCCGGCTGCGCGCTGGATGAACTGGCGTCTCGGTGGCCGGCCGTCGAATGACTGAATCGGGGGTGCGTGCTGCGGCGCGCTCACTGGACCGCGAGGAGCGGCTTTCCCTGTGCTGCTGCGAGGATGAGTGTCGCTTTCATATGACTTCCTTCGTGGTTGGGATCGAACAAGAAACGATGGATGTATTGAAAGCGGCGTTCGTATCCGTGATTTGTCGAACGACGGCCGATTTGCATGGCGCTGTGTTCGTACGGCTGCGAGACACAGAGGCATACAAAACCGGCGCGGTGGAGCGGCCTCGCCTGTGAACAGGTTCGCAATTACCATGGCCCACAGAACAGAGGAGCCAGAGATGAACCGAAGTGACAGCGAAGAGAGCCGCTCCGTCGCCTTGTACTGGGATTTCGAGAACCTTCATGCCGGCCTGGCAGAGGCCAAGTTCGGCGAAGGCTTCTACGGGCGCAGCGATTCGCGCTTCAAGCCGCAGGAGCCGCTGATCGACATTCAGGCCGTCGTGGAGCTTGCGGCTTCCTTCGGGCCGGTGGCGATCAATCGCGCCTACTGCAATTGGCAGTTCTTCGGGCGTTACCGCGATGCGCTGCTTCAGGGTGGCGTCGAGCTCATCCAGCTGTTTTCGCCGGGCGCTTCGGCAAAGAACGGGGCCGACATCAAGCTATGCCTCGATGCCACGGAGGACATGAGCCGCTTCGATCACATCGGCACGATCATCATCGTGGGCGGCGACAGCGACTTCATGCCTGTGGCGCAGAAGATCAAGGCCGCCGGCCGCACGCTGGTCGGCATCGGCACGAGGAAGAACACCAACCGCCACTGGGCCAAGAGCTGCCATGAGTTCCGCTACTACGAGAACCTCGTCGAGGACGTCGACGAAGGCCCGGCGACGGCCGCGGAGGACGAAGCTCGGACACCAGTCCAACCACCGCCCGCACCGGTGGACCCGGCCGCGGAGATACTGAAACGCGCGGTGCGCCTGCTCTCTGAGACCAAGGGGGAGGCCTGGGTCGGCAAGGGGGCGACCTGGCACATGATCAAGCGACTCGATCCGACCTTCGATCCGAAGGATCACGGGTACGACAGTTTCGTGGAGATGGTGAAGGCACTCGATGGCGTCGTGGAGATGCGCAAGGGCGAGTCGGACCATCAACTGCGCCTGCGCTAGCCCGTCGCGTGCCTGCGGAAGGCGCGCCGGACGAGGCTGGCACGCGAATGCGCGAGCCATTAGCATCGGTTCATGAGCATCCTGGTCGGAACTGCGTCGTGGACGGACAAGACCCTGATCGACTGCGGGCGCTTCTATCCCAAGGAAGCGAAGACGCCGGAGGCGCGGCTGCGCTACTACGCGTCGATCTTCCCCTTGGTCGAGGTCGATTCGAGCTACTACGGCATCCCCGCGCCCGCCAATGCGAACAACTGGGCCGAGCGCACGCCCGAGCACTTCATCTTCAACGTCAAGGCCTTCCGCCTCTTCACGGGCCACCAGACCGACCCGAAGGTCCTTCACAAGGACATCAAGGAAGCGCTGGGCTCGACGAAGACGCTCTACTACCGCAGCACGCCTGCCGACATCCGCGACGAGTTGTGGCGCCGCTTCATCGATGCAATCTCACCGCTGAAGAACGCCGGCAAGCTCGGCCTGGTGCATTTCCAGTTTCCGCCCTGGCTGCAATGCAATCGCGAAGGGCATGCGCATGTCCTGCATTGCATCGAGATGATGGCGGGCCATGTCTGCAGTGTCGAGTTTCGGCACGAGTCGTGGTGGACCGAAGCGCAGCGCGCCGGCACCATCGACTTCCTGCGCGAGCTGCGCGCCGTGCACACCATCGTCGATGGGCCGCAGGGCTTCGCCAACAGCGTGCCCCTGCTGGCGGAGACCACGAACCCCGACTACGCGCTGGTGCGCCTGCACGGGCGCAACGTGGACACCTACAACGTGAAAGGGGCGGCCTCGGCGGCCGAACGCTTCGACTACGACTATCCGGATCAGGAGCTGCGGGAGATCATGGCGGAAGTCGTTCGCCTGGCCTACAAGGTCAAGCACGCGCATGTCATCTTCAACAACTGCGATGAGGACAAGGGGCAGCGCAATGGCATCTCGTTCATGAAGATGCTGTTGGCATATGGGTGAAGGGCGGCGTGCGCCCGGACCCTACTTGGGCAGCATCAGCTTCCTGATCTCTTCCATGTGCTGAGCGGCACGCTGCGTGATGCGGGTCATCGCCTCGGTCTGCGAACGGCGCGCCATCTCGGCGAGTTCTTTCATGTCGGCAATCGTCTTTTCGAAGGCGCTGCGAACCACCTCGGTCTGCCTGGCCGGATCCGAGGCGCTCTTCGCGGCTTCTTGCATGACTTGCACCGACTCGGCCATCATTTCGGTTTGCTTGCGCCCGATGGCCTGCATGGCCTCGTAGGCCGATTTGTTGGCCTCCACCAGCGCCTCGACGTCCTTTCGCTGCGACTCGAGGATGGCCGTCATGTCGACACCTGGCATCTTGAACTGCTCCAGCATCTTCTTCATGTCGCCAAACGGATCTGTTGCCATGGCATGTCTCCTGGTGGTGGGTTGGGCCCGGCGCAAAGCCTGCGCCGGCGCACCATCATTGCATAGGGCGCCGGCTCCGGGTGGACTTCACGCCGGCCATGTAGGCCCGCGCCGATTGCACGCGGCGCGGATGCGGGTGATTATTCGACGAGGCCGTGCGACAGCGCCAGGCTTCGCTTCCATCATTCTCAGAATGTCGAGGGCCGATGTATGAACCAGTTGAGCGTGGACCTCTACCAGAGCGCTACCAACCCGGACAAATTTCTGGCGATTCCGGCGGGAGTCGATCCGGGCGAACTCACGGGCCCGATGGTGTTCGACAAGGACTACGCGGAAATCATCCGATACCAGGAGGCATTCCAGTTCGATCCGTCCGAATCGTATGAGGGGGTCAATGCCGCCAAGATCGCCGCAGACATCTTGACCTTGAAGTGGGCGATGTACCGCCGTACCGCGCCAAGGAAGCCTTCAAAGGGATAAGGGCAAGGGCAGGTGGCGCTGGTACATCATGTCCCGGTGCCGCAGCAGGACCTCGTCGAGGGCCGCCTCGGTGGCGGGCTCGCTGAATTCGAAGGCAGCCCGGGTGCCGGCATGCATGGGGCAGACCTCCTGCGGCAGGGGGCGCAGCAGCGCGAGCGCGCTGGCGCTGTAGATGTCGACCGCGCTGAGCTCCCCGCCGACGTAATAGGGGCTGCCCGCTGCGTGTTGCGCCTTCAGCCGGGCAGCCAGCATGGTCAGCAGTTCGACGACGCGTGCCGTTGCCGCGGCGCCGGCTTGCGGGCTGTAGCCGTACTTCTTGCCGATGTACGCCGCCACCTTCGAATCGAACCCGCCCCGCCCGAGAAGCCCGGCCTCGACCAGCTGAAGCCGGCGCGACCACCCCAGGCCTTGCTGCCCCATGATCTCGTGCGCCAGCCCGAACGCCAGCGCCCGATCGGCCGGGTCCTTGGGCAGCAGCGCCGGCGAAGGTGCAAGGCGCTCCGCCAGCAGCAGGATCTCGGCCCACCCGGACCGCGGTGATTCGTCGTCGTAGACCACGACGGGCGCATTGCGCTGGCCGGTCCAGTCCTTGAGCGCCTGGCTGTCGTAAGCCAGGCGGACTCCCGCCCACGGTATTTGCTTGACGTGGAAGATGCCTTTCGCGGCCTCCGACCACGGGCTGGGCACCTGGCCCACGACGACCATCCGGAGCCCGGGGCGGGAGATCGCTTCTTCGACGGTGATGTAGATGTTGCCCATGGCGGGCATGCTAGCCGTTGGCACGAAAAGGGCGAAGCCGTCCGTCCGGTGCGCGTGCTCAAGGAGCATCCTTCGCGCGACGCACGGGACGGCGCAGAAGCGCGCCGCCGACTTCGCGTGCTTGTCGCTCCCGCTCGCGCCGGCGCGACTCCGCGGGATCGGCGACCTTCGCACGCGGCTTGGGATGGAGGTCGCACCACCAGGTTTGCGGAAACATCGGCCCGGTACCCTTCGCGCCGCGGGTCGGGTGGACTTCGATGCCGGTCAGCAGCACGCCGCGGTCATTGATGGCCAGCAGCTTGACCTTGTCCAGCAGCGGGATCACGTAGCTTTCGCCGTTGGCGCCGAGCAGCACGGCGACGCGCTTCATGCCCTTGCGATACACCTGCAGCTCACCGTGGGCCGGGTCGGCCTCGATGTCGTCACGGTGCAGGAGTTGCCCCTCTCGGCGGCATCTGTAAACGATCGCGAACACATGCGGAAAATACTGGATGGACGTACAGTATACGCATGGACCGCGAGATTTGGATTGCCGTTTGCGCCCATCGGCTTCAGCGACAGTGGCGCACCATCGACCCGGATCAGCTCGACGAGCTCGCCGCAGATCTGTGGAAGGACGAGCGCTTGCGAAAGATGGCGCCGGACGAGGCTGCCACGCGATGGCTCGAGCCATTGGCATCCGGCCATGATCAACCGGGTCGGAAGCGCCTCACGGGCTGACGAGCAAGTTATCGACGGATGCGCAGCCAGGGCCAACGCGCGCTGTACGACGCTGCCTTGCGCTCGAACAGATCGCGATGCGGCATCAACGGGTTCATCGTCAACACACCGTCGTACAGCAGCGCAAGGCCGTTCGGTGCATAGAGTTCACCGGGTCGGACACCGACACAGGTGGCGGGAACAAGGAATCGATCGATGCCGTCACGCGCGCTGCGCAGTGCGCCGGCATAGGGCTGCCCGAAGTGCGATTCGTACCAGAGGTGAACGCGCGCCTGGTTCGACGCTTCGATGGTGACGCCGAGGTCGCCCAGCACCTCGTCCACGCGGGCCTGCACGCCACGCTCGGCGGCCTCGCTCGTGTCGCCGGCGTCGAAGTAGAACAGGTCGTAATCCTTGATGTCCGCCTTCGGTTCACGTCCGGACTGCAGGTTCCACACCGTCTGGAACAGGCAGCCGGCCACCAGCCAACCGTCGGGAAGGGCCAAGGCGCTCCAACGGTCGAGGATTGCACTGTTGTGGGCGTTGCTGAGGATGTCGGTGAAGAAGCGGGCTTGCATCGTGATCGGGAAGCAGATGGGCTCTGTGCCGAATTGTCGGATGGTGGCTCGCCACGCGGCCAGAGCGAACGAGAGCAAAGGCCACTGAGCAGCGGCCTCGAGGCTATTCTCGTTCGCAGCTTCGCCTTTCCCAAACGGTAGAAGGTCGAGCGCATTCAATTCTGGCGCGTGCCGATGGCAGCGGCTCCAATCCAGACGCCCAGTCCGACCAGGCAAGCCCAGCAGGCCCAGAACAGTGCCCGCTCCCACCAAAGCGGTGGCCCATCTCGGCTTTCGAGCCTGTATTTCAGGCTCATGCCGAAGCCATGGACAATGAGGCCGACAACCAGAAGCGGCACTGCGTAGTCGCGCAGCCATGGAGGCAATATCGACGAGAGGCCTGCACCCAGGACGATGGCGCCAACGCCGGAAGTCAGCTCCGCCGCCTTGACTACGCCGGTCTCGTGGCCACTCCGACGCATCTCAACCCCGCGTGTCCTTCTTGGTCCATGACATCCGCCCTCGTGTCACTTCGCGGGGGAGGACCGGGTCGCGGTCCATCATCATCTGCATCATCATTTCCATGCGTTTGCTCATGGAGTCCATCTCCATGCCCGTCCCCATGCCGACGCCCGGGCCCACGGAGCCCTTGCCGCCGCGCATCTGGCCCATCATGGACATACCCTCGTGCAGGGCCGGAGCGGGCGGTGGCGTTTGAGCGAGCGCACTCGTGCTGAGAAGGGCGGCAGTGGCGATCGCAAGAAGGGTACGCATGTTACTGAAGTGAAATGAGTGATGGGAGTCGGGCAGTCAATGCGTCAGTTGCAGCAACCGCAGCACCCACCGCGGCGCGTGGATGGCGCAGTTGTCGACGCCGCCTCAGCGGCAACCTGCACGGGGGTGTAGCCCGCTTCGGCAATGACGTTCAGCAGTTCATTGGCGGCAGCCCCGGTCGGCTCGATTCGAACAAGGTGTTGTGCCAGGTCCACGTCCACCTTCGCGCCGGAGTCGACCGAGCGAACGGCCTTCGTGATGGTGCTGGCGCAGTGGCCACAGGTCATGTCTTCGACTCGATAGGTGAGCATCGCAAGTTCCTTTCGCTGTTGATGCCCCAACTCTGAACCCTCCTACCGTTGGAAGGTCAACGCATTTGCAGCGGGTCATTGACGCAAATCAACTGCAACGCCAGCTTCATGCCGCGGGGAGACCGACAAAGGCAACACCCGGGAAGTGTGGGTGTACGACATGCGCGCCAACATGCCGCAGTTCGGCAAGCGCACGCCCTTCACCCGCGACTACTTCCGCACGCCGCCTGAAGCGCCCGCCAGCCAGCCGCGTGACAAGTTCGAAGACGTGTTCGGCAGCGACCCATTCGGCGGGTCCGCCGCGTCGGCCGCGCGCCAGGACACCGGCGCTACGGGCCGCTGGCGCCGCTTCACACGCGAGCAGATCGCGCAACGTGGAGACAACCTCGACATCAGCTGGCTCAAGGACGACACCGCGCAAACTGCGGATGCCCAGCGATCCGGCCATGGTGGACCGCCTGCTGCAGCGCGAGCTGGGCGATGCCATGGCCGAGTTGCGGGCCTTGCTGGAGGAGCTGGGCGAAGACCCGATGCGGCGCTGGACGACCTGCCGCTGGACGAGCCGCAGGCCGACGCCAGCAACTGTCGCAAGAGTTTGGCCGGGGCTTCGAATCGCGCAACCTGCGCCGCATGGCGAAGTACGCGCAAGCCTTCCCCGACGCGGCGATAGTGTCGACGCTGTTGACACAATTGAGCTGGAGTCATGTGGTGGCCATCGTGGCGCTCAAGTCGCCGGGGGCCCGTTCCTTCTATGCCCAGCGCGCCGCGCAAAAGGCAGGAGCGTGTGGGAACTAAGCCACCAAATCGAACGCAAGGCCTTCGAGCGCACGGAGATCGCCGCCTCCCAGGCGCGGGCGCTGCCGGCAACGCCCGCGCAGGTCTTCAAGGACCCGTACTTCCTGGACTTCCTGGGCCTGCGCCAAGGCCATGACGAAGCCGACCTCGAAGCCGACCTCGAAGCCGCCATCCTGCGTCAGCTGGAAGCCTTCATCCTGGAACTGGGCCGCGGCTTCGCCTTCATCGAACGGCAAAAGCGCCTAGTTGATCGACAGTGAGGACTTCTCCCTCGACCTGCTGTTCTTCCACCACCGGCTGCGCCTCCTCGTGACCATCGAACTCAAGCTCGGCCGCTTCAAGGCTGCGCAAAATGGCCAGATGGAGCTGTACCTTAAGTGGCTGGACAAGCACGAACGCCAGGCGGGCGAAGAAGCGCCCATCGGCCTGATCCTGTGCGCCGAATCCAGCCGCGAGCAGGTGGAGCTGCTGCAGATGCACGAGGACGGCATCACCGTGGCCGAGTACTGGACGGAGCTGCCGCCGAAGGCGGAGTTGGAGCGGCAGCTGCATGCGACGCTGGTGGAGGCGCGGGAGAGCTTGGCGCGGCGGGGGATGTTGTTTTGCCAGGTAGCGCACGTCGTTCAGATTGATTCCCATAGGTCGAACGCTGATGGAGCGCAGGACCGGGTACTGTGTCTGTCCCACCAACTTTCTCAGATCAAACCGATAGTGTGTGTACTCCGCGTGCAAACGCCCGGACACTCATGGGGTGTTCACGTCGCATCTCAAAGGAGCCATCGAAAGCAGTGATCAAGGTCCCGTCGGGCCGCCGCACCTTGTGCTGAGAGCTCGCGATTCATCCCTCCCGCTCGTCCTCACGGACAACGAAGACATCGAGGCCATTTGCGCGCTGGTTCACGCGGGCCGGGCAAAGGCCGTGGTGCAGGTGGTTGCCAATCCCTCGGGGGGTGTGCCGTTGCCGGGCCTCGTGGTGAGTGAGATCACTCCATCGGGCTGGCTTGCACTCGAAGAGAGGAAGGGCAAACCGTGACTCTGCGCCGCCTCCCCTGCACAAGAGCCACACAAAATCAGCCTCGCTCGCCCCCCAGCAGCGCCAGCGCATCATCCCGCCACCACCCCACCGCCGCGAAGTAGCCTTCCCACACGCATCCTTCGCATCCCCGCCCGCAGCAGCTGGTAGGTTCCTCCGGCGGTTCCCGAAAACCTTCAACGCCCTCGGCCCGGAGGCGGCCCTCGATCTCTCGCAAGACCTTGCGGGCCGAGAACGCATCGGTGACGGGAGGCAGTGGCACACACCCATCCTAGCGACCTCGGGGCCCGGGGCCGGCCGCGCGGGCATTCGGCCCGGCGCTGCCTGCCGCTACTGCGCCTCGATGTTCGCCGCCTTCATCAGCTTCTCGGTCAGCGCGATCTCCGCCTGCAGGCTCTGCGCAAACTCCTCCGGCGTGCTGGGCACCACGGTCGTGCCGGAGGCTTCCAGCTTCTCGCGCACATCCGGCATGGCGAGCGCCTTGGCGAGCGCATCGCGCACCTTGTGCACCACGGGGGCCGGTGTGCCCTTGGGCACGGCCAGGCCGCCGAAGGAGACGAGGGCGATGCCGGGGATGCCGGCCTCGGCGAGCGTGGGCACCTTGTCGAGCCGGGCGTTGCGCTTGGGCGAGAGCACGGCCAGCGGCCTGAGCTTGCCACCCTGGATGTGGGGCAGCGAAGGGCTGACGAGCGCAATGGCAAAGTCGACCTGCTTGCCGGCGACCGCATTGGTGGACTCCGAGGCGCCCTTGTACGGCACGTGCAGCGCCTGGGCGCCGGTGGCGGCGAGCAGGAGCTCGGCGCCCATGTGCGACGGGCTGCCGACGCCGCCGGAGGCATAGGCGAGCTTGCCCGGGCTCGCGCGCAGGCGCTCGATGAGCTCCTTGACGCTCGCGATGCCCGAGTCGGGGTTCACCACGATCACGGAGTCGGACTGGCTGATTCGGCCCACGTGGACGAAGTCCTTCATGACGTCGAAGCCCGGGTTGCGGTACATGCGCATGTTGGTCGCCATGGGCGAGCCCGAATAGACCCAGGTGTAGCCGTCGGCGGGTGCCTTGGCGGCGAGCTGCGCGCCCAGGTTGCCGGCGACGCCGCCGCGGTTCTCGATGACGACGGGCTGGTCCAGGATCTTCGACATGGCCTCGCCGGTGATGCGCACGGTGGTGTCGGGCGCGGTGCCGGCGAGGTAGGGCACGATCCACTTGATGGGGCGCGAAGGGTAGTCCTGCTGCGCCTGTGCGCCGCTGGCGGCGGCAAGCGCGGCGCCGGCGAAGAAGAGGGCCGAGGCGGCCTTGCGGGTGATGGCTTTCATGTCGTGTCTCCTTTGAGTCTCTATCGGGTCAGCGCAGGGCTCCGCCCAGCAGTTCGCGGGCAATGGTGTTGCGCTGGATTTCGCTGGTGCCGGTGAGCACGCGGTACATGCGCAGCAGGCGGAACAAGAATTCGACGCGGCTGCCCTGGACGATGCCCTCGCCGCCATGCACCTGCACGGCGCGGTCGGCGATGCGGAAGGCGGTCTCGGAGCAGAAGAGCTTGGCCATGGAGGCATCGGCGCGCGCCTCGCCGCCGGCGTCGAGGGTGCGGGCCACGCTCAGCATGAGCGCGCGGGCGGCGGCAAGCTCGGTGGCCATGTCGGCCAGCATGTGCTGCACCGCCTGGAAGGCGCCGATGGGCTGGCCGAACTGGCGCCGCCGCGTGGCGTGGGCCATCGAATCCTGCAGCGCGAGGCGCGCGAGGCCGAGCATCGCCGGGCAGTGCAGCAAGCGGTTGACGGTGATGCGGCCGAGCGCGAGCCCCAGGCCCTTGCCCTGTTCGCCGATGAGGTTGGCGGCGGGGATGCGGCAGTCGCTGAGGATGATGTTGCCGGTGCTGGCCTGGCCGGCCATCGTCTTGTAGCCGCTCTCGACGCGGAAGCCGGGGCGGTCGCGCTCGACGAAGAAGGCAGTGGTCTCGCGGCGCGCGGGGTCGTCGCTGGTGGAGGCGATGACGACGGCCATGTCGCAGAAGGGCGAGCCGGAGATGAAGCGCTTGGTGCCGTTGAGCACGAACTCGTCGCCCACGCGCTCGGCGCGGGTCTGCACGGCGCCGGCGTCCGAGCCGGCCTCGGGCTCGGTGATGGCGAAGCAGATGGCCTTCTCGGCGCGGGCCACGGGGAGGATGAAGCGCTCCATCTGGTCGGGCGTGGCCTGCTTCGCCAGCGCGCCGACGCGGGGCGGGCCCGAGAGCTCGCCGAGCACGTGCGCGGCCAGGGGGGAGCCGGTGGCGTAGATGGCCTCCTTGATGAGGCAGTGGTCGAGCACGCTGAAGCCGGCGCCGCCGAGCTTCTTCGGCAGGGTGATGCCGTAGAAGCCCTGGTCGCGCGAACGGCGCCAGACCTCTTCGAGCAGCGGGCGGGGTGCGCCGGATTCGTAGCTGATGCCGTGCTCGGCCACGAGAGGCTGCAACTCGTCGTGGACGAAGGTCTCGACACGCGCGATGAACGCGCGGGCGGCTTCGGAGCCTTCGAAAGGCGCGGCGGTGGTGCTGCTGCGCTGCGCGGCGGGGGTGGTGGTGGCGTCCATGGTGGTCTTCCGATCAGTTGACGCGCCGTTCGCGGCCGCGCCAGTAGGGCTCGCGCACATCCTTGCGTGAGAGCTTGCCGTTTGCGTTCTTGGGCAGGTGCTCGGTGAAATCGACCGAGCGTGGGCGCTTGAAGTCGGCGAGCCGGCCGCGGCAGAAATCCATCAGCTCGCCGGCCTCGGCGCGGGCACCTTCGCGCAGCACGACGACGGCCTTGACCGATTCGCCCCAGTGGTCGTCGGGCACGCCGATGACGCAGACCTCGTACACCGCGTCGTGCTGCGCGAGCACGGCCTCGACCTCGGTGGGGTAGACGTTGAAGCCGCCGGAGACCAGCATCTCCTTCTTGCGGTCGACGATGTGGATGTAGCCCTCCCGGTCCACGCGGGCGAGGTCGCCGGTGTGCAGCCAGCCGTCTTCGCCCAGGGCCTCGCGGGTGGGCTCGGGCGCGCGCCAGAAGCCGGCGAAGACGTCGGGGCCGCGCACGCAGATCTCGCCGATCTCGTCGCCCTCGACGGGGCGGCCTTGCGCATCGAGCACCTGCACGTCGGATTCGCAGGCGGGGCGGCCGCAGGCGGACAGCAGCTCGGGGCGGCCGCCTTCGATGGCGAGCGCATGGTCGTCGATGCCGAGGGCGATGACGCCGCCGGTGGTCTCGCCGGCGCCGTAGCCCTGGGCCAGCACCGGGCCGAAAGCGGCCCAGGCCTCGCGGATGCGCGAGGGCGACATCGGCGCGGCGCCATAGGAGACCAGGCGCAGGCTGCTCAGGTCGCGGGTGCGGATGCCGGGCTCGGCCAGCAGGGCGTTGATCATCGCGGGGACGAAGAAGCACATGGTGACGCGGTGCTTCTCGATCGCCTCGAGGATCTCGGCCGGCTGGAAGCGTTCCATCAGCAGCACGGTAACGCCCTGGTAGAGCATGGGCTGGATGAACATGCCGCTCGCGTGGGTGATGGGACCGCACAGCATCAGCACGTCGTTGCGCTGCGCATGCATGCGGCCCATGACGATCTTGCGCAGCGAGGCCATGCGGTTGCCGACGGTCTGCATCGCGGCCTTGAGCTTGCCGGTGGAGCCGGAGGTGTAGTGCAGCACGGCGAGCTCGTCGGGGCGCATCTCGACGTGGATGTGCGCGTCGCAGGCCTGGGCCAGCAGGGCTTCGTAGTCGAGCCAGCCGCCCTCGGCCGGTGCGGGCGCGAAGGCGATGCGGTGCTTGAGGCCCGGCACGGGGGCGCCGGCTTCGTCCACCATGGCGCGGTGCTCGGGGCCGGCCAGGCAGGCGGCCGGCTCGGCATTGGCAAGCGCGTCGGCCAGCTCGGCCGGCGCCAGGCGCGCGTTGAGGGCGACCTTGACCAGGCCGGCCTTGTAGAGCGCGCATTCGAGCTCGACGATCTCCGGCCGGTTGGGGGAAACCACGGCGACCCGATCGCCGCGCTGCAGGCCGAGTGCGAGCAGGGCGTGCGCAAGGCGGTTGGATCGGCGCTCGAGCTCCGCGTAGCTCAGCGCGCGGTCGCGAAAGAGGATGGCGGGCCGATCGGCCCAGAAGCGCGCACTGCGCGCGGTGTACATGCCAAGGTTCATGTCGTGTCTCCGGTGTGTCTTCGTCTGGCTGGCAGTCTAGGAAACAAGGGGGTGCCGATGGATAAGGGAAGGGCCGGCTTTGATAAGCTGGCGTGATCACCCGGCGGGGGCCTCGGAGACATCCACATGGGCGTGCGGCTCGACGACATCGACTACTTCCTGGCGGTCGCTGCGCACGGCAAGGTGCGGGCCGCCGCCGCGGCGCTGAACGTGTCGCAACCGGCGATCACGCAGGGCCTGCAGCGGCTCGAAAAGGAGCTGGGCTTTCCGCTCTTCGAGCGCAGCAGCCGCGGCATGCAGCTCACCGCCGTGGCCACGCAGTTCCGCGAGCGCACGCAGGCGCTGCGGGCGAGCCTCGGCGATGCGATCAAGGAGGCGGCCGACACGCACCTGGGCGAGCTGGGGCTGCTGCGGGTGGGCGTGTCGCCGCTCTATGCGCAGCGGCTGTTCGTGCCGGCGACGGTGGCGCTGCACCGGCAGAGGCCGGCGGCACGGCTGCGGCTGATGCTCAACCTGAACGATGCGCTGGTGGCGGCGCTGCGGCTGGGCGATATCGACCTGTCGATCAACGCGCTGCCCGGCGTGACCCCGCCGGACCTGCACGCGCTGCCGCTGATGGACGACGCGCTGTGCCTGGTGGTGCGCGAGCACCACCCGCTGCTGTCCAGGCGGCGCCTGCGGCTGGCGGACCTGGTCGATGCGCAGTGGATCCTGCCCGGGCCGGCGGTCGCGGCGCGGCGCAGCATCGAGGGGCGGCTGGCCGAGGCCGGGCTGCCGCCGCCGCGGGTGACGGTGGAGGTGAGCAACACGGCGGGCGGGCAGCTCAACCGGCTGGTCGCGCAGAGCGACCTGGTGTCGATCATGAGCGAGTCGCACCTGGGCATGGTGAGCGGCCAGGGGCTGGCGCCGCTGCCGATGGCGGAGGCGCGCTTTGCCCGCACCATCGGCGCGCTGACACGCAAGGGGGCGGCGCTGCCGCCGCTGGCGCAGCGCTTCATGGAGCTGCTGGAAGAGACGGCACGCGGCGAGGCGGGACCGGCGCGGCGTGGCGCGAGACGGCCGCCGCGGGCCTGAGTGCCGCGATGCCTACGACCGGCAGGGGATGTTCTTCATCGCCGAATCGCGATCGGACGACGACAGCGCCGGCCCGCGCCTACTTCCGCGCGAACAAGGGTTGCTCGAAGTGCGCGACGCGCGTCATGCGCCCGGCAAGGCACCACTCGCGAAACTGGTAGAGAAAAGCGGCCGTCGGCGCCGCGATCCAGGTGTCGCCGACGGGCATGCGCAGCACCGGATGCACGCTGTCCTCGATCGCGTCCAGCAGCGGCGCATCCGCGCGCATGAACTCGGCGATGGGGATGCGGTGGATGCTCTCGACCTCGGCCTCGCTCGGCACCAGCTCGCGCGCGGCGCCGGCCCAGACGACGACCGGCGTGATGGCAAAGCCGGAGTGCGTCGCGAAGTCGTCGAGGCGCCCGAGGACCGCCGATTCGTCGAGCTGCAGGCCGACTTCTTCGTGGAGCTCGCGCAGCGCGGCCTGCTCGGGCGTTTCGTCGCCGTCGATGCTTCCGCCGGGCAGGGCCCACTGCCGCGGATGGTTGCGCATGTGCGTGGGGCGCCGCGTCAGCAGCACGGCGGCTTCGCGGCTCCACGCCGTCGGCGCGGGGATGCCGGGGAGCGCGGCGCCGAAGCCCTCCTCGACGATCGCCAATGCGACGGCGGCACGGCGGGGGCCGGGCGCAGGAAGCGGCTGCAGCGCGAAGCACCGCAGTCGTTCGGCGATCGATTCGCGCAGGGTGTGGTCGAGCTGCATGACTACTCCTTCGGCTCCAGCGCAGCCAGCAGGATCGCCAGGCGGGCATCGAGTGCCGCGAGATCCGCGGACTTGATCGAGGCCAGCAGCCGCTGCTCGTTGGCCACGTGAGCGTCGACCGCGCGATCGATCAGCTTCAGCCCCGCCGCCGTCAGCTGCACCAGCATGCTGCGCGCGTCGTCGCGGTTGGGCACGCGCTTGACCAGGCTGCGCGACTCCAGGCCCTTGAGGCGGTGGGTCATGGTGCCCGAGCTGATCATCAGCGACGAGAAAAGCTCCGTGGGTGCCAGGCAATAGGGCGCGCCCGAGCGGCGCAGCGTGGCCAGCACGTCGAACTCCCAGCGCGTCATGCCGAAGTCGGCGAAGCAGCGGTCGAGCTCGCGCTGCAGCAGCGCCGCGCAGCGCTTGATGCGGCCGATGGTGCCCATCGCGCCCACGTCGAGGTCCGGGCGCTCGCGCCGCCACTGGTCGAGGATGGCATCGACCGCGTCCGCGGCCCGCTTCTTCGCAGCCATGCAAAAAGCCCCGTTTATCTTGATGTCGAGATTATCTGCTACGCTCAATTTATCTTGAACTAGAGACAAATCCATGTCCAGCACCCAAGCTTCCGTCTCCTGGGGAGATGTCCTGCTGACCGCCTTCGCCCCGGCCATCTGGGGCTCGACCTACATCGTGGCCACCGAGCTGCTGCCGCCTGACCGCCCCTTCACCGCGGCGCTGCTGCGCGCGCTGCCGGCGGGGCTGCTGCTGGTGCTGTTCAGCCGCCGGCTGCCGGCGCGGGGCGAGTGGGGCCGCGTGCTCGTGCTGTCGGCGCTGAACATCGGCTTCTTCCAGGCGCTGCTGTTCGTGGCGGCCTACCGCTTGCCGGGCGGGCTCGCGGCGGTGGTGGGCGCGATCCAGCCGCTGCTGGTGATGGGGCTGGCCTGGGCGCTGGACCACCGGCGCCCGCCGCAGCTCGCGGTCGGCGCGGCGGTGCTGGGCATCGCGGGCATGGCGGCACTGCTGCTGTCGCCGGGCTCGGCGTGGGATGGCGTCGGCATCGCCGCCGCGCTGGCGGGCGCGGCGCTCATGGCCGCCGGCACCTACCTCACCCGGCGCTGGCAGCCGCGCATGCCGGTGCTGGCCCTCACGGGCTGGCAGTTGCTGCTGGGCGGGTTGATCCTGCTGCCCATGACCTGGGCCTTCGATCCGCCGCTGCCGGTGCTGACCGCCACGCAGGTCGGGGCCTATGCGTATCTCTCGATCGCCGGTGCGCTGGTGGCCTATGCGCTGTGGTTCCGCGGGATCGCGCGGCTGTCGCCGGTGGCGGTGTCGTCGCTCGGGCTGTTGAGCCCGCTCACGGCGGTGCTGCTGGGGTGGGCACTGCTGGGGCAGGCGATGCGCGGGCTTTCCTTCGTCGGACTGGTGGCGGTGCTGGTGAGCATTCTGGCGGTGCAGTGGGCGATGAGCCAGGGGCCGGGGCGCGGCGTGGAGGTGCGGGTGGCCGGGTGAGGGGGCGAGCCGGGCGCTTTCAGCCTTCCTCGACGAAGGCCTCTTCGCGCTTGGACTTCACGGCGGGCATCAGGACGATGACGAGCAGCAGCATGGCGGCAATCAACAGGCCGGCCGAAATGGGGCGCGTGACCAGCACGTCCCATGAGCCGCGCGACAGCAGGAGCGCGCGGCGCAGGTTCTCTTCCATCATCGGCCCGAGGATCAGCCCCAGCAGCAGCGGCGCCGGCTCGCAGCCCAGCTTGTGGAAGGCATAGCCGACGATGCCGAACAGGCCCACCATCCAGACGTCGAAGGTGTTGTTGTTGGTCGAGTAGACGCCGATGGCGCAGAACAGCACGATGGCCGGGAACAGCCAGCGGTAGGGGATCGACAGGAACTTGATCCAGATGCCGATCAGCGGCAGGTTGAGCACCACCAGCATCAGGTTGCCGATCCACATCGAGGCGATGAGGCCCCAGAAGAGCTCGGGGTTGCTGGTCATCACCTGCGGGCCGGGCTGGATGTTGTGGATGGTCATCGCACCCACCATCAGCGCCATCACCGGATTGCCGGGAATGCCGAGCGTGAGCAGCGGGATGAAGGAGGTCTGCGCGCCGGCATTGTTGGCGGACTCGGGGCCGGCCACGCCGCGGATGTTGCCCTGCCCGAACGGCACTTCGCCCGGCTTGCGGCTGAGCTTTTTCTCCAGCGTGTAGGAGGCGAAGGCCGACAGCAGCGAGCCGCCGCCCGGCAGGATGCCCAGGCAGCAACCGAGCGTGGTGCCGCGCAGCGCCGCGGGCACGATGTTCTTGAAGTCCTCGCGGGTCGGCCAGAGCCCGTGGACTTCGGCGGTGTAGATCTGCCGCTCTTCGTCGGGCTTCGACAGGTTGGCAATGATCTCGCCATAGCCGAACACGCCCATCGCGATGGCGATGAAGCTGATGCCGTCGGTGAGCTCGGGGATGTCGAAGCTGAAGCGCGCAACGCCCGAGTTCACGTCGGTGCCGACCAGGCCCAGCAGCAGGCCGAGAAGGATCATGCAGATGGCCTTGAGCAGCGAGCCCGAGGCCAGCACCACCGCGCCGATCAGGCCCAGCACCATCAGCGAGAAGTACTCGGCCGGGCCGAACTTGAAGGCCAGTTCCGTGAGCGGCGGCGCGAAGGCCGCGAGCACCAGCGTGGCGACGCTGCCGGCGAAGAAGGAGCCCAGCCCCGCGGTGGCCAGCGCAGCGCCCGCCCGCCCCCGTTTGGCCATCTGGTGCCCGTCGATCACCGTCACGACCGACGAGGACTCGCCCGGGAGGTTGACCAGGATGGCCGTGGTGGAGCCGCCGTACTGCGAGCCGTAGTAAATGCCGGCCAGCATGATGAGCGCGGCCACCGGCGGCAACGCATAGGTCACCGGCAGCAGCATGGCGATGGTGGGCACGGGGCCGATGCCGGGCAGCACGCCGATCAGCGTGCCCAGCAGGCAGCCGACGAAGGCGTAGACGAGGTTCTGCAGCGTGAAGGCGGCGTTGAAGCCGAGCGCGAGATGATCGAGGAGTTCCATGGCGGCGCGTGCTTCAGCCGGTGATGAAGGAGGGCCAGACCTGGAACTGCAGGCTGAGGCCGAGGATGAAGACGAGGTAGCTGCCGATCGCCAGGATGGTGGCCAGGATCAGTGCCGATTTCATGCGGAAGCTGCTGCCGGCAAGGCTGGCGACCACGACCAGCGCATAGATCGCGACGATCAGGCCCATGGCCGGCACGCCGATGCTCGGCAGCCCGCCCAGCATCAAGCCGAAGACCAGGTTGGCACCGATGATGAGCAGCAGCGGCTTCCAGGCGATGCGGCCGATGGGCTCGCCGTCGGCCGTGTCCACGGTCAGCGCGCCGAGGATCACGCCCAGGCCCAGTATGCCCAGGAGCACGCCCAGCATGAGAGGGAAGTAGCCGGGGCCCATGCGCGCGCCGCTGCCGATGCTGTAGTTGGTGGCGCCTATCGCGAAGGCGGCGCCGACGGAGACGAACATCAACCCTGAGAAAAAGTCTCGGTGGCTCCTGATTTTCATGAGGTGTGCACTTTCGAAGGAACTGAAAAAGGGGAGGGCGACCGCTTGCCAAGCAGGTGCCGGGCGGCCCGTGCGGGACGTGATGACCCACGGTCGGAGCGACGCCACGTCCCGCATGCGGATGCAGGCCCGTCGAAGGCGCCGCGATCGAATTTACATCATGCTATGAGGCTTTTTACCTCACAGTATGAGTAATTACCCTCGGCCCGAGCTCAGCGTCGGGTCAGGCGGCATCCGGGCGTGGCTTGCTACATTGCGGGAAATCCAACAGGTAGAACGACGATGTCCAAGAACGAGCAGAGCGCGTCGAAGCTGCGCCTGGAAGCGCTGTCGGAGTTCAGGTTCCGGCTGCGCAGCTTCCTGCGCTTCAGCGAGGATGCGGCGCGCGATGCCGGCATCACGGTGCTGCAATACCAGGTGCTTCTGCATACGCAGGGGTTCCCGGGCCGCGAATGGGCCTCGGTGGGCGAGATCGCCGAGCGGCTGCAGGCGCAGCCGCACGGGGTGGTGGCGCTGGTGTCTCGCTGCGAGGAAGCGGGCCTGGTCAGGCGCAAGCCCAGCACCGTCGATCGCCGGCTGGTCGAGGTGCACCTGACGCCCAAGGGGCGCAAGGTGCTGGCGCAGCTCGCACAGCAGCACGCGCTGGAGCTGTCGCACCTGGCCGAGGCGGTCCGCCTCGCGAACGAGATCCGGGGCGAAATCGAGGACGGCGAGGCATAGGCGGGGGCGCTTGGGCGCCGGCCCGCTTCAGGCCATCAGCGCATCGAGCAGCCGCGCCACATGCACCGCCTGGCGCTGTGCGCCGTCGGCGATCTGGTGGCGGCAGCTGGTGCCGTCGGCCAGGACGATGGCGTCGGGGTGGCTGCGCACCGCGGGCAGCAGGGCGGCCTCGGCCATGCGCATCGACACCTCGTAGTGCGAGGCCTCGTAGCCGAAGCTGCCG
Source organism: Variovorax sp. Soil_C_17 (assembly GCF_057657265.1). Classification (NCBI taxonomy): domain Bacteria; kingdom Pseudomonadati; phylum Pseudomonadota; class Betaproteobacteria; order Burkholderiales; family Comamonadaceae; genus Variovorax; species Variovorax sp. Soil_C_17. Next base: position 705,542 of record NZ_JBDGIT010000001.1, read on the forward strand.
GCCATGCCGCAGCAGGAGCTCTCGATCAGCTCGGGCTTCGCATCGGGGATGAGCTTCAGGACCTCGAGGACCGGGCTGACCGCGCCGAAGGCCTTCTGATGGCAGTGGCCGTGGAGCAGGATGGGCTTCCCGGCCGGCTTGAGGGCGAGCTTGAAATGGCCCTCGCGCATCTCGCGCGCGATGAATTCCTCGAAAAGCAGCGCCTGGGCCGCGACGGTCTTCGCCTTGTCGCCCAGGCCCATCGCGAGGGTCTCATCGCGCAGGGTCAGCAGGCAGGAAGGTTCCAGGCCCACGATGGGAACGCCCGCCTCGGCGAGGGGCAGCAAGGCATCGAGCAGCGCGTCGGCGCGCGCCTTGGCCTCTTCGACCATGCCGTTGGCCAGGTAGGTGCGGCCGCAGCAATGGTGGCCGCCGGATTTCTCGACGGTGTGCAGCAGGTAGCCTGCGGCCTTGAGCACGCGCGCGGCGGCCCAGGCGTTCTCGCTCTCGAAGCCGCCGTTGAAGGTGTCGACGAAGAGCACCGCCGACTTGCGGCCGCTGCAGGCCGCGGCGATGACCATGTCGCGGCTGGTGAAGAGCGTGGCGTCGCGCGTGGTCCAGAAGGTGTCGCTGCGGAATTCCGGCAGCGAGCGCCTGGCCGACAGTCCCAGCAGGCGCTCCCCCAGCCAGGCGGCGCCGGGCAGGCGGTTGCGCAGGTTGAAGAGCCAGGGCATGCGGCTGGCCGTGTGCAGATACTCGGGCAGCCGGGCGACCAGCCGATCGGCAAGGGTGTGGCCGTGCTTCTTTTTGTAGTGGGCGAGGAACTCGATCTTCATCTTCGCCATGTCCACGCCCGTCGGGCAGTCGCGCTTGCAGCCCTTGCAGCCCACGCACAGGTCCATGGCGTCGCGAACGGCCTCGCCGGTGAAGGCGTCCGGGCCGAGCTGGCCCGAGAGCGCCAGCCGCAGCGTGTTGGCGCGCCCCCGCGTGAGGTGCTGCTCGTCGCGCGTGACGCGGTAGCTGGGGCACATGGTGCCGGCGTCGAACTTGCGGCAGTGGCCGTTGTTGTTGCACATCTCGACGGCCTTGGCGAAGCCGCCGGTGACGTCGCCGCCGCTGCCGGGCGGGGTGGTCTCCTCGGTCACGGGGTCGGCCTGCACGTTCCAGGCCGACCAGTCGAGCACGGGAGTGATGGGAATGCGCCTGTAGGGCTGCGGCGCCGAGGCGGGCGCAAAGCGGAAGAGGGCGCCGTCGTCCATCTTCGGCGGATCGATGATCTTGCCGGGGTTGAAAAGGCCGATCGGGTCGAGCTTGTTCTTGATGGCGCGGAAGGCCTCGTTGATGGCCGGGCCGAACTGCCATTCGATCCACTCGCCGCGGCACAGGCCGTCGCCATGCTCGCCGCTGAAAGCGCCCTTGTACTTGCGCACCAGCTCGCCGGCTTCCTCGGCGATGGCGCGCATCTTCGCGGCGCCGTCGGTGCGCATGTCGAGGATGGGCCGCACGTGCAGCGTGCCCACCGACGCATGGGCGTACCAGGTGCCGCGCGTGCCGTGCTTCGCGAAGACCTCGGTCAGCCCGTCGGTGTAGGCGGCCAGGTGCTCGAGCGGCACGGCGCAGTCCTCGATGAAGCTGACCGGCTTGCCGTCGCCCTTGAGGCTCATCATGATGTTGAGGCCCGCCTTGCGCACTTCCCACAGGGCCTTCTGCGCGGCCTCCTCCGGCATGCGCACCACGCTGTCGGGCAGGCCCAGGTCGCCCATCAGCTCGGCCAGCTGCTGCAGGCGGCGCAGCAGGGCGGCGCGGTCTTCGCCCGAGAACTCGACCAGCAGGATGGCGGCGGGCTTGCCGATCAGCGCCTTTTCGACGGTCGGCCGGAAGGCCGGATTCGCCAGGCTCAGCTCGATCATGGTGCGGTCGACCAGCTCGACCGCCGTGGGGCCGAGCTTCACGATGTGCTGGGCCGAATCCATCGCCGCGTGGAAGCTCGCGAAGTTGACGACGCCCAGCACCTTGGCGCGCGGCAGCTCGCACAGCTGCAGCGTCAGGCTGCGGGTGCAGGCCAGCGTGCCCTCGGCGCCGATCAGCAGGTGCGCGAGGTTGACGCTGCCGTCGGCGGTGTAGGGGCGCTCGCTCTGGTTGTCGAAGATGTCGAGGTTGTAGCCGGCCACGCGCCGCATCACCTTGGGCCAGCGCTCGGCGATTTCCGCCTGGTGCTGGCGGGCCAGCTGCTTCACGTGCTGCGCGATGTCGGCGGCGCGCGGGCCGAGCGTGGCGACGGGGCCGAAGTCCACCAGCTCGCCATCCGACAGCCAGGCGCTCGCGCCCAGCACGTTGTGCACCATGTTGCCGTAGGCGATGGAGCGCGAGCCGCAGGAGTTGTTGCCCGCCATGCCGCCGAGCGTGGCCTGGGCGCTGGTGGAGACGTCCACGGGAAACCACAGGCCGTGCGGCTTGAGCTGCGCGTTGAGATGGTCGAGCACCAGGCCCGGCTCCACGGTGACGCGGCGCTGCGCCACGTCGAGCTCGAGCACGCGGCGCAGGTGCTTGCTGTTGTCGATGACCAGGGCCGCGCCGGTGGTCTGGCCGCACTGGCTGGTACCGCCGCCGCGCGCCAGCACCGGCACCTGCAGGTCGCGCGCGATGTCGATCGCGGTGGCGACGTCGCGCTCGCTCTTCGGCACCAGCACGCCCACCGGCATGATCTGGTAGATGGAGGCGTCGGTGGCGTAGCGGCCGCGCGAGGCGGCGTCGAACAGCACCTCGCCCTCGGTCTCGGCCGCGAGGCGGCGCGCCAGCGCGGCGCAGACCTCGTTGGGCGGCAGCACGGTGCCGGCCGGCTGCAAGTGGCTGGGGGGATCGATGCGCATCAGCGCTTGCCCGCCAGGGCCTCGGGGTAGATCTCGCCGGCGCGCAGCAGCGCCAGCACCGTGTCGCGCTTGCGGTTGAGGTGCTCGACCAGCACCTCGCGCAGGGCCGTGGCGTCATGCGCGGCGAGCGCCTCGATCATGCGTTCGTGCTCGGCCACCGCGTGCTTCCACTTGGCCTCGTCCTGGTTGGTGCGAAAGCGCAGCGACTGCACGCGCGCATTGATCGCGCGGTAGGTGCTGGTGAGCACCGGGTTCTTGGCGGCGTCGTTGATGGCGGTGTGGATGCGCGCGTTGATGCGGTAGTAGCCCGAGAGATCGCGGCGCGCGAAGCAGGCCAGCATTTCGTAGTGCAGGGCGCGCAGCTCGGCCAGCTCGGCATCGGTGATGCGGCGGGCCGCCAGCTCGCCCGACATGCCTTCGAGCGCGGCGAGCAGCTCGAAGGTGTTCTGGATGTCGGCCTCGGTCAGCTTGACCGCCACGGCGCCGCGGTTGGGCAGCAGGTCGACCAGGCCCTCGGCCGCCAGCAGCTTGATGGCCTCGCGCAGCGGCGTGCGCGAAACGCGCAGCTGCTCGCACAGCTCGCGCTCGTTGAGCTTGGCGCCGGGGGCGATGCGGCCTTCGACCAGCATGGTGCGCAGGCGCGCGGCCACTTGGTCGTGCAGCGCCAGCCGCGAGATCTCGATCACTTCTGCCATGGCTTCCTTTCCTCCGAACGCATTTTGAATGCAAAACCAGGGCACATCAACACAGCATCTTCAGGGTAATCCAGCATGGGCAGATGAATTTTGCATGCAAAACTAAAAAAGAGAGGACCGCCATGCTGCAACTCGACTCCCATCCGACCGGCCGCCATTTTCTGCAGATTCCGGGCCCCAGCCCGGTGCCGGACCGCATCCTGCGCGCCATCAGCCTGCCCACCATCGACCACCGCGGGCCCGAGTTCGGCGCGCTGGGACTGAAGGTGCTGGCGGGCATCCGGCAGGTGTTCCAGACCCGGCATCCGGTGGTGATCTATCCGGCCTCTGGCACCGGCGCGTGGGAGGCGGCGCTCGCCAACGTGATGAGCCCGGGCGATGCGGTGCTGATGTACGAGACCGGTCACTTTGCCGCGCTGTGGCAGAAGATGGCGCTGCGCCTCGGGCTGGAGCCCGAGTTCCTGAGCTTGCCCGGCGTCGACGAGACCGGCCTGCCGCGCAGCTGGCGCCACGGCGTGCAGGCCGACCTCGTCGAGGCGCGGCTGCGCCAGGACACCGAGAAGAAGATCCGCGCGGTGTGCGTGGTGCACAACGAGACCTCCACCGGCGTCACCTCCGACATTGCCGCGGTGCGCCGCGCGATCGACGCGGCCGGGCATCCGGCCCTTCTGATGGTGGACAGCATCTCCGGCCTGGCCAGCGCCGACTACCGCCATGACGAGTGGGGCGTGGATGTGACCATCAGCGGCTCGCAGAAGGGGCTGATGCTGCCGCCGGGCATCAGCTTCAACGCGCTGTCGCCCAAGGCGCTCGAACGCAGCAAGACCGCCAAGCTGCCCAAGGCCTTCTGGGCCTGGGACGAGATCGTGGAGATGAACCGGAGCGGCTACTGGCCCTACACGCCCAACACCAACCTGCTGTATGGCCTGGCCGAATCGCTGGACATGCTGCTGGGCGAGGGCCTGCCGCAGGTGTTTGCGCGCCACCAGCGCTGGGCCGCAGGGGTGCGCTCTGCCGTGCACGCCTGGGGCCTGCCGACGCAATGCGCCGACCCGGCCGTGCATTCGCCGGTGCTGACGGGCGTGATCACGCCCGAGGGCGTGGATGCCGACGCGCTGCGGCGCCTGATCCACGAGCGCTTCGATCTGTCGCTGGGTACCGGCCTGGGCAAGCTCAAGGGCCGCATGTTCCGCATGGGGCACCTGGGCGACAGCAACGACCTCACGCTGGTGGCCATGGTGGCCGGCGTGGAGATGGGGCTGAAGCTCGCGGGCGTGAAGTTCGCGGCCGGCGGCGTGCAGGCGGCGATGGAGTACTTCGCGAACCATGCGGCGCCGGCGGCGCTGAAGAAGGCGGCCTGAATTCCGGCCTCCGAGCCCATTCACAACCAGGAGACCCTTGATGCAACGACGTTCCCTGATCCAGGCCGCGGGCGCCGCGGCAGCCACCCTCGGCGTGCCGCGCGTGTTCGCACAGGAATGGCCCCACGGGCCGGTGCGCATCGTGGTGGGATTTCCGCCGGGCGGCGGCACCGATGCCCTGGCGCGGGTGGTGGCGCAGAAGCTTTCGGTGATGTGGAGCCAGTCGGTGATCGTGGAGAACAAGGGCGGCGTGGCCGGGGTGCTCGCGGCCGAGTACGTGTCGACGCAGCCGAGCGACGGCTCGACGCTGCTGATGGCGCACATCAACAGCCACGCGCTCGCCCCCAGCCTGCAGCCCAGGCTGCGCTACAGCGTGGAGCGCGACTTCGTGCCGATCGTGCTGGTGGGCGTGACGCCCAACCTGCTGATCGCGGGCCCGGCGCAGAAGGCCGTGACGGTGAAGGACATCGTCGCGCTGTGCACCGCCGAGCCCGGCAAGGTGAGCTTCGGCTCGGCCGGCGCCGGCTCGGCTCAGCACCTCGCTTTGGAGATGTTCAAGCTGCAGGCCAGGGTCGATGCGCTGCACGTGCCCTACAAGGGCAGCGGACCGCTCCTGGCGGACCTGATGGGCAACCAGATCCAGTACAGCTTCGAGACCATGACGGCCGCCACGCCGCATGTGAAGAGCGGCAAGGTGACGGCGGTGGCGCAGACGCGGCTGAAACGCGCCAAGGGCCACCCCGGCGTGCCGACCATGCAGGAGCAGGGCTTCGAAGGCTTCGAGGCCACCACCTGGTACGGACTGGCCGGGCCCGGCAAGCTGCCGACGCCGATCGCCGACAAGATCAACCGCGACGTGAACACCGTGCTGGCGATGCCCGATGTGCAGGAGCGGCTCGACACCTACGGCGCCGAGGACGGCGGCGGCTCGCGGGAGAAGTTCCAGAAGTTCATCGCCGCCGAGATCGAGAAGTGGGCGCGGGTGGTGCGGGATGCGAAGGTGAAGGTGGACGCCTGAGCGTGCGTGCGCCATTCGTGCCTGCTACAGCGTTCGGTTTGCCAAGTGGGTGCGCCTGAACAGCCTGGCTAGCCCCTTTCAGGTACCCGCAGCCAGCTCTTCGCGTTGGAAATAGCCGCGCAAGGCGAGTCATCGCGATGGACGGCTTCAGTTCAAAAGATCGATAGGCTAAAGGCCCAGTTGTTTCATGAAGGCGTTCTTTCGTTCACCGTTCTTCCACTTCTCAATATTCGCCTTGATCTCCACTGTGTAAGGAACAAGGCAAGGCGGTATTCGGGGTGGCAGGAAGGGGATGTATTTTTCAGCAGATTGGTGTCCTCTTCCATGTAGGGCAAAGAGTGTCGCGACATGCTCAGATCCTTCCCTATCGGCTTGCCTGATCGACTTTGCCATGCTCAACAGCACGGCATGCCTTCTTGGCGCGACCTTGCTCAAATAATCGACGACATCGGCGGTTGTCTTGATGGTTTGTTCATTGTTCAAACCGCTCATCACCGTCTCAGTTTGGGTGTACGGGTGCTTCCTCAAGGCGCTCAACAGCCTCTGCTCCGATCGAGCCTCAGCCCCCGTGACTGCGGGCCGGACGCTCGCCTGCGTCTGCGGCTGCACAGCGTGTCGATCAAAGGTGGGCGCAGACAGGTTGACAGCAGGCGGAGGCTGGTCCAAAACGATGGCTTGGCGACCCGGTGGCTGATCAGCGCTTCGAACACGGGCAGGCGAGGACTCCTCCAGCACGAGGGCTTCGACGATTCCTGCGCGCCGCTCCCGTTCGTCGTCGGGGAGATCCGCGAACAGGGACTGCTGCTCGTCCAAGACGACGATAAGAGGCCGTTGCCAGATTCCATCGGAAACGTTCGCCATCCAGTCGCCCCAGACGTTGCGTGTTACTGCCATGACCATCGGATCGGTGCCGGTCCAGAGGATGACTTTGTCCTTTCCGAGGTCGTCGAGCCACTCCACGATCTCTTTGCTTCGGCCAGCGAGTGCCGCCACCTTCTTGACATGGCAGGCTGCGGAGAAGCCTTTCTTCCGGCAGAACGCCGCTACGGAGCGTGCGTCAATGGCATGTGCCGCCTCCCGCATGCCGTTCACGGGGAGAGATTGCGCGAGTTCGATGATGGGCTGCGTCTTTAGCAAAACGCCAAGCGCTTCGCAGGTCCTCCAGAAAGGTTCGATGGCCAACAGGGTCAAGTACTTCGACAGCGGATGAGCAGGATCGCCAGGAATCGCCATGTACGCGCCGCCTGGCACCTCCTTGAAGTAATCCGGGAGGCTCCGAATCCAACGCTTGCCCGCCTCGGCGACCGCGACGTTCGACTCCAGTTCGAAGTGCAGGTCGTTCACCTTGATCAAGGCCGTGTAGTGCTTGATGTCATGGACTCGCGCGTCCATGAAGCGCAAATTGGTCGCGCCTTTGAAGACGATCGCAAGATCCAGATGGGCTTCGAGTGCCGGCATCACCGCGTACAACTGCTCTGGCATCAGCCTCAGCCTTTGCATGGCGAATCCGTCAGGGGCGCGGATGTGGTCGATGGCGTCCAGCTCCTGGGGTGCGTTTGGCAGGGAAACCGGCCTGAATTGCATCTGCGAACGGTGCAGGCACACCCAGTTGGACCAGGCGTTGTTGAAGGCATGCTGCAGACAGCGCAGACCCTGCTGCAATTCAAGTCCAGCCGTCATTCGCGCAAGCGCCTCTGCCACCGCATGCAACTCGCCAGCACGCGCTTGTTCCTGCGGCTGTTCGATAAGCGACAGGCTTGGCGCGATGACCGCAATCTCTTGGTGAGGCCTTTTCTTGGACGGGGGGGGCGAAGCGGGCTGGTTGACAACCATACCGGCTCGCTGCAACTGAACCGGCGTCGGCGTGCCCACTACGGGAACCTCGGGGAATCCCAGCCGGTCCAGTGCAAAGCGCACGTGGTGCTGATTGGCGTCGTGCACGGCATGGGGCCCGCTTTCGTCCGGCTTGCCCGGCTCAAAGCACTGGCTCAGCAGCTTTTCATAGGCGTGCAGGATGGTCACCATCAGCAGATGCTTGTTCTCGGAGGACAGCTGTTCGACGTCGGCCGTTGCCACTTGATAGATCAGCATGTCCAGCCAGCGCGCGGGAGCTTTGCGCAGAGCCGGCAAGCCGTCGTACACCTTCTCGAGTCGTTCGATGACATGCATTTCGATGGGGAACATCCTGCGCGGGATCAACCAAGGATCGTTGCCCCATGTCCGGCCGGTGAAATAGCCACCCGTGCGGCTCATCGCAATTTGAAGCAGTTCCGGGTATGTCGAATTTTCGTCTTCAGACGTTCGCCGTCTTATCTCGATGGCGGCAGCCGTGACCATCGCCTGCACGTCATGGATCGACAGGTACCTGCAGTGTTCACTGACGTCCTGCACCAATGCATCGACCACCATGGCGCGGCTCGATTGGAACGGCGGCTCTTCCGCGATCAGCCTGCGCAGGGGCCTTTCAAAGAACCCGTACCGGAGCACAGCTATTTGCGGCGGACTCAATTCAAGCGCATGGCGCAAGGCGGAGGTATCGAAGCCAATGGTTGGATCCTTGGCCACCGCTTGGAGGATGAACTTGCGCCTGTCCGGTTTTTCTCTGCGCAACACCCATTCGATTCGAGCTTGAGCTTGGGAACTGGTGTCGGTTGGCTCTGAAGGATCGACCTTGACGAATACCAATCCATCGCTCCGTATCTGGACGCCGTGTCGCGCGAAAAGAAAGGTTGGGGACGTGCTTGGTTGTGCTTGCGGAAGGACGCTACTGCTCGGGCCCATCGATAAGGGTTGCATGTGTAGGGCTTGGTGGATGCTGGCTACTTGATGAGTAACCCGAAAGCACCAATGATTCCTTCACCAAAACCATGAATTTGATTAGTTCTTTTGTTTAAGAGCAGAGGTATGCGCGCGACCCTTTTTTTTGAGCAAAGGTTTGCAGCGCGCCGGACAGCGACCTATGTTTAGCCGGCACGGCTTCAAGACGCCGTGAAGGAGAACGAGATGCTTGGCGAACGCATTGGTGAAGGCCGGGGCAGGGTGACGACGCAGCGGGTGCTGCCCAGTGTGGGCGGCGCGCCGAAGATGGAGACCTCGTTCCAGAGCAGCGGCTCGCTGCTCGGGGTGGCCGATACCGAGACCGGCACCTACGTGGCGGTCGTGCGGCCCGACGGCTCCCTGTTCGGCGAAGGGCAGGGCATCACGATGAGCCGGGATGGCGATGTGCTGAGCTGGGTCGGCCAAGGCGTGGGGACATTCCAGAAGGACGGGGCGGTGAGCTACCGCGGCGCGGTGTACTGCCAGACGACCTCGCCCAAGTGGGCGGCCCTGAACAGCCTGGCGGTGCTGTTCGAGTTCGAGGTCGATTCCGAGGGCAATACAAGCGGCGAGTTTTTCGAGTGGAAGTGAGCGCGCGCGGCGGCGCGGGCTCGAGCCACGGCTGCCTCGTAGCGGGCGATGAAGATGCCGGCTTCCATGCCGCGAGTGATCGCAAGTTCCAGTGACGCTGTCGCTGCACCGGCCCGTGGAACCTGCCTTGTCGGACAACACCGCCAGTCAATCGCCGAAGATGACCTGCGTGTTGCAGCGCAACATAATGGCAGAACGCCTTGGTTTTGTGCCGTCGTCCAGCGCGATGGGACACATCCCTCCACCGGCCAGGGCCCCCCTCCACATGTTCAATTCCCCGTCGCTCGAAAGCCTGATGCCCGCCGCCACCCGAATGTCGCAAGACACGCTGGCCCTTGCCTTCGAGGCGCAATGTAGAACGCGGCCGGCGCAGCTCGCTTATGGTTTTCTCACGGACGACCTGTCGCTCGCGCAGCAGAGCAGCTACGCGCAACTGCGCGACGAGGTGCACGGCATCGCGGCCTGGCTTGCGGCCGCGACCCGCCCGGGCGACCGCGTGTTGCTGGCCTTCCCGCCGGGCTTGGACTTCGTGCGGGTCTTCTGGGCGTGCATGCTCAGCGGCCGGGTGGCGGTGCCGGTGCCTGCGCCCGACCCGATCCGCCTGCACCACGCCGCGCCTCGCCTGCGCAGCGTGATCGCCGATTCGCGTGCAGCCCTGGTGCTGACCAGCGCGACGCTGCTCGATGCCGCGGCCACCGCGCTGGACCCGGCCACCTTCGCGATGGCGCGCTGGACCGCGCTGCCCGATGCGGCGCAGCTGGCCGCGGCGCAGCAGGACTTCACCCCGCCGGCGCTCGAGGCCCAGACGCTGGCCTACCTGCAATACACCTCGGGCTCCACGTCCGAACCGCGCGGCGTGCGGCTCTCGCATGCGAACGTGCTGGCCAACGTGCGCGCGCTGATCGCCGCGGGCCGCGGCAGCGCGGCCTCGCGTTCGCTCAGCTGGCTGCCGCATTTCCACGACTACGGCCTCGCCTTCGGCGTGCTGGCGCCGGTGGTGGCGGGCGCCACCGGCTACCTGATGTCGCCGCTGGCCTTCCTGCGCCGGCCGCTGCGCTGGCTGGATGCCATCGAGACCCACCGCATCACGCACACGGGCGCGCCGGAATCGGCCTTCGCCGCCTGTCTGCAGGCCCTCGGCGACAAGCCGCTGGGCGCGCGCCTGGACAGCCTGGTCTCGCTCAACTGCGGCGCCGAGCCGATCAAAGCGGCCACGGTGGAGCGCGTGCTCGCGGTCTTCGGTGCCGCAGGCATGGCCCCCGAGGTGTTCGCGCCTTCCTACGGCCTGGCTGAGGCGGTGCTGGGCGTGAGCGCAGGAAAGCTGGAGGCGCCGCCGCGCATCGTGTCCGCCGACCCGGCGGCCCTGCTGGCCCATCGCTTCGAGCCGCTGCCGGACGGGTCGGCGCAGGGGCGCGACCTGGTGGGCTGCGGGCAGGCCATGCAGGCCACCGAGATCCTGATCGTCGACGAGAACCAGCACGCCTGCGCCGATCGCCGCATCGGCGAGATCTGGGTGCGCTCGCCCGGCGTGGGCGGCGGCTATTGGATGCAGCCCGAGGCCAGCGAAGCCACCTTCGGCGGCCACCTGGCGGACGGAAGCGGCCCCTGGCTGCGCACCGGCGACCTGGGCTTCCTGGACCGGGGCGAGCTGTTCGTCACCGGCCGGCTGAAAGACCTGATCATCGTCCACGGCGAGAACCACTATCCGCAGGACCTCGAATGGAGCGCCGAGCGCGCCCATCCCGCCCTGCGACCGGGCTTCGGCGCCGCGTTCGCGGTCGACACGCCGGCCGGCGAAGGCGTGGTGCTGGCGCTGGAGCTGGACCGCCGCGCGCAGGCCGGCGCCGAGGCCGATGCCGAAGCGGTGTTCCGCGCCGTGCGCCGCGCCATCGCCGTCGAACATGGGCTGCCGGTGCATGCGGTCGCGCTGCTGCGCGCGGGCGGGCTGCCGCGCACCTCCAGCGGCAAGGTGCAGCGCCACCGTTGCCGCGAAGCCTTCCTCGCCCACGAGCTGCCGCTGGCGGTCCCGCTCGACACCGGCACCGACGCGCTGCCCGAAGGGAGCCTCGAGGCAGGCCCGTCGGAGGGCGAGCGCCGGGACCGCCTGGGCTACGTGCTGCCGCGCGACGCGCGCGAGCAGGCGGTGTGGGACATCTGGTGCGAGGTGCTGGGCACGCGCGCCTTCGGCGTTCACGAGAGCTTCTTCGAGCTCGGCGGCAATTCGCTGCGCATGACGCAGGTGGTGTCGCGCCTGTCGGCGCACTTCGGCGTGGCGCTGCCGCTGGCCGAGTTGTTCGAGCATGCGAGCGTGGCCGCCATGGCGGCGCATGCGGCCCACGCGGCGCAGCAGCCGCACAGCAGCAAGGCGCCCGCCGGCATCACGCCCGTGCCGCGCGGCGCGCCGCTGCCGGTCTCGCTCTCGCAGCGGCGCATGTGGGTCATTCAGCGTTTCGACCCGGCATCGACCGCGTACAACGTGCCGATCGCGGTCCGCCTGCGCGGCGCCTTCGACCCGGCCCTGTGCCAGCAGGCGCTCGATGCCATGGTGCAGCGGCACGAAGGCCTGCGCACCTGCTTCGTGATGGGAGAGCACGAGCCGATGCAATCCATCGTGCCGGCGCTGGCGGTGCCGATCGAGCAGATCGACCTGAGCCGGCTCTCGGAACGCGAGCGCAATGCGCAGGCGCGCGTGCTGCTCGCCGAGCGGGCCGCGCAGCCCTTCGACCTGGCGCAGGCCCCGCTGCACCGGCCGACGCTGATCCGGCTGGGCGAGCGCGAGCATGTGCTGTTCTGGGTGCTGCACCACGCCATTACCGACAACTGGGCGAGCGCGCTATTGATGCGCGAAGCCCTGGCGGCCTACGGCGCGCTGGCGGCCGGGCGCGAGCCGGTGTCGGCGCCGCCCGCCATCGCCTATGCCGACTACGCCGCCTGGCAGCGCAGCCCCGCGGCGGTGGAGGCGCGCCGCCCGCACCTGGATTACTGGCTGGAGCGCCTGCGCGACCTGCGCGACCTGGACCTGCCCACCGACTTCCCGCGGCCGGCCAAGGCCAGCCACCGGGGCGCGCGCGTCTCGGCCGGGCTGCCGCCGCGGCTGCGCGAGGCGATGCGCGGCTTCGGCGGGCGCGAGGCGGTCACGCCCTTCGTGGTCTACCTGTCGGCCTTCGTGCTGATGCTGTCGCGCCACGCGAAGAGCGAGGACATCGCCATCGGCACGCCGATCGCGAACCGCCACCGCTTCGCCGCCGAGCCTTTGGTGGGCACGCTGGTCAACACGCTGGTGATGCGCACCGACCTGGCAGGCGACCCCAGCTTCACCGAGCTGGTCCACCGCGTGCGCCGCAATGCCCTCGAGGCCTACGCCCACCAGGACGCGCCCTTCGACGAGCTCATCGACGCGCTGGGCCACGACCGCACCCTTCAGCCCGACGGCCCGGTGCGCGTGCTCTTCAACGTGCTCAACGCGCCGGTGGGCGAGCCCGAGCACTTCGGGCTGGAGGTGGACGAGTTCGACTTCGAGCGCGTGGCCGCGCAGTTCGACCTGTCGATGCACATCGACACCGAGTTCTCGCAACGCATCCACCTGGAGTACGCGAGCGATCTCTACAGCGAGGCGAGCGCCGAGCGGATGCTGGAGAACTACCTGTCGCTGGTCGAGCGCCTCCTGGCGCAGCCCGAGCGCCGCATCTCCGAGCACGAGATGCTCGCGCCGGCGCAGCTCAACCTGCTGCGCCACGGCTGGAACGGCGCGCGCTCGCCGCTGCCGGCGCGGCAGCTGGTGCACGACTACCTGGACCTGGGCGCGCCGGAGGTGCGCGAGCGCGTGGCGGTGATCGATGCGGCAGGCGGCACGCTGAGTTACGGCGAGCTGGAGGCGCGCTCGAACCAGCTGGCCCACGCGCTGCGCCTGCGGGGCATCGCGCGCGGCCAGCGCGTCGGCCTGTGCATCGCGCGCGGCCCCGAGATGCTGATCGCCCAGCTGGGCGTGATGAAGGCGGGCGCCGCCTACGTGCCGCTGGACCCCGACTACCCGGCGGACCGCCTGAGATTCATGGCGAAGGACGCCGACCTGACTGCCGTGCTGGCCCAGCAGGGCACGCAGGGCATCCTGGAAGGGCTCGCCATTCCGATGCTGGAAATCGAAGACAGGCGTTTGGCGGCGGACCATCCGGAGACGCCGCTGGTCCCCGATCCGGCGCTCGACGCCACGCCGCTGGACGAGGCCTACCTGATCTACACCTCGGGCTCGACCGGCCAGCCCAAGGGCGTGCGCGTGCCGCATCGCGGGGTGGTCAACTTCCTCGCCGGCATGGTGAAGACGCCGGGTCTGGCGGCCGAGGACTGCGTGCTGGCGATCACCAGCCCCTCCTTCGACCCCTCGGTGCTGGACCTGCTGCTGCCGCTGGTGGTGCGGGCCCGGGTGGTGATCGCCTCGCAGCAGCAGGTGCACGAGCCGGCCGCGCTGCGCATGCTGCTCGAGAGGCACGCGGTGACCTTGCTGCAGGCCACGCCTTCGGCATGGCGCGCGCTGCTCGAGACCGGCTGGCGCGGCGCGCCGGGCTTCCGTGGGCTGATCGGCGGCGAGTCGCTGCCGCCCGTGCTCGCCGAGCAGTTGCTGGCGCGCATGGCCGAGCTGTGGAACATCTACGGACCCACCGAGACCACGGTGTGGGCCACGGCGTGGAAGGTGGAGGAACCGCGCAAGGCGATTGCGGTCGGGCGGCCCATCGACAACGTCAGCTGCTGGGTGCTCGACGAGCAAGGCCATGCCTGCCCGATCGGCGTGCCGGGCGAGCTCTATATGGGCGGCGCCGGCGTGACCCTCGGCTACTACCACCGCGACGCGCTCACGGCCGAGCGCTTCGTGCCCGACCCTTTCGGCGAAGCGCCCGGCGCGCGGCTCTACCGCACCGGCGACCTGGGCCGCTGGCGCCATGACGGCCTGATCGAGCTGCTGGGTCGGGCCGACCACCAGGTCAAGCTGCGGGGCTTCCGCGTCGAGATGGGCGAGATCGAAGCGGCGCTGCTCGACCATCCCGAGCTGGCGCACTGCGTGGCGGTGACGCGTGCCGAGCGCGAGGACGACGTGCGGCTGGTGGCCTACTTCGTCGCGCGCGGACCGGTGCCGCCTGCGACGCCGATGCTGCGCGAGCACCTGCGTACGCGGCTGCCGAGCTACATGATCCCGCAGCACTTCGTCTCGCTCGACGCGATGCCGCTCTTGCCCAACGGCAAGGTCAACCGCGCGGCGTTGCCGGCGCCGGTGATGGACGTCGTGCTGGCCGACGGCCGCAGCTACGTGGCGCCGGCCACGCACGGCGAGCAGCTCGTCGCCAGCATCTGGTCGGAGCTGCTGGGCGTGGAGCAGATCGGGCGCACCGACAACTTCTTCGATCTGGGCGGGCACTCGCTGCTGGCCATGCGGGCGGTGGCCGCGATCGAGTCCCTGATGGGCTGGAAGGTCGCGCCGCGCCGGCTCATCTACGAGAGCCTGCAGCAGATCGCGCGCGAGGAGAACCTTCAGGCGCGCTGAGCCTTCGCGCGGCTGAAGGGCTTGCTGAGGAAGGGCGAGCCCTTCTCGCCGAAGCGCCAAGGTACGTCGGCCGCCTTGGAGATGCCGATGCGCGGCCCGGCCTCGACCACCACCGCGGGGTGATCGTCGGGCGCGGCGAGCAGCGCGAAGGGTGGACGGTCCAGCCGCTTGCCGTTGAAGCCGGCATCGACGCCCAGTGCCTGTGCCACCCGGCCGGGGCCGGCGCACAGCAGGCGAAGGTCTTCCACGCCGCGGCGCGCGCGCATGCGCTCCAGCCCGGCGGTGGGGGCCAGCGCGCGGATCAGCACCCCGGCGCCATGGCCTTCCTCGCGGCAGACGAAATTGAGGCACCAGTGGATGCCATAGGAGCGGTAGACGTACGCACGGCCGGGTGGACCGAACATCGCCGCGTTGCGCAGGGTGGGGCCGCCGAAGCTGTGAGAGGCCGGGTCCTCGCGGTCGTAGGCCTCGGTCTCGACGATGCGGCCGCCGACGCCGCCGACCAGCAGCACCAGGCCGATCAGGCGGGGGGCGACCTCGTGCGAGGGTGCGAGGAAATCGATGTCCGCGGGCGTGCGCGGCTTCACGGCAGCATGCTCCCGCACCGCGTGGCCATCAAAGCCCCTTCTCCACCATCTCCAGCAGGCGCAGGCCCAGCGCATCGGTCTGCTCGCGCGGCACGCCGCTCAGCGGGCCATCGATGATCAGCAAGGCCAGGCCATGCACCGCCGACCAGGCCAGGAACTCGGCGCCCGGACGGCGCTCGGGCGCCAGCACGCCGGCCGCCACCATCTGGTCGAGCGCGGCGCCCAGCAGCTCGAACGGGTTGAGGCCGCTCGCGCCGCCCTTGGCGTCGGTGGGGGGGTTCTCCAGCTTCACGGGGGCGCCGAAGGCCGTGCGGAAGAGGCCGGTCTGTTCCTGGGCGAAGCGCAGGTAGCCGGCACCGATGGCGCGCACGCTGGCGCGGGCGATTTCCGCCGGCGAGCCGTCGCGCGGCACGGCGGCGAGCTCGGCCTCCATGGCCCCGGCCGCCGCCGACAGCGCCGCGGCGCGCACGGCCAGCAGCAGCGCCTGGCGGCTGGCGAAGTGCCGGTAGGCGGCGTTGGGCACCACGCCCGCGCGCCGCGTGGCCTCGCGCAACACCACCGCTTCCGGGCCGCCCTGGCGGGCCAGATCGACGCCCGCCTCCAGCAGGGCCCGGCGCAGATCGCCGTGGCGATAGGTGCTGCGCGCCGGCGGCACGGGGCTGGGAAGCGTCATTTTCGTTTCCATGTGGACACCGTCCATTATCTTTGCTATTGTTTTGTGGACGTTGTACACAACAACGGAATTTCCCTCAACCACCGTGCGTTTTTTGGAGTACCGATGAGCACCAAGATCTTCGTGAACCTGCCCGTCAAGAACCTCGAGAAGTCCAAGGCTTTCTACGGCGCGCTGGGCTACAGCTTCGAGCCGCGCTTCACCAACGAGCAGGGGGCCTGCATGGTGATCAGCGAGGACATCTACGCGATGCTGCTGGTCGAGAGCTTCTTCAAGACCTTCACGCCCAAGGCCATCGCGGACGCGACGAAGAGCACCGAGGTGCTGCTGTGCCTGTCCTGCGAGAGCCGGGACGAGGTCGACGACCAGGTCGCCAAGGCCGTGGTTGCCGGCGGCAGCACGCCGACCGAGGCGAAGGACCACGGCTTCATGTACCAGCACGGCTTCCAGGACCTGGACGGCCACATGTGGGAGCTGGCGTACATGGACATGAGCGCCTTTCCCCAGGCCTGATCGCTCGCGATTCGATCCGTTTCACCACCACCACCCCTCCCAAGGAGATTGCCATGCACGTCCAGCCCTACCTGTTCTTCGAAGGCCGCTGCGAGGAAGCGCTCGAGTTCTACCGTGCCACGCTCGGCGCAGAAGTGACCATGCTGATGCGCTTCAAGGACAGCCCCGAGCCTGCGGGCAACGCCGAGATGTGCGGAGGCGCCGAGGGTTCCGGCCCGCCTCCGGAGAACAACGTGATGCACGCCGAGGTCAAGATCGGCGACACGACCTTGATGGCTTCCGACGGGATGGCCAAGGAGGCGCCTGTCTTCCGCGGTTTTTCGCTGTCGCTCACCGTCGCCGACGAAGCCGATGCCAAGCGCAAGTTCGCGGCGCTCGGCGAGGGCGGCCAGGTGCAGATGCCGCTCGGGCCGACCTTCTTCTCGCCCTGCTTCGGGATGGTGCAGGACCGCTTCGGGGTCGGCTGGATGGTCGGCGTGTTCGACTCGCCGAAGGGTTGATGGACCAGAGCGCTCCCGGCACCACGACACAAAGGTTTCGTTGTGAACTAGTACGCGCTTCCTGCCTGAACTGCAGGAACGCACCTTCTCGCGCGGTTCCAAATTCCAGGACAGCTGACCGTCGTCAGCCGCGAAAAGGAAGTCTTCCATGAGACCTATCGCCCTGAATTCCAGCATTGCGTTCGGAGCAGAGTCCCTGGGCGCAGTGTTGGAGCAGGTTCGGCCCCACTCTTCGCCGATTCATCACCTGGCAGATGTCAAGCTGGAGCCGCCCTACAACAAGCTCCAAATCGCGGAATACCTGAAACAGCACCATGTCCGCACCACGGGCGACAACACATTCGACGACTGCCTCTTCCAAAGCGTGCTGTTCACCAACTTTTTTGAGAAGGTCGACAACGGTGAGCTCAAGCCAGGCCAGCCAGAGCATGACAAACCGGCGTTGTATCTGCTTAAGAAGTCCGTCGAATTGTTGCAACCCCTGCATCTAAAGATCGAGGCAACGTGCAAGCATTACGACAATATGCTTCTCAATTCGCCGCCGGCGCTGCGGGCAACGCTAGAGCAGGAACTCAAATTCGTCCAGGGCATGGCTGCAAGGTTTGCGGAGCTCGAAAGCGACCTGATAAAAGCATTGAGTTCTCCTCTTCAAGATTTCCAGCCAACGCGAAACAAGGCCTGCTTCCTGTTGTTCGCACACGCCTTGCTCGCGGATGCTGTGAACGCGGTCCAAGGATGGATGGACGATCTAGCTTCTGATGTACCCCAAACTTCGCGACTCAGGTTATTGCTGCAGCCGATCGAAGAAAGCATGGTGAGGAGCTATGTGACAAGGAACGAGTCCAGCAGCAACTTGTTTTCCGCAGGACCGCTGAAGCCCGCAGATGAGAAGCTTTGCAAGAAGGGCCTGACGTCTCTGAAATTGGACGGTATAGAAAGCTTTACGGTGCCGTCGTTCTCAGGGTCAGGTTCGCAAGGCGTGCTGTCCATCTTGCACGGGATCTTTCATGGAAAGTGCCTACTCAGCGCGGCCGCCAACCAGCCGTATGCCGTGCACGACAACTACTACAAGCAGCAACATCTCTCCACCTTGCGCCATGACTGCGAACACCTGGAGACCATGATCGGCACCCAGGTGTTCAGCAGCCTCGCCCCGAAGCTGATGCCGATCTTTGCCAAGCTGGAGGACCCCGAGAGCAACCTGCCCGCCCAGGACGTGAAGAAGGATCTGGTGGTGCTTTTCCACATGCTGCACGAGAACCCCGCAGAGCTGACGTTGCTCAGCACGTTGAACCCAAAGAAATCATTTCTTGACTGCGCCAAGAAGTTTTTCAATCGAGCGTCAGTGGTGGCGGACATGATCCCGCTGTTGAACAAGGTCGGCTTCTCCATCGCTCCTATTGACGAGCAGAGCTCTGCCGAGGACAAGGTGACCTGCTACGAGGCGGTCGCCCAAGCCACGAACACCCTCTGGATGGAGTTTCGCGTGCGACACGCCGTCGAGTTGAAGGAGAGCAAGCTGTTCGCCAAACTACCAAACTTCCTCAACGATTGAGCAATCGCCACGAACTTCACGGGGCCGCGCTTTAGGTTCTGCCGGCCCGCCGCGCACTGCGGCGCGAACGCGCCAAGGCGACGATTTCAATCAATCCCCACACCAAGGCACCCCCGAGCGCGCGGAAGGTGTGAGGATTCGGAGGCCAGAAGAAGGAAGCGTTCATGGAAGGGGCCGGGCACCGTCGACAGGTGGCCCTTGCGTCACCCTAAGGGCCTTGTGTGACATGTTGATGGCGACCATTGCCGCTATCCTCCAGCGCACCCGATCCCCCAACGACCACGCGTGAACCCCTCGGACCTGCCCGAACTGCTGGAGCTGGCGCAGCTGATCGATCTGGCCGGCGCACATCTGGAGACGCGCGTCCTGTGCGAAGTGGCCGCGGGCGCGCGGCGCTTTCCGGTCCAGGCCTTCCTGCTCGGCAGCACGCGGCCCGATGCGCCGGCCGTGGGCTTCTTCGGCGGCGTGCACGGCCTGGAGCGCATCGGCGCGCAGGTCGCGATCGCCTACCTGCGCAGCCTGGTGATGCGCCTCGCCTGGGACGAGACGCTGCACCGCCAACTGGAAACGATGAGGCTGGTGTTCATGCCGCTGGTCAACCCCGGCGGCACGTGGCTGGGCACGCGCGCCAATCCCAACGGCGTCGATCTGATGCGCAACGCGCCGATCGAAGCGAAGGAGCGCGTGCCCTACCTGATCGGCGGACAGCGCATCAGCGCGAACCTGCCCTGGTACCGCGGCGCCGCCGGCGAGCCGATGGAATGCGAGAGCGCCGCGCTCTGCGCGCTGGTCGAGACCGAGCTGCTGGGCCGGCCGCTCAGCGTCGCGGTGGACTGCCACTCGGGCTTCGGCCTGACCGACCGCATCTGGTTTCCCTATGCGCACACCGCGCGGCCGATCGGCCATCTGGCGGAGATGCACGCGCTGTGCGAGATCCTCGACCAGAGCCTGCTGCACCATCGCTACAAGCTGGAACCGCAGAGCCGGCAGTACCTGGCCCACGGCGATCTCTGGGACCACCTCTACCTGCATGCCGCCCACCGGCCGGGCAGCGTGTTCCTGCCCGTGACGCTGGAAATGGGCTCGTGGCTGTGGGTCAAGAAGAACCCGCGCCAGCTCTTCTCGCGCCACGGCATCTTCAACCCGGTGATCGAGCACCGGCACCAGCGGGTGCTGCGCCAGCACATCGCGTGGCTGGACTTCATCACCCGCGCCGTGGGCAGCCACGAACGCTGGCTGCCCGCCGGCACGCAACGGGCGCATCACGAGCAGCAAGCGCTGGCGCGCTGGTACGGGAGGCCCTGATGGACACCTGGGTGCTGATGCGCGGCCTCACGCGCGAGAGCGCTCACTGGGGACGCTTCGTCGGCTTGCTGGAGGATTGCTTTCCCACCGCGCGGATCGTGGCGCTCGACCTGCCCGGCAACGGGCGGCTGAACGAGATGCGCAGCCCGCTGCGCATCGAAGACACGACCGACGCCTGCCGCGAACAGCTGCGCGCACTCGGCATCGCGCCGCCCTACCATCTGCTGGCGATGTCGCTGGGCGCGATGGTGGCGGTGGACTGGGCGGCGCAGCATCCGCACGAGCTCGCGGGCTGCGTGCTGATCAACACCAGCTTGCGGCCCTTCAGCCCCTTCCACGAGCGCCTGCGCCCGGCCAACTACGGCACGCTGCTGGGCCTGGCCTTCGGGCGGCAGGCCGCTCGCGAGCGCGAGGCGACGATCCTGCGGCTCACCACCCGCCATCCCGCGGGCGGCACGGCCGTGCTCGACGACTGGACGGCCATCCGGGAGGCGCGCCCGGTGTCGCCGGCAAACGCGGTGCGCCAGGTGCTGGCGGCGGCGCGCTACCGGGCGCCGGCGCGGGCGCCTTCCGTGCCGCTGCTGGTGTTGGCGAGTGCCCGCGACGGGCTGGTGAATCCGCGCTGCTCGCGGCGGCTGGCGCAGCAGTGGAGCGTGGAGATTGCGGAGCATCCCAGCGCCGGGCATGACCTGCCGCTGGATGACGGCGCCTGGCTTGCGGCGCAGGTGGGACGCTGGGCCGCGCAGAGCCTCAGGCGGGCATCAGCTGCTCCACCAGGCCATCCAGGCGCGCCTTGACGCTGCGCCACTGCGGCAGCAGCGTCTCCAGCAGCCGATGGAAACGCGGGCCGTGGTTGTGCTCGGCGAGGTGGCACAACTCGTGGATGAGCACGTAGTCGATGCATTCGCGCGGCGCCCTCACCAGATTCGGATTCAGCGTGAGGCGACCTGCCGGCGAGCAGCTGCCCCATCGTGTCCGCATGATGCGCAGCTGCATGGGCGGCGGTGTGCCGACCCATTGCAACAAGGGTGCGAGGGCGGCCAGGCGCGCGGCCAGCACCTCGCCGGCACGCTTGCGGTACCAGGCGTCGAGCAAGTTGCGCACGCGAACCGCGTCGCCCTGGGGCACCGTGACTTCGATGCGCGTGCCGCGCAGGCGCACGTGGCCGTCCCGGCTTTCGTCGACGACGACCTCGAGCACGTAGCGTCGGCCGAGGTAGAGCAGCGACTCGCCGCTGACATGAGCGCGCGGCAGCGCGTGCGCAAGACGCTCTCGAACCGCGGCGACCTGGCTGCTGATCCAGCGCGCGCGCCGCTGCAGGGCCGCCTGCACCGCGGCGTCGGATGTCCCCTGCGGCACATCGACCCGCACGCGCCCGTCGGGAGCGACGTGAATGGCAATGCGCTGCCCCGTGCGGGCCGGCTGGACGCGCAGGCAGAAGGCAATGCGCTCATCGCCGTAGCGAAGGCTTCGAAGCGTCGCATCGCTCAAGCGCGTTGCCCCAGGCCGATGCGGGTCATCTGGAGCACACGAGCGATCACATCGTTCGCCCGATCGAGCCCCAGCGGCGCATAGAGCAGCTGCAGCAAGCCCTTGCGGATCGCGGCTTCGATGCCCTGCGCACTCAGGGAATGCTCGGCCACCGCGTTCTGCACCACCGCACCGATGGCGAGCGCATGCTGGACGTGGGCGTTGCGCCGAGCCTCGTCGAGCGCCGCCGCCTCGCCATCGCCCAGCGCCATCAAGATGGCGCCGTAGTAGGCCCTGGCCTGCGGGTTGAGGGCCAGGAGCTCCGGCATGCCGGGCGTGGCGCGCCGGTCCACGTCGCGCTCGAGTTCCTTGAACAGCGCGTACTGGGTTCGCGGGTGTTCGAACATCGCCTCGGCCTGCTCGATCGCCGCCTTCAGCAGCTCGGAAAATACCTGCTGGGCGTAGGGGTCGTCGACCAGCTCCTGCTCGATGGTCTTGCGCACACGGGTCTTGATCAGGTCTGCCTCGCTGCGCGTCTTCGCCTGCGACCAGCTCTCGGAAACATCGGGCACGCCCCGCTCCTGCGGCATGAAACGGCCACGCGTGACGCGGATTTTTTCGCCGATGACGTGCTCGTCGACCAGTCTGCGCAGCTGCTCGTCGTATTCGCTGGGCGGGGCGGTCTCCATGGCATCGCTTCGTGCCGCTTGCCGCACCTGGATCAAGATCTTGAGGTCCGCCTTGTACTCCTCGAGCGCCGCCTCCGAAAAGCCACGGTCCTCGAAGAAGCCGCGCGACGACAGCGCGGTCTTGAGGCAGAGGCCGAAAGCCGTCAGGGCGGCGTAGAAATCGTCGCGAAGCTTCTGCCGCTGGTCGTAGTCGCCGCCCTGCCCGTCGCTGGCCAGACGAGGGCTCAAGGCCTGGCGCAGCTGCTCGGCGTCCTTGCGGTTGGCGACGCCTTCGAAAAAAGACCAGACCGCCTGGTGCCGCATCGGCAGTTGTTGGTATTCGGTGCCGAGCTGTGCGTAGAGCCCTTTCAGATCGCCGATGTCGAAGCCGCCTTGCGTGCGGGCTTCGAGGTCCTGGTAGGCACGGATCGCGGTGTCGAGCTCCTTGAGGATGCCGCGATAGTCCACCAGCAGGCCGTGGCGCTTGGCGTCGTGCAGGCGATTCACCCGAGCCACGGCCTGGATCAGGTTGTGGCCCTTCAGCGGCTTGTCGAGGTAGAGCACCGCATTGCGCGGCTCGTCGAAACCGGTGAGAAGGCGATCGACCACGATCAACAGGTCGGGGTCGCCGTCGGTCCCGAAGTCCTGCATCACCTGCCTTTCGTGGTGGGACGCGTCGACGCCCTGGTGCAGCATGTTCTGCTGCCACCATTTCTGCACCTCGGGCATGCCGCCTTCGTCGATGCCGGCGTCGCCTTCGCGCATGTCGGGCGGGGAGATCACCACCATGCTCGTGACCAGGCCCGTCGCGTCGAGCGCCTTCTTGTAGCGGATCGCGTCGGCCTTGCTCGCCGTGGCGACCTGGCCCTTCAGGCCCGGCGCCATCTTCTTGAAGTTCTCATGGAAGTGCGTGGCGATGTCCCATGCGATCAGCTGGATGCGCTTGGCCGCGCCGTGGATGGCACCGCTCCTGGCGTACTTCCTCTTGAGCTCGGCGCGCTGCGCCTCGGCCAGGCCTGCGGTGATCCTGTCGAACCAGCGGTCGGCGGCAGCGGCGTCGATGAACAGCTCGGGCACCCGCTCTTCGTAAAGAAGCGGCGCGACGGCACGGTCCGCCACCGCGCGCTCCATGGTGTATGCGTGGATGATCGGGCCGAACTTCTGCGCGGTCTTCTCGTCCTTCAACAGCGGCGTTCCGGTGAAGGCCACATAAGCCGCGCGAGGCAGCGCCTTCTTCATGCGCTCGTGCGTCTCCCCGCCATGGCTGCGATGGCCTTCGTCCACCAGCACCACGACATCGGGCGAATCGTTGCGGCACTCCGCGAGCCTGGAGGCGGTATTGAATTTCTGCACCAGTGCGAAGGTGATGCGCTTCGTGCCCTGGCCGATGCGCCGCGCGAGGTCGCGCCCGCTCGCGGCCTTGCTGTGCTCGCCCTCCTTGTGCGTGGCGATGGAGGAGCCGAAGGCCCCGCCGGCCATGAAGTTCCGTGCGAGCTGCGTTTCGAGATCGCGCCGGTCGGTGATCACCACGAGACGGCACTCCTTCAAGCCGTCGTGCAGGAGCAGCGCCTTGGTGAGGAACACCATCGTGAAGCTCTTGCCCGAGCCCGTGGTGTGCCAGATCACGCCGCCCTCGCGCGCGCCATCGGGCCGTTGCCCGGAAAGGCGCGCCAACAGGGCGCGCACCGCGAAGAACTGCTGGTGGCGCGCCACGATCTTTCCGATGCGGCTGTCGAACACCACGAAGCCGCGTATGAGTTCGAGCAGCCGCTCTCGCGTCAGCAGGCCGACCATCAGGCGGTCTTGTTCGTTGGGCGGCATCGACAGGAACCCGCTGGACTCGAAGTACTCGCGCACCGTGGGTGGCCGGCTTTCGAAGAGCGCATGCGAGGCTGCGGGCAAAGGCGCGTTCTTCAGGGCATGGACGTGCGCATCGTCGAACTCTTCTTCCAGCGCCCAGTGCGCCCAGAATCTTTCCGGCGTGGTCGTGGTGCCGTAGCGGGCGTCGGTCTCGCTGACGGACAAGAGCAGTTGTGCGTAGACGAAGAGGTGCGGAATCTCATCGTCGCGCTGGTTGAGCAGATGCTGGCCGATGCCCTCGAGCACCATCGCTTCGGCCGCGTTTCCACCGTGCCGGCCGTGGGGCTGCCTGGCCTCGATGACGACCAGGGGAATGCCGTTGACGTAGCCGACGATGTCCGGCGCGCATTCGTGCGTGCCGCGCGTGGAGACGACGCGCAGCGCTTCCGTCGCGTCGAAGCGGTTGGCGTTCGGGTCCATCCAGTCGATGACATGGATCGTCGGCTGGTGCCGCCTGCCGTCCGGCATGAATTCGGTGACGGTGATGCCATAGGCGAGCTTGGCGTAGAGGCGCTCGTTGGCCGTCAGCAGGCCCTCGCCGAGGCCGACGGTCGACAGCTCGCGCAGGATCTGATCGATCGCGCTGGGTGAGAGGTGATAGGGCTCGCCCTTGTAGTCGAAGCGGCGGGTCTGCAGGACCTCGATGAGTCGCGGCTTGAGGAGGACTTCGCGCGTCGAGCCGCGCAGGGTGAGGCAGTCTGCGGTGCTGAGGTAGTTCCACCCGAGGTTGCAGAGCATCCGCAGCGCGGAAACTTGGGCGCCGGATCGCCCGCGGATGGAGGGGATGATGGTCATTGCGCCGGTCCCTCGGTGATCAGCCGCCGCATGACTGCTGCGCTTTGCATTCGATTTGTGGCTACGGGAATAGCCAGCTTGGCAAGCTGCCCTCTTGTCCTGCCCAGTCCGTACATCTCCATCAGCAAGGTATTCGGCGGGCGACGCCATTCGGCCGCCCGCGTGCGCCGGTTCTCGAAGAAGTCAAGCCAACGGCCATTCTCACGCCTCATTTCCGTCGCCCCTTCACAACCTCGGACAAGTGCTTCGCCTTGCTCGTCGCCTCGGCGAAATGCTGCTCTACGGGGCTGCGCAGTTGCAGTTGCGTCTGTCGAAATTGCTCGTACTGGAGGTGCGCCTTCCTTAAGGCTTCATCGTTGCTTACTCGTCCCAAATCACTAAGGATGTCGCGCTCGGACATGCGCAGGAAGTCGTCCAGCTTGTCGATCCAGGCGCGCATCGTCATGATCTTGCGGCTCATTGCCTGCAGTTCCGCGAACTCCAAGTAAAAGCTGACGATGCGGTTGAGCATCTCGAGTTCCTCGAAGCTGAGATAGTTCTTGGCGACCTCAACATCCGCCTTGCGCGGCCTCGCCCCCGCCCAGTTTGTCAGGCCCATGTTCGGCTTGGTTGCATCGGCACGCGTCGAGATGATTTCGGCAGCGGTATGGCCATGCGCGGCCCAGTGCATCTTGTTCTGCAACGTTGCGAAGAATTGTTGTGAAGAATCCGCCCTCGGGTCATAGTCAATGCTGGTGGCGTAAATTTCCAGGATCTTTTGCCAGAACACCTTTTCTGAGCTGCGGATGTCACGAATGCGCGCCAGCAACTCGTCGAAGTAGCGCCCCTGGCCGGCTGCCTTCAGTCGCTCATCGTCCATCACGAAGCCCTTGATCAGGTATTCGCGCAGACGTTGCGTGGCCCAGATGCGAAACTGGACACCGCGCAGCGACTTGACGCGGTACCCGACGGAAATGATGACGTCGAGGCTGTAGTGCTCAGTCTCTCGCTGTACCTCGCGCTCGCCTTCGGATCGAACCGTTGCAAAAACTGCAACGGTTGCGTCCCGGGTCACCTCGCCCTCCTCGTAGATATTCCTGATATGCCGTGAGATGACCGACTTGTCACGACCGAACAACTCAGCCAGTTGCGTGAGGCTGAGCCAGACGTTCTCGCCAACCATCCGGACCTCGATGTGGCTGCGGCCGTCATCCGTTTCGTAAAGAAGAAACTCTGTCGATTCCATATCGGCGGCGCCCACGTTAGGGTCGGTTCGGGGGGGACGCCTTCGTTTCCCGCTCATATTCCTATCTCCGCGAGGTGCGTCTCTATTTCTTCTTCGATGCCGTCAAGCTCCTTCCTGAGCCCATGGCGTTCGTCCTTCAGCGTCGTCATGTCGAGCAGACCGTCTGTCGCGAAGGTATTGACGTAGCGAGGAATGTTGAGATTGAAGTCGTGTTGGGCGATCTCCTCCGGTGTCGCGAGATACGCATATCTTTCGACCGGCGCACGCGCTGCATGGGTGTCCAGCACACGCTGCAGGTCTGTGTCGCGCAGCACATTCTGGTTCTTGCCCGGTTCAAAATCGCGACTCGCATCGATGAAGAGCACCTTGTCGTCCGCCTTGTCCTTGCGGAAAACGAGCACGGCGGCCGGGATGCCCGTGCCATAGAAGAGCTTCTCGGGCAGGCCGATCACGGCATCGAGCAGGTTTTCCTCCACCAGCTTCTGCCGAATGCGCCCCTCGGCCGCGCCGCGAAACAGAATGCCGTGCGGCACGACGACCGCCATGCGACCGCCCGCGGGCTTCATGGTCTCGACCATGTGAAGAATGAAGGCGTAGTCGCCCTTCGTCCGCGGCGGTATGCCGCGGCGGAAGCGGCCGAACTTGTCTCTTCCGGCGGCCTCGTGGCCCCACTTCTCCAGGCTGAATGGCGGGTTGGCGACGACCACGTCGAACTGGCGCAGGCTCCCGTCGCCCGCCAGCAGCTTGGGATTGCGCAGCGTGTCGCCCCACTCGATGCGATGGTTGTCCTCGCCGTGCATGAACATGTTCATTTTGGCCAGGGTCCAGGTGTTTCCGATGGCCTCCTGCCCGTAGAGCGCATAACGCTTGGAGCCGGTGCGGTCGCGGATCAGGCGGCCGCACTTGAGCAGCAGCGAGCCGGAGCCGCAGGTCGGGTCGCAGATCTCCTCGCCTTCCTTGGGGTCCATCAGGCGCGCCACGAGACTGGAGACTTCAGGCGGGGTGTAGAACTCGCCGGCGGTCTTTCCGCTCGACGACGCGAAGTGGCTGATGAGGAATTCGTAGGCGTTGCCGATCAAGTCGAGCTCGCCGATGCGGCTGGGGCGCAGGTTGAGCTCGGGCCTGGCGAAGTCTTCGAGCAGGTGCCGCAGGATGTCGTTCTTCTGCTGCTCGTCGCCGAGCTTGTTGGAGTTGAAGCCGACGTTCTGGAACACGTCGCGCAGCTTGCCGATGTTGGCGTCTTCGATGGCGTGCAGCGCGCGGTCGATGCGCTCGCCGTTGCCGGGCTCGAAGCGGGCCGCATGCAGGGCGTAGAAGCTGGCGCTGGGCGGCAGGACGAAGCGCTCGGTCTTGAGGAGCTCCACGATGAGATCCTGCGCCGTGTCGCCGTACTGCGCCTGGTAGGCGTCGTGGTGGTCCTGCCAGGCGTCGGACACGTACTTGAGAAAGAGCATCGGGAGCACGTAGTCCTTGTAGGTGCTCGGGTCGACGACGCCGCGAAAGGTGTCGCAGGCCGCCCACACGGCGGCGTTGATGCTGTCCTGGCTGATGGCTGTCTTGCTCATGCTTTCTTGGTTTCCCTGGGGTGGTTCATGCCTTGCCCGATGTGCTGGCGAGGGCCTCGGCGATCGATTCGAACTGCCGTTCGCGATTGCGAATGAGCAGGTCGTGCACCTGCCTTTCTCGTTGCGCGAGGCGGGCCAGCGCCACGATGCGCTCCTGATCGGCCAGCGGCGGAAGGCCGATCGGCAGCGATTCAAGCACAGGCCGACGCACGCTCAGTTGGCTGGAGCCTTCGGCGGCGCGGCGCAGGGCCCGCTGGAAAGGCGCCTGGTTCATCTGCCAGGCGAGGAAGGCCGGCAGCAGCTCGTGCCCGGGCCTGACCCGCAGTTGGAAGAGGTGCGGGCCGCACACGGCCGGGCCGGGAAGCTCGCCGACGCAGCTGGCATGGAAGCGCGTGCCGCGGGCGACGAAAAGCAGGTCTTCGGGCAGGAGCCAGTCGGGCTCGCGTCGGCCGGTGAGCTGCGTGCGGATGACCCCGTCCCAATCGATGCCGTGGAGGGGGTCCAGGTCTTTCATCTGCACGGCCTGGACAGCGCCGCCGCGGATTTCATCGATGGCGCCGCGGAAGGGATAGCCGGCTCGCACGGCGACATGTGCGCCCAGGAAGTCTTGAATTGCATGAATTGACATGATGCACATGTTACTACTTGCAAACACGTGCTTTCTCCTTCAAACTGTGTTTTTTCACAGAACTGATTGCATCAACTGAAATGATGCATCTACGGGGAGCTTTTCCATTGGGCTATGAAGTCGACCTCTTCCCTGGAGCCGATGGCGGCGCCGCGATCGTTGTGCGTTGGGGCGCACTGGACAACTACCGCTTGCTGGTCTACGACGTCGGCACACCGGCCGCAGCCCAGCAGCTCGTGAAGCCGTTCGGGAGCAATGCCTCACCTCGCACGTGCAGCACGTCGTGATCCCGCATCCGAACCGAAGGCATGCCGGCGGCCTGGAGGTGGTGCTGGACCAGCTCAGCGTCGGCGAGCTGTGGATGCATCGGCCGTCCACGCACACCGATCGCGTGTCCGAAGCCGGCACGGTTGCTCGCAAGCTGGAGGAGCTCGCGCTGGCGCGAGAGATCCCTCTGCACGAGCCGTTCGCGGGCGCCGTCATCGGACCTTTCACGGTGCTGTCGCCGAGCCGGAGCTGGTACGTCGAGGGTTTGCTTCCGGCCTTCGAAGCGGCATTGCCGCCCGCGAGCGGGCCGACGCTGGCCGACGCGGCGCGATGGATTCGGCTGGCAAGTGCGCGGTGGGCAGCCGCTGGGATGTCGAGGTGCTTCCCCGCGATCCCGCAACCTCGGCGGAGGACGAGTCGAGCGCGGTGCTGTACGGCGAGTTCGAAGGTCGCGGCGTGCTGCTGACGAGCCATGCAGGTGTGCGTGCGCTGAGTGACGCCTGTACCTTCGCCGAATACCTTGGCTTGGGCCTGCCCTCGAATCTCCGGCTGATGCAGGTGCCCAATGACGGCAAGCCCGATCACCTCTCGAGCCGCGTGCTGGACCGCCTCGTGGGCGAGCGCCTGCCGCGGGAGCAACGGCACTTCACCAAGACGGCCTTCATGTCTGCGCCTCGCGATGCACCCCCCATGGGCTACAAGATCGTGACCGACGCGCTGATGCGCCGAGGCGTCCTGAGCTTTCAGACCCAGGGGCCGCAACTCCATCACGCCCACGAGATGCCCCATCGCGACTGGCTGCCGGCCGGGCCGGTGGGGGTGGGTGCGTGAACACCGGCCACCAGAACGACAAAACGCGCCCGAGGGCGCGTTTCAGTCACGAAAGGAGAAGAAGCGACCTACTTGGCCGCCACGACCCGCACCATCTCCAGGCACTTGTTGGAGTAGCCCCATTCGTTGTCATACCAGCTCACCAGCTTGATGAAGGTGCCGTCGAGCGCGATGCCGGCCTCGGCGTCGAAGATGGAGGTGCGCGGATCGCCACGGAAGTCGGTGGCCACCACCTTGTCTTCGGTGTAGCCGAGCACGCCCTTGAGCGCGCCTTCGCTCTGTGCCTTCATCTCGGCGCAGATCTCCTTGTACGTGGCCTCCTTCACCAGCTCCACCGTGAGGTCGACCACCGACACGTCGGAGGTCGGCACGCGAAAGCTCATGCCGGTGAGCTTCTTGTTGAGCTCGGGGATGACCACGCCCACCGCCTTGGCCGCGCCGGTGCTGGAGGGAATGATGTTCTCGAGGATGCCGCGGCCGCCGCGCCAGTCCTTGTTGCTCGGGCCGTCCACGGTCTTCTGGGTGGCGGTGGCGGCATGCACGGTGGTCATCAGCCCGCGCTTGATGCCCCACTTGTCGTTGAGCACCTTGGCCAGCGGGGCCAGGCAGTTGGTGGTGCAGCTGGCGTTGCTGATGATGGCCTCGTTGGCGTACTTCTTGTCGTTCACGCCATAGACGAACATGGGGGTGTCGTCCTTGCTGGGTGCCGACATGATCACCTTCTTGGCGCCGGCGTCGAGGTGCTTCTGGCAGGTCTCCTTGGTGAGGAAGAGGCCGGTGGATTCGAGCACCACGTCGGCGCCCACTTCGTCCCACTTGAGGCTGGCCGGGTCGCGCTCCTGTGTCAGGCGGATCTTCTTGCCGTTGACGATCAGGGTGTTGCCTTCGACCGTGACCTCGCCCTGGAAGCGGCCGTGCACCGAGTCGTACTGGAGCATGTAGGCCAGGTACTCGGGCTCGAGCAGGTCGTTGATCGCGACGATCTCGATGTCGTTCTTGAAGTTCTGCACCGCCGCGCGCAGCACGTTGCGACCGATGCGACCGAAGCCATTGATGCCGAGTTTGATAGCCATGTGGTTTGCTCCTGGAAGGTTGAAAACTGGGTGCGGCCGAATCAGCGCGCGAGCGCCGCCTCGACCGTGGCAGCGACGTTCTCGGCCGTGAAGCCGAAATGCTTGAACAATACGCCGGCCGGTGCCGACTCGCCGTAAGTGTCGATCCCGACGACGGCAGCGACACCGTACTTCCACCAGCCGTCGGTGGCGCCCATTTCGACCGCGATGCGCGGCGTTCCCTGGGGCAGCACGCTCTTCTTGTAAGCCACGTCCTGGCGATCGAAGGTGGTGGTGGAGGGCATGGAGACCACGCGCACGGCGATCTTCCTTGCAGCCAACAGCTCCTGGGCCTTGAGCGCGAGCTGCACTTCGGAGCCGGTGGCGATGATGACGGCCTGCAGCTTCTTCCTCAGCCCGTCGGGCTCCGCCAGCACGTAGGCGCCCTTGCTGATGTCGCTCAGGTCCTTCTTGGGCGCGTACGGCAGGTTCTGGCGCGACAGCAGCAGCGCGGTCGGGCGCGTGGCATTCTGCAGCGCGACGGCCCAGGCCACGGCGGTCTCTGCCGTGTCAGCGGGTCGCCAGACGTCGAGATTGGGGATGAGGCGCAGCGAGGCCGCGTGCTCGATGGACTGGTGCGTGGGCCCGTCTTCGCCGAGTCCGATGGAATCGTGGGTGAACACATGGACCACGCGCTGCTTCATCAGCGCCGCCATGCGGATGGCGTTGCGGCTGTAGTCGCTGAAAGTCAGGAAGGTGCCGCCGTAAGGGATGAAGCCGCCGTGCAGCGCCACGCCGTTCATGATGGCGGCCATGCCGAACTCGCGCACGCCGTAATTGATGTGGCGGCCCGGCAGGCCGTCGGGGATCTGCTCGTTGCCCTCGGTGCGCACCACGGCACCGGCGGCATCGAAGCGCAGCGCCGGCGTGCTCTTGGTGTTGGTGAGGTTGGAGCCGGTGAGGTCGGCGCTGCCGCCGAGCAGCTCGGGCAGGGCGGCCGTGAAGGCTTCGAGCGCCAGCTGCGAGGCCTTGCGCGAAGCCACGGTCTCGGCCTTGGTGTGGGCCGTGACGACGGCATCGAAAGCGGTCTGATGAAAGTTCTTCGGCAGCTCGCCCTTCATGCGGCGGGTGAACTCCGCCGCGAGGTCGGGGAACTGCTTCGCATAGGCGGCGAACTTGTCGTTCCACGCGGCTTCGCGCTGCGCGCCGGTGGCCTTGGCGTCCCATTCGTCGTACAC
The DNA here is from genome assembly GCF_057657265.1 of Variovorax sp. Soil_C_17. NCBI lineage: Bacteria > Pseudomonadati > Pseudomonadota > Betaproteobacteria > Burkholderiales > Comamonadaceae > Variovorax > Variovorax sp. Soil_C_17. The sequence goes on from NZ_JBDGIT010000001.1 coordinate 737,138, forward strand.
CGCCTGCGGCAGCTCGAAGGGCTCGTGCTGCCATTGCAGCGCGGTTCGGGTCAGGCCGATTTCATCGGCACCCAGCGGCTCGCCATGGGCTTTGGCGGTGTTGGCGCGGTTGGGGCTGCCCTTGCCGATCTGCGTCTTGCAGATGATGAGGGTGGGGCGCTCGTCCTGCTGCCGGGCCCGCTGGATGGCGTCCGACACTTCCTTCACGTCGTGGCCGTCGATCGGGCCGATCACGCTCCACCCGTAGGCCTTGAAGCGTTCCGCCGTGTTGTCGATGAACCAGGGCTTGACCGGGCCGTCGATGGAGATGCCGTTGTCGTCGTAGAGCGCGACCAGCTTGCCCAGCTTCCAGGCGCCGGCCAGTGCGGCCGCCTCGTGGCTGATGCCTTCCATCAGGCAGCCGTCACCGAGGAAGACATAGGTGCGGTGGTCGACGATGCTGTGCTCGGGGCGATTGAACTCCGATGCCAGCAGCTTTTCGGCCAGCGCGAAGCCGACTGCGTTGGTGATGCCCTGGCCCAGCGGACCGGTGGTGGTTTCCACCCCGGGCGTGATGCCGGTCTCGGGATGGCCGGCCGTCTTGCTGTGCAGCTGGCGGAAGCGCTTGAGCTCTTCCACCGGCAGTGCGTAGCCCGTGAGGTGCAGCACGGCATAGATGAGCATCGAGGCGTGGCCGTTCGAGAGCACGAAGCGGTCGCGGTCGAACCACTGCGGGTTGACGGGGTTGTGCCGGAGATGCTCGCCCCACAGGGCGACCGCCATGTCGGCCATGCCCATCGGTGCGCCCGGATGCCCCGAGTTCGCGAGTTGAACGGCATCCATGGCCAACGCGCGAATCGCGTTGGCCATCAAGGCTTGGTTGGCCATGTGGTCGGGGCTTTCTTGGGGGAGCTGGTTGGGGAGAACCCAGGATTTTAACGGGCGGGGCATGGCGCCTGTCCGGTGGCGCGGCAGAGGGCTGATAGAGTGCCGGCCATGCATGGGCTGCACCTGACCGCCGACCTTCACGATTGCCGTTGCGAGACGCGCTGGCTGGTCGATGCATCGACGCTGGGAGCCGCCTGCGTGAGGGCGGTCGAGACCGCGGGCCTGCAGGTGGTGGGCACCCTGTTCCACGCTTTCCCGGCCAGCCCGCAGGGACCGGGCGGGGTGACGGCCACGGTGCTGCTCGCCGAGTCTCACCTGTGCGTCCACACCTGGCCGGAACAGCGCGGGGCGACGCTGGATGTCTACGTCTGCAATTTCGGCGCCGACCACTCGTCCAAGGCGAGGGGGCTGATGGGGGCGCTGGAGGCACTGTTCGCGCCCGGCCGCGTCGAACGGCACGCGCTGCAGCGCGGGGCCATCGCGGCGCAGGCGGTTGCGTCATGAGCATCCGCGCCATGATCCTCGCCGCCGGGCGGGGCGAACGCATGCGGCCATTGACCGACACAATGCCCAAGCCCCTGCTCGAGGTGCAGGGCAAGCCGCTGATGCAGTGGCCGATGGAGGCGCTGCGGGCGGGCGGCTTCCGGCGCTTGGTCGTCAACACCGACTGGCTGGGCGAGCTGATCGTCTCGCGCTTCGGGCACCGGCACGCTGCTTGCGAGATTGCCTATTCCCACGAGGGCCGGGATTTCGGCGGCGCCCTGGAGACCGCGGGCGGCATCGTGCGCGCGCTGCCACTGCTGGGCGATATCTTCTGGGTGCTGGCGGCTGACGTGTTCGCGCCGGGTTTCGTCTTTGGCCAGGCCGCGGTGGACCGTTTCGCGGCCGGCAAGGAGCTCGCGCACCTGTGGCTGGTGCCGAACCCGCCGCACAACCTGCGCGGCGACTTCGGGATCTCGCCCGATGGGCTGGCGCTCAATGACGCGCCGCTGATGCACACCTTCTCGACCATCGGCCTGTACCGCGCAGCGTTGTTCGCGCCGCCGTACTGCCGCATTCCGGCGGGCAACCCCGGCGGCGTCAAGGCGCCGCTTGCACCGCTGCTGCGTGCGGCCGTGGCCGAGGGCCGGATCGGCGCCGAGCTCTACGAGGGCCCATGGACCGATGTCGGGACGCCGGAGCGGCTCGCGGCGCTGAACGCAAGAAGACGACCCGCCTAGAGCGCGGCCGGTCAGGGTACGTTGGCCGTCCGGATGTGGAAGGGCTTGCCCTCCATCGCATAGCTGCCGCCGAACTCGATGTTCACGCTGCCCGTGGCCTGGACAGGACACCCGGTGGGTGGCTGGCACGACCATGAGCCGCCGCGGTCGGCGAAGACGACGGCGCCGTAGCGGTAGTTCGACACCGCCTTGCCCGTGTAGTCGGCGATGCTCAGCACCATGTTGTCGCTGGCGAAGTTGTCGGCGTCTTCCACCGCGATCGGGTCGACGATGCGCGAGTCTTGCAGGGTGCGGATCACACTGCCGCTGTTGCCGTCGGAGGCGAAGCGCACCCACTGGATCTTGCGATCGCCGCGCGAAGCCACCAGCACCTGCTGGTTCAGCGGCTCGATGCTCCTGTTCTCCGGATCGATCTTCGAGATGGCCAGCGATGTCGGGTTCTTCCCGACTGCGACGCGGCCCTTTTCGACGACGTCCGTTGCCAGGGTGCCGGCTGGCACGTTGCCCAGGCCGTAGATGCGCAGCGAGCCGCTCTCCGTGGCGATCCAGGCCCGATGGACAGGGCCGAACACGGTGGTGCGCACCGCCGTGGGCCGGTCGTCCAGCGCCACAGTCGAGATCACCGCTGGAGTCTGCTGCGGCTTGTACGCGAAGGTGTACGGCCACTGGTTGTCGGCCTGGCCAAGGTTGGTGAACTCCGTCGGACCGGTACCGAAGTACACGCTGTTGACGTAGGTGAACAGCGGCTTCAGGTCGATGAAGGCGGCCTTTTTCTCCGACTTGGAGATCACCACCGCCACGCCGGCCTTGGCATAGCGGTTGGCGTTGGTGCCGGACCCGCTGAAGGTCGCCCGCTTGACCGGGTCGGTCAGCGGCGTGTAGGTCTGGCCCATGAACTCGCCATACTTTTCCGGCAGGGCGGTCTGGAACTGATCGAAGCCGGTGGTGACCGCGATTTCCGTCGGCGCGTTCATGCCGGGCAGGTCGATGTAGCCCAGCACCTTCATGAAAGCGGTGTTGCCCATGTTCGGCAGGCCGGGATACACCGCCATCCACTCGTGCCACCAGTCGTACCAGGCGTCGTAGCTGCCGTTCGTCGCGGAGTTGTAGGGGTTGCAGTTGTTGCACAGCCCCGCCAGCGAAATCACCGCCACCTGGCCCTTGAGCGCCGTCGTGTCCCACACCGTCACCAGCGCGTATTCGCTGGTGTTGGTGACGGCCATGCCGGTCGGCACCTTGTTCTCGGGCAACTTGACGGAGGTCCGATTGTTCGCGGTGTTGCTGCCGGCGGTGCCGATCAGGCCATTGTTGAAGGCCACCAGGGAGGTGGCGCAGAAGCCCGTGCGACCCCCGCAACGCGCCACCGCCACCGGTTCGCCGTTCGTGAGGCCGGCGGTCTTGTAGGTGCTGACGTTGTAGTTGGTGCGCCCGGCGCTGCCGTCCCAGGCGGCCGCTTCCTGCCAGGGCAGCTGCGGCGCCTGCGCGAAGGTGTTGTGGTCGATCGCGGAGATCTGCAGGTCGCCCACGCCCATGCGCACGGCCGTGTTGTCGGCGACGAAGCCGACATGGGCCTGGTTGGTCGAGTAGAGGCCGGCCTCGGGGAGGAGGGGACCACCCACCTGCCACGTCCCGGCGTGATAGGCCGCCATCGTCTGGTCGGCGCGCTTGAACAGGGTGGGAATGCCGCTGTTGTTGATGGCCGGCGCGTCGCCGTAGCGATAGACGATGCCCTCCGCCTTGGCGAGTCGGGGCGCCAGGGCGCGATAGGCGTCGGCGACGACACGGCCGGCGCTGTCGATCACGTCGCCGGTGATCGGAGCCGGAGCCGGGGCCGGGGCCGGAGCGGGAGCGGGAGCGGGGGCTGGAGCTGGAGCTGGAGTTGGAGCTGGAGCTGGAGCCGGAGCTGGAGCCGGAGCCGGAGCCGGAGCCGGAGCGGGCGCGGGAGCAGGTGCAGGTACGGTGACCGGGCCGAGCGAATAGCAGGCCTTCGCGACAAAGGGGGAAGGGTCGCGGCCAAAGAATTCATTGGTGCATGCGGCGGTGCCGGTGATCGACTTTTCGATCCATGACGTGCCGGAGCCGTACCACACCAAGGTCGCAGCGGCGGCAACGGTGAAAGACGAGCCCTCTTTGGCGAGCAGTGTCCCCGCGAGTTGAGCGGGAGCCGGGGCAGAGTTTGAGTTGGAGGTTGCGGGTGGGGTTGGGGTTTCGGTAGACACCGGACTCGGCGCGGGGCTCGGTGTGACCGGGGAAGTGGCGCCACCCGCAAGGGAGACAGGAAGGCTTCCGCCACCCGAGCCGCCGCCTCCTCCTCCGCAACCCGCCAGCGCACCGGCCGCAACAAAGAGCAGAAGGGCGCTTTTGTCCGTGACTTTCATCCAATTGCTCCAAAAAGATCGAGGCGCAAGATGCAGCAGCAGGCGATACGTCTTTCTACGTTACTTGCATTCAGTTTCTTTTCGCTCGGTTTGGGCCTGTACAGGTTACTGAAGTTTCAATTGGTTACTTGAACTTTTGGAAAAGGCATACCGAAGAATTCGTTGCCGGCACCAGCTGTTTGGGGGAAGCAACAGCCAAAAAAAAGCGGCCCGCACAAGGCGGGCCGCAAAGCTTGGGTCGAATCAGGCGATCAAGGCACGTTGGCTGTTCTCATCATGAACGGCCGCCCCTCCATCGCGAAGCTGCCGCCGAACTCCATGTTCATGCCGCCGGTCCCCTGCACCGGACAGCCGCCGGTCGACGCCGGGCACGCCCCGCCGCCCGCGAAGACCACCGAACCGTAGCGGTAGTTCGACACCGCCTTGCCGGTGTAGTCCGCAACACTCAGCGTCATGTTGTCGCTGGCGAAGTTGTCGACGTCTTCGACTGCGATCGGGTCCACGATGCGCGAGTCCTGCAGGGTGCGAACCACGCTGCCGCTGTTGCCGTCGGAGGCGAAGCGCACCCACTGGATCTTGCGATCGCCGCGCGAGGCCACCAGCACCTGCTGGTTCAGCGGCTCGATGGTCTTGTTTTCCGGATCGATCTTCGAGATGGCGAGCGAGGTCGGGTTCTTTCCGACCGCGACGCGGCCCTTTTCCACCACGTCCGTTGCCAGGGTGCCGGTTTGCACGTTACCCAGGCCGTAGATGCGCAGCGAACCTTCTTCGGTGGCGATCCACGCGCGGTGCACGTCGCCGAACAGGGTCGTGCGAACCGCGGTCGGCCGGCTGTCCAGTGCCACCGTGGAGATCACCGTCGGGGTCTGCTGCGGCTTGTACGCGAAGGTGTACGGCCACTGGTTGTCGCCTTGACCCAGGTTGGTGAACTCCGTCGGACCGGTACCGAAGTACACGCCGTTGACGTAAGTGAACAGCGGCTTCAGGTCGATGAAGGCGGCCTTCTTCTCCGACTTGGAGATGACGACTGCCACGCCGGCCTTGGCATAGCGGTTGGCGTTGGTGCCGGACCCGCTGAAGCTGGCGCGCTTGGCCGGGTCCGTCAGGGGCGAGTAGGTCTGGCCCATGAACTCGCCTTGCTTCTCGGGCAATGCCGTCCTGAACTGGTCGAAGCCGGTGGTGACCGCGATCTCCGTCGGTGCGTTCATACCCGGAATGTCGACGTAGCCCAGCACCTTCATGAAAGCGGTGTTGCCCATGTTCGGCAGGCCGGGGTATACGCCCATCCACTCGTGCCACCAGTCATACCAGCGGTCGTAGGTCCCGTTGCGGATGCCGGTCGGCGTCCCACCATTGGGGTTGTAGGGGTCGCAGTTGTTGCACAGCCCCGCCAGCGAAATCACCGCCACCTGGCCCTTGAGCGCCGTCGTGTCCCACACCGTCACCAGCGCGTATTCGCTGGTGTTGGTGACGGCAATGCCGGTCGGTACCTTGTTGGCAGGCAGTTTCACCGAGCCTCGGTTGTTCGCCGTGTTGCTGCCGGCCGTGCCGATCAGGCCATTGTTGAAGGCCACGATGGAAGTCGCGCAGAAGCCCGTGCGACCGCCGCAGCGCGCCACCGCCACCGGATCGCCGTTCGTGAGACCGGCGGTCTTGTAGGTGCTGACGTTGAAGTTGGTGCGCCCGGCGCTGCCGTCCCACGCCGCCGCTTCCTGCCAGGGCAGTTGTGGCGCCTGCGAGTAGGTGTTGTGGTCGATCGCAGAGACCTGCAGGTCGCCCACGCCCATGCGCAGGGTCGGGTCGTCGGCAACGAAGCCGACATGGGCCTGGTTGGTCGAGTACAGCCCCGCGTCGCTCGAGACCGGGCCGCCCACCTGCCAGGTCCCGGCGTGGTAGATCATGGTCTGGTCGGCGCGCTTGTACAGCGTGGGAATGCCGGTGTTGTTCACGGTCGGGGCGTCGCCGTAGCGATACCGGATGCCTTCCACCTTGGAAAGCAGCGGTGCCATGGCGCGGTACGCATCGGCCACCAGGTTGCCAGCGCCGTCGACGACGTCGCCGGAGACAGGGGCGGCGGGTGCGGGTGCCGGGGCCGGGGCGGGCGCAGGAGCCGGCGCAGGTGCCGGGGCGGGCGCGGGAGCCGGTGCCGGTGCGGGAGCCGGTGCAGGCGCGGGGGCAGGTGCCGGCGACGCCGCACCGAGGGAATAGCAGGCCTTCACAACGAAGGGCGCAGGATCGCCGCCGAAGGTCGTGTTCGAGCAGCTGACGGTGCCGCTCACCGTCTTCTCGGTCCACTTGCCGGTGACACCGTACTGCACGCGAGTCGCAACAGCCACCGTGAAGGACGCACCCTCGACGGCGAGGCGCTCGCCGACTGCGGGCGCGGGTGCGGGGGCAGGGGCCGGGGCGGGCGCGGGCGCGGGCGCCGGAGCCGGAGCCGGTGCCGTGCCCGTCTGGACGTAGCACGCCTTCACCACGAAAGGCAGCGGGTCGCCAAAGTTTCCGTTGCTGCAGGACTGCGTGCCTGACAGCGTCTTGGTGGCGTAAGTGTCGTTCGCCCCATATTTCACGACCGTCGAGGCGGCCAGCGTAAAGGTCCGATCCTCGTCTGCCACCTTCGTCCAGCTGGCATCGAGCTTGCTCATCGGTGCTGCTTCCTTGGTCCCCGTCGATTCGGCGGCAGGTGCGGCGGTGGTTGAAGAAGCGGTCGCAGGTAACGCGTCCGAGCCCTGGGCTGCGGCGAATCCGCCGGTGTTGTTGCCTCCACCCCCGCATCCTGCGAGTGCGCCAGCTGCAACAAAAAGCAGAAGCGCGCTTTTGTCGATGACTTTCAAGCAAATCCCTCCTAAATTGGTTAAGTTCGGGTTTGTACGGGTCAACGTCGTTACGGGCAACCGCTCTTGCACTTCTTTTCCTATGTGTATTCCGTGTCCCCAGGGCGGTGTTACTAACGTTGTGATTGCTAACGCTTTCAACGCAAATCCTCCACATTGAGGAGGCGCCTTTCTCGGGACCGTGATGGGGGTGCGAAGAAGTGGAAGCAAGCCAAAAACGTGCCCTTGGGGTGGCGCACGCAAGAAAAAAGGCCCGCACTGGGCGGGCCTTTGGAGATCAATTAGCAGCAGATCGCAGCAGATCAGGGAACATTGGCGGTTCGGATCTGGAAAGGCTTGCCTTCCATCGCAAAGCTGCCGCCGAACTCGATGTTGACCCCGGCAGTAGGCTGAACGGGACAGCCGCCCGGCGGCTGGCAGGTCCACGAGCCGCCCCGGTCCGCGAAGACCACCGAGCCATAGCGATAGTTGGACACCTTTTTACCGGCGTAGTCGGCAATACTCAGCACCATGTTGTCGCTGGCGAAGTTGTCGGTGTCTTCCACCGCGATCGGGTCGACGATGCGCGAGTCCTGCAGGGTGCGAACCACGCTGCCGCTGTTGCCGTCGGCGCCGAAGCGCACCCACTGGATCTTGCGATCGCCGCGCGAGGCCACCAGCACCTGCTGGTTCAGCGGCTCGATGGTCTTGTTTTCCGGATCGATCTTCGAGATGGCGAGCGAGGTCGGGTTCTTGCCGATCGCCACGCGACCCTTCTCCGCCACGTCCGCAGCCACCGTCCCCGTCGGCACGTTGCCCAGCCCGTAGATGCGCAGCGAGCCGCTCTCCGTGGCGATCCACGCACGGTGGACCAAACCGAACAGGGTGGTGCGCACGGCAGTCGGCTTGTCATCCAGCGCCACGGTCGAGATCACCGTCGGCGTCTGCTGCGGCTTGTTTGCAAAGGTGTAGGGCCACTGGTTGTCGGCCTGGCCGAGGTTGGTGAACTCCGTCGGACCGGTACCGAAGTACACGCCGTTGACGTAAGTGAACAGCGGCTTCAGGTCGATGAAGGCGGCCTTCTTCTCCGACTTGGAGATGACGACTGCCACGCCGGCCTTGGCATAGCGGTTGGCGTTGGTGCCGGACCCGCTGAAGGTCGCGCGCTTGACCGGGTCGGTCAGGGGCGAGTAGGTCTGGCCCATGAATTCGCCGTTCTTCTCGGGCAGCGACGTTCCGAACTGGTCGAAACCGGTGGTGACCGCGATTTCCGTCGGCGCATTCATGCCCGGCAGGTCGACGTAGCCCAGCACCTTCATGAAAGCGATGTTGCCCATGTTCGGCAGGCCGGGGTACACGCCCATCCACTCGTGCCACCAGTCGTACCAGGCGTCGTAGCTGCCGTTCTTCGCAGAGTCGTAGGGGTTGCAGTTGTTGCACAGCCCCGCCAGCGAAATCACCGCCACCTGGCCCTTCAGCGCCGTCGTGTCCCACACCGTCACCAGCGCGTATTCGCTGTTGTTCGTCATGGCGATGCCCGTGGGCACCTTGTTGGCGGGCAGCTTGACCGAGCCTTTGTTGTTGGCAGTGTTGGTGCCGGCGGTGCCGATCAGGCCGTTCTGGAAGGCCACCAGCGAAGTCGCGCAGAAGCCCACGCGACCGCCGCAACGCGCCACGGCCACCGGTTCGCCGTTCGTGAGGCCGGCGGTCTTGTAGGTGCTGACGTTGTAGTTGGTGCGCCCGGCGCTGCCGTCCCAGGCGGCCGCTTCCTGCCAGGGCAGCTGCGGCGCTTGCGCGAAGGTGTTGTGATCGATCGCGGAGATCTGCAGGTCGCCCACGCCCATGCGCACGGCCGTGTTGTCGGCGACGAAGCCGACATGGGCCTGGTTGGTCGAGTAGAGGCCGGCCTCGGGGAGGGGTGGACCACCCACCTGCCAGGTTCCGGCGTGGTAGCTCATGGTCTGGTCGGCACGCTGGTGCAGCGTCGGAATGCCGGTGTTGTCGACGGCGGCAGGAGACCCGTAGCGGTAGGCAATGCCGGCATCCTTGGCGAAACTGGCGGCAATCGCCTTGTACGCGTCGGCGGACACCGCGCCGGTGCTGTCGACCACCTCGGGAGCGGGCGTGCCGGGGGCCTGGGTCGCCGTGGTCGAGCCGGCTCCGGTTCCGGTGGCTGTCCCGCTGTTGGCCGCAGTGGCGCCGAGGGCTGCGAATCCGCCGCCACCGCCACCGCCACCGCCTCCTCCACAACCTGCAATGAGTGCGCTTGCGACAACGGTCGCGAGAAGCGCGCCTTTATATGAAAAATTCAACAAAAACACCTCCATTTTGACAAGATCGTCATTTGTACGTGGGCCACCTCCTACAGGGCAACCCTTCTTGCAAATGTTTTCGTGATGTGTTCCTACTCTCCAGGGGAGTAGTTACAAAGGTATTGCATAGTGACGTTATGACCGCAAATCATCTAGCCCGCCGCCGCAAGGAACTTTCTTCGTATTTGGGACCCGACGCCGTCGCCATCATCCCGACCGCGCCGGAGCGACCGCGCAACCGGGACAGCGACTTCCTCTTCCGCCACGACAGCTACTTCTATTACCTGACGGGGTTCACCGAGCCCAACGCCTGGCTCGTGCTCACGAGCGAGGGACATGCCACCCTGTTCTGCGCCCCCAAGGATCGCGAGCGGGAGATCTGGGACGGTTACCGCCTCGGCCCGGAAGCGGCACCGGCGGCGCTGGCAGTCGAAGAGGCTGTCTCGATCGAGGAACTCGATGCCCGCATGCCGAAGCTGCTGGAGAACAAGAAGACGGTCTGGTACCCCTTCGCGACGCACAAGGGGCTGGAGTCGCGCATCGACGGCTGGTTGTCGGCGGTGCGCGCCCGGGTGCGCTACGGCGCGCTGTGCCCCGAGGAACAACGCGACCTTTGCGGCCCGCTGGACGAAATGCGGCTGATCAAGGATGCGGGCGAGCAGGACACGATGCGCCGAGCCGCGCAGATCAGCGCCCGCGGCCATGTCCGCGCGATGCAGCTGTCGGCGCGCATGCTGCGCGAGGGCCGGGACGTGCGCGAATACCACCTCGATGCCGAGCTGCTGCACGAGTTTCGCATCGGGGGCTCGCAGTACCCGGCCTACAACTCGATCGTGGCCGCCGGGGCCAACGCCTGCGTGCTTCACTACCGCGCCGACGTCGCGCCGGTGCGCTCGGGCGAGCTGGTGCTGATCGACGCCGGCTGCGAGCTGGACGGCTACGCCAGCGACATCACCCGCACCTTCCCGGCCAACGGCACGTTCACCGGCCCGCAGCGTGCGCTCTACGAGCTGGTGCTGGCCAGTCAAGACGCAGCGGTGGCTGCAACGCGAGCGGGCGCTCGCTTCAACGACCCACACGAGGCCACGGTGAAGGTGCTGTCACAGGGCATGCTGGACTTGGGCCTGCTCGACGCCGACAAGGTGGGCGGCGTGGACGACGTGATCGAAAAGCGCGCCTACTTCGCCTATTACATGCACCGCACGGGCCACTGGCTGGGCATGGACGTGCACGACTGCGGCAGTTATGTGGAGCCCACGCAGGCCGGCGAAGTGAGCGAGCGCCGGGACCCGCTGTCGAACGAGCTGATCAAGAACCGGCCCAGCCGGATCTTGAAGCCGGGCATGGTGCTGACCATCGAGCCGGGCATCTACGTGCGGCCGGGCGAGGGCGTGCCGGAGCAGTTCCACAACATCGGCATCCGCATCGAAGACGACGCGATCGTCACCGAAACGGGCTGCGAACTGATCTCGCGCGGGGTGCCGGTCAAGCCCGACGAAATCGAAGCGCTGATGCGGCCCTGATCCGTTCGGATTTCTAGACAGCCTCGGCCGGGCCGAGCCCAAGCACCTTGTGCGCCCATGCGGGCAGCCAAGGCCCGTGCGCTTGCACGCGGCCGGCGACCACCGAAGCCACCAGGTGCGGGCCGCCGGCCTCGACGTCCGCCCCGTCGAACAGCATCGCGAGCGGCACCGCGCGAACCGCCAGCCGCAAGTTCTCGAGAGTGCGCGGATAGCGCGCCAGGATCTTGCTGGCCGGCACGTCGTGGCCGCCCTCATGCACGCGCTGTTGCACGCGTTCCAGCAAACGGCGCGGCTCGTCGAGGCACACGATGTAGAGCGCCACCTCGAAGCCGAAGGTCCGCGCCTCGGCAAGGAGTTCCAGCTTGGAGGGATGCGAGAAGACGGTCTCGCTCACGAAGGAGCGCCCTGCCTCCAGATGGGCTTGGCGTTGCGCATCGGCCCAGCTTCGGGCGGCCTCCGAGCGCCGCACAGCCTGGCGGACATGTCCGAGCTGCTCGCGCTCGTACAGGTCGGCGTTGATGAAGGGCAGCTGCGGGTAGCGCGGCTGAATGAGATAGCGGTACAGCGTCGACTTGCCGGCGCCATTCGGGCCGGCGATCAGGTGCAGGACCGGCATCAGGCCGCGCGGCGGCTGCGCGGATGGGGCTGGGCCTTGGCGCGGTTCTCGCCCACCGCTGCCTTGGCCCGCTCGGCCAGTGCGCCGGACTGGGCCAGGGCCAGCACGTGGCCGTGCAGGGCGTCGAGTTCGGGCGAAAGGGGCGGTTGAGCCTGGCCCGAGACGACGTAACGCGCCCCTTCCTCGCGCGCGATCAGCGCTTGGCTGTCCTGGATGGAAAGGCCGGCTTGCTCGAGCGCGCGGCCGAGGGTGGCCCAGTATTCGATCTGGCTTGCCACCGAGCGGCGCATGGGCTGGGCCGCGTCGCGCGCTTTGTCGACCAGCGCGGCAGGCAGCTTGACGGAAGCGAAGGGGGTGGCCGAGGACATTGCTTTCACTCCTGTTTGGCGCATTTTGCGCCAGTCTGCAAAATCCGGTCAAGGATGACCATCCACCGAACCCAGCGAGCAGCGGCGGGCGGGCTCAGCCCGCCGACAGGTGTCCGCGGACGAAGGCCTCTTCGAAGATCGAATACCCCGACCAGTCGCTGTGCGCAAAGGCAAGCCGGCCGGCGACGACGCGCTCGCGCGCGCCCAGCCCGGCAAGCATGCCCGGCCCGGGGATGGCCATGGCATGGCCATAGCGGGTGATTTCGATGCGCGTGGCGAGCCCGGCAAGATCGGGATGAGCCACCGACAGCTCGCCGAGCAGCTCGTCGCGCCACCCGCGCCAGGGCCGCTCGAGCAGCAGGCGCCGGCCTTCCGGCCCGTCGTAAGCGCTCGGGCCCAGCGGCCGATACCAGCTCAGCACCGTGGCGCCCGGCGTGGGGTCCAGCGCCTGGTGACGGGCATCGACGTAGCCGAGCCCGCGCGTGCCGTAGATCACGTTGTCCCAGCTCGGCGCCGCGCCGGGCCGGTCGGCCAGCGGGGCGCGCACATGAACGTTGGCCACCAGCCATGGCGCATGGCGCAGCCGGTCCGCCGCCTCGCGCAGCGGCGCCGGCGGGTTCTCCACCACACGGGCGGCGATGAAGGCCGGCAGCGCGACGATGCAGCGCTCCGCCTGCCAGCGCACGCGCGCCCCCGCCGCCACATCGAAAGCCTCGATCTCGACGCCCGAACGCGTCTCGGCGATGCGCAGGACCGCCTGGCCCGTCTTCAGGCGCTCGCCCAGCGGGGCCACGAGCCGCCGCGCGAGCCAGCCATTGCCCTCCGGCCAGGTCAGCACCGCTTCGCGCTCCGCGTCCTCGTCGCCGGGTGCATGGAAGCCGTGCCGGCTCGCGAAATAGTGGATGCCGGCCCAGGCCGAGACATGGGCGCTGCCGGCGCCGTAGTCGTCGCGGCAGCAATAGTCGAGGTACCAGCGGAGCCGGGGATCGTCGAGGCCTTCGCGCTCGAGCCAGGCGGCGAAGGGCAGCGCGTCCAGTTCCAGCAGGCGCGGCGCGAGCGGCACGCGCAGCGTGGGGATGGCGAAGCGCGCCTCGCGCCGCAGCGCTTCCACGCGCCGCGAGAACAGGCGGTATTGCGCCAGGGTGCGCTCGCCCACGCCCTGCACGGGCAGCAGCCCATCCTGCCAGGCGCCCTGGAAGAACAGGCGCTCCTGCGGGCTATGGCAGAGGTGGCGCTCCTCGTACTCCCAGCGGCCCGCCACGCGCCGGCGCAGGCCGAGTTCCTCGAGCAGGTCCTGCACCTGGTGCGCCTCGTCGCCCGGCAGCGGCAAGTAATGGGCGCCGAGCGGGCAATCGATGCCGCCCACTCGGCCGCCGCGACTGTTGCCACCGGCCTGGTCTTCGAGCTCGAGCAACACGAAGTCCTCGATGCCGGCCAGCCGCAGGGCACGTGCGGCCGCCAGGCCGGCCACGCCGCCGCCGGCGATGAGGACGCGGGTGCGGCGCGTGGACGAAGGCGCGTCGTTGCGGCTCCAGGTCCCATCGCGCAGCGCATGGCCACGCTCGACGTCGATGCCGGTGAAGCCGCCCTCGATCTGGTCGCGCGCCTCGCAGCCGCCGAGCGCCAGGGCGCCGGCGGCGGCACTCAGGAATTCGCGACGCTTCATCAATGGCCGGCGACCTTGCCCCACTCCTGCTCGTAGGTGGTCACCAGGGTCTGGTTCGACAGCCGGTTCACCTCGGCCGGCACCCGCGCCATGTCGCGCGGGAACTCGAAGAGCTGCGGCAGCGCGGGCATGGCCAGGAAGCGCAGCCCGTCGGGCAGGGCTTCGGGCAGCCGGTAAGGCCTGCGGCTCGCGATGATGAAGCCCCATTCGCCGAAGCTGGGCACGTGCGCGTGATACGGCGCGGCCCGCAGGCCCACCGATTCGACGGTCGCGACCACGGTCCAGAAGCTCTTGCGCGCGACCAGCGGCGAGGTGGTCTGGATCACGGCATAGCCGCTGGCGGCCAGCCGCTTGTCGAGCAGGGCGTAAAAGGAATTCGTGTAGAGCTTGCCGATCGCGAAGTTGGTGGGATCGGGGAAGTCGACCACGATCACGTCGAACATGTCGCCGGCTTGCTGCAGCCAATGGAAGGCGTCGGTGTTGACGACATGCACCTTCGGCGACTTGAGCGCACCGCCGTTGAGCGCCGACAGCGTCTCGTGCGCGCTGAACAGCCGCGTCATGTTCGGGTCGAGCTCGACCAGCGTGATGCTTTCCACCGAGGGGTACTTGAGGATCTCGCGCACCGCCATGCCGTCGCCGCCGCCGAGCACGGCCACCTTTTTCGGTGCGCCCTGCGCCGCCATGGCCGGATGCACCAGAGCCTCGTGATAGCGGTACTCGTCGCGCTCGGCGAACTGCAGGTTGCCATTGAGGAAGAGCCGGTGCCCGGCGGCGCCCCGTGTGACCACGATGCGCTGATAGGGCGAGCTCTCGCCGAAGACGATGCGGTCCTGGTAGAACTTGTCTTCCGCCAGCGTCGTGATGTGCTCGGCGAAGACGAAGGCGCCGGCCAGCGCAGCCAGTACCAGCACACAGGCCAGCGCATGCGCCCCCAAGCGGCGCAGCTCGTGCCTGAAGAGCCACAGCGCCCACAGCGCCACTGCCGCATTCATGAGCCCGAAGAGCAGGCCGGTGCGGATCATGCCGAGCTGGGGCACCAGCAGCAGCGGGAAGGCAACCGATACCGCCAGCGCGCCCAGGTAGTCGAAGGTCAGCACCTGCGAGACCAGGTCCTTCAGCATCACATTGCGGCGCAGGATGCGCATCACCAGCGGGATCTCGAGCCCCACCAACGTGCCCACCACCAGCACCATCCCGTAGAGCAGAAGGCGGAAGGCACCGGGGATGTAGGCGTTGGCGATGAAGAGCAAGGCGGGGAGCGCGCCGCCGATCAGCGCCACCATGAGCTCGATGCGCAGGAAGTGCGCCGGCAGCTGCCGCTCGAAGTAGCGCGAGAGCCAGGAGCCCACGCCCATTGCGAACAGGTAGGTGCCGATGATGGTGCTGAACTGCAGCACCGAGTCGCCGAGCAGGTACGAACTGAGCGCCGCGGCGCTGAGCTCGTAGACCAGCCCGCAGGCCGCGACCACGAAGACGCTGGCCAGCAGCGCGATCTCCACGGGCTGCGGGCCGCGCGCCGTCCTCGCGGGAGCCGGATCCAAGGCTGCCTCGCTCATTGCGGGCCGCGAAGGCTCAATGGATCGCGGCGGCGACGATGATGCTGATGCCCAGACTCATCGCGGCCACCACCACGCCGAGCGCCACGTTCTGCTTCTCGACGATCTCCTGCCACAGGTCGTAGGGCGTGAACTTGTCGATGAGCAGGAAGATGATCCAGAACATCAGCACGCCGATGAGCGCGTAGAGGATCGAGCCCAGGAAGGCCGCGGGCCTTAGCCATTCAATTCCCAACATGAGGACCTCCGGTAAAAAACGTCATTTGTGGCCGCCGCCACTGGAATAGCCGCCATAGGAGCCGCCCGAACTGCGCGAGCCGCCCGAGCTGCTGGTGCAGGTGCTCAGGATGATCAAGAGGATGATGATCAACACGATGATCAGGATGATGGTGCCGCAGCCGAGCTTGCCCGCCGCGCTCACCGGCAGCGCGTCGCCGCGCTTGAACATGTCCTTCTTGCCGCCGAGCTTGAAGGCCGCGGCCACCGCGGCGCTGTCGATCTTGCTGCCGGAAGACCAGGTCAGCTCCTTTGCCGAGCGCTCCATGGACAGCAGGGCCGTGCCGCTCGCGAAGTCGCGGTTGAAGCTCTTCTGTCCCCGCTCGACCTGCCAGTAGAACTCGCCGGCCACGTACGTCGTTTCGGCGTTGTAGGCGTACTGCTGCTGGTAGACCTTGCCCAGGTAGGTGGCGCGCGAGCCGCTCTCGGCCATGGTGGGCGCGCCGGTGGTGGGCTTGACCAGGCTCCAGCCGTCCTCGGCATCGACCAGGAAGCTGAAGCCCCGCTTTTTGTTATAGAGCAGGTATTCGTTCCACCCGAAGTGCTCGTCGTCGCCGGGCGCCACGCCCATGCGGTGCTGGAAGCCCACGACCTGCCACTGCACGCCCTGCAGCTGGCCGGTGGCGCCCACCGGGATCAAGGGCTGCACCGGCTCGTGCTGCTCGGCGTGGCGCAGCTCGCCGCCGATGCCCTGCGTCAGGTCGATGATGCTGTTGCAGGCGCGGCAGGTGATGCTCTTGCTCTCGGCAAAATTGACCGTGACCGGCGAGCCGCAGTTCGGGCAGTTGAAGCTGCGGCCTTTTTCCTCCTTGGCCGATTCGTCGCGCAGGCCGGTGAGCTGCAGGTCTTCGAGCTGCACGGAGCGGCCGAGATAGGCGCCCGGCGGCCGAGTGTCGTAGTCGAGGCTCAGCACCAGGCCCTGGTCGCTGCGCAGCTCGACCACCGCGAAGGGCCGGCCGAGCTCTGGCAAGCGCGGCAGCTCGCCCTGGGCCGAGACCAGGCGCACCTGCTCGTTGGAGGCCACCGTGTAGCTCTGGCCGTTGAAGGCGGTGGTCGCGCCGACGCGCAGCTCGTCGGGATCGGGCGCCTCGCGCTGCAATGTGTGCGGCAGCGAGAACACGAAAGCGCCGTTGTCTTC
Source organism: Variovorax sp. Soil_C_17 (assembly GCF_057657265.1). Lineage (NCBI taxonomy): Bacteria > Pseudomonadati > Pseudomonadota > Betaproteobacteria > Burkholderiales > Comamonadaceae > Variovorax > Variovorax sp. Soil_C_17. The sequence continues at coordinate 753,874 of NZ_JBDGIT010000001.1, forward strand.
GCTCAGGATGCCGGTGCGCTCGCCGTCGAGCGCGGCGATCCACTCGGTCCAGCGACCGCCCTCGTAGCTGTACTGCAGGCGGCCCACCAGCGTGAAGGGCTGGTCCTGAATGCGCCCGGCGGCGAAGAGCTGCAGCGGGCTGAAGTCGTCGAACAGCTCCGCCATCTTGCCGGTGCGCGCGAGGGTGTCGCCCTGGCGCACGACCGTGCTCTGGCAGTATGGACAGACGGCGTGGGTGGACTGCGCCGAACGGAATTCGACGGGCGCGCCGCACCCGGGGCAGGGCGCGCGGTAGTAGCGCTGCTGGGAGGAGTCGGTGGCCACGAAAAGACGGCAAGAATCCGCTCAGCGCGCCCCTGTCGACGCGTCGACGGGCTCGCTGCAGCGGAACGGGCTCAGACCAGCTTCTTCAGCAGTTCCGCCTTCTTGGCGTCGAATTCTTCCTGCGTGAGGATGCCCTTGGTCTTGAGCTCGCCGAGCTTCTCGATGGTGGTCATCACGTCGGCGGGGTTGACCACGGCGACCGCGGGTTGCTGTTGCGCCGCAGTGGGATTGTTGGGGTTGAGTCCCTGTTGCAGGTTCTGCGCCAGCACCTGGCCCAGCGCCACGCCGGCGCCCAGGCCCATCGCGTCGCCGGCGATGCCGCTGCCCTGGCCGGAGCCCTCGGCGAACTTGGGAATGGCCTGCGCCGTCTGGTACTGCATGAACTTGCCCATGTCCTGCCCGACCATGCCCATGCCGATCTTCTGGTCGAGGATCTTCTGCAGCTCCTCGGGCAGGGAAACATTCTGGACCGTGATGGCCTCGAGCTGGATGCCGATCTTGGAGAACTCGGGCACCAGCTGCGCCGCCAGCGCCTGAGCGAACTGGATCTGGTTGGCCGCCAGGTCGAGAAAGGGCACGCCGCTGGAAGCGATCGCGTTGCTGATGTTCTGCAGCACCAGGCCGCGCAGTTGGCCGTCGAGGTCGGCCACGCTGTAGATGTCGCGCGTGCCCGAGATCTCCGTATGGAAGAGCTTGGCATCGCCGATGCGGAAGCTGTAGTTGCCGAAGGCACGCAGGCGCACGGCGCCGAAGTCCTTGTCGCGGATGGTGATCGGCTGGGGCGTGCCCCATTTCTGGTCGACCTGCTGGCGGGTGCTGAAGAAGTAGACGTCGCTCTTGAACGGGGACTCGAAGAGCTTGTCCCAGTTCTTGAGATAGGTGAGCACCGGCAGCGTCTGCGTGGTGAGCTTGTACATGCCCGGGCCGAACACGTCGGCCACCTGGCCCTCGTTGACGAAGACCGCCACCTGCGACTCGCGCACCGTGAGCGAGGCGCCGTTCTGGATTTCCATCCCGGCCATCGGAAAGCGCCAGGCCAATGTCCCGTCTCCAGTTTCGGTCCACTGGATGATGTCGATGAACTGCTTCTTGATGAAATCCATCAGCGCCATGGTCGATCCTCGTCCGGTTTTTCTGAGCGGGCATATTGCCACAACGGCCTGAGGGCTTCGGGCCTTTTTGGCCGCACGGGCGGCGCTGCATAGCCGGTGCCCTCTCGATTGCGAGGTCTACAATCGGCGCCCCTCACAAGAAGCGTTGCACGGAGCCAAGGCACATGTCCGATCTGACCTCCCCGATCCCTACGCCCGAAGACAAGCGCGCCGAGCTGCGCAAGGCGGCCCTTGAATATCACGAGTTTCCTGTCCCGGGCAAGGTCGCGATCGCGGCGACGAAACAGATGCTGAACCAGCGCGACCTGGCGCTGGCCTACTCGCCCGGAGTGGCGGCGCCTTGCGAGGAGATCGTGAAGGACCCGGTCAACGCCTTCAAGTACACCGCGCGCGGCAACCTGGTGGCGGTGATCAGCAACGGCACCGCCGTGCTGGGCCTGGGCGACATCGGGCCGCTCGCCTCCAAGCCGGTGATGGAGGGCAAGGGCGTGCTGTTCAAGAAGTTCGCGGGCGTCGACGTCTTCGACATCGAGATCGACGAGAAGGACCCGGCCAGGCTGGTCGAAGTCATCGCGGCGCTGGAGCCGACCTTCGGCGCCATCAACCTCGAGGACATCAAGGCGCCCGATTGCTTCTACGTCGAGCGCGAGCTGCGCAAGCGCATGAAGATCCCGGTCTTCCACGACGACCAGCACGGCACCGCGATCACGGTGGCGGCCGCCATGCTCAACGGCCTCAAGGTGGTGGGCAAGGACATCGCGCAGATCAAGCTGGTCACATCCGGCGCCGGCGCCGCGGCGCTGGCCTGCCTCAACCTGCTGCTCAAGGTCGGCCTGAAGCGCGAGAACGTGTTCGTGACCGACCTGGCCGGCGTGGTCTATGAAGGCCGCACCGAGCTGATGGACGACGACAAGCGCCAATACATGCAGAAGACATCGGCGCGCTCGCTGGCCGAGGTGATCGAGGGCGCCGACGTGTTCCTCGGCCTCTCCGCCGGCGGCGTACTCAAGCCCGCCATGGTGGCGAAGATGGCGGCCAGGCCGGTGATCTTCGCGCTGGCCAACCCGAATCCGGAAATCACGCCCGAAGACGCGAAGGCCGTGCGCGACGACGTCGTCATGGCGACCGGCCGCACGGACTATCCGAACCAGGTCAACAACGTCCTGTGCTTCCCCTACATCTTCCGCGGCGCACTCGACTGCGGCGCGACCACCATCACCGACGAAATGGAAGTCGCGGCGGTGCATGCCATCGCCGAGCTCGCGCAGGCGGAGCAAAGCGAGCGCGTCGCGGCGGCTTACGTCGGCGAGAAGCTCAGCTTCGGCCCCGAGTACCTGATCCCGAAGCCCTTCGACCCGCGGCTCATGATGAAGATCGCGCCCGCGGTCGCCAAGGCGGCCGCCGAATGCGGCGTCGCCCTGCGCCCCATCGCCGACCTCGATGCCTACCGCGACAAGCTGCAGAGCTTCGTCTACGCTTCGGGCACCACGATGAAGCCGATCTTCGACGCCGCCCGGCGCGCGCCGAAGAAGCGGGTGGCCTACAGCGAAGGCGAGGAAGAACGGGTGCTGCGCGCCGCACAGATCGTGGTCGACGAAGGCGTCGCGCGGCCCACGCTGATCGGCCGGCCGGCGATCATCGCGCAGCGCATCGAGAAGTTCGGCCTGCGGCTGAAGGAAGAGCTCGACTACGACGTCGTCAACACCGACTTCGACCACCGATACCGCGATTTCTGGCAAACCTACCACCGCATGACGGAGCGCAAGGGCATCACGGTGCAGGTCGCCAAGATCGAGATGCGCCGCCGCCTCACGCTGATCGGCGCCATGCTGCTGCACAAAGGCGACGTCGACGGGCTGATCTGCGGAACCTGGGGCACCACGGCGCTGCATCTGCGCTATATCGACCAGGTCATCGGCAAGCGCGCCGGCGGCTGCCCGAGCACCCCTCAGGACGTGCCGATCTACGCTTGCATGAACGGCCTGCTGCTGCCCGACAGGCAGGTGTTCCTGGTCGACACGCATGTCAACTACGACCCGACGCCCGAAGAACTGGCCGAGATCACGACCATGGCGGCCGAGGAAATGATGCGATTCGGCATCAAGCCCAAAGCCGCGCTGCTTTCGCATTCGAATTTCGGAACGAGCGAACACCCGAGCGCCGTCAAGATGCGTCAGACGCTGGCGCTGCTGCGCGAACAAGCGCCTTGGCTGGAAGTCGACGGCGAAATGCACGGCGACGTTGCTTTGGACGGCAAGCAGCGCGCCGCTCTCATGCCGCACAGCGCCCTGGCCGGCAATGCCAATCTGCTGGTATTCCCGAACATCGATGCGGCCAACATTTCCTACAACCTGCTCAAGACGGCGGCCGGCGGCAACATCGCCATCGGCCCGGTCCTGCTCGGCGCTGCCAAACCCGTACACATCCTCACGGCCAGCGCCACGGTACGCCGTATCGTCAACATGACGGCCCTCACCGTTGCCGACGCCAACGCCGAGCGTTAAGCCTTGGTGCGACAGCGGTCGCTAACTTCAGTTGTAAGTGCGAGACCCTGGCGCCTGCTCAAAGATTGAGCAGGCGCTTGCGTTTTGTACGGCCCTAGGGCACACTTGCGGCCTTGAATTTGCGGGTTAACCCGGAGGTTGACCTGCGATTCGGCCCTCGCTCTTTTCCTTCTGGTGCCCCATGGCGGCTTACGCCTCGATCACGTCCCCGGTTTCCAAATTTGCGCTCACAGGGCTCCTGCTGGTGGCCCTCGGCGCCGGAGCCCAGGCCCGTGAATGGACAGGCACCCGCGCCGGACAGCCGGCACAGGAAACGATCGCGCTGGCCGAATTGCCGGTGCAGGGCCAGCGCACTTACGAAGCCATCTTGAAGGGTGGCCCCTTCCGATATGAAAAGGACGGCTCGGTGTTCGGCAATCGCGAACGCCTGTTGCCGCGAGAGCGCCGGGGCCATTACCGAGAGTACACGGTCGAAACACCCGGCTCGCGTGACCGTGGTGCACGGCGCATCGTCTGCGGAGGCGAGCGCACGACACCCTCGGTGTGCTGGTACACGGCAGACCACTATGCAAGTTTCAGGCGGATCGAGCCATGAGCGATGAACTGGATTTGAGCGGCGCACCCAGGCGCCCTGAGGTAAAGATGACCACGACAACTATGGAAAGACCAGCGGAGATGACCCCCACACTTCGGGGCGTGCGACCCAATATCGTGCAGTCGATTCGTGCGTTTCGCGTGAGCGATCTGCAAGAGGCGGCGCACGCAGCGGGCCAGCACTTCCTTTACGCCAACCTGGGCAATGCCCAGTCCAAGCAGGACGTGCTGGACCTGATCGCCCAGCAGTTCACCTTTCCACAGCATTTCGGCAAAAACTTCGATGCGCTGTACGACTGCATGACCGACCCGTTGCATAAATCGGGCCCGCAGCCTGGTTTCGTCATCGTGCTCGAGCAGATCCCGGCCAATGCCAAGTTCGACAAGGAAGCGCGCGAGCAATTGCTCGACATCTTCCGGGACGCCGCCGACTACTGGGGGGATCGGAAGATACCGTTCCGGTGCTTCTATTCTTTTCTGTAGCCCGTTCTGCATCCACCAGCCAAGCAGAACGGGCGAACGAGGCTAACGGTACCGAATCGGTGCCCGGTATCGAAGTCCAAGGCAATAGCGACCCGGCGGCAGAAAAGATGCCGACCGACAAACTGGTCGACGTGTCGCCCCTGGCGCTGCGCATGAGCAGTCCTTTCAACGCGGGCTACTGGCTCGCAGCCGCGTAGGCTTGCCCGAGAAGGCCCGTCTCTGACGGGCCTTTTTCTTTAGGGGGCGAGGGCCTGGGCCAGGGCGACGTACTCGCCCACCGGCACTTCCTCCGCACGCCGCTGCGTGTCGAAATGGCCGGCGAAGCCATGCTGCTCCAGCCATTTGCCCAAGCTATGGCGCAGCAGTTTGCGGCGCTGGCTGAAGGCGACCTGCACGATCTCGCCGAGCCGGCTTGCGTCGACCGACGGCGGTTCGGCCAGCGGCACCATGCGCACCACGGCACTGTCCACGCGTGGCGGCGGATCGAAGCTCTCGGGCGGCACGAACAGGACGTTCTCCATCGCGTAGCGCCACTGCAGCATCACGCTCAATCGGCCGTAGTCCGAGCTGGCCGGCTGCGCGACCATGCGGTCGATGACTTCCTTCTGCAGCATGAAGTGCTGGTCGGCGATCAAGTGCGCGAAGTCCAGCAGGTGGAACAGGATGGGCGTCGAGATGTTGTAGGGCAGGTTGCCCACCACGCGCAGCAGCTTCGACGCCGGGGGAATCGCCAGGCGCTCGGCCAGGGCCGCGAAATCCACCTTCAGGACGTCCGACTCGATCACCTCGAGCTGTCCATGCGCCCGCAACCGCTGCGCCAGGTCGCGGTCCAGCTCGATCACGGTCAGGCGGCCGAGGCGCTCGACCAGCGGCTGGGTCAGCGCCGCGAGGCCCGGGCCGATCTCGACCATCGCATCGCCGGGCCGCGGCGCGATCTCGCGCACGATCGCATCGATGATGCCGGCGTCGGACAGGAAATGCTGTCCGAAGCGCTTGCGGGCAATGTGCTTCACCGAGGGCCGCCGCGGCGCCTTGCCATCAGGACTGCGGCGCCTCGCGATACTCGACGTAGGCGCGCGTGCGCAGCTCCTGCGCCCAGGTTTCGTAGGCTTCCTCCAGCTTCTTCTCCCGCAGCACGCCACGCGCAGCCTCGCGCTGCTCGGCCTGGCTCAGCTTGGCGTCGCGCCGCGCGATCACCTGGATCAGGTGCACGCCGAAACGGGACACGACCGGATCGCTCACCTGGCCGGGCGCCAGCCGGTTCATGGCTTCCTCGAACTCGGGCACGAACTGCCCGGGCCGCGACCAGCCCAGTTCGCCGCCATCCTTGGCGCTGCCGTCTTGCGAGTTGTCGCGGGCCAGCCCAGCGAAATCGGCCGTGCCCTTCTGGATGCGATCCTTGAACTCGGCCAACTGCGCCACTGCCTGCGCGGTGGTGCGCTTCGCGTCGTTGCGCAGCAGGATGTGCCGCACGTGGGTCTGGGTGACGACCGCGTCGGCCGAGCCCGGCTGGCTCTTGGCCAGAACCTTGAGCACATGGAAGCCGGCGCCGGAGCGGATCGGCCCGGCAATGCCGTTGACCGCGGTCGACTGCGTCGCCTCGACGAACAGGGAAGGGTAGCGGTCGGCGCTGCGCATGCCCAGAGCGCCGCCGTTGGCGCGATCGGGCGAATCGGAGAACTCCTGCGCGAGCTTGGCGAAATCCTCGCCGGCGCGCGCGCGCTGGGCGACCCCCTGGGCCCGTTGCTGCAGCGTCGCGACCTGCGCCTCGGTGGCGTTCTCGGGCACCGCCACCAGCACCTGCGCGATATTCAGGTTCGGCGCCACGGCCGCGTTGGCTCCGTTGCGCTGCTCGCGCATGAACTGGTCGACCTCGACGTCGCTGATCTTCACCTTGGCCTCGATCTCGCGGTCGCGCAGGCGGGTGAGCAGGAGCTGGTCGCGCAGGTCGTTGCGGAAGCTCTGGGGCGAGATGCCCTCGGCCGCGACGCGGCTGCGCAATTCGGTCAGGCTCATCTGGTTCTGCCGGGCCACGGTCTGCTCGGCCTGGTCGATGGCGAGCTCGTCGACCTTGATGCCGACCTCCTTGGCCGCCTGCAGCTGGGTGCGCTCGGCAATCAGCCGTTCCAGCACCAGGCGCGTGAGCTCAGCCCTCGGCACGCGCTGCGCCTCGGGGTTTTCCTTCATCAGGCGCTCGACCCGGGTCTGCACCTCGTTGTTGGTGATGGGCTCTGAATTGACGAGCGCCACGATGTATTCGGCCGAACGCTGGGCGGTCGGTGCGGGCGGGGTGGCGCGGGGTGCTGCGGGCGCAGGCGCGAGGCGCGGGCCGGCACGCATGATGTCCGTGATGCCGACGCCGGGGCGCGAGCCCTGTCCCTGCGCACCGGCCGCCGCGGCCAGCGTTGCGAGGCACGCCAGGGTGAGGATGGAGCGGATGTGGTTCATGGCGGGAGGCTCAGTCGTAGTTGGTGAAGCGGCTCGGTGCGGGGAAGGGTTGCCGCAAAGGCTGGTAGCGCTGGATGTTCTGGGTCAGGGTGCGCATGGGGCTCGATCCGATGGAGGCGAAACCGACGAATTCGATCTGGAACATGATGCGCGTGTTCGCGGTGGCTTGGCCAGTGGTCAGGCGTTCCAGGACGACGCGGCCGATCCAGCAGCAGCCGTCGTACTCGAAGCCGAGCACGCCGTCGGTGAGCTTGCGGTCCTGCAGGCTGTAGTTGAGCCGGCCGACGGCGTACCAGCGCCCGCCGCCTTGGCCACGGCCCGGGCCGAGGTCCTTGCCCTTGTCGCCCCACAGGTCGTTGATCGGCCACTGCCAGCTCACGTCCAGCGATTTGTTGCCGTCGTTGGAGGTGGGGGTCGTGTTCGCCTGGTAGCGGTAGGCCGCCGAGATGTTGCGGTAGGGCCCGGGGTTGTAGCGCGCGCTCAGCGCCGCGCGGGTCGACTTGTGGTCGTCGGGGTTGTACTGGACGGTGCCGTCCACGCTCCATTGGGGCGTCCAGTTGATCTGCGCGCCGAGCAGCAGGTCGCTGACGCGGTCGGTCACCGGGGTGCCGCCCGGCAGCGTGACGCGCTGGTCCTTGAAGCGCAGCCGCTGCGCGATCCCGAAGCGGGCCGCCTCGGCGCCGCTTTCGGGATCGATCAGCCGCGAGGTCACGCCCGTGGTAAGCGTGTTGCTGTCGGAGATGCGGTCGTTGCCGGAAAACGCGTTCTCGGTGTAGACGGTCGCGAAGTTGAAATCGTTGGCCGCCGAGTCGTAGTTCGGCAGCAGGCTCTGGTCTCGGTAGGGCGTGTAGACGTAGAAGGCGCGCGGCTCCAGCGTCTGGCGGAAGGCGCGGCCGAAGAAATTGGCGTCGCGCTCGAAGATCATGCCGCTGTCGAGGCTGAAGGTCGGCACCGTTCGGCTGGCCGAGCTCGCGCCATTGGACAGCGGCGCATCGAACTGGTAGCTGGTCGTGTGCAACTGGATCTTGGGAATGACGAAGGTGCCGGGCGTGAGGAAGGGCCGGCTCAGCGAGCCCAGCGCGTACACCCGTTCGCCGTCGGGCTGCTTCTGCAGCGAAGGGTCCCCCCGGAAGCGCGAGTAGTCGGCGTTGAACGAGAAATCGAAGCCGTTCCAGTCGTACTTGTTGTAGTTGGCGGTGATCTGCGGCAGCCGGTCGTAGGGCGGCACGATCGGCGAGAGGTCATACTGCAGCGTCTGGTATTTCAACGTGCGCACCACGCCGTTCCAGTCGCCCTTGGTCCAGTTGAGCGAGGCATCGTTGGCCAGCAGACGCGTCGTCAGCGTGGGCGTGCGCGTGAAGTCGCGCCAGTAGTCGTCGTCGCTCACCCGGTTGAACCTGAGTGAGGCGGTCAGCGAATCCAGGCCCAGGGGCTTCGGATCGAAGGTCTGCGAGTGGTTCGTCCAGATGCCCCAGCGCTTGCGGTTGCGCAGGCTGTCGGTCGGCATGTAGTCGACGCGGATGTCCCCGCTGTAATCCTTCTCGAGGTAGCGGAACTCCGTGCCCAAATTGACGCCGCGCTTGCTCATCACCTCCGGATAGAAGGTCGCGTCGCGGTTCGGCGCGATGTTCCAGTAGTAGGGCGTGCTGATGTCGACGCCGTTGACGCTGCCGATGCCGATGGTCGGCGGCAGGAAGCCGCTCTTGCGGTCGTTGCTGAGTGGAAAGCTCAGCGACGGAAAGGGCGGCGTGCTGATGCCCATGAAGCTCAGCCGTGCATCGGTGGCCACGCCGACGTTCTCCTCGGTGTCGGTGGTCAGCGTCGCGGCGCTCAGCAGCCAGGCCGGCATCCAGCCGGGATAGTCCTCGCGCCGGCAGGTGGTGTAGGTGCCCTGCCGGGCGATCGAGACGTTGCTGTCGACGAAGTCCACCCGCTCGGCCTCGCCCTCGCCGCCCGAGGCCAGGAAGCGGTAGCGCACCTTGTTGAAGAAGCCCTCGAAGGTTTCGAGCTTGAGCTCCAACTGCGGGCCCTCGTAGACGTTGCCGGCCTGGTTGATGCGCACGTTCCCGCTCGCCTTGGCGAGGTCCTCGGGCTGGTAGTACTCGAGCCGGTCGGCGTGGATCACCGTGTCGCCGCGCCGCAGCGAGGCATTGCCTTCGATCACGGTTTCGAGGTCGGGCCGGCCGGAGATGCGGTCCCCGTCGACGAAGCTCGGCAGCTCGCCGCGCTGCGTCTTCGGGATGGTCTCCAGCAGTTGCGGCGTGCGCTTGAGCGTGATCGGCGCGTCCAGGCCGGCCTCCTGTGCCGATGCGCCTTGGGCTTGCAGCAGCGCCAGCGTCAACAAGGCCAGCGGCAAAGGCGGTCGGCACCGGCGCCAGTCAGCTCGGGTCAGGTCAGGCATCGGTACGGAAAGAATTCTTCTGGGGGAAGCGCCGGATGGTCGGGGGTTGCGACAGGCCCGCGCCGGGCGGATTTGTAGAATTGATTATCCATGACAGCCTCCCCGCCCCCGGACAGCGGCGCCTCGACGCCTTCCCCACCGATCAGCTGGAGCGATCCGGAGCGCGCCCAGGCCTTTGCGCGTTGGCTCGGCGCCGTAGGCCCGCGGCACCGGCTGCTGCCGGCCACCGTGCGGCCGGCCTCGGCCGACGCAAGCTTCCGCCGCTACTTCCGCATCGACACCGAGGACCCGGCCGGCACGCGCATCGTGATGGACGCGCCCCCCGCCCAGGAGAACAGCGCCCCCTTCGTGCAGGTCGCCCGGCTGATGCGCGACGCCGGGCTCACAGCGCCCCGGGTGCTCGAATGGCACGAGCCGCAAGGCTTCCTCCTGCTCGACGACCTCGGCCGCCAGACCATGCTCGAGGTGATCGACCCGGCCGATCCCGATGCTGCGCGTCCGCTGTACCTCCAGGCGATCGATGCGCTGATCCGATGGCAACTCGCGTCGCGGCCGCAGGTGTTGCCGCCCTACGACCGCGCGCTGCTCGAGCGCGAGCTGGCGCTGTTCCCCGACTGGTACGTGGCCCGGCACCGTGGCCTGGCCGTCGAGGGCCCGCTGCAGGAGCGCCTTCGACGCAGCTTTCAGCTGATCGTCGAGAACAACCTTGCAGCGCCCAGCGTGTACGTGCACCGCGACTTCATGCCGCGCAACCTGATGATCACCGGCGGCCCGGCCCTGGGCGTGCTGGACTTCCAGGACGCGGTGCACGGCCCCATTACCTATGACATCGCCAGCCTGATGCGCGACGCCTTCCTGAGCTGGGACGAGGACTTCGTGCTCGACGTCACGGTGCGCTACTGGGAGCAGGCGCGCAAGGCGGGACTGCCCGTGGACGATGACTTCGGCGCGTTCTACCGCGCGGTCGAATGGATGGGCCTGCAGCGCCACCTGAAAGTGGCGGGCATCTTCGCCCGGCTGACGCTGCGCGATGGCAAGCCGAAGTACCTGGGCGATGCGCCGCGCTTCATCGCCTACATTCGCGCGACAGCGGGCCGCTATCGCGAGCTGACGCCGCTCTTGCGCGCCATCGACGACATCGAAGGCACGCAGCCGCAGAGCGGCTTCGCGTACGGGCGGATGTGAAGCCGCGCTTCCACTGCGCCACGGCCCTTGCCGCGCACAGCGCGATTGCGCTCCCGCCCGGCGCCGCGCGCCACGTCCAGGTGCTGCGCATGCAGCCCGGCGACGCGCTCACGCTCTTCGACGGCAGCGGCGGCGAGTACGAGGCCACCGTCGAGCGCATGGGCCGCAGCGAAGTGACGGTGCAGGTCGGCGCGCACGCCGCGATCGAGCGCGAGGCGCAGCGCGCCGTGCACCTGGCGATCGGCATGCCAGCCAACGAGCGCATGGACTGGCTGGTCGAGAAGGCGACCGAACTCGGCGTCGCCAGCATCCAGCCCCTGATGACCGCGCATGGCGTGCTGCGCCTGGCCGGCGAGCGCGCCGACAAGAAGCGCGCGCACTGGCAGGCGATCGCGATCGCGGCCTGCGAGCAGTGCGGCCGCAACCGGGTGCCGCTGGTTCACCCTGTGCGTGCGCTGGCCGGCTGGATCGACTCGCCGCCGATCGACGATGCCGAGCGCTTCGTGCTCAGCCTGGCCGATGGCGCGCACAGCCTGCGCGAGATCCGCGACAGCGACCCGGCCACTGGCCGGCGCGGCGCCTGTGTGCTCAGTGGCCCCGAAGGCGGCCTGAGCACCGCCGAGGAGGGCGACGCCATCGCGCGCGGTTTCGCGCCACTCACGCTCGGTCCGCGCGTGCTGCGCGCCGAGACCGCGGCGCTGGCGGCGCTTGCATTGCTCGCACACCCGTGAACAGACGCCCCGCCTCTTCTTCCACATTGCAACCCCACCCACACATGCCATCGCTCCTGCCGTCTTCGCTGCGCCTCGCGCCCCTCCTGCTCGCCACGCTGTGCACTGCCAATGCCGCCCATGCCCAGGGGACGGCAGTGGCGCCGACGCCGACCCAGGTTCGGCCGGCCGTCGACCAGGCCTACACGCAGCTGCTGGCCGCGCCCGCCGTGAAGCGCTTGCTCGAGGCGGTGAAAGCGGACCATGAGCGCTCGGTCGAAGACCTCAAGATGCTCACCGAGATCGAGGCGCCGCCCTTCAAGGAACAGAAGCGCGCCGAGGCCTTTCTCGCGCGCATGAAGGCGCTGGGCCTCAGCGACGCCCGCATCGATGCCGAGGGCAACGTGGTGGGCCTGCGCAAGGGCACGGGCAACGGGCCCAAGCTGCTGATCTCGGCCCATCTCGACACGGTCTTTCCCGCGGGCACCGACGTGAAGGTGAAGGAGCGTGACGGCAAGCTGTATGCGCCAGGCATTTCGGACGATACGCGCGGCCTCGCTGTGCTGCTGTCCTGGCTCAAGGTGCTCAACGACAACAATGTCCAGACCGTCGGCGACCTGCTGTTCGTGGGCAACGTGGGCGAGGAGGAACTGGGCAACCTGCGGGGCATGAAGGCGCTCTTCCGCGAGCACCTCGACATCGACGGCATGGTGGGCGTGGAGCCGACGCCCGACGGCACGGTGCTCGTGCTGGGTACCGCGAGCCATCGCTACGAGGTGAGCTTCAAGGGGCCCGGCGGCCACAGCTACGGCGCTTTCGGCCAGGTGCCCAGTGCGATCCACGGCATGGGTCGCGCGATCGCCAAGATCGCGGAGATCAAGACGCCCAGCTTTCCCAAGACCACCTTCACCGTGGGCACGGTCGGCGGCGGCACGTCGGTCAACACCATTGCCCCCGATGCGCGCATGGCGGTGGACATCCGCTCCGACGAGTTGGGCGCACTGCTCGAGACCGAGAAGAAGGTGCTGGCCGCGATCGACGAGGCGGTGGCCGAGGAGAACAAGCGCTGGAACGTCGCCACGCTGAGCGTGAGCAACAAGCTCATCGGCGACCGGCCGGGCGGGCGCACGCCCTCGGACTCCGTGATCGTCGAGGCCGCGGTGCGCTCCAACAGCGCCTTCGGCCAGAAGACCTTGCTGAGCGGCGCCAGCACCGATGCCAACGTGCCGATGTCGCTGGGCATCCCGGCCATCATCATCGGCGGCGGTGGCAAGACCGGCGGCTTCCACGCGCTCACCGAATGGATCGATGTGACAGACGGCTGGAAAGGCGCGCAGAATTCGCTCGCGACCGTGCTCGGGCTGGTCGGCGTGCAGGGCGTGAGCGAGCCCTTGCTGCCCAAGCGCCCGCCGCGCGCACAGCCCTAGCCCTTCCCCCTCACTCACTATCAGGAGTCCATCATGGGATTGCTCGATTCGGTACTCGGACAAGTGCTCGGAGGCGCGCAGCCACAGCAACCCCAGGGCGGCGGCTTGGGCGGGCCCGATGAGTTCGGCGGCCTCGCCGGCGCGCTCGGCAGCCTGCTCGCCAACAACGGCGAGGTGGGCGGCCTGGGCGGGCTGGTCTCCAAGTTCGAACAGGCCGGCATGGGCGACGTGATCGGCTCGTGGATCGGCAAAGGCGAGAACCAGCCGGTCACCGACGGCCAGCTGCAGGACGCGCTGGGCAGCGACGTCGTCTCCGGTCTCGCGCAGAAGCTCGGCCTCAACGCCGCCACCCTGCTGCCGATGCTGGCCACGCTGTTGCCGATGCTGATCGACCGGCTCACGCCCCAGGGCCAGGCGCCGGCCGAGGGCCTGGGCGACCAGGACGAGCTGCTGTCCTCGCTCAGCAGCCTGCTGCACAAGGGTTGAGCACCTCTCGATGAACCGCAATCTCTGGCTGCTCGCCATCTGCCAGGGCTTGTTCCTGACCAACAACGTCGCCTTCATCGCGATCAACGGCCTCGTCGGCCTGGCGCTGGCGCCGCGCGGCTGGATGGCCACGCTGCCGGTGATGGGCTATGTGGTCGGCGGCGCACTGGCCACCGGCCTGGTGGCCCGCACGCAGCGCCGCCTCGGGCGGCGCCGCTCCTTCCAGATCGGCCTGGCCGTGGCTTTGGGCTCGGCGCTGCTGTGTGCGCAGGCCGCGTTCTGGCAAGACTTCTGGCTGTTGTGCGCGGCCACCGTGGTGGCCGGCTACTACAACGCGAACGCCGCGCTCTACCGCTTCGCTGCCGCCGAACTGGCCACGCCTGCGTGGCGCGAGAAGGCGGTCTCGCTGGTGATGGCGGGCGGCCTCATCGGCGCGGTGGCGGGCCCCAACCTCGCGGCCCTCACGCGCAGCTGGTTCGCGGTGCCCTTCGCGGGCGTCTATCTCGCCCTCGGCGCCGTCGCGCTGCTGGCAATGGGCCTGATGCACTTCATCGACTTTCCCGCGCCGGCCGCGAGGAGTGCTGCAACCGGCGGACGGCCGCTCGGCGAGATCGTGCGCCAGCCGGTGTTCATCGTCGCTGCGCTCGCGGGCGCGCTCAGCTACGGCGTGATGAACCTGCTGATGGCCGCCACGCCGATCGCGATGCAAATCTGCAGCCTGCCTTTCGATGACGTCGCTCTGGTGCTCGAATGGCATGTGATCGGCATGTTCGCGCCGGGTTTCTTCACCGGCCATCTGATCCGCCGCTTTGGCGCGCTGCCGGTGATGGGCGCAGGCCTGCTGCTCAACCTGGGCTGCATCGCCGTGGCGCTGTCGGGTGTGGAATTGCACCAGTTCCTGGTCGCGCTCTTCCTGCTGGGTGTGGGCTGGAACTTCCTCTTCACGGGCAGCACGACACTGTCGCTCTCGTCGTACACGGCCGAGGAGAAGGACCGTGCGCAAGGCGCGCTCAACTTCTGCGTCTTCGCGACGCTGGCGCTGAGCTCCTTCGCCTCCGGCGTGCTGGTCACGACGCAGGGCTGGCAATTGCTGAACATCGGCTCGCTGGTGCCGGTGCTGCTGACCGGCGCAGGACTGCTGTGGCTCGCGCGCAAGCGGCGTGCCGCGGCTGCAGCGGCTGCAGCGGCGGCTTAGGCCGGCGGGAAGCGGGCGTCGAGCCAGCGTGCCAGCGCGTCGAAGACGGGCTTCGATTCCAGCTCGTTGAAGATCTCGTGATAGAGCGCCGGAAAGCAGGTGGCGCTGAGCACCTTGGCCGGCGCGGCCTCCGCAAAGCGTCGGCTGCCGTCCGCCTTCACCAGCCGGTCGTCGCCGGCGTAGACCAGCAAGGTGGGCACCGTCCATCGAGGCGCCGCCGCCTGCACGACCGCGCCTTCATCGGCCAGGAAGCGCGCCAGTCGCGCACCGATACGGTCGTGGCACAGCGAGTCCGCACGATAGCCCTCGACCACGGCCGGATCGTGGGAGAGATAGCGCTCATCGAGTCCGTTGCTCACGCGCAGCGTGGGCGCCGCGCGTGACAGCACGGCGACGAGCAGTTTCTGAAACGCGCTGAGCCCCGGATCCAATCCCGGCGACGAGAGCACCAGCGCATCGACGGGCCGCACCGCGCGCGCCACGAAGCTCGCCGCGACCAGCCCGCCGAGGCTGTGACCCAGCACGACCAGCGGCAGTCCCGGATAAAGGTGGCGCGTGTCGTCGACGACCAGCGCGAGGTCGTCCACCAATCGCATCACGCTGGGCAGTCCGCCGCGTGCGCCGCTCGATGCGCCGTGGCCGTAGTGGTCGGCGGCACGGACTGCGAAACCCCAGTCGTTGAGGGCTTGCGCCACATGCGCGTAACGGCCCGCATGCTCGCCGATGCCATGCACCAGCGCGACGACGGCCCGGGCGGGGCGATCTTTCGAAAGCGGCCAGTCGCGCAGGGCCAGCGTCTCGCCGTCCGGCGTGCGCAATTGCGCTTGCGCCACGAATGCGGCGACCGGCTTCAGGCGCCGGCGGCGCGCGCGGCCGGCAGGGCGGCGATGACCTCGGCCACGGCCGCGGTCAGCTTCTTGGCATAAGGCACATGCAGGAACTCGTTGGGTCCGTGCGCATTGCTCTTGGGGCCGAGCACGCCGCAGACCATCATCTGCGCCTTCGGGAAGCCGACGCTCAGCATGTTCATGAGCGGAATGGTCCCGCCTTGCCCGATGTAGCCGCAGCTCGCGCCGAAGTGCGCCTGCGAGGCGGCGTTGAGCGCGCGCTCGAACCAGGGTGCGGTCGAAGGTGCATTCCAGCCGGTGGCGCCGCCGTTGCTCTCGAAGGTGACCTTGGCCTGGTAGGGCGCGTTGTCTTCGAGCAGCGCCTTGAGCTCCTGCACGGCCCGGTCGGCATCGACCAGCGGCGGCAGGCGCAGCGAGAGCTTGAACGCGGTGTACGGACGCAGCACGTTGCCCGCGTCCTTGAGCGCCGGGAAGCCCTCGGCGCCCGTCACGGAGAGCGTGGGCTTCCAGGTGCGGTTGATCAGCGCCTCCACCGGATCGCTGGTGGTCGGCAGTGCGAAAGCGGTCGCGCCGCCGCAGTCGTAGTGCGCCCAGGGAAAGCGCTTGTAGACCTCGTCGCCCAGGATTTCGGCGGTGGCCCTGGCCTGCGCGAGGCGATCGGCCGGCAGCTCGCAGTGGAAGCTCTGCGGCAGCAGGCGGCCGGTCTTGCTATCCTCGAGGCGGTCCAGCACCTGGCGCATGATGCGGAAGCTCGAGGGCACCAGGCCCGAGGCGTCGCCGGAATGCACGCCCTCGGTCAGGACCTCGACCTTCAGCGTCCCGCTCGCCATGCCGCGCAGCGAGGTGGTGAGCCACAGCTGGTCGTAGTTGCCGGCACCCGAATCGAGGCAGATCACGAGGCCCACCTCGCCGAGGCGCGGCCGCAGCGCATCGATGTAGGGCAGCAGGTCGTAGGAGCCGGATTCCTCGCAGGTCTCGATCAGGCCGACCACGCGCGGATGGGCCGCGCCCTGCGCCTTCAGCGCCTGAAGCGCCGCGACGCTCGCGTACACCGCGTAGCCGTCATCCGCGCCGCCGCGGCCGTAGAGCAGGCCGTCCTCGTACTTGGGTGTCCACGGACCGAGGTCGCTGCGCCAGCCGGTGAACTCGGGCTGCTTGTCGAGGTGGCCGTACATCAGCACGGTCTCGCTCATGTCGGTGCCGGTGGCCGGCACCTCGAAGAAGAGCACCGGGGTGCGCCCTTCGAGGCGCACGATCTCGAGCGTCAGGCCCTCGACCTTCTGCGCCTCGACCCAGGCGGCGGCATTGCGCATCACGGTGTCCAGATAGCCGTTCTGCACCCAGTCCTTGTCGAAGCCGGGCGACTTGGCCGGGATGGCGATGTACTCGGTGAGCTGGCGGACGATGTCCTGGTCCCATTTCGTCGAGACGTCGGACAGGGCGCGCTCGGCGTCGAGCAGGCCCGAAGGCATTTCGCGGTGCAGGGGGGCGTTCATGGGGTTCTCCGCGTGGTGGGTCAGGGCGAGGATCTCGCGAATTATGGGCGCATGGCGCGCGGGCCGCAGGGCTTTGGGCTAATCTCTGCCGGCTTCGAAGTGGCAACCCGATCGGAGGCAGATCTTGAGCAGCAACAGCACGAACAAGCGTGTTCGCGTCGGCGTCGGCGGCTGGACCTACGAGCCCTGGCGCAACAACTTCTATCCCGAGGGCCTGCCGCACAGCCAGGAGCTGCACTACGCCAGCCGGCAGCTCACGGCCATCGAGGTCAACGGCACCTACTACAGCAGCTTCAAGCCGCCGACCTTCAAGAAGTGGCACGACGAGACGCCGGACGACTTCGTGTTCTCGCTCAAGGCCTCGCGCTTCGCGACCAACCGCAAGCAGCTGTCGGCCGCGGGCGAGTCGGTCTCGCGCTTTGTCGAAAGCGGCATCACGGAGCTCGCGAACAAGCTCGGCCCGATCGTCTGGCAGTTCATGCCGACCAAGGCCTTCGATCCCGAGGACTTCGAGGCCTTTCTCGCGCTGCTGCCGAAGAAGGTGGGCAGCCGTGCGCTGCGCCACGTGATGGATGTGCGGCATCCGAGCTTCATGGCGCCGGCCTACCTGGCGCTGGCGCGCAAGTACCAGGCGGCGACGGTCTTCACCGACGCAGACAAGTTCCCGTCCTTTGCCGACCTGACGAGCGACTTCGTCTATGCGCGGCTGATGATGAGCGACGCCGGGCAGAAGACCGGCTATGCGCCCAAGGCGCTCGATGCCTGGGCCGAGGCGGCGAAGCGCTGGGCCGGCGGCGGCCTGCCGGAAGCGCTGCCCTATGTCGAGGCGGACGGCAAGGGCACGAAGAGCGCGCGCGATGTCTTCATCTACTTCATCAACGGCGCAAAAGAAAAGGCACCGGCGGCGGCCGGTGCCTTGATTCAGCGCCTCGGTTGAGCGCGCGAGAGACGCCGCGGCGTCAGGCTGCGGCTTGCAGCGCCGGCTTGCTGGCGCTGCTGCTGCCGGCGGCGGCACCGAAGCTGATCTCGCCGGAGAGCTGGCCACCTTCCTCGACCACGATCTTGCCGTAACGGATTTTGCCGGTGACTTTGCCGGTGGAATGGATGACAAGCTTCTCGCGCACGGTCAGGTTGCCGTCGAACAGGCCTCGGATCTCGGCGATGTCGATTTCGGCCGAGCCCTTGAAGGCGCCTTGTTCGGCGATCTGCATCACGCGCGAGTCCATGGTCGCCTCGACCAGGCCTTCGACCACGAGCGTGTCGCAATCCGTGATCTCGACGCCCTTGAGTTTGATGTTGGGGCCGACGGTGAGCTTGCTGCCGCCTTCCTTGGCCGCCGCGCCCGCGGTCGACTGCGCCGACAGATTGGCCGGGGTCACGGGCGAACCCGACAGGTTGGTGCCGGAACCCATCAGTGGCGCGGGACGAGAGGCAAGGGGTTCGGCTTCGCGTTCACGCTTGCCGAAGAAGGGGGACTGTGTGGCCAATGGGAAGCTCCTCAAAAGGGGTCATCGTAAGAAGGCGCTCCGAGCTCGCTGCACTTCATTGCGCAAGAAGCGTAACTGAATACGTCTCGAATGGCAGTCGCTGGGAACTTTCGTCTGCGTCTCGATGCGTCGGCTCACGCAGTCTGCCACACCGCGCGCCCTTGAGCGGCATCGTCGACCGCTGCGATGAAGCCGGCGGCCACCGGCTCGGGCAAGCTGAGGGAGAAATGCACCAGGCTTTCATGGCGCACTTCGAGTAGCGTGGCGCCTGCCCTCGCCATCTCTCGGCGCACGACGCCCTCGAGCGCGTAAGGGATGGCGCATTGCACACAGCATTGCTTCACGAGCGGCACCAGCGTTGCGCCGAGCAGGGCCTGCGCAATGCTGTCGGTGTAGGCGCGCACCAATCCGCCCGCACCCAGCTTGACGCCACCGAAGTAGCGCACAACGGTCGCGAGCACGCCCTCGAGCGCGTGGTGCCGCAGCACTTCCAGCATGGGGCGGCCCGCGGTGCCACCGGGCTCTCCGTCGTCGTTGGCGGCCGACTGCCCACCGGCCATCAGCGCCCAGCACACATGGGCCGCGCCGGGATGCGCGCTGCGCAGCGCATCGACGATGGCCTGCGCGGCCGCGCGATCGGCCACCGGCTGCACGCAGCCGATGAAGCGGCTCTTCTTGATCAGCAGTTCGCTGTGCAGCGGCGCGGCGAGGGTGAAGGCCATTGTTCCGGGCGCGGGACCGAAGCTCGGCTACTTCAGCGCTCGCGCTCGAACTTGAAGACGGCCGTGCCGGCACGCGCGTTCGGCAGCCAGCGCACCTCGGTGCCTTCCTGCAGGCCGAAGGCGTCGAGCACGCGCAGGCGGTTCTTGTGCGCAAGCACTTCGAAGTCCTTGAAGGTGCCGACGCGGATGTTGGGCGTGTCGTACCACTGATAAGGAAGACGTCGCGTGACGGGCATGCGCCCGCGCGCGACGCTGATGCGGTTCGGCCAGTGCGCGAAATTGGGGAAAGCGACGATGCCGATGCGGCCGACGCGTGCCGTTTCGCGCAGCATCACCTCGGCATTGCGAAGATGCTGCAGCGTGTCGATCTGCAGCACGACGTCGAAGGAGGCATCGTCGAACATCGCCAGGCCTTCGTCGAGGTTGAGCTGGATCACATCGACGCCGCGGCGGATGCATTGCAGCACGTTGCCGTCGGCGATCTCGACGCCGTAGCCGCTGCAGCCGCGCTCGCGCTGCAACAGGTCGAGCAAGGCGCCGTCGCCGCAGCCGAGGTCGAGCACGCGCGAGCCCTCGGGCACGAGGCGCGCGATCAGGCGCTGGGTGTTCAGGTCACTCATCGAAACACCCCCTCTTTCGCGATGTTCTCGAAGTACGAGCGCACGAGGCTCATGTAGCGCACGTCGTCCAGCAGGAAGGCGTCGTGCCCATGCGGCGCGTCGATCTCCGCATAGCTCACGTTGCGGCGGTTGTCGAGCAGCGCCTTCACGATCTCACGGCTGCGCGCAGGGGCGAAACGCCAGTCGGTGGTGAAGCTCACGAGCAGGAAGCGGGCGGTGGCCGGCGCCAGCGCGGCGCGCAGGTCGCCACCGTATGCGCGCGCGGGGTCGAAGTAGTCGAGCGCGCGCGTGATCAGCAGGTAGGTGTTGGCGTCGAAGTACTCGCTGAATTTGTCGCCGTTGTAGCGCAGATAGCTTTCGATCTGGAACTCGACCTCCTGGGTCGAGTAGAGGAAGTCCTTGCCGGCCACATCGCCCTCGACGGCGCTGCGCAGCGCGCGGCCGAACTTCTCGTTCATCACGTCGTCGCTCTGGTAGGTGATGTGGCCGATCATGCGGGCGATGCGCAGGCCGCGCTTGGGGATCACGCCATGCTCGTAGAAGTGGCCGCCGTTGAAGTCGGGGTCGGTCACGATGGCGCGGCGGGCCACCTCGTTGAAGGCGATGTTCTGCGCCGTCAGGCTGGGCGCGCTCGCGATCACGACCGCATGGCGCACGCGCTGCGGATACTGCAAGGTCCACGACAGCGCCTGCATGCCGCCCAGGCTGCCGCCCATCACGGCGGCCAGCGTGTCGATGCCGAGTGCGTCGAGCAGGGCGGCCTGCGCGCGCACCCAGTCCTCGACGGTGACCACCGGGAAGTCGGCGCCGTAGATGCGCCCCGTCGCGGGATTGACGTGCATCGGACCGGTGGAGCCGAAGCAGGAGCCGAGGTTGTTGATGCCGATCACGAAGAAGCGATCGGTGTCGACCGGCTTGCCCGGGCCGATCATGTTGTCCCACCAGCCTTCCGATTTCTCCTGGCCCGCATACACGCCGGCCACGTGGTGCGACGCGTTCAGCGCATGGCAAACCAGCACGGCGTTGCTGCGCTGCGCGTTGAGCGTGCCGTAGGTCTCGTAGGCCAGGCTGTAGTCGGAGAGCGTCGCGCCGCTGCTGAGCGGCAGCGGACCCGCGAAGGACATGGATTGCGAAGAGACGAGCAGCGACATGGAAAAGAAAAACCCGGCCTCGCCAAAAACGAGCCGGGTCGGGCATCCGTCTTTAGCAGCATTTGTTAAGCGCCCGCAAGCTGGAGCAAATCGGCGCGTCCGGAAGTATATGCCGCTCAAGCCCAGCCGATCAACGCGCCGGCGCCGAGCAGGAGGAAGAGGGCGGCGGACACGCCGTGCAGCAGCTTGATGGGCACGCGCTTGACGATGCGCTCGCCCAGCCACACCACCGGCGCGTTGGCCAGCATCATGCCCAGCGTGGTGCCGAGCACGACCCAGGCATAGGCATCCACGTAGCGCGCGGCGAGCATGACGGTGGCAATCTGCGTCTTGTCGCCCATTTCGGCCAGAAAGAAAGCGATCAGGGTGGTGCCGAAGACGCCGAAGCGCGAGCTCTTCGGAAGCTGATCGTCGTCGAGCTTGTCGGGAACCAGCATCCACAGCGCCATGGCGATAAAGGAGCCGCCCAGGATCCAGCGCAGCACGTCGGGCCCCAGCGTGTGGGTGACCCAATTGCCCACCGCGCCCGCCAACGCGTGGTTGACGACCGTGGCCGCAAAGATGCCCAGCACGATGGGCCAGGGCCTGCGAAAACGCGCGGCGAGGACCAGCGAGAGCAGCTGGGTCTTGTCGCCCATTTCGGCGAGCGCGACCACGCCGGTCGCAACGAGAAAAGCTTCCATGAAAAAGGGATTCCTGGGCCGAAGGACGCAATTGACCGTGCAACACCTTCGGCCACATCCGAAGCTGCACGGTCAAAGGTCTCGCCAGGTGGAACACTGTCTGCGCCATGTCCGGCACGGAGGCCGGGCAAGTCTGTTGACGCACACCCTTCTCGCAACGGAAGGCGGCTACTCCCCAATGACCGGGCGATTCTAGCCATGCGCGTGCTCCGCTTTGTGAGCAGGCGCAAACTTCTCATTTATTTTTTGAGAGGGCGCCATTGCGGGCAAATTCCTACTTGCGTGCGAATCGTTTCACCCATAATGCACGAGCCTCTCACTTGAGTTTTCGGGAGAGGGGCGATTCGGTGATCGGTCAGTTTCGCGCGGCCCAGCGGCATTTTCGTGGGTGGTGCTCCCGGGACTCCATCGCTTTTTCTTCGTGTTTATAGGAGTCCCTTCATGGGCAACAAACTGTACGTCGGCAACTTGCCTTATTCGGCACGCGACGGTGATCTTGAGCACGCATTCAGCCAGTTCGGCACGGTGACGAGCGCCAAGGTCATGATGGAGCGCGACTCCAGCCCGCCTCGTTCCAAGGGTTTCGGATTCGTTGAAATGGGCAGCGACGCGGAAGCGCAAGCAGCCATCAAGGGCATGAACGGCCAGGACATGGGCGGCCGCAGCGTCGTCGTGAACGAAGCGCGCCCCATGGAAGCGCGCCCGCCGCGTAGCGGCGGCTACGGTGGTGGCGGCGGTGGCTACGGCGGCGGCGGTGGCGGCGGCTACGGTGGTGGCGGCGGCGGCGGTCGCAGCGGCGGTGGCGGCTACGGCGGCGGTGGCCGCAGTGGTGGCGGCGGCTACGGCGGCGGCGGTGGTGGCGACGGCGGTTTCCGCAGCCCCTACGGCGCCGGCCCGCGTGGCGGCGGTCGCAGCGGTGGTGGCGGCGGCGGCGGTTATGGCGGTGGTGGCGGCAACAGCGGCTACTGATTCGCACCCCTGCACAGATCAAAAAGGGCTCCCTCGGGAGCCTTTTTCATTGCGCAGCGGTCCACATCGCGCCACCGGCCCAGCACCTAACCGGTGCGCCGTTGCTTTCGCCCGCGGCCCTGAACCGCGATATCGAACAGGCCGTTGGGCAAGGCCCGCATGAGCTTGGCCACCACGCCCATCTGCCACGGAATCACGCGATAGCTCGCGCCGGCCTCGATCGCGCGGAAGGCGCGATCGGCAAACGCCTCGGGCTGCAGGAGGAAAGGCATGCCGTAGCGGTTGCCCCGGGTGAGCGGCGTATCGACATAGCCGGGCAACAGCGTGACCACCTTGACGCCGCTGGCGCGCAGCTCGCCGCGCAAGCTCTCGCAATAAGCCACCACGCCGGCCTTGCTGGCGCAGTACGCGCCATGGCCGGGCAGGCCCCGGATGGCCGCGACGCTGGCGATGCCCACCAGCCGCCCGCTGCCTCGTTTGCGCATCGCGGCGACAAAGGGATGGAAGGTGGCGGCCAGGCCGACGTTGTTGACGGTCAGGGTCTCGGCCAGCACGTCGAGATCGCCGCGGTCTTCCGTATCGATGCCCACGCTGATGCCGGCGTTCGCGATGACCACGTCCGGAACTCCCTGGCGCTGGATGCAGTCGGCGCCCGCCCCCACGATGCTGTCGATCTGCGCCACGTCGGCGCCATAGACCTGGACATCGCCCGTGCCGATGCCGCGGGAGGCAACCCAGGCCTCGATCTCGGCAGTCCGCCGCGCCGCCAGCGCGAGCCGGTAGCCTGCCTCGTGGAAGCGCGCCGCCAGCGCCTGGCCGATCCCGCTCGAAGCCCCGGTGACGAAGGCCAGCGGCTTCAACGCTTGGTCCCAGGCGTGGACGGCATCAGCATGCCCCGCACGCGGCCGTGCAGATTGGCCACGCCCGAGAGGTTGTCGTAGTCCATCGAGTCGGCGGTGAACCGGTCCGAGCCGCGAATCAGGGTGACGGGCTTGTGCGACTTGACCCGCTCGGTGTCGAGGAAGGCGTGCAGGAACTCGCCGCGGAACTCCAGCCGCGGCATCGCCTTGCCGTCTGCCGTGGTGGCTGCTTCGCGCACCACGATCGCGTTGCCGAAGAGCTGGACCTCGCTGCCGTCGGCATTCGACAAGCCGCGATTGGCGGTGGCGCGGGTGGTCAGGCCTTCCGGCGACACGGAGCGCAAGCGCACCTGGTCCACCTCCATCGTGTCGGTGTCCGGATAGTGTCGGCCCTCGGTGCCGAACAGCTCGCTGCGCAGCTCGCCGCTGGGCAGGAAGTTCTTGATCACGAAGTCGCGCATGAAGTAGTCGGGCTCGTGCTTGGGTGCTTCCTTGGGCACGGGCTCGAGCAGCTTCGGCGCGTTGCGCACGAGCCAGTAGGTGCCCAGCGCGAGCACCGCCGTCAGGATGATCGGCAGGTAGATCGTGACCCGGTCGAAGGCGTCGCGCAGCAGATTCCAGGCCGCCTTCGCCCTCATGCGGCGGGGCCTCGCGCAATGTCCAGCAGGCGGCGGTAGTGGCCGCCGGCCGTGAGCAGAAGATCGCAGAATTCGCGCGCCGCACCTTCGCCTCCGCGCGCGGAGGTCACGTGGTGCGCGATGGCGCGCACCTCTGCATGCGCGTTCGCGGGCGCGGCGGCAAAGGCGACGCGAGACAGGACCGGCAGGTCGGGCCAGTCGTCGCCAATGGCGGCGGCCTGTGTCCATTCGAAACCGAGCAGCGCGAGCATGGCCTGCGCGGCCGGCAGCTTGTCCTCGGTGCCGTAGCGCACATGCTCGATGCCCAGGGCCTGCAGTCGCAGGCGCAGCGGCTTGGAATCGCGCCCCGTGATCACCGCCGGCGTGATTCCGGCCAGGCGCAGCAGCTTGAGGCCGTAGCCATCGAGGATGCTGAAACGCTTGAGCGTTTCGCCGTGCTCGCTGAAATAGACGCCGCCATCCGTCAGCACGCCGTCGACATCGAAGAAGGCCACACGGATGTCCTGGGCGGCGAGCAAGGTCTCCGCCGTGAATGCGAGCGCCATCAGATGACTTTCGCGCGCATCAGGTCGTTGATGGTGAGCGCGCCGATCAGCACGTCCGCCGCATCGGTCACCAGCACGCTGGTGATCCTGTGCTGCTCCATCAGCTCGGCCGCCTCCGCCGCCAGCGCATCGGCACGCAGCTTGCGCGGGCCGGGGTGCATCACGTCGGCCGCGGTCAGGGCGCGCAGGTCCGCACCGGTCTCGATCTGGCGGCGCAGGTCGCCGTCGGTGAAGATGCCGATCGCGCGGCCCTCGCGATCGACGATCGCGGTGGCGCCCAGCCCCTTGGAGCTCATCTCGCGCATCAGCTCGCTGAAGCTGGCGCCGGGTCCCACGCGCGGCACGGCGTCGCCGGAACGCATGACGTCGCTGACGTGCGTGAGGAGCTTGCGGCCCAGGGCGCCGCCCGGATGCGAGCGAGCGAAATCCTCGGTGCCGAAGCCGCGCGCATCGAGCAGCGCGACCGCCAGGGCGTCGCCCATGGCCATCTGCGCGGTGGTGCTGGCGGTGGGCGCCAGATTGAGCGGGCAGGCCTCTTTCTCGACGCCGCCGTCGAGCACGATGTCGGCATGGCGCGCGAGCGTGGAGTCGGTGCGGCCGGTGATCGCGATCAGCGGCACGCCCTGGCGCTTGACGACCGGCAGGATCACCGTGAGCTCGTCGACCTCGCCGCTGTTGGAGATGGCAAGCACCAGGTCGACCGGCTTGATCATGCCGAGGTCGCCATGGCTGGCCTCGGCCGGGTGCACGAACATCGCGGGCGTGCCGGTGGAGGCCAGCGTGGCGGCGATCTTGCGGCCCACATGGCCGCTCTTGCCCATGCCCATGACCACCACGCGGCCGCGCACCTCCAGGATCTTCTGCACCGCCGCCACGAAGCTCGCGCCGATGCGCTGCTTGAGGCCGAGCACGGCCTCGGCCTCGATGTCGAAAGTGGTGCGGGCCCGCGCGAGCATCGCGTCGGAGGAGGCCTGAAGGGCCGGGTCGGGGCTGGAGCGCATCGCGGGATTTTATCGGCCGGGCATGATCGCGCCCGCGAACGGGGGTTCCATTCAGTAGCATCGGCCCATGTCTTCCTTCGACCTCACGCTGATGTACCTGCTCGCGGCAGTGGTCGGCGTGGTCGCCTGCCGCTTCCTGCGCCTGCCGCCGATGCTGGGCTACCTGGGCGCAGGCGTGCTCATCGGGCCCCATGCACTGGCCCTGGCCCAGGACGCCGATGGCGTCCGGCACCTGGGGGAGTTCGGCGTCGTCTTCCTGATGTTCGTGATCGGGCTGGAGTTCAGCCTGCCCAAGCTGCGCGCGATGCGCAAGCATGTGTTTGGCCTGGGGCTGCTGCAGGTCATGCTGACCATGGCGATCGCCACACTGGGCGGGCTGCTGCTGGCCTCGTGGCTGCCGCCCTACTGGCAGCTGGGGTGGCAGACGGCGCTGGCGCTCTCGGGCGCGCTCACCATGAGCAGCACCGCGATCGTGGTGAAGCTGATGGCCGAACGGCTGGAGCTCGAGAGCGAGCACGGCAAGCGCGTGATGGGCGTGCTGCTGTTCCAGGACCTGGCCGTGGTGCCCTTGCTGGTGCTGATCCCGGCGCTGGGCGCGCCGCCGGAGGCCATGCTGAAGGCGCTGGCCATCGCCTGGCTGAAGGCCACCTTCCTGGTGGCCGTGCTGCTCTACGGCGGGCCGCGGGTGATGCGCTGGTGGCTGACGCTGGTGGCACGCCGCCGCAGCGAGGAGCTCTTCATGCTCAACCTGCTGCTGGTCACGCTGGGCCTGGCCTGGCTGACGGAGCTCGCGGGGCTGAGCCTGGCGCTCGGGGCCTTCGTGGCCGGCATGCTGGTCTCCGAGACCGAGTTCAAGCATCAGGTGGAGACCGACATCCGGCCCTTCCACGACCTGCTGCTGGGTTTGTTCTTCATCTCCATCGGAATGTCACTCGATTGGCACATCGTGGTCCAGCAATGGGCGCTGGTCGGCGTCCTGCTGCTGCTGCCGCTGACCTTCAAGCTGGTGCTGGTCACGCTGCTGGCGCGCTTGCTGGGGGCAACGGCCGGTGTGTCGCTGCGCACCGGGCTGTACCTGGCGCAGGCGGGCGAGTTCGGCTTCGTGCTGCTGAGCCTCGCGCAGGGGGAAGAGCTGCTGCCGGCCTGGCTCGCGAACCCGGTGCTGGCCTCGATGGTCCTGTCGATGCTGGCGACGCCCTTCATCGTCCTGTACAGCAACCGCATCGTGCGCAAGCTCGTGGCCAGCGATTGGCTGCAGCAGTCGCTGCAGATGACCTCGATCGCGCGCAAGACCATCAACACGGCCCAGCACGTGATCATCTGCGGCTACGGACGCTGCGGGCAGAACCTGGCGCGCATGCTCGAGCGCGAGGGCATTCCCTACCTGGCGCTGGACCTGGACCCCGACCGCGTGCACCAGGCGACCGCAGCCGGCGACTCGGTGGTGTTCGGCGACGCGGCGCGGCTGCAGGCGCTGATGGCGGCCGGCCTGGCGCGCGCCAGCGCGGTGGTCGTGACCTACCTCGACACCCCCGGCGCGCTCAAGGTGCTCGCCAACACGCGGGCGCATGCGCCGCAGGTGCCGGTGATCGTGCGCACCAAGGACGACCGCGAGCTGGAGAAGCTGCAGGCGGCCGGTGCGACCGAGGTGGTTCCGGAGGCGATCGAGGGCTCGCTGATGCTCGCCAGCCATGCCCTGGCGCTGGTCGGGGTGCCGATGCGGCGCGTGATCCGCGTGGTGCAGGACCAGCGGGATGCCCGCTACAACCTGCTGCGCGGCTACTTCCACGGCGCCGATGACGACAACGCCGACGAGCTCGATCACGAGCGGCTCAACAGCTACACGCTGACGGCCGACGCGCAGGCGGTGGGCCGGCCGCTGGACCAGGAGGCGCTGGAGGAGGTGGGCGTGCGGGTGGCCGGCTTGCGCCGGCACAACGGCAAGGCCGTGACCGTGAGCGACGACGTGGTGCTGGCGGACGGGGACACGCTGGTCCTGTCGGGCAAGCCCGGCGCGCTCGCCGTCGCCATCGAGCTGTTGCACAAGGGCTGAGCCCGTGCGCAGCGGGCCTCAGTTGGCGAGGCTCGGGTTGCGCTTCTCCTCGTCGATCTGCTGCTGGCGCCGCACCGCGTCGCACTGGGCATGGGCCCTGAGCTCGGGCTTGGCGCATTGGGCGACCATGCAGCGCGAGCGGCCGAAGAAGCCCTGACCCGCACAGGTCGCCTCGGGGCTGGGCGGCGCGACCGGCTCCGCCGGCGCCGTGGCGACGACCGCCGCAGGCGCAGGTGCGGGTTGGGGAACCGGCGTCGTCGGCGCGGCCGGCGGGGCCTTGCGTGGCTTGGGCGCGGCGGCGGCGGCCGCCTTGGGCGCGGCAGCGGCAACGGGCTTGGCCGGCGCTTCGGCCTTGGCAGGCGGCGGGGCAACAGCGGGCGGCGAGGCTGATGCGGGCGGCTCGGCAAAGGCCTTCGCCTGGGGCACCGGCAGGGGCTCTTCAGCCGGAACCTGCGCGATCTGGGTCGGCGGAGCGGGCTGAGTCGGCGGAGCGGGCTGGGGCGCCGGCGCGGGCGGCGCCGCATCACGCGCGGGAGCAGGCGGCGCCATGGCGACGGGTCCCGCAGCCGCAGGCGTCTGGCCCGCGGCCGGTGTCACGGCGTCGCGCGGGCTTTGCATGTACCAAGCCGCCGCAGCGATTGCGACAAGCAGCAGGGCGAAGCCACCCCACAGCGGACGGGACCGGCGCGGTGCCGCAGGCACGGAGAGCGTGGCGGGTCGCGACGCCGCCTTCGGCGCTCGAGCCGCGGTCGGAGATGGTGGCAATGGGGCAGGGCGAGTTGGCACCCTTGGCGGAGCCGGCGAGCGACCGATCGCCACGGTGGTCTCGTCGGCAGCGGATGAAGACCTCTTCGCCACGGCCTCGGGCAGCGGCATCCGCTCCGTGATCGGCCACTCGGCGGGCGCAACCCTGTCGTTCGCGGCGACGGCCACAGCCACCAGGCGATGCCCGCAACCTTTGCAGAACTTGGCGCCGTCGCGATTCTGCGCCCCGCAGGACGCGCACTCCACACCCATCTTGGAAGCCCTCAAACTGTACGCATCACCCTCCAAGCGGCGGGGTGGCTGTCGGCGCACTCGTCAGATCGAGAGCTTCAGGTCACCGCCACGCGCTTGGGCTTGTTGACCATTCTCTTCGCAATCACTGCGCCCAAGGCCATGGTCAGCTCCAGGGCCACGGCGGGCTGGCGGTTCGACATCTCGGCAAAGCGGATGGCCGTGAGCCGCCAGACGCGCGCCGCGCCAGTGGCGATGACGTTGGCCGAACGTGGAAGCCTGGAGAAGAAGGCGCCTTCGCCCACCACCGAACCGGGATTGAGGATCGCGAGCCGCATCTGCCCCTGGCTCCCGATCAGGTGCACGCTGAGTGCACCGCGCTCGATGAAAAAGAGCGTGCGGTCGTGGGCGCCCTGGTCGATCAGCACCTGGCCGGCGTTGAGGTCGTAGGGCTGCAAATAGCCGGCCATGGTCTCCCATTGCTGGGCATTGAAAGCCGGAGCGAACGCGTCGTAGCTGGTGTTCTGTGCGACGGCCCGGCAAAGATCCTGGATGCTCGATGACATGTTGATACCCTGCTGTGCGTGCGTGCCGGGACGCAGTATCGACGATTGCGTCAGATTGCAGTGACAGAAGTCACATCTACTAACTCTTTTTGTCTACTTTCCGATACAAAATCGGGAAAAGATCACACCCAGCAGGTCGTCGGCGCCGAACTCGCCGGTGATTTCGTTGAGCGCGTTCTGCGCCAGGCGCAGCTCCTCCGCCAGCAGATCCAGGAACTGGGCGCGGGCCGCGAAGTGCTCGGCGGCCACCGCGAGATGCCCCTCCACGCGCGACAGCGCCTGCACATGGCGCGCGCGCGCCAGGTACACCCCTTCCGGCACCGCCTGCCAGCCCGCCACCTCGAGCAGACGCTGGCGCAGCGCTTCGATCCCGAAGCCGGTCCTGGCGGAAAGGCTGATGCCTGCGGCCGGCGCCGCGGAAGGGGCTGCGTCCTGCTTGCTCCAGACGTCGAGCACCGGCACGCCGGCAGGCAGCTTTTCGCTCAGCAGCCGCAGGATCTCCGCATCGGCCTGCGCGTAGTCGGCGCCGGCCACGCGCGTCAGGTCGTGCAGGAACAGCACGGCGTCGGCGTCTTCGATCTGGCCCCAGGCGCGCGCGACCCCGATCTGCTCCACCAGGTCCGTGCTGTCGCGCAAGCCGGCGGTGTCGACCACATGCAGGGGCACGCCGTGGATCTGGATGGTCTGCGACACCACGTCGCGCGTGGTCCCCGGGATCGGGCTCACGATGGCGAGCTCGGCGCCGGCCAGAGCGTTGAGCAATGAACTCTTGCCTGCATTGGGCTGGCCGGCAATGACCACCTTGATGCCTTCGCGCAACAGGGCGCCCTGCCGCGCACGCAGTTGCACCGCGCCCAGCTGCGCCTGCAGAGCGGCGAGCTGGCCCTCGGCATCGGCCTTCTGCAGGAAATCGATCTCCTCCTCCGGGAAATCCAGCGTCGCCTCGACCAGCATGCGCAGGTGGATCAAGGCGTCGCGCAGCGTGTGGATCTCCTGCGAAAAGGCGCCCGACAACGAACGCCCGGCGCTGCGTGCCGCCGCCTCGGTGCTGGCATCGATGAGGTCGGCGATGGCCTCGGCCTGGGCCAGGTCGATCTTGCCGTTGAGAAAGGCGCGCTGGCTGAATTCCCCCGGCTCGGCCACGCGCAGGCCGGCCAGCCGGGGCCGCCCGGTGGCGGAGTCGTCTTCGGCGGCAGCTTCCAGGCAGCGAGCCAACAGCAGCTGGAGCACCACCGGTCCGCCGTGCGCCTGCAGCTCGAGAACGTCCTCGCCGGTGTAGGAATGCGGCGCCGGAAAATAGATGGCCAGGCCGCGGTCGATGGCGCCGCCGCCGGCGTCGAGAAAGGGCAGGTAGGTGGCCTCGCGCGGCTTGAGGCTGCGCCCGCAGACCGCCGCGATCAGGGGCGCCAGCCGCGCGCCGGAGACGCGCACGATCCCGACCGCGCCGCGGCCGGACGCCGTCGCGATGGCGACGATGGGATCGGTGGTGCGCGCCAGCATGGGGAGGATGATGCTTCAACGAGAAGGGCCGCAGTCTGCGGCCCTTGCTCGAGATCGTTCTGATCGTGCGCTACTTGCCGATCACGCCCAGGCGCTTGTTGATGAACCACTGTTGCGCGATCGACAGCACGTTGTTCGTGATCCAGTAGAGCACCAGGCCGGCCGGGAAGAAGATGAACATCACGCTGAAGGCCAACGGCATGATCCACATCAGCTTGGCTTGCATCGGGTCCGGCGGCGTCGGGTTGAGCCAGGTCTGGAACAACGAGGTTGCGGTCATCACGATCGGCAGGATGAACCAGGGGTCCGGCGCCGACAAGTCCTTGATCCAGCCGATCCAGGGCGCGTGGCGCATCTCGACCGACGACAGCAGCACCCAGTACAGCGCGATGAACACCGGGATCTGGACCACGATCGGGAAGCAGCCGCCCATCGGGTTGACCTTCTCCTCGCGGTAGATGCGCATCATCTCCTGCTGCATCTCCTGCGGCTTGTCCTTGAGCCGCTCGCGCATTTCCATGACCTTCGGATTGATGGCCTTCATCTTCGCCATGCTGGCGTAGGCCTTGGCGTTGAGCCAGTAGAAGGCCGCCTTCAGCAGCACGACCAGCGCGACGATGGCCCAGCCCCAGTTGCCCAGCATCGTGTGCAGCTTGTCGAGCAGCCAGTAGAGGGGCTTGGAGATGATGGTGAAGATGCCGTAGTCCTTGACCAGCTCGAGGCCAGGCGCCACGGCTTCGAGCGTTTTCTCGGCCTGTGGGCCGACAAACAACTCGGCGTCGATGGCCTTGGAGGCGCCGGGCTCCACCGCGCCGGCCGGCGTGATCATGCCCACCGCGTAGAGGTTGTTGTCGACCTTGCGCGCGAACAGCTCGCGCGGAACGCCGTCCTTCAGCAGCCAGGCGCTCGCAAAATAGTGCTGCACCATCGCAACGTAGCCGTTGGTCGCTTCCTTCACGAAGTCGGCCTTGTTGTTCTCGATGTCCTTGAACTCGATCTTCTGGTACTTCTTCGCCTCGGTGTAGACCGCCGGGCCGGTGAAGGTCGAGTAGAAGGAGGACTCGCCCGGCGGCTTGTTGCCGTCGCGCACGATCTGCAGGTACAGCTGCGGCGAGACCGGCGCCGTTCCGGTGTTCACGATCTCGTGGCGCACCTGCATGTCGTAGGAGCCGCGCTTGAGGGTCCAGGTCTTGACGAGCTTGACGCCGCCCAGGTCGGCCGATTCGAAGCGCAGCGCCAGGTCGTTGGCACCCTCCTTCAGCGCACGCTCGCCTGTGAAAGTCATCGGCGTCTTGTGGGTGGGGAAGGTGCCGCCGATCAGGCCGGTCTGGGCGACGTAGTAGCGATTGGCGCTCTGGTCGAGGAGGACGAAGGGCTTGTCCTTCTCGGTCAGGTCGTCATGCTGGATGAATTCGCTCTGCACCAGCGAGCCGCCCTCGGTGTCGAAGGTCAGCTTGAGCACGTCGGTGGTAACCACGACCTTCTCGCTCGCCGCAGGCGCTGCGGTCTTGCCGTCCGGCACCGCGCCGGCGCCGCTGGCGCTGGACGGGGCTGCGCCGGTGGCCTGCGGCACTGCATTTGATGCCGCACCCGAACCTGCACCGGCCGGAGCGGCCGCCGGCGCCGTCGCTGTCGCAGGCGGCTTGGTCGACGGCAGGAAGGTGGGATTGCGGCCATTGAAGACCTGCCACTGGTCCCACAGCAGCACCAGCGAGAAACCAAAGATCACCCACAGGATGGTGCGGCGAATATCGTTCATGAAGAAGACTTCTTGTCGTCGGAGAAAAGGGAGGAGAACAGCGCGCGCGTATCGCGGGCGCCGGGTTCCTTCCTCGGGGGAACGGGTTCATGGCCGCCCTGGCACCACGGCTGGCAGCGGACGAGACGGCGCAGAGTCAGATAGCTGCCGGCCGCCGCGCCATGTCGATCCAGCGCCTCGATGGCGTAGGCCGAGCAGGTGGGCTCGAAGCGGCAGCCCTGCCCGAGCCAGGGGCTCAGCAGCAGACGGTAGGCCTTTACCAGGCCGATCAGCAGGGCTTTCATGAGGCGCTCGCAGCAGCAGCACGGGCGGCCCGCTCCAGCAATTGCTGGAGCTCGGCGCGAACGGCGGCCTTGAGCTTGTCGGAACTCGCGCTTACGAATTCCTTGCGGTCGAAGCCCGCGCGCAACCGCACCACGTGCGCGGCAGGCGGCAACGAAGCTTCGGCGGCCGAACTCATGCGATAGATTTGGCGCTTGATGGCATTGCGGGTGACGGCCCTGCGCGCCCAGCGCTTGGGCACCATGGCCCCGACCCACACGTCCTGCGTGGCGAACAACGGCGCGGCGCCGGCTTGCGCGTCGAGCGCGCAACGGTGCAAGGCGAAATGGGTGGTGCGCGCCACGGTAGCACCTGCAAGAACAGCCTGGAATTGCGCGCGGGTCTTGAGCCGCTGCATGGAAGCCAATCGCAGGGCGCCGGCGGACAAGGACGGCGGCAGCGGAACGACTGGCAACGGAGCCTTAGACGGCGAGGCGCTTGCGGCCCTTGGCGCGGCGTGCGTTGATCACGGCGCGGCCGCCGCGGGTCTTCATGCGAACGAGGAAGCCATGGGTACGGGCGCGGCGGACTTTGGATGCTTGGTAGGTGCGTTTCATGATGTTTTTCCTGATGGACCCGAAAAGCCGGGCTTGTCGGGTTCTGTTGCCACGCCTGTTGCCAAAGTGGCTCCGGGCTGACCGAAGATCGAGTTTGATTACCCCGAAACCTATAAAGAGGTTTTCAGGGAAACCCGCGATTATCGCAAACATTCTGTACCGCAACAATCCGCGCGTGCCTGGGAGCGGTTTCCGCGCACCGGAAAACCATGTGGATAAGGCTTTGACAAGTTAGAATCACCGGCCCGTCCCAGGGGCGACTATCCACAAGCAGAACGACAAATGACCGAGGGACACTTGACCTTTCAGACCCCCCATGCCGAGTGAAGGCATTGGCGACAGCCTCTGGCAAGCCTGCGTCGACCAGCTCGCGCAGGAACTGTCGGAACAGCAATTCAACACCTGGATCAAGCCGCTGACCGCCAGGGTCGCGGACGATCTTTCGCGGGTCACCGTCTTCGTCGCCAACCGCTTCAAGCTGGACTGGATCCGGGCCCAGTACGCGGGCAAGATTGCCGCCATGGCCGAGAAGCTCTATGGTCAGCCGGTCATCATCGAGTTAGCGCTTGCTCCTCGGGAAATCGTTGCCCGGCCTGTATCCATGGCCGTCGCAGTCGAAACCGATGTGCCGCGCGACGTGGCCGGTCCAGGCGAGGATGCGCCGGGCGGCGCCTTCAAGAACCGGCTCAACTCCGGCCTGACTTTCGAGACCCTGGTCGAGGGCACGGCCAACCGCATGGCACGCGCCGCCGCCATGCACGTGGCCGGCACGCCGGGCCATCTCTACAACCCCCTTTTCATCTACGGCGGCGTCGGCCTGGGCAAGACCCACCTGATGCATGCGGTGGGCAACCGGCTGTTGTCCGACCGCCCCGACGCCAAAGTTCTCTACATCCACGCGGAGCAGTTCGTGTCGGATGTGGTCAAGGCCTATCAGCGCAAGACCTTCGATGAGTTCAAGGAGCGCTACCACTCGCTCGATCTGCTTCTGATCGACGACGTCCAGTTCTTCGCCAACAAGGACCGCACGCAGGAAGAATTCTTCAATGCCTTCGAAGCCCTGCTGGCCAAAAAGTCGCACATCGTCATGACCAGCGACACCTACCCCAAGGGGCTGGCGGACATCCACGAGCGGCTGGTCTCGCGCTTCGACTCCGGGCTCACGGTGGCGATCGAGCCGCCCGAACTGGAAATGCGCGTGGCGATCCTGATCAACAAGGCGCGGGCCGAGAACGCCGAGATGCCGGAGGAAGTGGCCTTCTTCGTGGCCAAGAACGTGCGCTCCAACGTGCGTGAGCTCGAAGGCGCGCTGCGCAAGATCCTCGCCTACTCGCGCTTCAACCAGAAGGAAATCTCGATCGCCCTGGCGCGCGAGGCGCTGCGCGACCTGCTGTCGATCCAGAACCGGCAGATCTCGGTCGAGAACATCCAGAAGACGGTGGCCGACTACTACAAGATCAAGGTCGCCGACATGTACTCGAAGAAACGCCCGGCCTCGATCGCGCGGCCGCGTCAGATCGCGATGTACCTGGCCAAGGAGCTGACCCAGAAGAGCCTGCCCGAAATCGGCGAGCTGTTCGGCGGCCGCGACCACACGACGGTGCTGCACGCGGTGCGCAAGATCTCCGGCGAGCGCCAGCAGCTCACCGAGCTCAACCAGCAACTGCACGTGCTGGAACAAACCCTCAAGGGCTGATGCATGCCTGTCATCGCAGATTCACGAAGGTCTGTCAAAGGACAACTCTGGGGAAAGTTCCGGCACAAACGGGCGCTTGTCCACAGGCCAGCGTCGCTTCCGGAAGTTGTGCGCCTCGGCGCGACAGCACCGAAGCACGCCTGCACACAGCCAGCCGGCAACGGCAAGTGCCTGTCGCCAAAGCGGAAAATGGCTCTGTCCACAGCGGGGCGCGCCCCTTATCTACTACTACTAATTTGAATTAAAGAAATAAGGAAGAGGTAAGTCATGATCGTTTTGAAGGCTACACAAGACAAAGTCCTCGCCGCCCTGCAATCGGTGGCGGGGATCGTGGAACGGCGCCACACGCTGCCGATCCTGGCCAACGTGCTGATTCGCAAGACCGGCCCCCGTCTGCAACTGACCACCAGCGACCTGGAGATCCAGATCCGCACCCATGCCGAGCTCGGTGGCGACGACGGCAACTTCACCACCACCGTGGGCGCGCGCAAGCTGATCGACATCCTGCGCACCATGCCGGCCGACCAGACGGTGAGCCTGGAGTCCAGCGCCAACAAGCTGGTGCTCAAGGGCGGCAAGAGCCGCTTCACGCTGCAGTCGCTGCCGGCCGAAGACTTCCCGCTGGTGCAGGAATCCGCCAACTTCGGCCCGGTGTTCAGCGTGCCGCAGAAGACCCTGAAGGACCTGCTCAGCCAGGTTTCCTTCGCGATGGCGGTGCACGACATCCGCTACTACTTGAACGGCATCCTGTTCGTGGCCGAGGGCAAGCAGCTCAGCCTGGTGGCCACCGACGGACACCGCCTGGCCTTCGCCTCGGCCATGCTGGACGTCGAGGTGCCGCGCCAGGAGGTGATCCTGCCGCGCAAGACGGTGCTGGAAATGCAGCGCCTGCTGTCCGACGCCGAGGGCGCGATCGAGATGCAGTTCGCCAACAACCAGGCCAAGTTCGCCTTCGAGGGCATGGAGTTCGTCACCAAGCTGGTGGAGGGCAAGTTCCCCGACTACAACCGAGTGATCCCCAAGAACCACAAGAACTCGGTGACGCTGGGCCGCGCGCCACTGCTGGCCAGCCTGCAGCGCACCGCGATCCTGACCAGCGAAAAGTTCAAGGGCGTGCGCCTCAACATCGAGCCCGGCACGCTTCGAATCGCCTCCAACAACGCCGAGCAGGAAGAAGCCCAGGACGAGCTCGACATCGACTATGGCGGCGACGCCATCGAGATCGGCTTCAACGTGGGCTACCTGATCGATGCGCTGGCCAACATGGGCCAGGACATGGTGAAGCTGGACCTCGCCGATTCCAATAGCTCCGTGCTGATGACGATTCCCGACAACGCGTCCTTCAAGTACGTCGTCATGCCGATGCGCATCTGACGGCCTTCGACAGGGAGTGACGAGGCCGCCCGCGCATTCCGCGGGCTTGGTCTTTCAAGAGACGAATAAAACCTGGTTCCCGAGAGAGTAGAAAGATCCTGATGAGCGAAGACAGCAAGCCGGAAACGCCGCACACCGAACCGGTCTATACCCCCGAGATCGAAAGCGCAATCCCGATCGAAGTGACGCCAGCCGCCGCTGACGCCTACGGCGAAGGCTCCATCACGATCCTCGAGGGGCTGGAGGCGGTGCGCAAGCGTCCCGGCATGTACATCGGCGACACCTCCGACGGCACCGGCCTGCACCATCTGGTGTTCGAGGTGGTCGACAACTCCATCGACGAGGCGCTGGCGGGCTATTGCGACGACATCGTCGTGACCATCCACACCGACAACTCGATCTCGGTGGTGGACAACGGCCGCGGCATCCCGACCGGCGTCAAGATGGACGACAAGCACGAGCCCAAGCGCTCGGCCGCCGAGATCGCGCTCACCGAACTGCATGCCGGCGGCAAGTTCAACCAGAACAGCTACAAGGTCTCCGGCGGCCTGCACGGCGTGGGCGTGAGCTGCGTGAACGCATTGAGCAAGATGCTGCGCCTCACGGTGCGGCGCGAGGGCAAGGTGCACGTGCTCGAGTTCAGCCAGGGCTTCGTGCAGAACCGCATCGTCGAGACGGTGAATGGCGTCGAGGTGTCGCCGATGAAGGTCACGGGCGACACCGAGAAGCGCGGCACCGAGGTGCACTTTCTGCCCGACACCGAGATCTTCAAGGAGAACGCCGACTTCCACTACGAGATCCTCAGCAAGCGGCTGCGCGAACTGAGCTTCCTCAACAACGGCGTGCGCATCCGCCTGTTGGACGAGCGCACCGGCAAGGAAGACGACTTCTCCGGTGCCGGCGGCGTCAAGGGCTTCGTCGAGTTCATCAACAAGGGCAAGACGGTCCTGCACCCCAACGTGTTCTACGCCGCCGGCGAGCGGCCGGCCGACACCTACGGCGGCATCCCCGGCACGCACATCGGCGTCGAGGTCGCGATGCAGTGGAACAGCGGTTACAACGAGCAGGTGCTGTGCTTCACCAACAACATCCCGCAGCGTGACGGCGGCACCCACCTGACCGGCTTGCGCGCCGCGATGACGCGGGTGATCAACAAGTACATCGAGGAAACCGAGCTGGCCAAGAAAGCCAAGGTCGAAGTCACCGGCGACGACATGCGCGAAGGCCTGTGCTGCGTGATGAGCGTGAAGGTCCCCGAGCCCAAGTTCTCCAGCCAGACCAAGGACAAGCTGGTGTCCAGCGAGGTGCGTGCGCCGGTCGAGGACATCGTGGGACGGCTGCTCGCCGACTACCTGCAGGAGCGCCCGAACGACGCCAAGATCATCTGCGGCAAGATCGTCGAGGCCGCGCGCGCCCGCGAGGCGGCGCGCAAGGCGCGCGAGATGACGCGCCGCAAGGGCGTGCTCGACGGCATGGGCCTGCCCGGCAAGCTGGCCGACTGCCAGGAGAAAGACCCGGCGCTGTGCGAGGTCTACCTGGTGGAGGGCGACTCCGCCGGCGGTTCGGCCAAGCAGGGCCGCGACCGGAAGTTCCAGGCCATCCTGCCGCTGCGCGGCAAGATCCTCAACGTGGAGAAGGCGCGCTACGAGAAGCTGCTCACCAGCAACGAGATCCTGACCATGATCACGGCGCTGGGCACCGGCATCGGCCGCGCCGGCGCGACCACGGCGGGCGGCGGCGCCGACGACTTCAACGTCGCCAAGCTGCGCTACCACCGCATCATCATCATGACCGACGCCGACGTCGACGGCGCCCACATCCGCACGCTGCTCTTGACCTTCTTCTATCGCCAGATGCCGGAGCTGGTGGAGCGCGGCCACATCTACATCGCGCAGCCGCCGCTTTACAAGGTGAAGGTCGGCAAGGAGGAGCAATACCTCAAGGACGGCCCGGCGCTCGATGCCTTCCTGCTGAAGGTGGCGCTCAAGGACGCCAGCATCCGGACCGGCGGCAACGAGCCGGCGGTGCTCGGCGGCGACACCCTGGCCGAGCTCGCGCGCAAGCACCAGCTGGCCGAGGCCGTGATTGCGCGGCTGGGCAACTTCCTCGATGCCGAAGCGCTGCGCGCCATTGCCGACGGCGTGTCCCTGGACCTGGACACCACCCCCGGCGCCGAGGCTTCGGCCGTGGCGCTGCAGGCCAAGCTTCGCGAACTCAGCGCCACGGGCGTGCCGGCCGAAGTGGCCAGCGAGTTCGACGTGCGCACCGACAAGCCCCTGCTGCGCATCAGCCGACGCCACCACGGCAACATCAAGAGCAGCGTGATCACGCAGGATTTCGTGCATGGTGCCGACTACGCGGCGCTGGCCGAGGCCGCCAAGACCTTCCGCGGCCTGCTCGGCGAAGGCGCCGTCGTGCGCCGCGGCGAGGGCGAGAAGGCCAAGGAGGAGAAGGTGGGCGATTTCCGCGAGGCCATGCGCTGGCTGATCGGCCAGGCCGAGAACGCCACCGCGCGCCAGCGCTACAAGGGCCTGGGCGAGATGAACCCTGAGCAATTGTGGGAAACCACCATGGACCCCAACGTGCGGCGCCTGCTCAGGGTGCAGATCGACGACGCGATCGAGGCCGACCGCGTGTTCACCATGCTGATGGGCGACGAGGTCGAGCCGCGGCGCGAGTTCATCGAGCAGAACGCACTTCGGGCAGCGAACATCGACGTGTAGACGCGCCGCAAAAAAAGTCCCGCATTCGCCGCCTTCGCAGCCGCACTGCTCGTAAACGCTATACCTCGCCCGACTCTTGCTAAGCAAGAATTTCGGCCGATTGGACGCCGTTTTTGGAGCGAGGACAGCAGCATGAAAGCGAACCGGATCGGGTGGCCCCTGGCGGCATGGGTCTTCCTTGGTGCATGGACATCTGCACAGGCGCTGCCGTCGAACCCGCCGATCCTGATGACCCAAGGCATCGAGTACATGTGCGGCGGCAAGAGCAGCGACGAGGCGGCGTTCATGCGCATGGTGTCGCCGCGCTGGGCGGCCACACTGGAGTTCTCGGTCAACCGCGCCAAACCCAACGAGGTGCCTGCCGATGTGGCCGTGGTGGTGCGCGAGCGCTATACCGGCCGTCCGATCATGCAAGCCGTCGCCGGAGCCCCCTTCATGCTGGCGCGGCTCGATCCCGGCGCTTACGAGATCGAGGCCACGCTGGCCGGGGTCACGCTGAAGCAGCCGATGACCGTGTTCAATGGCGTCGCTTCGCGGGCCGTGTTCGTCTGGCCTTCCAACGTCGATTTCGCCAATGCCGGCGGCCCGCACAGGGCGGAGCAGCAGGCAGCTGCGCGCACCAGCGACTGAGCGGCCCGGCGGGCGCGGCAGCATGCCGCCGAAGTTCAGCCTCGTCTAAGACTGGACGTCCATAGTCCCGGGCGTGGGACGAAACACTTCGCCCCGCTTCCCAACCCGAGCAAGGACATGGCTATGAACACAACCCGTTTTTGGCGGCCGGTAGCCGCCCTGGCATTTTTCGGCGCGTCGCTCCTGGGTGCGCTTGCGGCGCATGCGGCCTACAACCCGCCGATTCACATGGCCAATGGCATCGAGTACATGAGCGGGGGCATCAGCAGCGACGAAGCCGCGCTGATGCAGACCGTCGCGCCGCGCTGGCCCGCCACCTTCGAGTTCGCGATCAAGGACGGCACTCACTCCGACTTCGCGGCCGATGTCGCCGTCACGGTGCGCGATGCCGCCGGCCGCACCGTGCTGTCGCAAGTCAACGCAGAGGGCCCCTTCATGGTGGCGCGCCTCGATCCCGGCCGCTACGAGGTGGAAGCCACGTTGGCCGGCCGCACATTGACTAAGACCGTCGAGATCCATGCCGGCAGCCCGACCCGCACGCTCTTCCTCTGGCCCGCCGGCACCGACGTCAGTGCGCATTCGTGAGCCACGGCCGGAGGAGCCCAGGGGTCTGTCGGCCCACATCCTGCCGACCTCGGCCACCATGGTCGGGGTGTGCATGACGGTGCTCTCGATCGGCCGGCTGCGCCGCAACGGCCGTTCGGGCGTGCTGATCGACAAGCTGCTGGCCTTCGACGCCCTGGTCTTCCTGGCGAGCGCGGTGCTTTCGTTCGCCTCGATACGTTCGCGCCGCCAGGGGCCGAGCCATGAGCGGCGGGCCGAGCTGCTGTTCCTGGCCGGCCTCGCCATCCTGGCGCTGGGTGCCGTGGCACTGGCTTTCGTGATCGATTGAGGCTGTGGGACGCCCCGTTACTTTTTGCTGGCACGCGCCTTGAATGCGGCGCTACAAGCGCCCACATGCGCTGCTGGTGCTTCGCTACCGTGCAAGGCCTCGATGCCGCTTCGCCCCCTCACCCTCCTCGTCACGCTGCTGCATGTCTACATCGGCCTGCGGCTTCTGCCTGCGCTGGCGAGCTTCACCGGCGCCTGGCCGCTGCTGCTGTCCGCGCTGTTGCTCTCGGCCGCGACCATGCCGCTGCCCTTCATCGGTGCGCGCGGCAGGGCCAAGCGTGCGGCGCTGGCCCCGGGCTGGAAATGGCTGGGGCTGCTGAGCATGGGCTGGTTCTCCTCGATGTTCGTGCTCACGCTGGTGCGCGATGCAGGCCTGCTGCTGGCCTGGATGCTTGCCCTGGTCGGTGGCGGGTCGATCGATATTTCGAGCGCGCAGTCCTGGAGCGCGGCGGCCGTGGCGCTGCTCGCGACGCTGGTCACGCTGATCGGCTTCTTCAACGCCCGGCGCACCGCCAGCGTGGTGCGTGTCGACGTGCCGATCCGGGACCTGCCCGCGAGCCTGGAAGGCTTCACCATCGCCCAGCTCAGCGACATCCATGTGGGCTCGACCATCCGGCGCGGCTACATCCAGCGCATCGTCGATGCGGTCAACCGGCTGGGCGCCGACATGGTCGCGATCACCGGCGACCTGGTCGACGGCACCGTGTCCGAGCTGCGCGAGCATGTGGCGCCGCTGGCCGGTTTGCGCGCGCGCCACGGCACCTTCGTGGTGACCGGCAACCACGAGTACTACGCCGGCGCCCACGCCTGGATCGACGAGCTTAGGCGGCTGGGCTTGCGCGTGCTGCTCAACGAGCACGTGGTGCTGCAGACGCGCAACGTGAAGGGCGCGCAGACCGACGAGGAGGTGCTCGACAGCGCCCTGGTGGTGGCCGGCGTGACCGACTACACCGCGGCGCATTTCGATGCCGACCATGCCAGCGACCCCCAGGGCGCGCTCGACGATGCGCCGCCGCTGGTGCGCACCCGGCTGCTGCTCGCGCACCAGCCGCGCAGTGCGCCGGCCGCGGCCGAGGCGGGTTACCAGCTGCAGCTCTCGGGCCACACGCATGGCGGGCAGTTCTTTCCGTGGAACCTGTTCGTGCCGCTGCAGCAGCCCTTCACCGCCGGGCTGCACCGGCTGCGCGACATGTGGGTCTACACGAGCCGCGGCACCGGGTACTGGGGGCCGCCGAAGCGCTTCGGCGCGCCTTCGGAGATCACCCTGCTGAGGCTGGTGCCGGAGCGCTCCTGAAGGCCGCGTGGGCCATCAGTCGGGGCGGATGTTCCGTGCCGTGGCCAGCAGCGTGGCGCACAGCGTCTCCCCACCCTCCGGCGCGACGGCGTAGACCTCCGCCGCGCACACGGTGAGCAGCGGGCCGCCGTGCACCACGCGTCCGCGCGCCCGCACGGCACGGCCGGCGGCAGGAGCCACCAGCTTCAGCGTGGCGTCCACCGTCGCGTTGCGCCAGCCCACGGGCAGCACGCTGCCGGCTGCCGACACGGCTGCGAAGTCCGCCGCCGCGAACACCGCAGTGGCCTGCAGGCGGCCCGGGCTGAAGCTGAGGGCTTCGGTGATGGGCAACTCGACCTCGACCTCGCCGGCCGTGAGCTGCGTGAAGCGCAGGCCCAGCGTGCGCGCCATCGGCATGGCGAGCACGGCTTGTTCGACCCGCTGGAGTTGGGGGTTGTCGTTCATCGCTTCTTCTCCTTGGCGCCCGGCCAGGGCGCCTGTTTCGCTTTCTTCGAGGGTGCTGCAGCGCGCTGCGGACGTTGCGCGCGCAGCCAGTCCGCGTGCTCCATCACCTGTGCGCGCAAGGCGTGCAGCCGGGCGATCTCCTGGTCGAGGGCAGCCGCGCGCTCCTCCAGCGCATCGGTCATGCGCGTGATGCTCAGGCGGCCGGCGCGGTAGGCCGGCAGCAATTCGGCGATGGCGGGCAGCGAGAAGCCGATGCGCCGCGCCATCGCGATGAAAACCACTTCGCGCCGCATCGACTCCGGATAGTCGCGATAGCCCGAGCCATTGCGGGCGGGTAGCAGCAGGCCCAGCCTTTCGTAGTGGCGCAGTGCATGCACCGTGACGCCGGCGCGACGAGCGAGTTCCGAGATCCGCATGAGCCCGAGGCTAGCAAGCCTCGCGCTACGCGAGAGTTAGGTGAAGGCAGTTTTTTTGCGCCGCGACGCGGCGCGCGTTCAGGCCTGCGGGCCGGCGAGCCGCAGGGCGTTGGCGCTCGCCTTGGCGTGGATCGGCTTCAAGCCGCGCTGCGCGATGCGGGCGCCGGCGCTCGACAGCTGGCTCAGCGTGGCGGCCGAGCGGGTGGCCGCAA
The DNA here is from genome assembly GCF_057657265.1 of Variovorax sp. Soil_C_17. Classification (NCBI taxonomy): domain Bacteria; kingdom Pseudomonadati; phylum Pseudomonadota; class Betaproteobacteria; order Burkholderiales; family Comamonadaceae; genus Variovorax; species Variovorax sp. Soil_C_17. Next base: position 797,195 of record NZ_JBDGIT010000001.1, read on the forward strand.
TCGCGAGCGCGCGGCCGTGTGTTGCCATCTGCGCCGGCGTGGTGCTGGTGGCAAGCGAGACCAGCGCCACGGCGCCGCCCAGCCACTGCCGCATGGCGCGATTGGCCAGGGCGAACTGGGTGCTGTGCAGCTGGTTGGCGATGGCGGAGCTTGACTCCGCCACCGCCGCCAGCTTCTCGTGGCCCATGAGTTGCATCTCGGCAAGGTCCGCATCGCTCGGCACCAGGCCCGCCTTGGCCATGAGCCCGGTGCGCAGCTGGATCACGGAGCTGGAGTGCAGCAGCATCTCCTGCGTCTTGAGGGCCACGTCGATCCACAGCATGAACGGGTTGAAGAAGCGCGGGGAGGAGAGGACTGCGGACATGAACGTCATACGAAAGAGCTGAGATGCACTATAGGCTCATCGAAGGAGGTTGCGGCAACGCTGCTAAATTTGAGAGAAGATTTCCACTTCCCTGTCGCGGCGACATGCCCTTGTCCGTCTCTTGTAAGGCGGCGATGGTAGTCAGCCTTTTTTTGTCCGTCGCAGGTTCTGTTCGAATGACCAACAAGAAATCGTCCTGCGTCAAGGTTCTGCTCTGTGCGGGACTTTTGTCGCTCTCACTCGCCGCCTCCGCCTTCGAGGATGGCAAGCCCGCCTTCTACGTCGAAGCCGGCCGGGCGCCGCACAACGACACCAGCACCCGCTCGCTCACGATCGGTGCGGTCCTGCCCTGGGGGACGCAGGATCTCGTGTGGGGCACCCGGGTCACGTCCTATGCGGACCTGTTCCTGAGCCAGTGGCGTGCGCCGACCGTCGCTCGGGACGGCCATCACAACTTCTCGCAGCTCGGCGCCATCGCGGGCTGGCGCTTTCGCTTCGACGAGGGCGCCTCGCCCTGGTTCTTCGAGGCGGGCCTCGGCGTCACCTCGATGAACGACCGCTACGAGACGCCCGACCGCAGCTTCAGCACCCGCTTCCAGTTCACCGAGCAGTTGGGCATCGGCCGCAACTTCGGTGCGCGCGGGGAGCACGAGCTCTCGCTGCGGGTCCAGCATTTCTCGAACGCCGGCATCCGCAGGCCGAACCCCGGCGAGAATTTCTACAAGGTCCGCTACCTCTATCGCTTCTGACGGGAGCGCTTGCGCGGCACCAGGTATTCGTTGGCGACGGCGAGGTCTTTCAACCACTGTTCATAGGCCGATTCGCGCTGCTCCGGATCGCCTCTGAGCAGCGCCGACGGATGCAGGGTGACCAGCACCGGCAGGCCGCGCGCGTCGGTGTGCCAATGGCCCCGCTCGCGCATGACGGCGACCGGCCGCCCGAGCAGGGCGCGCGAGGCGGTGGCGCCGAGCGCGATCAAGGCCCGGGGGCGCACCTGGGCGATCTCGCTTTCGAGCCAGTGCAGGCAGGCGGCGACCTCACGCTGCGCCGGCGTCTTGTGCATGCGCCGCTTGCCGCGCAGCTCGAACTTGAAGTGCTTGACCGCATTGGTCACATAGAGCCGATCGCGCGACCAGCCCAGGTCCTCCACGGCCTTGTCCAACAGCCGGCCGGCCGGGCCCACGAAGGGACGGCCCTGCAGGTCCTCCTGGTCGCCCGGCTGCTCGCCGACCATCATCACCGTGGCGCCGACGGGCCCTTCGCCGAACACCGATTGCGTGGCGTGCTCGCCGATCGGGCATTCGCGGCAACGGTCCGTGGCCTGGTGCAACACTTCCAGGGCGCGTTCGCGGTCCTCGGGCAGTTCGGGTGGTGAAGGGATATCGGGCATGGCGAGCTGGCCCCACCGGCGTCAGGGTCTGCGCTGTCGTGCGCGCCGCCGGCGGTGCCGCACCCGCACCTCGGTGAAGAAATAAGCGGCGGAGGCGATGCACAAGGGCAGCAGGTAATAGATCGCCCGATAGGCCAGCAGTGCGCCCAGCAGGCGATCCGTTGCGATCTGGTGCGACAGCAGCGCGACGAAGACCGCCTCCAGCACGCCCAGGCCGGCCGGCACATGGGTGATCACGCCCGCCACCGCGGCCACCAGAAGCACGGCGAGCACCTGCGGATAGGGCAGCTGCTGCTGCAGCAGGAGCCAGATCACGCCGCCGATCAGCGCCCAGTTGGTGCAGGACATCAAGAGCTGCAGCAGCGCCATGCCGAGGGCCGGGGTCTGCAGTTCGTGCCCGCGCAATTCCCAGGTGTGCTCTCGCGCCACCGCGCAAAGGATGAGGTAGGCGAGCGCCAGCACGATCAGCGTGCCGCCGAGGATGCGCAGCCCGTCCTCCTCGATCTTCCACTCGGGCGGCAGTGCATTCGGCCAGAAGAAGAAGGCGAGGCCGGCCACCACCAGGTAGCCGAGCCAATTGGTCAGCATGCTGAAGCCGAGCACGCGCGTGATCGTCAGGTTGTCCAGGCCGTGGCGCGAATAGAGCCGGTATCGGAAGGCGACGCCGCCGATCAAGGAACCGAGGTTGAGATTGAAGGCATAGCTGATGAAGGTCACGCCCATGACGGTGCCGGTGCCCAGCCGGTGGCCCGTCATGTGGCGGCCGAGCAGGTCGTAGGTGCTGTAGATCCCGAAGCTGCAGGCGGCCAGGAGCACGGCGGCCAGCAAGGCCGGCAGCGGGATCTCGAACACGGCCTGCAGCACCCGGCCCCAGTCGATCGTGCGTGCCTGGCGCACCAGCAGCCAGGCCACGAGGCCGAAGAAGCTCCAGGTCGCGATGCGCTTGAGCCAGGGCCACCACGCGTGGCGCGCCATGCCGTGCACCGGCACGCCGTTGCGCAAGGCGGGGCGCGCATCGCCGCTCATGCGTGGTCCGTTCGGGTCGCCCCGCCGTGCGGGCCCTGTCCGGCCAGCGGCTGAAGTCGCGGCGCATGGCGCGGCAGCCAGCCGACCCAGGAGGGATACCAGCGCAGCAGGTGGAAGACGAAAAAGCTGCGCACCAGCCGCCAGGCACTCCACTCGCTGAGCTCGGCCACGTCGATCGTCTTGCAGTGATCCCGCATCAGATATTCCAGCCGCTCGCCGAGATGCGCGGCGAAGGCGGCATCGCGCACGATCACGTTGGCCTCGAGATTGAGCGACAGGCTCAGCGGGTCGAGGTTGCTGGAGCCGACCGTGCTCCAGCGATCGTCCACCAGCGCCACCTTGCCGTGCAACGGGCGCTGGCAATACTCGTGGATGTGCACGCCGGCATGCAACAGGTGGTGGTAGAGCATGCTGGCGCCGACCTTGACGATCGGCATGTCCGGCTCGCCCTGCAGGATCAGGTTCACGTCCACGCCGCGCCGCGCCGCGCGCCGCAGCGCCTTGATGAGCCGGTAGCCCGGGAAGAAGTAGGCGTTGGCGATCACGATGCGCTGGCGCGCGCTGCGGATGGCGGCGAGGTAGTGGCGCTCGATGTCGTTGGTGTGGCGCCGGTTGTCGCGCGTGACGAACTGCGCTTCGGCTTCGCCGGCCGCCGCGTTGGCCGGCGGCGGTGCCGCCGCGAGGCGGCGCCGGAACCAGCCGGCGCCCTTGTTGCCCACGGCGATCGCGTGCAGCACGAAGCGGTGGATTTCCGACACGATCGGGCCTTCGAGCTCGACCGCATAGTCCTGCTTGGCCTTGGGGCCGAAGTCCATCAGGTGGTCGGCCGAAAAATTGATGCCGCCCACGAACGCGATCCGGCCGTCGACCACCGTGATCTTGCGGTGCATGCGGCGAAAGAGGTTGAGCCGCTGGCCGAGGAACCGGCGGCCCGGGTCGAACACGCGCACGCGCACGCCGGCCGCGCTCAGGCTTTCGACGAACGTGTCGGACAGGTTGGGCGAGCCGAAGCCGTCGATCATCAGGTCCACCTTCACGCCACGCTTCGCCGCCGCGCACATGGCCTCGTGAAGCGCGAGGCCGACCTTGTCCTCGAACAGGATGAAGGTCTCGATGATCACCTCGCGCTCGGCCGTGCGGATGGCCTCGAAGACGCGCGGAAAGAACTGCTCGCCGTTCTCGAGCAGTTCCACGCGGTTGCCGGCTGTCCAGCGCTGGGCCATGGCTTTCCTCGTCAGAGCTCGATCTCCGCCACCAGAGGCGCATGGTCCGACAGGTGCGACCACGGCTTGCGCGGCAGCACGACCGGCGCGTGCACGCCCGCGTTGCGCACGTAGATGCGGTCGAGCGACAGCAGCGGGAAGCGCGAGGGGAAGGTCTTTGCGGCGCTGCCGTTGGCATGCACGAACACTTCGCGCAGTGCGGCGCCCTGCTCGAGGATCTCGTGCGCGCGGCCGCGCCAGTCGTTGAAGTCGCCGGCCACGATCAGCGGCGCATCGGCCGGCACTTCGTCGCGCACGATGTGGCACAAGAGTTCGAGCTGCTGCAGCCGGTGGTTCTCGGCCAGGCCGAGGTGCGCGCAGATCGCGTGTACATCGACGGTGCGGCCGGGCAAGCGCAGCACGCAGTGCAGCAGCCCGCGCTTTTCCGGACCGACGATCGACACGTCGTGGTTCTTGAAGTGGACGATCGGGAACTTCGACAGCACCGCATTGCCGTGGTGGCCCCGCGGATAGACCGCGTTGCGGCCATAGGCGAACTGCGGCCACATGGTGTCGGCCAGGAACTCGTAGTGGGGCGCCTCCGGCCAGTTGTCGATCCTGCGCGAATGGCGCGAGTGCGTGCCCAGCACCTCCTGCAGGAACACCACGTCGGCGCCGACCGTGCGGACCGCCTCACGCAGCTCCGGCAGGATGAACTTGCGATTGAGCGCGGTGAAGCCCTTGTGGGTGTTCACCGTCATGACCTTGAGCGAGGTGGGCGAGGCAACCGTACCTGCAGCGGGGGTGGAGGGCTTCACAGAGGCAGTTGTAAGGCGGTGTGCCCGGCACCGCTGTAGGAGCTTGCCACCTTCTTCACTCGCCTGCGGAAGGCAGCGGCCGGTTCCTACAGGCGGGCCTGCCCGATCCCCACATCCGGTGCGCCGGGGGCTTCCTACGGTGGACTCGGAGCTCGAGCAAGGGGCTCACGTTTCTGTTTGAACCTTGAAGGGGACATCACCATGAAGAGAGCCTTGATTGCAAGTGCGGTGCTCACCGGCCTGATGGGCCTGGCGGGCGCCAGTTTCGGCCAGACCACCAGCGTCCCGGCACAGCCCGACCCGGCCAAGGGCGGGCAGGCGAGCACCAAGAGCGTGCCGGGTGGCGTGGCGAACGCCACCCAGCGGCCCGACGGCACGGACCCGGCCTCGCGCGAGGCCGTGAGAGCGGAGGCGCGGGCCCACAACCGCAACAACATCAACAACCCGGTACCCAAGGGTGAGGCCACCACCACCGTGAACGGACAGCCCAATGCCATGCCGAGGCCCACCGGCGAGATGTCGCGTGGCGAGGTGAGCGCGGATGCGCGCAAGGTGAGGCCGCGCTTCGGCGAGCGTGGCGAGCGGCCTGAAGTTCCGACCAACCCGACCGACAAGACAGGCACGCCGCAGTAAGCGGCCTTGACGGCAAAAAGCCCGCAGCCATCGCTGCGGGCTTTTTCATGGGCTTCTGCGGCCCTCAGCTCTTGGCGGGTTCGCGCTGGCCGTGGTGCGGATGGTGGTGGTGGCCGCCACGATGGCCGAAGTGCACGGTTTCCGCATCGAAGGTCTTCTGCTGCGCCGGCGAGAGCGTCGCATAGAAGCTGCGCGTGGCCTCCACGCGCTGGGCGAAGCGGGCGCTGCGCTCGGCCTGGCGGGCCTGCATGTGCTCCAGGCGCTGCGGCGTCGTCAGCTTGGCGAACTCGGCGCGGTCCATGCGGGCCTGGCCGGCCGGGCGGGACGGCCGCTGCTGCGCGGTGGTGAAGTTGTTCCATGCGCCTTCCTGGCTGGCGTCGAGCTTGAGCTTCTGCTTGAGCTCGGCCAGGCGTTGCGCGCGCTTGGCCTGCATGTGCTCCATGCGCTGGGCGCGGTCCATGTGCGGGCGCGCGGCCTTGGCATCGGCCGGGGCGGCCTGCGCAGCGGGAGCGGGGGCGGGCGTCGAGGACGGGGAGCCCTGGGCGAAGCCGGTGCTGCAGGCGAAGGCGGCCGAGGCAATCAGGCCGGCCATGAGCTTTTTCTGACGAGACGAGATCATGAGGGTGCTTCCTTTCGAAGAAGCCTGCCGACACGGCGGCAGGTGAGGCAAGTGTGAAGGCGCTCTGTGTCGCCGCCGTCGCGCATGCGTGAGGCGGGCGTAAAGAAAAATGTCAGGCCGTTTCGGCGCCGGCAGCTACTTGGGCCGCGGGGGCTCCAGGCCGGCGTCCGGCGGCTCGAGCCGGCCGGCGCGCAGCGCGCCCACCGCGCGGACGACCGCGCGGGCGACGTTGCGCACCTCTTCCTGCAGGCCGGTGTCCTGGTCGAGCGCATCGTGGCTGGTCGCATAGGGGGCGTAGTAGCCGAGGTAGCGGTCCAGCCGCGCCTGCGAGCCGGCATCGAGCAGGCCCATCCAGTCCAGCCAGTCGCTGAGGTTGCGCCGCAGGCTCTCCACCCCGGCCACGTCGCCATGCACCACCAGGCCATAGGCCCGCCCCGCCAGATGCTTGGGATAAGCCCAGCCCTTGAGTTCGATCGCCTTGGCTTCGTCGGCCTTCTTGCCGTGGGTGGAGGTGGGGTCGGGATTGCCGCCGTCGGCGCAGACCAGGCGGTCGGCCATCAGCTTGAGCGGGCTGGTGGACTGATACCAGTGGGTGGGCGTGAAGATGATCACCCCGTGGGCCGCGACCCAGCGTTCGTAGATCTCGTTCATCCAGTCGCCGGTCTGCCGCAGCGCATGGTTGGGGTAGCAGCTGCAGGGCCAGTGGCACAGCGGCATCGCCGTCGAGACGCAGCTCTTGCAGGGATGGATGTGGCGGCCGTAGTCGGAAGTGAGCACGCTGAGGTCCAGCACGTCGATGTCCATCTGCTGCGCCTCGAGCACCTCGCGCGCCAGTTGCATCAGGCGGAAGCTCTTCGACATCTCTCCCGGGCAGGTGCCGTCGTTGCGCGGAGAGCCGTTGATCAACAGCACGCGCGACTTCGTCTCGGGCTTCGACCACGCGGCCTGCGCACGCTCGATGCGCGCCTTCGCTTCCAGCCAGTCGACGGAGAGCTCGTACTCGGGGTCGGCGTACCCCGGGCCTGCCTTGCGCGTCACCGGCGCCTTGCGGCTTTCCCGGTAGGCCTCCCAGGCGATGACCTCGATGCGCGCCAGGGCCTCCGACTCGGCGCGATAGGCCGGGTCGCGGTAGCTCTGCATGAAGCGTTCGTGAAACTCGGTGCGTTCGATGGGTGGTGGCGCCTGGCCTTTGCGGACTTCGGTCATCCCATCAATCTATGCAGCACGCGGCGCTCGCACACCGCCGAGACAGGCGCGAGCTGCGGTAGGCGGGCGACTACAGCCCGCCTCGGCGCCGTCCCGCTCAGGCGAGCTTGCCGTTCTGGAAGTCGTTCACGGCCTGCGTCACTTGCTCGCGCGTGTTCATGACGAAGGGACCGTACTGCGCGATCGGCTCGCGCAAGGGCTTGCCCGCGATCAGCAGCGCCCGCGCCGGGCTGTGGTTGGAGGCCGGGGCGCGCAGCAGCACCCCGTCGCTGTCCGGATCGTTGGCCAGGATGGCCATGCGCTTGGTCGGAATCTCGCTGCTGCCGATGTAGAGCGATTCGCGGAACACGTAGAGCAGGGCATTGCGGTCCGGCGCCAGGGCCTGGGCGAACTCGGTGCCCGGCGGCAGCGTGAGATCGAGGTAGAGCGGCTCCGTGTGCTCGCGCTGCACCGCGCCGGCCATGCCGTGGCTCTCGCCCGCGATCACGCGCACATGCACGCCGGCCGGCGTGACGAGCTCGGGGATCTCTTCGCTGCGGATGTCGCGATACCAGGGCTCGCGCATCTTGTCCTTGGCCGGCAGGTTGAGCCAGAGCTGAAAGCCTTCCATCAGCCCTTCCTCCTGCTCGGGCAGCTCGCTGTGCACCAGGCCGCGGCCGGCCGTCATCCACTGCACGCCGCCGCTGGCCAGCAGGCCCTCGTGGCCGGCGCTGTCGCGATGGCGCATGCGGCCCGCGATCATGTAGGTGACGGTCTCGAAGCCGCGGTGCGGGTGGCTGGGAAAGCCGCCGATGTAGTCGGCGGGGTTGTCGCTGCCGAAGGCATCGAGCATCAGGTACGGGTCGAGCCGCTGCTGCAGCGGCTGGTGCAGCACGCGCGTGAGCTTGACGCCGTCGCCGTCGCTGGTGGAGACGCCGGCGACGATCTGGTCGATGCCGCGCGGCCGGGCCAGCGTCACGGGCTCGACATGGTGAGGGGGTCGGGTTGCGTTCGGCGTGCTCATGCGAGGCAATGGTGGCACGGACCGATGTCCTCGCTAGGGGTGGGGATGCCGCGCGGCCAGCGCCTCGAGCTCCCAGGACACGCCTTGCCAGCCTGCGTCGATGCCGGCGGTGCGGGGAGCGGCCGCTGTGCGCCCGGCCTCGATGGCCCAGCGCGCGCCGGCGCTCACGCTGTCGATCAGCGGCACGGGAAGCCGGGGCGCGATGGCGGCGGCCAGGCCCGCCAGTCCGGCGCCGCCCAGGATCACCGCCTGCGCCTCGTAGCGGGCGACAGCCTCCAGGCAGGCCTCGGTCAGCAGTGCCTGCGCGCCGGCCGGGTCGGCTGCCAGCTCGGCGCCGCTTGGCGCCACCGTGTGGATGCCGGCCAGCGCGGATGCGTGGCCGAGCGCCAGGGCCAGGCGTTCGAGCATCGGCCGCCAGCGCTCGCCGCCCGTCACCACCGCGAAGCGCCCGTGCCGTGCCGCGGCGGCGAAGGCGGCTTGCGCGAGGCCGCCCACCGGCACGCCGCTGGCCTCGCGCAGGGCGAACAGGCCCGGGTCGCCGAAGCAGCCGATCAGCACCGCGCCGGCACGCTCGCCGCGCGCCACGGCCGCGGCCCACGCATCGAGCACCGCGTGCTGGGCCACTGCGTAGCTGGCCTCGCTGGCGATGTAGGGGGCGCCGAAGCGGGCGGTGACGGTGTGCACCTTCAGGGCCGGACTCACTTCGCCCTGCACATGGCGCTGCAGCAGCGCACTCACCGCCGTCGAGGTGTTGGGATTGATGATCAGCAGACAGCCCACGTCATCAACGTCGTTGCCGCGTGGCGCGCCGCCGCAGCCAGACCGCGCTGCCGAGTGCGAGCGCCATCACCGCGAACGAAACGATGGTGGTGACCGTGCCCAGCGCGTAGATGGCGGGCGTCGTCACGGTCGAGGTCAGGCCCTGCAGTTCCAGCGGCAGGGTGTTGACGTCGCCGATGGCCTGCGAGGTGCGCGCGATCTCGTCCCAGCTGAGCGTGAAGCCGAACATGCCGATGCCGACGATCGAGGGCCCGATCAGCGGCAGCACCACATGACGGAAGCTCTGCCAGGGCGTGGCGCCGAGGTCGCGCGCGGCCTCCTCGTAGGCCGGGTTGAAGCGGTTGAATACGGCGAACATGATGAGCAGGCCGAAGGGCAGCGTCCATGTGAGATGGGCTCCCAGAGCGGAGCTCAGCAGCCCCAGCGCGGTGCCGTAGGTTTCGAGCGTGCCGTTGGCATCCAGTGCCGCCAGCGCGCCCTTGATGCCGCTGTCGATCAGCCGGAACTGCAGGCCGATGCCCAGCGACACGATGATGGACGGCATGATCAGGCTCGCCACCGTGACGAAGAAGAGCGCGTTGCCGCCCGCGAGCTTCTTGCGGAAGGCCAGGCCCGCCAGCACCGAGAGCGCGACGGTGAAGAGCATGACCACCGTGCCCAGCATCAGCGAGCGCCGGAAGGCGGCGCCGATGTCCACCGTGCCCAGACCTTCGGCGAGCTTGCGGAACCAGTGCAGCGAGACGCCGCGCAACGGAAAGGTCAGGCCGCCCTCCGGCCCCTGGAAGCTCAGCACGAAGATGGTGATCATCGGCCCGTAGAGAAAGAGCACGAAGAGCGCGAACACCATCGCCAGCGGCCAGAAGCCGCGGCTGCGCTGGACGCCGAACCGCGTGCCCACCTCAGAGCTCCTTTCGGATGTCGACGAGCCGCGTCAGCCCCCAGATGATCATCAGCACCACCGCCAGCAGGATCATCGCGTTGGCCGCTGCCAGCGGGAACTGCAGGTAGGAGGTCTGGACCTGGATGATCTTGCCGACCGAGGCGATCTGCTGGCCGCCCATGACGCCGATGGTGACGAAGTCGCCCATCACGATGGTGATGACGAAGATCGAGCCGATGAGGATGCCGGTGCGCGAGAGCGGCACGATCACGTTCCACAGCGTCTGCCAGCCGGTGGCGCCGGCGTCGCCGGCGGCTTCGAGCAGCGAGCGGTCGATGCGCATCATCGAGTTGAAGATCGGCACGATCATGAACATCGTGTAGAGGTGCACGAAGGCCAGCACCACCGAGAAGTCCGAGAACAGCAGCCATTCGACGGGCGAATCGACAAGGCCCAGCGCCACCAGGCCCTGGTTGACGAGCCCGTTACGGCCGAGCAGCGGCACCCACGAGATCATGCGGATCACGTTCGAGGTCCAGAAGGGCACGGTGCACAGCACGAACAGCAGGGTCTGCATGCCGGGCGAGCGCACGTGGAAGGCCAGGAAGTGGGCCACCGAGAAGCCGATCAGCAGGGTGATGGCCCAGACCAGCAGACAGAACTTGAGCGTGCTCAGGTAGGTGGAGAGCGTGACGCAGAAGTCGCCGCTGTCGGTGAGATGCGAGCAGCCTTCGAAGATGCTCGCGTAGTTGCGCAGCGTGAGCGCCGGGAGCAGCTCGTACTCGTTGAAGTTCCAGAGGCTGACCATCGCGATCAGCGCCAGCGGGATCAGGAAGAAGAGCAGGAAGACCAGCGCGAATGGCGCGGCTTGCCACCAGGGCTTGATGCTTGCAGTTGCCGATGTGTTCATTTCTTGTTCCCTCCCCTTCCGGGGGAGGGAGCAACGCAGTTACGCCGCTACGAACTCGTTCCACTTGCGCACCATGTACTCGTTCTCGTCCATCACCGCGTTCCAGCAGGCGATGCCGCCCATGCGCTGCTCGTAGCTCCCGCCGTCCCGCACCGCGCCGGTCTTGGCCAGCAGCTCGCCGTTCGGGCTCTTGATGTCCTGCGTCGCGGCCTTGCCCTCCATCCAGTAGGCCCACTCGTAGGCCTCCATCTTCGCCTTGGCGGTCTCCAGCACGGCGCTGTAGTAGCCCTGCCGATTGAGGTACGCGCCGGCCCAGCCGTCGAGGAACCAGTTGATGAACTCGTAGGCGCCGTCGAGCTTCCTGCCCGAGAGCGTCGCCGGCAGCCCGAAGCCCGCGGCCCAGGCGCGGTAGCCCTCCTTCAGCGGCTGGAAGTTGCACGAGATGCCCTTGGTGCGCACGGCTGTCACGGCCGGCGACCACATCGACTGGATCACCACCTCGCCGGAGGCCATCAGGTTGACCGACTCGTTGAAGTCCTTCCACAGCGCGCGGAACTGGCCGGCCTTCTTGGCCTCGATCAGGGTCTTGATCGTGAGGTCGATCTCGGCCTTGCTCATGTTGCCCTTGTCGGCGTACTTGTGGATGCCCTTGGCCTCCACCACCATCGCCGCGTCCATGATGCCGATGGACGGAATGTTGAGAATCGCGGCCTTGCCCTTGAACTCGGGATTGAGCAGTTCGGCCCAGGTGTCGATGGGCCGCTTGATGAGGTCGGGCCGGATGCCCAGCGTATCGGCGTTGTAGACCGTCGGGATCAGCGACATGAACTGGGTCGGCGACTTGGCGAACACCTTGCTCTTCTCGCCCTCCAGGAAGATCACCTTCTTCGGCGCCGTGCCCTGGTCGCCCACCTTCTTGCCGGCCACCTCGCCCTTGGTGAAGAGAGACGTGATCTTGTCGGCGTTCTTGATCTTCTTTGTGTCGATGCCCTTGAGGTTGCCCGTGGGAACGATTTTCTTCAGCGAGAAGTACTCGGTGTCGATCAGGTCGAAGCTGTTGGGCGCGGTCACGGCGCGCTTGGTGACGTCGTCGGTGGTGACGGCCACGTACTGGATCTCGATGCCGGTGTCGGCCTTGAACTTCTCGGCGATCGCCTTGTCCTGGTTGACCGCGGTGCCGAGATAGCGCAGCACGATCTTCTCCTGCGCATGGATGGCGGGGAACACGCCGGCGGCGAGGATGCCCGCGGTGCCTTGCAGCAGGGTGCGGCGCTGCACGCCTTGGGGGGTGGTGGAGTCGATGGGTGCGGACATGGTTGGGCTCCTGAGGGCGCTGTGATGAATCGGGTTGTGGGGGGTCAGGCCGCCATCGACGCCAGCGCCGACAGGGGCGCGGGGCGCGACACCGGCCCTGAGGGCGGCTCGCCCTCGGGTCGGACGGCGCCCGGCCCCAAGGGACGCGCGTCGGCCGGCGACCACGAGAGGCGCACGTCCTGGCCGACGGCATGGGGATGCATCGCGTAAGCCTTCTCCGGCAGCAGCACCGAGACGCCGCTGCGCTCGGGCGCGGCGCCTTCGAGCTGCAAGCCGATCAGCACGTAGGTGCCCTGGTATTCGACATCGGTGATCCGGGCCGCGAGCCCGGGCTGGGCGCCGGCGGCCGGCGCGATCTGCATGTGGTCGTTGCGCACCGCGATCAGCCCGGCGGGCGTTTCCAGCACGTTGTGCCCGCCCATGAAGCGGGCGACGAACTCGCTGGCCGGATGGTCGTAGACCTGGTGCGGCGTGCCCACCTGCTCGATCAGGCCGTGGTTCATCACCACCATGGTGTCGGCCAGCGCCATCGCTTCCTCCTGCGAGTGCGTCACGTGGATGAAGGTCAGGCCCAGCTCCTTCTGCCAGCGCCGCAGCTCGGCGCGCATCTGGATGCGCAGGAAGGGGTCGAGCGCGGACAGCGGCTCGTCGAGCAGCAGCACGCGCGGTTGCGTGATGAGCGCGCGCGCCAGCGCCACGCGCTGCTGTTGCCCGCCCGACAGCTCGCCCGGCTTGCGCTGCGCCAGGTGCCCCATGGCGACGCGCTCCAGCAGCTGGCCCGCGCGCCGGTGCCGCTCGACCTTCGAGACGCCCTTCATCTTGAGGCTGAAGGCCACGTTGTCGAGCGCGGAGAGGTGCGGGAAGAGGGCGAAGCTCTGGAACATCATGGCCGTGCCGCGGGCCGCGGCCGGCAGGTGGGTGATGTTGCGGTTGTCCAGCAGGATGTCGCCGCCCGAGGCCGTTTCATGCCCCGCCACCATGCGCAGCGTGGTGCTCTTGCCGCAGCCCGAAGGCCCGAGCAGGCAGCAGTAGGAGCCGCTCGCGATGCGCAGGTCGATCTGGTCGACCGCGGGCGGCGCGCCGGCGGCGTAGCGCTTGCTGAGCGCCACGAGTTCGACAGCCGCGGGCGGAAGGGCGGTAACAGCATCCATCGACAGCGTCATCGCAAGATGAATGCCAGCGACTGCCCACCTGGCGGCAGCCCCGGTCGCGCCGAATTGGTGCGGGCAGTGCCCGCTTCAGGGCGGCGGTGCGAAGCGCGAGGTGGCGAGGTTTTTGAGCAGCGACTCGCGCTGCCCGCGGGTGAGGCCGCGCAGGCCCTCGGCCACCCACTTGGCGCGCTCCCCGTCGATGCGCCCGTCGCGCTGCCACTTCTCGAGTGCCGCGCCCGGGTTGTTCAGCATCGCGGCCAGCCAGACGGCCTGGGCCGGGTCCAGGTTGCGGGCGCTGCGCTTGAAGTAGCGGCGGGCCGCGGCCTCGGCGCCGCACAGGCCCTCGCCCCAGGGCGCGTTGTCGAGGTAGAGCTGCAGGATGCGGGGCTTGCCCAGCGTTTCCTCCATCTCCACCGCGTAAAGCAGCTCGCGCAGCTTGCGCTCGGCGCTGCGTTCGCTGCCGGTCACGACCAGCCGGGCCAGCTGCTGGCTCAGGGTGCTGCCGCCGCGCGCGACCTGGCCGGCCTTCTGGTTGGCGTCGAGCGCGGCCGTGAGCTCGGCCAGGTCGTAGCCGGGGTGGCTGAAGAAGCGCTGGTCTTCGGCCGCGATCACCGCACGGGCCAGCCAGCTGTCGGGCGCCAGCCGGCTCGGCGGGCCGCAGCTGGTGCGGGCGTCGAGCAGGGCCTCGGTGCCCAGGCCTTCGACGCGGAACTGCTCGATGCGCGGGATCAACGCGAGATGGTACGCCGGCAGGTCGAGCTGAGCGCGCAGGGCCAGCGTGCCGCTGATCTTCGCCCGCTGCAGCTCGGGCAGGGAGGGCGCCAGCACGCTGTACCAGCGGGCGATCGGCGCGTCGGGCGCATCGATGTGGATCTGCAGGGTCTTCTGCGTGAGCCGGCCGTCCCAGCGTGCGCGCAGCACGTTGTCGCCCGCCACGCTGGAGACGGTGGTCGCGGCCGGCGTGGCCTCGAGCACGCCGTTGAGCGAGCCGGCATCGCGGCGCGCGGTGAAGCGCAGGTTGTCGAGCCGGATCGGCGTGGTGCCCAGCGCGGGCACGAAGGCACTGCAGGGCGCGCAGTCCAGCTCGAGGGTGTTGGTGGCCGCGTTCCAGCCGACGTGCACCGGGCCATGCTCGGTCGGGAAGCTGCGGCCGGCCAGCCAGGGTGCGAACCAGGAGGAGGTGGCGAGCCGGATGGCGGTGGGGACGCCGACATCGAGCGTGAAGGGCCCCGCCCTGACGCGGGTCGGCCACTCGCCGGGACTGGGCGCCAGCGCCAGCTTCACGATCAGGTAGACCGCGACCGCGGCGGTCAGCACCAGGGCCAGCAGGCCAAAAAGCAGGAAGAGCAGCGCTTTCTTCAAAAAAATCTCTCAATCACTCGAACGCGATCGGCCTTGCCAGGGTGACAGCCTGCCACGGCCCCTTGGACCGGCCACCGATTGCCGCCCAATACCAGGCTGAAGTGTCGGTGAAAGCCGTTCCCTCGGCATCGACGATGCGCTCGCAGACGCGCAACTTTTGCCCACCGGGGCCGTCGGTGACGAAACAACGCCACAGTCGATCCTGCGGATCGCGTTCCAGCCGCGTGTCGCCGATGCGAAAACCCAGCGCCCGGTAGCAGTCGGCAGCCGGGTGAAGCATGCGGGTCGGTGCGTTCACCTGGCGCAGGACCAGGGTCTGGCGGCCGTCGGTCAGGCGCGCGACGGCGCCGGGAAAGCGTTCGGCAAAGCGCTGCTCGACCGCGCCCAGCGCCATCGGCCGCAGCGGCGCGCCATCCCAGTGGCTGGGCCATTCGTGGAAGCTCGCGACCGGGGCCGCCGGCGGCGACGGGCGCAGTGCCGAGGCGGCCGACCACAGCAGGCACAGCGCCATCACCCCGGCGAAGCCGGCCTTTTGCGCGATGCGGTTGAGGAAGCGGTTGCCGAAGCAGCGTTCAAGAAAGAGCGGTATCGACACGGCGGGCTCCGGGGGTGGTGATCAGGCCGGGAATGGCGGTGGGGGCGAAAGGCGTCCGGGGCGCCGGCGCCATCAGCCGCGCGACCGCGCCGCAGACCAGCGCCAGCACGGCCAGGCCCACCGCCTCGTGCAGCCAGGGTGCGAGCGCAAGGCCCGCGCCCTCGAAGCCCACCAGCACGCTGTTGCGCAGAATGTTGCCGGCCAGCACCAGCAGGCCCACGGCCGGCAGCCGGGCCAGGAAGCGCCGGTCGCCGTGCCGCGCCCGGAGCGCGACCGCACAGGCCGTGAAGTAGCCGAGCCAGGCCATCTGCACGCCGGAGCAGGGCGCGTCGACGATGACCAGCCGGCCATCGACCAGCAGGCTGCTGCCCTCGCGCAGCACCGAGAAGCCCGGCGCCAGCAGCCACCGGCTGGCCTCGGCCGTGATCACGCGCAGCGGGTAGCCGGCATAGAACTGCAGCGAGGACAACAGCGGCAGCGCCAGCACCGCGAGGCCCAGCACGGGAAGCCTGGCCACCTGGCGCGGCAGGAAAGCCAGCAGGCCGGCGGCCAGCGCGAGCACGGCAACCAGGCCGGCCGCGAGCGGCGGCAGCGGCGGCACGGGGCCCATGCCGGTGCGCAGCAAGGTGGCCGCCAGCGTGCCGGCGGCCGCGAGGGCCAGCCAGCCGAGGCGCGGTGCGGCGCGCAGCGACCGGCGCTTCGACCATGCCAAGAGAGCGAGTGCGCAAAGGGCCAGCAGGCCGAGCGGATCGTCGGCGCCATCCTGCAGCCGGCGCGCCATCCAGAGCCAGGTCGGCGCCAGCGCGGCGGCCTGCAGCGCCAGCCAGGCGGCGGCGGGCGCGCGGTCGAGGCGGATGCCCCAGTCGAACACACGGGGGTGATGGCGGGCGAGTTGATCGAGGGTCATGCGTGCGTCCTCGTCATGCGGTGAAGCGGCGCGGATCGTGGCGGCGTGCGCGGCGGCGCAGCATGGCCAGCATCGACAGCAGCACCGCGATGGCGCCCCAGGTCTCGGGCTCCGGGGTGCTCGGCACTTCGGCGCCCAGCGTCTGCCCCTGCCCCAGCGCCAGCTCGCTCACGCCCTTGGGCAAGGGCTGCGGCTGGTCCACCGAGGTGCTGGCCTGCGGCGCGGGATTGCGCACCACCTTGTCGACCGCGATGAAGCTGGTGTACTGCGTGAGCAAGCCATAGCGCAGGCCCAGCTCGGTGATGCGCTGCTTGAAGGCATCGCCGCCCTCCAGCGCTTCCTGGTCGCCGAGGCTGGCGATGCGGTGCCGGGCCCACAGGCTGCGCAGCGCGGCGGCATCCTGGCGCGTGCGCGCGTCGATCGCGAGCTCACGGCGGTACGGGCCTTCGGCGCCCTGGCCCTCGATCACCACACGGCCCTTGGGCTCGCCGCGCCACTTGCCGAACACGATCACCGGGCGCTCACCCAGCACGTCGGGCAAGGCCTGCGGCTCCACGTCGTAGACATCGAGTCCGCCGAAGGTGGCTTTCACGTTGGTGAGCACCGGCGACTCCACCATGCGCTTGAAACGCGCCGCCTGCTCGGGCGCCTGCAGCGGGTCGGTGATGACGAAGGGCTCGCCCATGCCGGCGCGCGCCAGGCCTTCCATCAGGTGCCGGTTGACCGAGCTGCCGATGCCGAAGGCGAAGACGTTGGCCTTGGACAGGTTCCGGCGCACCAGCTCGAAGGCCTCGCGCTCCACCGTCACGTAGCCGTCGGTCACGACCACCACGGTGCGCGACACCTCCTCGGCCTTGGGCTGCGCATAGACGCGCTTGAGCGCCGGAATGAGCTCGGTGCTGCCGCCGCCGCTGTAGTTCTTGATGGTGGAAAGGGCCTGCTCGATGTTGGCGCGGGTCGCGGGCACCGACTGCGGCGACAGCATCTTGCTGCTGCCCGAGAAGAGCAGCACGTTGAAGGTGTCGCTGGGCCGCAGGCCGCCGATCAGCCGCTCCAGCAGCACCTTGGCCGTGTCCAGCGGGAAGCCGTGCATCGAGCCCGAGATGTCGACCACGAAGATGTAGTCGCGCGGCGAGGTGGCGTTGGCAGCCACGGACTTGGGCGGCTCGACCATGGCGAGGAAGAAGTTCTCCGGGTTGTCCCCCTGGCCCTTGTAGAGCATCAGGCCCGACTCGATCTTCTCGCCGGCCAGGCGCCAGTCGAGCACGAAGTCGCGGTTGTTGGCGGGCTCGCCGGTGCGCGCCAGCGTGATGTCGGCATGCTGGTCGTCGTCGCGCTTGCCGACGTCGATGGCATGGGTGGCGGAACGCACTTCCTTGATGCCCAGGGGCGTGTCGAGCGCGACCTTCATCTTGAAGCTCGTGTTCGGCGCCGTACCCGCGCGCAGCGTCGGCTGCCCCACCCACTTGGCATTCCTGTTCTCCGACTGCGGGCTGTTGTAGCGCGGCCCCACCACGGTGGGGAACACGAAGCGGTAGTTGCCGGCCTGCGGCACCAGCAGCTCGGTGTAGCGCAGCTCCACCTTCACCTCGTCGCCCGGCAGGATATTGGCGACGTTCATCTGGAACACGTTGGGCAGGTGCTGCTCCAGCAGGGCGGCGGTCCTGCCTTCCTTCTTCGCGGCGTCGTAGTCGATGCGGGCCTGCTGCTTCTCGCGGATCTGTGCGGTGATCAGGCGGTCGGCCAGTCGCACGTTGAGCCCGCCGACGGCCGCGCGCGTCGAGCCCGGAAACACGTACTTCGCCTCGATGGCGCGCGTGCCCTCGTTGCGGTAGGTCTGGGTGACGGTGACGTCGGCGATCACGCCCGAGACCTTGACGTCGACCTCGGTGGACTTGAGCGGCAGCGCGTCGACCGCCGGGTCGTCGCTCTTGACGAAGAAGTACGGGCTTTCGGTCTTCAGGCGCGGGCCCTGCGCCTCCTGCGCATGCAGGGGCCGCGCGACGAGCAGCGCGAAGCCCGCGCTCGCGAGGCCGATGGTCGCGAGCCAGAGCCAGCGGCCGGGGCGTGTGGTGATGGCTTCCATGGCGATGGTCCTTTTCCCTCGATGGATTCGTGCAACGGTGCACGGGAGCCAATGTCGAGAGCGCAGGCGAAGGGAGTTGGAAGCCTTCTTGAAGCGCGTGGCCCTGTGTGAAGTCCATGTGAAGTCCCGTGCCGCGCGCACTTCACATGCGCTTCGGGGTGCGCGGCCAGCATCGGCCCATCGTCATCGATGAGGAGAACTCCCATGCTTGCGCGGCTTCGGCATTCCGTGCTCATCAAGGTCCTGGGCCTGCTGGTCCTGACCGTGCTGCTGTGCATTCCACTGGCCCGGATCGAGGGCCTGACCCGCGAGCGCGGCGACAGCCAGCGCGAGGCGGCGGCGGAGCTGGCCGCCACCTACACCGGGGCGCAGACGCTGGCCGGCCCCTTCGTCGTGCAGCCCTACCTGGAGCGCTGGATGGAGCCGCAGCGCGATGCGCAGGGCCGCATCGTCGGCCAGGAGGCGCGCAGCAAGGAGATGACGCACCTCGTCTTCCCCGACAAGCTGCACCTCGAGGGCAGCCTGGCGCCGCAGGCGCGCTACCGCGGCATCTTCCGCATTCCCTTCTACACGCTCGATGCGGCGCTGGAGGGCGGCTTCGCGGCCTTCGATGCGGCCGCGCTGCCGCACAGCGAGAAGGAGTCCACGATCGAGCTCAGGCCGCCCTACGTGGCCTTGCACCTGAGCGACCTGCGCGGCCTCGACGGCTCGCCCGCCTTGCAGTTGGCGAGCGAAACGCTGCGCTTCCAGCAGCGCCTGCCGGGCGTGGCCGAGGACGCGGGGCTCGCGGGTGGCATCCACGCACCGCTGGCCGGCGCCGCACTCGCGGCCTGGCAGGCGGGCCGGCCGCTGCCCTTTCACCTGAAGCTCGGCATGGTCGGGCAGGAGCGGCTCGCGGTGGTGCCGATCGCCGAGGAGACCACGGCGCATCTGGTCTCGCCCTGGGCCCATCCGAGCTTCGGCGGGCGCTTTCTTGCGTCCGAGCGCAGCGTGAGCGCGCAAGGCTTCGACGCGCGCTGGCGCGTGTCCTCGCTGGTGACCACGGCGCGCGAGCAGGTGCGCGAAGGCCTGCGGGGCGGCCGCGACGGCCGGGCACCCGGTGCGGGCGCGCCGATGCAGAGCTTCGACGTCTCGCTGGCCCAGCCGCTCAACGTCTATGCGATGTCCACCCGCGCCGCCAAGTACGGCCTGCTCTTCATCGGCCTGGTGCTGATGGCCGCCTTCATGTTCGAGCTGTTCCGGCGCCTGCCGCTGCACCCGGTGCAGTACGGGCTGGTGGGCTTGTCGATCGCGGTCTTCTTCTTGCTGCTGCTCGCCCTGTCGGAGAAGGTGGCCTTCTGGCTGGCTTATGCCTGCGCCGCCGGTGCCAGCGTGCTGCTGCTGGCGGTCTACTTCAGCGCGGTGCTGCGCGGCTGGCGGCGCGGCCTCTCCTTTGCGGCCTATGTGGCGCTGCTCTATGGCGCGCTCTACGGGCTGCTGGCCTCGGAAAGCAATGCGCTGCTGCTGGGCGCGCTGCTGGTCTTCGGCATGCTCGCGGCGCTGATGCTGGCCACGCGCAGGGTCGACTGGTACGCGCTGTCGACGGGCCATGCGCCCGCCGCAGGAGCGCAGCCATGAAGGCCGGCATGAAACGCGCGCTGATGTGGAGTGCCGCCGCGATGGCGGGCGGCGCGGTGGCCTTGGCCTGCATCGCGGGGATCGCGGTCGCGGTGCTCTCGCCCCAGTTGCCGGACGTCTCGGCGCTGTCCGACTACCGGCCCAAGCTGCCGCTGCGCGTCTACACCGCGGACGGCGTGCTGATCGGCGAATTCGGCGGGGAGCGGCGCGAGCTGGTGCCCATCGCCGACATGCCGAAAACGTTGAAGGACGCGGTGGTGGCGGTGGAAGACGCCCGCTTCTACCAACACCCGGGCATCGATCCCAAGGGCCTGCTGCGCGCGGTGCTGGCCAACCTGCGGCATGGCGTGCACCAGGGTGCCTCCACCATCACGCAGCAGGTGGCGCGCAACGTCTACCTGAGCGCCGAGCGAACGCTGACGCGCAAGATGCTGGAGGCGCTGCTCGCCTTCCGGCTGGAGCAGCATCTCAGCAAGGACCAGATCCTCGAGATCTACCTGAACCAGATCTTCCTCGGCCATCGCGCCTACGGCTTCGCGGCAGCGTCGGAGCGCTACTTCGGCAAGCCCTTGAAGGACATCACGCTGGCCGAAGCCGCCATGCTCGCCGGGCTGCCCAAGGCGCCGGGCACCAACGACCCGGTGAGCAATCCGCGCCGCGCGCGCGCCCGCCAGCTCTACGTGCTGGACCGCATGGTGGAGACCGGCGCCATCGGCGCGGCCCAGGCGGCCGAAGCCAGGCAGGAGCCGCTGCGCCTGCGCGACCCGTCCGAGCCGAAACGCCTGCATGCCGAGCACGTGGCCGAGACCGTGCGCCAGCTGATGGTCGCGCAGTACGGCCCCAGCACCTACACGCGCGGCTTCAAGGTCAGCACCACGCTGGTGGCGACCGAGCAGGCGGCGGCGTACCAGGCCCTGCGCAAGGGCATCCTGGACTACGAGCGGCGGCAGCCGTGGCGCGGGCCCGAGCGCTTCGTCGACCTGCCTGCCGATGCGGCCGGGCTCGACGGCGCGGTCGACGAGGCGCTGGCCGAGCATGGCGACAGCGGCGACGTCCTGGCCACCGTGGTGCTGCAGGCCGATGCCAAGGAGGTGCTGGCCGTGCGCGCCAATGGCGACGAGCTGCGGATCGTGGGTGAAGGCTTGCGCCTGGCCCAGGCCGGCCTGTCGCCGCGGGCGGCGCCGAACCTGCGCGTGCGGCGCGGCGCGGTGGTCTATGTGACGAAGACGCCCAAGGGAACGTGGGAGATCACGCAGCTGCCGGAGGTCGAAGGCGCCTTCGTGTCGCTCGACCCGCGCGACGGCGCGATCCGGGCGCTGGTGGGCGGCTTCGACTTCAACAGGAACAAGTTCAACCATGTGACGCAGGCCTGGCGCCAGCCGGGCTCGAGCTTCAAGCCTTTCATCTATTCGGCGGCGCTCGAGAAGGGCTTCACGCCGGCCACGCTGGTCGACGATGCGCCGCTCTTCTTCGACGCCGCCACCACGGGCGGGCCGCCCTGGGAGCCGCGGAACTACGACGGTCGCTTCGAAGGGCCGATGAGCCTGCGCCACGCGCTGGAGCAGTCGAAGAACATGGTCACCGTCCGCGTGCTGCAGTCGATCGGGCCGCGCTACGCGCAGGACTGGATCGGCCGCTTCGGCTTCGAGCGCGCGAAGCACCCGGCCTACCTGCCGATGGCGCTGGGCGCGGGCTCGGTCACGCCGATGCAGATGGCGGCGGCCTATGCGGTCTTCGCCAACGGCGGCTACCGCGTGAGCCCTGCGCTGGTGACGCGCATCACCGACCACAGGGGCCAGGTGCTGGTGGAGACGCCGCCTGCGGTGCGCGACGAGACCACGCGCGCCATCCCCGAGCGCAATGCCTTCGTCGTGAGCTCGATGCTGCAGAGCGTGGTGCGCAACGGCACCGGCGCCAAGGCCTGGCAGGCGCTGAAGCGCGAGGACCTGCACGGCAAGACCGGCACCACCAACGACTCGATCGACACCTGGTTCGCGGGCTTTGCCTCGACCCGCGTGGGCGTGGCCTGGATCGGCTACGACACGCCGCGCCAGCTGGGCGTGCGCGGCGAGACCGGCGGCAGCCTGAGCCTGCCGATCTGGACCGGCTACATGCAGGCGGCGCTGCAGGGCGTGCCGGTGGCGGAGACGCCGGTGCCCGGCGGCCTGGTGAAGGTCGACGGCGAGTGGTACTACGACGACTACGCGCCCGGCCGGGGCATCGCCAGCCTGGGAGTCGACATCGGCCCCGCGCCGCCGGCCGAAGCGCTCGCCGCCGTGCCCGTCGGCGACGCGCCGACGCCGGAAGAGCGCAGCAGCATCCTCGATCTGTTCCGCTGAGGCCTCCGCCGTGCGAGCGTCGACGCCGGAATGCATGGCGGCGCTGATCAACAGGGACAGGCGTTTCCGTCAAGCCTCTTGATGGGGATATCCGCCGTTGGCTCCAATCGCGCAACCTCCCGCGGCTTCGGTTCCAGAACGCCACAATTGATCAGATTTGTCCGGTGACTTTTTCCGCAGAATCACGCGCGGCCATGTGGCCTGAGCAGATTCAAGGGGCGGAATGCAAGAAGAACATGGAGCTGCCGACGGTGCAACCGCACTGCGAGCAGTGGCGCATCTCCAAGCGCTGGAGGCGCGGCGTGATTGCACCGTCGCGCCTTCGAAGCCGGGTGCTGTCTGGCCGAGATCGCCTGAAATCATCGGCACATTCGTCGCCGGCTGCGTGGGCCATCTGCTGCTGCTGATTCCCACGCTCATCACCCTGCAGATTTACGACCGCGTGCTTACCAGCCGCCGCGGCGAGACCTTGGTCATGCTGCTGGCCGCAGCCGCCTTGTCGCTGGCCGCCTGGTGCGTGGCCGAGACTTCGCGCGTGCGCTGGCATGCAGCACGCGCGGCGGAGATCGAAGAGCGACTCGCGCAGGCGCTCGTACCCCTCATGCTGCAGATGCAAGCTTCCCAGGTTGGCGCGATGGCCCAGCAGGTCTGGAGAGACATCGCCGCCGTGCGCGCATTCGCCGGCGGTCCCGCCCTGCTGGCCCTTGTCGACCTGCCGTGGTGTCTCATCTACCTCCTGGTCATCGCGGCCTTCCATCCGCTGCTCGGTGCCGTGGCCCTCGCGGGCATCCTGATGCTCCTGGGGCTCGCCTGGCTGACCGAATGGCGCTTGCGCGGCGAGGTAGCCTCGGCCGAGCAGGCCCAGACGCAGGCGCAGCGCATGACCGGCGACATCGCTGCCTTCGCCGAAGTCATGCAAGCCCATGGCCAGCAGGACCAGGTCGGCGCGGCCTTGAGCGCACTCATGGGGAAGGCGTCCCGCGCCAGGCTGGACGCCGAGCTTCCCGGCCACAGTCTCAAGACCTGGGGCAAGCTGCTGCGCCATCTCCTGCAACTTGCCATGCTCGCCACCGGCGCCTGGCTGGTGCTCGGCGGCCAAGCCACCGGCGGCGTGATGATCGCGGGCAGCATCCTGCTGGGCAAGGCCTTGATGCCCCTCGAGGTCTTGATCGGCGGCTGGAAACACCAGCTGGAAGCGCGCAAGGCATGGCTTCGGCTTCGGCAGGTGCTGGCCTCGCGGGACCTGGCGACCCGCATGCTGCCCGAGACCCTCCTGCCGCCGAGTAAAGGCGAATTGCGCGTGGCGCAGCTCAGCGTCCGGCCCCTACCGGGCGAACCCGGGGTCCTGCACGGCCTCGACTTCCAGTTGCCCGCAGGAGCGCTGCTCGCCGTGCTCGGCGTCAGCGGCAGCGGCAAGAGCACTCTGGCTCGCGTGCTGGCCGGCGTGCAGCCGCCGAGCCACGGCGAGGTGGCACTGGATGGCGCGGCGCTCCATCAGTACGGCCCGCAGGCGCGAGGCCGGGCGACCGGCTACCTTCCGCAGGATGTTTTGCTGCACAGCGGCAGCGTCGCCCACAACATCGCGCGCCTGTGGCAGCCGAGCGAGGCCCTCACGGCCCAACAGAGCGATGCGGTGATCCAGGCGGCGCAGCGCGCCGGCGCGCATGAACTCATCACCGCGCTGCCCCGGGGTTATGACACGCCGCTGGGAGACCAGCCTGGTGCGCACCCGCTCTCCGGCGGGCAGCGCCAGCGCATCGCGCTGGCCCGCGCGATCCATGCCGCGCCCGGCGCCGGCGAGCCGAGCCTGATCGTGCTGGACGAGCCCGACAGTCAGCTCGACGCTGAAGGCGAAGCCGCCCTGGAGCGCTGTCTGCACGGCCTGCGGCAGCGAGGCAGCACCGTCGTCGTCGTGACCCATCGCCCCCACCTGGTCGCGATCGCCAGCCATGTGCTGGTGCTGGGCCAAGGCATGGTCGAGCAGTTCGGTCCGCGCGAGCAGGTGCGGCAATGGATGGTCAAGCGCAACCAGGCCCTGCTGGCGCAGCAAGCCGGCCGGCCATGAGCGCAGCGCACATGGCTTCGCCGTCCGCGCGGCGGGAGAGGCGCCGTGCCTTGCGCACCGGGTTGTGCGGCACCTTGCTCGGCATCCTCGCACTGAGCGCGTGGGCTGCCCTGGCGCCGTTGGCAGGCGCGGTCATCGCCGAGGGCACCGTGCAGTCCGCGGGCCATCGCAAGACCGTGCAGCACGCCGAGGGCGGCATCGTCGCGGCCATCCACGTGAAGGACGGCGATCGTGTCGTCCAGGGCCAACCCCTCATCACCCTGGCCGACGAGCGCGTGGCTGCCGGTGCGCAGTCGCTGCGCGAGCAGTGGGCGGCGAGCGCGCTCAAGGCCCAGCGGCTCCAGGCCGAGATGGCCGGCATCCGCTTCGCGCCCGACCTCGAGGTCCTCGACGAACGCATCGCAGCGAGCGGCGATGCGGGTGACAGCTTGCAATGGAAGGTCCTGGCCGAGCGCGAGCAAGGACTGTTTGCTGCCCGCGCCCACCAGCAGGCCGAGCAGGCGCGCTGGCTGAGCGAGCAGCTGTCGCAGATCCGGCGCGAGATCGCGACCCAGGACGAGCTGATCGCCACGACCAAGTCCGCATTGCAGCTGGCGCAGCGCGATCTTGCCGCCAACGAGAGGCTCAAGGCCGAGGGGTTCATCAGCGAAGCGAGGCTGGGTGAACTGCAGCGCGTCGTCGCCGACTACCGCGCACGCGTGCAAGCGAGCCAAAGCCAGCTGGCCCAGGCCCGTCAAAGAGAAGCGGAGACCCGTCTCAAGCGCTCGGCCCAGGCGACGGAGTTTGCGCGCGCGGCGGCGGATGAATTGAAAGAGGCAAGCGCCCAGCTCGCGCAGATCGAACAGGCGCTGCGACCGGCGCTGGATGCGCAGTCGCGGCAACGGCTGGTGGCGCCGGTCGCGGGCGAAGTGGTCGACCTGAAGGTCCACACCGTGGGCGCCGCCATCGGGCCGCGCGAGCCGGTGATGGACATCGTGCCGGCCGGCTCCGGACTGGTCATCGAGGCGCGCATTGCGCCGGCCGACATTCGGGATGCACAGCGAGTGCAGGCGGGTTCGGGGCTTGCCCACGTGATGCTCACGGCGTATCGCGCCCGTGCCACGCCGCAGGTCGAGGGCCGGCTCATCTACGTGGGCGCCGACCGGCTGACCGATCCACGCTCGGCCAATCCCGCTGCGCCGTACTACGTGGCGCATGTGAGCGTGAGCCCCGAGGCCCTGCAAACGGCCAGCAAGCTGGCCGGCCAGCCCCTGGTGCTGACGCCCGGCATGCAGGCCGAGGTGTTCATCCCCACGCAGGAGCGTAGCGCGTGGCGCTATCTGTTCGACCCGGTGCTGGACGGCATTCGGCGCAGCTTGCGCGAGCGGTGAGATGGCCGCGCATCGAAGCCAATTGAGATCAATGACGACCTGAGAGAGAAGAACGATGAAACGATGGCAATACAGGCCGGTTCTACTTTGCGTTGCAGCGTTGTTGGCGGCATGCGCCACAGGTCTGCCACAGAAAGGATCTTCGCGGGAGACGCGATTGCCCCAGCCGGATGACAGGACGACAGCTCCCGAATTGAAGTCGCTGGCGGAGGCTCGACCGTGCGCGATCACAACAGCGACGCCAACGTTTGATGGCGTTCGCATCTGGTTCACCAAAGAAGTTTTTTGGACCTTCGACCGGCCGACCGGGGGCATTGCGAACGGTGGTGTCATTGCAGGCGGGGTTGTCACTCGATTCGTGACCCTTCCGGACGGCCGTGATGACGTCTTGCCGGATGAGCCATACATCGACCTGAAATTCGGCCACAAGCTGCGCCTGAGGGCTCCCCACACTGGTTGCACGGTGTGGTCCACACGCGATCAGGCGCGATCCTTCCTACATACCAGGAGTTCACTTTGCTTGCCGGTATTGCCGTGCGAAAGCGAGGAGACCGCGCATGAGCTCAGAGGCTAGCTTCCATCTTCAAGCTGTACCTGCCGAGTGTTCGCTGATTCACCATCCCAAAGGAGACATATGAAATGAATCAAGTTGCTGATCAAAGGAGATTCGAATGAAACGACAACGTTGGAGACGCCACTGCTACTTGCGTAGTCGGGCGTTGATTTCGACGACAGCTCTGGCACTTTGCGCCTGCGCCGAAGCGCCACCCGCAGCCATGTCCACACGCGCTGCAATCATGCAAGACCAGCCGATTGCGAACGGGCTCTCCCCCGAGGTGGAACGCCTGATCGACGCGGCCAGGCCATTGGGCGGCGCTACGTCAAGCGCTCCGCCGCCGCCACCTGTGCCGCAGGCCGAGGGCACACCGCTGCCGCCACGCGACCCCCGCATCGCGGAGCGCTGGCCGCCCGAGATCAAGCAGTTGGTGGACAACATGCTGGGGCTCTATCGCAAAGGCCCGGACGAACGGCCTCCGGGCGTGAAGGAGGTGGAGAAGACGATCGGAATCACGTTGACTGAACGACCGTTGTCGGAACGAGAGGCCTTCTTCTATAGCAAGCAATTCGTAGTCGGTGGCACACGCTATATGAATCCTGCTCTACAGCAGTTTGGGCTGGGGGAGTACTACGGCATTTCACGCGCAAGAGACGGCGATGGCATGAGGCAATACCTCAGATTGGTCACTTCGCCGAAGGAGACTGGCTTTTGCCTTGATCCTTACGAACTCGCCGTTTACACAGGATCGACGTTCGTGAATGGAGATACGTCAGTGCACGTCGCCATTCGGCAATGGCCTCCAGCCTATGTCTGGGGCATGTTTCGCTGGAGCAACACAAGCCGCTATGTCGGTCAGGGCTTCAGCATCCACGTGGGCCAGGGCCGCGATCCAGCCACACGTGAAGTTATCAATACAGGCTGCGTCGCACACATCATGGTCGGCGGCCGCTACCAAGAAGAGAAGTGAGCATGACAACAATCAACGCGAACGTATTCAACGGACTCACGGACGCGGACGGTTTTGATATGACCGCCTTGAAAGGCACGATCAACGCCAGACGGATTGCAATACTGATCTTGCTTGCCGCTGTAGCGATGCTGGCGGCTTGCACACACACCCGACCCTCGGAAGAGAAGCCTGCGCCCGAGGGGCAATCTCCCCCGCCCGAACTTGCGACTTCAACGACGCCCCCTGCCCCGCTCGTCCCGCAAGCAGAGGGCACGCCGTTGCCGTCGCGCGATCCCCGCATCGCGGAGCGCTGGCCGCCCGAGATCAAGCAGTTGGTAGACAACATGCTGACGCTGTATCCGAAATCGCCTGAGGAAAGACAGCCAAGCGTGAAGGAGGTTGAAAGCAAGGTGGGAATCACGCTCACCGAGCGGCCGTTGACCGAAGCAGAACATTTCTTCTGGAGTAGGCGCTTCGTGATCAGCGGCACACGCTATATGAATCCTGCTCTACAGCAGTTTGGGCTAGGTGAGTACTACGGCATTTCACGCGCAAGAGACGGCGATGGCATGAGGCAATACCTCAGATTGGTCACTTCGCCGAAGGAGACGGGGTTTTGCCTTGATCCTTACGAACTCGCCGTTTACACAGGATCGACGTTCGTGAATGGAGATACGTCAGTGCACGTCGCCATTCGGCAATGGCCTCCAGCCTATGTCTGGGGCATGTTCCGCTGGAGCAACACCGGCCGTTACATCGGTCAGGGCTTCAGCATCGGAGTGGGTCATCGCCGCGATCCGACCACTCGCGAAATTGTCAACACAGGCTGCGTCGTCGACATCGCCGTCGCCAGTCGCTACCAAGAAGAGAAATAGTCATGACAACCATCAACGCAAGCGTGTTTGCCGGACTCACCGGCGCCAACCCCACTCTCATCGCGCGAGCCGTCGCGCTCATCAACGACCAGCGCTTGACCTCACTGGAGCCGCTCCGGCAGGAGTTGAGCAAAGGCGGTTTTACGATACGCCAGGCAACGCCCACGGACAAGATGGACGGCAATCCCGCTATCTTTGTCGATCCAGTACGCGACTTCCAAGGCAATGTCATCCAACGTGGTGAAATCGTTCTTCGCGTGGAAGACCTTAGGTCAGCCAGCGATCCCAGCGTACTCAAGTTCATCGATAACATCGACCATGAGGGAGCAGGACATGGCAGCGGTGCAAAGGTTTTGGAACGAGCGGCCGCGCGTGGCAACTTGGTGGCCGCTCAAAGCGGCCTCTCCACAACCGAACGAGGCGACAAGTACATCAAGGCCGTGCTCGACGATGAAACAAGCGCGCGGTATCAAAGTTGGACGTTCCGCAACGAACTCAACAGCTTGAATACCGAGTACACGGCATCCAACCGCGCGTCGCTCGCCACCGACGAGATCTACAAGGAACTCGCCCGTCTCGACAATGTTGCAAACGGACTGGGCCTGACGGGAACTGCCAAATCAACCTATATCGTCGAGCATGCGCGTGACGCAATGGCCGCCTACGACAACCACTACTACCCCGCGTCTGCGGGCATGTACGTCATCGACACGCTGCGCATCAAGGACACGCCGGCGGGTGCGGACTATCTGCTCCATGTCAAACAGAGCTTCAACGCCATGGGCTACGAGGTGATCGAACCGGTCATGCACGACGACGGCTCATCGAGTGCCGCCATCTTGTACGAGGACGGTAGCCGTACCGAGGTGATCTTCGATTCGAACGGCAACCTTTACCAAAGGGCTCGAACGCTTGCGAGCGGCGACCAGACCGTGACCCAGTACCTCGCAAACGGCCAGGCTTGGCGAGTCTCCGAGACCGATGGCGCCCGCGACAACGCCGACTACAGCAACCGCATCACCACCTACGACGCCCAGGGTCGCATCGATTCCACCGACCTGCGCCGGGACGACGGCGCCCGCGACTGGACGGACTACGACCAGAGCAACGCCCAGCCCTGGAGCCGCGTCGAATCGCACTTCGACGCCCAGGGGCGCGAAGACTACGCCCGCACTTTCATCGACGACGGCACCTGGAACTTCTACGACTACGACCAGACTCACGCACGCGGCGACCGCACGTGGCTGACGCACTTCGACGCCCAAGGCCGAACCGATTGGTCCCATGTCACGCAGGACGATGGCAGTGTCGACGTGACCGACCACGACCAGACGAATGTTCGCGGCGACCGCACATGGCATACGCACCTGGACGCACAAGGCCGCACCGACTGGACGTCCGTCACCCAGGACGATGGCAGTGTCGACGTGACCGACTACGACCAGACGAATGTCCGCGGCGACCGCACCTGGCAGACGCACCTGGACGCCCAAGGCCGCACCGACTGGACCTCCGTCACCCAGGATGACGGCAGCCATGACTGGACGGACTACGACCAGACGAACGAGCGCGGCGACCGCACCTGGCAGACTCACACGGACGCCCAAGGCCGCACCGACTGGACCTACGTCACCCTGGACGCCGGCGGCCACGACTGGACCGACTACGACCAGGCCAACGAGCGCGGCGACAGCATCTGGCAGAACCGCACGGATGCATGGGGTCGCGAAGACTGGGCCAATGTCACGCTGGACGATGGAAGCCGCAACTGGTACGACTACGACCAGGACGGCACCCAGCCCTGGAGCCGGGTTCGATCCCGTTTCGACGCCTGGGGCCGCGAGGACTATGCCGACATGGCCATGGACGATGGCAGTCGCGATCGCTACGACTATGACCAGGAAGGCGTCCGAGGGTGGGCTCGCGCCATGTCCCATTTCGACGCGTGGGGGCGCGAGGACTACGCCGACATGTCCATGGACGATGGGACGCGCGACCGGTACGACTACGACCAGGACGGCACGCAGGGGTGGACGCGCGTGATGTCCCATTTCGACGCCTGGGGACGCGAGGACGAAGCCACCGTTTTCATGGACAACATGAGGCGCACGCGCTACGACTACGACCAGGACAACACGAAGCCGTGGAGCCGGGTCGAGCAGTATTTCAATGCCGCGGGGTATGAAGCCTCTGCCAATGTCTTCAACGACGACGGCAGCCGGACGCTGATCGAATACCTCGACCCTGGCGTCAGGCTGGTGACGACCTTCAATGCGGCCGGCCTGCAGATGTACAGGGAGGCGATCGTCGACAACGCGCACCATTTGCCGGCGCCGCCGCCATCGTTCTACGGCCGGCCGGTGGAGTCTCCCTTTCCGCCCGCGTACCACGATCCCTTCGATCCCTACCCCAATGCCGATGTCGAAGTGGGTCCGCTCGCGCCGGCGTGGTGAATGCGCAGCTGGTTCACCCGAGCGAGCATCCCCGCGACGAGACCGGCGCAGGGAATCATCGAGGAAGCTGCCCCTCAGCCGTGCGAGGCCAGCGGCAGCGTGAGCGTCGCCAACGCGCCGCCGCGTGGCGCGTTGGCGAGCTCGATGCGGCCGCGATGCAGCCCTGCGATCTCCTTCACGAAGGCCAGCCCGAGCCCGGTGCTCTTCTTCTGGCTGTGCGGCCGCGCGAGCGAATAGAACTTCTCGAAGACCTTGTCCTTCGCATAGTCCGGAATGCCGCGGCCGTGGTCGCGCACGGTGATGCGGGCCTCGCGTGCGCCGGCATGCAGCGCCAGTGCAACCTCGGCGCCGGCGGGCGAGAAGTCGATCGCGTTGTCGAGCAGGTTGCTGAGCGCGCGCCGCAACAGGAAGGGGTCGCCCTCCACGCGGGCCTCGTTGTCGATCGCCACATGCAGGCGAATCTCGCGCGCCGCCGCCGCGCCCTGGGCGCTGGCCGCCACCTCCTGCAGCAGCGGCGCGAGCGCGACGGTCTCGCTGCGCTCCAGCGCGCGCTGGGTCTCCAGCGCGGTGAGCTCCATCATGCGGTCGACGATCTCCTGGATGCGCTGGGTCTCGCGCGTGATGTTGGCGAGGAAGCGCTCGCGCTCGGCCTGCGGCATCGAAGGCTCCTGCACCAGCTCGGCCGCGCCGCGAATGGCCGACAGCGGGCTCTTGATCTCGTGCGTGAAGGTCTGCACGTAGTCCGCCACGTAGCTGCGGCCGGTGAGCGCATCGCGCATTTCGCCGAAGCCGCTGCGCAGGGTGTCGACGGCGCGGCGCAGCATGCGCGCGAGGTTCCAGCTGCGCTGGCTGCGCAGCCAGCGCCAATAGTCCGAGATCAGGCCGAAGGGCCGCACCAGCCAGACCGAGACGATGAGGGCGCCGACCAAGAGCGCGAAGGCCGAGCCCACGCCCACCCACAGCGTGCGGGCACGCGCGTCCTCGACGAACTGGCCGAAGCTCTGCACCGGCTTGCCCACGCTGACCACGCCGACGATCTCGTTGTTCCAGCGCACCGGGGCGGCGGCGTACATCACCGAAGTCAGCGGATCGCCCTCGATGTCGCGCGAGGTGCGCGCGCCGTACATGCCGGCCAGGGTGCGGCTGACGTCGCTCCACTTCGAATAGTCGGCGCCGGTGTTGCGGCCCAGCGAATCGAAGAGCACGCGGCCGCTGCGGTCGGTCACGTAGACGCGCAGCTCGACGCGGCTCTTGTGCAGGTTGTAGATCTGGGCGGAGAACTGGCGCGCGTAGACCGAGCGGAACAGCGGCTCCAGCCGCGCGGTGTTGATGGCGCCGGCGATCACGTCCTGCTCGATCAGGCTGGCCATGAGCTGCGAGGACTCGACCAGCGACTCCTCGGCCGATTCGCGGTAGCGCGGGTCGATGTCGGCGACCACGCGGTAGAGCAGGAAGGCGATGCCCGCCGTGTAGATCAGCAGGATGCCGATGAAGATGCGGGTTCTGCGGCTCAAAAGATGGCCCCCACGCTCCGCACTTCGTGTCGTCGCTGCCCCCCGAGGGGGCCGCAGGCCGCCTTGGGGCGGCCCGGCGCCGGCCTGTCCCGCTTCATCGCGGAGGCAACTCTTCGTTGAGCGCATAGCCGGTGCCGCGCAAGGTGCGGATCGCTTCGACCTCGGGTGCGACGGCGCGCAGCTTGGCGCGCAAGGTCTTGATGTGGGCATCGACCGTGCGGTCGAAGCTCTCGCTGGCGTCGTCCCACACGAGCTCGAGCAGCTCGTCGCGCGTGAAGACGCGCCCCGGGCGCTGCACCAGCAGCTTCAGCAGCCCGTATTCGTAGCGCGAGAGCTCGAGCAGCCGGCCGTAGTAGCGGATCTGCATGCGCTCGGCATCGAGCACGAAGGGCGAGCCGGGGAGGGTCGCCGCGGGCGCGGGCGCGATGCTCGCCGGCGGATGGCCGTTGCCGCGCCCGCTGCGCCGCAGGATGGTGCGCACGCGCGCCACCAGCTCGCGCGGCGAGAAGGGCTTGGCCACGTAGTCGTCGGCGCCCAGCTCGAGGCCCACCACGCGGTCGATCTCGTCGCTGCGCGCGGTGAGGAAGAGCATCGGCACCTCGGGCCCGCCCTGCTCGCGGTTGAGCGCCTGCAGGCGCTTGAAGAGCTCGAAGCCGTTCATGTCGGGCAGGCCCACGTCGAGGATGGCGAGCGCCGGCGGCTCGGCCGCGAACCGGGCGATGGCTTCCTCGGCCGTGGCGCACCAGACGGGCAGGAAGCCGTCGGTCTTGAGCACGTACTGCAGGGTGTCGGCGATGCCGGACTCGTCTTCGGCGATCAGGATCCGAGGGGGGGAGAGCATGGGGCGGATGGTAGCGGGCCGGAACCTTTGCGCGCCCGGGCGAACGAACAGGGCCTTTTCATTTTTCCGGAGACTCCACCGTGACCCCTTCCGAAACCCGGGCCATCGTGAGCCTGAGCCTGCTGGCGGCCTTCGTCGACGGCGAGAAGCACGAGCGCGAGCGCGCCGAGATCAAGCGCATCG
The DNA here is from genome assembly GCF_057657265.1 of Variovorax sp. Soil_C_17. Lineage (NCBI taxonomy): Bacteria > Pseudomonadati > Pseudomonadota > Betaproteobacteria > Burkholderiales > Comamonadaceae > Variovorax > Variovorax sp. Soil_C_17. The sequence goes on from NZ_JBDGIT010000001.1 coordinate 830,206, forward strand.
CCGAGGGCCTGTCGCAGGCCGACGGCGTGCAGCTGCCCATGCTGTATCAGGATGTGCTGATGAAGCGCGTGTCGCTGGCCTCGGTGGCCGGCGAGCTGAAGAGCTCGGATGCCCGGCAGCTGGCCTACGAGATGGCCGTGTGCGTTTGCGATGCCGACGGCACCCAGTCGGAGGCCGAGCGGCTGTTCCTCGCCGATGCGCGCACGTCGCTGGGGCTGGACACGACGGCGGCGACGCAGTTCGCGCAGCAGGCCGAGGCGATCGCCGCCGTGCCGCTGGCACCGGCTGCTGCGGTTGCTGCGAGCCCCGCCGTCGACGGTGCGGCGCTGGACCAGGCCATCCTCAACGCCGCGATCCTCAACGGCGCGCTGGAGCTGCTGCCCGAGACGCTTTCGACGATGGCGATCATTCCACTGCAGATGAAGCTGGTCTATCGCATCGGCAAGGCCCATGGCTACGAGCTCGACAGCGGGCACGTGAAGGACTTCCTCGCCACCGTCGGCGTCGGCCTGACCTCGCAGTACCTGGAGCAGGCCGGCCGCAAGCTGCTGGGCGGGCTGCTCGGCAAGATGGGCGGCGGCATGCTCGGCGGATTGGGCAAGCAGGCGGTGAGCTCGGGCATGAGCTTCGCGAGCACCTACGCGCTGGGCCATGTGGCGAAGCGCTACTACGCGGGCGGGCGCACGCTCTCGACGCAGATGCTGAAGGAAGCCTTCGCCAGCGTGACGCAGGAGGCGCAGGGCCTGCAGACGCGCTACCTGCCGCAGATCCAGGAGAAGGCCCGCACGCTCGATGCGGGCAAGGTGCTGGCGATGGTGCGCGGCGCTTGAGGCGCGCTCGGCAGGCCGATCGATCTCGGCAACGGCGGCGGTCAGGCTGCGGCTTGGCTGCGGCAGCTTCAGGCCTGGTGCAGGTCGAAGCAGCACCCCGCGTAGTACGCCTTGTCGCCGCCCTCCACGAAGGGCACCTCGATCGGCTTGCCCTCGTTGCGCCAGGCGTCGCGCCGTTTGTAGCCCGACTCCGCCAGTTCCGCGAGCAGCTGGTCGTGGTGCTGGATGCGATAGGGGCAGACGGCGAAGCCGATGCTGTTGAGCGTGTAGAGCGTGCGCTCCGGATGCACGGCCGTGGTGTTCAGCACGATGCGCCGCGGCTTGACCGGCAGCGCCGCGATGATCTCGGAGATGCGCTGCGGCAGGTATTGCAGGCTGCCGGAGGCATAGAGCACGTCATAGCCGCTCGCGTCCCGGAAGTCGGTGCTGAAGCTCAGCTGCGCGCTGACCTCGCGCTGGACCGCGAGCTCGCGGCCCGTCTTGACCACGGTGGGCACGTCGCAGACCGTCCAGCGCAGATCGGCCGGGTAGTGGAGCATGCGGCGAAAGGCGTAGTACTTGATGCCGACGTGGCCGCCCAGGTCGAAGACGCTGCGCATGCCGTCGTCGAGCGCGCGGCCGATCCAGAACAGGCCCGGATAGTCGTAGAAGGCGACCTGATGGCTGTAGAAGGCGTCCGCCGGCGCGTTGTCGTAACCGACAGCCTTGGAGGGCGGCGCGCCGGCCTCGGCGGCGGCGAAGCTGTCGAAGGAGCCCATGAACAGGTTCTCCTCCCGGTTCTCCAGGAACTTGCGCCGGTAGGCGGCTTCACGAACCGACGGGGGAAGAAGACTCGAAAGCATGGGAGCCCTTTGCCTTTGTGTTGAATGCAAGTGCAGCGCGCATTTTGCACTTTGAAACAAAGGTATTCAATAGTTTCGATGGCCGGCGATGGGCCGCCGGCGGGCCGCGGCGGTTATTCGACCCGGTAGCCGGCGTTCTCGATGGCGAGGGCGAGATCCTGGCGCGGCTGGGTACTCAACACGTCGACATGGCCGGTTTCGAGATCCACGGTGACCTGCGCTTTGGGATCGACCGCCTGCACCGCGTTCTGGACGGCAGTGACGCAGTGGTTGCAGCTCATGCCCGACACCTGGAATTTCTGGCTCATCGTTGCTCCTTGAGGGGGTTGAAGCGTCAGTGTCGACTCTGCCACGGTGGCAATGTCAAGGTCGATGCATCGCACATTGGCTGAAGGGTAATGCGGGCCTCTCGCAGGCCGGGGAACTGCGGCGCGCAGCCTGCTGTCCTGTCGTATCCTCGTGGCCGCTCGTCACCCCGCGGTCCTTGCATGGGCAGGGCGAGGGCGTGGTCCCGATCCCTTCCTCCGCTTCTTCCTTTTTCATGCGAATCCTCCTGGTCGAAGACGATGCCGTGCTGCGCGGCGTGGTGCTGCGCAGCCTCGGCGATGCCGGCCACCGCGTCGACGTGGCGGCCAATGCCGAGGACGCGGACCACCTCTGGCGCGTGCAGTTGTTCGATGCCGTGCTGCTCGATCTCAGCCTGCCCGCCACCGCCAGCGAGACCAGCGGCCTGGCGAGTGGATTGACCGTGCTGCGCCACGCTCGTGCGCGTGGCGACCGCACGCCGGTGCTGGTGCTGACGGCGCGCGATCGCACCGAAGAGCGCATCGCCGGCCTCGATGCCGGCGCCGACGATTACCTCGGCAAGCCCTTCGACCTGGCCGAGGTGGAGGCGCGCCTGCGCGCCCTGGTGCGGCGCGCGCAAGGCACCGAGGACATCGCGACGCTGGGCCGGCTCAAGCTCGACCGCAAGGCGCGCCGCTTCGCGGTGGCCGGCGCGCCGCTGGACCTGCCGGCGCGCGAGTTCGAGGTGCTGTGGGAGCTGATGAGTCCCCCGGGCCGCACCGTCAGCAAGCGGACGCTGTCCGACAAGCTTTCGACCTTCGACGAGTCGCTGGGCGACAACGCGCTGGAAGCCTTCATCTCGCGCCTGCGCAAGAAGCTGGTCGGCAGCGGCGCGGCCATCCGCACGCTGCGCGGGATCGGCTACCTGCTGGAAGCGGCGGTGTGAGCGTCGCCGGCGCGCCGGCACGCCGGTCGGCGGGCGCGCCCCCGCTCAGCGGGCGCATGCTGCGGCGGGTGCTGCTGCCGCTGGCGCTGACCTGGCTGGTGGGCACTGCGGTGGCGGTGGCGGTGGCCGGCCATTTCACCGAACAGGCCTTCGATCGTGCGCTGCTCGACGACGCCTACGCCGTCTCGGCCAACGTCGAGTCCGGCGGTCGCGAGATCCGGCTGGAGCTCACGCCGCGGGAGGTCACGAGCGTGCTCTTCGATCAGTCCGAGAACATGTACTTCGCGGTGCTCCGAAAGGACGGCTCGCTGCTTGCGGGCCATGCGGGCCTGGCGGCGCCGGCGCCGGAGCAGGGCGTGCGCTACCGCTTCTCCGACATCGACTACCAGGGGCAGGCGCTGCGCGCGGTGGTGCTGAACCATGAGCCGCCCGATGCCTTCCGCGTCGTGATCGCGCAGACCACGCGGGCGCGCAGCGCGCTGGTCGAGCGGCTGCTGGTCTACTCGCTGGCGCCGCAGCTGGTGCTGCTGGCGCTGCTCGCCGTCTGGCTGTGGCGCGGCATCGAGAGCGAGCTGCGGCCGCTGGGCGAACTGCGCCGGACGCTGGACCGGCGCGATGCGCGCGACCTGGCGCCCGTGCCGGTGGCGCGCAGCTCGCGCGAGCTGGAGCGCCTGGGCGAGACGCTCAATGCGCTGTTCGAGCGCCTCGGGCACAGCGTGCGCGCACAGCGCGAGTTCGCAGGCAACGTGGCGCACGAGCTGCGCACGCCGCTGGCGGGCATCCGCGCGCTGGCCGATTACGGGCTCGCGCAGCAGGCGCCCGCCGTGTGGCGTGAGCAGCTGCAGCAGATCGCCGCCAGCCAGGCGCGCGCGAGCCGGCTGGTCGATCAGCTGCTCGGCCTGGCGCTGGCCGACGAAGCGCGCACCGGGCTGCAACGCGAGCCGCTGCGGCTGGACGTGCTGGTGGAACAGGCGGTGCTGCGCCATCTCGCGCGCGCCGATGCGCAGGGCGTGGACCTCGGCGCGCTGGGGCTGGAGGCACCAGTGACGGTGCTGGCCCATGCCGCGCTGGTCGAGGGCATTCTCGACAACCTGATCGACAACGCGCTGCGCTATGGCGGCCGCACCATCACCATCGCGCTGACCGAGCGCACGCTGGCCGTGATCGACGACGGTCCGGGCATCGCGCCCGAGTTGCAGCGGGCGCTGGTGCAGCGCTGGTCGCAGGGGCCCGAGGGCACGAAGCTGGGGCAGGGCGCCGGCCTCGGGCTGGCGATCGTGGCGCGCTATGCCGCGCTGCTGGATGCCCCCCTGCGCTTCGAGCCCGCCGGCGAGGCGGGCGGGCTGCGGGTCAGCGTGGCTTTCGGCGCGCCGCCCGAGGACCAGGATCAGTCCAGCGCCGGATAGTCGATGTAGCCCTTCTCGCCGCCGCCGTAGAAGGTGCCCTTGTCCCACGGGTTGAGCGGCGCGCCTTCGCGCAGGCGGCGCGCCAGGTCGGGGTTGGATATGAAGGGCTTGCCGAAGGCCACGAGGTCGTCGCCTTCCTTCAGTGCGGCTTCGGCCAGCGGCTTGTCGTAGCCGTTGTTCACCATCCAGGCGGCCTGGCCACCGGCCTTGCGATAGGCGGCCTTCAGGGCCTCGTAGTCGAAGGGGCGGTCCTCCAGCTCGCGCGGCCCGCCGGTGGCGCCCTCGATGACGTGGATGTAGGCCAGGCCCAGCGGCGCGAGCTGTTTCACGACGTACTCGAAGAGCGGCTGCGGATCGGCATCGTGCACGTCGTTGGCCGGCGTGACGGGCGACAGGCGGATGCCGGTCACGCCGCCGCCGACCGCGTCGACCACCGCGCGCGTGACCTCGAGCAGCAGGCGGGCGCGGTTCTCGATGCTGCCGCCGTAGTCGTCGGTGCGATGGTTGCTGCCGGTCTTGAGGAACTGGTCGAGCAGGTAGCCGTTGGCGGCATGGATCTCGACGCCGTCGAAGCCTGCGGTCTCGACGGCGTTGCGCGCCGCTGCTGCGTAGGCGTGGACGATGCCGGGCAGCTCGGCGGCGTCGAGCGCGCGCGGCTCGGAGGTCTCGGTGAAGGTGGGCACGCCGTCCCTGATCAGCACCGTCTTGGTCTTGGCCGCGATGGCCGACGGAGCCACCGGCTTGCCGCCGCCCGGTTGCAGCTCGTGGTGCGAAACCCGGCCCACGTGCCACAGCTGCACGACGATCTTGCCGCCCTCGGCATGGACGGCATCGGTGACGCGCTTCCAGGCCTGGAGCTGCTCGCCGGCGTAGAGGCCGGGCACGTCGGCATAGCCCTGGCCCTGGTGGTTGATGGCGGTGGCTTCGGTGATCAGGAGTCCGGCGCCGGCGCGCTGGGCGTAATAAGTGATGGCGATGGGGGGCGGCACCGCGTGGGGCGAGCGGTTGCGCGTGAGCGGTGCCATGACGATGCGGTTGGCAAGCTTCAGGTCGCCGGCCTGGATCGGATCGAAAAGGGAGGACATCCTTTTTGCCTTTTGTTGTGAAGGGGTTGGGTCCGACGGTAATGCGATCCGTTCGGCCGTGCTGTCACGGGGTTGTCGCACTGCTGCCAAGGCATGCCGCAGAATGGCCGTCCCCGATGAATCGCGCCGCCACGCTCACGCCCGCCCAGGCTCTGCGCCTTGCGCTCGCGCTGTCGCTGGGGGCGGCGGTCTCGCTGGGCATCACGCGCTTTTCCTATGGCCTGCTGCTGCCGCCGATGCGTGCCGACCTGGGCTGGAGCTACACGCTCGCAGGCGGCATGAACACAGCCAATGCCGCGGGCTACTTGCTCGGCGCGCTGATGACGCCGGCCTTGATGCGGCGCTTCGGGCCGCTGCGTCTGCTGGTGGGCGGTGCGGTCTGGGCCAGCCTGTTCATGGCGGCCAGCGGTTTTTTCACCTCGGCACCGGCCCTGCTGGTCCAGCGCTTCCTCGCCGGGGTTGCGAGTGCCTGGGTCTTCGTCGCGGGCGGCCTGCTGGCCGCTCGCCTCGGCGCGCTTCGTCCCGAGCGCGCGGGCCTGCTGCTGGGCCTCTACTACGGCGGCACGGGCTTCGGCATCACGCTGTCGGCCTTGCTGGTGCCCTTGGTGCTGCAGGCTGCGGCCGGCCAGGCGCATGGGTGGGCGTGGGCGTGGTGGGCGCTGGCGCTGGCCTGCGTGGCGGCGACGGCGCTCTTGGCCAGCGCCGCGCGTGCGATGCCGGCCTATGCGCCCACCGCCGCTGCGGCGTCACCGGCAACGGCCGCCGCGCCGGGCAACGTCGTGCTTCGCCTGACCTGGGCGCTCGCGGGCTACGCCATGTTCGGCGTTGGCTACATCGGCTACATGACCTTCGTGATCGCGCTGCTGCGCGAGCAGGGGGCGAGCCCGGGCAGCATCACGGCCTTCTACGCGCTGCTCGGGGTGGCCTGCGTGGCCTCGGCACGGCTCTGGGCAGGCCTGCTGGACCGCTTTCGCGGCGGCGGGCCGCAGGCCTTGCTCAATGCGCTGCTGGGGCTGGCGACTCTGCTTCCGGTGCTCAGTGGCGCATGGCCGGTGGCCCTCGTGTCGGGCCTTCTGTTCGGCGCGGTCTTCCTGTCGGTGGTGGCCTCGACCACGGCCCTGGTGCGCCACAACCTGCCGGATGCGCAATGGGCGAGCGGCATCAGCGCCTTCACCATCGTCTTCGCGCTGGGACAAATCGTCGGACCGACCGTGACGGGCTGGATCTCCGACGGCGCCGGTGGCCTGGCGCGCGGCCTCGTGGCCTCGGCCGTGGCGCTGTGGATCGGCGCAGCGCTGGCGTGGCGTCAGCGGCCGCTGGACCGCTGAGCGACGCCGCGCGCGTGCGGGATTACTTGCTCAGGCCCTCGGCCTTGAGCGCTTCCTGCACCTTCGGCCGGGCGCCGACGCGGGCATGCCAGGCCTGCACGTTCGGGTAGGGCGACAGGTCGATCCCGACCGGCTTGGCCCAGTTGGTGACGGTGAACAGGTAGCCGTCGGCCACGGTGAAGTGGTCGCCCATCAGGTATTCCTTGCCGGCGAGCTCGCGGTCGAGCCACTCGTAGCGCGACTGCAGCTTGGACTTGAAGACAGCCTTGGCTTCGTCGGGCATGGCGGGATTGAAGAAGGGCGAGTAGGTCTTGTGCATCTCGGTGCCGATGAAGGTGAGCCACTCCTGCAGCCGATAGCGCGACAGCGTGCCGGCAGCCGGCGCGAGGTTCTTGGTGGGGGCGAGGTCGGCGATGTACTGCACGATGGCCGGGCCTTCGCGCAGCCGCGTGCCGTCGTCGAGCTCGAGCATCGGCACGTAGCCGAGGGGGTTGATGCCGTAGTAGTCGGTGCCGTCCTGCAGCTTGTGGCTCTTGGTGCTGGCGAGCACGGGCTCGAAGGCGATGCCGGCTTCGCGCAGCGCGATGTGCGGCGACAACGAGCAAGCGCCGGGCGAGTAGTACAGCTTCATGCGAAAGACTCCGATGGTTGTTGAAAAACGGTCTGGGGGAGAGCAGGGGATGCTAGCGGTTTCGGCCGCGCCGCGTTTTTGTCCTACGGTGCCTCAGGCGGGCCGACTATCGGTGGCGGGAGAGGTCCTTCTTATTCTGCGTTGCACTGCGGCGGAGTCCGCAATCGAAGGAGTCCCTCCATGTTGAAGTACGCCATCATCTTCGCGATCATCTCGCTGATCGCGGCCGGGCTCGGCTTCGGCGGCATCGCCGCAGGCGCAGCCGGGATAGCCAAGCTGCTGTTCGGCCTGTTCCTGATATTGGCCGTTCTCTTCCTGGTGCTGGCGGCGCTGGGTATCGGCGCCACGAAGAAAGCCTTGGACTGACAACGCCGCGGCGGCTTCCGTCGCGGCCCGGGGAGGAATATGCATGTCTCGAACGTAGAAGCGGTGCTGGACTATGAAGTCGAAGCGCCGGCGCACCTGGTGTTCAACATCGAGGCCGCACGCAACGGTGCGCAGGCGGTTGCCAGCGAGTCGCTGGTGATCGAGCCGGCAGTGCCGCGGGAGGCCTTCTGCGACGAAAGCAGCGGCAACCGCTTCGTGCGCTTCGATGCGCCGCCGGGTCCGCTGAAGATCCACTATCGCGCGCAGATCCAGCGCGACCATGTGCTGCTGCCGGCCGAGCTCGCGGAGCTGCCGGTCAATCAGGTGCCGAACGACATCCTCCACTACCTGATGCCGAGTCGCTACTGCGAGTCGGACCTGATGTCGCGTTGCGCGCAGCAGCTCTTCGGCGATCTTCCGGCGGGCATCGGACGCGTGCAGGCGATTGCCGACTGGATCCACGACAGCATCGTCTACGAGCCCGGCATCAGCGACTCGACCACCACGGCGCGCGAGGTGTTCGTCGAGCGCGCAGGGGTGTGCCGCGACTTCGCGCACCTGGGCATCACCTTTTGCCGCGCGCTCAACATCCCGGCGCGCCTGGTGGTGGGCTATGTCTGGTTCGACGAGCCGCCGCAGGACTTTCATGCGGTGTTCGAGGCCTGGCTGGGCGGCCAGTGGGTGCTCTTCGATGCCACGCGCATGGCGCCGGTGGACCGGCTGGTGCGCGTGGGCACCGGCCGCGATGCGAAGGATGTGGCCTTCTGCACCTTCTTCGGGCCGGTGCGCATGACCGGCAAGACGATGAGCGTGCACGAGCTGCAGGACGAGCGCCTGGTGGCCTCGGCCGGCCCGGTGCCGAGCGGGCAGCTGGTGGGCATCGAGAAGCCCATTCCGATCAGCCCCGTTGCCGCGGGTTCGGCCTCGCTGCTGCAGGCACCGGCCGAGCTTCGTTTGCTATAAAAAAGATAGCAGACCACAAAGGCGGCAGGCGACCTGGCGGCGCGCGCCACGGCCACGGCCCTTGCCCCTGCGCTCCTCCCGGAGTCGTCTGCGCGATTAAAATCGACGCCCCTTTCCGCAAGCGCACGCGCAGGTGCGCCCCCTCCCCATGCTCTATCCCGAAGAATTCGATGTGATCGTCGTTGGCGGCGGCCATGCCGGCACAGAGGCCGCGCTGGCCTCTGCGCGCATGGGGGCCCGCACGCTGCTGCTCACCCACAACATCGAGACGCTGGGGCAGATGAGCTGCAACCCGTCGATCGGCGGGATCGGCAAGGGGCACCTGGTGAAGGAGGTCGATGCGCTCGGTGGTGCGATGGCCATCGCGACCGATGAGGCCGGAATCCAGTTCCGCATCCTCAATTCGAGCAAGGGGCCGGCGGTGCGCGCGACGCGGGCGCAGGCGGACCGGGTCCTCTACAAGGCGGCGATCCGGCGCCGGCTGGAGAATCAGCCGAGTCTTTGGCTCTTCCAGCAGGCGGTCGACGACCTGATGGTCGAGGGCGACCGGGTGGTGGGTGCGGTAACGCAGGTGGGCATCGCCTTCCGCGCGCGCGCCGTGGTGTTGACGGCCGGGACCTTTCTCGACGGTCGCATTCATGTGGGCCTGGACAACTACCAGGCCGGGCGGGCGGGCGATCCGCCGGCGGTCAGCCTTTCGGCACGGCTCAAGGAGCTGAAGCTGCCGCAAGGACGGCTCAAGACCGGCACGCCGCCGCGGCTGGATGGGCGCAGCATCGATTTTTCCAGGTGCGTGGAGCAGCCAGGCGACGGCATGCCGGGTGGGGCAGGGCCCATGCCGGTCTTCAGCTTCATGGGGCGCACGGACATGCATCCGCAGCAGATGCCTTGCTGGATCACCCATACCAACGCCCGCACGCACGAGATCATCCGGTCCGGCTTCGATCGCAGCCCGATGTTCACCGGGAAGATCGACGGGGTGGGGCCGCGCTACTGCCCGAGCGTCGAAGACAAGATCAACCGCTTTGCCGACAAGGAGAGCCATCAGATCTTTCTGGAACCCGAGGGGTTGGCCACCAACGAGTACTACCCGAACGGGATCTCGACCAGCTTGCCCTTCGACATCCAGTACCAGCTGGTGCGCTCGATGGCCGGGCTGGAGAACGCGCATATCCTGCGGCCCGGCTACGCGATCGAGTACGACTACTTCGATCCGCGCGAACTCAAGAGCAGCTTCGAGACGCGCGCCATCCAGGGCTTGTTCTTCGCCGGGCAGATCAATGGCACCACGGGTTACGAAGAGGCGGCGGCGCAGGGCCTGTTCGCCGGCATCAATGCGGCGCTGCTGTGCCGGGGCGAGGCGGCATGGTTGCCGCGCCGCGATGAAGCCTACCTGGGCGTGCTGGTCGACGACCTGATCACCAAGGGCGTGACCGAGCCCTACCGCATGTTCACCAGCCGCGCTGAGTTCCGGCTGCAGCTGCGCGAGGACAACGCCGACATGCGCCTGACCGAGGCCGGCCGCAAGCTGGGCCTGGTCGACGACGCGCGTTGGGATGCCTTCTCGCGCAAGCGCGACCTTGTTTCACGTGAAACAGAGCGACTTCGCTCGATTTGGGTGAACCCGCGGAATCTTCCGGCCAGCGAGTCGGAGCGTGTGCTCGGGAAGGCGATCGAGCGCGAGTACAACTTGGGCGACCTGCTGCGGCGGCCCAACGTCGACTACGTCTCCCTGATGTCCTTGGACGGCGGCAAATACGCCACGGACCAGCCGCTCGGTGCGGCGGAGATCGAGCAGATCGAGATTGCCGCCAAGTACGCCGGCTACATCGATCGCCAACACGACGAGGTCGAGCGCGCGGCGCATTTCGAGAATCTCAAGTTGCCGGCTGACCTAGACTACAGCCAAGTCAAGGCGCTGAGCTTCGAGGTCCGGCAGAAGTTGGCCAAGCATCGCCCCGAAACACTCGGGCTGGCCTCACGCATTTCGGGTGTGACCCCGGCTGCCGTCTCGCTGCTGATGATCCATCTGCGAAAGGGCGGGCACCGCGCCTTCGCACAGGACAGCCCCTCGGCCGAACCGCAGCAAGTCGGCGAATGAGCGCCGATCGGGAGCTGCGCGAAGGTGCAGCGACACTTGGGCTGAGCCTGGACGACCGGCAAAGCGAGCAACTGCTGGCCTATGGCGCGCTGATCCTGAAGTGGAACAAGGTCTACAACCTGACCGCATTGCGAGACCCGGCGAGCGTCTTGACCCATCATCTGCTTGACAGCCTGTCCGTCATCCAACCCTTGGCCCGCGAGTGGCCGGGGAGGGCGGCGCTGCTTGATGTGGGCGCTGGTGCGGGGTTGCCGGGCGTTGTCATCGCGATCCTGCGCGACGACATCGCCGTCACTTGTCTGGATGCGGTGGCCAAGAAGGCTGCCTTCGTCCAGCAGGTCGCGGCGGAGCTCGGTCTGGTCAACTTGCGTGGCTTGCACGCTCGGGTGGAATCGCTGACCGGCAGCTACGAGCTGATCAGCTCGCGCGCCTTCGCCTCCTTGTCGGACTTTTTTGAAGGGTCGAAGCATCTGCTCGCGCCCGGCGGGCGGTGGCTCGCCATGAAAGGCAAGATGCCGAGCGAGGAACTGTCGCAGGTGCCCGCTGAAATCGAGGTGTTTCACGTGGAACAGCTGAGCGTTCCGGGGCTGGATGCCGACCGCTGCATCGTCTGGGCGCGAAAACAGAGCGCTTGAGCAGCCGTCCGCGCATCGACCTCGCTTAGACTCGAAGCCTCCCTTTCCGAGGCAATTTCCATGTTCGGCATCGCTGACTACGGCGCATTCGTTGTCGCCATCATCATTTTTCTGGCGATTCCCGGGCCGGGCAATCTGGCCATCATCACCTCCACCGGCAAGGGTGGCATCCGCGGCGGGCTGGCGGCTGCTTTCGGCCTGATTGCCGGCGATCAGATCCTGATGTGGGCTGCCGTGGCGGGAGTTGCTGCACTGCTGAGCGCCTATCCGCCGGCCTTCAAGGCCGTCCAGTGGCTGGGCGCTGCCTACCTGGCCTGGCTGGGCTTCCGGATGCTGACCACCAAGCCAGGCGCCGCGCCGGTAATCAATATCCGCCCGCGCCAATACTTCCGGCAGGCGCTGATGATCACGCTCCTGAATCCGAAGGCGATCGTCTTCTACATGGCCTTCTTCCCGCTCTTCGTCGACCCGGCGCGCCATCAGGGCTTGCTGACCTTCGGCGTCATGGCACTGACGATTGCAGCGCTGACCTTCGCCTATTGCCTGGGTGCCACGCTGCTCACGCACTTCCTGGCGGAGCGGCTGCGTGCCAATCCGCGCATCAAGGCCCTGCTTGAAAAACTGGCGGGCGTCTTCCTGATCGGATTTGGCGTGAAGCTGGCGGCGTCCCAGTAGCATGGCGAAGATCTTCTGCATCGCGAACCAGAAGGGGGGCGTGGGCAAGACCACGACCACCGTCAATCTCGCGGCCGGGCTGGCCAAGGTCGATCAGCGGGTCCTGATGATCGACCTGGATCCGCAGGGCAACGCGACCATGGGCTCAGGCATCGACAAGCGCCAGCTGGAGACCACCGTGTACGACGTGCTGCTCGAGTCGGCCTCGGTGGCCGAGGCGCGGGTGAGGGCCGAGAAGTGCGGCTACGACGTGCTGGGCGCCAACCGCGAGTTGGCGGGCGCGGAGGTCGAGATGGTGACGCTCGATCGCCGCGAGAAGCGGCTGCGCACCGCGCTGGCTGCCGTCGGCGCCGAGTACGACTTCATCCTGATCGACTGCCCGCCCAGCCTGAGCCTGCTGACGCTGAACGGCCTGTGCTCCGCGCACGGCGTGATCGTGCCCATGCAGTGCGAGTACTTCGCGCTCGAGGGCCTGACGGACCTGGTCAACACCATCAAGCAGGTGCATGCCAACCTCAATAAGAACCTCCAGATCATCGGCCTGCTGCGCATCATGTTCGACCCACGCATCACACTGCAGCAGCAGGTCAGCGAGCAGCTCAAGTCCCATTTCGGAGACAAGGTCTTCGACACCGTGATCCCGCGCAACGTGCGGTTGGCCGAGGCGCCGAGCTACGGCCTGCCGGGCGTGATCTTCGATCCGGCCGCGCGCGGCAGCCAGGCGTTCATCGCCTTTGCGGAGGAACTGGTCCGGAAGATGCCGCCGGCCAGCGCGATGGCGGGTGCCACCGCGGCGGCGGCACCGGTGCCGATGGATGCGCCGCCTGTCGTCGTCCAGGATCCGCATGGTCTCTGAAGGCCGCCGGATCGAAACTTCTTGCTATCAATTTTGGAGCAGATGACCGCGCCCACCATCCTGTTGCTGCCCGGCTGGCAGAACAGCGATGCTCCGCACTGGCAAAGCCGCTGGGAGGCCGTGCATGGCGACCGCCGCGTCGAGCAGCATGAATGGATGCGGCCGCTGCGCGGCGACTGGTCGGCCCGGCTGGAGGAGGAAGTGCTGGCTTCGCCGGGACCCGTGGCCCTGGTGGCCCACAGCCTGGGCTGCATCCTGGTGGCCGCCTGGGCCGCCCATTCACGCAACACCCACAAGGTGCAGGCGGCCTTCCTGGTCGCCCCGGGCGATCTCGAGCGGGAGGATCTGCGCCAGCTGATTCCCGGCTGGGCGCCGATCGTGCGCCAACCCCTGCCGTTTCGTGCGTTGATGATCGCCGCCGGCGACGATCCCTACTGCAGCGCCGAACGCTCGCGCGGCCTGGCTCGCGACTGGGGCGCCCGCTACCACGATGCCGGCCCGGGCGGCCATCTCAACGGCGAATCCGGCCTGGGCGACTGGCCCGCGGGCCGCCAACTGCTGAACGAACTCCTGAAAGAAGAATGAACTCGATGGCCACCAAAAAACCCAAGGGCCTCGGCCGTGGACTCGAAGCCCTTCTCGGGCCCACCTTCACCGGCCCGGACACTTCCGCCAACGACGACGCGGCGCCGCCCAATCCGACCATCCTGAACCTCGACCAGATGGTCCCCGGCGTGTACCAGCCGCGCACCCGGATGGACGAGGGCGCGCTCTACGAGTTGGCCGAGAGCATCAAGGCACAGGGCATCATGCAGCCCATCCTGGTCCGCCGCCTGGACGGGGACGCATCGCGCGCCAACAACAATGCCGAGTTCGAGATCATCGCGGGCGAGCGCCGCTTCCGCGCCGCCAAGCTGGCGGGCCTCGACACCGTGCCCGTGCTCGTGCGCGATGTGCCGAACGAGGCTGCGGCGGCCATGTCGCTCATCGAGAACATCCAGCGCGAGGACCTCAACCCGCTCGAGGAGGCCCAGGGCCTGCAGCGCCTGGTCGCCGAGTTCGGCTTGACCCACGAGTCGGCGGCCCAGGCGGTCGGCCGCTCGCGCAGTGCCGCCAGCAACCTGCTGCGCCTGCTGAACCTTGCCGAGCCAGCCCAGGCCATGCTGATGGCGGGCGACATCGACATGGGTCACGCGCGCGCGCTGCTGTCGCTGGACAAGGCCACCCAGATCACGGCGGCCAACCAGATTGCGGCCAAGAAGCTCTCGGTACGCGAGGCCGAGGCGCTGGTGAAGAAGCTGGGGGCCGAGTTCAGCCTGCGGCCGCCGGCGCGGCGCGGCGGCGTGGAGAAGTCGCGCGACCTGCAGCGGGTCGAGGAAGAACTGGCCGACCTGCTGGCCGCCGAAGTCGAGGTGCGCATCAAGAAGCGCAGCAAGCGGGGGGGCAAGGTCGAGCAGAGCGGCGAGCTCGCCATCCATTTCGGCTCCCTCGAAGCCCTCAACGGCCTCATCGACCGCATCCGCCAAACGGCCTAGTTGCAAAGTGGGGAAGTCCTAGCTTCCGGACGGTTGTCCGGAGGCTTCTTTGCACCTATGCTCTGCCGGTTACTTTTTCTAACCTAATAGCCTGAAAGTATTCAGAGGGAATCCGACCATGAACTCCGCCCGTCTTTCGCTTGCCATCGCCGTGGGTGCGCTTTTCCTGACCGGCTGCCAGACCACCGACATGCAGATGGGCAGCCAGAGCGCGAAGACGATGGCGACCGGCAGCGCCGCCGGCACCGCCTCGGCCAACGCCAGCGGCTCGCTGGAGCGCTGCGCCTCGCCGCTGGGCACCGTCTCGCTGATCGAGAACCAGTCGGCCGGTTGGTACACCATCCTGCGCAACGAATACCGCCTCCCGCCCACCGCCAACCTGCTGCGCCTGCTGGTGCAGCAGTCCAACTGCTTCGTGGTCGTGGAGCGCGGCGCCGCGGGCATGAACGCCATGGGGCGCGAGCGCGAACTGATGGCCTCGGGCGAGATGCGCCAGGGCAGCAACTTCGGCCGCGGCCAGATGGTCGCTTCGGACTACGGCCTGTCGCCCGAGATCGTCTTCAGCAACAGCAATGCCGGCGGCATGGGCGGCGGGCTTGGCGGCTTGGTCGGCGGGCGCTACAGCGGCGTGCTGGCGGCCGTGGGCGGCAATCTCCAGACCAAGGAAGCCAGTGCGCTCCTGACCCTGATCGACAACCGTTCGGGCGTGCAGGTCGCAGCCTCCGAGGGCAGCGCCTCCAAGACCGACTTCGGCGCCTTCGGCTCCGTTTTCGGCGGCGGCGGGGCGGGCGGCCTGGGCGGCTACACCAACACGGCACAGGGCAAGGTGATCAGCGCCGCCTTCATGGACGCCTTCAACCAGATGGTCGTCTCGCTGCGCAACTACAAGGCGCAGACGGTGCAAGGCCAGGGCCTGGGCGGCGGTGGCCGGCTGGGCGTGGACGGTGGCGTCGCGCCTTCGCAGACCTCGGCACCGGCCGAGCGGGCCCCGGCGCGCCGCAGGTAATCAGAGAGGAAGCGCCGAAGTTCGGTCGGCGCACAACAAAGCCCGGCCTCCTGGAGCGCCGGGCTTTTTCTTGGCGCGTCAGAGGTTGAAGATCTTCCCCGGATTCATGATGTTCTTCGGATCGAGCGCGCGCTTGATGGTCCGCATCATGTCGATGGCGCCGGCGCCGGCTTCGTCGACCAGGAAGGCCATCTTGTGCAGCCCCACGCCGTGCTCGCCGGTGCAGGTGCCTTCGAGCGCCAGCGCGCGCGAGACCAGTGCGTGGTTGAGCTTCTCGGCCGTCACCCGCTCCTCGGGCGCGTTCGGGTCGAGCAGATAGCCGAAGTGGAAGTTGCCGTCGCCCACATGGCCGACGAGGAAGTAGGGGATGCCGCTGGCGTCGGCCTCGGCCACCGATTCGAGCAGGCAGTCCGCGAGCCGCGAGATCGGCACGCAGGTATCGGTGGAGATCACGCGGCAGCCCGGGCGCGACTGCACCGCCGCGAAGTAGCTGTTGTGCCGTGCGGTCCACAGCCGCGTGCGCTCCTCCGGCGTGCTGGCCCATTCGAAAGCCTTGCCGCCGTGGCCGCTGGCCAGTTCCTGCACCGTCTCGGCCTGCTCCTTGACGCCGGCCGGCGAGCCGTGGAACTCCATCAGCAGCATCGGCTCCTCGCGCAGCGCCAGCTTGGAATAGCTGTTCACCATGCGCACCGTGTTGACGTCGATCAGTTCCACGCGCGCGATCGGCACCCCCAGCTGGATGATCTCGATGGTGGTGCGCACCGCGGCCTCGATGCTCGGGAAGGAGCAGATCGCCGCCGACACCGCCTCGGGCAGCGGATAGAGGCGCAGGGTGATCTCCGTCACCACGCCCAGCGTGCCTTCGCTGCCCACGATGAGGCGGGTGAGGTCGTAGCCGGCCGATGACTTCTTCGCGCGCGTGCCGGTGCGGATCACTTCGCCGCTCGCGGTGACCACCTCGAGCGCCAGCACGTTCTCGCGCATGGTGCCGTAGCGCACCGCGTTCGTGCCGCTCGCGCGCGTGGCCGTCATGCCGCCGATCGAGGCATCGGCGCCGGGGTCGATGGGGAAGAACAGGCCCGTGCTCTTGATCTCTTCATTGAGCTGTTTGCGCGTGACGCCGGGCTCCACCGTCACCGTGAGGTCTTCGGCATTGACCGAGAGCACGCGGTTCATGCGGCTCACGTCGATGCTGATGCCGCCCTGCACCGCCAGCAGGTGGCCTTCGAGCGAGGAGCCGACGCCGAAGGGGATCACCGGCACGCTGTGCTCGCCCGCGAGCTTCACCGCATCGGCCACGTCCTGCGTGCGCTCTGCGAAGACCACCGCCGCGGGCGGCGGCGCGTCGAACGAAGACTCGTCGCGCCCGTGCTGCGTGCGCACCGCGAGCGCCGTGGAACAGTTGTCGCCGAAGCGGGCCTTCAAGGCCTCGATCAGGGCGGCCGGCACCTCGCGCAGCGCGATGGCAGGGGTGAGCTGGGAGAGGGCGGTTGGCGCGTTCATCGGCGGGTCTCCTGAGGGGGCTACCATTCTACGAACCACCTTCCACGAAGACAGCCACATGGGCAACCGACTCACACAGATCGCCACGCGCACCGGCGACGATGGCACCACCGGCCTCGGCGACAACACGCGCGTTCCCAAGGACCACCGGCGCGTGCACGCGATGGGCGAAGTGGACGAGCTCAACTCGCACGTGGGCCTGCTGCTCTGCGAGCCGATGCCGGCACCGGTGCGCGAGCTGCTGGTCGACGTGCAGCATCAGCTCTTCAACCTGGGCGGCGAGCTCTCGATGCCCGGCTACACCCTGCTGAAGGGCGAGGCGCTGCTGCAGCTGGACAATGCGCTGGCCGAGCACAACGCCGCGCTGCCGCGGCTCGCCGAGTTCATCCTGCCGGCCGGCACTCGCGCCGCGGCGCAGGCCCATGTGTGCCGCACCGTCGCCCGGCGTGCCGAGCGTGCGCTCGTGGCGCTCGGCGCCGAGGCCGAGCTCAACGATGCGCCACGCCAGTATCTCAACCGCCTGAGCGACCTGCTGTTCGTGCTGGCGCGCGTGCTGAACCGCGTGGATGGCGGCGACGACGTGTACTGGAAGAGCGAGCGGATGGCGCGTGCCGCCGTCGCTGACGACCAATGAAGCATCCGATTCGAGGAGATCGACTCATGACCATCAAACCCCTCTCGTGCGCCTGCGCCGCCGCACTCGCGGCCTGCCTGAGCTTGCCGGTGGCGGCATCCGCGCAGAACGCGAACGATCCGCCCACGGCCCAGCGTGCCCACACGCTCAAGTCGCCGCCGCAGAACAACAAGGTGCTCGGCGGCATCCAGCGCGGCTCCGATGCCGCAGGCCGCAGCATCGACCGCGCCGACTCGGCCACGCGCCGGGGCGTCAGCAACACCTCCGAGCGCGCCAGCAGGCCCATTCGCAACTTCGGCGAATCGTTGGGCCGCAAATTGCCCGGCGGGCAGGGCCGCAGCGCGCCGCCTTCCGTGGGCCCGCAGGGCAGCGCGCCCTGAGAAGCTTCCCAGCGGCCCCTTTACCCGCGCTTACACCCTTCATGCCCGCCACATCACCGGCGGGCCGGGGCGATACATGGGCTTTCCATACTGCACCCATGTTCCAACGCACTGAAGGAGTCGCAATGAACAAGCGCAGCAGGATCCGTACAAGCGTCGTCGCCGCCATGCTGGCACTCGGCATGGCCGGCAGCGCGCTGGCGCAGGACGAATGGCACGGCCATCGCGACCGCTACAGCCGCCACGACCAGGACGGTCCGCGCTATTCGCAGCGCTACGACCGCGATCACGACCAGGACGGTCCGCGCTATTCGCAGCGCTACGAGCGCGATCACCACTACAGCCAGCGCGGACGATGGGAAGCACGGGACGACCATCGCCGCTGGGAGGAGCGCCGCGCCTGGCGTCGCGGCGGCTACCTGCCGCCGGTCTACCGCGGCCACTACCAGGAGGTGGGCGACTGGCGTGCCCACCGGCTGCAGGCGCCGCCCAGCGGCTATCACTGGGTGAGCGCGAACGGCGACTTCGTGCTGGCTGCCATCGCGACCGGGCTGATTGCCCACATCATCGCGTCGAACTGACGCAGGGGGATCAGGCGGCGGCTGCGGCCGTCTGCGCGCAGACGTTGCTTCCGGTGATGGTCAGGCGCAGCCCGCCGCCATGCCACTCGAGCCAGTTCAACGCCACGTAGGCCTCGATGTCGGCATCGGCGATCTGGTCGGCCTGGCGCTGCTTCAACAGGTTGACCGTGGCAGGCAGGGCCTGCCTCAGCCGCTCCCGCGCCTCCTCGGCCGCCGTGGAGGCGGGGTTGCGCGTGGGAAGAGAAGTCGATGCCTTTGCCAAGATCGCTCCGATCGCAGACGAAAGAGACCAATGTACGCTTCCTGGAAGCGCCGTCACGGACCTTTTTCGCAAAATGGCGGGTAGAGCGGGTGCCGCCCGGCATTGCCCGCACCCCCGCACCCCTACTTGCGCGGCGTCTTCAGCAGCTTGCTGACCTCGTCCACGTTGGCGCGGATGCGCTGGCTCACGATATCGAAGGCCTCGGCCTGCGACTTGGCGGCCAGCTCCGACAGCTCACGGATGTCGTCCAGCGCCTGCTTGAAGGCGGCCTTGCCCATGGCATCGAGCTTGGCAAGATTTTCGCGCGGCTCGGCGGGCGACATGCCCTTCACCGTGCCCTGCCAGTCGACGATCGAGGCCTTGAGCATCTCGGTCTGACGCGCCACCACGGCCTGCAGACCTTGATAGGACCGCTCATTGGCCTCCATCAGCGCCTGCAGGTCCTTGCGCCCGCTCTCGACGATGGTGCTGGCTGCGCCGGCCAGCGGGAGATTCTGCAGGCGTTCGGCCATGCCCTTGAGTGGCTTGACGAAGGCCTCCTGAACATCCTCCGCGGCTGTCGGCCGCGCCTTTTTGGCGCCGGCTGTGCTGCTCGTCTTGCTGCTTGTTGCCATGCTTCACTCCGGGTTGTGGTTGGAGCCGCCACGATACGCCCACACCCCCGCTGGATGGAAGTCGCAAACGCCCCAATTCTTCCTGTCTTGCAATTTCGCACGCATGTGCTAAATTCAAAGGCATGGACGCCAAGACCCAGAAGAGCGAGCTGACCCGCACGGCCATCGTCGGCGCGGCGATGGACCTTGCCGCCGCAGAGGGCCTTGACGCCATCACCCTGCAGACCGTTGCCACTCGCCTGGGCTTGTCGAAGAGCGGTGTGTTCTCCCGCGTCGGCTCGCGCGAGGCGCTGCAGAAGGCCGTGATCGAGGAGTTCGGCCGCCGCTTCCTGGCCGACGTCTTCGTGCCCGCGATGCAGAAGCCCAAGGGCCTGGCGCGGCTGGACGAGATCGTCTCGCGCTGGATCGTTCGCACCCGCGACGTGGAGACCGAGACCGGTTGCATCTACACCGCCGGCGCCTTCGAGTTCGACGACCGCGAGGGCGAGTTGCGTGATCTGCTGGTCGAGGAGGTCACGCGCTGGCGCGCCGCCCTGCGCCGCACCGTGCTGCAGGCCATCGAGACCGGCGAGCTGCGGGCCGACACCGATCCCGCGCAACTCGTCAGCGAGATCAACGGCCTGATCATGTCCCTGCTGCACGACGCGCGCTTCCTGCGAGACACGCGCGCCGCCGACCGCGCCCAGCTCACCTGGCAGCGGCTGCTGGCCAGTTACCGCGCCTGAGACCCCGATGACTGCCGCCCTTGCCCTTCGCTCGTTCATATTTCGCACACTCGTGCGATAAAGGAGAAAACCATGTTGATCGCTCTCTTGTTCATCGGGGCCTGCCTCGTCGGCCTCGGCCTGCGTTCGGCCGCCGACACGCTCCGCAGCCTTCCCCGGAGCAACGAAGACTGGGTCTGGTACTGAACAACAAGGAACCCGCCATGACGACTGCCACGTCCACCGCCGCCCGCTCCGCCGCGGCCTCCAATTACTACGGTGCCAGCCCGTGGATGCGCGCCTTGCGCCTGGCTCTCGGCGCATCGCAGCGGGCCTGGCCCGCGCTCGGCGTGCGTGCGGCCTACCGGCTGTTCGGCACGCCGCTGCCACTCAAATGGCTGAACCGCCGCCATGGCCCCGGTGCCGGATGGCAGCGCGAGTCCTGGTCCTTCGAGAACGCCAACCTGGGCCTTTACACGCCCGACGCGGCCTCGCCCGAGGTGCCGCGCGTGCTGCTGGTGCATGGCTGGGGCGGCCATGCCGGCCAGATGCTGCCGCTGGCGCAAACCCTTGCAGCCGCCGGCTTCGCACCGCTGCTGCTGGAGATGCCGGCCCATGGGAGAAGCGCCGGGACGGTGAGCAACCTGCCGCAGTTCGCGCGGGCCATCGACTACGTGGCGGCCCGGCTGGCGCTGGAGGGCACGGCGCTCAAGGCGATCGCGGCCCACTCGCTGGGCGCCAATGCGCTGGCCTACGCGGCCAGCCGCGGCCTGCGCGCAGACCGCCTGGTGCTGCTGGCGCCGCCCGCGTCGCCGCATGCGTTCACCCGCTACTTCGCCCATGTGTTCGGCCTCAGCGAGCGCACGCGTGCGGCCATGCAGCACCGCATCGAGGCGCGCGAGGGCATCCTGATGCCGCTGCTGGAGCCCGCTGCAGTCGGACCGCGCATCGCCCAGCCCACGCTGGTGGTGCATGACCGCGACGACCGCGTGAACCGCTTC
Organism: Variovorax sp. Soil_C_17; assembly: GCF_057657265.1. NCBI lineage: Bacteria > Pseudomonadati > Pseudomonadota > Betaproteobacteria > Burkholderiales > Comamonadaceae > Variovorax > Variovorax sp. Soil_C_17. Next base: position 851,375 of record NZ_JBDGIT010000001.1, read on the forward strand.
GCCGACGGCGTGGCCTACCGCGACGCGATCGCCGGCGCAGAGCTGGTCGCGACGCAGGACCTGGGCCACCGCCGCATCCTGAGAGAGCCCTCGGTACTGCAGCAGGTGGCCGCCTTCATCTCGAAGGCTTGACCGGGGCCGTTCAGCGCGCCGCCAGCGCGGTCCCGTCCGGCAGCTCGATCTTCACCTCGAGCACTTCGAGGTTGTCCTGCTTCTCCAGGTGGACCTTGATGTCGTCGGCATTGATCGACACGTACTTGGAAATCACCGCGATCAGCTCGCGCTGCAGCTCCGGCAGGTAGTCGGGACGGCGCTTGCCGCTCAGGCTGCTGCGCTCGTGCGCGAGGATGATCTGCAGCCGCTCCTTGGCGACGGCTGCCGTCTTTTTCTTTTCGCCCAACAGGAACGAGAGGAAAGACATCCCTTACCTCCCCCCGAAGAAGCGCTTGAAGAAGCTGGGCTTCTCGGCGTCGACGAAGCGCATCGGCTTGTCCTCGCCGAGGAATCGCGCAATGACGTCGGCATAGGCCTGGGCCACGATGCTCTCCTGGTCGTGAATCACGGGGATGCCCTGGTTGGAGGCTTGCAGCACGCTTTCCGATTCGGGAATCACGCCGATCAGCTTGATGCGCAGGATGTCCTGGATGTCCTCCAGCGACAGCATCTGCCCGCCCGCCACCCGGTTCGGGTTGTAGCGCGTGATCAGCAGGTGCTCCTTGATCGGCTCGCCGCCTTCCTTGGCGCGCTTGGTCTTGGAGCCCAGCATGCCCAGGATGCGGTCCGAGTCGCGCACCGAGGAGACCTCGGGGTTGGTCACGATCAGCGCCTCGTCGGCGAAGTGCATCGCCATCAGCGCGCCGGTCTCGATGCCCGCGGGCGAGTCGCAGACGATGTAGTCGAAGCCCTGCTCCTTGAGCTCGTTCAGGATCTTCTCGACGCCCTCCTGCTTCAGCGCGTCCTTGTCGCGCGTCTGAGAGGCGGCCAGCACGAACAGGTTGTCGCACTGCTTGTCCTTGATCAGCGCCTGGCTCAGGTTGGCCTCGCCCTGGATCACGTTGATCAGGTCGTAGACCACGCGCCGCTCGCAACCCATGATCAAGTCCAGGTTGCGCAGGCCGACGTCGAAGTCGATCACGGCCGTCTTCTTGCCCGCCAGCGCGAGCCCCGATGCAAAGCTCGCGCTCGTGGTCGTCTTTCCGACGCCGCCCTTGCCCGAGGTCACCACCACAATCTTGGCCATTCCAGTCCTTCTCTTCTGTTTCGTTCGTTCAGGTGTGCGAGCCGATGCGCGTCACTCGATCGCGCTCATCACGATCTTTTTTCCATCCAGCGAGATCTGTGCCGGCTTGCCGGCGATCTCCGCGGGCAGCGCGACTTCCGCGGTGCGGTAGATGCCCGCGATCGCGACCAGCTGCGCTTCCATGCAGGTGGTGAAGATTCGCGCCTCGGTGTTGCCGCGCGCCCCTGCGATCGCCTTGCCGCGCAGCGGCGCGTAGACGTGCACGTTGCCGTCCGCGATCACCTCGGCGCCGAAGCTCACCACCGCGGTCACCACCACGTCGCCGCCGCGCGCATAGACCTGCTGGCCCGAGCGCAGCGGCTTGTCGATCACCAGCGTGCCATGGGCCGGCACCGGCACCTCGCGCACGATCTGGGGTTGCGGGGGTTCGGCCGCCGGCGCGGGCGGCCGCGCGCTGGGCGTCGGCGGCACCGGCATTGCCGTCACCGACAGGCCGGCGCCCCGCGCCGCGAAGTTCTGTGCATCGCTGCCGCCGCGCACCGCGATCGGCTGCGTCTGGTGGCGCGCCAGCAGGGCGCGCAGCGCGGCGAAATCGATGCCCGGCCCCGCATCGGCCTGAGGGAGTTGCGAGAGGTCGATGACCACCGGCTCCTGGTCGAAGAAATCGGGGGAGTCGGCGAGCTGCAGGTCGAGCGCTTCGGCCAGCACGCCCAGGTCCGCCGTCTTGAGGATCACGGCGATCAGCGGCAGCGTCGCGCTCTTGAATTCGAAAACCGCTCGGGTGCGCGCGGCGGATGCATCGGCCATGGAAAACGTAGGTGCGAAAAGCGTTGGAGTCTAACGGGCAGTGGCGGGCAACCTGTCGATGCTTCATGGAAAGATGACGCTGCACAACACTTCTTGCATGGGGTTTCACATTGATTCGCGGACGCAACACCGGCAGGAATGATGGCTTGACTCCTACAAGCGAGGCCGGTTTTTATTCACAGACTCGGCCGCTTCGAAATTGCGCGGCACGCTCGCCCTTATGCAACCCATCCTCGATATTCGAACGGTGCACTCGGACCTCTACACCTACAGTCTCGGCGCGGCACAAGAAGCCGAGCTTCAGTGCGGTGACTTCTTCGACACGGCCGAGCGCTGCCTGCTCGACGCGGGGCGGGGCCTGTACCTCTACTTCGATCGCGTCCAGATCCGCTTCGCCGGCTTCGCGCTGGGCAGTTTTCCGGTCGCGCGCATGATCGATGACCCGCCGGGCCTGCTGCAGGAGCTGATGGCGCGCATCCTGCGCATCTACCGCGCGCGCGCCGTGCCGCACTGGAACCCGCCTCAGGCCGCCCGCGAACGGTTGAGCAGGGCGTAGAGCAGGATCGCGCCGAAGGTGGCGGTGCCGATGCCGCCCAGCGCGAACTGGCCGAACTTCAGCGTGAAGTCGCCGGTGCCCAGAATCAGCGTGATGGCCGCCACGATCAGGTTGCGGTTCTGCGAGAAGTCGACCCGGTTGTCGACCCAGATCTTGGCCCCCGCCACCGCGATCAGGCCGAACACCACGATGCTCACGCCGCCCATCACCGGCAGCGGGATCGCCTGGATCAGCGCGCCGAACTTCGGGCTGAAGCCCAGCAGCAGCGCGATCAGCGCCGCCACCACGAAGATCGCGGTGGAGTAGATCTTCGTGGCAGCCATCACGCCGATGTTCTCGGCATAAGTCGTGACGCCGGTCCCGCCGGCCGCGCCGCTCACCATCGTCGCGATCCCGTCGCCGATGAAGGCGCGCCCCAGGTAAGGATTGAGATCGCGCCCCGTCATCGCGCTCACCGCCTTGATGTGGCCCAGGTTCTCCGCCACGAGGATCACCGCCACCGGCGCGATCAGCAGCATGGCGTTGACCTCGAACACCGGCGCCGCGAACTTCGGCAGGCCGAACCAGGCCGCCGCGGCCAGCGGGGCGAGGTCGATCGGCTTGCCGAGGCCCAGGCCGTTGGTCAGCACGGCGTAGATGAGGCTCGCGGCGATCAGCCCCATCAAGATGAGCAGGCGCTGCACCATGCCGCGCGTGTAGACCGCGATCAGGCCCACGCACAGGAAAGTCAGCGCCTGCATCCAGGTGTCGAAACCGGTGGGCGCCATGTTCTTGATCGGCACGCTCGCGAGATTGAGCCCGATCACCGCCACCACCGCGCCCGTCACCACCGGCGGCATCAGCCGCTCGATCCAGTGGACGGCGACGTCCTGCTCGATCTCCTCCACCTCCACGCCGCGGATCGGCACCGACTTGTGGTGCCGCTCGTTGGTGAGCGCGACCAGCACGCCGATCAGCACGTAGACCGCGCCGCAGGCGATGATGCCGCCCAGCGCCACGCCGAGGTTGGCGTTCGGTCCCTGGCCGGCGTAGCCCGTGGCCGCGATCACCACGCCGATGAAGGCGAAGCTCGAGCCCAGGTAGCTCGGCACCCGGCCGCCGGTCACCAGGAAGAAGATCAGCGTGCCGACGCCGCTCATCAGGATCGCGATGTTCGGGTTGAAGCCCATGAGGATGGGCGCCAGCACCGTGGCGCCGAACATCGCGATCACGTGCTGCACGCCCATCGCGGCGGTCTGCGGCCAGGGCAGGCGCTCGTCGGGCGCCACCACGGCGGCATGGCCGGCCGCGACCTCGCGCCAGCGGGGAAGGTAGGAATCGCTCATGGTCGGGGTTCTCCTCGGTTGTTGTTCTCGGGCTGCCTTCAGGGATCAGCCTTGGGGGATCAGCCTTGGGGGATCAGCACTGCCATGGTGATGCGCGAGACGCAGGTCAGCTCGCCGGCGTCGTTGCTGAGGTCGATCTGCCAGACCTGCGTGCTGCGGCCGCGATGCACCGGGCGCGCAACGCCCGTGACCCAGCCCGAGGTCGTGGCCTTGAGATGGTTGGCGTTGATGTCCAGGCCCACTGCGCGGTGACCTTCCGGCGCCGAGTAGTGCGCGCCGCAGGAGCCCAGCGTCTCGGCCAGCACCACCGACACGCCGCCATGCAGGATGCCGTAGGGCTGGCGCGTGCGCTCGTCCACCGGCACGCGGCCGCGGATGAAGTCGGGGCCGATCTCGAGGAACTCCACGCCCAGCGTGGCGACCGCCGTGTTGACGTGGCTGCGGGTCAGCTCCTCGATCGAGATCTCTTTTTTCCAGATGGACATTCGCGTTCTCCAGGGTCGATGTGGGTCAAAACTATAGCGACTGACCCTGACATCACCGGTCGTCCCCAGACGACATGGCCAACCCACCCCGGGACTCAAGCTCTGGCAATGACGCGAACGCGACGATGGCTCATCGGCACCGGCGTGGCGGTGCTGCTGCTCCTGGGCGGCCTGGGCTGGTTCGCCTGGCGCTTGCTGCCGAGCGACGAAGCACTCGCGGCCCGGATCAGCGAGAGCTTCGAGCGCGCCAGCGGCATCGGCCTGCGAGTGGGCAGCGCGAGCTGGTCCCTGCGGCCCGCGCCGGTCGTGGTGCTGCACGATCTCGAGACCGATCAGCCGCGGCCTATCACCGTGCGCCGCGTGGTCCTGCGCCCGCGCCTCGCCGCGCTGTTGCGCCGCTCCATCGCCATCGAGGCCGTCGAGGTCGAAGGCGCCGTGCTGCCGCGGGCTTCGGTGCGCGCCTTCCGCGGCCGCTGGCAGGCGGGCGAGGTCTCCGGCATGCTCGCCGGCGCGTGGACCCCGGCCGAGATCCCGGTCGAGCGGCTGCGGCTGCAGGACATCGTCTGGATCAACCGCCGCGACATCGCGCTGGCCTACGATGCCGAGCTGCGCTTCGACCCCGGCTGGCGACCGCGCGAGGCGGAAGTGCGGCGCCCCGGCGTGTCGCCCGCCACGCGCCTGCGCCTCGCGCGCGAAGGCGGGGAGGACCGCTGGCGCGTGCAGATCGATGCCGGCGGCGGCACCTGGAACGGCCAGGCCCAACTGCAGACGCTCGAGAAAGGCCGCATGCGCGTCACCGCCGAGCTGGAGCCGCGGGGCGTGGACGTGGGCGATCTGGTGAGCGCCTTCCGCCGCAACCAGGCGGTCGAGGGCCGCTTCGACGGCCGCACCGAAGTGCGCAGCGAGGGCGACGACGTCGGCGAGCTGATCCGCCACCTGAACACCCGTACCCGCTTCGTCATGCGGCCCGCGACGCTCAAGGGCTTCGACCTGTCGAAGGTGGTCGGCGCGCCGAATGCCGGGCGCGGCGGCCGCACGGTGCTCGACGAGCTCACCGGCACCCTCGAAACCCAGAACACCGGGGACGGCATCCTGCTGCGCTACACGGGCCTGCAGGCGCGCTCGGGCGTGCTCAGCGCCAGCGGCAGCGCGAGCGTGCTCAATCGCCGCCTGAACGGCGAGATGGCGATCGACCTGGTCGACGGCGTGGTCGGCGTGCCGCTCAAGCTGGCCGGCACGCTCGACGAACCGCAGCTGTCGCTCACCGGCGGCGCGCTGGCCGGGGCCGCCGTGGGCACGGCCGTGTTGCCGGGCGTGGGCACCGCGATCGGCGCGCGCGTCGGGCAGCAGGTGGAGAAGCTGTTCGGCGGCGAGGACGACAAGAAGAAGCCGCCGGCAACCGCGCGGCCGAAGTCGCGCTGAAGCCGGGGCAGATCAGGCGGGCCGGAAACCAGGCAGCGCATGCATGCGCTGCTTCAATGCCTCGATGAAGGCCGTCACCCGCGCCGGCCGGTACAGCCCCGGCGGCAGCGCGATGTGGATGCCGATCGGCTCCAGCCACCAGCGCGGCAGCACCCGCTTGAGCCGGCCGGCCTGGATGTCCGCATGGCACATCCAGGGCGCGGCGGCGCCGATGCCCGCGCCGTTGAGGATCGCGCGGTAGCTCGACAGCAGGCTGTCGGTCTTGATCGGCGTGTCCAGCCGCACCATGCGCGAGCGCCCGGACCGGTCGAGCAGGCGCACGCTGCCCTCCACATAGGGCACCAGGCCCACGCAGGGCAGCGAGGGCAGCCGCGCCAGCGTGACCGGGCCGGTGCGCTTGAGCAGGGCCGGCGTGGCGATCAGCACGCGCTCCATCGCGCCCAGGTGGCGGCTCACCAGGCCGGGGTCGCGCACATCGCCCACGCAGACCCAGCACTCCGCGCCCGAGGCCGCGAGGTCCACCACGCGGTCGGTGAGCGTCAGCTCGATGCGCAGGCCGGGATGCGCGGCACGCAGGTCCGTCACCGCGTCCGTCAGGAAGCCCGTGCCGTAGCCCGAGGGGCCGATCACGCGCAAGGTGCCCTCGGGCCGGCTCTGGCCGCCCGACAGCCGGTGCGACAGGCCCGACCAGCGATCCGTCAGGTCATGCGCCTCCGCCAGCAGCGAACGGCCCTCGTCGGTGAGCGAGAAGCTGGCCGTGGTGCGCAGCGCGAGCTTGCAGCCCAGCAGGCGCTCCAGCTCCAGCAGGCGACGGCTTACCGTCGGCTGCGTGGTGTCGAGCAGCCGTGCCGCCTTGCTCAGCGATCCGCTCTCGCCGATGCGGATGAAGGTCTCGAGCAGGTCCAGGCGGTCGTGTGCGTACTTCATGCGCGTGACGTATAGCACTTCATCGCCTGATACGTCTACCCGGCAGGCCGCTCTGTTCGTATCGTCCATGGCATGAACAACCCGGCTCCCATCGTTCGCACCGTCGGCGACACGCCGCAGGGCGGCACCGTCCTCGGCTTCTACGCGCCCAAGGGCGCGCCACGCCCGCCGCGCATCGCGCGCGGCGAGGGCGTCTTCCTGTGGGACGCCGACGGCAGGCGCTACCTGGACGCCACCGCCGGCGCCGTGGTTGCCAACATCGGCCACGGCAACCCGCGCGTGCTGGCCGCGATGACCGAGCAGGCGGCCAAGGTCAGCTTCGCCTATCCGCGCTTCTTCGAGAGCGAGCACAACATCGCGCTGGCCGATCGGGTCTGCGCGCTGGCCGGCGAGGGCTTCGACCGCGCCTTCTTCGTCTCGGGCGGCTCCGAGGCCAACGAGTCGGCCATCAAGCTGGCGCGCCAGTACGCGGTGGTCACGGGGCAGGGCAGCCGCAGCAAGGTGATCTCGCGCGACCCCAGCTACCACGGCTCCACGCTGGGCGCGCTGGCGGTCACGGGCGATGCCAACACGCTGAAGCTGTACGGCCCGATGATCCGCTCGATGCCGAAGGTGCCCGCGCCGCTGTCCTACCGGGTGCCGGAAGGGCACACGGTGGCCTCCTTCGAGATCGCCTGCGCCGACGCGCTCGAGCAGGCCATCCTGCGTGAAGGCCCGGAGACGGTGCTCGCCTTCATCCTCGAGCCCATCGGCGGCCTGTCGACCGGTGCGGTCGTCTCGTCGGACGCGTACTTCCGGCGCGTGCGGCAGATCTGCGACCGCCATGGCGTGCTCGTCATCTACGACGAGATCATGAGCGGCGCCGGCCGCACCGGCGCCTTCCTCGCCGCGCATCACTGGCCCGCGGCGCGGCCCGACCTGGTCACGCTCGCCAAGGGCCTGGCCGCGGGCTACACCCCGCTGGGCTGCCTGCTCGCGCCCGACCGCATCGTGGACGCGGTGGCCGGCAGCGGTGGTTTCGTGCATGGCCACACCTACTTCACCAATCCGCTCTCCTGCGCCGTCGCCCATGCGGTGGTCGACGAGGTGATCCGGCAAGACCTGGTCGCGAAGGCGCGCGACCGGGGAGAGCTGCTCATGGCGCGCCTGCGCGAGATCGCCGCGCGCTCGCCCATCGTCGGCGACGTGCGCGGCATGGGCCTGCTGACCGCGATCGAAATCGTGGCCGACAAGTCCACCCGGCGCCAGCTGCCCGTGGCCTTCAATGCGCCGGCGCGGCTCACCGAGCATGGCCTCCGGCATGGCATTGCGCTCTACAACCGGCGCGCCAACCTCGGCGCCTTCGGCGACTTCCAGATGATCACGCCGCCGCTCACCATCAGCGAGGCAGAGATCGACACCCTGGCCGAGCTGCTCGAAAAATCGCTCGCGGACCTCGCCGACGAGATCGCGCGCCGGGGCCTCGCGGCCTGACCCTTTTCCATCCCCGAAGGTCCATCATGATCCATCGACTCCTGCAGACCGCGCTCGCCTGCGCGACCCTTGTCTTCGCCGCCGCAGCGCCCGCGCAGATCGCCACGAACAAGGGCCCCGTCAAGCTGATCGTCGGCTACCCCGCGGGCGGCTCGGCCGATGTGCAGGCGCGCACGCTGTCCGACAAGCTCGCGGCCGAATTGGGCACCACCGTGGTCGTCGACAACCGCACCGGCGCCGGCGGCCAGATCGCGGCCGACTACGTGCGCAGCGCCGCGCCCGACGGCCTCACCGTGCTGCTGGCCAACATGCACATGATGGTGATGCTGCCGCTGACCTCCAAATCGGTCCGCTACGACCCCGTCAAGGACTTCAAGGCCGTGGGCCGCATCGCCAGCTTCTACGAAGGCATCGCCGTGCCTGCCGCGCTGCCGGCCAGGGACGTGAAGCAGTGGCTGGACATCGCGCGCGCCGATCCGCAGAAGGCCACCTACGGCGTGCCGGCGCCCGGCAGCGTCGCGCAGTTCATGGGCTATCGGCTCGGCGCCGAAGCCAAGACCCACCTCGTGGCCGCACCGTACCGCGGTGCTGCGCCGCTGGTGCAGGACCTGCTGGGCGATCAGATCGCGGCCGGCATCACGCCCATCGCCGACCTCGTGGCCCATCAGCAGAGCGGCAAGCTCAAGGTGCTGGCGGTCAATGGCGCGAAGCGCGCCGCGCTGCTGCCCGACGTGCCCACGCTCAAGGAGCTGGGCCAGCCGCATTTCGACAACCTCGAGTGGACCGGGCTTTTCGTGCCCGCCGGAACGCCCAAGCCCATCGTCGACCAGCTGCATGCGGCCCTCGGCAAGGCACTGGCCAGCAAGGAGGTGCAGGAGCGCTTCCTCAAGCTGAGCAGCGATCCGCATCCGAGCACCGGCGAGGAGCTCGGCAAGCTCATCGAGGACGACCTCCAGCGCTGGGGGCCGGTGGTCAAGGCCTCGGGCTTCACCTCCGAATGACCCGCATCCCTGCACACAGGCCTCTTCATCTTCCCGGCGTTCACGGCTATGCCGACCACAAGAGCGTGGCGGCCGGGGAGCTGCTGCGCTTCCACGTGAGCAGCGACCGGGCCTGGCGTCTTTCGGTCTGCCGGCTGGGCAGCGATGTGGAGGGGCGCAGCGACGACCAGGTGCTGCATCGCTTCGCACCGTCCCCCGCGCGCGTGCAGCCCATCCATCCGGGCTCCTACGTGCACGTCGACAAGGGGCTGCCTGCCGCACTGCCCCTGCGCGGGCTGACGGTGGAATGCTGGGTCAAGCCCTGGCGCATCGACGCGCGGCAGAGCCTGATCGGCCAGTACGACTTTCCCGCGCATTGCGGTTGGGGCCTCTTCATCGAGGAGGGCGGCGCGCTCGGCTTCCATCTGGGCGATGGCGGCGCCTTCCGCGCCGATGCGCTGCAGGCCCGGGGCCGGCTGGCCGCGCGGCGCTGGCAGCACGTGGCCGCCACGTGGAACGGCCGGGTCGCTGCGCTGTGGATCGACGGCGTGCAGGCCGGGCAATGGGAGGCGGCGCGGGAGGTGCGGCCCGGGCCGGCGCCGCTGCGCCTGGGCGCCGGCGCCGTCGAGGGCCTCGCCGATCTGTTTCTGGACGCCGACCTGCTGATGCCGGTGCTCTACGACCGCGCCCTCGCGCCGGAGGAGATCGCGCAGCGCTTTGCCGAACGCGGCCTGGTCGCCGCCACCGGCCGCTCGGTACTGGCCTGCTGGCCCTTGCGCGAGGAGCGCGGCGCGCAGGTGGCCGATGCGAGCGGCCATCAGCGCAACGGCCGCATCGTCAACCACGGCACCTGGATGATCGTCGGGCCGGCCTTCGAACCCGCCAAGGTCGGCGCGCATGAAGACGCCGAAACGCGCTACGACCCTTTCAGCGATCCCACGCGCGGCCACGGCCTGCGCCTGGCCAGCGACGACCTCTACGACTGCCGCTGGGAGGCCACGCACGAATTCCGCATTCCGGAGCATGCGAAGCCCGGCCTCTACGTGGGCCGCCTGCGCTTCGAGCTCGACGGCCGCGACGCCGACTACGACATCACCTTCATCGTCCGCAAGCCCGCGCAGGCCGCGCCTGCGCCCATCCTCGTGCTGTGCGCCGTCAGCAGTTGGCTGGCCTACGCGAGTACGCCCTTCGCGAAGAACGTGGTGGACGATCCCGTGTGGCCGCGCCGTTCGGCGGGCCTGGAGAATTGCCACCCGGAGGCCCCCGCCTATTGCAGCTACACCGACCATCGCGCCGGCCAGCCCTGCTACCAGGTCGGCCTGCGCATGCCCTGGCCGAACGCCAGCCCCAACGCCCTGTACGACCCCGAGGGCAGCGGCTTCAGCCAGTGGGCGCGGCTCGAGCGCCGCCTGCATGTGTGGCTGGAGCGCGAAGGCTACGACTTCGATGTGATCGGCGACATCGACCTGCACCGCGACCCGTCGCTGCTCGCGCGCTATCGCACCGTGTTCGTCAACGGCCACAGCGAGTACTGGTCGACGCCCGCCGTCGACGGACTGGACGACTACCTGCGCCGCGGCGGCAGCGCGATCGTGCTGTCGGGCAACACCATGTACCTGCGCGTGAGCTACGACGAGGACATGACCGTGATGGAGCAGCGCAAGGTCAACGGCCCCGATCACGACGAGACGATGCCGCCGCCGGGTCCGCCCGCCGGCGCCTTCGGCGAGCAGTTCCACAGCCAGGACTGGGCGCGCGGCGGCCGGCTCAGGGCCTCGGGCCGGGCGGCCGCGGACATCATCGGCCTGGAGACCGCGGGCTGGGCCTTCGCCGACGGCGAGGACTTCGGCGTCTACCACGTGACCCGGCCGCGCCATGCCTTGTTCAACGAGCCGCATCCGCTGGGCCTCGCCGAGGGCCAGACCTTCGGCCATGCGCCGGGCGGCGGGCTGCCGCGTGCGATCGGCCACGAGTGGGACCTCAGCATCGCCACCCTGGCGCGCATGACCCGGCGCGTGCCGGCGGGCGCTTCGCTCCCCGTGCCGCAGCAGGGCATCGAGGTCATCGCCCAAGGCATCCGCCGCGTGCCCGGCCGGCTCGATGCCTACCTCGATTGCTTCTCGAACCTGACCGAGTCGCTCGACGGCCTGTCGGCCGAGATGATCTACTGGGAGCGCCCCCAGGGCGGCCGTGTGTTCCACGCCGGCGCGGTGGGCGCGGCCTGGGTGCTGGGCAGCGATCCGGTCTTCGGCCGGCTGCTGCGCAACGTGCTGCACCGCTTCGGCGTGCAGCCCAGGGAGTGAAGCTCAGCCTGCGAGCAGGGCGCCCAGGCGCTCCACGTCGACATTGCCGCCGCTGATCAGCACGCCCACGCGCAGGCCGCGCAGCTGCGCCTTCATCTCGCGCGCAGCCGCGAAGCCCAGGCAGCCGGTGGGTTCGACCACCAGCTTCATGCGCGTGGCGAAGAAGCGCATGGCCTCGACCAGCTGTGCGTCGCTCGCCGTCAGCACGTCGTCGACGTCGCGGCGGATGACGGCGAAGGTGTGCTGCCCCAGGTGCTGCGTCTGCGCGCCGTCGGCGATGGTGCTGGGCGTGTCGATGTGCACGATGCTCCCGCTGCGGAAGGACTGCTGCCCGTCGTTGCCTGCCTCGGGCTCCACGCCGTAGAGCTTGCACTGCGGCGCGAGTGCGCGCGTGGCCAGCGCCGTACCGGACAGCAACCCGCCCCCGCCCAGGGGCACGAACAGGGCATCGAGCGGCCCGGTTTCCTCGAACAGCTCCATCGCCGCCGTGCCCTGGCCGGCCATCACGTCCGGATGGTCGTAGGGCGGGATGAGCGTCATGCCGTGCTTCTGCGCCAGCTCGCGCCCGATCTGCTCGCGGTCGTCCTTGTAGCGGTCGTAGATCACCACCTGTCCACCGTAGCCCTTGGTGGCCGCCACCTTCGTGGCCGGTGCGTCGTGCGGCATCACGATGGTCGCGGGCATGCCCAGGATGCGGGCCGCCAGCGCGATCGCCTGTGCATGGTTGCCCGAAGAGAAGGCCACCACGCCGCCGCGGCGCTGCTGCTCGTCGAACTTCGCGAGCGCGTTGAAGGCCCCGCGGAACTTGAAGGCGCCGATGCGCTGCAGGTTCTCGCACTTGAAGAAGAGCTGCGCGCCCAGCTCCTCGTCGGCCGTGCGTGAACGCAGGACGGGCGTGCGGTGGGCATGGCCTTCGATGCGGCGCGCGGCGGCGGCCACGTCGTCGAAAGTGGGGAGCTTCAGCGTAACTGGCATGGAGGTGCTTCCTGTGTTGGACTGATTATCCATAGCTGGACAAATCGTCAAACCTCGTGCACGTTGTCACAGCCTCTCGAACCAGCGGTCGGCCCACTGGTTGAGCGGCTTCAGGCGCTTGACCAACTCCGCGCCCGATTCGGTGAGCGCATAGCCTGCCTCGGCCAGCTCGACGATCTGCAGCGCGCGCAGCTCCCTGAGCCGGTCGTTCAGCACCGAGGGCGACATCTCGCCCGCATTCGCCTGCAGCGCGCGAAAGCTCTGCGGCACGCCGTCGCGCAGCTCCCACAGGATGCGCAGCGTGCCCTTGCGCCCCAGCTGTTCGAGCAGGGCCATGATGGGCCGGCGGGCAGTGAGATGGGCAGCGTCGGGGGCAGGAGCGGGCATGGCGGCGAGACGATGTCGTGGACACACTTGCGCTACGGAATCCGTAGCGGTAGACTGGATTCGGCTGCTACGAATTCCGTAGCGGTCCAAGCCATTCTAGCCAGAGGAGTCGAGCATGACCACCCCACCCGCAGCGCGCATCGCGCCGCTCGCGCCACCCTATCCGGAGGAGCTCGGTGCGCTCCTGAAGAAGATGACGCCACCCGAGGCGCCCGAGATCCTGTCCCTGTTCCGCGTGCTGGCCGTCAATCCGTCGCTGGCCGAGCGCTCCGTGCCATGGGGCGGCTACCTCCTGGGCCGCAAGGCCACGCTGCCGCTGCGCGACCGCGAGATCGTCATCCTGCGCGTGTGCGCCCGCTGCGGGGCGGAGTACGAGTGGGGCGTGCACTGGGCGGCGTTCGCGCAGGCGGCGGGGCTGGGCGAGCCCGAACGCGAAGCGATCGTTTCGGCACGGGCCGATCTCGATGGGCTGGCACTTCGAGATCGCCGGCTGATCCGGCTGGTCGATGCCCTGCACGACAAGGCCGATGTCGATGACGCGCTCTGGCAGGCGCTCTCGCTGGAGTGGACACAGCCGCAGCTGGTCGAGTTGCTGATGCTGGCGGGCTGGTACCACGCGATCAGCTACGTGTGCAATGCGGCGCGCGTGCCCTTGGAAGCGTGGTCGGCGCGGTGGTGAGCGCCGGAGCTGTGAGCCCATGGGCCGGCCAACCACGCAAGGACGTCGGCTCACGAGGAAACAGCGGCGCCGCCTGTTGAGGAAGGCGCTTCAGCGGCGTCGAGTCGCATTCGAACGCCTTTTTGGCCACCCGCCCTGTTCGGCAGCCTCCCGCCTGCCGATATGCAGGCATGAGCACGTGGAAGCCAGCGCCCCAGGGCGCGCCGAACTACCGGGTCCTGCAGCGCGAAGGCTGCACGATCGTGTACGGCCACATGCCGCTGGGCACCTGGCTGCGCCTGCTGCGCGGGGCGAGCGATCTGCATGTGCTGCATGCCGACGTGGCGCGCATGCTGGGCGCCACGGCGGTCATCGGCCCGCCCGACGGCCTGGCGCGCATTCGCGAGCAAGAGGCTGCCGCCGCGACCGGCCGGGTGCGCGCGCAGCTGGGCCGCGCGGCGCGCCGGCTGGACGCGCAGGCGGTGCGCTGGCTGGCGGCCGGCGAGCAGGGCCTGTCGAGCCTGGCGCTCTTCACGCTTCTGACCGGCGTGCGCCCGCCCCACTACGGCGGCGCCGCGCTGGACCTGCCGCGCGATGCCCAGGAGTTCCGGCGCTGTCGCCTGCTGCTGGAACAGGTGCCCGTGCTGCAACGCGCGCTGCATCAGCTCGCGCGGCGCGTGGGTGACCCCGAACTGGTGTCCTGGGCGGCCCTGGCCGAGACCTGGAGGGATCTCTGCGCCCAGATGGACCATGAATGGCCGGCCTGGCGCACACAGCCGGGCCGGGCGCCCGGGGTGAACGCGATGCTGGCCTGCTTCCACGAAGTGGAGACCGACCGCGCCGTGCTCCGGGCCAGCCGCACCACCGCATCGCTGCCGCTGCCCTACGGCGTGCCGGATCGGACCGCGGGGCCGGGCAACGCGCGCTGGCTCATGTAGGAAGACGCGTCGCACATCGCGCAGCGGCGCCCCGTCAGCCGAGCCGCACCACCTCGGCGTCCTGCGCTGCCCCGTACAGCCGCTCCACCTCCGCCGCGCGCCGCACCAGCACCGCGCGCTGGTTGATGTAGCCCTTGTCCGTGATTTCCCCCGCATCGATGTCCGGCGGCGTCGCCAGCACCAGCGCGCACACCGGGCATTGCGACGAGCCCGCGCCCTCGTCGCGCAGGGCCTGCATCGTGCGCAACAGCGCCGCCGCCAGCTCCTCGCGCGGCCGCTGGGCGGCCTGCGCGCTCGGGAAGACCAGCATGCCCACCGACTCGCGGTCGTGGCCGGTGATCACCACGTCCTGCACCAGCGGCGCCAGCCGCGAGACCAGCTGCACGCGCAGCGTGCCCACCGAGACCCAGGTGCCGCTCGTGAGCTTGAAGTCCTCGGCCACGCGGCCGTTGAACATCACGCCGCATTCCGGCCGCTTCGCGTCCGCCAGGTAGCCCGCGTCGCCGATGCGGTAGTAGCCCTCTTCGTCGAAAGCCTGCGCGGTCTCGCGCGGCGCGTTGCGGTAGCCGGGAAAGACGGACACGCCCTTGACCCGCATCTCCAGCTTGTCGCCGTTGGGCACGAACTTCAGCTCCAGTCCCGGCAGCGGCGCGCCGATGCAGCCCGCACCCTCGAGCTTCCAGTGGGCCGAGGTGATGGCCGGCGAGGTCTCGGTCGCGCCCCAGGAGGTGGTGAGCCACAGCGGCGCAGCCGGCCGCGCACGCTTGGCCACCGCCTCCAGCCGCTGCCAGGTCGAGGGCGCCAGCGCTGCGGCGGCGTAGAAGCACAGGCGCAGGCGCGACAGCACATCGGCGGCGAGCGCTTCATCCGCCTCGAGGAAGGGCAGCAGCATGTCGAAGCCGCGCGGCACGTTGAACAGCAGCGTGGGCCGCACCTCGCGCAGGGTGCGCACGGTCTTCTCGATCAGGCCCGGCGCCGGCCGGCCCTCGTCGATGTAGAGCGCGCCGCCATGGCAGAGCACGACGTTGAAGTTGTGATTCGCGCCGAAGGTGTGGCTCCAGGGCAGCCAGTCCACTAGCACCGGCGGCTCCTGGTCCAGGAAGCGCCAGGTCTGCGCAATCATCTGCTGGTTGGCGCACAGCATGCGGTGGGTGTTGATCACCACCTTGGGCTTGCCGGTCGAGCCCGAGGTCAGCAGGTACTTGGCATGGGTCTCGGGCAGGATGGCCTCGAAGGCTTGCATCACGGCCGGCGTTTCTTGCGTGGCCAGCAGGCGCTCGAAGGCCAGGGCGCCGGCATGCGCATCGGCATTGCGGCTGAACACCGTGATCGCCTCGACGCCGCAGCCGGCCAGCACGCTGCCGTAAACCTTGGCATCCGAGGCATAGATCAGCGCCGGCCCCAGCGCCTGCAGCATGCCGTGCAGCCGCGACGGGTCCTTGGCCATGCGCGAGTAGGCGCTGGAGAGCGAGCACGCGGTGCGCCCGATGTGCATCGTGGCGAGCATCAGCACGGCATGGTCGATCGCGTTGTCGGAGAGGATCACCACCGGCTTGTCTGGCGGCATGCCCAGGTCGAGCAGGCCCTGCGCCACCGCCCCGACCGCACGGCGCAATGCGCGGTAGTCCAGCTTGCGCCACCCCTCGCCGCTTTCGTCGCGCTCGGCCAGCGCCAGCGCATCGGGCGTCTCGCGCGCCCAGCGCTCCAGCCATTCGCCGATGCAGCGGGCGTAGGGCTTGAGCGCCACCGGCGAGCGCAGGGCGAAGGAGCCGTCGTCGAAGTCGATGCGGACCGTGCGGGGCGGGGCGAGCTGGGTGGGGTCGTCGAAGAAGCCCTCGGCTTTCATCGCTTGTCTCCTGGAGGCGCGTTGTTATTCGAGTGTGCCGGACGCCGACTTGGCGCGGATCAGGTTCAGCAGCAGGGTGTCGCGCATGCGTTCGAGTTCGCTTTCATGGCGCTCGCCGAGTTCCGCAGCAACGCCCTCGGTCACCTGCTGCTTGAGCTGCGCCGTCATGAGGGGCGAACCCAGGTCCTTCCACCAGTCCTCGATCGGCCCGCCCAGGTGCGCCAGCACATGCGCGATGCCGCCCGCGCCGCCCGACAGGTGCAGGTTCATGAAGGGACCCATCACTGCCCAGCGCAGCCCCGGGCCCTGCGAGATGGCCGTGTCGATGTCGGCCACCGAGGCCACGCCCTGGTCGACCAGATGGAAGGCCTCGCGCCAAAGCGCCGCTTGCAGCCGGTTGGCAATGTGCCCTTTGACCTCGCGCTTCACGTGGATCGGCCGCTTGCCGATGGCGGCGTAGAAGGCCATGGCACGCTCGACGGCGTCGGCCGAGGTGCGCTCGCCGCCGATCACTTCCACCAGCGGAATCAGGTGCGGCGGATTGAAGGGATGCCCCAGCACCACGCGCTCCGGATGCGCGCAGCCCGACTGCATGCCGCTGACCGTCAACCCCGAGGAGCTGGAGGCCAGGATCGCGTGCAGCGGCGCGGCGGCGTCCATGCGGCGGAACAGATCGATCTTGAAATCCAGGCGCTCGGGGCCGTTTTCCTGCACGAAGTCCGCATCGCGCAGGGCGTCTTCCAGCGAAGCGTGAAAGCGCAGCCGCTCCATCGAGGCGCCTTGCGCCAGCCCGAAGCGCTCCAGCGTGGGCCAGTGCTGCGCCACGGCCTCGCGCAGCCGCGCCTCCGCGCCCGGGGACGGGTCGGTGGCATCGACGTCCAGACCCTGCGCGAGGAACCAGGCGGCCCAGCTGGCGCCGATCACGCCGGTGCCGACCACCGCGACGCGCCTGACGGACGTGGCCATCTGCGCCATCTCAGGACTCGGCCGTGAAGCCGACCTTCTTGACCAGCGGGCCCCAGCGCTCGAACTCGGCGCGTTGCGAGCGCGCCATCTCTTCCACGGTGGAGCCCTGCGCGATCAGGCCGACCACCGCCAGGCTGTCGATCACCGACTTTTCCTTGATCGCGGCGTTGATGGCCGCATTGGCCGCGCCGACCACCGCGGCCGGCGTCCTGGCCGGCGCGTAGAAGCCGAACCACTCCTCGGTCGTGAGCTCCGCGAAGCCCTGCTCGGCCAGCGTCGGCACTTCGGGCGAGAAGGGCGAGCGCGCCTTGCCGGAGGTGGCCAGCAGCCGCAGCTTGCCGGCCTTGTGGTTGGCGATGAAGTCGCCGCTGGGCGTCACCATCGCGGCGATCTGACCGCCCACCACGTCGGTCACCCCGGGGATGGAGCCGCGGTAGGGCACGTGCTTGAGCTCGACGCCGTTGTTGATGCCCAGCAGGGCCCCGATGAAGTGCGGCGTGGAGCCGGCTGCCGGCGAGCCGTAGCTGGCCTGGTCGGGGTTGGCCTTGGCCCAGGCCAGGAAGTCCTTGACGTTCTTCACGCTCGCCGGCACCAGCGGGCCGACCGCCAGGCCATGGTGCATCACCGCGGCGATCGACACCGGCGTGATGTCCTTGACCGGGTCGTAGCTCAGCTTGCTGTAGATGTGCGGGTAGATGGAGGTGCAGGAGAAGGGCGACAGCGCCAGCACGCTGCCGTCGGCCGGCGCGCCCTTGAGCACCTCCAGCGCGATGCGGCCGCCCGCGCCGGGCTTGTTTTCCACGACGCCCGCGTTGCGGGTGTAGGCCGAGCCCGCCAGCTTCTCGCCGACGCGGCGCGCCACGCTGTCGCCGGCGCTGCCGGCCGGGAAGCCGTAGTAGATCTTGATCTGCTCGAGCGTCTGGGCCAGCGCGGACAGCGGCGCGAGCGCGCCGAAGGCGGCGGCGGCGCCGAGGGCGTGGAGGAAGTGGCGGCGATCGGTCATGGTGTTGTCTCCTCGGAGGCTGTTGTAGAGAGCGTTCGTCACAGGGCGAATTCGGGGCGCGGCAGGCCGACGCGCGGCAGGCCCATCATGTCGCGCGCCTCGGCGGGCGTGGCGGGCTGCATGTCCAGCTCGCCGAGGATGCGCACGATGCGCTCCGTCAGCTGCAGATTAGTCGCGAGTTCGCCGTGGCGGTAGTAGAGGTTGTCCTCCAGCCCGACGCGCGCATGGCCGCCCAGCAGCAGGGCGCTGATGTTGGCCTCCAGCTGCGAGGGCCCGATGCCGCTGACGCAGAAGATCGCGCCCTTGGGCAGCGTGTCCACCATCATCTGCAGGTGGCGCGGCGAGAAGGGCATCGCGTTCTGGAAGTTGCGGTGCACGTTCATCACCAGGTTGATGAAGTAGGGCGCTTCGTCGAGGCCCTCGTTGATCAGCGTGGTCGTGTCCTGCAGGATGTGCGTGGGGCTGAACACCTCCCATTCGGGCTTGATGCCGCGCGCCTTCATGCCGGCGGCGAGCTCGCGGCCCTTGCCGAGCGGCGTGTCCATCAGGATCTCGCGGCCCTCGAAGCTGAGGTTGAGCGTGGTCGCGTCCAGCGTGCACATCTCGGCGCCGGCGTCCATGCCCTTGATGCGTTCCTCGAAGGCGATCTCCCAGCGCCCGCCGGGCAGCGGCTTGACCATGTCGCCATGCACGCCGCCGCCGGTGGAGTTGTTGATCACGATGTCGCAGCCGGCGTCGCGGATGCGCTGGTTGATCTCGCGGTATACCGCCGCGTCGCAGGTCGCGCCGTCATCCGGCCGCCGCGCATGAATGGCAGCCACGCTGGCACCGGCTTTCCAGCAGGCCACCACGTCGGCGGCAATCTCCGCCGGCTGGGTGGGGAGGTGGGGGTTCTGCGATTTGTGCGCCATGCCACCGGTAGGGGCAATGGTCACGATCACCTTGCGCTTGGACATCGGGTCGGTCTCCATGGATGAGCGCGCTATTATTTTTGCCCGCCGGCGGGCCCACAGTCATTGCGACGACATTTGGAGTCAGGGTTTACGCGGCGCAGGAGCGTCGATGCACAACAAGCCGAGCCGGCGACCGGCGGCATCCCTTTCGATCCCCGAGCTGCTGCAGCACTCGGTCTGGTTTCCCGCGCTCGACGCGCAGGCCCAGGCGCGCGTGCTGGACGAAATCCGCGAGCAGCCCGTGGCCGCCGGCTGCGCGCTGTGCCGTCGCGGCGACACGCCCCTGCACTGGTACGGCACGCTCGAGGGGCTGCTCAAGTGGTCCATCACCGCCGACGACGGCCGCGCCGTGACGCTCGGCGGCCTTTCGGTCGGCAGCTGGTTCGGCGAGGGCACGCTGCTGCGGGCCCTGCCGCGCTCGGCCGACATCATCGCGCTGCGCGACAGCCGGGTGGCGCGGTTGCCGCTGGAGACCTTCGAGTGGCTGCACCAGACGCAGCTGAGCTTCAACCACTTCCTGCTGCGCCAGCTCAACGAGCGGCTGCACTGGTTCATGGGCAACTACGCGGCGCACCGGCTGCTCGACGCCGACAGCCAGGTGGCGCGGGCGCTGGCGGGCCTGTTCCATCCCTGGCTGCATCCGGGCAGCGATGCGCACCTGCAGACCTCGCAGGAGGAGATCGCGAACCTGTCGGGGCTGTCGCGCCAGCGCTGCAACGCGGCGCTCAACCGGCTGCGCGAGGCGGGGCTGCTGCACATCGAGTACGGGGGGATCACCGTGGTCGACCTGGAAGGCCTGCGGCGCTTCGTCGAGTAGCGCCAGAGTCCGCGCCCGCGCCCGCACCTGCCCGGAGCGGCTTCAGTGCTGCTGTTGCTGCGTCTTGTGCAGGGGCTTGGCGCCGGGGCTCTGCGGCTGTTCGCCTTCTTCGGCGGGGCCCGCATGCGGGCGCGGCCCGTGCAAGTTGTCGTGCTCTTCGTCGAGGCGGCGCACCTGCTCGTCACGCCACTTCTCGTAGTCCGGATCGCGCCGCGGCCGGCGTGTTTCCGCGCGGCTGGGGGCATCGTGTCTGGGCATCATCAAGCTCCTTGGAAGGCGACTGGCCCCACGCTAGCCTGTGCCCGGCTTGCCGATGTCGGGGCAGCGCGGGACCCGCCGTGGGAGAACTCGCACGTGGCTGCCCGGACGATGTCACCGTCTGTCTGCCCGATACCTCGGTTCGCGGCTTTGATGCGCGATGGCGAAGATCTGGGGGCCCAAGTCTGCGTCCTCTGCGTAGATTACGGTGTACGGAAACCGATCGAAGTGATAGACGCGCATACCTTGCCCGGCGTGCGGCCCGCGCTGCTGGTTTTCGCGAAGCAGGTCCAAAACTCTTTCGTACTCGGCCAGGAATGCTTCGGCGATCAGTCGGCTGGCATGCGTCGCGTAGTAGACCGCCGCATCACCGAGTTCGGCTTCGGCTTCCGGGTGTATCCAGTGGCTCACTCGATCCTTGCCCGGACGCGCGCAAGAGCTTCATTGCCAGAGACCATCGCCGTCTTACCGGAGCGGACGTCCTCCTGGCGGCGCATCGCGACTTGCATCCAGGCTTCTTGCGCCTTCGACCTGGGCTCGAAACTGGCGATCAGGCGCTCCAGAAGCCGAGCGCGGTCTTCGGGCGGCAGGCCGAGGACCTGGGCCTCGAGATCGTGGACGGGAGTGGACATGATGGCGCCTCCGAAATGCTTCGACTCTCAAGCATGTTACAGCGCTGCGCTCCCGCGCCGCCTCAGAACTTGTGCCCCAGATGGGGCGGCCCTTCCTCGTCGCCCGTGCTCTCATCGTCCACCGACGCGAGCTTGAGGCGTGCGGCTTCGTGGCGCACCTTCAGCTCGGCATAGCGATCGCGCTCCGCCGAGCGCGAAGGCGTCTGCTGCATGCAGGCGATGAAGAAGCGCGACTCCTCGGCATTCAGGCCAAGCAGCAGTTCCTGGCCGCGCCCATCGATCGCCAGGGCGCTGCGGGCCTGCAGTTCGGTGCGTTGTGCTTCGGGCATTTCGAGCATGTTCATCGCGGGCTCCTCGATTCAATCCTGCAGTCTGCCACCACGCGTGCGGCAATGCGACGGAAGTTGCCGCACGGCTTGCGCGGTCACGGCTGACATGCGGGCCTGCACCGCGGTGGCGGACCTCGGGCGGAACCAACCTCTCGCCCGGTCCGGCGATGGGTCGCTCAGGCCGCGCCGTGCGCCTGCAGCAGCGCCTCCCTGAAGGCCAGCGCCGCGCGCGAGGGCGCCGGCGAGCGCCGCATCACGCACACGAAGCCGCAGTCGTAGCGGAACATCGACTTGCGCACCGGCCGCATGCGCCCGCCCTCCTCGAAGATCCGGCCGTAGTGGTCGGGCAGGAAACCCAGGAAGCGCCCCGAGAGAATCAGCGTCGCGATCGCCTCCTGGTCCAGCCCGGTGGCGGCGCGCTTGAGTCCGGCGCGGTGGCTGGCCTCCATGTTGGGCGAGTGGTAGCCCAGCCCGGCGAAGCGATGTGCACGCAGCCCCTTCCAGTCCAGCCCGGTGTTGCGGCCGTCGAAGAGCGGATGGCCGGCGCCGCAGTACAGCAGCATGGTCTCGTCGAAGAGCAGGTCGTAGGCGAGGCTCTCGGAACGCCGGTGCGCAGGGATGATGCCCACGTGCAGGCTGCCGTCGATCAGCTGGCGCTCGATCGCGTTGATGGTGCCGATCTGGATCTGCAGCGCCACCTCGGGCGCGCGCTCGACGAAGCCGGCGATGGCTTCGCCGATGCGGGCCTTCGGGTTGGTCGCCGTCTTGTCGAAGAGCCCGATCTCCAGCTGCCCGCCCATGCGCTGGTGGATGTCGTCCACGCCGCTGCGGAAGGTGTCGACCGCGCTCAGCAGGCGCATCGTCTCCTCGTAGACGCGCTGCCCCTCGACCGTCAGCGCGAAGCCGGCGCGCCCGCGCCGGCACAGGGTGAGGCCCAGGCGGGTTTCCAGGTCCTTGATCTGCCGGCTGATGGTGGAGGTGCCGACGTTGAGCTCCAGCTCGGCCGCCGCCATGCCGCCGCAGTCGGCCACGGCCTTGAAGACCTTGAGCATGCGCAGGTCCGATTCGCCGAGCTGGCCCAGGCGGGAAGGGGCGGGAGAGGAGGGCGCCTTTACTTTCATGGATTGGCAAGTGAACGTGGATATTCCGGCATTGGCCGAAGTATCGGGGCTCCCCAGAATCGATGCCACCTCCAACCCGCCGGCGCGCCAGCGCCCTCCTGCCATGAGCTCCCTCGCCGCCGACACGTCCGACCGTCTCCCCGCCGTCCGCACCGACGCCGCCTGGCTGGATGCGCACTGGATGCCCTTCACCGCCAACCGCCAGTTCAAGGCTGACCCGCGCCTGATCGTCGAGGCCCAGGGCCTGTACTTCACCGACAGCGACGGCCGCAAGATCTTCGACGGGCTGTCCGGCCTGTGGTGCTCGGGCCTGGGTCACGGCCGGCCCGAGATCACCGAGGCGGTGAGCCGCCAGATCGCCAGGCTGGACTATTCGCCGGCCTTCCAGTTCGGCCATCCGCTGTCCTTCGAGCTCGCCAACCGGCTGCGCGAGCTCACGCCCGAGGGCTTGGACTACGTGTTCTTCACCGGCTCCGGCTCCGAGGCGGCCGACACCTCGCTCAAGATGGCGCGCGCCTATTGGCGTGCCAAGGGCCAGGGCGGCAAGACCCGCCTGATCGGCCGCGAGAAGGGCTACCACGGCGTCAACTTCGGCGGCATCTCGGTGGGCGGCATGGTCGCCAACCGCAAGACCTTCGGCCAGGCGGTGGAGGCAGACCACCTGCCGCACACCCAGCTGGCAGCCAACGCCTTCTCGCGCGGCGAGCCGGCGCAGGGCGCCGAACTGGCCGACCGCCTGCTCGACCTCATCGCGCTGCACGACGCGAGCAACATCGCCGCCGTCATCGTCGAGCCCTTCTCGGGCTCCGCCGGCGTGGTGATCCCGCCCAAGGGCTACCTCGAGCGCCTGCGCGAGATCTGCACCGCCAACAACATCCTGCTGATCTTCGACGAGGTCATCACCGGCTTCGGCCGCGCGGCCGCCATGACCGGGGCCGATGCCTTCGGCGTGACGCCGGACATCATGAACGTGGCCAAGCAGGTCACCAACGGCACCCAGCCGCTGGGCGCGGTGATCGCGAGCCGGGAGATCTACGACACCTTCATGGCCGCCGGCGGCCCCGACTACATGCTCGAGTTCCCGCACGGCTACACCTACTCGGCCCATCCGGTGGCCTGCGCCGCCGGCGTTGCGGCGCTGGACGTGCTGGTGAAGGAAGACATGGTCGGCCGCGTACGGGCTTTGGCGCCGCACTTCGAAGCCGCCGTGCACAGCCTCAAGGGCAGCAAGCATGTGACCGACATCCGCAACTACGGCCTGGCCGCCGGCTTGACGCTCGCATCGCTGCCCGGCGAGCCGGCACGCCGTCCCTACGAGGTGGCCATGGCCTGCTGGAAGAAGGGCTTCTACGTGCGCTACGGCGGCGACACGATCCAGCTGGCGCCGCCCTTCATCGCGGAGAAGGCCGATATCGAGCGGCTGGTCAGCGCGCTGGGCGATGCGCTGGCCGAGACGGCTTGACCTTTGACGACGGGGCTGCAGCGGCCCGACCGGCGTGCAGCATGCCCTCGGCCCACGCGTCCCTGATCTTCGCGAGAAATCCAGCCGGGACCCGCGCGTCGCCTTGGGCGTCTTCCAGGGTCCGGTGCATGGACTCCGCAATGCCCTCGAGCACACGGCCAGGCTGGCTCACCCCGCAGACCCGGCGCCCGAAGTCGTGGAGTTCCTCGGTGGTGGGGTAGGCCTTGGTCCGATGCCTGCCGGCGAAGAGCTTGAGCGCCAGCGTACGGTCCTCGAGCTCGGGACCTCCCGGGTATTGCGTGTACCTGTAGACCGAGGTCGTCACCACGTCGAACATCGGGGCGAGCCACACATCCGCGCAGGAGCGGTACAGCACGCCGAAGTTCTTCAGGTGTGCATCGCCGTTGCGCACCATGACGGAGAAGGCGACCTGCTCGAAGAAGCGGTGCAGGTTGTCGCTGTGCAGCCGCAGTTGCCGTAGCAGCTCGGCGATGCGTTGGTAGCTTCCCTGGTACTTCCGATCCGACAGGATTTCACGCACGCGCAGGCCTGCCAAGGCCGCGACGTCCTCGAAGCCCAGACGCTCCGTGCGGCCATCGTCGCGCTGCACCAGGTCGAAGCGGTCCAGGATCAGCATCTGCCCGTCGTCGGAGAGGGCGAACGAAGGCACTTCGATGCCGGCGCCCCGTGCAGCGCTCAGGCACAGGTACTCGTTGGCTGCAAGGCTCGGGTAGGCCGCGCTGGCCGCCTTCACGATGAGCGACGGGACGGGAATGGTCGGTCGGTCCGGGACCATGATCTTGGGCTGCATGCCCGCAATCCCTGCGCCCGTGCTCAGGTAGGCGGCCACCAGTTCGTTGAAGACCTCCGGCGTGTATCGGGTCCTGAGCAGTTCATCCTTGCTCAAGGGCGGCGGTGCTGCCGACAGCGGATGCTCCGGAAGGCTGTACCCCAGCCGCCCGATGCCATTGCGGCCGATCAGCGCCAGCAGGTGCATGGGCGTCATCGGTTGCTTGGGGAACAGCTCCCGGATCTTCATGAACAAGTCACCCTCCGGGAGGTTCTGATCCATGGGCGGGAACAGGTCGCCGTCCTGCCACGTGAGTCTCTCCTTGGGCGGCATGAGCAAGGCGACGGGCTGCTGCTCGGGATCCGGGTCGAGGTAGCGGAACTCGTAGGTAGACGTCTTGAGCAGTTGGCCCGCAGAGTCCGCGTCGCCGATGGAGACCGCGAGGGCGCGGATCTTTTCAGGAAGCATCGTCCTCTTCCTGGAAGCGGCGGGCGACTTCCTCTGCCGAGGGCAGGCCGACGCCCTCCAGTCGCAAGGCCAAGCCCAAAGCCCCCATGACGGCCATCAGGGACGAGACGGTGGAGTCTTCGCCAGCCTCAAGGCGGTAGATGACCTCGCGAACCTTCCCGGCCCTGGCCGCCAGCTCGGACTTGCTCATTCCCAGGGCTTCTCGCCGCTCGCGGAGAGCGCGGCCAAGTTCATCAGGCAGGCGGAGAGTGTCAGTCATGGCTGACAATTATGGGCGCTGTACCGCATATTGCAAGCCATGGCTTGCAGACACCCAATCTTGGCTGCTGGGTAAGCTGCGAGCTATAACTTGCAAAGCAACGCGTTTCGAGGCAAATTGCTAGCCAAAACTGGCAGCCTGCTGGCACCCTCACCACGCCGCCGGCAGCTTCTTCAAGATCACCATCCGCCCGTCCCGCTGCCCCACATAGCCGCCGGCCGTGAGCTCCTTCATCACCCGGTTCACCATCTCGCGCGAGCAGCCGACGCGGTCGGCGATGTCCTGCTGCGTCAGCTTGTGGCGCAGCAGGCGCTCCTCGCCCACCGGCTCCGACAGCTCCGTCAGCACCCGCACCATGCGGCCGTAGACGTCCTGCAGGCCGAGGCTGCGCACCTGCGCCGTCAGTCGCCGCACCATGCGGATCAGCTTGCGAGTCAGGTGCATCGCGAAGTCGGGATGGTCGGTCAGGAACTGGCGCAGCTCCGAGCCCTGCACCACCCGGCAGCTGCAGGTCTCCATCGCCTTGATCGAGGCCGAGCGCTTCTCGCCGTCGATCGAGAGCTCCCCGAAATACTCGCCCGGGCCGTGCTCGGCCAGCACCAGCTCGCGGCCGTCGTCCGAGCTGGCGTAGATCTTCACCCGGCCGCTCAGCAGGATGTAGAGCGAATCGGTGGTGTCGCCCTCGTTGATCAGGATGGCGTTCGCGGGAAAGGTGCGCGTCATGCCGCGCGGCGCGATCGCGTCGAGCAGGTGCTGCGGCAGGCGGTCTTCGGCGTCGGCGGGCATCGGGGCGCTCCTGTGCGCATGGGGGAGCCTGAAGTCGCTCTCGCGCGACCAAATACCGGCCCCCAGCGGCAGTGACGCCAGCATGCCCAGCTCCGTTCCCGGCCGCCGCAAGCCGTCGGGAAGGCTCCTGAAGGAGGGGAGGGCCGGCCCCCCTGCGCGCCGCGGCCCGTCGCAGTACCATGGCCGCGCCATGGCTTGCCCCGCCTGTGGATTCGACGTCGACAGCGACTTCGCCTTCTGCCCGAAGTGCGGGACGCGGCTCGCGGCTGCGCCTCCCCCGGCGCCCGAGCCCGAGTCCGACCGCCGCATGGTCACCGTGATGTTCGCGGACCTGTCGGGCTACACGGCACTCTCCGAGACGCTGGACGCCGAGGACCTGCGCACCTTGCAGACCGAGCTCTTCGAGCAGATGGCCGCCACCATCCGCCGCTTCGACGGCTTCGTCGAGAAATTCGTCGGCGACGCCGTGATGGCGGTCTTCGGCGCCCCCGTGGCCCATGAGGAAGATCCGGAGCGAGCCCTGCGCGCCGCCCTGCTGCTGCACCAGCGGGCCGGCGAGCTCGGCAGGCGCTGGCAGGCGCGCACCGGCCGGCCGCTGTCCCTGCACATCGGCATCCACACCGGCCCGGTGGTCGCGGGCCATCTCGGCTCGGAGGGCGACGCCGCCTATGCCGTCACCGGCGACACGGTGAACGCCGCCTCCCGCCTCCAGAGCGCGGCAGGCGCCGGCCAGACCGTGGTCAGTCACGCGACCTGGCTGCACACCCAGCATGCCTTCTGCTTCGAGCCCTTGGGCGAACTCTCGCTCAAGGGCATTGCCCAGCCGATGGCGGCCTACCGGCTGGAGGCCGCCCTGAACGCCCCCCAATCGACGCGCGGCCTGCACGCGCACGGCCTGCGCAGCGCCCTGGTCGGCCGCGACGCGGAAATGGAGGCGCTGCAGCAGGCCTTCGAGCAGATGCGCGCCGGGCAGGGCCGGCTGCTGCGCATCGTCGCCGAGGCGGGCAGCGGCAAGACCCGGCTGCTCTCCGAATTCCTGGAGCGACTCCAGGCCCAGGGCCAGCTGGAGGACGTGGCCGTGCGCCGCGCCGCCTGCTCCCCGCTCGGGGAGCGCGCCTTCGGCGTGCCGGCGGCCCTGCTGCGCGACGCCTGGGGCCTGGACACGCGCGACCCGGACGATACGGCGCGCCAGAAGGTCGCCGCGGCCCTCGTCGGCCTGGGCGTGCAGGAAGCCGAGATGCAGGCGCTCTCGGCTTGCCTCGGGCATGTGCTGGGCCTGGAAGGCGAGGAGGCGCACACCCGCTATCTCGACCCGGAGCGGCTCAAGCAGCAGATCTTCTTCGCCGTCCACGCCGTGCTCGAGCGCCGCCTGCAGCACAACCCCGTGCTCATGATCGTGGAGGACCTGCACTGGACCGATGCCGCCTCGCTGGAGCTCCTGCGCTTCCTGCTGGAGCGGCTGTGCGACCATCCTTTCATGCTGCTGGTGACGCAGCGCCCGGCCCCGGCCCTGGAGGCGTGGGCCGAGCGCGCCGCCGCCACGCAGACCGTGCTGCGGCTCGAGCCCCTGTCGGCACGCTCCAGCGACGCCCTGCTCGACGGCCTCTTCGGCCCGCGCGCCCTGCCCGGGGCCCTGCGCCAGCGCATCGTCGAGCACGCCGGCGGCAACCCGCTGTTCCTCGAGGAGATGGCCCGTGGCCTCATTGCCGACGGGCTGCTGGTGCGCCGCGGGGAGCGATGGATCTACAACCCCAGCGTGAGCGCCGTCCAGGTGCCGCAGACCGTTCACGGCTTGCTGCTCGGCCGCATCGACCGGCTGCCCGCGCCCGCCCGCGCCGTGCTGCGCGAGGCCGCGGTGATCGGCCCCGAGTTCGACGAGGCCCTGCTGCGCAGCGTGTCGAGCGCGCCGGAATCGGTGGCGCAGGGGCTGGACAGCCTGCTCGACGCCGGCATGCTGGCCGCGATGCCCGCGGAGGACGGCCGCGAGTTCCGCTTTCGCCAGGGCTTGCTCCAGGAGGTCGCCTACCAGAGCCTGCTGCTGCGCCGCCGCACCGAGCTGCACACCCGCATCGGCGAGGCGCTGGAAAAGCAGTGCGGCGGCCAGCCCCGGCGGCTGGAGGAACTGCAGGCCCTCGCCCATCATTTCCGGCTGAGCGTGGACAAGGTGCGCGGCGCGCGCTACCTGGTTGCCGCCGGCGACTGGGCGCGCGGCACCTACGCCAACGACGACGCCATCCGCGACTACGCGCAGGCGCTGGACATCCTGGCCGCCAACAAGGGCAGCGAGGAACAGCGCCTGGCCGTGCGCGAGCGCCTGGCCGACGTGCTCGCGCCCGCCGGCCGCATCGCAGAGGCCACGCAGCAGCTGTTCGCCGCCCGCGAAGGCCGCTCGGCCGACGGCGACCGGGTCTCCGAGGCCCGCCTGCTCGGCAAGATCTCCGCCCTACGCTGGGAGGCCGGCGACCGCGCCGAGGCCCAGGAGTGCCTGACCACCGGGCTGGCGCTCGTCGACGGCGAGGCCCCGCACATCGAGCGCGCCTGGCTCTACCAGCGCATGGGCGAACTGCGCTTTCGCAACGCCGACAACCACGGCGCGCTGAACTGGACCCAGCGCGCGCTCGCCCATCTGGAGGCGCTGGAGGGCCGCGAGGACGCGGACGAGGAGGAGCGCCGCAACGCCCGCGCCGCCGCCGCGCTCGCCCTCAACACCCAGGGCGTGGCGCTGGCCCGGCTGAACCGCCTCGACGAGGCCGTGGCCCAGCTCGAGCGCAGCGTGGCGGTAGCCAGCCAGGCCGACCTGCCGCAGGCCGAATGCCGGGCCCTGTGCAATCTGGGCGTGCTCTACAGCTCCAGCCATCCCCAGCGCGCCATCGAGGCCTGCGAGCGCGGCCTGGAAACGGCGCGCCGCATCGGCGATCTGGGCCTGCAATCGCGCCTGTCCGCCAACCTGGCGGTCGCCTACTGCACCCTCACCAACCGCTGCGACGAGCGCGGCGTCGGCGCCGCCCATGCCGCCATCGAGATCGACCGCAGCACCGGCCAGCTGGACCACCTGGCCGTGTCGCTGGTCGTGCTGGCCCAGATCTACCAGTGCCACGGCGATGCGGACCGCGCGATGCAGCATTACCAGGAGGCGCTGGCCCTGGCCGAGAAGAGCGCCGAGCCTCAGTTACTCTTTCCTTGCTACGAGGGGCTTGCCACTCTGTACCTCGATGCCGATGATGGCGTGCAGGCGGAGCGCTACATGGCGCTCGCCCAGGACACCTGTCAGCGTGCGGGGCTGGACCCCGATGCGCTGGTTGTGCTTCCGTTCCTTTGCTGATTTGCAGAAGGGAGTCGTTCATCATGGCCATGTCAATGCACCCCATCGCCCCCGGTGAAGTCGCACCGGGCTTCGCCCTGCCGTCGATTGCCGGCTCAGGCATCGTCACCCTCGACGACTACCGCGGGCGCAGCCCGCTCTTCCTGTCCCTGATGCTGGGCTTGTGGTGTCCCTTCTGCCGCCGGCAGCTGGCGCAGCTCGGCACCTTCGAAGAAAAGCTCAAGGGCATGGGCGTCGAGAGCCTGGCGGTGGTGGCCACGGCACCCGAGAACGCACGGCTGTACTTCAAGTTCAGGCCCACGAAAGTGCCCCTGGCCGCCGACCCGGACCTTTCCACCCACCGCGCCTACGGACTCCCCAAGCCGGAACCCACGCCGGCCCTGATGGAGGCCTTGGACACGGTGCGCGTCAACCCCTTCGGCGACCTGCCCGAGCCGCTGCCGATCTCCCAGGCGGGCAAGGTGCTGCAGGAGATGGATGGGTACCAGTACACGGCGACCGACCAGGTCGACGTCGAGAAGCAATGGCCGCAGCTGAAGGGCCTGTTCATGATCGACCGCACGGGGGTCGTGCGGTGGGCTTATGTGGAATGTGCGACCGAGGGGCTGGCGGGGATCGGGAAGATGCCGGCGGCCGAGGAAATCCTGGAGGCGGCGCGCAGCTGCGCTGCATGACGCGCGCTCGCGCCTACTTGCCTTTCTCCCGGATCGCCTTCCACTTTTCTTCGTAGTCGTCGATCAGCTGCTGGTATTGCCTGAAGCCCCAGGCGGCGATCTCGTGCCTGCGATCGCCGAAGTCGGGGCTGCGCTCCTCGTTGGTGGCGACGATGCTTCGATCGGCCGCCATGTCTGGAACCCGGTGATCACTTCGACAACCTGCTTCCGGACAACGACCGCATCCGGCCAGCGCCTGCAACGCCGCTTCAAAACGCGCGACGCCGGCACCTTCGCTTTGCTCGAGGCGATCGGCCGCGACTGCGTCGGTGCCGTGCAACTGTTGCCGGAGGGCATGGCTCCGGCGGGATGGGACCGCGTCGACTGCGAACCGCTGCGCGACGCGGACATCCGCGCCCTGCTGCAGGCTGTGCCTTCCGACACCGCCTTGGGCCAGCTCGCGGACGATGAGGACCTGTTCCGCATCTCCATTGCCGGCGCACAGGAGAAGACCGCCTTCACCCGCCACCGCGGCCGCTGGTGCCGGCCGCACGGCGCGACACCCACCACCCACATCTTCAAGTTACCGCTGGGCCTGGTCGGCGGATCGCGGCGCGTCGACCTGTCCGACTCCGTCGAGAACGAGTGGCTGTGCGCGCAACTGCTGCGCGAGCTGGGCCTGCCCGTGGCCAACACCGAGATGGCGGAGTTCGACGGCCAGAAGGTGCTGGTCGTCGAGCGCTTCGACCGCGCGTGGATGGACGGCAAGAAGTGGATCGCGCGGCTACCGCAGGAGGACTTCTGCCAGGCCCTGGGCTTCCCGCCCGACAAGAAGTACGAGAAGGATGGCGGGCCCGGCATGGATGCCTGTCTGAAGCTGCTGGCCGGCAGCGCGGATGCGCAGACCGATCGCGCGGCTTTTGTGCTGACGCAGCTGGCCTTCTGGCTCCTGGCTGCGACCGATGGGCATGCGAAGAACTACTCGATCTTTCTGGGGCATGGGGATGTGTATGCGATGACGCCGCTGTATGACGTGATCTCGGTGTGGCCCTATGTGGGGGAGGGGGCGAACCAGTTTCGGTGGCGCAGTGCGGGGCTGGCGATGGCCCTGCGCTCGAAGAATGCCCACGATGCGCTTCACACGATCCAGGCCATGCATTGGGATTGGCTGGCGATGAAGAACGGTGGGGCGGCGGTGTGGGAAGCTATGCAGGCGATGGTTCAGCAAGTCGAGCTCGCGATCGCGCGCGTGGAGGAGCGGCTGCCGGCCTCCTTTCCTGGAAGGACTTGGGAGCGCGTCGTGAAGGGAACGCGGGCGCAGGTGCGGCAGTTTGGAAGTGGAATACGTCAGATGGGTCAGCCGGCCGATTGAGGCGATCGTCGAAAGAGCCACTGCACGCTGCTGGTTTCCGGCAAGAGCATGCCTTGCGCGTGAGCAGGTCAACTGTTGTCCAGCGAGAGTAGCCGTAGTGCGATCCAGCCCAACGGAGTGATCTCGTCCACGACGATCCCAGGCTGCGGACCTCCACCGAGCTGGGGGACGACGACCTGCATCTCCGCTTTCAAGTACCTGACCCGCACCAGTGCGCTTGCGGCCTTGAAGTCCTTCTCGTCCGTCAAGACGAGAGGCAGACGTTCAACGGCAGCGCGGCGCAGCAGCGCGAAAGGGCATGACCCCGAATCAAGGCTATGGGCCATCGTCATCCATTCCTTGTGCGCACCCCAGGACGCGGGTCTCAATCCTAAATTGGGATATCCTACATTAGGATGTACTTTTCCGCGCATGTCGCGCGGCCTCCATGCCCCCTCCTATGCAAAGCTTCGCAGCTCCTTGGCCGAGGCGCGCATGAGTGCGGGCCTGACGCAGGCGCAGGTCGCGCAGCGGCTCAAGCGTCCGCAATCCTTTGTCTCAAAGTACGAGAACGGCGAGCGTCAGCTCGATGTCATTGAGTTCGTCGCTGTGTGCAAGGCGCTTGGGGTGCCGGCAACTGAGTTGATTGGGCGGATCACTTGAGCGGCTCGAATGCGCAGAGTTCGAGTCGATCGGCCCGGGTGCATGGGAGGTCAGCTGTGCAGCGGTTGCTGCCGGTCGCCGGTGTATGCCAAGGTCACGTTCCTGCTCAAATGCGGCAATTGAACCCACGTGCCTAAGGAAGCGCGCCGACCGCTACCTTGCCCGCGGTTGGAGCGAAACCGCCGTCGCGATCGCTTCGATTAACACCTGCCGACTGTTTCGAGACTCCGCTTACGAAAGAGCTCCGGCACCCGCCGAAAGCTATCCGGGTACACGCATGCCGCTGAAATCAACGCGCAACTTCCTTCAAACAGACGAGGGCCAGCTGGCTCAATACCGTTCGCGCAAGTCCCGCCGGCTCCACGTAGCGGTCCACGATGTCGAACCTCAGTCGAAGCGAATGTCCGAGGTGGATCGCGACAGGTTTCAGGCCGAGGTACTCGCCGGCATGTTGATGAGAAAACGGATGGCTTTCAAGGGCAGCCTCGCCTTGCGGATCGACCTGAGCACGAGTTCGAAGAATCCGCCTCAAGTCCACACCATCGCCAAGAACATTCTGGATCTGCTCGCCGCACGAAGGCCGAACGTGAAAGGGCGGGAGGCCTGCGTGCTGTACAAGGATGACAAGCAGATCCAGGCGCTTTCCGTGTCGTGCCGTCACGGAGAAGCGCAGCCACTGACCATGCTTGAGGCTCGACCCATGTCCGCGATGCTCAAAGACCTGGAGACCGCCACCGAAGCCTCAAGGCAGCTCGAACTGTCGGACCCGTCTCGATGGTACGAAGACGATCGCAATGACGAATGGGTCAAGTCACTGAAGGACCATTTCAAGAACGAAGAGGCCCTGCGAATCCGGCTTGGTGACGCCACCTACGACGCATTCACGAAGTTCTATCGCTATCACGCGCAGCGGGCGTTGTTGTCTCGCAGCACAGTGAACGTTTCCGTGCTCCATTGGATGTACGGGCAATCCGAAGTTGCCTCGCGCATCTTGGCCCCGGACGCTTGGGTGGAACTGATCCGCAGGCACGGGGGTTCGCCTGGAGGTTGGAGAACTGCCCATCGCAAAAAAGGAACTGGCGACGCCTTCAAATCGCGTATCGCCAGCGCGATTGCGGATTTCAAGATCAGGTGGAACTGGCTTCTCGATCCACTCGAGATCGCCGTCGCGCTTGAAGTCGTCGTTCGACCAAATCCTGGGACGCCGCGGGGTGTGTTGCACGACCTCGACAACATTGTTCGGGACTATCTCCTGCCCCCAAGTTGTGCCCGCATTCGACACAGTGAGTGATCAGCGATGGACGATCGACTTCGAGGACCTGAAGCAAGCCGCTCCCGAACTGGCCGCAGCTTGGGGCGCGAATCCTCTCCCACCGAAGGGGACGCGCTCGGGCGTCACTCGCTATGAGGTCTGGCGTCTTCCTCCGTCGAGCGAGAGCGGGCCAGGATTTGTCAGCGCCGCCCTGGTTGCCGATATCGATGCAAAGGGCGGCTTGATGGAACAAATGGACGACTTGGTCGAGGAATGGTCCACGATGCTGTCGAGGAAGCGGCTCTGATCGCTTATTTCGCCAGGTCCAAAGTCGAGTTGCGTACTCCACTGATCGCGGACACCCATTCCAGACGATCGCGGGCAGCGTTCCAATTTGTGGCAAGTAGATTCCACGCCGATCGGCGTATCGGCAGCCGCCGTCACGGGTTGGCCCAACCCGACCAACTTCCCTCGGTCTCAAGCGGTGGCATGGTCCGAATCGCAGCGGTTGCCGCCGCTGCGACATATAGGGCGAGCGATCGGTCTGGGCCAGGTTGCGGTCGCTGATCCCTCTGTAGCTCGCATGGTGGCTAAGCTGGCAGCCGATGCAGCAAACAGCTAATCCCTTCTTGCGGGCCGCTACACTTTGAAACACCGCTTCTCGAAAGGCGCGGGGAGGCCTGGAAGACGAAGCCGAGAATGCGCGTCCACCTGGCTGGCTTAATGACTTCCGGGGGAGAAGAAGACCATGAACCAAGGCGCAACTTGGGGCAAGTGGGACCTGCACATCCACACGCCTGCCTCGTACCAATGGAGCGGCAAACGCTTGCGCGATGTCGCCGCAGCTGCCGACCGAGACGCTTTGCTGAAGCAAGTCGTTGACGGCATCAACGACAGTGGCTGCGCCGCCGTTGCTGTCATGGACTACTGGACCTTTGACGGCGTCCTCGCCCTGCGTGAATACCTCGGCCGGCCGGGAGCGATGAAGTGCAAGGCAACCATACTCCCGGGCATCGAGCTGAGGATGGTTTCCCCAGGCAGCTTTCGTCTGAACATGCATGTGTTGCTCAACCCCGAGCTGTCCGCCGACAAGCTGAACGCCTTCAAGACCCAGCTGAAGCTGAGCATGGGCGGTAAGCCGTTGACCGACAGCTACCTCGTGGAATGGGCGCGTCAGAATTTGAGTGCCGAGCGCTTGGCCACGCTTGGGATTTCTCGCGCGACCCTCAACAGCGATGAAGCGGCGGCGCTGCAGGCCGGTTCAAAGTGCGCAGAGGTGACTGCGGAATCGGTTGGCGAGGCTTTGCGTACTTTTGGCGAGCGTGACGCCATCCTGTTCGTGCCGTTCGACACCAGTGACGGAGTGAACAAAATCCGTTTCCGGGAGCACTACTCCTTCCCGCGCGAGGTGCTCGCAATGGAGGCAGTCTTCGAGGTCGCCAACCAGGCAACCCGGGACGCCTTCAACGGGGTCAAGACTGCGGACAACGACAGCTTCTTCACCGATTTCCAAGCGGCTATCAAGCACCCAAAGCTGGCCGTTCGCGGCAGTGATGCGCATCGCGTCGCGGACTACGGGAAGTTCCATGGCGGTAACCCCACGTGGATCAAAGCGCTTCCGACGTTCGCGGGGCTTCTGCAGGCTTGCCGCGAGCCGGCGAACCGTTCCCACGTCGGAGCGTTGCCGCCCAAGGTCGACTTCGTCCAGAAGAACCCCCAGCTCTTCATCAAGAACGTCCATGTACGCAAGCGTGCTGGCGCCCCCGAGCCCGGCGCGTGGTTCGACAACACCACGCTTCCCCTGAATCAAGACCTCGTGGCGCTCATCGGCAGGAAGGGCAGCGGCAAAAGCGCCCTTGCTGACGTCATAGGTGTACTCGGTGATACGCCGAACGAAAAGTACTTCTCTTTCCTCTCCGACCAGCGCTTTCGGTTGGCGAAGGACAACAAGGCCAGCTCGTTCGAGGCACAACTCGAATGGGTTCAGGACTCGAAGGACCCAGAGTGGCGCGCTTTGTCTGACAGTCGGTCCAGCAGTTCTGTGCCCCGCGTCAAGTACCTGCCGCAGCGGTACTTCGAAGAGCTGTGCAACGACCACGTCAAAGGCGACGACAGCTTGCTGCAGGGTGAGCTCCGCGCAGTCATCTTTTCCCACATCCCGGTCACTGAACGAGATGGGGCTGACTCGTTGGATGAGCTGATAGCGCTTCGCACCGACGTCATCGAGCGAGAGGCATCAGCCATTCAAGCCGACCTGAAGGCGACAAACGCTCGCATCATCCAGCTCATTGAGCAGGTGAACCAGCCTGCGCAGGATCGTGCGCGGGAATCGGTTCGTCTTTCGCTCGTCGGTCTCCATGCCTTGCGCGACAAGAAGCCCGCGGTTCCGCCGGCACCGCAGGCCGATGACGAGCCCGCAAAAGTCGCGGCGGCTGCCATCACGGACTTGAACGCTCGCATAGCGGCAGTCGAGACGCAGCAGACGGCGGCCCAGACTGAAGCCGACCTGCAGCGGACGCGCATTCGCACCATAGACGACGTGCTTCAGCGCGTCGCCGCTCTTCAGAAGGTACTCGAGGACAGCAAAGCGGACCTGTCGAAGCGCATCACAGCACTCGGCCTAAAGCTGGAAGACGTCATTCAGCTCACCGTCAACACGGTGTCCTTGATTGAACTGCAGACAGCGTCAAAAGCCAAGCTGTCCGAACAGGAAGCATTGCTTCAACCGGGTGTCGAAGGGACGCACCCGACACAGCTGGCCAAACTCAAGGCGGAGTTGGCCACAGAGCGGTCCAGGCTCGACGGCCCGATGAAAGCGCACCAGGAGGCTCTGACAGCTCTGCGGGTCTGGGAGGAAGAGTGGGCTGCAGCGACTGGTGCGGCTGACAAAGAAGAGTCCTTCCGTGGCAAGTGGCATCGGCTCAAGAACATCCCGGCTCTGCGCGCCGAGCTGGTTCAGCTGCGCAAACAGCGAGTTCAGCTGTCTCTGGCCATATTAGGGACATTGCGCAAGCGCGGTGACGTGCTCAAGAGCCTCTTCGCCCCCGTGCAGGCGCTGGTGGACGACGAGCCGCAGATTCGTGAAGCACTGGGCGTCCAGTTCTCGGTGCGCTTCTCGTTCGATGTCTTCGTCGCGCGACTGTTCGACTTCATCAAGCAGAGCGCAGGGTCGTTCGTAGGATTTGAAGAGTCCAAGGCTCTCGCCAGCAAGCTACTGGCGGCGCATGACCTCACTACCGATGCGGGCCTGACGGCGTTTCTTGCCGACGTAGACGATGCATTGACCTTCACTGTTCGTGGCGGTCAACGCCGCGCCGTCGCCACGGCAACAATTCTCAAGTCCGATAGGACGGCAGCGCAGCTGTACGACTTCCTCTTTGGGCTTGAATACGCAAGTCTGAGTTATGGCCTGATGCTTGGAAGCGTCGAACTGGAGCGGCTCTCGCCCGGTCAGCGAGGCGCGTTGCTGCTCATCTTCTATCTGCTCGTCGACCGGGACCGCATCCCCATCATCCTAGACCAGCCCGAAGAAAACCTGGACAATGAGACCGTCTACAACCTACTGGTCGGCGTCATCACGCGGGCCAAGCAACACCGCCAGGTTGTGATGGTCACCCACAACGCCAACCTGGCCGTGGCCTGCGACGCCGAGCAGGTCATTGTCTGCAGCATGGAGCGCGACGGCTCAAACAAGATTTCCTATGAGGCTGGCGCCATCGAAGAGCTGAACCTGAACCAATCGGTGGTGAATATCCTGGAAGGCACGAAGCCGGCGTTTGAGAACCGGCGCCGCAAGTACGTTTGAACAAGACCCTTCGAAACTCATCGGCAAGTCGACGTTTGCGATGGCCGTATAACGAGGATGACGCATGGCTCTGAATAGCGCCTACAGGCGTGTGACGACCCCCTGAGTGGCGGGTTTCGCGCGCGGCAGTCACTCAGCTATGAGATCTCAAGGTCAGCACCCAGTCTTGAGCCGAACTTCAAATAGAGGCCCGGCAGGTCCCTACCATCTGCAGGCTCAACACTTCAGGTCAAAAACGCGCTTGCGTGCTTTGTAGAGGTTCACGTCGGCCAACACCTTCCCTTCGCCCGTGCCCTTCGCCGCGTCGGCTTCCAACTTCGGCACCAGGCTATCGAGCTGGGCGCACTGCTGCTGATCTTGGCTAGCCAAGTTGACTCGCCGCCGTAGCACGTTCATCTCTTCGTGCGATCGCCCGTGCAGCGGGCGCGTCGCGCCGTCGAGCAATGCGGTGAACTCATCGCGCTGGACCTCCCGGCCTTTCCGTGAAGCGCCGCTCATCTTGTCCGCGCCTTGCGTGGGCGTGGCGTCGATCACCTTCGCGCCGACACATGGCGCGTCCGAATAGGCGACCTTCCCATTTGTCTCGCAGCGATAGACGCGCGGCTGGGCGGAAAGCGAGGTCGCAGTGAAGAGAACGAGGCACGAGAGCACAAGCTTCATGCCCATCATTGTGGTGGCGCGTAAATGATCGACGCGCTCCCAATCCGGAAGGAATTCACGATCAT
Organism: Variovorax sp. Soil_C_17; assembly: GCF_057657265.1. NCBI lineage: Bacteria > Pseudomonadati > Pseudomonadota > Betaproteobacteria > Burkholderiales > Comamonadaceae > Variovorax > Variovorax sp. Soil_C_17. The sequence continues at coordinate 889,312 of NZ_JBDGIT010000001.1, forward strand.
GCAGACCACAAGGTCAGGCCGACCTCACACCCCAATAACTCCTCCAGCACCTTAGGCTCGGCCAACAAGCCCGCCGCGCAGGACATGGCTGTCCCCGTAGTCGGTATTCAGCCCTTCGATCTGCAGCATCTCAATGGACCTCGCCCAGTTAGGCCGTGCGTACTTCGGATTCACGCGGATCGAAGCCGGGTCGCCGGTCGCGATCACGATGCCGTTCACCATCACAGTGATGTGGGGCGAAAGCAGAATCAACGTGCGCTCGAAAGCCATCCTTCATCAGTGAGCCGCTGCCAAGCCAGCTTGATGTGATCGGACTGCATGAGAGCCTTCTTTCGATCGTTCCAGTCATGCACTGCCGCGATCGCTTCCTCGGCCGAGCGCACGCCGGGCTCGTGTGCGGCGACCCAGTGAACCGAGGCCAGCAGCTCCATGCCATACGACGACTGGTAGCCTTCGATCAGTCGTCCCACGCGCTCGACGTGGGCAGAGAGCGCTCCGTGTCCCTCCGCTGAAATGAACGCCTCGGCCTCAGCGAGGGCGTCTTCCGTGGGTTCGATCTCGGCCTCGACAACACCGTCGCCCAGACCCCGGATGAAGTGCCCTTCCATCTTGTTGAGTGCGTGGCGCAGTGTGTCCGAGTACGGGCCATAGTGGTGCTTCACGAACTGAAGCTTCAGCGGCTCGCCGGCCTCCTGAAGAAAGTACGCAAGCTTCTGAACCTCGATCTTGGACAGCCCGTAATTCAGCTCACGATACGTGTCCAACGCCTTGATGATCGCGGCCCGGCCCGGAGTCATACGGGGACGCTCGGTCCGTACTTCCATCGTTCGTGGATTCGGCGCCCCGCCCGGCTCGAAGAGCCGCACGTCAACATCAGGCAGCGCTTCGAATGCAGCTTCGATCAAAGGGCGCACTTCGGCCCAGTCCAGCCCACCATTTCCGCAACCCAGCGGCGGGATGGCAATCGACCGAATACCCAGGCGCCGCACTTGATCCACCAGGTCGACCAAGCCGTCGCGGATGAACTCCATCCTGGAGGCGCCACGCCAATGGTCCTTGGTGGGAAAGTTGATGATGTAGTTCGGCTTGACGAGCCCGCCGGAGTCGTGGATGAACATACGGCCCGGGCGCACCTGTCCGGCTTTGCAGGCTGCGGCGTACTCCGCAAAGTTGTCGGGCCACTTGTTCTTGAACTGCAGAGCAATGCCCTTGCCCATCACCCCGACGCAGTTCACCGTGTTGACGATCGCGTCCACGTCGTTTTGCTTCAGCAGGTCGCCCTGGGTGAGCTTGATCACGATGGCTGTCCTCAGAAGTACCAGGCCGGCATGATGTCGACCGTCAATGCTGCGCCGGCCTGCGCCAGCAGTGTCTGTACCTGCGCTCGCCGCCCGGCGTCGATCACGCCCAAACGAGTCACGCAGTTGAGGGGCACATTGTCCTTCACCAGAAACTCTGCCTGACGGCGTTCCATTCGGTCGGCGTACCGTGCAGCGGCTGGGTTGTTATGCCAGAACTTGCAGAAGCCGTCGAGCTGTGGTGCTTCGGTGATCAGGTCCCAGGCAACGGCAGTGTCCAGGTGAGCCAGATCGTTGTAGGGAGTGCTGAAAGCCAAGGTTGCGTTGCGATCGTAAAAGATGAACGGTCGGGCCTGAGCCACAACGCGCTGCACGGTAGTTTCGAAGTGAACGATATCCCCTTGACGCCATTGGCAGCCCACGACGCGGCCTCCGTTGATGGCCAAGAGCATCGGCGACCGGGGCGCAAAGTAGAACGGGACGAAGTCGTGCACCAAGCCGCCCGGCGGATCGGGCACTGCGCGCACGGCACGTGCTCCCTGGGCGCCTGCGTGAGCGATGTTCTGATAGTTGATGCCCGCGGCAGCACCACCGTTCTTTGACAGTAGAGCCCCTGCTGCGAAGATGGCCGGCAAGTTGGCGATCGCCGTAATGTGGAACAGGCGCGTTGGCTGTGGGGCCGGCATCGATCAGTTCCCGTCCCGGGAGGCGGGCGCTACGGCTACGGCATGGGGCGCCGCCGGCTGACGGATTCTGGCGCTGACCTCCTCGGTCGTTGTGGCGGCCACCGCGGATTCCTTTGCAAAAAGGCGCTAGCGTAATGCAAGCGCGGCCACTCCTAGCGAAGGTCCCGTCCCTCACACCCCCAACAACTCCTCCAACACCTTCGGCTCCGCAAGCAGTCCAGCCGAAGGCCCCTGCCGAACAATCTTCCCCTTCTCCATCACCACAGCCTGCTCGGTGTGCCCCAGCACCTTCCGCCAATCCCGATCCACGATCAGCGTCGCAATCCCCGTCGCCCGGATGTCCGCAATCACCCGCCAGATCTCCGCCACGATCAGCGGCGCCAGCCCTTCGGTCGCCTCATCCAGAATCAACAACCGCGGATTCGTCATCAACGCCCGCCCGATCGAAAGCATCTGCTGCTCCCCACCCGACAGCTGCTGCCCGCCATGCGACAGCCGCTCCGTCAGCCGCGGAAACGTCGTCATCACCCGATCGAAGGTCCACTCCCGCTTCCCATCGATCCCCGCCCGCGCGCTCATGATGAGGTTCTCCCGCACCGAGAGGTTCGGAAAGATCCCGCGCCCTTCGGGCACGTAGCCGATGCCGCGCCGCGCCATCTTCTCCGGCGCCCAGCCGGTCACGTCATCGCCATCCAGCTTCACCCGCCCCGACGCCGGCCGCACATAGCCCATCAGCGACCGGATCAGCGTCGTCTTCCCCATCCCATTGCGCCCCAGCAGGCCGACGGAGGTGGCGGTGGGCAGCGTCACGTCCACGCCGCGCAGGATGTGGCTGTCCCCGTAGTAGGTGTTCAGCCCTTCGATCTGCAGCATCTCAATGGTCCTCGCCCAGGTAGGCCGTGCGTACTTCGGGATTCACGCGGATCGAAGCCGGGTCGCCCGTCGCGATCACCGTGCCGTTCACCATCACCGTGATGCGGTCCGCGATGCGGAACACCGCATCCATGTCGTGCTCCACGAGCAGGATCGCGTGGGTGGCCTTCAGGTTCGCCAACAGGCCCAGCATGCGCTCGGTCTCCTCCGCGCCCATGCCCGCCAGCGGCTCGTCGAGCAGCAGCACGCGCGGCTTGGTGGCCAGGCACATCGCGACTTCGAGCTGGCGTTTGGCGCCATGGCTCAAGGTGCCTGCAACGCGGCCGGCGACGGACGAGAGGCCGGCGGCCTCCAAGGCGTCGCGTGCGGCGCCGTTGCTGTACTCGCAGCTTTCTGAAGACTCCCAGATGGCCCACGGCTTCGGCGCCGCGGCCTGCGCCGCGAGGCGGCAGTTCTCCAGCACCGTGAACTCCGGAAAGATGGTGGTGCGCTGATAGCTGCGCCCCACGCCCGCCAGCGCGCGACGGAACTGCGCGCGCCGGGTGATGTCCTCGCCGTTCAGCGTGATGCGCCCGTCGGAGGCCTCGATCTCGCCCGAGAGCATGTTGATCAGCGTGGACTTGCCCGCGCCGTTGGTGCCGATCACCGCATGCACCTCGCCCAGGTGCAGGTCCAGCGTCACCTTGTTCACCGCAACCAGGCCGCCGAAGCGGCGCGTCAGCGTCTCGACCTCCAGAAGTTTGCTGCTCACTGGAGTACCTTCGCCTTCGGCCACGGTGCTGTTCGTCTTCGGAGCGGCCGTGCGACTCATGCGGCAGCCTCCTTCTTCGGCATCACGCGCACCCGCAGGCCGACGATGCCCTTGGGCAGCAGCGCGACGAAGGCGATGATGGCCAGGCCCAGCGTCAACTGCCAGTGGTCCGCCAGCGGCCCGACGATCGCGTGCGTGGACAGCAGCTCCTTCAGCAGCGTGAAGGCCACCGCGCCGATCACCGCGCCGCGCAGGTGGCCGAGGCCGCCCAGGATGATCATCAGCAGCACCTCGCCGGAGTTGTGCCACGCCAGCAGCTCGGGGTTGACCACGCCGTCGCGCGAAGCCACGAGAAAGCCCGCCAGCCCGGCCAGCGCGCCCGCGATGACGAAGGCCGCAAGCTTGTAGCCGTACACCGGAAAGCCCGCCGCGCGCATGCGCTGCTCGTTGACGCGAATGCCCGCCAGCGCGGCGCCGAAGCGCGAGCGGCGGATCAGCGCCAGCAGGGCGTAGGTGAAGACCAGCGCGCCGAGCACGAAGTAGAACTGCACCTTGCGGTTCTCCATGTCGAGCGCGCCCAGCACCGGGCGGATGTACATGTAGATGCCGTCGCTGCCGCCGCCCACCGGCGTGTCGTGGAAGACGAAGAAGGCCATCTGCGCGAAGGCGAGCGTGACCATGATGAAGTACACGCCGCGGGTGCGCAGGCTGAGCGCGCCGGTCACCAGCGCATAGGCCGCCGCGCAGCCCATGGCCAGCGGCAGCAGCAGGGCGATCGATCCGCCTTCCTTGCCGGAGCCGAGCACGGTGGCATAGGCACCGATGCCGTAGAAGGCCGCGTGCCCCAGGCTCACCAGGCCGGTCATGCCGACCAGCAGCTCCAGGCTCAGCGCGAAGATCGCGAGGATCATCACCTTGACGACCAGGTCGCCAAGATACGGCCCGAGGAAGGGCCCGAGCGCCGCGAGCCCAATGGCGCAGATCAGGGGAAGGTAGTGGGAAAAGGTCTTCATGCTTCAGGCCTTCTTGCCCATCAGGCCTTCGGGACGCCAGATCAAGATCACGGCCATCAGCACGTACACGCCGATGCCGCTCAGCTCCGCGAAGAACACCTTGCCGAAGGTGTCGACGAAGCCCACCAGCAGCGATGCCACCAGCGCCCCGGTGATGGAGCCGATGCCCCCGATCACCACCACCACGAAGCAGATGATCAGCACGCTCGCACCCATGTTCGGGTAGACCGAGGACATGGGCGCCGCGATCATCCCCGCCAGCGCGGCCAGCGCCACGCCGGCCGCGAACACGATGCGGTAGAGCCGGCGGATGTCGATGCCCAGGCCGCGCACCATGTCGCGGTTGCTGGCGCCGGCGCGGATCATCATGCCCAGGCGCGTGCGGTTCACCACGTAGTACAGGCCGATCGCGAGCACGATGCAGGCGGCCGATGCGAAGAGCCGGTACCACGGGTAGCTCATGAGGTCGCCGAGCGCGAAGCTGCCGCTCAGCCACGGCGGCACCGGCACGCCGTGCACGTCGTTGCCGACCAGGATTGAGCGCAGCTCCTCGAAGACCAGGATGAGCCCGTAGGTCATCAGCACCTGCTGCAGATGATCGCGCTGGTAGAGGTAGCTGAAGAAGGCCCACTCCAGCACGTAGCCGAAGAGCGCGGTGAGCACCACGCCCCCCAGGAGCATCAGGATGAACTGGTCACCGAAGAGCGGCGCGAGCGCGAACGCCATGTAGGCGCCGATCATGTAGAAGCTGCCGTGGGCCAGGTTGATCACGCCCATGATCCCGAAGATCAGCGTCAGTCCCGAGGCCACCAAAAACAACAGGAGCCCGTACTGAACCGAGTTCAGGCACTGGACAAGAAAGGTACCGAAGTCCACGACAGGTCATCGCTTTCAGCGTTGGTGGCAATTACATCCTGCAGCCGCGGGCCGGGTCGGCGAGACCCTTGACGGCGACATTGACCATCTTGTTTTCCTTGCCCTCGACCTTGCGCAGGTAGATGTCCTGCACCGGGTTGTGCGACTTGCCCATGGTGAAGGCACCGCGCGGGCTGTCGATCCTGGCCTTCTCGATGGCGGCCGCGAACTCGGCCTTCTTCGTGATGTCGCCCTTGGTCGCGGCGAGGCCGATGGCCAGCATCTGCGCCGCGTCGTAGCCCTGCACCGCGTACACGTCGGGCTGCAGCTTGAACATCTTGGCGTAATCGGTGCGGAACTTGTTGTCGCGCGGCGTGTTGAGGCCGTCGGCATAGTGCAGCGTGGTCAGCATGCCCTGGGCCGCGTCGCCCTGCGCATCGAGCGTGCCGTCGGTCAGGAAGCCGGGGCCGTAGAGCGGGATGGTCTTGTTGAGGCCCGCAGCCGCGTAGTCCTTGACGAACTTCACCGCGCCGCCGCCCGCGAAGAAGGAATACACCGCATCGGGCTTGGCCGCTGCGATCTCGGTCAGGAGCGCCTGGAACTCCACGTTGGGGAAGGGCACGGTCAGCTGCTTCAGCACCTTGCCGCCGCCCTTCTCGAAGCCTTCCTTGAAGCCGGCCACCGACTCGTCGCCGGCCGCATACTTCCAGGTGAGGGTCATCGCGGTCTTCTTGCCCTGCTTGGCCGCGACCTCGCCCATGGCATAGGCCGGCTGCCAGTTCGAGAAGGAGCTGCGGAAGATGTTCTGCGCGCACATCGGGCCGGTCACTGCGTCGGCGCCAGCATTGGGCACGATCAGCACGGTGCCGCTTTCCTTGGCGGCCTTGGCCATCGCCATCGCAACGCCGGAGTGCACGGTGCCGACGATCACGTCGACGTTGTCGCGCTTGATCAGCTTGTTGACGTTGTCGGTGGCCTTGGCCGGGTCGGACTCGTCGTCGACCTTGATGTACTCGATCTCGCGGCCGCCCAGCTTGCCGCCGTTCTCCTCGACATGGAGCTTGAAGCCGTTCTCGATGGCCACGCCGAGTGCGGCGAAGGTGCCGCTGAAGGGCAGCATCAGCCCGACCTTGAGCTTGCCCTGCTGGGCGTGGCCCAGGGTGGCGATGCAGGCCAGTGCGAGAGCCGTCAGCGTGCTGCGGGCCAGGCGTGCGGTGGGGGTGGTCATGGTGATCTCCTGTCTTCGTTGATGAATGAAACGGTCGCAACTATCGCTTTTTCGGGCTGGTCGCGATGCGGGGAATGCCCGCAGTCGGGGAGTTCCACCAGTGCGGTGCCGGGCACGCGCTCGGCGATGCCGCGGATCTGCGCAAGTGTGCCGTACTCGTCGTCGATGCCCTGGATGGCCAGAACCGGGCAACGGATGGCATCGAGCTCGGCCTCGATGTTCCATTGCTTGAAGGGCGGGTGCAGCCAGATGCGGTTCCAGCCCCAGAAGGCCGAGTCCACGTCGTCGTGGTAGCGGCCCAGCTTCTTCGGCAGGTCGGTCTCGAGGTAGGCCAGCCGGGCCTGCTCGATGTTGGCGACCGTCACGTCCTCCACGAAGATGTGCGGCGCCAGCACCACCAGGCCGGCCACGCGCTCGGGGAAGCGCGCGGCGTAGAGCAGCGAGATCGAGCCGCCGTCGCTGTGGCCGAAGAGCCAGGGTTTTTCCGTGAGGCCGATGGCTTCGAAGAAGGCGGGCAGCACCTCGTGCGCCTGGCGGTGCATGAAGTCGACGTCCCAGGTCTCCTCGGGTCCGCGCGGCGTGGAGCGGCCGTAGCCGGGGCGCGAAAACACCAGGCCGCGGAAGCCGCCCTCCTCGCACAGGCGCTCGGGGAAGTCCTTCCACATCGCGATCGAGCCGAGGCCTTCGTGAAGGAAGACGAGGAGTGGGGCGCCGGTGCGCTCGGGGGCGATCCACTGATGCTCGATGCGCACCTTGCGCCCGCGCCATGTGATGCTGGCAAACGTCATGGCCTTGCTCCTTCCCCTTGCGGGGGAAGCTTGGGATGGGGGCAGCCGCGTTCGATGGCAGCGCCGCGTGCCCACACCGCAGCCCTCCCCCGGAAGGGGAGGGAGCCAAGACCGGGTCCGGAGCGCCGTGTCGTCCCGCGCGTCACCCCTGCCGCTCCCGCTCGCGCAGCCGGAAGCGCTGAATCTTGCCCGTGGCCGTCTTCGGCAGCTCCTCGACGAACTCGATGAAGCGCGGGTACTTGTAGGGCGCAAGACGCTCCTTCACAAAGGCCTTGAGCTCCTCGTCCGTCACGCTCTGCCCGCCCTTGCGCACCACGTAGGCCTTGGTCTTCACCAGCCCGTCCGCGTCTTCCTTGCCGATCACCGCGGCCTCCAGCACGGCCGGGTGCTGCATCAGCGTGGCCTCGACCTCGAAAGGGGAGACGTAGATGCCGCTGACCTTGAGCATGTCGTCGCTGCGGCCCGCGTAGGTGTAGTAGCCGTCGGCGTCGCGCGAGTACTTGTCGCCGGACTTGGTCCAGCCGTCGCGGAAGGTTTCGGCGCTCTTCTCGGGGTTGCCCCAGTACATCACGGCCGTGCTCGGCCCCTTGATGTAGAGATCGCCCACCTCGCCCACGCCGACCGGCTTGCCGTCCTCGCCGCGCAGCTCGATCGCATAGCCCTCGACCGGGCGGCCGGTGGTGCCGTAGCGGATGTCGCCCGGCCGGTTGGAGAGGAAGATGTGCAGCATCTCGGTGGAGCCGATGCCGTCGATGATCTCGCAGCCGAAATGCTGCTTGAAGCGCTGCGCCAGCTCGCCCGGCAGCGCCTCGCCGGCCGAGGAGCACATGCGCAGCGACACCGCCTCGCGTGCCGGCAGGTTGGGTGACGCCAGCATGCCGGCGAAGCCGGTGGGCGCGCCGAAGAACACCGTGGGCTTCATCGGCGCCGGGCCGCCCCGAGCCGACGGCTCCCCCTCGGCGGGCTGGCGCGCAGCGCCATGGGGGCCGGGCGTCTCGCCCGTCCAGCGCTTGAAGGTCGCATCGGGCGTCGGCCGCTCGGCCATCAGCAGCACCGTCGCGCCCACCGAGAGCGGGAAGGTCAGCGCATTGCCCAGGCCGTAGGCGAAGTAGAGCTTGGCCGCGGAGAAACAGACATCGTTCTCCGTCAGCCCCAGCACCGGCTTGCCGTAGAGCTCGGCAGTCCACCAGGGATTGCCGTGCGTGTGGACCGTGCCCTTGGGCTTGCCCGTGGAGCCGGAGGAATAGAGCCAGAAGGCGTGGTCCTGCGGCGTGGTCGCGGCGGGCTCGGCCAGCGGTTCGTGAGCGGCGAGCGCGGCCTCGAATTCCTGCGCGCCCTCGGGCAGCGCTCCGGTGGGCTGCGAGACGAACAGCGCCTGCAGCGCATGCGAGCCCTTGCGCTGCGCATCCTGCAGCACCGACAGCAGCGCGCCGGACACCAGGGCCGCCTTCGCGCCGCTGTTGGCCAGCATGTAGGCGTAGTCGTCGGAGGTCAGCAGCGTGTTGACCGCCACCGGCACGATGCCGGCGTAGAGGCTGCCGAGAAAGCTCACCGGCCAGTCGCTGCTGTCCAGCATCAGCAGCAGCACGCGGTCTTCGCGCTTCACGCCGGCGGCGAGCAGCGCGGCGGCGAGCCGGCGCGAGCGCTCCTCCAGCTGGCCATAGGGCAGGGTGCCGCGGTCGTCGACATAGGCGGTCTTCTGCGCGCGGCCGCGGTTGAGGGCGAACAGGTGTTCGGCGAAATTGAATCGTGCGGGCAGGCTCATCGTGTTCTCTCCTCGGGTCATCCCTGTGCTCTTGCTCAAGCCGGCGCCAGGCCCAGCTGCGCCAGCACGCCGGGGCTGGCCTGCACTGCGGCGCGGCGGTGGTAGAAGTCCATCGCGCGCAGCCCGGCCAGTTCCGCACCGCCACCCGCGCGGCCGGGGCCGCCGTGCAGCGACTGGGGCATCACGTTGCCGTGGCCCGTGTGGGCCTGGGCGACGTCGGGCGTGATCACATGCACGCGGCCGTGGCTGGCGGCCAGCTGCACCGCCGCCTTGCCCAGCGCGGCCTCGTCGGCGCCGTAGAGCGAAGTGACCAGCGAGCCTTGGCCGCGATGCGCCAGCGCGATCGCATGGTCGAAGTCGCGATAGGGCAGCAGGGTCGCGACCGGGCCGAAGACCTCCACGTCGTGCACCCGTTGCGCCGCATCGGCATCGCGCGCGCCCAGCAGCACCGGGCCGATGCACGCGGCCACCGCCGGGTCGGCATCGAGCAGCGGCGCCCGGCTGCCGTCGTGCAGCACGCTGGCCTGGGCTTTCAGCTCCTCCAGGCCTTCGCGCACCGCGTCGAGCTGCCCGCGGCTCACCAGCGAGCCCATGCGCACGCTCTCGTTGCGCGGGTTGCCGACCGTGATGCCCGCCAGCTTGCTGCCAAGCGCCTCGGCCGTTGCGTCGTACAGCGCGGCCGGCACCAGGATGCGGCGGATCGCGGTGCACTTCTGGCCCGCCTTGACCGTCATCTCCCGCACCACCTCGCGCACCAGCAGCTTGAAGCTCTCGCTGTCGGCCGTGGCGTCGGGCAGCAGCAGGGCCGAGTTGAGGCTGTCGGCCTCGATGTTCGCGCGCACCGAGCGCTGCGCGACCGCGGCATGCGAGCGGATCACCGCGCCCGTGTCGGCGGAGCCCGTGAACGACACGACGTCGAAGCCCTGCAGCTGATCCATCAGCCCGTTCGAGCTGCCGCAGACGATCGACAGCGCACCGGCCGGCAGCACGCCGGCCTCCACCACGTCGCGCACCATGCGCTGGGTGAGCCAGGCGGTGGCGGTGGCCGGCTTCACGATCACCGGCACGCCCGAGAGCAGGGCGGGCGCGGCCTTCTCCCACAGGCCCCAGGAGGGGAAGTTGAAGGCGTTGATGAACAGCGCCACGCCGCGCGTGGGCACCTGCAGGTGCTGCGACTGGAACACCGGCTCCTTGCCCAGCTTCACCGCCTCGCCGTCGCGCAGCGCATGCACGTCGCCCAGCGCATCGCCCCACTTGGCGTACTGGCCCAGCGTGAAGATGCCGCCGTCGATGTCCACGGCCGAGTCGTTCTTCACCGTGCCCGAGTTGGCGGTGGCGATCTCGTAATACGCGTCGCGGTGGGCCTGCAGCACCTTGACGACGCCCGCCAGTAGGGCCGCGCGCTGCTTGTAAGTGAGGGCGCGCAGGGCCGCGCCACCGCTCTCCCGCGCAAAGCCGAAGGCCTCGGCGAGGTCCAGCCCGCCCGCGTCGACACGGACCAGCTCGGTGCCCAGCACCGGATCGAAGAGCGGCGTTCCGGCGCCGCTGCCGGCCTGCCAGCGGCCGGCGACGTAGTTGGAGAGGAGTTCGGTCATTTCATAGGCTCCGGTTTTAGTTCGGGGGCACCGCGGAACCGGCCTTGGCCTGTCCTGAGCTCGGCGAAGGACCGGGCCGCTGGTGCCGCCCCCGGTGAGGGGGTGGGCGGCTACACGAAGTGAGCCAACCTGGGGGAGAGCGTCACTTCGTGAATTGGATTTGCCCTTCGGGCAACAGATAGAGCACAAGCGCGCGGCCCCGGGCCACCGTGGGGTGGTGTGCCGATCCCGGCGGATACACGCACCAGCCGGCCGGCCGACCGTCGAAGGTCGCATCGCCTTCCAGCGGCATGATCAAGTCGACCTCGCCGTTCGGATGCGTGTGGTGCGGCCCCTGGATGTCCTTCATGTCCACCACGTCGACCGAAAAGCGGTGCAGCTCGTCGTCGGCCTTGAACACCCGTCCGTACTTGATGCCGCCGCCCTCGCGCTCGCACAGCCAGCCTTCGGCCACGCCGTCGATGCAGGCCTCTTTCAGGCGTTCGTAGCTTTCGCTGCCGACGCCGTGCACGGCGTTGAGCCAGCGGTCGAGCTCGTCGTCGAGCGGGCGGCCGGCGATCTGCGAGGTCACGTCGGCGACGATCTGGTGGAAGGATTCCTTGGACATCGTGGTGCGCTCATGCATGGGGTGAAGAAGAACGAACTTGCGGCAAATCGCCGCGTGCAGTATCTTGCCTGTGCATGAACCATAAGCATCGACACAAAAGGTGTCAAGCAATATAGTGCATATATGGTGTTTACCCGTAGACCGGAGCGACGAGGAGAGGACGAAGCGAGATGAATGAGCGAGCCGACGCGGTGCTGAGCGCACCCGCCGATCCGGCCCTGCCGGCCGAGGAAGCCAAGAACCCGCTGCTGGTGGCGCTGGGCGAGCGGGTGCGCAACCTGCGCGCGCGCCGCGGGCTCACGCGCAAGGCCGTCGCGCAGGCGGCCGAGGTGTCGGAGCGCCACCTGGCCAACCTCGAGTACGGCATCGGCAATGCCTCCATCCTGGTGCTGCAGCAGGTGGCGACCGCGCTGCACTGCTCGCTGGCGGAGCTGGTGGGCGACATCACGACCAGCAGCCCCGAGTGGCTGCTGATCCGCGAACTGCTGGAGCGCCGCAACGAGGCCGACCTGCGCCGCGCCCGCATCGCCCTGGGCGAGCTGCTCGGCACCGCCGCCGGCGACCCGGCCCGCCACCGGCGCATCGCGCTGGTCGGCTTGCGCGGCGCCGGCAAGTCCACCCTGGGCCAGATGCTGGCGGACGACCTCGACGTGCCCTTCATCGAGTTGAGCCGCGAGATCGAGAAGCTGGCCGGCTGCAGCGTGCGGGAGATCCACGACCTGTACGGCACCAACGCCTACCGCCGCTACGAGCGCCGCGCGCTCGAGGAGACGGTGCAGATCTACGCCGAGGTGGTGATCGCCACGCCCGGCGGCATCGTCTCCGACCCCGCCACCTTCAACGAGCTGCTCTCGCACTGCACCACCGTCTGGCTGCAGGCCGCCCCCGAGGAGCACATGGGCCGCGTCGCCGCCCAGGGCGACACCCGGCCCATGGCCGCCAGCAAGGAGGCCATGGACGATCTGCGCCGCATCCTCGCCGGCCGTGCCGCCTTCTATTCCAAGGCCGATCTCAGCGTGGACACGAGCGGCCGCGACCTGGCGCAAAGCTTCCAGGCGCTGCGGACGACGGTGCGTGAAGCGATGAGCCGGGGCGGCTGAGAACGCGCCGGAAGCCGGCGGTTGCAAAAAAATCGGGGAAGGGCTTGACGCGCCCTCAAACATGCAAGATGATGCATGTCATGGCAAACGCCAACTGCACTATTGTTCATTGAACCCCAGGCACCCAGGAGACCGCGACATGACCGAGACCGCTGCCCATCCCGCCCGCGTCGACTACCGCACCGACCCGTCCCAATACCGCCACTGGAAGCTCAGCGTCGAGGGCTCCGTCGCCCGCCTGTCGCTGGACATTGCCGAGGACGGCGGCATCCGCCCCGGCTACAAGCTCAAGCTCAACAGCTACGACCTGGGCGTGGACATCGAGCTCAACGATGCGCTCAACCGCGTGCGCTTCGAGCATCCGGAAGTGCGTTCGGTGATCGTCACCAGCGGCAAGGACCGCATCTTCTGCTCCGGCGCCAACATCTTCATGCTGGGCGTTTCCAGCCACGCCTGGAAGGTCAACTTCTGCAAGTTCACCAACGAGACGCGCAACGGCATCGAGGATTCGTCCAGGCACTCGGGCCTCAAGTTCATCGCTGCCGTCAACGGCGCCTGCGCCGGCGGCGGCTACGAGCTGGCCCTGGCCTGCGACGAGATCCTGCTGGTGGACGACCGCTCCTCCTCCGTCTCCCTGCCCGAAGTGCCTTTGCTGGGCGTGCTGCCCGGCACCGGCGGCCTGACCCGCGTCACCGACAAGCGCCATGTGCGCCATGACCTGGCCGACATCTTCTGCACCAGCGTCGAAGGCGTGCGCGGCCAGCGTGCGGTCGAATGGCGCCTGGTCGATGCGATCGCCAAGCCCGCGCAGTTCGGCGCCGCCGTGCAGGAGCGCGCCGCCAAGCTGGCCGAGGGCAGCCACCGACCGGCCGGCGCCAAGGGTGTGAGCCTCGCTCGCGTCGAGCGCGAGGACGGCCCCGACAGCATCCGCTATGAATTCGTCACGGTCGAGATCGATCGCGCCCGCCGCACCGCCACGCTGACCGTCAAGGCCCCGGCCGGCGCGCAGCCCACCGACATCGCCGGCATCGAGGCCGCGGGTGCTGCCTGGTGGCCGCTCGCGATGGTGCGCCAGCTCGACGACGCCATCCTCAACTTGCGCACCAACGAGCTGGACATCGGCACCTGGCTGCTCAAGACCCAGGGCGATGTCCAGGCCGTGCTCGACAGCGACAAGACCCTGCTCGCCCACAAGGACCACTGGCTGGTGCGCGAAACCATCGGCGCGCTGCGCCGCACGCTGGCCCGGCTGGACGTGTCCTCGCGCAGCCTGTTCGCGCTGATCGAGCCCGGCTCCTGCTTTGCCGGCCTGCTCGCCGAGCTCGCCTTCGCCGCGGACCGCGCCTACATGCTGGCGCTGCCCGACGAGCCCGAGCGCGCGCCCCGGCTGGTGCTCGACGAGTTCAACTTCGGCTTCTTCCCGATGGTCAACGACCAGAGCCGCCTGCAGCGCCGCTTCTATGAAGAGGCCGCCCCGCTCGAGGCCGCCCGCGCCGCCGCCGGCAAGCCGCTCGACGCCGACGAGGCGCTCAAGCTCGGCCTGGTCACCGCGGCCCCCGACGACATCGACTGGGACGACGAGATCCGCATCGCCATCGAGGAGCGCGCCGCCATGTCGCCCGACGCCCTGACCGGCCTGGAGGCCAACCTGCGCTTCGCCAGCCGGGAGAACATGCTCACCCGCATCTTCGGCCGGCTCACCGCCTGGCAGAACTGGATCTTCAACCGCCCGAACGCCGTCGGCGAAAAGGGTGCCCTGAAGGTCTACGGCACCGGCGAAAAGGCGGGCTTCGACTTGAACCGCGTCTAAACCCCGGACATTGAGCTGAGCATGCCCCCGTTCGGTCTGAGCCTACCCCCCGTTCGGGCTGAGCCCCCCCGTTCGGGCTGAGCCTCCCGTTCGGGCTGAGCCTCCCGTTCGGGCTGAGCCTCCCCCCCGTTCGGGCTGAGCCTGTCGAAGCCTTGCCCCCCACCTTCGACAAGCCCAGCCCGCCCGGATTCACGGATTTCCATTCATTCAGGAGCCACCCATGAGCACGATCAACTACAGCGAGAAGATCCCCAACAACGTCAACCTGAGCGAAGACCGCACGCTGCAGCGCGCGCTCGAAGGCTGGCAGCCCAACTTCATCAACTGGTGGGACGACGTCGGCCCCGACGGCTCGACCAACTACGAGGTCTACCTGCGCACCGCGGTGAGCGTCGATCCGAACGGCTGGGCCCAGTTCGGCCACGTGAAGATGCGCGACTACCGCTGGGGCATCTTCCTGAACCCGGGCGACGCCGACCGCAAGATCCACTTCGGCGATTCCCTCGGCGAGAAGGCCTGGCAGGACGTGCCCGGCGAGCACCGCGCGAATTTGCGCCGCATCATCGTGACGCAGGGCGACACCGAGCCGGCATCGGTGGAGCAGCAGCGCCACCTCGGCCTGACCTGTCCGAGCCAGTACGACCTGCGCAACCTCTTCCAGGTCAACGTGGAAGAGGGCCGCCACCTCTGGGCGATGGTCTACCTGCTGCACAAGTACTTCGGCCGCGACGGCCGCGAGGAGGCCGAGGCCCTGCTCCAGCGCACTTCGGGCGACGAGAACAACCCGCGCATCCTGGGCGCCTTCAACGAGAAGACGCCGGACTGGCTGGCCTTCTTCATGTTCACCTACTTCACCGACCGCGACGGCAAGTTCCAGCTCTCGGCCCTGGCCGAAAGCGCCTTCGATCCGCTCGCGCGCACCACGAAGTTCATGCTGACCGAGGAAGCGCACCACATGTTCGTGGGCGAAAGCGGCGTCTCGCGCGTGCTGCAGCGCACCGCGCAGGTCATGAACGAGCTCAAGACCGACGACCCGCAGAAGGTGCGTGCGGCCGGCGCCATCGACCTCGGCACCATCCAGCGCTACCTGAACTTCCACTACAGCGTCACCATCGACCTGTTCGGCGCCGACCAGTCGAGCAACGCCGCCATCTTCTACAGCTCGGGCCTCAAGGGCCGCTACGAAGAGGGCAAGCGAAGCGACGACCACGTGCTCAAGGGCCAGACCTACAAGGTGCTGGAAGTCCAGAACGGCCAGCTGGTCGAGAAGGACGTGCCGATGCTCAACGCGCTGAACGAAGTGCTGCGCGACGACTTCATCAAGGACTCGGTCGCCGGCGTGAACCGCTGGAACAAGGTGCTGGAAAAGGCCGGCATCCCGACCCGCCTGACGGTGCCGCACAAGGCCTTCAACCGCCAGATCGGCGCGCTGGCCGGCATCAAGATGTCGCCGGAAGGCCGCGTGGTGAACGAGGCCGAATGGGCCGCGAAGAAGAGCGAATGGCTGCCCACGCCCGAAGACTTCGCTTTCGTGGCATCGTTGATGGGCCGCGTGGTCGACCCCGGCAAGTTCGCCGGCTGGATTGCGCCGCCGGTGATGGGCATCAACCGCCAGCCGGTGGATTTCGAGTACGTCCGTTTCGGCTGAGGTATTACTCCTTCCCCCTCCGGGGGAAGGCAGGGATGGGGCATCGGGCGTACCCACGACACGCACCGCGTGCCCCCACCCCAACCCTCCCCCCCGGAGGGGGAGGGAGTTTAGGAGCACAACATGGACACGGCCACCATCCAACTCGGCGTCATCAAGCAGCACCTGATCGACCCCGAGATCTGCATTCGCTGCAACACCTGCGAGGCCACCTGCCCCGTCAATGCCATCACGCACGACGACCGCAACTACGTGGTGCGTGCCGATGTCTGCAACAGCTGCATGGCCTGCATCTCGCCCTGCCCGACGGGCTCCATCGACAACTGGCGCACCATGCCCGTGGCGCGCGCCTACTCGATCGAGGAGCAGTTCACCTGGGACGAGTTGCCCGCCGAGCTCACGCCCGAGCAGCTGGAAGCAGAGGGCATCGCCTCGTCCGACGAGGTGGTGATCCAGGCGCAACCCGCCGCTGCGCCGCAGCCGCCCTCCGCACCCGGCGAAGTGGCTTTCAATTCCGCGCAGTACGGCGCCACCGTGCCGCCCTGGTCGGCCGCGCACGCCTACACCAATCTGTTCCCGCCGAAGAACCCCACCACGGCGACCGTGGTCGGCAACTTCAACTGCACCGAGGCCGGCTACGAGAACCAGACGCACCACATCGTGCTGGACTTCGGCGCCATGCCCTTCCCGGTGCTGGAGGGCCAGTCGATCGCCATCATCCCGCCGGGCACCGATGCCAACGGCAAGCCGCACTTCGCGCGGCAGTACTCCATCGCCAGCCCGCGCAACGGCGAGCGTCCCGGCTACAACAACGTCTCGCTGACGGTGAAGCGCGTGCTGCAGGACCACCAGGGCAACCCGGTGCGCGGTGTCTGCAGCAACTACGTGTGCGACCTCAAGGTCGGCGACAAGGTGCAGGTCATCGGGCCCTTCGGCACGTCCTTCCTGATGCCCAACCATCCGAAGTCGCACATCGTGATGATCTGCACCGGCACCGGCAGCGCACCCATGCGCGCGATGACCGAGTGGCGCCGCCGCCTGCGCAAGAGCGGCAAGTTCGAGAGCGGCAAGCTCCTGCTCTTCTTCGGCGCACGCACGCAGCAGGAGCTGCCCTACTTCGGCCCGCTGCAGACGCTGCCCAAGGACTTCATCGACATCAACTTCGCCTTCTCGCGCACGCCCGGCCAGCCCAAGCGTTACGTGCAGGACGCGATGCGCGAGCGCGCCGCCGACCTGGCCGCGCTGCTGAAGGACGGGCAGAGCCACTTCTATGTCTGCGGCTTGAAGAGCATGGAAGAGGGAGTGGTGCTCGCGCTGCGCGACGTGGCGGTGGAAGCGGGCCTGGACTGGGACACCATCGGCGCCGCCCTCAAGCGCGAAGGCCGCCTGCACCTCGAGACTTATTAAGCAGGCTCGCCGCATGAAGTTCGCCGAGTTTCACGCGGGCCAGGTCATCGAGGCCGGGCCCTACCTCGTCACCGAGGCCGAGCTGCTGCAGTTCGCGAAGGCCTACGACCCCCAGTGGTTTCACACCGACGCCGATGCCGCCGCCGACGGCCCCTTCGGCGGCCTGATCGCCAGCGGCTGGCACACCGGCGGCATCGCGATGCGGCTGGTGACCGATGCGGCATTGGCGGGTTCCGAGTCCTTCGCCTCGCCGGGCCTGGCTTACGTGAAGTGGCCCAACCCCGTGCGCCCCGGCGATGCGCTGCGTCTGGTGGCCGACGTGATCGAGGTGCGGCGCTCGGAAAAGCGGCCTACGCTGGGCATCCTGCGCTGGCGCTGGCGGCTCTTCAATCAGCGCGAGCAAATGGCGCTGGATCTGGAGGCGACGAGCTTGTTCAAGCTCGAAGGCTAGCGTTTCGCCGAAGGGTCGACCTCTGCTGCTTGGGCGTCGGCACATTTCATCGGCTGTGTTGGCCTCGTCGCTCTCCTGCGGTGGCACCCCCGCCCGAATCATGACCGGGGAGGTGGTGGCGTTCGGTTAGATGTATTAGCATTGCTGTTTACATCCAATCTAACCATTGAAGAGTGCCATGACCACGACCCATGCACACGCTGACCTGCTCGACGTCATGACCGGATCTCCCAAGGAGATCGGTCGGCGGCTGAACCAACTGGATGCAGATCAGGTTGTCGCCATCGGCCTGGAGCATGTATCCGCAAAGGAAGCTGGAGCCATCGCAGAGACTCTGGTCCGTTTCGTACAGCTGGTAGGCCTGAGCGTTTCCCGGCACGAACGCGAAACTCTGGAGTCCCTGGTTGAAATCCTCATACCGAGAGCGCCGCCTACGCCGACCCAGCTCAAGGAGGCGGCGATGCTGGCGAGAGCCCGCACTGCCGTGCTCCAGGAGGATAACTGGATGACGACGGCGCAAATCGCCGACCTCGCCGGCTTCAGCACCAGCAATCCCAGTGCCCAGCCCAACAAGTGGAAGCGCGACGGATTGATCTTCGCCATCCGTCACCGCGGGGTCGACTACTTTCCAGGCTATGGGCTTGACCCCAAGACGGGCTTCCGGCCATTCAAGGTCATGGCCAAGGTAATCAAGACCTTCGGCGAGTCAAAAGACGGCTGGGGTCTGGCGTACTGGTTCTCGTCCGCCAACAGCTTCCTCGGCGGCAAGCGACCGCAGGACGTGCTGGCGAAACAGCCCGATCGCGTCATTGCGGCCGCCGCGGATGAGCTGGAGGCGGTCGCGCATGGCTAAGCGTCCCGGCAAATCGCCGCCACCGCCATCACCGCCACCTGCCGATACGACGCCGTCGCCCCCGGCAACGCTGCATGTATCGACGATGCCCTGGCCGAACGGTGGGACCTTGCATCGGGTTCATCTGAAGAAGTACGCGGGCGAAGAATTCAATCCCGGCGTCACGGGCAATGCACGGTTCAGCCCGATCAAGAGCGCCAAGGGCGAGCCCATTCCCACGCTCTATGGCGGAAACACCTTCGCGTGCGCGGCCATGGAAACCGTCTTCCACGATGTGCCTTTTGCATCGGGGTTCAAGAGCTACGACAAGTCGAAGCTGAAGGATCAAGTGCATTCCCGGGTGACCACTGGAGCCGATCTCGTGCTGGCCGACCTGCGCGGCAAAGCCCTGCGCAAGCTGGGCGTGGAGCGCAGGCAATTGATCGACACGGAGAAAGATCAGTACGCGTCAACGCGGAAATGGGCCGAAGCCATCCATGCGCAGCGCTCCGACGTACAAGGTTTGTGCTGGACCTCGCGGCAGGACGACAGTGCCCAGGCCGTCATGCTGTTCGGGGATCGCATCGCCCCCGGCTTGCTGCGTCAAGTCACTCCTTCCCGCAGCTTGCTCGATGACGGGACAGGATATGACGAGTTGCTGAGCCTGGCCGAACAGATCGGCGTGAACATCGTGTCGGGGAAGACTTAGCCAGCGGGAGATCCGCGCCTGCGACGATCACCCACGGGGCCGCACGATTCTCGACTTGGCCAGCAGCACCAGCGCAATGCCTCCAAGGATTGCCACCGACGCGTAGGCCAGCCGCGGCGTGATCGCCTCCGCCAGGAAAATCACGCCGCCAAAGGCCGCGATCAGCGGCACCGACAGCTGCACCGTCGCCGCCCGCATCGCCGAGAGCCAGGGCAGCGCCGCGTACCAGATCACATAGCCGATGCCCGAGGTCAGCGCACCCGAGGCCACCGCCAGCGCGATGCCGGCCGCGTCGGCGTGCGCGCTGCCGGCGAGGACGAGGCTCAGCAGCAGCGCCATCGGCGCGGCCCGCACGAAGTTGCGCGCGGTCGCGGCCAGCGGGTCGGCCACGCCGCGGCCGCGCAGCGAATACACGCCCCAGGCCACGCCCGCGACGGCCATCAGCGCCGCGCCCAATGGCGGCGGCGCGGTCACCCCCGGCGACACCAGGTAGATCAGGCCCACGACCGCCAGCACGAAACCCGACCACGCGACCGGCCCGAACATCTCGCCGGCGCGCAGTCCGGCACCCAGCATCGTCAGCTGCACCGCGCCGAACAGGATCAGCGCCCCGGTGCCCGCGGACAGGCTCAGGTAGGCGAAGGAGAAGAAGGCGACATACGCGAACAGCATCGCCGCCGCCAGCCAGTCGGCGCGCCCGGCCGCGGCGCCACCCGAGCGCAGGCGCACGACCAGCGCCAGCGTGAGCGCCCCCGCCACCAGCCGGATGCTGCCGAAGCTGGCCGCATCGATGCCCCCCTGTTGAAGCGCCATGCGGCAGAGCAGCGAATTGGCGGCAAAAGCCAGCATGGCTGCCACGGTGAGCGCGATGGCCCGCAGGCCCGGGCGGCCGTCGCGCCCCTCAGGCATGGACGGCCACCACGACCAGGGCCCCCGCCAGCAACGCGATGCCCAGGGGCGCGCTCAGGCGCCGGCCCCAAGGCAGGTTCTTCTCGACCGCCATCAGCACGGCCAGCAGCAGCATCCAGCCCAGGCTGCCGGTGCCCAGTGCGAACATCAGCAGCATCAGCGCCCAGCAGCAGCCCACGCAGAACACGCCGTGGTGCGCGCCCAGCAGGAAGGCCTGGCGCGCCGGCGCGGGCCCGCGCCAGTGCTCGATGACGAAGCCCAACGGCGTGCGGCATTTGTCCAGGCACTGGTGCTTGAGCCGGCTGAACTGGAAGGCACCCGCCAGCCCGAGCGTCGCGGCGCCGATCAGCCAGCCGTGCCAGGCCAGCGTCGGCGAGCGTTGGAGCAGCGCCAGGACCAGCTCGTGCAGCCCATGGGCCAGCAGCCCGAACACGCCCCACACGGCCATATAGCCCAGCCCGAGCAGCAGCACCAGGCGCGCATGGTCCGGGCGCCGGGCCGTCATGCGGTCGAACACGTTGAACAGCGGCAGCGTGGTCGGCAGCATCATGGCCGCGGTCATCAGAATCCAGGCCAGCGCGTAGAGCAGCGCGGGCAGCAGCAGCTCGCCCGCGGGGACGACGCGGCACAGGAAGGCGGCGGGCCCCGACGCCATCCAGTCGCCATGCTCCAGGTAGCGGCCGTAGGGGCTGCGCGCCCAGGCCCACAGCGCCAGCCAGGCCAGCCCGATCAAGGCCACGAGCAGCGGCAGGAACACCCGCCGATGGCGCTCGGCTCCGGAGCGCGACGCGGCCGGCCGCGCAATACCCGCAGGCGTGTTCATCGAGTCAGCTCCGTATCAGGCGCGCCGGTGCGCGCGCGTTCGGAGCGGCCGTGCGGCGCTCATGAATTCAGGCGTCGAAGACGAAGGTGCTTTGCAGCGCGTTGTGGTTCTTGATGTCGAGGTCGATGCCCAGGGCGGCATTCTTCGAGCGATACACCGGCGCCTTGCCGACGAAGACCGGCGCGCCCGGCACGGTGGAGAACACGGTGTCCGACAGCACGGTCTGCCCGCCGGTCGCGCCGCGGTAGGGCTCCAGCTCGGCGTAGTAGTTCGTGCCGATCTCGAGCTTGCCCTGGCCCTCGTTCACATGAAAGCCGATCTTCGCCCGCTCCACCGACACCACCGTGCCGATCAGCTTGGCGAGGTCGGCGATCGGGCCGCCGGCCTGGCCGGTGTAGACCTTGAGCAGGGCTTCTTCCTGTTCCTTGGAGGCGTTGTCGTCCACGTAGATGGCGGCCGTCCAGTTGCCTTCCAGGATGTTGCCCGGGACGTGGGCCACGGCGGCGATGGTATTGCCGCCGACTTCGAGGCCGTCTATCGTTCCCTTGTCGATGCGCCAGGCGACGATGGTGTCGCAGGTGCCGTTGTCCGGGTCCTCGCCGATCCAGCAGGGGCACAGCACGTTGCAGTTGCAGACCTCGAGCAGGCGACCTTCCAGGTGATAGCTCATTCCGACCTCCGTTGAAGTGTGGCTCACGGACTTGTCGCCGCAGCTGTGGCGGCAAGGCGGACGACGATGCTACGCCGCAGGCGGCGGCGCGTCCATGGTCCGAACGGCCGGGTCGGGGGCCGGCGCTAGTCGAGCAGCCGCTTGAGCAGGTCTTCGAGCTGGCTCACGTCCACCGGCTTGGTCAGGTGCGCGAAGAAGCCGGCGTCGAAGCTCAGCTGGCGGTCGCGCTCCTGCCCGTAGCCGGTCACGGCGATCAGCGGCGGGGGGTGCTCGATCTCGGCGCGCGCGCGCCGGGCCACCTCCAAGCCGCTCATGCCGGGCAGTCCGATGTCCAGCAGCACGAGGTCCGGCGCCAGGCGCTTGATGGCTTCGAGCCCTGCCTGGCCGTCGTGGCGCACCATCGCGTGGCAGCCCAGCGTCTCCATCAGCGCGGCCATGGTCTGGGCCGAGTCGCGGTTGTCATCGACCACCAGCACCGTGGGACGCCCGTTCGATTGCGGGCCGGCTGCCGTCGCTTTCTCGGGCAGGGCCGGAGCCTCCGCCAGCGGCAGGCGGATCACGAACTCGCTGCCCTCGCCCGGCACCCCCTTGCTGTACGCCGCCACATCCCCGCCATGCAGCCCGACCAGCTGCTGGACCAGGCTCAGCCCCAGCCCCAGGCCGCCCTGCAGCCGCGCGATGTCCTGCTCGCCCTGCTCGAAGAGGTTGAAGACGCGCTGGATGTCCTGCGGCGCGATGCCCGGCCCGTCGTCGCGCACGCTCAGCACCGCGCGCTCGCCGTCGCGGCCGGCCTGCACCCATACATGGCCGCCGACCGGCGTGAACTTGATGGCGTTGCCGAGCAGGTTGCTCAGCACCTGGATCATCCGGGCGCGGTCGCCGGTGATCCACAGCGGCGTGTCCTCGATCCGGGTCTGCAGCTGCTGGCCCTTGTCCGTGGCCGCCGGCGTCATGGCCTCGACGGACTCCAGCACCACCCACTTGAGATCGACCGGCTTGGCTTCCAGCCGGATCTTTCCGCTGGTGATGCGGCCGACGTCCAGCAGGTCGTCCACCAGCCGCACCAGCTGCTTGAGCTGGCGCGTGATCGTGTCCTGCGCCAGGCGCAGCGTCCGGCTCTCCAGCTTCTCGCGGGCCATCAGCGCGAGCGCGTTCGAGATCGGCGCCAGCGGGTTGCGCAGCTCGTGGCCCAGCATGGCCAGGAAGGTGCTGATGCGCCGGCCTTCGTCCTCCAGCGAGCTGACGCGCCGCTGGTCCGTCATGTCGCGCGTCACCTTGGCGAAGCCGCGCAGCGTCCCGCTGGCATCGTGCAGCGCGGTGATCACCACGCTGGCCCAGAAACGCGTGCCGTCCTTGCGGATGCGCCAGCCTTCGTCGTGGAAGCGCCCGTCGCGGCGCGCCATGCGCAGCTCCTCGTCAGGCCAGCCGGTGGCCTGCGCCTCGGGCGGGTAGAAGACCGAGAAATGCCGGCCGATGATCTCGGCGGCGTCGTAGCCCTTGAAGCGCCGCGCCCCGGCGTTCCAGCTCACCACGTGGCCGCTGGTGTCGAGCATGAAGATCGCATAGTCCTTCACCCCCTCCACCAGCAGGCGGAAGCGCTCCTCGCTCATGCGCAGACGCTCCTCCTCGCGGCGGCGCTCGCTGAGGTCGCGGGTGATCTTGGAGAAGCCGCGGAACTCGCCGTCGGGGCCGGACAGCCGCGTGATGATGACGTTCGCCCAGAAGCGGGTGCCGTCCTTGCGCACGCGCCAGCCCTCGTCCTCGAAGCGCCCGACCTCGCGTGCCACCTTCAGCTCGTGCTCGGGCCAGCCGCGCTCGAGTTGCTCGGGCGGGTAGAACAGCGAGAAGTGGCGCCCGATCACCTCGTGCGCCTCGTAGCCCTTGATCCTGCGCGCGCCGGTGTTCCAGCTGCGAATGACGCCGCCCGGGTCCAGCAGGAAGATCGCGTAGTCGCTCACGGCTTCGACCAGCAGCCGGTAGTCCGCGTCCCCGGGGCGTGTCAGGGCCAAAGGCTGCGAACCGGGCGGGAGCGGAACGTCGCGTGCATCTGCCATGCTGTAGGTCGTTCGAAGCCGGGGGCCGCACCCGCCAAGGGTCCCGGCGCGGCTCCGTGAAGCCGGCGCATCGGGAAACCAAGGCACCAGGATGCAGCCGGGGCGGATGCGGCAGTCTAGCGGCGCAGACCCGTTCGCGGAGTCGGACAGATGCCCGGGTTTTCGAGCAGGGACGACGGTGTTGCGCAGCGGCGTCGGACGATCAGGCAGGCACCGGGGACGCCCAGGCAGGACGCCACGCGCGCGCTGCGCCACAGTGCATCCATGCACCCAGCGCTCCATCCCCACGTCCGCGAATCCGGCGCCGGCCCCGGCGTCGTCTGCCTCCATGCCAACGCAAGCAGTTCCGCCCAGTGGCGCGGCCTGATGGAGCGGCTGGCGCCGCGCTGGCGCGTGCTCGCGCCGGATTCGCTCGGCGCCGGCCGCAGCCCTGCCTGGCCGGCGGATCGCACCGTGACGCTGGCCGACGAGCTGGCGCTGCTCGAACCGGTGTTCGCGGCCGCCGGCGATCCCTTCTGCCTGGTCGGCCATTCCTACGGCGGCGCCGTGGCCTTGATGGCGGCCCTGGCATGGCCCGAGCGCGTGCGCGCTCTCGCGCTCTACGAGCCCACGCTCTTCTCGCTGCTGGAGCAGGAGTCGCCCGGCCAGGAGGCGGCGAACGGCATCCGCTTCGCTGTCGCCGATGCCGCGGCCGCCATCGACGCCGGCGACCCGGACGCCGCCGCCGAACGCTTCATCGACTACTGGATGGGCGCCGGCAGCTGGCGCCGCATGCCCGAGCCACGCCGCGCGCCCATCGCGCAATCCATGGCCAATGTCGCCGGCTGGGCTCGTGCCCTGTTCACCGAGTCCACGCCGCTGCAGGCCTTCGCTGCCTTGGAAATGCCGGTGCTCTACATGACGGGCGCGCAGTCGCCGGCCTCGGCGCGCGGGGTCGCGCGGCTGCTCACCGGCGTGCTGCCCGATGTGAGCGTCGTCGAGTTCGAGGAGCTCGGCCACATGGGCCCGGTGACGCATCCCGAGACCGTCAACGAGGCAGTGGCCGAGTTCCTTGCCCACTGCCGGGCGACCGAGGCTTACGAACGGTCACGATGTGCCTGAAAACGCTGGCGGATAGCGGCCAAGACGCGCGCTTCTGTCGCCAGCGCGCCACCGCCTTCGGATAGCATCGCGCAGACGGTGCTGCTGCCTCCATGGACCTTCGTCCGGACGGCGGGCCGCGATGAGGAATAGCGCTTGGGCACCGACGACGCTTTCGCCGAATTGGGTTTGGCATCTGACGCAAGCGAGAGCGAAGTGAAGGCGGCGTGGCGCCGGCTGGTCTCGCAATGGCACCCGGACCGCAATGGCAGCGCCGGCGCCGTGGCCAAGATGCAGCGCATCAACCAGGCCTTCGAGGAAATCCGCCGCGCCGGATTCCGGGCCGCTCCCGAATCCGCGGCGGACGAGGCCGAGTTCACCGCGCCCGGCCCGGCGACGACCTCCGGCGCCGGCTTCGACGAACAGGACGACGGCGGCGATACCGCCTTCCGCGACGACGCCGGCACGAGCCGGCAACGGCGGCCGATCCACCGCAAGGTCAAGCTGACCCTCGAGGAGGCAGCGGCCGGCTGCATCAAGGTGCTGCGCGGCAAGGTCACCGAGACCTGCCGGGTCTGTGCAGGCGCCGGCCACCAGGTGCTCGGCGGCAACTGCGTCCGGTGCGGCGGCTCGGGCGCCGTGCCCAAGCGTTCCTTCTTCGGCTGGCCCACCGGGCTGGCGGAATGCGAGGCCTGCCTGGGCGGCGGCATCGCGCGGCAGCCGTGCGCAGCCTGCAGGAGTTCCGGCAAGACCGCCGCGCGCAGCTACCAGGCGAAGGTGCGCATCCCCCACGGCGTGCGCCATGGCGACCTGCTCCATGTCGACGGGCGGCGGCTGCGCCCCGAGCGCCTTCCCGCCGATCTCGAAATCCGCGTCGAGCTGCTCGACCACGCCTTCTTCACGCTCGACGACGACGGCACGCTTCGCTGCGAGGTCCCGGTCGACGGCTTCGACTGGGTCGCCGGCCGGCAGGTCCAGGTGCCGACGCTCACCGGCCTGCAGGCGCTGCAGCTGAAGCGCGGCCAGCTGTCCTATTGCCTGAAGGGCGAGGGCTTTCCGGTGGAGCGGCGCGGCGTGCGCGGCGACCAGTGGGTGACGCTGGTGCCCGTGTTTCCGGAGCGGCTCAGCACCGACCAGCAGATCCTGCTCGACCAGCTCTGCGCCACCACCTCCGGTGCCGGCGCGCGCGAGGATGAACGGCTCCAGGCCTGGCACAGGGGCCTTCGCGCTTGGGAGCGCGGCCTGCGCGGCTAGCGGGTCGGCGGGTCAGCCGGTCAGCCGCCGGGGCGGTCCGCGAAGGCGCGGACTTCGCCGGGCTTGCGCAGCATCTTGTCCACGTCCGCCGCATGCAGCTCCTCGGCGTGGATCATCTGCCGGGCAAACTCCTCCAGCGCCACCGAGCGCCCCTCGACCAGCTGCAGCAGCTGCCGGTACAGCGCCAGCGCGTGGCCTTCGGTGGCCAGCGACTCCTGCAGGATCGCCGACAGGTCGTGCTTGTGCGAGTCGAGCAGCGCGCCGATGCCCAGCGACGGATAGGCACCCAGCGTGGTGATCCATTCGCCCACCTGCTGCGCATGCAGCAGCGATTCGTCGGCCTGCGCCCGCAGCCACGAGACGATCGGAATGCGCGAGAAGCCGAACACCAGGAACGAGTAGTGCGTGTAGCGCACCACGCCCGCCAGCTCCGCCTCCAGCAGGCGGTTCAGAACATCGACGACCTGGTCCTTGTCGATCTGGGACATGGCGTACCTCCTGGCGTGACGGGCGCCGCCTCGGCAGCGCGGCCCCGAGCCTTGCACGATCCGTCGACTTGCGCAAGGCGTCCGTGGCGGGCCGCGCGGGCGGTCGCAGTTGCGCCGGCAGGCCCGCGGTGCTTCAATGGCCGGCCCCCCGCACGTCCACAGGAGGCCGCCATGGCCTACGAAGCCCGCTACGTCTTCAAGCCCAATCCGGGCGCCGACCTGGCCGCCGTCATCGAAGCGATGGAGCAGGGCGCCGCGCTCTGGCGCAAGCACGGTGCGCCCAGCCCGCGGCTGTGGGCCATCACCGCCGGCGAGCTGGGCAACTACGTGCTCAGCGTGCAGTTCGACAACGCCCTGGCCTTCGCCCAGGTCGTCGACGGCCTGTCGGCCGATCCGGAGTTCCGTGCCTGGCAGACCCGCAACGCCGAGGCGGGCGACATCACCTGGGTGCGCAGCAACCACGCACGCGAGCTGGACCTCGGCGGCTGAGCCGCTTCAGCCGGGCGAGGCCTGGCCGCCCGACGGGCGTTCCTGCAGCAGGTGCTTCGCGAAAAAGGCCGTGATCTTGCGGTCCACCGCCGGCATCGTGGCCGCGCGGTCGAAGCCCGGCGGGTCGTTGAGCATGTCGCCGACCAGGCCGGTGAGCCCCGGCGGCGGCGGCGACAGCAGGGCGCCATGGCCGGCCGTGGGCAGATCGGCGATCAGCTCGCAGGTCTTGCAGGCCGCGACCACGCGGTCGCCGTGGAAGCGCGGGATCAGCCACCGGTCCTGCTGCGCCGTGACCAGGCCCAGCGGCACCGGCGGCGCGGCCAGCGAGGCCATGTCGAAGTCGGCCGAGAAGGGCACGCCGGCGACCACCGCCGCAACGCGCGGGTCGACATGCACGCGCGGCATGTCGTCGTCGAAGCGCCGGCGGATCACCGCGAGCGCGGCCCATTCCTTGAGGCCGTCCAGCCACCCGCCGGTCAGCCGCGTGAACAGTCCGACGCAGGACTGGAAGTCCGCCGCCAGGTGCGCCTCGCAATGCCGCTTGAAGCTGCCCGGCGACCAGCGCCCGCCCGCCAGGCTCAGGGCCGTGTGGCCGCCGGCCGACATGCCGTAGACGCCCACCTTGTCGAGTTGCAGCAGGGGCCCCAAGCGCGCATCGCGCCCCACCGCATCGATGGCGCGCGACACCTCGGCCGGTCGCCGGGCCCAGCTCTCCGGCCCCGGCTTGCTCCTGTCCTTGTGGTTGTCGCCCCGATGCTCGGGCATCGCCACCACGAAGCCGGCCTGCACCAGGCTGCGAGCCAGGTCGGCATGCACCCAGGGTGCGCCGCCCGAGCCGTGCGAGATCACCACCAGCCGCCCGTTGCCACGCACCGGTCGGCCCTGCGGCGCCACCTGCAGCGTGAACGGCCCGCGCGGAATCGCCTGCTCGGCATCGGCGGTCGGGTAGTACAGCGTGACCGGGCCGTCCTCGGCCGTCGCGGCGATCGTGCCGAGTCCCACGCCCGCCTGGGCCAGGCCGGACAGCAACAACGCCAGCGCGGCCGCCGGCAAACGCAAAGAACGCATCGTGTTCACTCCTTTTCTCGGGTCCGAAGGCCCCTGCCTGCGGTGATGCGGACGATGCCGCGCCGCGGCCGCTGCGTCTGGCCGAATGCGACGAAACCCATGTTTCGGCTCGCCGATTTCAGGAATCGGCCAGCTTTTCCCGGCGGTACTCGGTGGGTGTGAGCCCGGTGGCGGCCTTGAAGGCGCGGTTGAAGGGGCCGATGGACTGGAAGCCGGCTTCCAGCGCGATGCTCAGCACCGGCAGGCTGCGGCGCGCCGGATCGGCCAGGGCAGTGCGCGCCTCCGCCAGCCGGAAGCCGTTGACGAAGGCGTTGAAGTTGCGGTGCCCCAGGCGCTGGTTGATCAGCCGGCGAAGCCGGTACTCGGGCGTGCCCAGCCGGGCGGCCAGGCCGGCGATGCTCAGGTCTTCGGTCCGGTAGGCGCGCTCCTCGTTCATCAGGCGTTGCAGCGCCTCGGCCAGCGCCTGGTCGGCGGGGTCGGGTGCGGGCAGCGCGGTGCCGTCTTCGGCGCCCACGCGCTCGGCCCCGGCCGGATTCGCGTGCGGCGCCGGGGAGGGCACGGCGCGCTCGGACGGGAAGATCTCGGAGCCGGCCAGCCGCAGCATCCAGAAGGCGCTCACCGCCACGATCACCAGCAACAGTGCCGTGTCCACCGTCGCTGTCGTGCCCGAGAGCCGGCCCTGCGGCGATGCCAGCCGCGCCACCAGCATCGCCAGCGTGTAGGCCACGCCCGTCACCACGATGAAGGCCCGCAGCCGGCGCCGCCCCTCGACCAGGTCCGCGCGCCAGTGCGCCGCCGCCGCGATCGTGGCCAGCACCGAGAACAACAGCGGAACGCCGCGCTGCAGGCCCATCGTGAGCGCCGGCGCGGCGCTGCCGGAGGTCGTCGCCGCGCAATTGAAGCCGGCCAGCGCGGCCACCGCCAGCCAGGCGGCGGCGTGCAGCGGCCTGAGCCTGAAGTCGTCGTCGAACAGCGCCTGCACGAAGATCCAGAACAGCACCGCATTGGCCACCGAGATCGCGATCAGCGGCGCCTGCCAGAGGCGCGGCACCTGCGCCTCGAACTGCGGCGTGGAGCTGATCACCTGCACCATCAGCCCCAGCAACATCGCCAGCGCCGTGCGGGCCGCCGGCAGGCGAGGCCGGTCGCGGGCCAGCACCCAGGCCAGGAGCAGCAGCAGGGCGAGCAGCATGCCGCGCAGTGCGGCGTCGAAAAGCATCAAGAGCTGGGCGTCGGTCATGGCGGAGCGGGGCGCGACAGATTAGCAGGCGGCTCCCGTACAGTCGCCACTCGACACCACGAAGCCCAAGCACCATGCCCATCGAGCTCGACAAGGAAGCCAGGAGCGAAGCGATCAAGTCGATCGAGCGCTACTTTCAGGAAAACATGGAAGAGCGCATCGGCAACATCGCCGCCGGCGCGCTCCTGAGCTTCTTCGTCGAGGAGGTCGGGCCCGTGATCTACAACCAGGCCGTCGCGGAGGTCCAGGAGCGCCTGCAGGTGCGCATCTCGGAGCTCGACCTCGAAGTGCACGAGGACGAATTCCAGTACTGGCGCAAGCACGACGCCCGGCGCAAGGGCAGGAAGTGACCCCGGCTTAGAAGGGGCAGGACGGATCGAATTTCGGGCTGCGCTTCTCGCGCAGCGAGGCGATGCCCTCCTGCACGTCCGGCCCCGAGAAGCCGATGAATTCCAGCGCCAGCGAGCTGTCGAAGGTCGGCCCGGCCAGGCGCAGCCAGTTGTTGAGCGCGTACTTGGTCCAGCGGATGGCGGTCTGCGAGCCGGCGGCCAGCTTCTCGGCCACCTCGAAGGCCTTGGCCACCAGCTGGTCCTCCGGCACCGCCAGCGAGACCAGGCCGATGCGCTCGGCCTCTTCGCCCGACACCGCCTCGCACAGCATCAGGTAGTACTTGGCCTTGGCCATGCCGCACAAGAGCGGCCACACGATCGCCGCATGGTCGCCGGCCGCCACGCCCAGGCGCGTGTGGCCGTCGATGATGCGTGCCGTGGTGCTGGCGATCGACACGTCGGCCAGCAGCCCCGCGACCAGCCCGGCGCCCACGGCCGGGCCGTGCATGGCCGACACCACCGGCTTGGAGCAGTTGATCACGTTGTAGACCAGGTCGCGCGCCTCGCGCCAGACCCGGGCGCGCACGTTGAAGTCGTTCGCCATGTCCTCCACCAGGCCCAGGTCGCCGCCGGCGGAGAAGCCCTTGCCTTCGCCGCGAATCAGCGCCACGCGCGTTTGCGGGTCCTTGTCGATGTCGCTCCAGATCGACGCCAGCTCGCGGTGCAGGTTGTGATCGGCGGTCGAAAGCTTCTTGTTCGCGCTCTGCGAGGCGCCCATCACCACTTCGAGGATGCCGTTGGGATGGGGCTTCAGCGTGAGCGCGCTGTAGTGCGCGTAGGGGAATTCGTTGGCCATGTCTCGGTCCTGGTTCGGGGGTTGGAAATCCCCCGATCTTCTCCCTTCCACGAGCGCCTAGCCAATGCCGCGCGGCCCCGCGGGCACGAGCGCCGACGCGGCGCGCAGCACCTCCTCGAGCTGCGCCACCGTGTAGGGCTTCTGCAGCCAGAAGGTCCCGGGCGCGAGCCGGGACGGCGGCGGCCTGCCGGTGGCGAAGACCACCGGAAAGCCATGCCGTTGCAGCTTCTGCGCGAGATCCAGCCCGGAGAGCGCCGGCAGGTTGACGTCGGTCATCAGCAGATCGAAGGCGCCCTCGAGAAATCGATTGATCGCCACCTCCGCGCTCTTCACCCCGGTGACCCAATGGCCGAGCGTCTGCAGCAGCTCCAGCGTGACGGTCAGCATGTCCGGTTCGTCCTCGACCACGAGGATGCGCAGCTTGCGTGGGCACGCCGGCGCGCGCGCGGCGGTCGCGTCCTCGTTCGGCTCGGTGCGGCGCTGCGCCAGCCAGTCGAACAGGCTGCGGCGGAAGTCCGCGTGCCAATCGGGATGCGAGAGCGCGTGATCCGCGCCCTCCAGCATTTGCGTGCGCAGCGAGCGCGCGTGCGCGAAGGCGGCCGCATAGTTCTCGATGACGGGGCGCGGCACCGTGTCGTCGCTGCCCGATCCGATCAGCATCACGTCGCCCCGGAAGGCGGCGCAGGCCGCCAGGGCGCGGTTGTCCTCGGGGCGCAGCCGGAGCAAGCGGTAGGCGGCCAGGTCTTCCTTGTCGAGATCCTCCTTGGGTCTCGACCAGCCCCGGTCGCGGTACAGCGCCGGCGCCCGCAGCGCGAGCCAGCGCACCGGGCGCAGGCCGCTCGCGAACGCGGCCAGGTAGCCGCCGTAGCTCACGCCGATGAGGCCGATCCCGGCGCGCTCGACGCCCGGCTCGCGGGCCAGCGCGTCGTAGGCGGCCAGCACATCCCGCAGGTTGTCTTCGCGCGTTACGGCTGCGCGCTCGGCCGGCGACCACGACTCGTTGGGCAGGTCGACGAGACGGCAGGCCCAGCCCCGGGCCGCGAGACCGTCCACCAGGGCGCGGTAGCGCTCCCGGTGGTTGTCGTCCCAGCCGGGCACCAGCAGTGCGCCAGGCTTGGTGGCGGCGGTCGAGGGGACTGGGCTGTCCATGATGCTTGTTCGTTCCCGGCGGGGCAGGCATCCGACGATGCCGGCGTGCCGGACCGGCTGATCGTCAGCATCTTGCGCAATCGCTTGCCCGCCGATTCCTCGAAGACGGCTCTCTACAATGCGGGCCCTTTCTCCCGACCCCGGCTCTCGCACCCATGGACATCGTCGTCAACGAAGAACTTAAGGCCTACATCGACCCGCTGACCCCGGAGGAGTACGAAGCCCTGGAGCGCAGTCTGCTGGCCGAGGGCTGCCGCGATGCATTAGTGCTGTGGGGCGACGTGCTGGTGGACGGCCACAACCGCCACGGCATCTGCCGCAAGCACGGCCTTCCTTTCCAGACCGTGCAGAACACGCGCTTTCGCACGCTGGAGGACGTGCACCTGTGGATGATCGACCAGCACCTGGGCCGGCGCAGCATTTCCGATTTCCAGCGCGGCGTGCTGGCGCTGCGCAAGAAGGAGATCGTGGCCGAGCGGCGCTCGCGTGCCGCGGCCGGCCCGGCACCGGCCCCCGAGGTGCCGGCGAGCGCGCCTTCGGCCGAGCCCATCGGCAGCGCCCCGCTGCCCGCTCCGCTCGACAGCCGCGAAGCCGTCGCCAAGGCCGCGCGCCTGAGCAGCAGCCAGGTGGTCATGATCGAGAAGATCCGGAAGCAGGCCGCGCCCGAGCTGGTCGCGGCGGTCAAGTCCGGCACCATCTCGATCAACGCCGCCGCTGCGGTGGCCACCCTGCCGGCCGAAGAGCAGGTCGCCGCCGTGGTCGCCGGCAAGGACGAGCTCAAGCAGGCCGCCAAGCGCGTGCGCGAATCCAAGCGCAAGCCGCGCGAAGAGGGCGCCGAGGCGCCGCAGGAAAGCGCGCCACCCGGCGACGAACTCCAGGCCCTGCGCCGGCGCGTGGCCGAGCTCACGGCCGAGAACGAGACGCTGCGCCGGCAGCTGGCTGCGCTGCAGGCATCGAGCGATGCGCAAGAGGGCGCCGAGCTGTCGGCGCCTTTCTAGCAGCGCCTAGTAGCGGATCGTCACCCCCGCCTTGATGCCCTTGTTGTCCTTCCCGTCCGTGTGCGCGCCGGCGGTGAAGGAGACATCGCCGCCCGTGCTCGCGCCCAGCGAGTAGTTCGGGCGCGTGCCCGAGGTGTCCATGCCGCCATAGACGCCGCTGCCGTCCTTGCGCTGCAGGCCCAGCGTCGCGCCGTTCGCGGTCGCCGCCTTCTCGGTCGGCGACAGGTTGGGACTGACGTAGATCGAGCCCTCGTCGTTGCTTTCGAGCGGGAGCTTCGGCGTTTGGGCAAAGGAGGTGGCGCAGCAGGCAGCAAGGGCCAGCGATGTGAGGAGGGGCTTGTTCATCAGGGACAAGGCGTCGGGGGCAAACCGACAACCTTATCCAAGGCGGCAAGGCAGGACAAGCATTCCGGGCGTGATGCGGTGATCCACGCCGCTGCAGTGCTGCGTCAAGGAGACGGAAGTGTTTTCACATGTATTCGTGAGCGTGACCGATTTCGATCGCGCCCTGGCTTTCTTTGGTCCGGCAGGGGCCCCTTGTAGGAACAGGGCGATTAAGTACGCACTGCGTTATCAACGTTTGACGTTAATAACGCTGAACGTTAATATGCATTCATGATTCAGAGCTTCAAGGACGAGGACACTCGCCGCCTCTTCGAAGGCTCCCGGGTGCCGCGATGGGCGAACATCGCCACGGTAGCGATGCGAAAGCTCGCAATGCTTAATGCCGCTGCCATGCTCGATGACCTCAAAGTTCCGCCGGGCAATCGCCTTGAAGCATTGGCCGGTGACCGTAAAGGTCAGCACAGCATTCGCGTCAATGATCAGTGGCGCGTTTGCTTCAAGTGGGCCAAGGCGGGCCCAGCCGACGTGGAGATCATCGACTACCACTGAGGCCCTGAATCTACGTCAAGAAAGGAGTCTCCATGACGCGCCAAGTACCGTACCCCCACCCCGGCAACATCCTTGCCGAGGAGTTCCTGAAGCCCATGGGCATCACGCAGTACCGCCTGGCGAAGGCGATCCATGTGCCCGTGACTCGCATCGCAGCCATCGTCTCTGGCGAGCGTGGCATCACGACCGACACCGCCTTGCGCCTGTCCAAGGCCTTCGGGCTGAGCGACAGCTTCTGGACGAATCTCCAGAAGGACTACGAGACCGCCATTGCCAAGGAGGAACTCGCCGAAGAGCTCGCAACGATCGAGCTCCTCGAGGCTGCCTGACGAGTGGACCGTACCAGCCAATTCGGAAGTGCCTGCCGCGCCAACGACGCGCATGGCGGCGTTGCAAATGCTCGCAATAGCTTCGGCTATTGCTGCGCTTTGCGCCTTGCCCTGCACGCCGTTGACACGGCCTTCACTCCCGAATCGACTGTTACGGCCCACTGGTTGATGCGGCAGAAGCGGCTATTGATCGCAGGCAAGTCAAAGCCACCTTCCTACTTCAACTCGCTCTTGCGCTCGATGATGCGCGACACCAGCCCGTACTCCACCGCCTCCTCGGCCGACAGCCAGCGGTCGCGCTCGATGTCGGCCATCACCGCCTCGAACGACTTGCCGGTCTCGCGCGAGATGGTGCGCGCGATGCGCTCGCGGGCCTTGATGATCTCCTGCGCATGGATCGCGATGTCGCTCGCCGGCCCGCCGGCGCCGCCGCTGGGCTGATGGATCAGGAAGCGCGTGTTCGGCAAGCAGAAGCGCCGTTCGCGCGGTGCAGCCAAGTACAGGTGCGTGGCCGCGCTGCCCACCCAGCCGGTGCCGATCATGCGCACCGGCGCCGAGATGAAGCGCACCACGTCGTGGATCGCGTCACCCGATTCCAGGTGGCCGCCCGGCGAGCTCACCAGGATGTCGATGGGTGCGTCGCTGTCGGCGTCCAGCGCGATCAGCCGGCGCGTCGCGTCGCGCGCCGCAACGTCGGTGATCGTGCCGAAGATCAGCAGCGTGCGCGACTTGAAGGCCTTTTCTTCGAGATAGGAACTGCTGCGCGGTTCGCTTGCCGGAGAGTCCGGTGCGTCTTCTTCAGGGATGTCCATGGTGCTCCTCGACGTTTAAATGCCATCTGCGAACAGGGCCCGCAACGCGTGACGGGCCGCCGGCGGCAAGCCGCCTCGCGTCGATTCTGGAACAAACGCCAGGCCATCGCGCAAACGCGGGATCGGCAGGACGCCCGCACGTGCCTACGATGAGACCCAGGGATCGAAGGCCTTCACATGCTGTCACACCGATCCCCGCACGCGCCGGCACGCGTGCTCCGCTCTCAGGGAGGCAGGAAGAAGAAGCGCCTCGAGCCTCGCCGCGAGGCCGGGCGCTTCTTCACGACGCTCAGGTCGCGCGGCGCTTCCCGCTGTCGCTGATGCGCTCGCCGTCTTCCTTGGTGAAGGGCGCCACCGTCCCCGCCGGCAGGATCTCCAGCACTTCCTCCGAAGGCCGGCACAGCTTGGTGCCCAGCGGCGTCACCACGATCGGGCGGTTCAACAGGATCGGATGCCGGGCGATGAAGTCGAGCAGATCGTCATCGCTCCACTTCGGATTGCCCAGGTCCAGCTCTGCGTAGGGCGTGCCCTTCTCGCGCAGCAGCGCGCGCAAGGGCTGCCCCGTGGCCGCCGCGATCTCGCGCAGCTGCGCGCGGCTCGGCGGCGTTTTCAGGTACTCGACCACGACAGGCTCGATGCCCGCGTGACGAATCAGCGCCAGCGTGTTGCGCGAGGTGCCGCAGGCGGGGTTGTGATAGATGAGGACTTCGGACATCGGGCGATTCTCGAACAGGACGGCACAGGACGGCACAAGATGGCCGGCCGCGGCATCTCCCGCAATTACTCGATCCAGGGACCGCCGAGCATGGCTTGGATGTAGGCGGCGACTTTGACCAGGTCCTCGTCGGACAACGGCACCGGCGGCGCATCGACGAGATGCTCGGCCACCAGGTGCAGCTTTGCCGATGCGTTGGGCTGCTCGTGGAGCAAAACGGCGATCGCCGTGGTCTGCGCGACGGCCCGCAATTCGAGCGCACGCAGCCGCGCATTGATGTCTTCCATTTCCATCTGGCCTTCCCCCGGGGCGAGTTGAGAAAAGCGATTCTGCTTCCAAAAGCGCAGGCGCTCCTCTCGCGGTCCGAAGCGCGCTACGCCATCCAATAACCATCCGTACACCATCTTCTTGGATGGTGTTAGGATGGCCCCATGCCCCGCAAAAGTGCTTCCCTCATGGCCTCGCCCCGGCCCGCCGACGAAAAGATCACCATCAATGTCGGTTGCGTGGACCTCGGCCAGATCGACCTGCTGGTGCAGGAAGGCTTCTATGCCAATCGCACCGATCTGATCCGCACGGCCATCCGCAACCAGCTTGCCGCCCAGGTCGACGTCGTGCGCCAGGTCGCCTCGCGCAAGTCGCTGGTGCTCGGCATTCAGCATTACGGCGCTGCCGACCTGCAAGCCACCAAGGCGGCCGGCCAGATGCTGCAGATACGCGTGCTCGGCCTGGCCGTGATCGCGCCCGATGTCACACCGGCGCTGGCGCTCGCCACCATCGAATCCATCACGGTGCTGGGCGCGTTCCACGCGAGCCCCGCCGTCAAGGCGGCGCTGTCCGCCCGCATCCACTGACCCACCCCAACCCGAAGGCCACCCATGAACATCGACTTCAAGCACCTGATGGCAGAAGCAACCCGGCTGACGCGCGCCGGCGACCTGCGCGCCGCAACCGCCGCAATCCAGGCCGCGCTGGGTCGCGGGCGTGGACCTGTCGCGCCATCGAGCACCAGCGAAGCCGGCGATGTGATCGACGTGGAGGCCAGGCACGTCCCCCAGCCGCCACTGCCCGGCATCTTCGACGACGCGCCTGCCGCGTACGACCCGGTCCCCGTTCCGGGCCGCTTCGTCCCCGGCAGCTTTTCCGATGCTGCCGGCCGCCGCGACTACAAGCTCTACGTTCCACCCGAGGCGGGCCAGCGCCCCCTGCCGCTGGTCGTCATGCTGCACGGCTGTACGCAGGACCCCGACGACTTCGCCGCCGGAACCGGGATGAACGAGGCCGCGCTGGCACAGGGCTTCTTCGTGCTGTATCCCGCGCAGTCGCGCCGCGCGAACCCGCAAGCCTGCTGGAGCTGGTTCAAGCACAGCCATCAAAAGCGAGATCGCGGAGAGCCCGCGCTCCTGGCGGGCATGACGCGCGCGGTCATGACGCACTACGCGATCGATCCGCAACGCGTGTATGTCGCAGGGCTGTCGGCCGGCGGCGCGATGGCCGCCATCCTCGGCGAGGCGTATCCCGACCTGTACGCGGCCGTCGGCGTCCACTCCGGGCTGGCGGCCGGTGTCGCATCCGACCTGCCGGCTGCGCTGATGGCGATGAAGAGCGGCGGCGTTCCCGCCGGCAGTGCGGCCAGCGGCATGCCCACCATCGTCTTCCATGGCGATGCGGATGCAACCGTTCACGCCAGCAATGGCGAGCAGGTCATCGCGGCCTGCGTCGGCGACACGACCACGGTCGAGGTCCAGCATGTGAACGGCAAGGGTGCCCGCACCGCGACGCGCCGCTTGCACCGATCCGCCGACGGACGGGTGCTTGCCGAGCACTGGACCGTTCACGGTGCGCCTCATGCATGGGCGGGCGGCAGCGCCAAGGGCTCCTACACCGACGCCCGCGGCCCCGATGCGAGCGCCGAAATGCTGCGCTTCTTCTTCGAGCATCCGCGGCTGCCGGCACACTGAGCTGCGTCCGGCAAAAAAGAGCCCGCAACGCCTGAGCGCTGCGGGCTCTGTTCCTGGCGATGGCCAGCTTACTTCTTCACGCCGATCGCGCCCGAGCCTTGCGCCTGGCCGCCGGCACCGGCGCCCACGGCCCCGGTCGCCCCCTGGGCGGCGCCACTCACCGCATTGGTCGCACCACCCAGCGCATTGGTGGCGCCGCCCACCGCATTGGTCGCGCCGCCGACAGCGCCGGTCGCGCCCTGCACCCCGCCGCTCAGCGTGGAGCCGACACCGCCCAGCGTATTGCCGACCGTGCTGGTTGGCGAGGCACTGCTGGCGCCCGAGTCGGCACCTGCACTCGCACCCGCTCGCGTCTGCGCAGACCCGCCCGCGTGCGTGCCGCGGTGCTGGCGCTGCTGCTGCTGCTGCTGCGTGCTCGCATCCGCACCGCCCGAGGCGTCGACCCCGGCCTGCACGCCCACGCCGACACCGACCTTCGGCGTCTGCACGGTTTGCGCGTTGGCAGCGAATCCGCTGGCGGCCAGGAGGCCCGCGAGCAAGGCGCCGAGAGCGATGCGGTTGTGCTGTTGTTGCTTCATGTGTGACGTCCCTTTCTTGATGAATGGTCACTGACAAAAAGAACTGGCCTTGAAGGCCAGTCCGGGAGGGACCATAGGGCAGGGGCCGTGCTGCGTCGTGTGCGCGAGGGGCGCTCACGGCTGTGGGAAGTGGCCGTCGGCGAAATGGGGAGCTGATGCGTTGCGCCTGCCCCAGCCCGACGTGCACCCGCGGCTCATTCGCCGCCGTTGCGGCCGACCACGGCGCTGATGGCTTCCAGGTAGGCCGTGCCGAGTTCCTCGTCCGGCTCCAGGTAGGTGCCTTCCGCCCACTCGTTCCAGGCGTTGATGAAGATGAAGCGCGTTCCGGCGCGGCTCGCTCCTTCGTAGAGCTGAGCGAAGCCGTCCTGGAACGTGGCGACGTCGACATTCCGCATGACCAGGCTCGTGTCCAGCCGCCTGCGCGGCGTGTTGTCCCAATCGACGAAAGCGCCGGGGTAGTGGCGGGGAGGCCGGGGGCGACTCGCAATCTCGCGCCACATCGACCGGTAGTCCCTGCTGCGGGGCGCGTAAGGGCCTCTTCCAAAATACTTCCAGCACAGCCGGCTGGCGCCGTTCGCGACCTTCTCCGAAATCTTCAGATGCACGGGCAGGTTCGCCTGCGTGTAGAAGGGCTCGAACTCGACATAGGCATCGAACAGATGGCTGCGTGCATCGCGGCCGAACACCGTCATCATGCTCACGACATGCAGCCCCGGAAAGCCGCGCTGCACCGCCAGGTTTCGCCAGCAGTCCAGCATGTTTTCGCACTCGGCGATGCTGGCGCTTCGATAGAAGAGGATCACCGGGCAGCCGTCCACCCGGATGTAGCGCGGATCGCGAAATGCCTTCTCGAGATAGCGGAAGTGCGCTTCCCAATCGCTCCTGCCGCCATAGTTCTGCGGCATCAGGATGTCGCGGTCGCCGCCATCCCAGACACGGGTCCAGGGCTCGTTGGCCCATGCGAGACAGAAGGGGAAGTCCGGCGCACCCCGCCGCAGGATCGAATCCACCGGCCTTTCCAGCAGCTGCCGGCCTGCGAACCAGTAGTGGTAGTAGCAGAAGCCTCCCAGGCCATGCGCCTTGGCGAGATCGGCCTGCCAGTCCTGCGTGCGCGGGTCCGACAGGTCGTAGTAATGGCCGTCCATCGGAATGCGCGGCTGGCGATGGCCGCGGAATCTCGGCTGCGCCTTCCTGACGTTCGTCCATTCGGTGAAGCCTTCGCCCCACCATCGGTCGTTCTCGGGGATGCGATGGAATTGCGGCAACAGAAATGCCAGCAGCTGTGGCTTGCTCAAGGTCGAGGTCCTCAATGACGGGGTTTTGCGGCGTTCTTTGACGCGCCGGATGGACCGGCCATCCTGAGGCAGGTGGCAGCACGCAGCGCTTCGTCCGAGTGCGGTCTGTGTGTAGGCTGATGCCTACCGAGCGTAGGACGCAGTGCAGTGCGTCCGTGCAACAAGGCCAGCTTTTCAGGGCTGCGGCATTGCCACTGCGCGCAGCAGCTGCATCGGCCCCACCGCACGCACGCGCTCCAGCTCGTCTTGGGAACGCAGGAACAACGAGCCGGCGAAGCCGAGCGCGTTCACCGAGATCGATTCGAAGCAGGCGCGCGAACGCGGCACCACGAGCATCCAGCCTCGGCGCACCAGCAGGTTGTAGGGCGCCGACTGAACTTCGCCTTCGGCCTCGGCGACAGCGCGAATGCCGCACCGATCGAGCAACTCGCGATAGAGCGCATGCCATTCAGGCGCCGTCGCTTGCGGCGCCACGCGCGCGAACGCATGCCGGAATGGCAATTGCGCGCCGGTGCCGAGCACGCGCTCCATCGGTACGCCGTCCGGGCCCTCCGCGTCGAGCGGGAGCGGCACGAGCTGCAGATGCTTGCGCCGCTGGCTCGCCCCGGCCTCGGCGCCGCCGTTGTAGAAGCCGAGCCCGTCGACCTCGCCCAGGCAAGCGATGAGCGCTGCGAAATCGTCCACGCCAAGCAGACGCTCCTGGCGCTCGAAGCGGCGGGTGACGATCAGCACATGGCCGTCGAGCACCTGGAACTTGTTGAGCAGGACGTAGTGCGAAGGCCCGAGCTCGCCCACGAACAGGGATGGCTCGTAGTCGCCGAGCGGATCTGCGGCGGCAACGGCCTGGTGGGCCTTGTCCTTGCGCGCGAGGCTCGACACCGTGCGCAGCACGAACCGGACGCCATCGCTGTCCAGGAGAACGGTTTGCGTCTCGATCGGCTGCAGTGCGCCGTCGGCCAGCGCGCGCTGCCTTGCATGCTGAATGATGGACTGCGAAAACACGCCGTCTTCTCTCGCTCTTCACGCGTCGGCGATGAAGGTCGTCGCATGGCCGCTCATGGCATGGCGCACTTCAGGCCGCCTGCACCGCAATCAGCCACAGCTGCGCCCCTTGCTGCGGCGTCGAGACCCACGTCACGTTGTAGCTCCCGGCCGCGCCGACCTGCCGGACCGCAACGGCGCATTGCACCAAGGCACCCGAAGCCAGTACCGAATCGATCACCGTGAAGCCGTTGTTGGGCACCGCCGTCTTGTCCAGGTCGACACCGGCATCGCCCCACCACCATGCGACGAGCAGCGCAGGCCCGGTGGTGGTGACGCTCGCGCTGGTCAAGGGCTGGCCCGCCAGAACCTCGCGCCACTGCGCATCGCGCACGGAGCCGGCCTCGGTGATCTCGACGACGCTCAGCGTCGTTTCGTCGGTGACCTTGGGCTTCGCCACCGTGACCGCATGGCCGGCCATGCCGCGTGCCTGCGCACAGGCATACAAGGCCGTCCCGGAGTTGGGCCAGAGGGTGTAGGTGTGCGCCGCACCGAGCTGGACGAAGGCATTGCCTGCCGTGTCCGTCGGCAGGTCGGCTGCCAGCAGGCCCCGCCCGACGCAGGCCAGCAGGGTGCTTCCGCTCGTGCGCGTAGTCATCCCTGAAGCGGACAGCGACGAAGAGGTCACGCCGTCCCGGTTGAAGGCGAGCACGTGGGCGCCGAGCGCCGGGGCCGCCGAAGCAGGGGCGGGTGCCGGTGCGGGTGCGGGAGGGGGTGATGGCGCTGGAGCAGGGGCGGGGGCCTGGGCGGCGCTGGTTGCGGCAGCAGCAACGAACGCTGCCCCGCCGCCACCGCCGCCGCCTCCGCCACAGGCCGTGAGCACTGCGCTTCCAGAAGCCATACCGACCGTCGCCAGCGCCGACAAACGGCGCAACAGCGCGCGGCGTTCGTTCAGCAGCGCGAGTTCCGCGTCGCCGGTGGGTTCATTCATGTAGGCACTCCGTTTTCTTTTTTTCGGCGTCCGATTGTGAAATGCCGAGCTCTGCGAGCCAAGTCGAATCCGCCGTCCGAGTGTTACGGACAGTCAACCGTCGACGCATGAGCCCTGTAGGCGGGTACTTGCACGGCGCGCAGTCCATCGCCGTCACGGGGACTGGCGACTTGGCGCTGGAGGCACCGAAGCAAGGGGCGCAACTTCGTGTTCACTAGCGCCTTGGCGCGTTCCTCCGTTCGGGGGCGCTGAGCGATGACACCGTCACCTTCATCACGCGTTACCTGCGTTGCCTGCGGCTGTTCGAACCGCCCCAACGCCATGTTCTGCATCGGGTGCGCGCGACGGCTGCCCACCTTTGTTGCATCCGGGCCGTCCGCGCTCGAATCGATCAGGGCGCTGCCTTATCCATCGAGCCCGCGAACGCAGAGCCGCCCGCCGGGTCCCACGCTGCCTGCGGAGACGCCCTGGTTCTGGCTTTGGCTGGCGTTGCTGGTGCTGGCCATGATGATGGTGTTCGTGGGGTGGTACGTGAGCTTCACGCACACCGACGCCGGGCCGCCGGCTGTTGCAAGCGCGGGGGCGGCACCTGAATCAGCGGTCGAGCCGGAGGCCAAGGCAGAGGCCGCATCGGTGGTCGAGCCCGGGCCCGGGCCCTTGCCCTCCGCTGCGCCCGCGCCCGCCAGCATGCCGAACGCTCCCGCTGCCGACCCGTCGCACGATGCCGCGCCTGAAGCCCCAAGCCCCAGGCGCAACGACGCGCCCGTCGAAGCGGTCGCCAAGTTCTATCGCGCCCTCGCCGCCGCCGACGGCGCCACGGCCGCCGCCCTCGTCGTTCCGGCGAAGCGAGGGCGCGGGCCGTTCAGGGCAGAAGAGATCTCGGCCTTCTACGGCTCCCTCCGGGAACCGCTTGCCCTTCGATCCATCCGCACGATCGATCCAAACCGTGTCGAGGTCCGGTACCGGTACCGGGCCGCGAAGACCCCGTGCGAAGGCACCGCCATCGTCGAAACCGAAACCGTCCTTCGGCAGACGCTGATTCGGCGCATTCGCGCCAATTGTTGAGGCACGGCCACCACCGTTGACGCGACCACCATGTCTTCATCGGCTCCGCTCCGATTCGTGCGACGGCACCCCGTCTTGCTGGCCATCGTCACGGCATGGGTGGTCCTGGTCATTCTGTTCGACTGGAACTGGTTCCGCCCACCCCTGGAACGCTACATCTCGCAGAAGACGCAGCGCGAGTTCAGGATCTCCGACCTGCACGTCGAACTCGGCTTCGTCCCCACCATCCGCATGCGCGACGTGTACTTCAGCAACGCCGACTGGTCGCGGCACGAGGCGATGGCCAAGATCGAGATGCTGGAGTTTTCCGTCTCGCTGCGCGACCTCCCCGACAAGATCCTCATTCCGCGCGTGGCCCTGACCAAGCCCGACCTGATCTTCGAGCGCCTGCCCGACAACCGGAAGAACTGGATCCTCGCCGAGCCGACCGAGACGACGCCGAGCAAGCTGCGCATCAGCACCCTGTCGGTCGACCACGGTCACCTGCGCTATCTGGACCACGGGGAGCCTTTCGAGCTGGACGTGCAAGGAAGCACCTTCGACCCGGCCACCCAGGAGAAGGTCAAGGATGCAGATGCCAAGCCCTCCAACGTTCGCTACACCACGCAGTACAAGTTCAGCGGCAAATACCACGACGCTTCGTTCTCGGGTACCGCCCTCACCGGCGAAGTCCTCAGCTTTCAGGAGTCCGGCGTTCCGTTCCCGCTGAAAGGCAGCCTGAACGCCGGCACCACGAAGCTGGAGGTCGAAGGCACCATTGCCGATGCGGCCAATATCTCGGCCATCGACACGCGCCTGCACATCGAGGGCCAGACCCTGGCCAACCTCTATCCCTTCTTGCTGCTTCCCCTGCCTGCGTCGCCGCCCTACCGCTTGCAGGGCCACCTGGTCCTGAAGGGAAACCAGTACACCATGGATGACCTTGCCGGAAAGATCGGGTCCACCGACGTCACCGGCAAGGCCCGCTACATCGAGCGCGAACCGCGGCCCCTGCTCGAGGCCGAGCTGCACAGCAAGCTGCTGAACATGGCCGACCTCGGGCCGATGATCGGCGTGCAGACCAAGGGCTCGGGCGGCAAGCCCGCCATCTCCCAGGCCGAAACCCGCACGCGCCCTGCCGCCAAGGCAAAAGATCAGGCGGTCGATCCGAACCACATCCTCCCGGCCGGTAGCTTCGACGGCAGCCGCCTGCAGAAGATCGACGCCGAAGCGAGCCTCGTCGCGGTCAAGCTGATCGTCCCCAAGGCCTTGCCCCTCGAAAGCCTGCGCGCTTCCTTGAGCTTGCACGATGCGATCCTGAAGCTCACACAACTGGACTTCGGATTTGCGGGCGGCACCATCGCGGCGCAGGCCGTGCTCGATGCGCGCGAGCCCACGATCAAGTCCGACGTGAAGATCAACCTGCGGCGC
Organism: Variovorax sp. Soil_C_17; assembly: GCF_057657265.1. Classification (NCBI taxonomy): domain Bacteria; kingdom Pseudomonadati; phylum Pseudomonadota; class Betaproteobacteria; order Burkholderiales; family Comamonadaceae; genus Variovorax; species Variovorax sp. Soil_C_17. The sequence continues at coordinate 933,166 of NZ_JBDGIT010000001.1, forward strand.
GTCCGCCTGGACCGCCTCATCCCGGAAAGCCCCACCATCGCCCAGGGCGCGGGCTACGTCGGCGCGGCCCTGCAGCTGAAGGGCACCGGCAACTCCATCGCCGACGCGGCAGCGAAGGCCGACGGCCGCATTGCCGCCACCATTGCGAATGGCCGCATCTCGAACCTGGTGGATGCCGCGAGCGGCCTGCAGGGCGGCAAGGTGCTGGGGCTCCTGCTGGGCGGCGACCGGCTGATCAACGTCAATTGCGGCGGCATGGTCTTCGACGTGAAAGGCGGTCGCGGCACCTCCACCCTGTTTGTCGTCGACACCGAGCAGACGCAAATTCTCGGCACCGGCGGCTTCGATCTCGAGCACGAGCGCTTCGACATCACCGTGGCGCCCAAGCCGAAGAGCGCGGGCGTGCTGTCGCTGCGCACCCCGGTGCGTCTGCACGGCACCTTCAAGGAACCCGACTTCGAGATCGTGAAGGGGCCGCTGCTTGCGCGCGTTGGCGGTGCGCTCGCGCTGGCGGGCGCCGGGCCGCTGGCGGCGCTGGTGCCTCTGATCGAAACCGGCCCCGGCGAAGAGACGAACTGCGGCACAGTGAGCCGCGAGGTCGGCGCCGCGCGGGCGCAGGCCAAGCCGCGCGAAAAAAGGAAGTGATTGCCGGCCGGCTGCGGACGGCACCCATCACAATCGCCATCCAGCCGCAGCAGCCCCATTCCCCGCGAGCCCGCCGAGTCCCCCGCCAGCGATCCGATGTTCACCCTGACCCGCCTGACATTCCACCGCGCCAGGAAAGAGCGCCTTCCCCAAGTTGCCGGGAGCCTGACCTTCACGACCTTGCTGTCGATCGTGCCCTTGCTGGCGGCGAGCTTCGCGCTGTTCACGCACTTTCCGATCTTCCGGCGCTTCAAGGACGCGCTCCAGGAGCTCTTGTTGAGCAGGCTGCTCCCGGTTGACATCGCGCGCACCGTGCTGAAGTACCTGAACCAGTTTGCCGCGAATGCCAGCGGCCTGACCTGGGTCGGCTCGCTCTTTTTGCTGGGCGCGGCCATCGCGCTGTTGCTGACCGTGGAGAACGCGCTGAACCAGATGTGGCAGGTGAGAAAGAATCGCCCGTTCTTCAGGCGCGTCGGCCTGTACCTGCTGATGCTGGCCGTCGGGCCGCCCGTTCTGGGGCTGAGTTTGTGGGCGACGTCGTACTTGCTGGGCATTTCGATGGGGCTGATCGGTGCGCTGCCGCGATCGCTCGCCTTCGTGCTCGACCTCGGGCCGCTCATGCTCGGCGTGACGGTGCTCACGTGCATGTTCTACCTGGTGCCGAACACGAAGGTGCGGCTGCGCGACGCGGTCGCGGGCGGCTTGCTCGCCAGCCTGGCTTTCGAAATCGGCAAGCGCGCCTTCACCGCGTACCTGGTCAAGATGCCGACGTACAAGGCGCTGTATGGGGCGTTTGCGGTGCTGCCGATGTTCTTGCTGTGGGTGTACTTCTCTTGGCTGGTGACCTTGGTGGCGGCGATGATGACTGCCAACCTGGCGCTCACGCGGCGGCGGGCGGCCGGCAAGCCGGCTCGGGCGTAGCAGCGGGGAGTCTCTGTCGCGATGAGCCCAACGGAACCTCGCCCGGCGTCGATCTGGAATCGCTTCTGGTGGCCGAAGAGTTTGCTCGAGCAGGTTCCGCCTGCGGCGTCGGCAGAGGAGGCCGATGCCATCGCGCGGAGGAACAACCTCTGGCTGAAGACCTACATGGATCTGTACATCTTGAGGTGGGGTGCGCTTTGGGCGGCTTCGCTGATGGTGATGCTGCTTCTGGTGGATGTGGCGGGGTTGCTGTTCGTGATCGCGCTGGCGGCGAACCTGGGGGCTTTTGTTGGGTTGGTCGCGATGATCTTGATCTATCGGCGGGCGTCCAGGGCTCTTCGACGTTGATCCTGAAGAGCGGCAGGGGCTGGCACATTTGCCTGCTGCCACGGCATAGCTGAGGAAGGTTGTGGGCGCGCAGATTGACGCTCGGAGATCACAGCTTGCGCAGAGGCAACGTCTTTGCTACCGAATTGCCCCATGGTTTGGATGGAGGGGTCGTCCCCGGCTTCGGCGATCCGGTCAACCGCCACGACATCCTCACTGGCTCGCGCTCTGATGGACACCCTGGCCGTGCCCGATGCCGATAAGGACACCACGTGCGGCAATTGGACCAGCCGGTCTTTCGAGGCCGTGACAATGCACCAAGGCACGAGGCCACTGTGCAGCGAACCGCGCCGGCTCTCTGCGGCACACTCCATCCGATGCCCGCCGCCAAATCCGCCGTCCAACCCGACTCCTCCCCGACCTTGTTCAAGAGCGCCAAGGCTTTCGAGACCTGGCTGAAGAAGAACCACGCCACCTCCGACGGCCTTTGGCTCAAGATCGCGAAGCGGGGCGCCAATGAACCCAGCGTCACCTACCCCGAGGCGGTGGAGATCGCGCCGTGCTGGGGCTGGATCGATGGCCAGAAGAAAGGCCTCGACGACCAGCACTTTCTCCAGCGCTTCACGCCGCGGCGCGCGCGCAGCATTTGGTCCAAGATCAACGTTGACAAGGTCGCGGCGCTCGTCGAGGCGGGCCGCATGCAAGCACCGGGTTACGCGCAGATCGAAGCCGCCAAGGCCGACGGACGCTGGGCGAAGGCCTACGACGGAGCGCGCACGTCCGCGGTGCCGGAGGATCTGCTGGCGGCGATGGAAGCCGAGCCGGCGGCCAAGGCCTTCTTTGCAACCATCAACGCGGCCAATCGCTACGCGGTGCTGTGGCGCATACAGACGGCCGTCAAGGCCGAGACGCGCGCCAGGCGCATCGCCCAGCTGGTGGAGAAGCTCGCGCGCGGCGAAACCATCCACATCTTCAAGCCCAGTGCCAAGGCATGACCGTGAGCGATGCTGGCCGAGGCATCCGCTCAGGTCCTGACACACCGGCGTCGAGGGAGGCGCTGATCGAACTGCTCGGCTGCTACATCTTGGAAGTCGGCTTCCGCCAGCACGGAGGTCGATTCAGTTGGTATGAGGAGCGCAAGCAGCCTGTTCTGGTTGTCGGTGAGCCAGAGTTCACGTTGCCATGATTGCCTTCGACCGAGGGCAGCGATCGGCCAATACCAGTTTGAACACGCAAGGACCGGCGTGTTAGTCGCGATGGCGCAACACGAGCGAAATTAGCCGCGGAGATTGAACACCTTTGGCTTCTGAACAGGTCGTATGGCTTGACGACTGCACTGCATGATTCGAGTAACAACTTGTTGTGATCGGATCGTTGTGATGAATTCAGGCTTTTGCGGTGCCCCATGCGGTGCAAAGGGCGTTCGACGGACACGAAGAGTGGGTCGCTGGGCTTTCAGCTCGACGAACCCTGGACACTTGCTTCCTTTGTCGGCAATCGCACTTGCAGTCGCTCTCATCGCTGTCCATCAGCCGGCGCGCGCCGCCAACGAGTGCGGTGCCGAGGTCGCCGGGCAGGACACCCTGACATGTGCGGGCGCGAGCTATGCCACGGGAATCTCCTACAGCGGATCGAATGGACTCACGCTCGATCTCGCCAACCCAGGCATGGTGGTCACGGGCGCGCAAGGCGTGTCGCTTCAGACGAACATCGGCCCGGTGGCACCCCAACTCACGGTCAATGTGACCAGCGTCGATTCGATCACCGCCACCGGCTCGGCGGTGACGGTGGCCACCACTGCAACCGGCGGGGTCGCTTCCGTCAACATCGCCAGCGGAGCGATCACCACCACCGGCGTGGCTGCCACCGTGTCGGCGAACGGCGGCGCCGCGGCGGCCGATGCCCGAGTGACCCTGAGCGGCGGGCGGGTCCTCAATTCCGGCAATGGGGTAGGCATCCTTGCGTCGACAGCGGGTGTGAACGGCACAGGCAACGCGTCCATCGTGATCACCGGCGGCGAGGTCCAGGCGACCAGCCTGGCCGTCCAAGCGAACATCTCCGGTGCCGGCCATACGGGTACGTCGAGCATCGCCATGAGTGGTGGTTCCGTCGTGTCCTCGAGCCTGATCGCGCTGTGGGCGCGGACCGCGGGCAAAGGCTTGGCCCAGGTGCAGGTGACAGGGGGCACGGTGCTCGGCGGGACCGACGGCATCTTCGCCTCGAGCACCTTCGGCTCTTTCGCGGTGGATGTCTTAGGAGGCACCGTGACCGGGGGCGGCGGCGCAGGCGCCGCGGTCCACTTTTCTGGCGGCGCCGGAGGCACTGCCAACATCGGCGCGGCTGCCGTGATCAATGCGGGCGCCTCCGGTGTCGCGCTCCGGGACGGCGACCTCAACCGCGATGGCATCGACGAAGTCGGAGACAACGCGACCATCACCACCGCAGGCGTGCTCAACGGCGCCGTCCGGCTCGGCGGCGGCACCGACACCCTGAACGTTGCCGGAGGGTCCATCAACGGCAATATCACCGGTGACGGCCTCGATGCACTCAACTTCAACCTGGGCTCGAACAGCTTCACCTACGGCGCGGCCCATGCCATCAGCGGGATGAACAGCATCGCGATGAACTCCGGTACCGCGCAGATCGATAGCGCGATCAACGGCGGCACGGCCCTGGCCGTCAATGGCGGCACGATGGTGCTCACCGGCGACAACAGCTACACGGGGGGCACCACGATCCATGGCGGCTTCCTGCAACTCGGCAATGGCGGCACCTCGGGCTCGATCGTTGGCGATGTCGTCGACAACGCAACGCTGGCTTTCAACAGGTCCGATGTCGTGACCTTCGGTGGCCTCATCTCGGGCACCGGTGCTGTCACCCACGCAGGTCCGGGCACCACGGTGCTGACGGCGGCGAACAGCTACACCGGTGCAACGACCATCGCCTCGGGCACGCTGGCCCTCGCCGGCGCCGGCTCGATCGCAGCATCGAGCGGCGTGGTGGCCGATGGAACCTTCGACATCTCGGGCGTGGGTGCGGGAGGCTCCAGCATTCGGCGCCTGTCGGGCAACGGGACGGTCATGCTCGGCGGCAAGACCCTGACCTTGACCGCTGCCGCCGACAACTTCGGCGGCGCCATCGCGGGCACCGGCAGCTTCGCGCTTGCGGCCGGCAAGCAGGTGCTGACGGGAACCAACACCTACACCGGTGGGACGACGATCTCGGGCGGCACGCTGCAGCTGGGCAATGGCGGCACTTCGGGTTCCATCTTGGGTGACATCACGAACAGCGGCACCCTGGTCTTCAATCGTTCGAACCGAATGGACGTCGACGGCACCATTTTGGGCGCAGGTGCGATCCGCCAGATCGGAGCCGGCCTGACGAACCTCGGCGGCAACAGCGCCGCCTTCGCCGGCACCACCACGGTGGAAGCCGGCACCCTCGCAGTCAACGGCGCCCTCGGCGGCACGCTCATTGTGCTGGGCGCGGGGCGCGTGCAAGGCTCTGGCACCGTCGGCAGCACCACCGTCGCCGGCACCGTCGCCCCCGGCAACTCGATCGGCACCCTCACGGTCAACGGCAACTTCACGCAAGCGGCCGGCTCCACCTACCAGGTGGAAGTCGACCCGGCCTCCAATGCTTCCGACCTCCTCCACGCCAGCGGCACTGCGGGCATCGCCAGTGGCGCGAACCTGCAGGTGCTGCGCACCGCCGGCTCGGGCTATGGGCTCGGCAACCGCTACACCGTGCTTACGGCCGATGGCGGCGTCACCGGCACCTACAGCCTCACGGGCGACACCCAGACCGCGTTCGTGCGCCTGTTCGACAGCTACGACGCCACGCACGTCTATCTCAACACCGAGAAGGTGCGCAGCTTCACGGAGGTGGCCACCTCGCCCAACCAGGCCGCGGTGGCCACGGCACTCGAGAGCCTGCCGGAGACCAATGGCCTGGTCAACGCGGTGGCCTTCCTGCCCAGCGACTTTGCCGCGCGCGATGCCTTCGACCAGCTGTCGGTGGACATCCACGCATCCAGCAAGACCGCTGCACTGGAAGACAGCCGCTTCGTCCGCGAGGCGGCCATCGACCGGCTGCGCACGGCCAGCTGCGCGCCCGGCAGTGCATCGCCAGCTCAGCAGCTACAGCAGCAACAGCAACCGCAGCAAGCCGGCGCCGACTGCACGCCCGCGGACAACCAGGCCCGCAGCACCTGGGGCCAGGTCTCCGGCTCCTGGGGCCACATCGACGGCAACGGCAACGCGGCCAAGCTCAAGCGCGACATCGGCGGCTTCGTCGTCGGTGCCGACACCGGCGTGGGCGAGGGCTGGCGCGTGGGCGGCCTGGCCGGCTACAGCCGCGCCAGCGCCGACACCGACGCGCGCAACAGCAGCGCCAGGACCGACAGCTACCACCTGGGCGTCTATGGCAGCACCCAGTGGGGCGCCACCGCGCTGCGCCTGGGCGCCAGCCAGAGCTGGAACAAGCTGGACACCAGCCGCTCGGTGGCCTTCGCCGGCTTTGCCGACAGCGTCTCGGCCGTTACGACAGCACCACCAGCCAGCTCTTCGGTGAGGTGGGTCACCGCATCGACGCCGGCACCGTGGCGCTGGAGCCCTTCGCGGGGCTGGCCCATGTGCGGGTGAAGAGCGATGCCTTCTTCGAGCGCGGCGGCCTGGCTGCGCTGTACGGCGACGGCGGCAGTGTCGATGCGACCTTCTCCACACTCGGCGTTCGTGCGAGCACTCAGCTGAGCGAGCGCACGCGCGTGCGCGGCCTGCTGGGCTGGCGCCATGCCTTCGGCGAGACCACACCCACCAGCACGCATGCCTTCGGCGGCAGCCTGCCCTTCACGCTCGCGGGCGTGCCGCTGGCGAAGAACGTGGCGGTGCTGGAAGCGGGCGTGGAGACGCAGCTGCGGCCCAACCTGAGCCTGGGTGCTTCGTACTCGGGCCAGTTCGGCGACGGGTTGAAGGACCATGGGTTCAAGGTCAACTTGAACTGGGCTTTCTGACCGAACACCGGGCTGCTCGGCAGCATGGTCGAGCTTTGCTGCGTAGAACGTCGAGCGGGCATTGCAACTGGGAACGCAGAGTTCAGCCTTTTCAACGGCGGTGGTCTTCAGCGCTTCAACAGGGCGGGCGCGCAATTTGTGACTCAAACACGGCTGACTCAAACGCAGCAGTCCATGAGACTTGGGCCCCGATCCCACGCGTCTCATGCCCATCCAACTCCTCCACCGCATCGCCCATTCCCGCCTCCCTCTCGTCCTCACCAACGACCTCGACATCGAAGCCATCCGCCCCCTGATCCAGGCCAGCCTCGTGAAGGCCGCGATGCAGGTCACGCTCGATCCTTGGGGTGGTGGGCCGCAGGCAGGGGTGGTGGTGAGGGAGATTACGCAGGAAGGGCGGAGGGTGGCCGCTGCTGAGGGATGAAGGTCGGCAGCGGCGCGGCTTTCGCGTGGTGCGCTGCCGGATGCGCCGCGTGCTCCCACCCCATCCCTCCGCCGGAAGGGGAGGGGGCCAAACCGCGCAGGTTCATGCGGAAGGCGATCACCGCCACGTCATCCTCCGACGGTGCCATCCCCAGAATGGTGGTGGCGCGCAGGTCGTGTTCGGGGCAGCGGGTGAAGCCCATGTGGTGATACAGCTTGCAGGCCGTGGTCATGAACGACGAGCTGTGGATGCCCAGCGTCAGCGCGCCGAGTTCGCGGGCGCGGTCCACGCAGTATTGCGCCAGGCGGCGCCCCAGGCCGCGGCCGCGCGCATCCGGGTGCACGGCGAGCTTGCGAAAGCCCGCCCAGCCCTTGGGCAGGCCCATGCCCAGCAGGCCCGCGTCGGGGTAGAACACCACGCTGCCCACCACCCGGCCCTGCCATTCGGCAACCAGCAGCTCGGTGCCGTTCTCCGGCCGCTCCACGTGGCGCAGGTCGTCGAGGTAGGCGTCGAAGACGGCCGGCGGGGCGCTCTTGCGGTACTGGGAATAGGCGGCCATGCGGATCGATGCGATCGGCGTGGCCTCGTGGCGTGCAGCGGGGCGGATGCGGCTGCTCGCCGCCACGCGCCCCTCGAAATCCAACATGTTCTTTCTCCTTCACTCCCCGGGCGGTCGGATGACCGGCGGATGCAGTCAGCTTAGGCTTGCGCGCCCGCACCTTCTTGAAGGAATGCGACATCTTGTCCGACACGCGCATAGGCCATGCGGCCGATGTTCGCGGCCGCGCGCCTTGGCTAGATTGCTCCGGATACCGCGACGACCCCGGAGAATTCCAATGCTCGACACTGCCCAGAAGGCCTTGCTGCTGCGCCGCAACGGCGTTGCCGTTCCCGAGTTGCCGGCGGATGGCAGCATCGCGCGATGGCACGCGTCGGTCGAGGCGCTGTTCCACCAGTACGTGATGCAGCGCGCCGCCAGGAGCCTGAAAGAAGCCGAAGAGGCGCGCGAACTGGAGCTGCTGAGCCGCCTCGCCGCGACCTCCTACCCGCGACGACGCATCACGAACTACGCATGATCCTGATCACCACCAGTCGTTTCCTTGCCGCGACGGCGCTGTGGGTCTTCGCGGGCGCGGCGCATGCGCAGGCCGCCGGCTGCGAGGCGCTGATGGCCCAGATCGACGCGAAGATCCGCGCCGGCGGCGTGACGCAGTTCACCCTGACGACGGTGGACGCCGCGGCCCATGCCGGCGGGCGCGTGGTCGGCACCTGCGAGCTGGGCACCAAGAAGATCGTGTACGAACCGGGGCCGACGCATGGCGCGGTCTCTGCGACCCGCCCGGCGCAGCAGCCTGCGCCCGCGCCCGCACGGCAGCGCAACGAGCCGATGCTGACGGAGTGCAGGGACGGCACCGTGAACATGGGCGGCGACTGCCGCAGGTAGCTCAAGCCATCAGCCGCGCGCTGCGCCGGATGCTCTGCGGGGGCTGCCCCAGCGTCCGCAGAAAGGCCCGCCGCATCCGCTCCGGGTCCCCGAAACCCGCCTCGCGCGCCACCACGCCCAGCGCAAGCTCGCCCGCGTCGATCATCGTGCGCGCAGCCTCCACCCGCAGGTTCTCCACCGCCTGCGCGGGCGACTGCCCGGTCTCGGCCTTGAACGCCCGGCTGAACTGCCGCGGGCTCAGGTGCGCGACATCGGCCAGATCCTCGACCGAGAGCGGCTCGCGCAGATGGGCCCGGGCATGGGCCAGGGTCTTCTGGATGCGGTCCGACTGCGGTTCCAGTTCCAGCATGGCGGAGAACTGCGACTGGCCGCCCGGCCGGCGGTAATAGACCACCATCTTCTTCGCGACGGCGCGCGCGATCTCGGCGCCCAGGTCCTGCTCGACCAGCGCCAGCACCATGTCGATGCCGGCAGTCATGCCGGCGGAGGTCCACACCGGGCCGTCGTTGATGAAGATGCGATCGGGCTGCACCTGAATGAGCGGATGGCGCTTTTGCAGCTCCTGCGCAAAGCCCCAGTGCGTGGTGGCGCGCCGGCCGTCGAGCAGGCCGGCCTCGGCCAGGGCGAAGGCGCCGGTGCAGATGCTGGTCACGCGCCGCGCCTGGCGCATGCCCGACCGCAGGAAGCGGCACACCTTGGGGGTGATGGTGATGGCGACGAGCGCGCCGGTCATCACCAGGGTGTCGAAGCGGGCGGTGGTGAAGCGCCGGGAGTCGACCGCCGCGCCGCTGGAGCTCGCGACCAGGCCGCCGTGCTCCGACAGCACTTCGACGCGGTAGTGCGCCTGGCCGAGCTGCATGTTGGCCAGCTCGAAGGCGGCGATGGCCGCGAGGTCGAGGATCTGGAAGCCGGGGAAGACGAGGATGCCGATGCGTCGCATGGGCCGCAGGGTACGTGGGGCCGGCCGGCAGGTCAATGAGTCAGCATGTCCCGAAACGTGGGAAATATGACATTCGGGACAAAGCGGCGCGGAGCACACTTCGGTTCAGCCCGTCGGTCGTTCGACGGCCCCGAACCCCGCATCCCCCAAGGACCTGACGCCATGACTGCAGCAAACACCCGGGGCACCGCCCTTATCACCGGCGCTTCATCCGGCATCGGCGCCGTCTATGCCGACCGGCTGGCGCGCCGCGGCCACGACCTGATCCTGGTCGCGCGCAACCGCGAGCGGCTGCAGGCGCTGGCCGAGCGGCTGACGCGCGAGACCGGCCGCAAGGTGGAGACGCTGGTCGCCGATCTCAGCGACAAGGCGGGCCTGGCGCGTGTCGAGGACGTGCTGCGCAGCAACGAGAAGATCACCATGCTGGTCAACAACGCCGGCTTGGGCGCGACCGCGCCGCTGCTCGGATCGGACATCGGGAAGATGGAAGACATGATCGCGCTCAACGTGAATGCGCTCACCCGCCTGACCTACGCCGCGGTGCCGGCCTTCGTCGAGCGCGAGGGCGCGACGCTGGTGAATATCGCCTCCATCGTTGCCATCTCGCCCGAGACGCTGAACGGGGTTTACGGCGCGACCAAGGCCTACGTGCTGGCGCTGGGGCATTCGCTGCAGCACGAGCTGGCCGACAAGGGCGTGCGCATCCAGACGGTGCTGCCCGGCGCGACGGCCACCGAGTTCTGGGACATCGCCGGGCTGCCGGTGCAGCATCTGCCGAGCGAGATCGTGATGACGGCCGAGAACCTGGTCGACGCTGCGCTCGTGGGTCTGGACCGGGGGGAGGCGGTCACCATTCCGTCGCTGCAGGACGAGGCGGACTGGGATGCGTACGAGTCGGCGCGGCGGGCGATGTCGGGGCGGCTGTCGAGTTCGCAGGTGGCGGCGCGGTACGCCTGACGCCCGCCCGAGCGGTGTGCGTCCGCCTTTCGCGGGTAGGACGATGCAGGCTTTTCCTACGAGGCCGGGCTCGGGGAGCAGGCAGGCTGCGTTTCAGGAACCACCTCCCAAACCCTCCACACACTGCCATGCGAGAAGCCATTTCCTCCCCCGCCCGCCTGTTCATTCCATCGATTGCCGACGATGTGGCGAGCGTGCGCATCATCGACGTCACCGACCCGACCGACGTCGACTACTGGACCGAGACGCTCGGCGTGAGCGAGACCGAGCTTCGCCTGGCCGTCGCCGCGGTTGGCAGCTCAGTGCAGGACGTGCGCGACCACCTCGGCAAGTGAGGTGGCCTGCGCCTTTGGTGGCTGCGGCTTGGGGTCGCAGGCAGCAAGAGCCGAGAGCGCAAGCGACGCCAGCGCGAGGCACAGAGTCCGAAGTTTCATGATCGCCTCCTGATGCGGGCCGTGCAGGTTCGCACGGGGTCCGCCGAGCCCATTCTGGCGCCCCGGGGGGCGACCTGCCTGTCAGCCGAAGCCCCGCGGGCCGGCTCCCTTCGCCGGTTTTTGCGCCTTCCCCTTCCGGGGGAAGGCCGGGATGGGGGCGCCGGGCGCATCCATCGCGAAGCCGCGCCCGCCCCCGCCCCAGCCCTCCCGGGGAGGGGAGGAAGCAAGGTCACAACGCGGCTGCAGTCAGCTCCAGCTGCGTCAAGCGCCTGGCCATCCGCCCCACGAAGTTCTGCGTCACATGCGGCAGCGCCCGCTGCGTCGGCACGACGATGCCCACCAGCAGCTGATTCAGTGCCGGCAGCGCGAAGGGCCGCCACAGCAGCTCCCCGCGCTTGAGTTCCTCGATGAAGGCGATCTTGGAGAAGCAGGAGATGCCCTTGCCGCCCATGATCAGCCGCTTGAGCAGGGGCGTGGAGTTGCAGGTCGCGGCCGGCTCCATGTCGTCCCAGAAGGCCGCGAACTCGGCCGACAGCGAGGCGCTGATCACCGGGTGCGAGCTGGAGCGCAGGAAGGGATAGCCCGCGCAGTCCTTCAGCGCGATGCGGTCGTGCTTGGCGAGCGGATGCCCCGGCGGCAGCACGATGCCGATCGGCAGATTTGCCAGGCTCACCGCCTTCACGCCGCCGGGCAGCCGGCCCACGAAGCTCAGGCCCACGTCCGCCTGGCCAGACATCACGAGCTGCGGCACCTCCATGGGCTGGGTCGAGGTGATGGTGTAGGTCACGGCGGGGAAGACCTGCAGAAACTCTTCCACCGCGGCCGGCAGCAGTTCCTCGAAGAAGGAGTCCATCGCCGCCACTTTCACGTGGCCGGTGCGCTCGCCCTTGAGCGCATCGAGCTCGGTGCGCATCACCTGGAACTGGTGCAGCGTCTCCTGCGCATGCTTGAGCAGCCGCTCGCCGGCGGGGTTGAGCCGCAGCCCGTTGGGCAGGCGGTCGAAGAGCTCGACGCCCAATTCGTCTTCCAGCTTGTGGATCTGGCGGTTGACCGCGCTGGCGGCGACGAACAGCCGCTCCGAAGCCTTGCGCACCGAGCCGCAGCTCGCCACCTCGATGAAGTACTTCAGGATGCTGGCGTGCATGGCCGCACCCTCCCGCAGAAGGCCTCGCCGCTACCCCGCGGCCGCTGCGCCCGGCGCCTCCAGCGCGATGCGCGGATGGTCGCAGGCGAGGCGCCGCCCTTCGGCGCCGCCGGGCGAGCCCAGGCCGCTGACCTCGGCGCCGAAGAACTCGCGGTTGATGGCGATGTAGTGCGTGAGCCCGGGCGGCAGCCGATGCTCCTCGTAGATCGCCTGGGTCGGGCAGGCGGACACGCAAATGCCGCAGTCGATGCATTCATCCGGGTGAATGTACAGAGTGCGCGCGCCTTCGTAGATGCAATCGACCGGGCAGCAGGGGACGCAGGCGCCGTCCTTGCAGTCGATGCAGGCGGTGGTGATGACGTGGGCCATGGCCGTGCCTGGTGCGATGCTCGGCTCAGCGGCCCAGCCACTGCGGCTTGCGCTTCTGCTGGAAGGCCAGCACGCCTTCGTCGGCGTCTTCCGAGCGCAGGGCCGCCATCAGCGCGGGCAGGCGCTGGCCGTGGGCCTCCGACGGCGACAGCATGCCGGTGCGCCGCACCACCTGTTTGATGGCCTTGAGCGACAGCGGCGCGCAGGCCAGCATCTGCTGCACCCAGCGCTCGACGGCGGTGTCGAGCTCGGCGCGCGGCACCACTTCGTTGATGAGCCCGATCTCGAGCGCGCGCCGGGCGTGGATGCGCTGGCCGGTGAGCATCATCCCCATCGCATGGCGAAAACCGATCTGGCGCTGCAGCAGCACCATGCCGCCATCCAGCGGCAGGCGGCCCACCAGCGGCTCGGGCAGGCCGAAGCTCGCCTCTTCGCAGGCGACCACCAGGTCGCAGCCCAGCACCATCTCGAGGCCGCCGCCGAGCGCCAGGCCGTTGACGCGCGCGATCACCGGCACGTCCAGCGTCTCGCGCAGCGCGATGCCGCCGAAGCCGCCGGGGCGGGCGGCGGCCCAGTACTCGACGCCTTTCAGCTTCGAGGTGTTCTTGAGGTCGGCGCCGGCGCAGAAGGCGCGCTCGCCGGTGGCGGTGAGCACCACCACCCGCACGTCGTCGCGGCGCTCGATCTCGTCCCAGATGCGCAGCAGCTCGGCCTCGGTGGCCGTGTCCACGGCGTTGAGCACCTCGGGGCGGTCGATGGTGACGGTCGCGACGTGGTCCGCGACGTTGAAGAGAACGGTCATCGGGAAACCTCCGCGCGGCGTGCTGCGCCGCGATTCGGCTGGGGAGCGGCCCGGCGTGTCACTGGAGTACCTTCGCCTTCGCCTTCGCCTTCGCCTTCGGCTACGGTTCTATGAGCCTTCGGAGCGGCCGTGCGTCTCATGCGTCGGCCTCCTCGATCAAGGCCCGCGCCTCGGCGAGCAGCTCTTCCGTGTGCTCGCCCAGCCGCGGCGGCGCGCGTCGCAGATCGGCCTGCGCGCCCGACATGCAGATCGGGCTGGCGATGAACTTCAGCCTGCGGCCGGAGGGCGAGCTGCCTTCCAGGATCATCTCGTTGTGCAGGGTCTGGGCATCGACCAGCGCTTCGCGCATGTCGCGCACCGGCGCCGACAGCAGGTCCTGTTCTTCCAGTCGCGCCAGCCAGTGCTCGCGCGTGTGGCTGGCGAAGCGCTCGCTGAAGATCGCGTGCAGCGCGGCCTTGTTCGCGAACTGCGCGGTCAGATCGGCGAAGCGCGCGTCCAGCGACAGGTCTTCGATCTCCAGCGCGGCGCAGATGTCGCGCAGCGGATTGGCCTTGAAGGCGCCGACCAGCACCAGCGGCCCGGTCTGCGTGTCGAACACGCCCGACAGCGGCATGGCGGCCCAGTTGACCTCCGAGTCCTCCATCATCACCATCGCGGCCTCCTGCATCTGCATGGCCAGCATGGAGTTGTAGAGCGAGACGGCAATTTTCTGGCCTTCGCCGGTGCGCTCGCGCTGCAGCAGCGCGAACAGGATGCCCTGCACCATGTGCATGCCGGCGGTGTAGTCGGCCAGCGCCGTGGGGTAGATCGAGACCGGCACGGTGGCGTCGGCACGCCGCGCCATCACGCCCGTGAGCGCCTGCGCCAGCACGTCCTGGCCGCCCTTGTGCGCGTAGGGCCCGGTCTCGCCGAAGCCCGTGCCCACCGCGTAGACGATGCGCGGGTTGATGCGGCGGCAGTCCTCGTAGCCCAGCCCCAGCCGCTCCATCACGCCGGCGCGGAAGTTGTTGCAGACCACGTCGCTGTCGGCGATGAGCGCCTTCACCAGCTCCATCTGGGCGGCGTCGCGCAGGTCGATCTCGACGCTGCGCTTGTTGCGGTTGAGGCTGCAGAAGATCGGGTTGTCCTCGCCCGCCACGGGGGCGAAGGTGGAGCGGCTCAGGTCGCCCGCGCCCTTGCGCTCGATCTTGATCACGTCGGCGCCGTGGTCGGCCAGCATCTGGGTGCAGACCGGGCCCATCATGACCTGCGTGAAGTCGATCACGCGGATGCCGGCCAGCGGCAGGTTGTTGTTGGCGTTCGAATCGATCATGCGGCCTCCGCGAAGGAACGGGCCATGGCCGGGGTGTCGGCGTTCGGGCCCTTCTGGTCGCCGGGGTCGGCGCCTTGGGCGCGCAGCGTGCGCTGCAGCTTCGCGATGTCCACGTGGCGCACCGCCACGCCGGCGTCCAGCGCCAGCGCCGCCGCCGTGCCGGTCGCCTCGCCCATCGCCATGCAGGGCGGGATCTCGCGCGAGATCTTCTGCGCGGCCGAGGTCGACGAGTAGTGGCGGCCGGCGACCAGCAGGTTCTCCACGCTGCGCGGCACCAGGCTGCGGAAGGGGTAGTAGTAGTCGCGGCCGCGCGCCACGCTGTCCGCGAAGCGGGCGCGCTGCGCCACGTCTTCCTTGGTCATCACGTACTCGCCTTCCAGCAGGCGGGTCTGGCGGATGCCGGTCTGCGGCGCCAGGTCGACCAGGTAGCAATCCTCGAAGCCGGGCAGCTTGGCGCGAATGAACTCGATCACCTTGTGGATGGTGGCGCGGCCTTGCACTTCCGCGCGCGTCAGGTCGGCCACCTTGAGGCCGTCCAGGCCCGCCATGTGCGGGCAGTTGCACCACACCACGCCGGGCAGCGGCGTCTTGAGCCACCACGAATCCCAGGCGCCGCCCAGGATGTGCTTGACCTCGCGGTCGATCGCCGCGAAGGCCTCCGGCTCCTCGTGCTCGAAGCGCTCGGCCTCGTCGGTGTCGACGCCGCCGAGGCGGAACACGGTTGTGACGATGTAGGCGCCGCTGATGTGCGGCGCACCGGCCGAGGCGGCCACGTCGAGGTCGCCGGTGGCGTCGATCACCACCTTGCCCAGGACGGCTTCGCGGCCGCTCTTGGATTCGACCACCACGCCCTTGACCCGGCCGTCTTCCACCAGCGTGCGCGAGAACCACGAGTGCAGGCGCAGGTTGATGCCGGCCTGCTGCACCATCTCGAGCGAGGCGCGCTTGAAGGCGTCGGGGTCGAAGGCGGCGGCGAAGCAGATCGGGTGCGGCTTGTCCTTGCTGTGGAAGTCGAAGGTGCCCCAGCGCTTCCAGCGGCGCACGGACTCGGGCAGGCTGCCCCAGTCCTTCTGCTTGGGGTACTCGGCCAGGCCGCGCTCGGCCATGCGCTCGATCATCTCGAGGCAGATGCCGCGCACCGAGATTTCGCGCAGGTGGCTGTCCCACATGTCGTCGAGCACCAGCACCATGCCGCCCGAGGCCAGGCCGCCCAGGTGGTTGTAGCGCTCCAGCAGGGTCACGCTGGCGCCGTTGCGCGCAGCGGCCACGGCCGCCGCCTGCCCGGCGGGGCCGCCGCCGACCACCACCACATCCGATTCGGCTGCGACGCGAATGTCGTGCGCAGGTTCTTGCATCCAGTCGCCGATACGGCTCATAGGAATCTCCTAGAAAAATTTCGAGAGTTGGCGGCGCAGGAGGCGCCGTCGAGGTCGTTCAGTGCTGGCCTTCGGGCTGCCATCTGATGATCCAGCGCTCGGCGAGGGTGACGAGCAGGAAGAACAGGCCCGACAAGGTGGCGCTCATCACGATCGCGGCGTAGAGCAGCGGCGAATCGAAGTTGAAGGTGGCCTGCAGGATCATGGCGCCGATGCCCACCGTGGCGCCCACCCACTCGCCCACCACCGCGCCGATCACGCTCATTGAGGCCGCGATGCGCAGGGCCGAGAACAGGTAGGGCAGCGAGTTCTGCAGGCGCAGGCGGAAGAAGATCTCCGTCTTGCTGGCCGACAGCACCCGCATCAGCTCCATCGCCTGCGGGTTCACCGACTCCAGGCCGCGCACCATGTTCACCAGCGTCGGGAAGAAGCACACCAGCGCCGCGATGGTGATCTTGGGCTCCATGCCGTTGCCCATGATCAGCACCAGCACGGGCGCCTTGGCCACCAGCGGGATGGCGTTGAACATCAGCACGACCGGAAAGAAGATGTCCTGCAAGGTCTTGTTGTGGACGAAGACCGTGGCGATGGCGATCGCCGCCAGGTTGCCCAGCAGGAAGCCGCCGGCGGCCTCCATGGCGGTCGGCAGCAGGTTGTCGAGCAGCACGGCGCGCTTGGCGTAGAGCGTCTCCACAACCGCCCAGGGCGAGGGCGCGATGAAGGGCTTGACGTCGAAGATCGCGATCACCGCCCACCACAGCACGAGCAGGCCGGTGATGCCCAGCGCGGGCAGGAGGCGGCGGCGCCAGAGGCGGCGCTGGCGTGCCGTGGCCCAGGCCTGGTACTCGGTGTCGGGCGCGGCGAGGCCGGCAGCGGAGGCGCTGCTCACGTCGATGGAAGAAGTGGTCATGGCTTGGGCCTCGATCAGCAGGTTTCCAGCACGCGCCGCAGATGGGCAGTGAGGCGTACGAATTCGGGGGTCTCGCGGATGTCCAGCGTGCGGTCCTCCGGCATGTCGACCGGGACGATCTCGCGCAGCCGGCCCGGATTCGCCGCCAGCATCAGCACGCGCTGGCCCAGGAAGGCGGCCTCGTGGATGCTGTGGGTGACGAAGAGGATGGTCACGCTGGTTTCCTTCCACACGCGCCGGATCTCCTCGTTGAGCCGGTCGCGCGTGATCTCGTCGAGCGCGCCGAAGGGCTCGTCCATCAGCAGGATCTTCGGATCGCTGGCGAGCGCCCGCGCGATCGACACGCGCTGGCGCTGGCCGCCCGACAACTCGTGCGGCCAGGCGTTGGCCTTGTCCTTGAGGCCGACCAGCTCCAGCAGCTCCTTCGGCGAGCGGCGGCCCTTGCGGCTGGCGCCGCCGCCCACTTGCAGCGGCAGCTCCACGTTCTGCAGCGCGGTGCGCCAGGGCAGCAGCGCCGCGTCCTGGAAGACGAAGCCGATATCGCGGTTCTTGCGCGCGGCCATCGGGCTGGTGGAGAGCACCTCGATGCGGCCGCGGCTGGGCTCGAGCAGGTCGGCCACCACGCGCAGGAAGGTGGACTTGCCGCAGCCCGAGGGGCCGAGCAAAGTCAGGAACTCGCCTTGGGCGACGTCGAGGTCCAGGCTCTTGATGGCCGTGACATCGCGGCGCTCGGTGAAGAAGCGCATGCCGATGTCGCGGCAGGAGATCGCCGGCGTGGCGCTCATGACGGCGGCCATGGGGTCAGGCCTTTCCCATGCGCAGCCCGGTGGTGGCCTTGAGCGCATCGAGCGTGATCACGTCCTCGACCTTCGGCGTGCGGGCGGTGAACTGGCCCAGCTCCGAATAGGTCGCGATCTGCTGCTGCCAGACGGCGGGGTCCATCGCGCCCCAGCCCTGCGTCTGCGCGAGGCCGCCGAAGCTGTAGTCGAGCATGACGTCGACCGCCACGCGCTCGTCCTCCGCCTTGAGGTTGGGGTACTCCTTGACCAGCAGCTCCACCGACTGGTCGCGGTTGGCGCGCACGTGCTGCCAGCCCTTCGCCGTGGCGCGCACGAAGGCTTCGATCACCTTGGGCTGCGTTTCCAGCGTCTTGGTCGAGGCGTAGTAGGGCAGGGCGTAGAGCTGCACGCCGGCGTCCCACAGCGTGAGGTCGACGCGGTCGGGGCCCAGCATCTTGAGCGCCGTCGTGCTGGTGAGCCAGCCGGTGACCACGTCGACCTGGCCGGTCAGGAGCGGCGCCATGTCGGAGCCGACGGTCACGACCTTGACGTCCTTCTCGGGAATCTTGTTCTTCGCCAGCAGGGCGCGCAGCAGGATGGCCGCGGTGGAGGGAATGCCCACCTTCTTGCCGACCAGGTCGGAGGGCTTGCGCACCGGGTTCTTGGCCAGCGAGAAGAAGGTGAAGGGATGCTTCTGCGCGCCGATCGCGAAGCACTTGATCGGCAGGCCTTGCGACACCGCCAGCATCACCGAGGGGCTGGAGGACACCTGCCCCACCTCGTAGCGGCCGGAGGCGACGATGGCCACGCCATCGATGTTGGGCCCGCCCGGCTGGATGGCGAAGTCGATGCCCTCCTGCTCGTAGAAGCCCAGCCGCTTGGCCACGACTTCGCCGATCTGGTTGACGCCGACGATCCAGCCGAGCTGCATGTTGATCTTCGCCTTGCCCTGGGCCAGGGCGTCGATGGAGAGCAGCCCGCCGCTTCCGAGCCCGGCGGCCAGGAGCGAGGTCTTGAGGAGGCGGCGGCGACCGGGGTCCCGGAGATGGGCCATGGCAGATTCCTTTGCTGTGGGGGACAAGAAGAAAAATGAGAGCGTCGACCTGGGCCTTCGGTGTCGCGAAAGATGCGACGGCGAAGACGTGATGACAGGAATGCTAGGAGACGGAGGCGTTGCCTCCAAGCACCGTTTTTCGCAACGGGTGCACTGAAAATTAGCTCGGGCGGCCCTGCGGAAAACCCTGTGTGCCGAGAAGACAAATGCCTGAAACGAAGGCATTTCGCTTGCTTGGAATTCAGCCTTGCAAGGCAGCTTTCCAATGAAGATCGTGCAGGGGCAAGGGTGTGGGCCGATGGCATGACCTGTGCAAGTTCCAGCCATCGTTTCCCGGAGACACGCCATGGATGATGGTCAAGCCATCGCCGTCCGGCCCGCGACGGAGTCGCTGCTGGATGCCGACATCGAAGTCCTGAAGCTCTCGCTTCGTACCACCAACGTGCTGCGCCTCAACCAGCTTCACACGGTCCGCGATGTGACCCGCGTGCCGGCCAAGAAGCTCTTCGTGCTTTCGCGCCTGGGCCGCAACTCGCTGCGGGAGATCGTGGAGAGCATGAACCGGCGCGGGCTGCGGCTCGCCGACTGAAGTGCGCTTGCTCCCCCCCCCGCTTGCGGGCGAGGGAGCAAGACGCGCATCAAGCGCGGCGGAAGAGCAGCACCGAGTTCGTTCCGCCGAAGGCGAACGAGTTGCTGATCGCAGCCTCCAGCCGCGGCGCCGCGGCACCTTGCTGCGGCACCAGGTTGAGCCGGCATTCCGGATCGACCTCCGTGCAATGCGCATTGGGCGGCAACTGCTGCCGGTGCAGCGCCAGCACGGTGATCACCGCCTCCAGCGCGCCGGCGGCGCCGAGCAGGTGGCCATGCAGCGCCTTGGTCGAGCTCACCTGCAGATCCGCGAGCGCGGCCTCGCCCCAGACCTCCGCCAGCGCATTGCGCTCGACCACGTCGCCGATGCGCGTGGCGGTGCCGTGCGCATTGCAGTAACCCACGTCGCGCGGCGCGAGCCCGGCCGAGCGCAGGGCGGCGCGCAGGGCACGGGCCTGGCCCGCCGCGTCGGGCTTGGTGAGGTGCGTGGCGTCGCAGCCGATGCCCCAGCCGGCCAGTTGCGCATAGGCGCGCGCGCCGCGGGCGCGGGCACGCTCGGCCGACTCCAGCACCACGAAGGCGGCGCCCTCGCCGAGCGCGAAGCCGCTGCGGTCGCTCGCGAAGGGACGGACCGCGCGCGCCGCCTCGCCGGGCGCGAAGGAGGCCAGGGTCTGCATCGCCTGCCAGGCGAGCACGACTCCGGGCACGACCAGCGCCTCGCTGCCGCCGGCGATGGCGATGTCGACCTCGCCGCGCTGCACGGCCTTGGCCGCCTCGGCGATGGCGACGCCGGATGATGCGCAGGCCACCGAATAGGTGAGCACCGGGCCCTGCGCCCGCCGGCGCATCGCCACGTGCGCGGCCGGCGCGTTGGGCATGAAGGCGGGAATCGTCAGCGGCGGCATGCGCGCATTGGCGCCGCGGTAGGCGGCTTCGAGCGCGGCGGCGCCGCCCATGCCGCAGCCGGCGTAGACGCCGATGCGTTCGGGATCGGCATCGCCCGGCGCGCCCGCGTCCTGCACCGCGAGCTCGGCCGCCGCCACGGCGAGCTGGCTCACGCGGTCGACGCCGGCCAGCTGAAGCTTGGTGAACCAGCGGGCGGCATCGAAGGGCGCGAGCGCGGCGGCGGTAGGCTTGGGCAGATCGGTGAAGACGGGCTGGACGGCCGACTCGCCGCGCATCAGCGCGTCGAACATCGCGCCCGTGTCGTCGCCGTGCGGGCTCACGACGCCCAGCCCGGTGACGGCGACCTGCACGGCGCTCACCTGGCCTGGGCGGATGCGGCCTGTGCGGCCAGGGTCTTGTCGACCACGGCGGCCAGGTCGGCCAGCGTGTCGACGTTCACATCCTGGTCGGGCATCGAGATCTTGAAATGGTCTTCGACGGCGAACACGAATTCGACCAGGGTCAGTGAATCCAGGCCCTTGTCGCGCATCGACGCGTGGGGGTCGAGCGCCGCGGGGTCGAGGCCGTATTTCTCTTGGATCAGAACCTGTAATTCTTTCAGCGAACTCATTGGGCGGTGTCCGTCTTCACGGGAGGCCAAGGGGTCATCTGTGAGGGATGATATCCGCTCCCCCGAAGACTGCAGGGGCCCTGGTGCCCGGCATGGGCCGCCAGCGCATCGACGGCCATGCAAAGGCGATGCCCAGCAGCGCGCCGGCCAGTGCGTCCAGCACCACGTGCTGCTTCACGGCCAGCGTCGAATACGCGATCGCGGCGAACCAGAGCCAGTTGCCGAGGCGCATCGACACGGGGGCGCGCGCGCGGTGCAGCACGTCGTCCACCCGGATGGCGGTGAAGATCGCGACGGCCACGTGCATCGAAGGGCAGGCGTTGCCGGGCGCGTCCACCCCTTGCAACAGCGCGAAGCCGGGGAAGTCCGAGCTGCCGGCCATGAGCGGCGGCACCTGCGTCGGCCAGAAGTGGAACAGGGCCAGTCCGCTGAGGCACAGCGCGCCGACCCACAGGCCATAGACCACCAGCTCGCTGAAGTTGCGCTGCAGCCCGGGCGCCAGGCCCACGTAGAACCACAGCGAGAAATACGCGATGAGCATCTCCGGCTGAAAGGGAACCAGCCGGTCGAGCGCCGTGAGCGGCATCACGGCCATCGCATTGACCGGATGGCGCAGCAGTTGGAAGTAGCCGATGAAGAAGAGCCAGGTGAAGACCGTGACGCCGACGATCTTCAGGGCCAGCAGATGACGGATGCGAAAGCGGAGCTCTGAAGTCCAGTGAGGGAGTGGGGAAGAGGGCATGTGCAAGTGGATGAGCGTGCGTCGACGTCGTTCATCGTTTGCGGCACGAGCATCGAGCATGCCTGTTTTCGCGCCGGCACGAAACCCCGCTTCGATGCCGCCGCTTGACAATGCCTGTTCTTCAGCCCCGCACGGGCAGCACCATCCCCCGGCTTTCGCCGAAGCCGATGCGCGCATGGCCCGGCTTCTCGCACCAGCCGCGCAGCATCACCGCGTCGCCGTCCTCGAGGAAGCGGCGTTCCTCGCCGGTGGGCAGCGCGATGGGCATCTGACCCCCGCGCGTGAGCTCGATGATCGCGCCGGCCTCGCCCGGCCCCGGGCCCGAGATGGTGCCGCTGCCGAACAGGTCGCCCGCGTTGAGGCTGCAGCCGCCCACCGTGTGGTGCGCCACCATCTGCGCGATGCTCCAGTACTGGTGCTTGAAGCTGGTGGACGACAGGCGGGCCGGGCCGCTGCCCTCGGCGCGTGCCTTCTCGCTCTCCAGCCACACCTCGAGATGGATGTCGATGGCGCCGGCCGCGCGATTGCTCTCGTCTTCCAGGTAGGGCAGCGGCTGCGGGTCCTGCGCAGGACGCGTCCACGGCAGGCGGTAGGGCGCCAGCGCCTCCAGCGTCACGATCCACGGCGAGACCGTGGTCGCGAAATTCTTGGCCAGGAAGGGGCCGAGCGGCGCCATCTCCCAGAACTGGATGTCGCGCGCCGACCAGTCGTTGAGCAAGCCGATGCCGAAGATGTGCTGCTCCGCCTTCGCCAGCGGAATCGGCTCGCCGGGTGCATTGCCCTTGCCGATGTAGACCGCGAGCTCGAGCTCGTAGTCCAGCCGCGCGCAAGGCCCGTAGACCGGCGCCTTCGCGCCCGGCGGCAGGGCCTGTCCCATCGGGCGGTGGAAGCGCTGGCCGCTCACGCCCAGCGTGGAGGCGCGGCCGTGGTAGGCGATCGGTATCCACTGGAAGTTGGGCGTGATCGGGTCCTCCGGACGCAGCAGCCGCCCGACGTTGAGCGCATGGTCGATCGAAGTGTAGAAGTCGGTGTAGTCGCCGACGTTCGCGGGCAGCTTGAACTCGGCCTCGGCCTGCGGGACCAGGCAGCCGCGCACGCCCTCGGCAAGCTCGGGGGCCGCGTCGTCCTTCAGCAGCGCGAACACGGCATGGCGCAGCGCACGCCACACGCCGGGGCCGAGCGCAAAGAAATCGTTGAGCGCCGAGGTGGCGCAGGCGCGCGCCCCATCGAGCGCAGCGCCTTCGAGCTGCCGGCCGACGGCGAGGGCGCCGAGGTCCAGCACCTGGTCGCCGATGGCGATGCCGCCGCGGTAGGGCTCGCCGCTGCCGGTGCGGCGGAACACCGCGTAGGGCAGGTTCTGGATCGGGAAATCGCTGCCCTCGGCCTGCGCCGAGTCCAGCCAGCTGCGCGCGGCCGGGTCGTGCGTGTGGTTGAGCATGGCGTTCATCCCGCGCTGGCCATCAGCGCGTCGTCGAAGATCGCGACCGCGCGCGTCCAGCCCGCCGAGGCGCCGCGGATCTTGTGCGGAAAGCAGCTGATGAAGAAGCCGTCGGCCGGCAGCGCCTCGAGGTTGTGCAGTTTTTCGAGATGGCAGTAGCCGATGTCGCGGCCGGCCTTGTGGCCCTCCCAGATCAGCGAGGCGTCTCTCGATTCGCCGTATTTCTTCGCGGTATGGACGAAGGGCGCATCCCAGCTCCAGGCGTCGGTGCCGGTGAGGCGCACCCCGCGCTCCAGCAGGTACATGGTGGCCCCGTAGCCCATGCCGGCGCCGGCAGAGACGTAGTCGGCGTGGCCGTAGCGCGAGCCCGCGCGCGTGTTGACCACCACGATCTCCAGGGGCTTGAGCGTGTGCCCGATGCGCCTGAGCTCGGCGTCCACGTCATCCGCCGTGACCACATAGCCGTCCTCGAAATGGCGGAAGTCCAGCTTCACGCCGGGCTGGAAGCACCATTCGAGCGGCACGTCGTGGATCGCAATCGCGGGCTTCTTGTCGCCGAGCGCCTTGTCCATGGTCGAGTGGAAGTGATAAGGCGCATCGAGGTGCGTGCCGTTGTGGGTCGAGAGCTGCACGAACTCCACAGCCCAGCCTTCGCCGTCGGGCAGGTCTTCCTTCTTGAGGCCGGGAAAGAAGGGCTCGATCTGCTCGTAGGTCTGTTCGTGCGTGAAGTACTGGATCTTCGGCGCGAAGGCCGGCGGGTCGGAGAGCACGTCGTTCTCCAGAAAGATCGACAGGTCGACGAATGTGCGGGTCATGGGAGTTCCTTTTCTTCAGGGGCGCTGCCAGCGCAGCAGCTTGTTCTCGGCGAAGGCCAACATCGCGTTGCTCGCGAAGCCGATCAGGCCCAGCAGCACGATCCCCGCGAAGAGATCGCTCGCCCGAAACGCGCGCGCCGCAAGCAGGATCGCCTGGCCCAGGCCGCTTTGCGAGGCGATCATCTCGCCGACCACCGCCACGATGAGCGAGATGGTCAACGCCAGCCGCATGCCGGCCAGGATGTCCGGCATCGCGTTGGGCAGCCCGATCTTCCAGATGAAGGCGGCGCGCGGCATCTGCAGGCAGCGCGCGACTTCCGCGAGGCGCGGCTCGACCGCCGCGAAGCCGTGCACGGTGGCCAGCAGCACCGGCCACATGGCACCGAAGGCGACCACGAAGAGCACCATGCCCGGATTGAGGCCGAAGATCGAGATCGCCAGCGGCAGCAGGGCCGAGGCGGGCAGCGGCCGGACGAATTCCAGCGTGGGCTGCACCCAGGCCCGCACGGCCGGCGAGACGCCGATGGCCGCGCCCAGCAGCACGCCGAGCAGCGAGGCCAGCAGCCAGCCTTCCAGCATGCGCAGCACCGTGGCGCCGGTGAAGGCCAGCAGCTCCCCGTTGCCGCTGCCGCCGAAGTTCAAGCCCTCGGCCAGGCTGGCGAACGTGGCTTGCGGGGTCGGCAGGAAGACGCGGCTGACCCAGCCTGCGTTGCTCGCCAGCCACCACAGCGCGACCAGCGCTGCAAGCAGGGCCGTCGAGCCGAACCAGCCGTGGATGCGCGCGGCCAACGAACTGCCTTCGCCCTGGGCTGCGGCATTCGCCTTGGGGGCGGCCCGGCTTGTCATGGCGCGCTCCCCATGCGCCGCGCCACATGCCGTTGCAGCCGCAGCGTGGCCGCGTTGAGCGCGAAGCCCACGACGCCGATCCAGCCCAGCCAGGCCAGCATCAGCGCCGGGTCGAAGCTCTGCTGCGCGATCATCATCGCGTAGCCCATGCCGTGGGGATTGGCCGCGATCTCCACCGTGACCGCGACCACCAGCGCCACCGCCACGCCGAGGCGCAGCGCGACGAAGAGGCGCGGCACGATGGCCGGCAGCACGATCTTGAAGGCGCGGTCGCGCGCCGAGAGGCCGAGCACGCGGCTGAGCTCGAGCAGGCGCGGCTCCACCTGCTGCACCGCCGACTGCACCAGGACCAGCATCGGCCAGAAGGTGGCGAAGGCGACGATGGCGAGCTCCATGCGCACGCCGAAGCCGAACATCAGCATCGACAAGGGGATCAGCGCGACCGAGGGCACCGGCCGCAGCACCTCGATGGAGAACCCGCCCAGCTGCGCGGCGCGGCGCGACAGCCCCAGCACGATGCCCAGTGCGATGCCGAGAACGGCGCCCACCAGCAGGCCCAGCGCGGCCGTGCCCAGCGTGAAGCCGGTGGCCTGCCACAGCGAGCCGTCGAGGGCCGCGCCGGCAAGGGCCTCGAGCGCGGCGCTCGGCGGCGCCAGCGCATCGCTGCCCAGCGCCGCGGCGCGCCGCGCGTACCACTCGAAGAGGCCGAGCAGGAGGGCCGGGAAGACCCAGGGCCGCACCAGCGGGAGCAGGCCGCGCCTTGCGCCTTCGTCAGTCATGGCTCTGCTCGATGAAGGCGAAGAGCTCGCGCCGCAGGCGCAGGAACTCGGGATGCTCCTTGGCCGTGAGCTGGTCGCGCGGCCGCGGAATGTTCACCTCGATCATGCGCGCCAGGCTGGGCCGACCCGGGCCCGGGTCGGCCTGCAGCGCGATGACGCGATCGCCGAGGTAGATGGCCTCTTCCAGGTCGTGCGTGACGAAGAGCACGGTGAGCCCGTCCTCGCGCACCAGCCGCGCGAGCTCGTCCTGCAGACTCTGGCGCGTGAGCGCATCCAGCGCGCCGAAGGGCTCGTCCATCATCATCAGCTCGGGCTGCTGCGCCAGGCAGCGCGCGATCTGGGTGCGCTGCTGCATGCCGCCGGAGAGCTGCACCGGGAACTTCTGCGCATGCCCAGCGAGCCCGACCTTGGCCAGCACCTCGGCGATGCGCGGCGCATGCTGCTGCTTCGGCACGCCGGCCGCCTCCAGTGCCAGCGCCACGTTGCCCGCCACCGTGCGCCAGGGCAGCAGCGCACGGCCATAGTCCTGGAACACGAAGGCCACCTCGCGCGAGGGCTCGGTCATCGGCCGCCCGTTGCGCCGCACTTCGCCGGCCGTGGCGCGCACCAGGCCGCTGGCCGCGCGCAGCAGCGTGGTCTTGCCGCAGCCGCTGGGGCCGACGATGCACACGAATTCGCCGCGCGCCACCTCGAAGGAGGTCGGCGACAGCACCTCGCGCGCGCCGTAGCAGATGCGCACGCCTTCGACGCTCAGGAGCCCCATGCTCATTGGACGACCAGCTTCGTCACGTCGATCGGAGTCTTGAGCATCTCCTGCTCCTTCATCAGCTCGACCCAGTAGGCGATCTGCTTCTCGTTCACCACGGGGCCGGGCGGCGAGATCTGCACCTTGGCCAGCACCTCCGGCGGCAGCTTGATGTACTTGCCGATGCTGGCGCGCACGCGGGCATCGTTCTTCGCCTGCTGCATGAAGGCGCTGCTTTCCTGCACCGCCTCGCGGAAGGCGCGCGCGGCCTCGGGGTTCTTCTGCACCCACTCGCGCTTGGCCGCGTGCACGATGGTCTGCTTGCCCTCGGGCAGGAAGGTCGAGTAGTACGACGCCACGTAGCCCGCGCCGCTGTCGGTGATGCGGCTCATGAACGGATCGGCCGACACCACCGCATCGACCGAGCCGCCGCGCAGCAGGTCCGCGTGCTGCGGGAAGGCGGCCTCGACGAAGTTGACCTTGCGGTAGTCCACGCCCTGGTCCTTGAGGTACGCCCGGAAGGTCACGTGCAGGAAGGCGCCCAGGCCGGGCACGCCGATCTTCCTGCCGATGCAGTCCTGCGGGGCCTTGATGCCCGAGCCCGCGCGCGCCACGAGCCCGAAGCCGGTCATGGTCTTGGAGGTGAGCCCGCCGCCGGCCACCAGCACCAGGTCCATCCCGCCGTCGACCGCCTGCAGGAAGACCGAGGGCGTGGGTCCGCCGATCTGCAGCGAGTCGGACTGCAGCGCGGCCGGGATGGTGGAGTTGAGGGGGATGAACTTGAGCTCGACATCGAGCCCGCGCTTCTTGAAGTAGCCCTCCTCGGCCGCCACGAAGACCGAGGCGAAATCGGTCACGGCGGTGTAGCCGAACACGATCCGGGTGGCGGCCTGCGCCCGAGCGGGCAGCGCGGCCGCGCCGGAAGCGGCCAGTGCCGCGAGCAGAGTGCGTCGATTCATCATGGCTTTTGTCTCCTGGTCATGGGCTTTTTCTGTGCGGGCCGGGGGCGGGGCAGCGCCGCGCGCAGGCCGCCGACGATGAAGTTCACCAGCATCGGCGCCACGGCCGGGTCGCTGCGCCGGTTCTCGCCGCGCGAGAGCCG
Source organism: Variovorax sp. Soil_C_17 (assembly GCF_057657265.1). Taxonomy (NCBI): domain Bacteria; kingdom Pseudomonadati; phylum Pseudomonadota; class Betaproteobacteria; order Burkholderiales; family Comamonadaceae; genus Variovorax; species Variovorax sp. Soil_C_17. The sequence goes on from NZ_JBDGIT010000001.1 coordinate 960,586, forward strand.
CTCGATGCGGTTGTCGTTCAGGTGGTGCAGCAGCGTGCCCAGTGCGAACTGGTAGCCCCAGGCCGCCTGGGCGCGCGTGGCATGCGGCAGCGCGAGATGCAGCGCGTCGATGTAGGCCTCCGCCAGCGGATCGAAGTAGCCGCGCAGCACGCGGTCGGCCTCCTCGGTCGCGTGGTAGAGCTCGCGCGCGACGAGCAGCGCGTAGTACTCGCCCTCGGCGCTGGCGCGCAGCGCGAGCACGGGGGCGGTGAAGGCCTCGATGATGCGCGGCAGCGTGCGCGCGTCCTCGGGGTCGACGGGCACCGCGCGCAAGCCCGCGAGGCGTTCCTCGATGGTGTGGCTCCAGTGCTCGAAGATCGCGTGGAAGAGCTCGTGCTTGGGGCCGTAGTAGTAGCCCACCAGCGCCAGCGGCACGCCCGCCTCGTCGGCGATCTGGCGGATCGTCACGGCGTGGTAGCCGTGCTGGGCGAAGAGCTTTTCGGCTGCCAGGAGGATCGCATGGCGGCGGTCGGGCCGCGCGCCCTCGGCGGCTGCGGCCGCGCCTGCGGCGCGCTGCGGTGATCGGCGAAGAGGGGCAGCGCGGGGCGCACGTGAGGCCATGCGCTGTATTGAACGATCGTACAAAGTTCTTGTACAACAGTACAAACCCTGTGCTTTCCCGCATTGAATCCACAGCCGCAGGCGCGTTAGGCTGCATCGGTGAAACCCACCCCGACACCCTTCATCCCCCAGATCCGCCTCTACCAGGACTGGCTGCGCGAGCAGCGCGGCCTGGCCTTCGACTCCTACGACGCGCTGTGGCGCTGGTCGGTCACCGACCTCGAAGCCTTCTGGCGCAGCGTCTGGGACTGGAGCGGCATTCGCTCGCCCGCGCCGCCGACGGTCGCGCTGGCGGATGCGCGCATGCCCGGTGCGCGCTGGTTCCCCGGCACGCAGGTCAACTACGCGCACGAGGTGCTGCGCCATGTCGATGCGGCGCATGCGGCCGGCATGCCGGCGATCGTCAGCGAGAACGAGCTGGGCGAGGTGCGCGAGATCTCCTGGCCCGAGCTTCGCAGGCAGATCGCGTCCTGCGCGCTCGCGCTGCGTGCGCTCGGCGTGCAGCGCGGCGATCGCGTCGCTGCCTATCTGCCCAACGTGCCCGAGACGATGGTGGCCTTCCTCGCCTGCTCGAGCATCGGTGCGGTGTGGAGCGTGTGCGCGCCCGACATGGGCACGGCCGCCGTGGTCGACCGCTTCCGCCAGATCGAGCCGCGGCTGCTGATCGCGGCCGACGGCGTGCATTACGGCGGCAAGGCGCTGGACCGCAGCGCGGTGGTGCAGGAGCTGCGGGCCGCGCTGCCGAGCGTCGAAAAGCTGCTGCTGCTTCGCACGCCCTTCGCAGCGCAGCAGATTCCGGCCGAGGCCGCGTGGAGCGACGCGGTGGCGCGCGACGACGGCGAGACCGCGGCTTTCGAGCCCGAATGGCTGCCCTTCGACCATCCGATCTGGATCGTCTACTCGAGCGGCACCACCGGCCTGCCCAAGCCCATCGTGCACGGGCAGGGCGGCATCTTGCTGACGATGTACGCCTGCGGCCTGCACCACGACCTGGGCCCGAGCTACGGCGCCAACAATTTCGGCGAGCGCTACCACTGGTACAGCTCGACCGGCTGGGTGATGTGGAACTCGCAGCTCTCGGGGCTGGCCTTCGGCACGACCGTGTGCATCTACGACGGCAATCCGTCCGGCAGCAAGGAGAAGCCCGACTGGGGCGTGCTGTGGCGCTTCGTGGCACGGCACAAGGTCACTTTCTTCGGCGCCGGTGCAGCCTATTTCTCCAACTGCATGAAGGCCGGCCTCGAGGCCAAGGCCTGCGGCGATCTGTCGCGGGTGCGCGCGCTCGGCAGCACCGGCTCGCCGCTGTCCGAGGAGGTGCAGCGCTGGGGCACGGCGCAGCTGCGCGCGGCGGGCGCGCCCGAGGTGTGGTGGTACAACATCTCGGGCGGCACCGACTTCTGCGGCGCCTTCGTCGGCGGCAACCGCGAGCTGCCCGAGGTGCCGGGGCAGATGCAGTGCCGCTTCCTGGGCGCTGCGGTCGAGGCCTGGAACGAGCAGGGGGAACCGGTGATCGGCGAAGTCGGCGAACTGGTGTGCACGAAGCCGATCCCGGCCATGCCGCTGTACTTCTGGGGCGACCAAGGCAACGCGCGCTATCTGTCGAGCTATTTCGACACCTACCCGGGCGTGTGGCGGCACGGCGACTGGCTTCTGATCGGCCAGGACGGCGGCTGCATCATCTACGGCCGCAGCGACGCCACCATCAACCGCCAGGGCCTGCGCATGGGCACCAGCGAGATCTACAGCGCGGTCGAGGGCCTGCCCGAGGTGCTCGACTCGATGGTGGTGGACCTGGAGTACCTGGGCCGCGAGAGCTACATGCCGCTGTTCGTCGTGCTGCGGCCCGGCGTCGCGCTCGATGCGGCGATGCGCGCGAAGATCGAGGGCGCGATCAAGACCCGGCTCTCGCCGCGCTTCGTGCCCAACGACATCTTCCAAGTGGCCGAGATCCCGCGCACCCTTTCGGGCAAGAAGCAGGAACTGCCCATCAAGAAGCTGCTGCTGGGCCAGCCGATCGAGAAGGTGGTGAACCGCGAGGCGATGGCCAACCCTGGCAGCCTGGATTGGTACGTGGACTTCGCGGCGCGGCGGCGCGCGTCGCACGACGCACGGAGCTGAGCTCCGCGGCTGAAATTGCCGCAGCGCAGCAAGAACGGAGGGGGCGTGCTAAGGTCGCGCGGGTCTAGGGTTATTACCTAACCCGCCATCCCGCCGCCCATGTCCGCACCTTCCCTGCCTGTTTCCGAAACCACCCCCGGCTTTGCGCGCGCGATGCTGGCGCTCGGCGTGGGGGGCTTCGCCATCGGCACCGGCGAGTTCGTCATCATGGGCCTGCTGCCCGAGGTCGCGCGCGACATCGGCACCACCATTCCGCAGGCCGGCCACGTGATCAGCGCCTATGCGCTGGGCGTGGTGATCGGCGCACCGGTGCTCGCGGTGCTGGCCGCCGGCTGGGCCCGGCGCGCCTTGCTCATCGCGCTGATGGCCGTGTTCGCCGCCGGCAACTTCGCCAGCGCGATGGCGCCCGGCTACCTCTCGTTGAACCTGCTGCGCTTCGCCAGCGGCCTGCCGCACGGCACCTACTTCGGCGTGGCGGCGCTGGTGGCGGCGGCGCTGGCGCCGCCGGACCGGCGTGCGCGCGCGGTGGGGCTGGTGATGCTGGGACTCACCGGCGCTACGCTGGTCGGCGTGCCCATCGCGGCCTGGCTCGGCCAGCATTTCGGCTGGCGTGCCGCCTTCGTCTTCGTCGGCCTGATCGCCGTCCTCGCGATGGCGATGCTGCGGCGCGACCTGCCGGACCTGGCCGCACCCTCGGGCGCCGGCCCGCTGCGCGAGCTGGGCGCGCTCGGCCGCAAGCAGGTCTGGCTGACCCTGGGCATCGGTGCGATCGGCTTCGGCGGGATGTTCGCGGTCTTCAGCTACATCAAGCCCACGCTGACCGAGGTGGCGGGCCTGCCGCTGGGCGGCGTGCCGCTGGTGCTCGCGCTCTTCGGCTGCGGCATGGTGGGCGGCAACCTGGTCGGCTCGCGCCTGGCGGACAAGGCGCTGATGCCCACCATCGGCGGCCTGCTGGTCTGGGCCGCGCTGGTGCTCACCACCTTCTCCTTCGCGGCCCACCATGTGGCGACGGCCGCGCTCAACGTGTTCCTGATCGGCACCATCGTCGCCATCGGGCCGGCGCTGCAGATCCGCTTGATGGACGTCGCCGGCGACGCACAGACGCTGGCCGCAGCCCTCAACCATTCGGCTTTCAACATGGCGAACGCGCTCGGGGCCTGGCTGGGCGGCGTCGCCATCACCGCGGGCCTGGGCTGGACCTCGACCGGCTGGGTCGGCGCCCTGCTGGCGCTGGCGGGCCTGGGCGTGTTCGGCTGGTCGCTGGCCAGCGAGCGCGGCCGGCTGCGCGCCGTGGCGGCGGGTGCGAGCCGCTGAAGGGCGGCAGAAGACAGGGACGACCTGCGCGCGCGCAGTTGCGCCGCATGCAAGCGAAGCAAGGGCTAACCTACAGGCATTTGCCGCCGCCCGGCATCTGGATGGACCGGGCTCTTGTGCAGCCTCAGCGCTCGCCGTCGTCGGTGCCGGTGCGTTGCGCTGACTTGGGCATGAGGCGCCGCACCCATGCGCCCAGGCCCGGACGGCGCGTGACCTCGGCCGTCGCAGCCCGCCCGCCGTAGTACGTGTCGCGCTCGTGCCGCAGCACCGAGGCGAGCGCCTCGAGGTTCACGGGGTTGTACTCCCACAGCCCGCTGACGATGAAGTGGCCCATGTGCTCGGCGTTGGGCTTGGGCGCGATCACGATGTGGCTGGCCCCCAGGCTCTGCAGGAAGGCCGAACGGGCGCCGGCGAGCCGCATGCCGTCGCCGTAGCCTTCGACCTGGCGGCTCAGCGACAGGCTGATGGCCTGCACCGAGGTGAAGTTCTCGGCGATGAAATACACCATTTCCACCAGCGCCAGCTTGCTGATCTCCAGCTTTTGCTGCGTGACGATGGGGGTCGGCGTGAAGTGCTCGATGTGAACTTCGGTGCCTTCGCGATTCACGGGAACCGGGTCCAGGGTCGCGATGTGAAGCGACCCGTCGTACAGGTACATCGGCTCGCCCAGCACATAAGGGCTCGAGTGGGGCCCCGTGATTCGCAATTTCGCTCTGGTCATGATTCCCTTGGGTGCCCCACTGTAGTTCGGCGCATGCCTTCGCAGGCGCACTTGACCAACGATTTCGTCGATTTCTGCGGGCAATTACCGATGATGGCGGCCCGGCGCAAGGGCGTCTTCCCCCATACGGCCTATAGCGGCGGCGACTCTGTATAGCTTTGGCTTACACAGCCGGCGCTTCGAAGACGCATCATGTCTCGATGTGGGGCGATGCAGGTTTCAGCCGGCTCGCGCAGGGAACGGCATGAAGTTCGTCCACCTCATCCGTCTTCCGGCCTCCGAGCGGCGAGGAAAGATTCTGCCGAGCGCTGCTTCTGGGCTTAAACAAAAGCATTACCACGAACTCGTTGCAAATGAAAAGGTGATTACTTAACGTAACACTTCGTGTTCTCCGGCCAACTACTTTTTGGACGACCGTCACGTACAACTTGCATCATGTCTGCGCAAGTGGAGTAATGCGCAATCCGTTGTCGGAAATTGTCTTACAGCAGCTCGTGGAAGGCCTGGCAGGCCCCTCGGCACCCCGTCATCACTCTCAAGGACATCGTCATGCAACTCTCCGAGATCACCGAATACAAGGATCAACTCGTTCAGCAGCTGGAGGAATCCGGGCTGAACGTCAGTTTCGGTGACGATCTCTCGGTGCTGCTGAAGACCTACGAGGCTGCCACTGGAACGGGCTACGTTCAGTTGCCATTCGTGATCGAAGACCCCAAGGATGCCAATCCCTACAACTTCTGGGTCTGCTTCGACGACGGCAACGCGCCCGTGGCCCTGAGCGGCTTCCGCACCATGCAGAACGGCAGCGCCGTCCGTCGCGTCGGGGAGGCCTACAACGAGGGGGCGCTCTACCGCTGCAAGCAGAAGGAAGGCTGGCTGCCGGAAACGGGCCCGAAGCTCCAACCCCACGCGCTCTTCGGTTACATCGGCGCGGGCTGGGTGCATCCACGCTATCGCGGCCACAACCTCGCCGGCTTCATCGCCCGCATCACCCAGGCCGAGGCCCTTCTGCGCACCCGCGGCACCCTGGCCATGTCCACCGCCATGACGGCCGAAGCCCTCTACCTCTCCGGCATGAACCTGCGCGCCAGCGGCCTGCACCACCTGCATGTGGAACTGGTGCTGGACGGCTACCTGGGCATCGCCGAGCACGACATGCGCCTGTATCTTTCGCATAGCACCGGCACCGAGCTGATGAGTTTCTACGAGCGCGAGCTGGCCATGCTGCGCAAGGACGAAACCATCCCATGGCTGCACCAGCACGACAAGATCCATGCGTCGGCGGTCCTGGCCGGCGAGGAAAGCACCCCGGCCGACGCGAGCGCGCGGACAAGCGGCATGGCAGCCCTCGCCTGAGGCCGCAACCGCTCAGCGGCTGCCCAGCAGGTGGCGCAGCAGCAGCTGCGCATTGGCGGGCAGCGCATCGCTGCGGCGCACGCAGACCGCCAGGTTGCGCGCCGCCCAGGGATCGGTCAGCGCGATAGACGCGATCGCCATCGACTTCGCGCAGCGTTCGGCCACCGCCTGCGGCACCACGCCCACGCCCACCCCTTGCTCGACCATGTGGCACACCGCTTCCAGGCTGCGCACCCGCACGCGGTAGGCGATCCGCCGGCCCAGCCGCAGGGCGTTGCGCGACACCAGTTCCTGCAGGGGCGCCGCGCCGCCGAGGCCGACGAACTCACGGTCCAGCACCTCGCGCAGCGCGGCGCCTCGCCGCTTGGCCAGCGCGTCGTGCCCCGGCACCACCAACACCAGGTGGTCCTGCCGAAAGGTGAAGGCCTCCAGCCCGGCCAGATCCACCGCGTCCGAGACGATGCCGAGGTCGCCGAGCTCGTTGCGCAGCGCGTCCGCGATCTCGTGGCTCGCGCGCTCCTCCAGGTCCACCGAGATGTGCGGATGCCGCACCAGGAAGCCGCTCAGGGCCTCGTACAGGTGTTCGGTGAGGGCCGACGTGTTGCACAGCAGGCGCACATGGCCCTTGAGGCCCGCGCCGTACTCGGCCAGCTCGCTTTGCATCTGCTCCATCTGCAGCAGCACCGCGCGCGCGTGATGCAGCAGGGTGCGGCCGGCCTCGGTGGGCTGCACGCCCCGCGGGTCGCGCAGCAGCAGCGCGACGCCGAGGTCGGCCTCCATGCCGCGCACCCGCTCGCTCGCGGAGGCCAGCGTCATGTGCGTGCGCTCCGCGCCGCCGGTGATCGTGCCGGCCTGCACCACGTTGACGAAGAGGCGCAGGTCGGTCAGGTCGAATCGCATGCCGCCGACCGTAGCACGGGCGTCTTCGCCGTGGCCCGAGGCGCCGTCAGCCGGCGCGGTGCCGGCGGTGGCCCACCTCGAAATCGTTGCGCCCGCTCCGGTCCACGCCCCTGAGCAACCACAGCGGCCGCTGCGCGAAGTTCACCGCCACGCCGGTCTTGCCGTCGGCCGGCCGGAGGTCGCGCTCGAACACCGAGGTCGATGGCATGTAGCGCAGCGCGACCCCGGTGCGCCGCTGCTTCGAGGTGTTGGCGCGGGCGCCGTGGATCATGTAGACGTCGTGCAGCGACATCTGGCCGGGCTGCAGCTCCAGGTCCACCGCCTCGGCTTCGTCGAAGCTGCCTGCGGCCATGCGCTGGTTGAGCGTCAGGTCCTCGCGCTCCTCGTGCAGGTGCGGATGCAGCACGCCGCCGCGGTGCGAACGCGGGATCACGCGCAGGCAGCCGTTGGCGCGCGTCGACGGCTCCAGCGCCACCCACACGGTGCAAGTGGCCAGCGGGCGGATCGGCCAGTAGTGGCCGTCCTGGTGCCACGGCGTCTCGAAGCCTTCGCTCGCCGGCTTGCAGAACACATGGCAGCCCCAGAGGATCACGTCCTCGCCGATCACGCCCGAGACCAGCTCGACGATTTCGGGGTCCATCGCCAGGTCGAGGAACTCCCGGCTGCCGCGCACACCCTCGCCGTTGTCGCCCTCGATGTGGGCCGAGACCAGCTTCTCGGGCCGCACGCCGGGGTTGCGGTGAATGAGCTCGTTGAGCGCATCGTGCATCTGCGCCACGCGGCGCGGCGACAGGCGGAACGCGGGGATGACCCAGCCTTCGCGCTGGTAGTGGGCGATCTCGTCGGGGGAAAGTCGGGCCATGTCTTTGATCTCTCGTCCTTCTCGGGAGCGCGCGCCGCCCGGTCGGCGATCGGCGGCCCGGTCAGGGTTCCTTGCCGGTCTTCACGGGGTAGCCCGCCTCGCGCCACGCCTTCATGCCGCCGTCGAGCGCGACCGCGTGCAGGAAACCCATGTCGCGCAGCGTCGCCGCCGCCAGCGTCGAGATGTAGCCCAGCTCACAGCAGCTCAGGATGCGCCGCGTCGGATCGGGCAGGTCCTGGTTGACGCGCAACTCGAGCTGGCCGCGCGGCAGCAGGCGCGCGCCCGGCACATGGCCGGCCTCGTAGGCGTCGCGCTCGCGAACGTCGAGCACGATCAGGTCGTCCTCGCCCGCCTCCACGCGCGCCTTGAGCTCGGCCAGCGACATGAAGGGCACCGTCGCCCCCGCCTCGGCCAGCAGGCGCGCCACCGTCTTGCCGCCGCTCATGTTGGTGCGCAGCGCCTCGGTCACATGGGTGGGCATGGTGAGGTTGAGGCCCCGCATCATCTCGACGAACTCGGCGCGCTCGCGCTTCTGCAGGCGCGGGTTGGTCGCCAGCTCGTCGCCGATGGTCGAGTGCGTGCGCCCCTTGTAGTCGTGCGCCGGGCAGACCTTGAGCGCCGGGTCCAGCCGCAGCACGCGGTTGAACAGGCTGTCGTAGAGCGCCTCGGGGTCGCCGCTGGGCAGGTCGGTGCGGCCGGTGGCGCCGATCAGCAGCGTGTCGCCGGTGAACAGGCGGTCTTCCACCTGCAGGCACATCGAATCGGCCGTGTGGCCGGGCGTGTGCAGCACCGAGAGCCTGAGCTTGCCCAGCACCAGCATCTCGCCATCGGCCAGCCGGAGCTCGACGAAGGGCGCCGGGCTGGCGCGGTGCATCACCACCGGCACCTTGAGCTGGCGCGCCAGTTCGCGCGTTGCGGAGAAGTGGTCCGCGTGCGTGTGGGTATCGATCAGGTAGCGGATGCGCACGCCGTGGCGTGCCGCCAGGCCCAGGTAGTGGTCGATCTGGCTGAGCTCCGGGTCGATCAGCGCGGCGCCGCAGCTCTGCTCGCAGCCGACCAGGTACGACTGGCAGCCGCCGGTCGCGACCTGCTCGAAGACCATGCGGCCCGCCGGGATCAGCCGGGTTGCTTCACCACGCGCAGGTAGGGCCTGGGCGCTTCCCAGCCGCCGGGGAAGAGCTTCTTGGCATCGTCGTCGGAGACCGAGCCGGCGATGATCACGTCCTCGCCATGCTTCCAGTTCACCGGCGTGGCGACCTTGTGCTTGGCGGTCAGCTGCATGGAGTCGAGCACGCGCAGGATCTCGTCGAAGTTGCGGCCGGTGGTCATCGGGTAGGTCAGCATCAGCTTGATCTTCTTGTCCGGGCCGATGACGAAGACCGAGCGCACGGTCGCGTTGGTGGCGGCGGTGCGGCCCTCCGAGGTGCCCGGCTCCTCGGCCGGCAGCATGTTGTAGAGCTTGGCCACCGCGAGGTCGGTGTCGCCGATCATCGGATAGGTGGGCCGGTGGCCCTGCGTTTCCTCGATGTCGTCGCACCAGCGGTCATGGGCATCCACCGGGTCGATGCTCAGGCCGATCAGCTTGGCGTTGCGCTTGGTGAACTCGGGCTCGATCTTCGCCATGTAGCCCAGCTCGGTGGTGCATACCGGCGTGAAGTCCTTGGGGTGGGAGAACAGGATGGCCCACTGGTCGCCGATCCATTGGTGAAAGTCGATCTCCCCCTGGGTGGTCTTGGCCTTGAAGTTGGGGGCTTCGTCGTTGATGCGCAGTGACATGTTCGCTCCTCTGAAAAGAATGACTGACGACAAACGCTGTTGCCGCGCCGCACGGCAAGACCCAGAGCATAGAAGACTGGCGCGCCGGATGCCAGCGACGGTTCCGTGGCAGCACGAGGCGCGCGCCTTTGCCGCGGCGCACAAGGGCAGGCGCCGTGGCGCCGCGCGGCTCAGCTTTTCTTGGAGGTCTTCGCGAAGAACTGCGTCGGCTTGTGCTCGACCGAGTCGCTGCCGCACTTGGGGCAGCGCAGCTGCACCGTCTCATGCTCGGCGATGTGCTCGGCGTGTTCGAACACCTCGCCGCACTTCTGGCAGCGGTACTGATAGGTAGGCATGGCGCTTCTCCATCGTGTTGACGGCCGGGGGCGGCGATTCGCCCCGCGAGCCAGCGGACTCCGATGCACGGGGCCGATGCTAAACCCAAGCACTGCCGGAGACCAGCCGATTCAGCGGCGGTCGGCCGAGTTGGCCTCGGCCGCGGCCTGTGCCGAGAGCCAGTCGCGAAAGGCCGCGAGCGCGGGCCGCTCGTCCGCACTGGCCGGCGTGACCAGGAAATACCCTCGCTCCGCGCGCAGCGGACGGTCGCAAGCCACGACCAGCTCGCCGCGCGCGAGCTCGGGCTCGATCAGCATGCGCGGCATCAGCGCGACCCCCAGGCCGTGCGCGGCCGCGACCGCGATCATCGAGAACAGCTCGTAGCGCGGACCGGTGCGCGCGCGCGGCGCATCCACCTTCTGGGCGTCGAACCACTGGTGCCAGCCGTCGGGACGGGTGCTCTGCTGCAGCAGCGGCATCCGCGCGATCGCGGCCGGCGACAGCTGCGCCTTGGCGCCCAGCAAGGCCGGGCTGCATACCGGCATCACATCCTCGTGCAGCAGCAGCACCGAGTGCGTGCCGGCCCAGTTGGCGGCCTGCGCGGGCGTGCCGGCATACAGGGCCGCGTCGAAAGGCGTGTCGTTGAAGAGAAAAGGGCGCGTGCGCGTCTCGATGTGGACGGTGATGTCGGCGTGCTTCGCGGCGAAGTCCGGCAGCCGTGGGATCAGCCAGCGGGTGGCGAAGGTCGGGACCGCCGCCAGCTGCAGCGCGCCGCCCAGGCCCTGGCGCGCCATGGCATCGAGCGTGTCGCGCTCCATGCTGTCGAGCTGGCGCGCGGTCTGCCGCGCGTAGTCGGCGCCGGCCGGCGTCAGCGCCACGCCGTGGCGGGTGCGGCGGAACAGCGCCATGCCGAGAAAGTCCTCCAGGGCCGTGATCTGGCGCGACACCGCGCTCTGCGTCAGCGCGAGTTCCTGCGCGGCGCGCGTGTAGCTTTCGTGCCGGGCAGCGGCCTCGAAGCAGATCAGGGCCTGGGTGGAAGGGAGTCTTCGGCGCATGGTATGCGGGTGCTACATAGTTGATCGAAGCCGTCTGCCAATGAGGCTCGATCGGCCATTGTGCGATGAAGTGAGCAAAGCGCATAACTGGGTGCCGAATCTTCGTTTGCGCTCAGAGGGTCGGACGCTTAGGATCGCATCAGACCCCCGCCACCTACACCGGAGACGCACATGGCCCACGCCGCATTCCATTGGGACGACCCCCTCCTGCTCGACCAGCAGCTCACCAGCGAAGAGCGCCAGGTGCGCGACGCCGCCAACGCCTACTGCCAGGGCCAGCTCGCACCGCGCGTGCTCGAAGGCTTCCGCACCGGCAAGACCGACCCGAAGATCTTCCGCGAGATGGGCGAGCTCGGCCTGCTCGGCCCGACCATCCCCGAGCAGTACGGCGGCCCCGCGCTGAACTACGTCTGCTATGGCCTGATCGCGCGCGAAGTCGAGCGCGTCGACTCCGGCTACCGTTCGATGGCGAGCGTGCAGAGCTCGCTGGTGATGGTGCCGATCAACGAATTCGGCACCGAGGCGCAGAAGCAGAAGTACCTGCCCAAGCTGGCCACCGGCGAATGGATCGGCTGCTTCGGCCTGACCGAGCCGGACCACGGCTCCGACCCCGGCAGCATGGTCACCCGCGCCAAGAAGGTGCCGGGCGGCTACGCGCTCACCGGCGCCAAGATGTGGATCAGCAACAGCCCGATCGCCGACGTCTTCGTGGTCTGGGCCAAGGAAGTGAGCGAGGCCGGCGCCGTCGGCCCGATCCGCGGCTTCGTGCTCGAAAAGGGCATGAAGGGCCTGTCGGCCCCCGAGATCCACGGCAAGGTCGGCCTGCGCGCCAGCATCACCGGCGAAATCGTCATGGACAACGTGTTCTGCCCCGAAGAGAACGCCTTCCCCGAAGTGCGCGGCCTCAAGGGCCCCTTCACCTGCCTCAACAGCGCGCGCTACGGCATCTCCTGGGGCGCGCTGGGCGCGGCCGAGGACTGCTGGCACCGCGCCCGCCAGTACACGCTGGACCGCAAGCAGTTCGGCCGCCCGCTCGCCGCCAACCAGCTGATCCAGAAGAAGCTGGCCGACATGCAGACCGAGATCACGCTGGGCCTGCAGGGCTGCCTGCGCCTGGGCCGCATGAAGGACGAGGGCACCGCTTCCGTCGAGGTCACCTCCCTGCTCAAGCGCAACTCCTGCGGCAAGGCGCTGGACATTGCCCGACTGGCCCGCGACATGATGGGCGGCAACGGCATCAGCGACGAGTTCGGCGTGGCGCGGCACCTGGTGAATCTCGAGGTGGTCAACACCTACGAGGGCACGCACGACGTCCATGCGCTGATCCTGGGTCGCGCGCAGACCGGCATCGCGGCCTTTGCCAACTGACATGGCGGCAGCACTCGACGGCATCAAGGTTCTCGATCTTTCGCGGGTGCTCGCGGGCCCGTGGTGCACCCAGATCCTCGCGGACCTGGGTGCCGACGTGGTCAAAATCGAGCGCCCCGGCGTCGGCGACGACACGCGCACCTGGGGCCCGCCCTTCCTGAAGGACGCCGAGGGCCGCGACACCGACCAGGCCACCTACTTCACTTCCTGCAACCGCAACAAGCGCTCCGTCACCATCGACATGGCGACAGGGGAAGGGCAGGCGCTCCTCAAGAAGATGGCCGCGCAGGCCGACATCGTGGTCGAGAACTTCAAGACCGGCGGCCTCCGGCAGTACGGGTTGGACTACGAGAGCCTGCGCGCCATCAATCCGCGCCTGGTCTATTGCAGCGTGACCGGCTTCGGCCATGACGGCCCACATGCCTCGCGCGCCGGCTACGACCTGATGATCCAGGCCACCAGCGGCATGATGAGCATCACCGGGCGCCCCGACGACGCGCCCGGCGGCGGTCCGCTGCGGGTGGGCGTGGCGCTCACCGACCTCTTCACCGGCGTCTATGCGGCCACGGCGATCCTGGCGGCCATCGAGGTGCGGCACCGCACCGGCGAGGGCCAGCACATCGACATGGCGCTGCTCGACGTCGGCATGGCCATCCTCGCCAACCAGGCCAGCGCCTTCCTCAACACCGGCGTTGCGCCCCAGCGCCAGGGCAACAGCCATCCGAGCCTGGCCCCCTACCAGGACTTCCACACCAAGGACGGCGCGATGCTGCTGGCCATCGGCAACAACGGCCAGTTCACGCGCTTTTGCGAGGCGGCCCGCCAGGCCGAATGGGCGAGCGACCCGCGCTTTGCCACCAACACCCTGCGCGTGCGGCACCGCGAGGTGCTGATCCCGATGATGGAGACCGTCACGCGCACCAGGACCACCGCCGAGTGGATCGCGCTGCTGGAAGACAAGGCCGTGCCCTGCGGCCCGATCAACAACATCGCGCAGGCCTTCGAGGACGAGCAGGTCAAGGCGCGCGGCCTCGCGGTGACGATGCCGCGCCAGGCCGGCGACGGCATCGCACAGATCGTGGGTGTCGCCAGCCCGCTGCGCCTGCAGGGCACGCCACCGGTGCTGCGGCACGCACCGCCGGCGCTCGGGCAGCACACGGACGAGGTGCTGGCCGAGATGGGACTCGACGCACGGCAACGCGCGGCGCTGCGCGATGCGGGCGTGATCTAGACGCACCCGGCCTTGCATTGCGGCGAATAGAGCCCCTGTTCGCCGCATCGGTTGCGGTGAATAGTCATCCGTGTGCGGCGAATGGCTGCACAATCTCCGCATGAATCGCGGAGAAAGCGTCGAAGGCCTCTACATCTGACATGGTGCTGGACGCCACCGGCGCGCATGCGCAGCCGCTCACGCGCGAGCGGCTGTTCGGCTGGCATGCCGCGCTCTTTCCGACCGGCTACAGCGGGCTGGCGCCCATCCGCACCGGCACCTGGCGTGACGATGCGAGCGGAGCGATGCAGGTCGTTTCCGGCCCCATCGGCAGGCGGAAGGTGCACTTCGAGGCGCCGCCCGCACCTCGGCTCGAGGCCGAGATGGCCCGCTTTCTCGAGTGGTTCGAGCAATCCACGGAAGGCGACCGGCTGGTGCACGCAGGCCTGGCGCACCTCTGGTTCGTCACCTTGCATCCTTTCGACGACGGCAACGGCCGTATCGCACGTGCCGTCGGCGACATGGCCCTGGCCCGCGCGGACCGCTCGGCGCAGCGTTTCTACAGCCTCTCGGCCCAGATCCAGCGCGAGCGCAAGGACTACTACGACATGCTGGAGCGCACGCAGAAGGGGTCGATGGACGTCACGCCCTGGCTCGCCTGGTTCCTGGGCTGTCTCCTGCGCGCCGTCGAAGGCGCGAATGCTTCGCTGTCCGCGGTGCTGGCCAGGTCACGCGTTTGGCAGCGCTGGGCGGAGCTGCCGCTCAACGAGCGGCAGATCAAGCTGCTCAACCGCCTGCTGGAAGGCTTCGAAGGCAAGCTCACGAGCAGCAAGTGGGCCGCCATCGCCAAGTGCTCCGCCGACACGGCCTTGCGCGACATCGGCGACCTGGTGGCACGCGGGGTGTTGAAGAAGTCCGAGTCCGGCGGGCGCAGCACCAGCTACGAGCTGGTCATGCCGATCTGAAGCTCACAACACCCGCCCCACGATCGCGAGCCCGAACACCGCCACGCCCAACGCGAGGTTCAGCTCCACCAGCCGGCGGATCGTGTCGAGCTGGCCCGCGGCCACCGGCCACTCGCGGGCGGCAACGCCGCGCAGCAGGCGTGGAAAAGGCGAAAAGCGGATGTGGAGGAACACCGCCATCATCACCAGCCCGATGGCGAGCATGGCATGCACGCTCCAATGCACGCGGGCGAAGCCGCCCGCCAGCCAGACCATGCCGAGTCCGCTGGCCAGCAGCACGACGATGGCGATGGAGACACCGACGAAGAAGCGCGACAGCGACTGCGCCATCAGCGGCAGCCGCAGCGGCGGATCGAGCACCGCGACGGCGGAAGGACGAACGGCGAAGTGCATGACGGCCATGCCGCCCACCCAAAAGGCGGCGGCGAGCAGATGCAGCAGGAGCAAGAGGGCTTGGAGCATGGCAGCGCGCAGCTTAGTCCACAACGCGTGCCGCGCGCCATGGGGCACGCGGCGGTGCCAGGTCAGCTTGCGTTCGTCAGCACCTCGATCCGGTGGCCGTCGAGGTCCAGGAAGATCGCGCCGAAGTAGGTCGGGCTGATGTCGGGCCGCTCGCGCGGCGTGAACACGTCCTTGGCCGACGCGGCCATCGCCGCTTCATGGACTGCCGCCACATCGGCGCGCGAGGCCGCACCGAACGCGAAGTGGGTGCCCCGTGCCGTGACGCTTTCCTCCGCCGGAACGGGATAGAGAAAGAACGACCAGTGCGAGGGAATGCCGAACGATGCTTCGGCACCGGTATCCCGCAACAGGGTCAATCCCAGCGGCGCCAGCACGCGCTGGTAGAAAGCCACCGCCTCGGGATAGCGGTTCGTGCCGAGCGAAACGTGATCGATCATCGGAAGTCTCCTCCGTCGAGCCAGCGAGCCACCTGCTCCCGCGTGAGATTGCTGCCACACAGCACCGTGGCAAGGCGCCCGGAACGAAGGATCGGGTGCTCCAGCACCGCAGCGACGCCGACGACGCCGGCCGGCTCGATCACCAGCCCGGAAGTGGAAAAAACGAGGCGCATCGCACGCTCGATGGCCGCATCGCCCACCAGCAGCACTTCGTCGAGGGTGCCTTGCATGTCGGCCACCGCCGCGGGCACAGGGCAACGCACCGCGATGCCGTCCGCGATGGTGCGCACGGCCTCGCGTTCGACCGCGCGACCCTGCTGCCATGAGGCCGCCATCGCGTCGGCGCCTTCGGCACAGATGCCGACCACGCGGACTCCCGGCGCATGGGACTTGATCCAGCGGCCTGCGCCGGTGGCCAGTGCGCCGTTGCCCAGCGGCAGGAGCACGGTGTCGAAGCGGTGCCGGCGCAGCAATTCGCGCCCGATCGTCCCGGCGCCCTCGGCGATGCTCGCCTCCTGGCCGTCCTCGACGAACGCAGCGCCGGTGCGCTCGCAGAAGCGTCGGGCCTCGTCCTTGGCCGCGTCGAAATCGTCGCTGTGCAAGCGCACCTCGGCGCCCATCGCGCGCATGCGCTCGACCTTGAGCGCGTTGGCGGTCGTTGCGCTGAAGACGACGAGCGGCCATTGCCGCGCGCGACACACATAGGCCATGGCCTGGCCCCAGTTGCCTGCGGTCGCGCACACCAGGGTTCGGCCGCGCAGGCGGGCGGCGTTCTCGTGCATGAAGAAGTCGGCGCCGCGGCCCTTGAACGAGCGCAGCGGATTCAGCGTCTCGACCTTCAGGAGGAGCGACGCACCCAGCGCTTGCGACAGCGGTTCGCACTCGAACTGCGGGCTGTCGCGGAACACCGGGTCGATCAGCGTGGCTGCGCGCTCGATGTTGGCGAGCGAGAGCCGGTGGGGGGTCTCGATAATCGGCATGCAGGGAGTGTGCACAAGCGGCCGGTGCTTTCGGCCTCGATTCGACCCCCGCTTTCGCGGCCACGCCGCATCTTGAGTGCCGCCGATGCGGCCGACCGACACCATGAACCTCGACACGCTCGATCGCCAGATCCTCGCCCTCTACCAGCACGACACGCGCGTGCCGAGCGAGCGGATCGGCGCCCAGGTCGGCTTGTCGGCCGCCGCGGTGCAGCGGCGGCTGAAGCGCCTGCGCGAGGGCGGCGTCGTCGTGGCCGAGACGGCGTCGCTCGACTGCGCGAAACTCGGCCTGGGCCTGACCGCGATCGTGCATGTCGATCTTGTCGATGAATCGGCGCAAGCGACGCAGGCGTTCCGCGACAAGGTGACCCGCCGCGGCGAAGTCCAGCAGTGCTACGGTGTCGCGGGCAGCGTCGACTACGTGCTGGTGGTCATCGTGGCGGATCTCGCTGCCTACGACGCGTTCTGCAATGCCTGCCTGTTGCACGACGCGAACGTCAGGAGCTTCACCACGCAGATCGTGCTCGACGCCGCGAAGCGCGGTGGCCCGCTGCAGATTCCGGCCCGGTGAGCGCGGCTCAGCCCATGAGGAGCGCGCGGCGCAGCCTCTCCACCAGGCGCCCGGCCTCGGCCTCCGAGACGATGTTGGCGAAGCCCATGAGCAAGCCGTCGAGGGCGGGCTTGCCCGCATAGCGCTCCGACAGGGCCCGGCAGTTGAGGCCGGCCTCCTGTGCGCGCAGGCTCAAGGCGGTGTCGCTGCCCAGCCCTTCGAAGCCGGCGATCAGGTGCATGCCGCCGCTGCGAAGCTCGATGTGCACCGCCTCGCCGAAGGCGCGCTGCAGCTGCGCGGCCAGCATCGTCCGCCGGCGCGCGTAGAGCAGCCGCATCTTCTTGACGTGGCGGGCGAAGTGGCCCTCCCGAAGGAAGTCGCTGACGATCGCCTGGCCGAGCGTCGAACAGCCGTTGGACCCCATGCGGGCGGCCCGCGCGAAGCGCTCGACCAGCGGCTCGGGCACGACCAGGTAGGCCAGGGCCAGCCCCGGGTGGAGCACCTTCGAGAAGGTGCCGGCATAGAGCACCCGGTCCTGCCGGTCCAGGCTCTTCAGCGCCGGCAGTGGGTGGCCCGCATAGCGGTACTCGCCGTCGTAGTCGTCCTCGACGATCCACGCTTTCGCGGCCTGCGCCCAGGCGAGCAGCTCGAGGCGGCGCGGCATGCTCATCGAATGGCCCAGCGGCGCCTGGTGCGAGGGCGTGACCACCGCCAGCCTCGCATCGGCTGCGCGGCGCCGGCCCACGGCAACGCGCAGGCCCTGCGCGTCGACCGGCACCGGAACCACGCGCAGGCCGGCACTCTGCAGCACTTCGCTCGTCGGCGGAAAGCCCGGGTCCTCGATCCAGACGCGCTCCTGCGGGGCGAGCAGCACGCGCGAGACCAGCGCCAGGCTCGCGCGGTGCCCCGCGGTGACGAACACCTGCGCCGGGCTGCAGGTCACGCCGCGCGACACCAGCAGGTAGGTCGCGAGGGCCTCGCGCAACGGCGCATGGCCCACGGGGTCGCCGTAGTTCATGTCGGCGATGGTGGTCGCGCGGATCCTGCGTGCCGCCAGCCGTGCCCACAGCTTGCGCGGAAAGGCGTCCAGCGCAGGAATGCCCAGCTGAAAGGGCGGAGGCGCCGAGACCGGCACCAGCGGCAACTCGCGCGGCACCGGTGCGCCCGCGCGCGCGGGGCGTTGCGGCCGTGCGGAGCGCGGCAGCTGCGGAGACACCACCGTGCCGGCCTGCCCGCGCGCGAGCAGGTAGCCCTCGCCGGCCAGCTGGCCATAGGCGAGCTCGACCGTGCCGCGCGCCACGCCCAGCTCGCCGGCCAGGGTGCGCGCCGACGCAAGTCGTTCGCCCGGCTGCAGCAGGCCCTGCTCGATGGCATGGCGCAGGCGCTGGCAGATCTGCCGGTACAGCGGTGCCGCTTGCCGCCGGTCCAGCCGGAGCAGCTCGGCGCGGAGGGAATGTGCGTCCATCATGGCCCAGTCGTTTCTGCGATTCTTGGATCTTTGTGCTGGTGCATCGTAGACCTAAGCTGAAGGCTCCGAAGATCGAGGAAAGGCTCCGCAAGATGAAGATATTCCTGGCCGGCGCCACGGGCGCCATCGGGTCGGTGCTGGCCCCCCTGCTGGTGGACGCCGGCTACACGGTGTACGGCACGACGCGCCGCCCCGAACGGGCCGAGGCCCTGGAGGCGCAGGAGGTGAGGCCGGTGGTGGTCGACGTCTTCGACGCGCCGGCCCTGGCATCGGCCGTGAAGCGGATCGCTCCCGGCATCGTCATCCATCAGCTCACCGACCTTCCGCGCGACCTGGACCCGGCGCGAATGGCCGAGGCGGTGGTGCGCAACGCGCGGGTGCGCAGCGAAGGCACGCGCAACCTCGTCGCCGCGGCGCTGGCCGCGGGCTGCGGCCGCCTGATCGCACAGAGCCTCGCCTGGGCGTATGCGCCCGGCCCGAAGCCGTGGCGCGAGGAGCAGCCGCTGGACATCACCGCCGCGGACCCGCACGGCATCACCGTTCGCGCCGTGGCGGCCCTGGAAGCGCTGACGCTCGGGACGCATGGCGTGGCCGGGACGGTGCTGCGCTACGGCCGGTTCTACGGCCCGGGCACCTCGACGCCCACGCCTCGGGGCGCCAGTCCGGTCCACGTCGAAGCGGCGGCATGGGCGGCCCTGCTGGCCGTTCAACGCGACGCCCGCGGCATCTACAACATCGCCGAGGACGGCCCCGAGGTCAGCAGCGACAAGGCTCGGCGCGAGCTCGGCTGGCATTCGGCGCTGCGCTGGCCGGCGGAGGTCCTGCGATGAGCGCGCTGTTCATGGCGCCGCGCCGCGCCGCCGCGCTCGCCACGCTCGGCCTCGCCGCCGGATGGCTGCTGCTCGCGCCCGCCGCGCCGCGCTCGGCCGTGCAGTGGTTCGACGATCTCTGCAGCAGCCTCGGCCGGCCGATGTTCGCCTCGGCCCCCGCGCCGGCCGGCGCCGCGGCACGGCCCGCAACCGTCGTGAAGCGGCTGTCCTGCGAGCCCTTGCCCAACGTGCCCGGCAAGTCCCAGACGACGGTGCTCGTGGAGTTCCCGCCGCTGGCCTTCTCGCCGGCGCATCGGCACCCGGGCTCGGTCACCGCGGTCGTGACCGAAGGCACCATCCGCTCGCAGCTGCAGGGCACGCCGGCAGCGGACTACCAGGCCGGCCAGAGCTTTTTCGAGCCGCCCGGCACGCTGCACGTGTTCGCCGAGAACCCGGACCCGTCGCGCAGCGCGAAGCTGATCGCCTTTTTCGTCACCGACGAGAACTGCGGGCCGCTGGTGGTCTACGAGTAGCGTTCAATCCACCTTGATCCCGGCCGCCTTCACCACCTGCTGCGCCCGGGCGGTCTCGTCGACCAGGAACTGGTCGAACTTGGCCGAGGGCATGGTGAAGGCCTCGGCGCCGAGCTTGTCCAGCCGCTCCTTGAGCTCCGGCGCCGTCATGATCTTCGCGACCTCGGCCTGCACCCGCTCGACCACGGGCTTCGGCGTCTTGGCCGGCGCGAACAGGCCGACCCAGAAGAGGTACTCCGAGCCGGGCACGCCCGCCTCGACGGTGGTGGGCAACTGCGGCATCACGGCCGAGCGCTTGCCGGTGCCGACGGCCAGGGCCTTGAGCTTGCCGTCCTTCACCAGCGGCAGGGCCGACACCATGGGCGCGAAGAACCAGTCGATGCGTCCGCCCATCACCTCGGTCATTGCCTCGGGCGTGCCGCGGAAGGGCACGTGCTGCGCCTGCACGCCCGCAGCCAGGCGGAACACCTCGGCATTCATGTGCGTGGCCGAGCCGTTTCCGGCCGAGCCGTAGTTGAAGCCGCCGGGCCTGGCCTTGACCTGCGCGACCAGGTCCTTCACGTCGGCGAAGCGGTTGGGCGCCACCACCAGCATGTTGGGCAGGCTCGCCATCGGCGTGATGCCGGCGAAGTCCTTCAGCGTGTCGTAGCTGAGGTTGGGATAGATCGAGGGATTGACCAGGTGTCCCGCCGAGTGGACCAAGAGCGTGTAGCCGTCGGCCGGCGCCTTCGCCACCTGCGCCGCGCCCAGCGTGCCGCCGGCGCCGGGCTTGTTGTCGACGATCACGCTGGTGCCGAGCGCCGGACCCAGGCGCTCGGCCACCAGCCGCGCGACGATGTCGGTGCCGCTGCCGGCGGTGAAGGGCACGATCAGCTTGATCGTCTGGCCCTTGGGCCAGTCGCCCTGCGCCTGGGCGCCGCTGAAGGCACAGGCCGCCAACGCGGCCGCGATCAGCCGGCGGCGGCTGGGAAGAAATGTCGTCATGGTGTCGTCTCCGTTGATTTCGTTGGGGGGCGGCTGCGGATTCGTCGCCGCTTCTTCAGGGCCGCAGCACCACGCGGTCGGTGCTGCCGGAGAGCACCAGGCGATAGGCGTCCGCCGCCTCGTCGAGGGCGAAGGCGCGTGCCACGGGGAAGGGCTTCAGGGTGCCGCGCTCGAAGCCCTCGCGCATCGCGTCGAGTTGCGCGGTGGCGGCTTCGCAGTCCAGCGCGAGCGAATCGATGCCCACGTAGGTGTGCATGCCGCGGTAGAACGAGAAGATGTCGAAGGGCACCGCGCGATCGTGCGTGGCGATGAAGATCTGCGTGGCGCCCTTGGCCATCGACTTGTTGCCGGCCTCGAAGTAGGCGCTGCCCACCGTGTTGTAGACGATGTCGGCGCCGCGGCCGCCGGTGAGCTCGCGCACCCGTGCGGCGACCTCGCTCGTGCCGGCATCGATCACGTCGACCGGCCCGCAGGCGAATCCCTCGAAGGGCCCGGCGCGCCGCTGCACCGCGATCACCCGCGCGCCGCCTTGCGCGGCGAGCTGCACGGCGGCCTGGCCCACCTTGCCGTTGGCGCCCAGCACCAGCACCGTCTGTCCCGACTGCGGCATGCCGCTGCGGCGGAAGCCCTCGTAGGCAGTGACGAAGGGCACGCCGACGGCGCCGGCTTCGTCCATCGAAATGCTGCGCGGGCGATCGCGCAGGGCGGCCACGGGCAAGGTGAGGAAGCGCGCATGCGAGCCGTCGCGCGTGATGCCGATGTCGCCGCCGGAGCCGTAGACCTCCCGCCCCACCCACTCGGTCGGGCCCGCCACCACCTGGCCGGCGAAGTCGCGGCCGGGGGTGCGCGGCCACACGGCCTGGGGCATGAGGCCCAGGCTGGCCTTGACGTCGCTCGGGTTCACCGCCGCCGCCCCGATGCGCACCACGGCGAAACCGGGCTGGGCGGCAGGCTCGCGCTGCTCGGCGATGTCGAGCTTCAAGTCATCGAGCGCCGCGGCCTTCTCGTGCAGGCGCACGGCGCGGGCGGCCGTCGCCGTGTTCAGGACCGCGCTCATCGGCCGGTTCCCCCGGCCAGGCCGAGCATCGTGCGTGCCTCGCGCGGATTCGCGATCTCGCCGCCCAGGCTCTCGATGATGTCGCGCGCCTTGGCCACCAGCTGCGCATTGCTCTCGGCCAGCACGCCCTTCGCGAGGTAGATGTTGTCCTCCATGCCCACGCGCACATGGCCGCCCAGCAGCCAGGCCTGCGCCACGATCGGGAACTCCATGCGGCCGATGCCGAAGGCGCTCCAGAAGGCGCCGCGCGGGAGCATGTCGCGCGCGTACAGCACCGTGTGCGGCGTGGGCATGAAGCCGTACTTCACGCCAAGAACCAAGGTCCACATGGCGGGCCCTTCGAGCGTGCCGTCGGCGATCAGGTCCAGTGCCAGGTGGATGTCGCCGGAATCGAAGATCTCCAGCTCCGGCTTCACGCCCGCCTCGCGGATGACCTTCGCCATGCGGCGCACGTTCTTCGGTGTGTTGATCACCACGTCGGGGCCGGAATTCATGGTGTTGAGGTCCAGCGAGCAGACGTCCGGCTTGATGAGCGCGATGTGCTCCACCCGCTTCTCGGGCGGCAGCAGGCTGGTGCCCGGCGCGTAGACCTTCGGGTCGTCCTCGCTCGGGATGAAGCGGCCGCCGGGGCCGGTGGTCAGGTTGATGATCAGCTCGCGGTTCTGCTTGCGGATGCGGTCCACCACATCGCGGTAGAGCTCGACCTGCATCGAAGGCCTACCGCTCTCGGGATCGCGCACATGGATGTGCACCTGGCCCGCGCCGGCCTCGGCGGCAGCCAGGCATTCGTCGGCGATCTGCGCAGGCGTGATGGGCAGGTGCGGCGTCTGCTCGGGCTTCACCAGGTTGCCGGTGACGGCGCAGGTGATGAGTGTCTTGCCGTTCATCGTGCCCCCATGCTCGTCGACGGTCGTATTGAGCTGCCCCTCCCGGGGGCCTTCGGACCTTTGGGCGTGCATGCGGCGCTCACAGATGCCTCCCGCCATCCACCACGATGCGCGTGCCCGTCACGAAGCGCAGCGTGGTCGCCAGCGCCTCGACGGTGGCTGCCACGTCGTCCGGCTTGCCGATGCGCCCCAGCGGCGTCGTCGTTGCCATCCTGGCCTTGAAGTCCTCGCCGCGCCCCGGCACGAAGGACGATTCGACCGCGCCCGGCGCGACCGAGACCACCCGCACCGCCGGCGCGAGCGCCTTGGCCAGCGCATCGCCCACCACGTCCAGCCCGGCCTTGGCCGCCACATAGGCCAGGTTGCTGCCGACGCCGGTGAAGCCTGCGATCGAGGAGATGTTCACCACCAGCCCGTCGCCGCCGGCCTTGAGCAGCGGCGCGAAGGCGCGGATGGTGGCGAAGACGCCGCGGAAGTTGGCGCGCATCAGCTCGTCGATGAGCGCGTCTGTCAGTCCGTCGAGGTCGGCGGCGGCCACCGGCCGGGTGTGGCCCGCGCTGTTGACCAGGATGTCGCAGCGGCCGTAGCGCTCGCTCACGTCGGCTGCGGCCTTCTGCAGGCTGGGCGTGTCGACGATGTCGGCGCGCAGCGCGACGTGGCGCTGGCCGGTCGTGGCGGGCAGCGCGACCGTGCGCCGCGCCGCGTCGTCGGCGCCGCGGTGCAGCAGCACGCAGCTGGCGCCGAGCGCCGCCAGGCGCTGCGCCGTGGCGTAGCCGATGGCGCCGAGGCCGCCGGCGATGACGGCGACCTTGCCGTCGAGTCGGGATGTGGGATCGAAGCTCATGCGATGGATGTCCGGCAGGAGGAATTCAGGGAATCGGCGGGCGGGGGAACTTCATTTCGCCGGGCTCGAGCACGAAGTCGTGCTGCAGCGTCGCGGCCTGGCCGTCGCGCTGCGCCTCGAAGCGGCCGATCAGCCGGCGCGTGACGCCGAACACCGGGTCGCTCTCCAGGTTCTCGTCGTCGTCCGCGAAGACCTGCGTGATCAGCACCTTGTGCCCCGGCTTGCTCACCATGAAGTGCAGGTGCGCCGGCCGGTTGGGGTGGCGCTGCTGCGCGCGCAGCAGCTGGCCGCAGGGCCCGTCGGTCGGCACCGGGTAGCCGGCCGGGCGCACGGTGCGGAAGTGGAAGCGGCCCTCGGCATCGGTCTCGAAGCGGCCGCGCAGGTTCATGTCGTCCTGCTGCGGGTCCTGGTTCTCGTAGAGGCCCGCGGGCGAAGCCTGCCAGGCATCGACGATGGCGCCCGCGACCGGCCGCCCCTGCCTGTCGCGGACGACCCCCGTCACTTCGAGCGGCACGCCGGGTGTGTCGCAGCGCGCGATCGATTCGCCCGCCCGGCACAGCGGCGCGTTGGCCCGCCAGAAGGGCCCGAGCAGCGCGGCGGGCGATTCGCCCTGCGGGTCCTGGTTGTTCAGCAGCGCGACCAGGGTGGAGACACCCAGCAGATCGGCCGCCAGCACCACCTCGTTCTTTTTCTCGCCGGTGGCCTGGCCGATGGCGACGATGAACTCGAGCGCCTGCTCGAACTCTTCTTCGCGAAGGTGCACTTCCTGCACGAAGGCATGGAGGTGCCGGGTGAGCGCCTCCATCACGGTGCGCAGGCGCTCGTCGGGTGTGCGCGACATGGCGGCGGTCGCCATGCGGAGCACGGAATGGGGAGTGGTCACGATGTTCATGGGGCCTTGGTAGTTGACTGCAAACGTTTGCAAATTATGAGCTCCGAGAAATTTCATGCGAAATCGGGGTTAACGAGAGTCCCCAATAAAAACAAGGCGATACTCTCGGCATCGACGAATCAATCGTTTGCAAAAATGAATCCGCAATCGCCTTCCACGGTCACGATCCGCGACGTCGCGCGGGCCGCCGGCGTGCATGTGTCGACCGTCTCTCGCGCGCTCAGCCCGGACAAGCGCGGCTTGATCAGCGAGGAAGTGCTGCGCGTGGTCGAAGAGGCCGCGCAGCGCCTGGGCTATCGGCCCAACCGCGCTGCCTCGGCTTTGCGAACCGGCCGCACCCACACCATCGGCGTGCTGGTGCCCGACATCACCAACCCGGTGTTCCCGCCCATCCTGCAGGGCGTCGAGGCCAGCGCCGCGGCGCGCGGCTACTTCGTGTTCGTGACCAACGTCATGGACCCCGCGCTCGCCCGCCCGGTGGTCGAGCGCATGCTGGCGCAGCAGGTCGACGGGCTGGTGATGGCCATCGCCATGCGCGACGATCCGCTCATCGACTACCTGCGGAAGGCCGGCATGCACACGGTGCTGGTGAACCGCGCCGACGAGAGCGGGCGCCTGCCTGCCGTGGTCAGCGACGACCGGCTGGCGATGAAGCTGGCCGTGGACCACCTCGTCGCGACGGGCCACCGCCGCATCGCGCACCTGGCCGGGCCGCAGAATGTGCCCACCGGCGTGGCCCGGCGCCAAGGCGTTGAACAGGCGCTGCGCGACCGCGGGCTGGCGTTGGTCGCAGTCGCCGAATGCGAGAGCTACAGCCGCGAGGCCGGCCGCCGCGCCATGGAGCAACTGCTCGCGCAGAACGAGCGGCCCGAGGCCGTGGTGTGCTGCAACGACCTCGTGGCCCTGGGCGCCTACGACCTGCTGCGCGCGCGAGGCCTGCGCGTGCCACAGGACATTTCGATCACCGGCCACAACGACATGCCGCTGGTCGACATGGTCGATCCGCCCCTCACCACCATCCGCCTGCCGCACCGCGAGCTGGGCTGGCGCGCGGCCGAGATGCTGTTCGACGAGATCGAGGGCAAGTCGCTGTCGGCCTCCACGGTGGTGCTGCGGCCGGAGCTGGTGGTGCGGGCGTCGACGCGAAGGCTGGCTTAGCAGGCACTCGCGCGTTCAGCCGCGTGTCCGCGTTCGGTGCCAGACGGCGTGGTGGCGCGCAGCAAGGCCGGCACTTCGCTGCGGCCGATCCCCAGATCGAGCAGCTCGTGCTCGCTCATTGCTGCAAGCTGCATCGCCTGGCGGCGCGCACGGCGGCGTGCTGCCAAGCGCGCGAGGCCGCTGGCAAATACCCGCATCAACGATTCGATCATCCGCAGTTGAATCCTGAGTTCCATCGCGCTCACTCCTGTCATGGAACCCGATGGTGCGCCGCCGCGTGCTATTGTGAAAGTTGAGATTTCTGAAGCCACCAATCAGGATTCCTGATGCGACACCTGAACCTCGACCAACTCCGAACCCTGGTCGCCATCGCCGACCTCGGCACCTTCTCCGCGGCCGCACAGGCCCTGCACCTCGCGCAGCCCACCGTGAGCCTGCATGTCAGCGAGCTCGAGTCGCGCCTGGGCGCGCCGCTGGTCGTGCGCGGTGCGCGCCGCGTCACGCCCACTCCGGCCGGCGCGCTGCTGGTGGAGCGCGGCCGTCGCCTGCTGCGCGATGCCGACGAAGCGATCGACGCGGTACGCCGCCAGCACCAGGGCCTGGCCGGCCAGGTTCGCATCGGCTGCAGCACCACCAGCGTGGTGGTCGACCTGCTGCCGCCGGTGTTCCATGCGCTGCTCGAGCGCTACCCCGACATCGTGCTGACTCCCAGCTTCCTGGGCTCGGCCTATTCGATCTCCGGCCTGCTGGCCGGCACGCTGGACCTGGCCATCATCGCGCTGCCGCAGCCTGCGACGCCGGGCGTGGCGCTGACGCCTTGGCGCAAGCAGCCCATGGTGGCTTTCGTTCCGGCCCGCTGGCAGGCCCCGCGCCGCGCCACGCCCGCCTGGCTGGCGCAGCACCCGCTGATCATGAACGAGCCGGGTTCGCGCATGTACGAACTGACCATGGAGTGGTTCGGACGCGCGGGCTTCGCGCCCCGCGCGCGCATCGAGCACGACTACGACGTCGCGATGCGCGGCCTGGTCGCTGCCGGCTACGGCGTGGCGCTGCTGCCGGCACCCGACGACGGGACGACCGCCCGCGCCGGCGAGCACGTGCAGACGCTGCCGCTGAGCCCCAAGCTCACGCGCCAGCTGGCCATCGCGTACCGCGCACACGGCGCCCTCGACGGCGCCACGCAGCGCGTGATCGAGACGCTGCTGGAGTTCGCCTGAGCCAGTGTGCCGTCCCGCATGCAACTGCGCATGAAACCGCGTCTTTCGACCTTCGGTATCGCTGCGGTTTGCGCCTTGCCCTGGGCCGAAATCCATCGGCTTCATTTTGCGCAGCTATGCGGGACCGCACACTAGAACACCGACAGCCCGGTCTTCGCGACGAACAGCTCCAGGGCCTTCCTGCCCAGCAGCGAGTTGCCCGTCGCATCCAGCGCGGGCGACCAGACGCACAGCGTGAGCTGGTCCGGCACCACGGCCACGATGCCGCCGCCCACACCGCTCTTGCAGGGCAGCCCGATCGAGAAAGCGACGTCGCCGGCGGCGTCGTAGGTGCCGCAGGTCAGCATGAGCGCGTTGATGCGGCGCGTGTGGCGCTCGGTGGTGATGTCGGCCTCGCCTCCGCGCGGGTGGCGGCCGTCGCGGCACAGGAAACCGGCCGCCCGCGCCAGCTGCACGCAGCTCATGCGCAGGGCGCACTGATGAAAATACAGGTCGAGCACCGACTCGACGGCGTTGTCGAGCTTGCCGAAGCTCTTCATGAAATTGGCCAGCGCGTAGTTGCGGTAGCCCGTGGCGGCTTCGGAGGCGGCCACTTCGGCATCGAAGCCGATGGGCTCGCCGCAGAGGCTCTCCATCAGCGCGAGCAACTCGGCCTTGGCATCGCCGTCGCAGAGCAGCCGGTCGGCCACCGCGATGGCGCCGGCATTGATGAAGGGGTTGCGCGGCTTGCCGTGCTCGCTCTCGAGCTGCACCAGCGAATTGAAGGGGTTGCCCGAGGGCTCGCGTCCGATCCGCTCCCACAGCGCATCGCCGAGGTGCCGCATGGCCAGCGTGAGCGTGAAGAGCTTGGAGATGCTCTGGATCGAGAAGGGCATTGCCGCATCGCCGGCCGATGCCTCGTCGCCCCGGCAGGTGCGCAGTGCAATGCCGAACTGCTGCGCCGGCACGCGCGCGAGCGCGGGGATGTAGCTGGCCACCGTGCCGCCCTGGCCGAGCAGCGGGCGGATTTCCTGGTCGATCTCGTCGAGGAGGGGCTGGAAGTTCATGAGGGTGGCCCGACATGCACGATGAAGCTGGTCTGCAGCAGGTCCAGCCAGGCACGCGCGGTCGCGTGCGAAACGCCGGTCTCGTTGCCCGGGCTGGTCGTATGCATATTGAAGAAATTTTCTTGGATTTGCAGGACCGTGACGCACTATCGCGTCACCAGCGAATCTGCCGCCGTGGCTCGCGCTCGCCGATTGACCAGCACGATGCCCAGCGCCACGCCCGCCAGCGCCAGCACCAGTTGCAGTGTGAGCGGCTCGTCGAGGAGCACCACCCCGAACACCAGCGCGAACAGCGGTGTGAGGAAGGTGAAGGAGGAGATGCGCGTCGCCGGGTAGTGCCGCAGCATCCACATCCAGGCCAGGTAGCTCGCGAAGGCGCCGATCGCGGTCTGCAGCGAGATCGAGAACCAGGCGTAGCCCGAGTAGGCGAAGCCCCATCGCTCGCCCAGCGCCAGCGACAGCAGAGGCGACACCGCGGCAGTGACCGCAATTTGATAGAAGAGCGTCTTCTCGGCGCTGGCGGTGGCGAGCCGCGTGGTGCGGATCGCCAGCGTGGTCAGGCCCCAAAGCACGCCGGCTGCCAGCGCCAGCGCGTCGCCGCGCAACTGCCCGGCACTGCTATGGCCGAAGCTCTCGCTGAAGGCCAGCACCACCCCCGTGAAGGCGATCGCCAAGCCCAGCCACTGCACACCGCGCAGGCGCTCGGCCGGCACGAAGCGCGGCAGCAGCAGCGCCACCACGAAAGGGGAGGTGTAGAGGAACACGGTGAGCCGCGATGCCGTCGTGTGCTGCAGCCCGATGTAGATGCAGGCGAACTCGCCTGCGAAGAGCAGGCCTGCGAGCAGGCCGCCGGGCAGCGTGCCGTCGCGCTCGAACAATGGCACGCGGCGCCACAGGCACCACAGCCACAGCAGCAGCACCGCGCCGGTCATGCGGATCGCTGCCTGCCACAGCGGCGGCACCTCGGCCACGGTGGTCTTGATCAGGATCTGCTGCAGGCCCCAGAAGGCGCAGCAGGCGAGCAACAGCGTGGTGGCGCGGGTGTCGAGGTGGTTCTTGCGTTCGATCATTGTTGTTTCCGGTAGGTCTCGGATGACGTTGTCAGGGGCTCGCAACGGGATAGGGCGGCTTGCCGCGCGTGCCGACCATCAGGTCGTCGACGACCAGCTCGACCTCGGGCACGGCGCGCGCCGCCCGTTCGAGCCGGCGCGCCAGCGCACGCGAGGGCACGCAGCCCTGCAGATAGACCCAGCGCCGCTGCACGACGGCCCAGACGCTGGCGCGCCGCACACCCGGCACGGCGGCGAGCGCGGCCTGCACCTGGGGCGCGATGGCCCGGTCGTAGCGATAGGCATTGCTGTCCTTGCAGCGGCCCTCCAGCCAGCAGCTGGTGCCGCGCTCCAGCCGCGCATGCATCTGGGATCGACGCTCGTCTTCGGTGTAGAGCGGGCCTTCGGGCACGGGACAGCCGCGCGCGCCCGACGAAACCTGGAAGAAGGGATCGTCGAACCAGTTCTTCTTCTCGGGACCGGCGGAGGCCGCCGCACAGGCCATGGCGAGCAGTGCCGCGGGCGCGCCGCGGCGCAGGCGTGAAGGCATGGGCCGATCGTAGCCCGCCTTCGCGAAAGCTTCAGGCGGGCTCGCCGGGCTGATGTCGGGCGCGGTGCAGGTCGGCGACCGGATGCACGCGCTGGATCGGCGCCCGGCTGACGTCGCGGCGCGCGATCGTCGCCACTTCGCGCATCAGCGCGCGGGCGTCCCAGTCGACCGGCCAGCCTTTCCACAGGCGCAGCGCGCCCTGCACGAACACCGCCAAGATCTGGTCGCGGTTCGCGAAGCGCACCAGCTCCCAGCTCAGGTCCCAGCTCGGCACGAACTCGGGCACCTCCAGGTCGAGGAGCAGGAAGTCGGCCGCCAGGCCCTCGGCGATGCGGCCGGTGAGCGTGCCCAGGCCCGCGGCCTCGGCGCCGCGGTGCGTCGCATGGTCCAGCCAGAGCCAGCCGCCGCCGCAGGAGGAGTCGCCCTTGGCCAGGCCTTGCGTGAGGCGCTGGGTGGCCTCGGCGGCGTCCATGAGGCGGAAGCCGTCGGCGCGCGTGCCGTCGGTGCCCAGGCCGAAGGGCACGCCAAGCAGCTCCAGCAGGCCGGCGTCGAGCACCGCATTGCCCTTCCATTGACTGGCCACCGGGTTGTAGGCCACGGCGGCGCCGCTGTCGCGCAGGAGGCCCAGCTCGCGCGGCGTCAGCAGCGTGGCATGAGCCAGCAGCGCCGAGGCATTGAGCGCGCCGCAGGCGTGCAGCACTTCGAGCGGGCGCAGGCCGCGCGCCACCAGCGAGCGCTCGACGGCCGCCAGGTGCTCGTTGACATGCGTCTGGAAGCGCCGGCCGCTTTCGAGCGTGAGCGTCGCGGCCGCGCGCAGCATGCGGTCGGTTGCGGCCTCGGGGATCGAGATCGCCAGAGATGGATGGACCAGCGGGTCGTGTTCGAGGCGGGCCAGGAAGGTCGCGGCCGCATCGAGGATGCGGCGGCCCGCGGCCTCGTCGCCCTCGAGCCCCGCGTCATTGCAGATCATGCCCAGCACGCAGCGGATGCCGGCGTCGCGTGCGGCGCTGGCCACCGCATCCAGCCCGGCCTCGGAGCGCGTTCCCGCATCGACCACCGTGGTGAAGCCGCCGCGCAGCGACTCCAGCGCCGAGAGCTTGGCCGAGAGATAGGCCGCGTCGGCGTCGAGCGTGGCCTCCATCGGCACCCAGATGCGGCGGAAGATCTCCGAAGGCTCGCCGAAGGCCAGCGCCTTGCCGAAGGACTGGGTGAGGTGGGTATGGGTGTCGATCAGGCCCGGCATCAGCAGGCGCTGCGGCAGTTCGATGGTGGCGAGGCCGGGATGCGCGGCGCGCACGTCGGCAAGCGCACCCACCTGCGCGAATCGTCCGTCCCGCACCACGAGGCCGAGACCCTGGCGCGGGCCCTCGGGCAGCATCACCCACTCGGGCGCGAGCAACAACGGCCGGTCCGATTGCAGAACAGCGGGAGACAGCATGGCACTTCCTTCCATCAGATCATGCGAGCAGCAGCCAGGCGAACCAGCTGCCGACGGCCAGCAGCAGCAGCGAGACGAAGCGCTGCAGCTGCCGCATATCGAGGCCCGCGGCCGCGCGTTGCCCGGCGAGAGAGCCCGCCAGCATCAGCAGGCCGCACAGCGCCGCCAGTCGCAGGTCGAGGCGGCCTTCGATCCCATGCACCGCACTGCTCGCCAGGGCCACGGGCAATTGCACCGCCTGTGCGGCCATCACGGCAAAGCCGACCGGCTGGCGCAGCAGCATCAGGAGCGGCAATACCAGCACCGGGCCTCCGGTGCCCGTGAGCGCGGAGCCGAGCCCGACCGCCACGCCGAGCGTGAGCAGCAGCGGCGTGCCGAGCGGCGCGGCGAGCGCCGGCGCCGCGGCCGCAGCGCGCAGGCCACGCCAGCCCGAGAACAGCACCAGCAGGGTCACGCCCGTCATCAGCGCGGCGGCCGGCAGCCAGCGCACCAGCAGCGCACCGGCGGCCGCGCCCACCAGCGCCCCGGCCAGCAAGGGGATGGAGCGCGCGGCCTGCGCGCGCTCGCGCAGGAGCGGACGCAGCGCCACCAGCGCCGGCAGCGCGAAACCCAGCGAGGCCGCGGCGATCGCCTGCGGCAGCGGCACTTCGCCCAACTTGGTCAGCACCGGCACCAGCAGCACGCCGCCGATGCCGCTGGCGCCGATCAGCCCGCCGGCCAGCAGCACGGCCGGCAGCACGATCCAGGCACTGGCGAGCGACATCAGCATGGGTGCGCTCCTTCTTTCTTACTCGACCTTGATGCCGGCGGTCTGCACCACGCCGGCGATGGTCTTGCGCTCCTTCGCCAGGTAGTCGGCGAAGGCGGGGCCGGCGATCAGCTGCGGCTTGACCGCGATGTCGGCGAGCTTGCGCGCGATCTCCGGGTCCTTGAGCGTGGCGTCGAGCGCCCGGATCCAGGTCGAGACGACGGCAGCCGGCGTGCCGGCGGGGGCGAGCACGCCGAGCCAGGCGTCCATCTCCAGGCCCTTGAGCTCGGGTGTCTCGCCCAGTGCGGGAATGTCCGGCGCGCTGGGCGAACGGGCGGCCGAGGTGACGCCGAAGGCGCGCACCTTGCCGTCCTTCACGAAGGGCTGGGCCAGCGACAGCGGCAGCACCGCGAGGTCGACCTGGCCGCCCGCCACATCGGTCAGCACCTGCGGGCCCGACTTGTACGGCACGTGCATCAGGTCGATGCCGGCGCGCTGCTTGAACATCTCGGCCGTGACGTGCAGCGAGGTGCCCACGCCGTCGGTGCCGAAGTTGAACTTGCCGGGCTGCGCCTTCGCCAGCTGGATCAGCTCGGCCGTGGTGCGCGCGGGCAGGGTGGCCTTGCCGATCAGCACGAAGGGCGAGGTGCCCACGGTGGCCACCGGCACGAAGTCCTTGAAGCTGTCGTAGCGCACCGCCGAAGGCGCCACCAGCGGCGCCACGTTGAGCGGGCTGGCCACCGCGAACAGCAGCGT
Organism: Variovorax sp. Soil_C_17; assembly: GCF_057657265.1. Taxonomy (NCBI): domain Bacteria; kingdom Pseudomonadati; phylum Pseudomonadota; class Betaproteobacteria; order Burkholderiales; family Comamonadaceae; genus Variovorax; species Variovorax sp. Soil_C_17. The sequence goes on from NZ_JBDGIT010000001.1 coordinate 993,011, forward strand.
GTAGCCGTCGGCCGGCGCACGCGCCGCCCGCTGCGTGCCGATGGTGCCGGCCGCGCCGGCCACGTTCTCGATCACCACCGGCTGCTTGAGCTGCTCGCCCAGCTTGGCGGTGAGCAGGCGCGCCGTTGCATCGACGCCGCCGCCGGCGCTGAACGGCACAATCAGCGTGATCGGCTTGGCGGGATAACCCTGGGCCTGGGCGGCGGCGACGCCGGCACCGAGCGCGAGCGCGGCGGCGGCGGATTGGAAGCGTGAGAAGGCGCGGGCTGCGGACATGGTCGATTTCCTCGGTCGGTGAATGAACGGAAAAGAAGCACCCTGGCGGTGCCTAATCTACTTGTTATGACAAGTTATGACAAGCGACGCAGGTCGCATGCCAACGTTGGCTATGGGGCCATCCATGCCTGAGCTCCCGCAGTCGCTGCATGCGCAGCTGCGCGACGCCTTGCGCGCGCGCATCCTGGACGGCGAGCTGGCGCCGGGGGCCAAGCTGCCTTCCGAATCCGAGCTGACGGCGGCCCATGGGGTCAGCCGCATCACCGTGCGGCAGGCGCTGGGCGCGCTGCAGGCGGAGGGGCTGATCGTCAAGCTGCACGGCAAAGGGGCCTTCGTGTCCCATTCGAAAGCGGCTCAGAGCCTCAACCGGCTGCAAGGGCTCAACGAGGCGCTCGCGCTGGAGCAGCACGCCGTCAGCAGCAAGCGGCTGGCCTGGCGCGAGGTGAAGGCGCCGGCCGCGGTGGCGCGGCAGCTGCAGCTGCCTGCGGGAGAGACGGTGTACCACCTGCAGACGCTGCGCTACCTGGACCGTGAGCCCTTGTCGGTCAACAGCTCCTACCTGCCGCGCTTCCTGGGCGAGCGGCTGGCGCGCGTGGACTTCTCGCGGCGCGACCTGATCGAGATCTTCGAGCACGAGGGCGGCCTGGAAATCGGCGAAGCCCAGCTCGAAATCGGCGCCGGCCTGGCGAAGCCGCAGGAGGCGAAGCTGCTGCAGCTCGAGCCCGGGGCGCCGGTGCTGAAGGTGGAGCGCCTGCTGCACCTGGCCGGCGGCGGCCCGGTGCATCTGGAGACCGCGGTCTACCGCGCCGACACCTTCCGCTACAAGCTCAGCCTCAGGCGCTGAGCGAGCGCGGCTACAGCGGGTGCTCGGTGTAGAAGCGCCCGCCGTGGAACAGCAGCGGCGAGGCGCCCGGCCGGTGCGTGCAGCGCTCGACCTCGCCGACGAAGATCACGTGGTCGCCCTCGTCGTAGCGGCTTCGGTTGAAGCACTCGAAGCTCGCCGCCGCGCCGGCCAGCACAGGCGCGCCGCCCACGCCCTCGGTGAAGGCGACATCGGCCCAGCGGTCCACGTCCTTCGATGCGAAGCGCTCGGCCAGGGCCTTCTGGTCGGCGGCCAGGATGTTGACCGCGTAGTGCGAGCCGGTGCTGAGTGCGGCCATCGAGGCTGCAGTGCGAGCCAGGCTCCACAGCACCAGCGGCGGAGCCAGCGACACCGAGTTGAAGGAGTTGGCGGTGAGCCCGACCAGCCGCCCGTTGGCCGCGCGCGCGGTGACGATGGTCACGCCGGTCGCGAACATGCCGAGGGCGTCGCGGAATTCGTCGGTCGTGAAGGAGGGCGGTGTCGCCTGGTCGGGTGCGGTCACGGGGAAGCTGGAAGTGAGAGGCTATTCTGGCCGATCACCCTGCGCGCCGCTGTCGCGCCGGGTCGCATGGCCTTTGGCAAGCCGTTCAGCCGAAGAACCAGTAGCCCACGCCGATCGCGCCCAGCACCCCGGCCAGCTCGGCGAGCAGCGCGCAGCCCACCGCATGCCGCGCGCGCTGGATGCCGACCGCGCCGAAGTAGACGGCCAGCACGTAGAAAGTGGTCTCGGTGCTGCCCTGGATGGTGGCCGCGACCTGTGCCGCGAAGCTGTCGACGCCTTGGCTCTGCATCGTCTCGATCAGCATCGCGCGCGCGGCGCTGCCGGAGAAGGGCTTGACCAGCGCGGTCGGCAGGGCATCGACGAAGCGCGCGTCCCAGCCCGCCAGGCCGACGGCCCAGCGGATGCCGGCGAGCACCATGTCCAGCGCGCCCGAAGCCCGCAGCACGCCGACCGCGCACAGCATCGCCACCAGGTAGGGCAGCAGGTTCTTCGCCACGTCGAAGCCTTCCTTGGCGCCCTCGACGAAGCACTCGTAGACCTTCACGCGCCGCAGCGCACCCGCCAGCAGGAAGACGAGCACGATGCCGAACAGCGTGAGGTTGCCCAGCAGCGAGGACAGCGAGGCCAGCGCCGCGGCCGAGAGCGTGGCGAGCAGCGCGATGAAACCGGCGAGCAGCAGGGCGCCCGGCAGCAGGTAGGCGAGCACCACCGGGTCCCAGAGCCTGAGCCGCTGCACCAAGGCCACCGAGAGCAAGCCCACCAGCGTGGAGCAGCTGGTCGCCAGCAGGATCGGCAGGAACACCAGCGTCGGATCGGCCGCGCCCTGCTGCGCCCGGTACATGAAGATGGTGACGGGCAGCAGCGTGAGGGAGGAGGCGTTCAGCACCAGGAACAGGATCTGCGCATTGGTGGCGGTGGTCGCGCTGGGGTTGAGGCTTTGCAGTTCGCGCATCGCTTTCAGCCCGATGGGCGTCGCCGCGTTGTCGAGCCCGAGCGCATTGGCCGCGAAGTTCATGGTGATGAGGCCCAGCGCCGGATGGCCCGCGGGCACTTCGGGCATGAGGTGCCGGAACAAGGGGCCCAGCACGCGCGCGAGCCCGGCGACCAGCCCGGCCGCCTCGGCAATGCGCAGGAACCCCAACCACAGCGTGAGCGTGCCGAAAAGCAGCACCATGACCTCGACCGAGAGCTTGGCCATGGCGAACAGGCTCTCGACGAGCGCGGCGAACACCGAGGGATCGCCGCCGACCAGCCAGCGCGAGAACGCAGCCAGCGCTGCCGCCAGAAAAAAACCGAGCCACAAGCCGTTGAGCACGCGTATCCCTTGCTGCCGCTGTCCTTCGAAGATGCGCGCGATCATAGGGGGCGATGCGGACATGCCATGGCACGGCGTTACATTGCGGCGCATGCCGAAGCTTCCCGGATGGCGCATCGCGCTTTCGTTCCTCGCCGTGGCGTGGCTCGGCGGCTGCGCCACGCTGCCTGCACCGGTGCCGGCCCCGGCCAGCCGCGCGATGACCGAGGTGTCGGGCACGCGGCTGGCGCAGGTCGGCACCGCCGGGGCGCCGGCCGGACAGCCCGGACTGTCGGGCTTCAGGCTGCTGCCGCAGGCCGAGTTCGCCTTCGACGCACGCATCGCGCTGATTCGGCAAGCGCAGAAGTCGCTCGACGTGCAGTACTACCACATCCACAGCGACCCGATCGGGCTGCTCTTCCTGCGTGAACTGCGCGATGCAGCCGCGCGCGGCGTGCGCGTGCGGCTCTTGATGGACGATCTCTACACCGGCGGGCAGGACGATCTGCTGCTGGGGCTGGCTGCGCATGCCCATGTCGAGCTGCGCCTGTTCAATCCGCTGCCCTCGCGCGCCGGATCGCTCGCAGCGCGCTTCCTGTTTTCGCTGCACGAGTTCGGCCGCATCAACCACCGCATGCACAACAAGCTGCTGGTGGGCGACAACAGCTGCGCCGTCACGGGCGGACGCAACATCGCAAGCGAATATTTCATGCACGGCAGCGCCGCGAACTTCATCGATATGGATGTGCTGTCCTGCGGGCCGGTCGTGCGCGAGATGTCGCAGAGCTTCGACCGCTACTGGAACAGCGAGCAGGTGCGTCCGGTCGGCAACGTGGTCGCGCGCACGCCGTCGCCGGACGCGGCACGACGGCACTTCGACGAAGCGGTGCGTGCCGCCATCCCGGAGCTGCCGCTGCCTTCACACGACGTGATGGAGCGCAGCTCCGTCGGCCACCAGCTGGAGGCGGGCACGCTCGAGCTGCGCTGGGCCCGGGCGCAGTTCTATGTCGACGACCCGGGCAAGATCGTGCGCGGGAACGATGCCGAGGCCTTCCGCGGCAGCGTGACCGAGGGCACGCTGCGGGCCTTCGACTCGGCGCGCAGCGACGTCACCATCGTTTCGCCCTACTTCATCCCAGGCCGGCGCGGCATGGAGATGATGCGGCGGGCGACCGGCGGACGGCCCGGCAAGATCTTCCTGGTGACCAATTCGCTGGGCGCAACCGACGAGCCGCTCGCCTATGCCGGCTACACGCGCTACCGCGCCGAGATGCTCCGCATCGGGGTCGCGATCCGCGAGATCGGGCCCACGATCACCGGCAAGTCCGGAAGGTTCGGCGACTTCGGCAGCTCGATCAGCCGGTTGCATGCCAAGCTGGCGGTGATCGACGACCGCCTGCTCTTCATCGGCTCGATGAACATGGACCACCGCTCGGCGGCGATCAACACGGAGGCCGGCCTTCTGATCGACAGCCGGGAGCTCGTGGCCGACTACAACACGCTGGTCGGCGGCCCCAGCCGGGCCGGCACTGTCTACCGGCTGAGGCTCTCGCCGGGAGGAAGCCATGTGCAGTGGCTGGAGGTCGATGCAGACGGCAACGACATCGTCCACGACGACGAGCCGGGCGGCTATTTCTGGCTGCGCTTCAAGAACTGGCTGATGCTGCCCTGGGTGGGCGAGGAACTGCTGTAGAAAAGGCCATGGACATTCGCCGTCGAGATCTCAACCGCGCCGCACTGTGGCTCGCCCTGTGCGGGTGGTCGGCGGCGCGCCCGCTGCGCGCGCAGCCGGCGCCGCGCTGGCGCTCGAATCCCTTCACGCTCGGCGTCGCCAGCGGGCAGCCGCGGCACGACAGCGTCGTCCTCTGGACCCGGCTGGCGGCGGAGGGCGATCCCGGCCTCGACGGCCTGCAGCGCTGCGCCGTGCGCTACGAGATCTTCGGCGATGCCGAGCTCAAGCGGCCGGTGGCGCAGGGCGAGGTGCAGGCCGAAGCCGCGCGCGCCTTCAGCGTGCACGTCCATGCGCAGGGCCTGGCGCCGCAGCGCGAGTACTGGTATCGCTTCCAGTGCGGAGAAGCGCAAAGCCCGGTGGGCCGCACGCGCACGGCGCCCGCCCCGGATGCCGCGGTGGCGCGCCTGCGCATCGCGCTGGGGGCGTGCCAGAACTACGAGCATGGCTTCTACGCGGCACACCGCGAGATCGCAGGGCGCGAACTCGACTTCGTGCTGTTCGCCGGCGACTACATCTACGAAGGCAGCAGCCGGACCCCAGAGCTGCGCCGGCACGGCGCGCCCATTCCGACGACCCTGGAGGGCTACCGCGCGCGCCATGCGCTCTACAAGCGCGACGCCGATCTTCAGGCCGCGCATGCGGCACACCCGTGGATCCTGACCTGGGACGACCACGAAGTGGTCAACGACTATGCGAACGACCGCGACCCGGCCTACACCGAGCCCGGGCTCTTCTTGCAGCGCCGCGCCGCGGCCTACCGCGCCTACTTCGAACACATGCCCTTGCTGCTGCCGCCGCAAGGCGCGGCGATGCGCATCCACGATCGCTTCGCCTGGGGCCGGTTGGCCGAGCTCTGGACCCTGGACTGCCGCCAATACCGCAGCCACCATGCGTGCCCCGATCCGGCGCATGACTGGGGCCGGCTCGTGATCGGCTGCGAGACGCTGGCGGACCCGACGCGCACCATGCTTGGCGCCGAGCAGTCGCGCTGGCTGGCGCAGGGCCTGGCCGCCTCCGGCCGGCAGTGGAAGCTGCTGGGCCAGTCCACCCAGATGAGTCCCACCAGCCTCGAAGCGCCGCGCGGCCGTCAGTTCTGGACCGACGGCTGGGACGGCTATCCGGAGGCGCGGCGCCAGCTGCTGCAGGGCATCGCCGACGCCGGCCTGCGCGACGTGGTGGTGCTGGGGGGCGACGTGCACCGGTACGTCGCGGCGGATCTGCGCGTGGTGCCCAACGACACCGCATCGCCGGTGGTCGCGAGCGAGTTCGTCGGCGGCTCGATCAGTTCGCGCGGCGCCAGCCGGACTTCGATGGATTGGTTGCGGCAAGACAACCCCGACGTGCGCCATGCGCGCGGGGACGAGCGCGGCTATGCCCTGATCGAGGCCACGCCGAAGTCCCTGCACTGCGAGTTCCGCGCGACCGCGCATCCGGTGGTGGCCGATGCGCGCTTCCACACCCAGGCGCGTTTCGTGGTCGAGGCCGGCCGCGCCGGCGTGAAACCGGCCTGAGCCCGGACGCTCAGGCGGCGCGGTCCGGCCGCCTTAGCGGGACCTCGATGAGGAGGCCGGGCCTGAAGCCCTCCTGCTCGCCCTTGCCCACATAGCCCAGCGGGTTCGCCACCACCCGGCACCCGTCCTTCACATAGTCGAAAGCGCAATGCAGGTGGCCGTGCAGCCACAGGTCGGCCCTGGGCAGCAGTTCGTCGAGCGAGTTGCAAAAGCCTGCGGTGCCGGGGCTCAGCCCGTAGCGCGGATCGGCGCTGGCCAAGCTCGGCGCGAAGTGCGTGACGGCCACCGTGGGGCCATCGAAGTCCTCGGCCAACGCATTGCGCAGCCACGCTTGGCACGTCAGTGAGTGCTCTCTCAGAGGCTCGGCGAGGAAGACTTCACCGGCGCGCAGGGTGAGGGCTTTCTCCAGGTAGAAGTTCGCGGCGCGCATCGCCTTGCCCCGCTTGCGCAGTGCCTCCGTCATGCCGTCGCCGGGCTCGACCAGGGCATCGAAGTCGGCCCAGAGGGTGGTGCCGACAAAACGGACGCCGCCGACGACGCAGGTTTCGCGCTCCAGCCACAGAATGTCGAGCGCCTGGCAGAGCGTGCGCAGGCGCTCGTGGGTCTGGTCGAAGTCGGCGTTGTCGTACTCGTGGTTGCCCGGCACGTAGAGCACCGGCGTCGGCCAGCCATGCCGCGGCGAAAACCGGGTGAGGCCGAAGTCGGGCGCCATGAGGCGTGATCCGGCCTGATAGGACCCGATATCACCCGCGAGGACCAGGAGATCGGCACCGGCCGCCGGCGAGATCCGAAACTGCGGATGCACTTCCAGATGCAGATCGGAAAGCAGCTGGAGCTTCATGCCGGCCAGTCTAGGCGAATATCCCTATGCGCGACACGCATAACCTTGCGCTGGAAATACTGGGGAAAACCCTTAATCTTGGTTTCATCACCACTCCAGCGCGGGCCACCGGCCGCGCACGCTTCATGTTCACCTTTCTTGCCCAGATCGCGCGCCTGTTCCGTGCCAAGACCCTGGAAGCCCCTGCCAGCCCCGCCGCGGCCCTGATGGAAAGCGCCGATTCCCGTGCGGGCATGAGTGCCCATCAAGCCCAGGAGCTGCGCGCTGCCGCCAGCGCCTGGCTCAGCGTCGTCCGCTAAGCCGGGCCACCCGGCGCGCCGGCAAAGGCCGCCCTCGCGGAACGCAACAGCGCTTGCCGCAGCCATCCATGGGCGTGGCCGTGCTGCGCCCGGCGGTGCCAGATGGCGTCCACGTGCACCTGCGGCTGTTGGAACGGCAGCTCGCGCAGGACCAGTTGCTCGTCGATCCCAGTGACCTTGACGAAATGGCGAGGCAGCACCGTCAACAGGTCTGAATTGGCCACCACCCGGCCGGCCGTAAAGAACTGGTTGACGGTGACCACGATGCGCCGCTCCCGCCCCAGCGCCCCCAGCGTCTGGTCGATGAAGCCGTAGGGCCGGCCCGAGAAGCTCACCAGCAGGTGCCGCGCGGCGCAGAAGGCGTCGAGCGTCAGCGGCTGGTCCGCCAGCGGATGGCCGCGCCGCATCACGCAGACGTATTCGCCGATGTAGAGGCGTTGCGTCTCGAAGGGCAGCAGGGCCGCATCGGACTGGCCGCGCGCCGCCAGGTTGGCGACAACCGCCGGAAAGTAGCCGATGGCCATGTCGACCTCCTCGCTCTCGAGCAGCCGTCGCGGGTCGCGGGTGGTCAGGGGCAGAACGCGCAGGGAGATTGCCGGCGCCTCTTCTTCGACGATCCTGACCAGCCCGGGAATCAGCTCGGCCGCCGTCGCATCGGCCATCGCAAGAACGAAGGTGTCGTCGGCGACCGCGGCATCGAATTCGCCCGGTGCCAGCGAATGCTGCAGTTGCCGCAGGGCATCGCGCACGGTCGGCCACACCGCCAGCGCCCGCGGTGTGGGCTCGACCCCCGCGCCGGAGCGGCGCACCAGCTCGTCGCCGAGCGTCTCGCGCAACCGCCGCAGGGCATTGCTCACGGCCGGCTGGGTGATCGAGAGATTCCGCGCCGCGCGCGTGAGGTTGCGCTCCGCCATCACCTCGTCAAAGACGCGGAGCAAGTTGAGGTCCAACGTGCGAAAGTTGACATCTATCATTGATGTGAATGATAGACATCATGAAGCTAAAGTAGAAAAGCACTAGGGAAACCACTAATATCGCTGCACCGGCATCAGCCAATCGTCGTCCTAGGAGGGACTTTCACCATGACCAGCTTTGTCCACGTTGAACAACCGGCCACTCACCCGGGCGTCGCCCGCGCGGAAGCCGTCATCGATCAGATTCGCGCTGCCCGCCGCAGCTTCGACGGCGCGCGCGGCCTCGCAGCCCTGCTGCTGGCGGCCATCGTCGCCTCGCTGCTCGTCGTCGCCGACAAGCTCATGTCGACCTGGAACGACGGCGGCCTGCTCGTCGCCTGGCTCGTGCTGTGGGGCGTGGCTTTTGCAACGCTCGCCTTCTTCGCCGGTACCGCCCGCACGCTGGCCGTTCGCGCTGTCTCCGCGGCACGCGCCGCCGCTCGCCGACGCGCTGCGGCCCATGCCGATGCGCAATTCCTGGCCTACGCCAAGCTCGACCCGCGCATCATTCGCGAGCTGCAAGCGATCGCCTCTCGGCAGGAAGCAGAATCGGCGGAAGCGGCTGTGACCGCCTCCGCGCAATCGGCGAAGCTCGCCGACGACAGCGTGCCGACCCTGTACTCGGCGCTGCGCAGGGTGAACCTCGGGCAGCACTACTGATCCCGCTGCGCCCATGAAAAAAGCCGCCCTCGGGCGGCTTTTTCTTTGGGTGCCCCCGTTCAGGCGGCGAGCCGCTGCTCGATCGCGGCCTTGGTCGCCGGCAGCTCCTTCGGCAGGTGGTGCGCCAGCTGCTGGAACAGCTCGGCATGGAGCTTCAGCTCGGCCTGCCAGGCCGCCTTGTCGATGTGGGTGACCGTGTCGAACTGCTCGGCGCTGAAGTCCAGGCCGGTCCAATTGAGGTCTTCGTAGCGCGGGCTGACGCCGAACACGTGCTCGGTGCCTTCGCCCTTGGCCTCGATGCGGTCGATCATCCACTTCAGAACGCGCATGTTCTCGCCGTAGCCCGGCCACACGAACTTGCCGTCCGCGCCCTTGCGGAACCAGTTGGTGGTGTAGATGCGGGGCAGGCGCGCGCCTGCGGCCTCGAGCTTCTTGCCCAGGTCCAGCCAGTGCTGGAAGTAGTCGCTCATGTTGTAGCCGGCGAAGGGCAGCATCGCGAAGGGGTCGCGCCGCACCACGCCCTGCTGGCCGCCGGCGGCGGCGGTGGTCTCGGAGCCCATGGTCGCGGCCATGTAGACGCCCTCGACCCAGTTGCGCGCCTCGGTCACCAGCGGCACCGTGGTGGAGCGGCGGCCACCGAAGATGAAAGCGTCGATCGCCACGCCCTTGGGGTCGTCCCAGGCGTCGTCGAGCGCCGGGTTGTTGGCGGCGGCGACGGTGAAGCGTGCGTTCGGATGGGCGGCCTTGGCGCCGGTTTCCCTGGCGATGGCGGGCGTCCAGTCCTTGCCCTGCCAGTCGATCGCGTGGGCCGGGGGCTCGCCCATGCCTTCCCACCAGACGTCGCCGTCGTCGGTCAACGCCACGTTGGTGAAGATCACATCGCGGTCCAGGCTGGCCATGCAGTTCGGATTGGTCTGGATGTTGGTGCCGGGCGCGACGCCGAAGTAGCCGGCTTCGGGGTTGATCGCGTGCAGCTTGCCGTCGGCGCCGGGCTTGATCCAGGCGATGTCGTCGCCGATGGTCGTGACCTTCCAGCCCTCGAAGCCGGCCGGGGGGATCAGCATCGCGAAGTTGGTCTTGCCGCAGGCGCTGGGGAAGGCCGCCGCCACGTGGTATTTCTTGCCCTCCGGGTTGGTGACGCCCAGGATGAGCATGTGCTCGGCCAGCCAGCCTTCGTCGCGGCCCATGTTCGAGGCGATGCGCAGGGCGAAGCACTTCTTGCCCAGCAGCGCATTGCCACCGTAGCCGGAGCCGTAGCTCCAGATCTCGCGGGTCTCGGGGTAGTGGACGATGTACTTGGTCTTGTTGCACGGCCAAGCCACGTCTTTCTCGCCCGGCTGCAGCGGTGCGCCGACGGTGTGCACGCAAGGCACGAACTCGCGCTCCGCACCCAGCACGTCGTACACATCCTTGCCCATGCGGGTCATGATCTTCATGTTGACTGCCACGTACGGGCTGTCGGAGAGCTCGATGCCGATGTGCGCGATCGGCGAGCCCAGCGGGCCCATGCTGAAAGGCACGACGTACATCGTGCGGCCCTTCATGCAGCCGTCGAACAGGGGCTGCAGCGTGGTGCGCATTTCGGCCGGCGCCATCCAGTTGTTGGTGGGGCCGGCGTCTTCCTTCTTCTCGGAGCAGATGAAGGTGCGGTCCTCGACGCGTGCGACATCGCTCGGGTCGGAACTCGCGAGAAACGAGTTGGGTCGCTTGGCCGGATCGAGTTTCTTGAAGGTGCCGGCGTCCACCAGCAACTGGCACAGGCGCTCGTATTCCTCCTGGCTGCCATCGCACCAGTGGATGGCTTCGGGCTTGCACAGCGCGGCCATATCCGCCACCCAGGCGATCAGCTTCGCGTTCTTGACGTACGAGGGTGCCTGCACGGCAAGGCCCTTGAGCGGTGCGTTCATAGAGTCTCCTAAGTTGAAAAATCGTCTTTCCGAACGGGGCTCAGGGGCCGGGGGCCGCCGAGGTCCGTTGGAAAAAACGTTTCGCGTCTCGGGAGAGAGGGGATCGCGCACCCCGAGGCGGGGGGGCGCAATCCTGGAACGGCGGCGGTCCGTGCAGTGTCCGCCGCAGCCGCAGCCGGCTGTCAGGCCATGTAGACGGCGATGGACGCCAGCAGGAGCATCAAAACCCCGCCGGCGATGGGCAACACCAGGGGCATGAGGGGAACGATCGACTCGACGGCGTCGGCCTCGACGGCGGCGGACTTGGCCGGATCGACAGGGGTGGGATTGGACATGGTTATTCCTCGGGTACGCAAAACTGAGGCCATTTTACCGACCGACCAGCGCCCGGCGGTGTAGGGGCTTGCCAGCAGTGTCAGCGCTGCTCGTTCGCCTCGAACCCGGCCTTGCGCAGGGCCTCGAGCACCGCCGTCAGATGGGCTCGTCCGCGGGTCTGCAGCACCAGCTCGATGTCGACGTTCTGCGCCGCCAGCATGGTGAAGGCGCGCTGGTGATGCACCTCGTCGACGTTGGCGCCCGCTTCCGCGACAGTGGCCGTGATCTGGGCCAAGGAGCCCGGCACGTCCCGCGCGCTGACGCGCACCCGGGCGAGCCGGCCGGCACGCACCATCCCGCGTTCGATGATGGCGGCCAGCAGCAGCGGATCGATGTTGCCGCCCGAAAGAACCAGGCCGACCCGCTTGCCCTTGAAACGCTCGGGATGCCGGATCAGCGCCGCCAGCCCGGCTGCGCCCGCGCCTTCGACCAGCGTCTTCTCGATCTCCAGCAGCATCAGCACCGCCTGCTCGATGTCGCCCTCGTCGACCAGCAGCAGGTCGTTGACCTGCTCGCTGATGATGGCTTGCGTCAGCACGCCCGGCGTTCCGACGGCGATGCCCTCGGCGATGGTGCTTTGCCCCAGCGGGTGGTTCGTGCCCTGCACGGCATTGACCATGGTGGGGAAGCGCCGGGTCTGCACCCCCACGATCTCGATGCCGGGCTGTCGGGCCCGGGCCGCCAGCGCCATGCCGGCAATCAAGCCCCCGCCCCCGACCGACACCACCAGGGCATCGAGCCGCGGCGCCACCGCCAGCATCTCGAGGGCCACGGTGCCCTGCCCGGCGATGATCGCCTCGTCGTCGTAGGGGTGGACGAAGGCCAGGCCTTCCTGCTCCGCCAGCGCCAGGGCATGGGCGCGCGCCGCGTCCAGCGTGTCGCCGTGCAGCACCACTTCGGCGCCGAAGCCGCGGGTGCGCTCGATCTTCACACCGGGGGTGAAGCGCGGCATGACGATGAGCGCCCGCAGGCCCAGGCGCTGGGCGTGGTAGGCCACCCCCTGGGCGTGGTTGCCGGCCGACATCGCGATCACGCCCCGGACGCCCTTCTCCGACAGGTCGACCAATTTGTTGCAGGCCCCGCGTTCCTTGAAGGAGGCCGTGAACTGCAGGTTCTCGAATTTGAGGAAGACCTGCGCGCCGACGATCGCGGACAGCGTGCGGGATTCCACGCAGGGCGTATCGAGCACCTGCCCGCGCAGGCGCTCGGCGGCGCGTTCGATGTCGTCGATTCCAAGCATGGCCGGCATTGTGGACGGAATCGCAACATCCGGGTTTTTACTGTCCCCGAGTCTTCCCCAAGCCAAAACTCTGCGCTATGGTCGCGATCAGTTTCCGTGTTCTCCTAGCTGGGGGTTGCTCGATGGTCAAGCGTTCCGGTGCCGATGTCGTGGCCGCGGCTTCCCGCGGCCATGCATTGCCGTCGCCCGGACTCAAGGAAGCGCCGGTGCTGGAGCTCATGTGTTCGCACTTCGTGCTCACCCTGGCGGCGAAGCAGGGCCCGCGCTTCAACGTGCGGCGCGACCTCAACGGCCTGCTCTCGCTGACCGGCCGCCATCTGGTCTGGCCTCTGGCCGTGCTGCAGCGCCTGCGCGAATTCCTCGGCCGCCGCTGCGCCGGCAACGATGTCTGGAAGGGCGTCGAGCAGTTCGACGGCCGCACGCTGCTGGAGCGCCACGGCGTCTGGCGCGGCCCGTACGAGGAAGGCACGCTTTTCTTCTACCTCGACGAGTACGCCAAGGACCAGCCCAAGGACCTGCTCTCCGTGCTGTCTGCCACGCGCGACTGGCTTACCCATGCGCTGCGCAAGCAGTCGACCCTGGTCGAGAAGAACATCGATGCGCTCGCCGGCCTGCTGCAGCTCAACAAGGCCGAGCGCGCGCTGCTGCTCTACGGCACGCTCGCGCGCTACCAGCGCGACCTGCGCTCGCTGCTGGTGGAGTTCAAGGTCAACAACGCGCCCGAGGCCTATGCCGCGATCGCCGAGGTCGCCGGCGTCAATGCCAGCGACGTCGGCGAGGCGCTGCGTGCCGGCTCGCGGCTGGAACGCATCGGCCTGGTCGAGAACCTGATCTCCGAGCACAACATCACCGACCTCGCCGACCTGATGAAGGTCAGCGAAAAGCTGCCGCCCGTGCTGATGCGCGAGTACCGCGACCACAACGAGCTGATGGCCGTGTTCACGCGGCCCTCGGCCAAGAGCGCGCTCGCGGTGAACGACTTCGCATTCGTGCAGGAAGACGCGCAGATGCTCATCACCCTGCTTTGCGCCGCCGTAGCGCGCAAGGAGCCGGGCGTGAACGTGCTGCTCTACGGCCCGCCCGGCACCGGCAAGACCGAGCTCGCGAAGGTGGTCGCGCAGGCCGCGGGCCTGGAGCTCTTCGAGGTCGAGTACGCCGACCGCGACGGCAATTCGCTGTCGGGCCGCGACCGCTACCGGTCGTTGCAGATCGCGCAGGTTTTCTTGAAGGGCAGCGCGCAGGCGGCCCTGCTGTTCGACGAGGTCGAGGACGTGTTCCCGCCGATCAGCACCGAGGCGGCCCAGCTCATGGCCCGCGCCGAGCAGGTCCCCGCCTCCGCCAGCGGCAGCGTGAGCGGCAAGGCCTGGGTCAACCAGATCCTCGAATCGAATGCCGTGCCCACGATCTGGGTGACCAACCGCATCGAGCAGATCGACCCGGCCTTCCGGCGCCGCTTCGCCTACCACCTGGAGCTCAAGTCGCCCCCGCCGGGTGCGCGCGAGCAACTGGTGCGCAAGACGCTCGAGGGCGTGGCCGTGTCCGAGGCTTTCGCCGCCAAGCTGGCCGCCCGCAAGGGCCTCACGCCGGCGCAGATCCGCACCGCGGTGCGCTTCGCGGGGCTTGCCATGTCCGAGGGCGCCTCGATCGAGAGCCTGATCGAGCGCCAGCTGCGCAATGCCGACCTCGCGCTCGGCACGCAGGGAGGCTTGGGCGCGCGCCGCAGCGTGACCACCTATGACCTCGACATGCTCAACGTCGAGTGCCGTTTCGAAATCCCGCGCGTCGTCGAGGCGCTCAAGGCGCGCGGCCACGGCACCCTGTGCTTCTACGGCGCGCCCGGCACCGGCAAGACCGCACTGGCCGAGTACATGGCGCGGGCCATCGGCCGGCCGCTGATCATCAAGCAGGCGAGCGACCTGATGAGCAAGTACGTCGGCGAGACCGAGCAGAACATGGCCGCCATGTTCAAGGAAGCCGAGGCCGAGCAGGCCATCCTCCTGCTCGACGAGGCCGACAGCTTCCTGCAGGACCGCCGCGGCGCCCAGCGCACCTACGAGGTGACCGAGGTCAACGAGATGCTGCAGGGCATGGAGCGCTTCGACGGCATCTTCGTCTGCACCACCAACCTGCTCGACCGGCTCGACCAGGCGGCGCTGCGGCGCTTCACCTTCAAGATCAAGTTCATGCCGCTGACGCAGGTGCAGCGCGAATGCATGTTCGTCACCGAGGCGCTGGCGGGCGATGCCGCCGGCCTGACGAGCGAGCGGAAGCAGCGCCTGGCCAGGCTGCAGCAGCTGTGCCCGGGCGATTTCGCGGCCGTGAAGCGCCAGACGGATATCCTTGCCGTCGCTTTCTCGGCCGACGAGTTCCTGGACCAGCTCGAGGCCGAGCACCGCATCAAGCCCGAGGTACGCGAATCGCGCGGCATGGGCTTCGTTCACTGAGACAGACGCCGTCGCGCTGGGCGCCGGCGTGCGAGGGAGATCTTCATGGAGCTTGGATTGCAGCGCCTGGCTGCGCTGTTGGCCGTGTGCGCGGCCGCAGTGGCATTGAGCGCCTGTGGGGGCGGCGGAGGAGGCGGCGGCGCCTTCCTGCCGTTGGCCGCGACATCGCAGCAGCCGGCCGCGCCCGCCGCCGAGGACGACGCCATCGTCGCTTCCTCCAGCGTTGCCGGTCTCTGCGCCACGCCGCGCACCGGCATCGATCCGGACACGGGGGCGGCTTTTCTCGACCGCAGCGGAACCACCGTCGACGAGAAGCGCTGGGTGCGCGGCTGGATCGACGAGACCTACCTCTGGTTCGACGAAGTGCCGACCACGTTGGCGTCGAAGGACTACGCCACCCCGATCGCGTGGTTCAGCGTGCTCAAGACGCCGGTTCTCACAGCCTCCGGCCGCGCCAAGGACCGCTTCCACTTCACGCAGGACACGGCCACCTATCGCGCGCTCTCGCAGGGCGGCGTGGATGTCGGCTACGGCCTCGAGCTCGCCTTCCTGAGCGCATCGCCGCCGCGAGACGTGCGCGTGGCCTACACCGAGCCCAACTCGCCGGCGGCGCAGGCCGGCATCGTGCGCGGCACGCGCGTCGTGGAGATCGATGGCATCGACGTCGCCAACGGCAGCGACACCACGAAGCTCAACGCCGGCCTGGCGCCGGCGCGCGAAGGTGAAGCCCACAGCTTCAGGCTGCGTGCCCCGGACGGCACCGAGCGCACGCTCTCGCTGGCCGCTGCGCGCGTCACTCGCGTTCCGGTACAGAACGTGAAGACCATCGCCACCGCCAGCGGGCCCGTCGGCTACATGCAGTTCAACGACCATCTGGCGACCGCGGAGGCCGCGCTGATCGCGGCCGTGAACCAACTGCAGGGTGCCGGCATCGTCGACCTGGTGATCGACATGCGCTACAACGGCGGCGGCCTGCTCGATGTCGCGAGCGAACTGGCCTCCATGGTCAGCTCGGCGGGCGCCACCAGCGGCGCCGTGTTCGAACGCCTCCTCTTCAACAGCAAGAACCCGTTTCGCCTGGCGCCCGCGCAGACGACCTTGCCCTTCCACGCAACGTCCCGCGGCTTCTCCACCCCGGCCGGGCAGGCGTTGCCCCGGCTGGGCCTCTCTCGCGTCACCGTGCTTGCCGGCCCCGACACCTGCTCCGCCAGCGAATCGGTGATCAACAGCCTGCGGGGCGTCGGCGTTGCCGTCAACCTGGTCGGTGCCGCCACTTGCGGCAAGCCCTATGGCTTCTTGCCGCAGGACAACTGCGGCACCACCTATTTCGCCATCCAGTTCCAGGGTGTCAACAACCAGGGCTTCGGCGACTACGGCGATGGCTTCGCGCCAACGTGTGCGGTGGCCGACGATTTCGACCACGCGCTCGGCGACCCGGCAGAAGCGCGCCTGGCAGCTGCGCTGAGCTTGCGCAGCAGCGGAACTTGCCCGACGGCCGGGTCGAGCAAGGCCGAGCTCGCGCTGCGCAAGTCGGAAGCGCAGGGCACGCCGTATCTCGTGCGTTCGCCGGCCCGGGAGAATCGGCTGGTCGTGACGCAGCTGCCGACCCAGCCTTAGCCCGGCACGGTGCAAGGCCGTGCAAGCGCGGCCGTCGAGCGCTGCGCGGATGAAACCTGAACAAATGTCACGCCTGGACCCCGCGTGACAGGAGGCCTCCTAGGATGCCCGCGGCGCTGGCGCTCCGCCGGCGTATCGCACTGGAGGAAAGATGGGGAGAATTCTCGACAAGAAGTTCGCGCGGTCTGCAGTCTGCGCGGCTTGGATCATCGCACTGGCGGCTTGCGGGGGCGGCGGCGGAGGCGCGGTGATGTTTCCGCCCATCGCAGCGGCGCCATCCACGACTCCCGAAGATCCGGCTCCGGCTCCTGACGCCTCGCCGCCCCCTGCGGTGCCCGATCCCTCGGTCCCCCCGCCCACCCCGACGCCCACTCCGCAAGCCACCATCGTTCCGTCGGCTTCGGTGTCCGCCCAATGCGCCGCGCCGCGCGCCGGCATCGACCCCTCGACCAACGCCGCCTTTGCAGATCGCCTGGGCACCCTGGCCAACGAAAAAGACTGGGTGCGCGCATGGATCGACGAGACCTACCTGTGGTTCGACGAGGTCCCCACCACGCTGCTCGCGCAGGACTACGCCACGCCTGTTTCCTACTTCAGTGTGCTGAAGACGCCGAAGCTCACCGCGTCAGGCAAACCCAAGGACCGCTTCCATTTCACCGCCAACACCGAGCAGGCGCGCGCATTGGTGCAGAACGGCGCGGACATCGGCTACGGCATGCAGCTCGCCTTCATCGGCGCTTCGGTGCCGCGCGACATCCGCGTCGCGTTCACCGAGCCGGGTTCTCCGGCGGCACTGGCGGCGGTCGCTCGCGGTGATCGACTGATCGAGATCGACGGGCTCGATGTCGTGAACGGGGTGGATGTCGACGCATTCAACGCGGCGATCGCGCCCCAGCGCGCAGGAGAGCAGCACAGCTTCAAGCTGCGGGCGAACGACGGCACCGAACGCACCCTCACGCTCGCATCGGCGTCGATCACTCGCGATCCCGTGCCGACGCTGAACGCCTTCAACATCAACGGCGGCAAGCGTGTCGGCTACATGCTTTTCAATGGACACATGGCATCAGCCGAATACTGGCTCACCTCCACGATGGAGCTGTTCCAGTCCATCGGCATCACCGATCTCGTGATCGACATGCGCTACAACGGCGGCGGCTATCTCGACATCGCGAGCCAACTCGCGTACATGGTGAGCTCCAGCGCGGCGACCCAGGGCAAGACCTTCGAGCGGCTTCAGTACAACCGCAAGAATCCGTTTCAACTGACGCCTGAGCAGACCATCGTGCCCTTCTATCCCATCGCCCTCGGATTTTCGGAGGATGCGGGGCTCCCTTTGCCCGCGGGGTACCCCTTGCCCCAGCTCGGGCTGTCGCGCGTCACGGTGCTGAGCGGCCCCGACACCTGCTCGGCCAGCGAGTCCGTCGTCAACAGCCTGCGGGGCATCGGCATCACCGTCGACCTGGTCGGCGGCGGCACCTGCGGCAAGCCTTACGGCTTCACCCCGCAGGACAACTGCGGCACCAGCTACTACGCAATCCAGTTCCAGGGCGTCAACGACAAGGGCTTCGGCGACTACGGAGACGGCTTCGCGCCGACCTGTGCGGTGGTGGACGACTTCACGCACGAGCTCGGCGATCCGAAAGAAGCGCGCCTTGCAGTGGCATTGCATCTGCTCGGGGGCGGGGTCTGTCCCACCCCGCCATCGGCCAGCAAGGCCGACATCGCCATGCGCAAGGCCGAGGCCGAGCGCGTGCCCTACCTGGTGCGCTCTCCGGTCCTCGAGAACCGCCTGCTCCGACCCGCCCGGCGCTAGTGCTGACGGGCCTATGACGGTTCACGAGAACGCGGCGCAGACCCTGAGTACGTCCGTCCCGTAGGCTTCGAGCTTCTTGCTGCCGATCCCGCTCAGGCCCTGCAGGTCCTCGAGCGTGGCCGGTGCCCGCTCGGCGATCGCGGCCAGCGTGGCGTCGTGGAAGATCACGTAGGCCGGCAGGTTGTGCTCGCGCGCCACCTCGGCACGCCAGGCCTTCAGCGCGGCGAAGCGCGCCTGGCCCGTCGCGTCCAGCGTGGCCGCAGCCGGCGACGGCGTGCCGCGCGCCGGCTTCTCCCGTCGTGATTTCTTGCGCTCGCCCGGCGAAGACACCGATTCGCGCAGCAGCACCGCTACCTCGCCTTTGAGCACCGCCCGGGAGCCCTCGGTCAGCTGCAGCGTGTTGTAGGCCTGCGCGTCGACCGCCAGCGCGCCGGTCGCGATCAACTGGCGCATCACCCCGCGCAGTTGCGCTTCGCTGAACTCGTTGCCGAGGCCGAAGGTGCTGAGCCTCGCATGGCCGAACTGCGTCACCTTCTCCGTCGTCTTGCCGCGCAGGATGTCCATGATGTGCCCGGCGCCGAAGCTGATGCCGCTTTGCTGCTGCACGCGATAGACGGTGCTGAGCAGCTTGCGCGCCGCATCCGTGCCGTCCCAGACCTGTGGCGGGTTCAGGCAGTTGTCGCAGTTCCCGCAGGGCGTGCTGTGCTCGCCGAAGTAGTGCAGCAGCCGCACCCGCCGGCAGTCGCTCGCCTCGGCCAGCGAGAGCAGGGCGTCGAGCTTGCCGCGCATCACCTGCTTGAAATCCTCGCCGGCGGGACTCTCGTCGATCATGCGGCGCTGGTTGACCACGTCCTGCAGCCCGTAGGCCATCCAGGCATCCGCCGGTGCGCCGTCCCGGCCGGCACGGCCCGTCTCCTGGTAGTAGCCCTCGATGTTCTTCGGCATGTCGAGGTGGGCGACGAAGCGCACGTCCGGCTTGTCGATGCCCATGCCGAAGGCGATGGTCGCCACCATCACGATGCCTTCGTCGCGCAGAAAGCGGTCTTGGTGCTTCTGCCGCACCGCGGCATCGAGGCCGGCGTGGTAGGGCAGGGCCTCGACGCCGGCGTCGCGCAGGGTCTGGGCCGTGTCCTCGACGCGCTTGCGCGACTGGCAGTAGACAACGCCCGCATCGCCCTCGTGCTCGCGTTCGATGAAGCGCAGCAACTGCGTGGCCGGTTCCTTCTTCTCGACGATGGTGTAGCGGATATTCGGACGATCGAAGCTGGAGACGAACTGGCGCGCCTCCTCGAGCTGCAGCCGTTCCACGATGTCGGCCCGCGTCAGCGCGTCGGCGGTCGCCGTGAGCGCGATGCGCGGCACGCTCGCATAGCGCTCGTGCAGCACCGTCAGCGCACGGTACTCCGGACGGAAGTCATGCCCCCACTGGCTTACGCAATGCGCCTCGTCAATTGCAAACAGCGACAGCTTGCCGCGTGCGTGCAGCCCGTCGAGTTGCGAGAGAAAGCGCGGCGTCGTCACGCGTTCGGGGGCCGCGTAGAGCAAGGTGATCTCGCCGCGCAGCAGACGGCGCTCGACGTCCTGCGTCTGTTCCCAATCGAGCGTGGAATTCAGGAAGGCCGCCGCCACGCCCGCCTCGTGCAAGGCCCCCACCTGGTCGTGCATCAGCGCGATCAGCGGCGAGACCACCACCGTCACGCCGCGGCCCGCGCGCTGCCGCGCAATCGCGGGAATCTGATAGCACAGCGACTTGCCGCCGCCGGTGGGCATCAGCACCAGCGCGTCGCCTCCGTGGGTGACGTGCTCGACGACGGCCTGCTGATGGCCGCGGAACTCGGCATAGCCGAAGACGTCGCGAAGGATTTGCGACAACTCGCGTTCGGATGATGGAGACGGCAGGACAGACACGGGTTTGACACCGACGGCGTGGTGATTTCGGGAGAGGGCTGAGCGGCACCGCATTGGGCGCCGAAAACTGATTGTCGCTTGAGCCGCCGCCACAAAAAGTCAGGCCGCTTGCGGAGTGTCCAGGACACGATTGTTACCAACAGATCAGGTGGAACTTCCATTGTTCGATCTGGTGAGGAGACGGGCCCATGAGTCGAGAAGACTATGTCGAGCTGATTCAGGATCTTTGCGAGGAGCTGGAGCTCGGCGACGCCGGCGAGTTCCTGGATCGCGGCTTGCTGCAGGTGGACGACACGCTGGTCGCCATCGAGTACCTCGAGGAGCGCGACGAGATTCGCCTGCTCGCGGATCTCGGAGAGATCGAGGACGGCATCGACCGCAACGCGATGCTGGAGCTGCTCCTGGAAGCCAACCTCGGCAACACCAGCTTGTACTTGCCGACCTTCAGCGTGCACCCCGAGAACCATCACCCCGTCGTGGCGTACCACATTCCTCTGCCGGTCTTGCTGGAGGAGGACGTCGATCTCGCATTCGTGCTCACCGAACAGCTGATCCCTTTGCTGGACGAATGGAGGCTCAGATTGCAGGAGGCACTCGACAGTGATTCATGCGACGCCGGCCCCTTGCCTCTTTCCGGCTCGCTGGTTTGAAGGAGATTCGTGATGCCCGTGTTCCAACTCAGCAACCGGACTCCTTCACAGTCCCAGACCAACAGAAAGTATCCCCAGGCCATGCCGGCGATGGGGGACAAGTTGCCACGAGTTCATTCGTTCAAAGGGGTCAAAGGGAATGCGGGGTTTGGACCTTCTCCGCGATTGCGTGCGGTGAGGGTCTCTTCGGTGAACCCGCATGCAGACATAGAGGAGGCCGAAGAAGGCACAGAGTGGTCCGAGGCGGACATTCAGATCAACGACCAATTCGATGCCGTCCTCCATGAGTCATCAGCACCAGAAGCAGTCGTGCAGCCGGGAAAGCCGCTCAATGGCGCGTTCGGAATACCTTTGGAAAAATTGGAGGCAGTTGGCGATTCACGCTCGAAGTTCAAGAGCTTCTACAAGGAAGCGATCAAATGGCAGCTCGAGAAAGGTGACAAGCTCACCGAAAACCAGTATGCCGTGGTAACAAGGCGCAAGGCCACGCATAGCGTGAGGTTCCAAGCCTGGCAGGCCAGGACGGGAAACAAGCTGCAGATCCCCTTCAACAAGTTCGCGCGCGTCCTGCGCGAGAGGACCGGCTTCCCGCGCAAGAGAGGCGGCAACTACCTGACCGACAAACCAAAAGAAGAGCTACTGACACCCGGCAAACAGGTGATCAATGACTACGCTGCCGCGGCCGTGGCGGGGACCAGAGCAGCCAACCAGTTCCCCGCTGTCTTTGCCTGGCCGGAAGTCCCGGACTTGAGCGCCGACACGGCTCCTGCGAGCGATGGACTGGCGGGTCTCGCGGTGGTGCCATCGGCCATCGACGCGGTATTCGCTGGCAGAGCGTACGCAAGTCTTTGCTCCGAGAAAGAGAAGGCCAAGCATGACCTCAACTACGCAAAACCCGCTGAAGAATTCACGAGGAAACTGCATGTCGCCACTCCTCAGGATGCCGAGAGCTTTTTGAAGTTCATGGAAGCCGGAGACAAGGTGCTCGCGCCGACGCAGGAAAGCATCTCCATCAAGACGGCGGCGCTCTTTCGTCAAATAAGAACGACGGGTTCGGCGCCGGTCAACGCTGCCGTGGCCGGCATCGAGATTGCCAATACGGTTGCGGCAGTCGTTCCTGGGGCGACGACTTTTGCGGCGCCGGTCACAGTGGGCTTGGGCATGGTCGAGATCTACGAAGGCAGACACGAGTTGCTGCGACGCGTGGATCAAAAAGCGCAAGCGATGCTTTGCAAGGAGAAGATGAATGCGGTATTGGACACTGCGTCCAAGGACCATCCCGACTATGGATTGGCGAAAGGCCTCGTCGCTTGCCTCAACGTTCAGCAAGACCGCCTGATACGCCAGGCAAGGCGCGAGAAGAAATTTGCCCGAACGCGCATCGCCAAAGGCGGTGGTGCCGTCGGTGGGGCAGTGGGCGCGGCGGCCGCTGTTGGTGCATTGGCCGCTTTTGGAGCTCTCACTGCGGTAACAGGGGGTGCAGCAGCGGTAGGGGCTGCTTTGGTGGCGGCGATCGGGGGCGGCGCAATGGCAGCACGCAACGATCTGCGGGCGCGTGCCGAGCACACTTCGAAGTGGCGCCAGCGTATGGCGCAAGTGGTTGCTCTCGAAACCTCGCGCGAAGAACTGCAAGCCAAACTGAGCGGGACCCTAGAAGACACCCTCATTCGTTTCGAGCAACAGGAAGGCGAATACTTGCCTGAGGGTCATCGCTTCGCGGGAACTCATGTTCTGGAACTCGAGGCGCGCAACAACGAGTACGTTGGTCTTCGCATACTGGCGCTCAAGGTCCGGGACATGGTCCAAGCCGGTACATACGATGAGAACTCGCCAATCGTTGCCCTCGTGCATGCCATCGGCATCGATCCCCTCTACCTCCTGGCCATTTGCAAAGCGGCCCAACCGAAGAAGCCGGAGGAACAACTGGACTTCATCCAATCGAAGCTGGGGCTCAAGTTGGGCATCAAGCTGAGGATGGCGGGGGCGACCCAGGCGCCTCCCCATGTGTCGGTTTTCCTCAGGCATTTCGAGGTGGCATGGGATAAGGCCTTCTGGAAGGACAAGAAGGGTCTCGTGCCCCATTCGACCGGCTTGTATTCAGCAATTCGGGAGGAACTGGTGGCGCTCTATCCCGACTCGCAGGCGGGCATGCGTGCCTTCGAGAGTGCTATCGGAAGCTTCCTGAAGAACACGCAACGACTTCCTCAGACAGAGTTCACCACATTGCTCAAGGGGTTCGCCGAGTATGTGAGACAACCTCGCGACAGGTTTGACGGTCTTCTCAACAAGGAACGCACTGCCGCGAAGATGAAGGCCGACAACATCAAGCAAGCAATAGAGAAAGAGGCTACCGATCTCGCCGAAGAATTGGAACGATTCGCTCGTATGAAGCAAGCCGATGCGGTGATGCTGACACGGGCATGATTTGGGCACGAGGCTTGCATGCGAGCCTGCCACCACGCAATAAGGAAGTCATGTCGGCAATAGCAACCCACAAGAAAGCAATTGCGCCTGTTTCGCCGCACCCCGCAAAGCCCGCAAGCGCCCGATGCGAGAACTGGCCGGAGCGGAGCAAGATCAAGCTTGCGGATTGCGTGGCTGCTCATGCTTGGAAAAGCGCCACGGTGCCGAACGCCAGGAAGGCACCAACTCGGGCAGGAGCTCCTCCGGCAGGGTCCCACGATGATGCATCGATGCACTCTACCGAGGCCATCCCGCGCGAAGCGATGACGAACGCGGCAAGCGCGAACGAGGAAACGAATGCCAGGAAGAGCGACACCTTCGGCATCGATGCCAAACGATTGAACTCGGACCTGGTGGCCGGCAAGAAGCGCTTTCTCAATTACTACGAACAGGCCAAGAAGCGCGAGCACGCAGTCCAGCATCGCAAGCACTACCAGACTGCCGAGGTGTCGTTCGTGCGGGACGACGGCCGCATCGACAAGGAAGAACGCTTTGTCCGTGTCGAGAAAGCCCGCGCACAGCACACACAGGAACGCAACGAGAAGAATGGCGAGCGCGTCAAGCGCGCGTTCAACCACCTGAGCGGTTGGCTTCGCGAGATCGCTGATAGACCTCGCAAGACCGGCAGCCACTACGGCAGGAGGAAAGGCCGCGGGTCTCTGGTGGCGCCGGCAACGCTGATGCCGGTCGAGCAGTTGGGAGTCGCCGTTGGGTCCGGAAAGTTGATCACAGGCGCTGTCCGCAGCGGCGCGATGAGCGAGCAGCCTGGGCTTCTGCCGTCCCTCTCTCCGGCCAGCGATGCACTGGCGGTGGCGGGTATGCCAAGCGTCATTGGCGACGCAATGGAGGCGGCCGACCTCGCGCTGGGCGTGTCGAGCACCAAGGCGCAAGCCAAGGCCGACTTTCTGCACCACCGCGAGGATGCGTTGCGGTTTCGACGGTTTCTTGGCAGGGCGACCATGGCCGAGGCGGAGGCTTACCTGGCCTTCGACACGGCGGCTGCCAGCTTGATCGCCCCCACGGTGGAACAGCAGCGTGCCGATGCAGTCATCCGCGATATCGCCATCAAGGGTCTGGGCATCCAGCCGGTGTCGAGTGGCGTTGCGCTCGGTGCCCAGGTCACGGGCTACGCGATGCCTGTTTCTGCTGCAGCGGTGAGCGTCGTTGCGGGTCCGCTGGCCGTGGCGGGCGGGGCCGTCGATCTGCATCAGGCCCGGCAGGAATACCTGCGCCGAGGAGCCCAGGCTGCGACCGCGTGGAACCGCAAGCAAGTCATGGCGTCGGTGTTGAATGAGTTCGGGGAGCAAGCGCTCGATGAGCGGCCCGGGGCTGGTGTTCTCGCCGGCGCCATGGCCAGCCTTGATGGACAGCAGGATCGATTGATCTGGCAGGCCAAACGCGAAAAGGGTTTTGCCAAGATCCGGGCTGCCCGGGCCGGCGCCGCCATCGGCGGCGGCATATCCGGCACTGTGTTGGCCGGGGTGGTGCTGGGAGGCGTGGTGACCGCGGCGGTGGCGACCCCGGCTGGTGTCGTGCTGGCCGCGCCGCTGCTCGCGGGCAGCGCTGCGCTCGCGGTGCGCAGCGTTCGCCAGCATCGGGCAGAGCACACATCCAAATGGCGCCAACGCGCTGCGGCCACCGCCATCCAGGGGCTGACGCGCCGCGAGCTGGAAGACAAGCTATCCAAGCCCGCGGGCGACAAGGCTGCCCAATTGACGGTGAGCCTTGCGGAGGGCCAGTATCTGGAAGGCGAAGACCGCTTCGCCGGCAAACGCACCATCACCTTCGACGTCCGCGAGAACGAGTACGTGGGGCTGCACATCTTCGCACTGCAGATCCGGGACCTGATCCGCCACCGCGGCGAAAAGGCCGCGGAGCCGTGGATCGAGACCTTGAAGGGCCTGGGCGTCGATTCGGTCCGGCTGCTGGCCATCTGCAAGGTCGCCTCCGCCAGGCCCGTGCACCAGCAGCTCGACTTCATCAAATCGCAGCTCGCGCCTGCGCTGGGCATGAAGTACCGGATGACCGGCTCCCAGGCTCTGCCGCATCCTTCGGTGTTCCTCGGTCGTTTCCAGAGCGCGCTGCGCGACGCGGGCGTCGAGAAGAAGCCGCTGCCGACGACCAGCGAATACGGCCGCGTTCGTGAAGCGCTGGTCAAGCAATTTGGCGATGAAGAAGAAGGAATGGCCGCCTTCAAGGCCTCCATCGGCGAGTTCCTGCGCAAGACGGAAAAGCTTCCGGCGTCGCCGCTGCGCTCTCATCTGCAAGCCTTCCTCGCCCTGGATGGATTGCTTGCGTCCGGTACGCCTTTGCCCGAGCTCGATCCGGATGTGGCGACCAAGTTGTCGCGGGCGCCGTATCTGCACCTCCTTCACC
Source organism: Variovorax sp. Soil_C_17 (assembly GCF_057657265.1). Lineage (NCBI taxonomy): Bacteria > Pseudomonadati > Pseudomonadota > Betaproteobacteria > Burkholderiales > Comamonadaceae > Variovorax > Variovorax sp. Soil_C_17. Next base: position 1,018,734 of record NZ_JBDGIT010000001.1, read on the forward strand.
CGTAGCCGCTGCGCGGCCATGCGCATGGCGAGGCGCCCTCTCGCGGCACGCGCCTTGCTTTCCGTGAAAAGCCCGCGTCCGCGCGGGCTGCCCGACGAACCCTGATGCACCGGAGCCGAGCGCGGCAAGCCCCAGGAACATTTCATTCTGGGGTTTGCCTGTATATACAGGTGCATCGCAGGTGGGCAACATATGCCTGAATGCCGCGTGTGTCACGTATGGCGAGACAGGCTTTTTTCGAACGCAACAGGAGTACCCCAGATGGTCAAGACCCTCGCCAAAACCGCCTCGCTGCTCGCGGCAGGCCTCTGCGCCGCAGGCATGGCGGCAACCGCCCACGCCCAGGAAAGCAAGCTCACCCTCGGCATGTCCGGCTGGACCGGCTTCGCACCGCTTTCCCTGGCCGACAAGGCCGGCATCTTCAAGAAGAACGGGCTCGACGTGGAGATCAAGATGATCCCGCAGAAGGACCGCCATCTCGCCCTGGCCTCGGGCGCCATCCAGTGCGCGGCCACCACGGTCGAGACGCACGTGGCCTGGAACGCCAACGGCGTGCCGATCGTGCAGATCTTCCAGATGGACAAGTCCTACGGCGCCGACGGCATCGCGGTGCGCAACGACATCAAGTCCTTCGCCGACCTCAAGGGCAAGACCATCGGCGTCAGTGCTCCCGGCACCGCGCCATTCTTCGGCCTGGCCTGGATGCTGAGCAAGAACGGCATGTCGCTGAAGGACGTGAAGACCGTTTCGCTCGAGCCCCAGCCCGCCGCCCAGGCCTTCGTCGCCGGCCAGAACGATGCGGCCATGACCTACGAGCCCTATCTCTCCACCGTGCGCGCCAACCCGCAGGCCGGCAAGATCCTCGCCACCACGCTCGACTACCCGATGGTGATGGACACCGTCGGCTGCGCGCCCACCTGGCTCAAGGCCAACGCCAAGGCCGCGCAAGCCCTGACCAACTCGTACTTCGAGGCGCTGGAGATGATCAAGAGCGACCCCACCAAGGCCAACGAACTGATGGGCTCGGCCGTCAAGCAGAGCGGCGAGCAGTTCGCCAAGTCCGCGGCCTACCTGCGCTGGCAGGACAAGGCGGCCAACCAGAAGTTCTTCGCGGGCGAGCTCACCCAGTTCATGAAGGAGTCGGTGCCGATCCTGCTGGAGGCCGGCGTGATCCGCAAGGCGCCCGAGGATCTCTCGGCGACCTTCGACGCGAGCTTCATCAAGTAAGGCCTACGAACCTGCCCGGGCCCCTGCCATGCAAGCGACCACCGCCGTCCCAACCGCTGCGCCTGCAGCACCCGCCGCCATGCCGGCCGCCGCAGCGCCCCGCCGGCGCCGCCGCATGGCGCCGCTCGAACCCGTCAGCCCGCGCGCGCGCTGGATGCTGGGCCTGGGCTTCTTCGTCGTCTTCTTCGCGATCTGGGCCGCGTTCACGCTGGGCGGCTTCGTGCCGCCCACCTTCCTGGCGAGCCCGGTGACGATGGTGAAGGAGGGCTACGGCCTCTTCACCGAATTCAACTTCATCCACGACATCGGCATGACGGTGTGGCGCGTGGTCGGCGGCTTCGTGCTGGCGGCTGTCGTCGCCGTGCCGCTGGGCATCGCGATGGGCGCCTACAAGCCCATCGAGGCCTTCTTCGAGCCCTTCGTTTCCTTCTGCCGCTATCTGCCGGCCTCGGCCTTCATCCCATTGCTGATCCTTTGGGCCGGCATCGGCGAGGCGCAAAAGCTGCTGGTCATCTTCATCGGCTCGGTATTCCAGATCACGCTGATGGTCGCCGTCACCGTGGGCGGCGCGCGGCGCGACCTGGTGGAGGCGGCCTACACGCTGGGCGCCGACAGCCGCGGCATCGTCGCGCGCGTGCTGATCCCCGGCGCGGCTCCAGGCATCGCCGAAACCTTGCGCCTGGTGCTGGGCTGGGCCTGGACCTACGTCATCGTGGCCGAGCTGATCGGCTCTTCGTCGGGCATCGGCCACATGATCACCGACAGCCAGGCGCTGCTCAACACCGGCCAGATCATCTTCGGGATCATCGTCATCGGCGTGATCGGGCTGGTCTCGGACTTCGCCTTCAAGTTCCTCAACCGCCGTCTGTTCGCGTGGAGTGCCCTGTGATGCAAAGCCAGCTCTCGATCCGCAGCGTCTCACGCACCTTCACCGGCAATCGCGGCCAGCGCACGCAAGCGCTCTTGCCCATCGACTTCGAGGTGCGCGAGAACGACTTCGTCACCATCCTCGGCCCCTCCGGCTGCGGCAAGTCCACGCTGCTGCGCATCGTCGCGGGCCTGGACGACCCGAGCGAAGGCCGCGTGCTGCTCGACGGCCAACCCATCGAAGGGCCGGGCGCCGACCGCGGCATGGTGTTCCAGAGCTACACGCTCTTTCCCTGGCTCACCATCGCGCAGAACATCCGCTTCGGCCTGCGCGAGCGCGGCATGGGCGAAGCCCAGCAGAAGGAGCGCAGCGACTACTTCATCGCCAAGGTCGGCCTGCGCGGCTTCGAGAACCACTACCCCAAGCAGCTCTCGGGCGGCATGCAGCAGCGCACGGCGATCGCGCGGGCGCTCGCCAACGACCCCAAGATCCTGCTGCTCGACGAGCCCTTCGGCGCCCTCGACAACCAGACCCGCGTGCTGATGCAGGAACTGCTGCTGGGCATCTGGGAATCGGCGCAGAAGACCGTGCTCTTCGTCACGCACGACATCGACGAAGCCATCTTCATGGCCAACCGCGTGGCGGTGTTCAGTGCGCGGCCCGGCCGCATCAAGAGCGAGATCGCGGTCGACTTCCCGCATCCGCGGCACTACACCATCAAGACCTCGCCGGAGTTCATGGACATCAAGGCGCGCCTCACCGAGGAGATCCGCGCCGAGTCCATGGCCGCGGCCGAACACTGACGAATGAAGACCATGAGCACCGGCGCCAAGCACCGCAGCAGCAAGCCCGCGCACCGGACGGCGGCACCGGCGCAGCCTGCGCTGGCGCTCTATGAGCAGGTCAAGTCCTTCATCACCCACAAGATCCAGGACGGCTCCTGGCCCGCCGGCCATCGCCTGCCTTCCGAGAGCGAGCTGGTCGCGCAGTTCGGCGTCGCGCGCATGACGGTCAATCGCGCGCTGCGCGAGCTCGTGGAACAGGGCCGCATCGTGCGCGTGGCGGGCGTCGGCAGCTTCGTGGCCGAAGACAAACCGCAATCCACGCTGCTGCAGATCGCCAACATCGCGAGCGAGATCCGCGCCCGCGGCCACGACTACCGCTGCAAGTTCCTGGTGGCCGAGCGCATCGCCGCCTCGCCCGACGTGGCCGTGTGGCTGGACCTGCGGCCCGGCGAGTCGGTCTTTCACACCGTGTGCCTGCACCTGGAGAACAACCTGCCCGTGCAGCTGGAAGACCGCCACGTCAACCCGCGCATGGTGCCGGCTTTCCTCGAGCAGGACTTCTCGGCCATGTCGCCCAGCGAGTACCTGGTGCGCAACGTGCCCTTCGACCAGATCGAGCACGTGGTCGACGCCGTGCTGCCCACGCTCGAGCAGGCCGAGCGCCTGGACATGCCCTCCAACGATCCGTGCCTGCTGCTGACGCGCCGCACCTGGTCGCGCAGCACCCCCGTGACGATGGTGCGCTGCCTGCATCCGGCGTCGCGCTACCGCCTGGGCAGCCGCTTCCGCGCGGACGGAAATCCGAGCTTCGGCTGAACGAAGTCCGCCCCGACCAGACCGCCGTTCGCACGCACCTACTTGTATAGACAGGATTCACGCATGGACAATGCCTCCCTCTCCACCGCACCGCTGCTGCTCACGCCCGGCGAAGTCGAGCTCGCCGCGCTGCGCCGCGTGCATGCCGGCGGTGTGCAGCTCGCCCTCGACCCTGCAGCGCGCGCGGGCCTGCTCGCGGCCCAGGCGACCGTGCGCCGGATCGTCGATGCCGGCGAGGTCGTCTACGGCATCAACACCGGCTTCGGCAAGCTCGCTCAGACCATCATTCCGCACGAGCGCCTGGCCGAGCTGCAGCGCAACCTCGTGCTCTCGCACAGCGCCGGCACCGGCGCGCCGCTGCCGGACGGCGTGGTGCGCCTGGTGCTCGCCACCAAGGCCGTGAGCCTGGCGCGCGGGCATTCCGGCATTGCGCCGGAGATCGTCGATGCGCTGATTGCGCTGCACAACGCCGGCCTCCTGCCGCTGATCCCGTCCAAAGGCTCGGTCGGCGCCTCCGGCGATCTCGCGCCGCTCGCGCACCTGGCCTGCGTGCTGATCGGCGAGGGCGAGGTCACCACGCCCGAGGGCGCGGTGATCGGCGGCGCGGAGGCGCTTTCGCGCATCGGCCTCCAGCCCTTCGTGCTCGGCCCCAAGGAAGGCCTGGCCCTGCTCAACGGCACGCAGGTCTCGACAGCGCTGGCGCTGGCGGGCCTCTTCGGTGCCGAGGATGTGTTCGCGGCCGGCCTCATGGCGGGCGCGCTCTCGCTCGAGGCGATCCAGGGTTCGATCAAGCCCTTCGACGCCCGCATCCACGCCGCGCGCGGCCAGCCGGGCCAGATCGCCGTTGCCGCCGCGGTGCGCACGCTGCTCGAAGGCAGCGAGATCATCCCTTCGCATGCCGACTGCGGGCGCGTGCAGGACCCGTACTCCGTGCGCTGCGTGCCGCAGGTCATGGGCGCCTGCCTCGACAACCTCGCGCATGCCGCTCGCGTGCTGCGCACCGAGGCCAACGCGGCCTCCGACAACCCGCTGGTCTTCGACAACGGCGACGTCATCTCCGGCGGCAACTTCCACGCCGAGCCCGTGGCCTTCGCAGCCGACATCATCGCGCTGGCCGTGGCCGAGATCGGTGCCATCAGCGAGCGCCGCATGGCCTTGCTGCTCGACAGCGGCCTCTCGGGCCTGCCGCCCTTCCTGGTGCGCGATGGCGGCGTCAACTCCGGCTTCATGATCGCGCAGGTCACGGCCGCGTCGCTCGCCTCGGAGAACAAGTCGCTCGCCCATCCGGCCAGCGTGGACAGCTTGCCCACTTCGGCCAACCAGGAAGACCATGTGTCGATGGCCACCTTCGCGGCACGGCGCCTCGCCGAGATGGTGGAGAACACCGCAGTGGTCGTCGGCATCGAGGCGATGGGTGCAGCGCAAGGCATCGAGCTGAAACGCGGGAGTACGGCCCCCACGCTCGGCACTGACGTGTCCTCGCTGCCCCCCGAGGGGGCGCAGCCCGCCTTGGGGCGGCCCGGCGGCGGGCTAAAAAGTTCGCCCCTGCTCGAAGCCGAATTCGCCGCCATCCGCCGGCGCGTCGCCTTCATCGACCAGGACCATTTCATCGCCCCCGACATCGAGGCCATGCGCCAATGGGCGCGCCGCAGCGATTGGCCTGCCGCCCTGCTGGACATCCTCCCCAGCCGACCCTGAACCTCGCCCCCCAACGAAAGGACAAGCCGCCATGAACGCTCCAGACAAGTTCGTCGCCCAGACCGCCACCGATCCCCGCCACGACCCGAGCCGCGTGATCCGCGCGCCGCGCGGCAGCCAGCTCAGCTGCAAGAGCTGGCTCACCGAGGCTCCCTTCCGCATGCTGCAGAACAACCTCGACGCCGAGGTGGCCGAGCGCCCGCAGGACCTGGTGGTGTACGGCGGCATCGGCCGCGCGGCGCGCAACTGGGAATGCTTCGACCAGATCCTCGCCTCGCTGAAGACGCTCGAGGACGACGAGACCCTGCTGATCCAGTCCGGCAAGCCCGTCGGCGTGTTCAAGACCCATCCCGACGCTCCGCGCGTGCTGCTCGCCAACTCCAACCTGGTGCCCAAGTGGGCGACCTGGGAGCACTTCAACGAGCTGGACCGAAAGGGACTCTTCATGTACGGCCAGATGACCGCCGGCAGCTGGATCTACATCGGCAGCCAGGGCATCGTGCAGGGCACCTTCGAGACCTTCGTGGAGGCCGGGCGGCAGCACTACGACAACGACCTCGCCGGCAAGTGGTTCCTCACGGCCGGCCTCGGCGGCATGGGCGGCGCACAGCCCCTGGCCGCGACGCTCGCCGGTGCGGTCTCGCTCAACATCGAATGCAAGCAGTCGAGCATCGACTTCCGGCTGCGCACGCGCTATGTGGACAAGCAGGCCAAGGACATCGATGACGCGATCGCGCTCATCCGGCAGCACACGGCGGCGAAGGAGGCCGTGTCGATCGCGCTGCTGGGCAACGCGGCCGAGATCCTGCCCGAGCTGGTGAAGCGCGCCAAGGCCGGCGGCCTGAAGCCCGACCTCGTCACCGACCAGACCTCGGCGCACGACCTGATCAACGGCTACCTGCCTGCGGGCTGGAGCGTCGAGCAATGGGTCGACGCGCAGAAGGACCCGTCGCAGCACGAGCGCCTGAAGGCCGAGGCCGCGAAATCCTGCGCGGTGCACGTGCAGGCCATGCTGGACTTCCAGGCCATGGGCATCCCCACCGTCGATTACGGCAACAACATCCGCCAGGTCGCCTTCGACGAGGGCGTGAAGAACGCCTTCGACTTTCCCGGCTTCGTGCCCGCCTACATCCGCCCGCTCTTCTGCGAGGGCAAGGGCCCGTTCCGCTGGGTCGCGCTCTCCGGCGACCCGGAGGACATCTACAAGACCGACGCCAAGATCAAGGAGCTCTTCCCCGACAACAAGCATACGCACCGCTGGCTGGACATGGCCCGCGAGCGCATCTCCTTCCAGGGCCTGCCGGCGCGCATCTGCTGGCTGGGCCTGGGCGAGCGCCACAAGGCGGGCCTGGCCTTCAACGAGATGGTGAAGTCGGGCGAGCTCAAGGGCCCGATCGTCATCGGCCGCGACCACCTCGACACCGGCTCGGTCGCCAGCCCCAACCGCGAGACCGAAGCCATGAAAGACGGCACCGATGCCGTGTCCGACTGGCCGCTGCTCAACGCGCTGCTCAACACCGCGGGCGGCGCGACCTGGGTCAGCCTGCACCACGGTGGCGGCGTCGGCATGGGCTACTCGCAGCATTCGGGCGTGGTGATCGTGTGCGACGGCACCGACGCCGCCGCCAAGCGCATCGCACGCGTGCTCTGGAACGACCCGGCCACCGGCGTGATGCGCCATGCCGACGCGGGCTACGAGCAGGCGGTCGCGACGGCGAAGCAGCACGCCCTTCAACTCCCCATGATCAAGTGAGGCCGCAAGCATGTCCGAAATCTATCTGCACTACCTGAACCACCTCGACGTCCAGGCGCTCGCGATGACCGACGCCGAGATCGTCGCCGCCGTCGAAGACGGCTTGCTCGCGCAAGGCCGCGGCGAGACCACCATCGAGCCGCGCATGCACCTGGTGCCCGAGAAGGACTACCCGGGCCATTTCAACGTGCTGCGCGGCTACATCCGGCCGCTCGGCGTGGCGGGCGTGAAGGTCGTGGGCGACTTCTACCGCAACTACGAGGTGGGCCTGCCCTCGGAGCTGGCGCTGCTCAACCTCTTCGATCCGAAGACCGGCGTGCCCGTGGCCATCATCGATGCCTCCGACATCACCGACATGCGCACCGGCGCCATCACGGCGATCGGCGCCAAGCACCTGGCGCGCAAGAACTCGAAGATCCTCGGCCACATCGGCGCGCGCGGCACTTCGTACTGGAACGTGCGCCTGCTGCATTCCATCTTTCACTTCGACGAGATCCGCGTGCATTCGCGCCGCCCCGAGAGCCGCGAGAAATTCGCCGCCCGCCTGGAGCGCGACCTGGGCACGAAGATCACCATCACCGAGGACTGGGAGTCCTGCGTGCGCGGCGCCGACATCGTGGTCGAGGCCTCGCGCCTGGAAAAACCCACGCCCATGCTCAAGACCGAATGGATCAAGAAGGGCGCCTGCGTCATTCCCTACGGCACCATGAGCGCGGTCGAGCTTTCGCTGACCGACATCATGGACAAGATGGTGATGGACGACTGGGGCCAGGCCAAGGCCGGTCCGCTGGGCGCGCTGCGCGCCCACGTCGACAGCGGCAAGCTGTCGGAGCAGACGCTGCATGCCGAGCTCGGCCAGATCGTCGCCGGCATCAAGCCCGGTCGCCAGAGCGAGGACGAGACCAACCTGTTCTGGCACCGCGGCCTGTCGCTGTCCGACATCGCGCTCGGCTCGGCCATGCTCGAGAAGGCCAGGCGCATGGGCCTGGGGCAGCAGCTTCGCTTCCGCTGAGGCCATGGCCCCGGTCGCCAACGCGCGCATGTACTCGGCCAACGCCTCGGTGCGGGCCGACTGGAAGACCCTGCTCGCATGGGTGCTCGCGCGCGCGGAGCTCGGCTGGGAGGTGATCGACTACGACCCGCCTGCACCGCTCGCTGCCCTGTGGGCGCGCGACGACCTGGGCCTGGCGATGATGTGCGGGCTGCCCTTCTCGCAGCGCGTGCCGCGGCCCACGCTGGTCGCCGCGCCGGTGCCTTCGCCGGCGCGCTACGGCGGCCTGCCGGTCTACTTCACCGACATCGTCGTGCGCGCCGACGCGCCATACCAGCGACTCGAAGACACCTTCAGCGGCGTGGTGGGCTACACGCTGGCCGATTCGATGTCGGGCGGCGTGGCCTTGGCGAACCACCTCGCGCCTTACCGCGAAGCGCGGGGCCTGCGCCTCTACCGCAAGGCGGTCGGCAACCTGATCCACGCGCGCGGCGTGATCGATGCATTGGCGGCCGGCACCATCGATGTCGGCCCCCTCGACAGCTACTACCACGACCTGTTGCGACACAACGAGCCGGCCTTCGCGCAGCAGGTGCGCATCATCGCCAGCACCGAGGCGCGGCCGATCCCGCCGCTCGTGGCGACGGCCGCATTGAAGCCCGACGAGCTCGCGCGCCTGCGCGAAGCGCTGCAGGCCGGCACGCAGGCCCCGGAGCTGCGCGCCGTGGCGGAACGCTTGTTGCTCGCCGGCTTCGCCGTGCCCGATCCCGCGGACTACGAGGTCCTCGCGCAGATCGCCCGTCCCGACCTTCCCACCTTCGAGGAACTCTGATGATCCAGCGTCGTCTTGCCCTTCTGCTGCCTTTGCTCGCCGCGCCCTTGATCGCGCATGCGCAGCCCTATCCCTCCAAGCCCGTGCGCGTCATCGTGCCCTTCGCACCCGGGGGGCCGGCCGATGTGCTGGCGCGCGTCATCGGGCAGGAGCTCTCCGATGCCCTCGGCCAACCCTTCGTGGTGGAGAACAAGGTGGGTGCCGCCGGCAACATCGGCGTCGAGCAGATCGCCAAGGCAATGCCCGATGGCTACACCGTGGGCATCGTGCCCGTGGGCAACGTGGCGGTGAACCCCAGCCTCTTTCCCGCGTTGCCCTACAAGGCCAGCGAGCTGGCGCCCATCGCCATGCTCGCGACCGTCGAGAACGTGCTGGTGGTCCACGCGGGCGTGCCCGCCAAGTCGCTCAAGGAGCTGCTCGCGCTCGCGAAGCAGAAGCCCGGCACGCTCAGCTTCGCATCGCCCGGCGCGGGCAGCCAGGCGCACCTGGCCGGCGAGCTGATGGCGCTCAGTGCCGAGGTGAAGCTCATTCACGTGCCGTACAAGGGCATCGGCCCCGCGCTCAACGACGTGGTGGGCGGGCAGGTGACGATGATGTTCGGCGCCATGTCGGCGGTGCTGCCGCACGTCAAGTCGGGCAAGCTGCGTGCGCTCGGCGTCGCGAGCATCCAGCGCTCGGCCACCATGCCCGAGCTGCCGACCATTGCCGAGCAGGGGCTGCCGCGCTTCGAAGCCGTGTCCTGGTATGCGCTGATGGGGCCGGCCGGCACGCCTGCGCCCATCATCGATCGGCTCAACGCCGAGATCGCGCGTTCGCTCGCCAAGCCCGCGATCCGGGAGAAGTTCGCGGCCCAGGGGCTGGAGCCCGGTGGCGGCAAGCCGCAGGAGCTCGCCACCGAGATCCAGGCCGAGACCGTGCGCTGGGCCGATGTGATCCGCAAGCAGAACATCAAGCCGGAATGACGGGCCTTCATCGCTTCTCGCGCGCCACGCTGCCCGCGACGCCCTGGAAGAACGGCGGCGGCACGACGCAGGAGATTGCCTGCTGGCCGCCGGGCACGGGCCTGTCCGACTTCGGCTGGCGCGTGAGCATCGCCACCATCGCGGCTGCCGGGCCCTTCTCGGCCTTCGCGGGCGTGGACCGCAGCATCATGCTGCTGGAGGGCGAGGGCGTTCGCCTGCACTCGCGCGATGGGCGCATCGATCATCGGCTCGACGTGCCGCACCGGCCCTTCGCCTTTCCCGGCGTTGCGGAGGTCGACTGCACGCTGCAGGGCGGTGCGTCGAGCGACTTCAATGTGATGACGCGGCGCGGGCAGTGGCGCGCGGAGGTGCAAGTGCTCGACGGCGCAGCCGAGATCGCGCCCGCCTCGCATGGCGTGCTGCTGGCCTTGCGGGGCGACTGGCGCCTGGATGGCGAAGGCCGGGTCTGCCGCGAAGGCGAGGGCCTGTATTGGGCCGAGGCGCCGCACGCGTGGCAGGCCGCGCCGTCGAGCCAGGATGCACGCCTGGCCGTCGTGCGCTTCCTGCCTGCCGACGAGGCCTCGAGACACGAACCATGACAACCCCGAATCAACTTCCTTCCGCCGACGGCCTCTGGACGGGCCTGCGCCTGGCGCCCGGTGCGGCACCCGATGTGTCGCTGCCCGAGGGCGCGCAAGCGGCGATCGCCGTGGAGCAGGGCCGTATCGCCTGGATCGGCGACGGCTGCGCCGTGCCCCAGCGCTTCGCCGATGCGCCGCGCCACGACGGCGCAGGCGCGCTCGTCACGCCCGGCCTGATCGACTGCCACACGCACCTGGTCTACGGCGGCCAGCGTGCCAACGAGTTTGCGATGCGCCTCGCCGGTGCGAGCTACGAGGAAATTGCGAAAGCCGGCGGCGGCATCGTCTCCTCGGTCCGCGCCACGCGCGAGGCGGACGAGGACCAGCTCTTCGCCCAGGCGGCGCCGCGCCTGGAGCAGCTGCTGGCCGATGGCGTGTGCGCGATCGAGATCAAGTCGGGCTACGGCCTCTCGCTCGAACACGAGCGCAAGCAGCTGCGCGTGGCGCGGCGGCTCGGCCGGGCCTATGGCGTCACGGTGCGCACCACCTTCCTCGGCGCCCATGCGCTGCCGCCGGAGTTCGCGGGCCGCAGCGGCGACTACATCGACGCCGTGTGCCGGGAGATGATGCCCGCACTCGCTGCCGAAGGGCTGATCGACGCAGTCGACGTCTTCTGCGAACGCATCGCCTTCTCGCTGGAAGAGACGGAGCGCGTGTTCCAGGCGGCCCGCGCGCTGGGCCTGCCGGTCAAGCTGCATGCCGAGCAGCTGTCCGACATGGGCGGTGCGGCGCTGGCGGCGCGCTACGGTGCGCTGTCGTGCGACCACGTCGAGCACCTCTCCCCCGAGGGCATCGCTGCCATGCGCCAGGCCGGCACGGTGGCCGTGCTGCTGCCGGGTGCCTACTACACGCTGCGCGATACCCACCTGCCGCCCATCGAGGCGCTGCGTGCGGCCGGCGTGCCGATGGCCGTGTCGACCGACCACAACCCCGGCACGTCGCCGGCCCTGAGCCTGCTGCTGATGGTGAACATGGCTTGCACGTTGTTCCGCCTGACGGTGCCCGAGGCGCTGGCTGGGGTCACGGTGCATGCGGCGCGGGCGCTGGGTCTTTCGGACACGCATGGCGTGCTGGGCGTGGGGCGGGCGGCCGACTTCGTGCTGTGGGATGTGCGCGAGGCGGCGGAGCTGGCGTACTGGTTTGGCCACAGGCCTGCGCGCATCGTGGTGCGGCAGGGCCGCGTCGCTTTTCCCTCTCCCTCTGGGAGACGGCAGGATGAGGGCACGCGGCCGTGACCAGCAACACGCTCTTCGCGCAGCATGCGCTGCTGCCGGCAGGCTGGTCGAAGAACGTCCTGCTGACTTGGAACGACGCCGGCCAACTCACGCAGGTGCGGCCCGACGCGCGCCCGCCGGCAGGCACGCCGACCGCAAGCGGCCCCGTCATCCCCGGCATGCCCAACCTGCACTCGCACGCCTTCCAGCGTGCCTTTGCCGGGCTCACCGAATTCCGAGGCAGCGGCGAAGACAGCTTCTGGAGCTGGCGCACCCTGATGTACCGCTTCGCGGCGCAGCTCTCCCCCGCGCAGGTCGAGGCCATCGCCACCTGGCTCTATGTCGAGATGCTCGAAGCCGGCTACACCTCGGTCTGCGAGTTCCACTACCTGCACCACGACCGCGACGGCCGGCCCTATGCGGACGACGCCGAGCTTGCGCTCGCGCTGTTGCGCGCAGCCGACCGTGCCGGCATCGGCCTGACCCTGCTGCCCGTGCTCTACCAGGCGAGCGGCTTTGGCGGCCAGCCGCCCAATGCGGGCCAAGGGCGCTTCGTGCGTTCGACGGAATCGATGCTGCGCCTGCTCGAGCGCCTGCGCCCCGCGTGCGAGTCGCAGGGCGCGCGCCTCGGCCTCGCGCCGCATTCGCTGCGCGCGGTCGCGCCCGACGCCTTGCGCGACGTGCGCGCGGGCTTGGATGCGATCGATGCCAGCGCGCCCATTCACATCCACATCGCCGAGCAGACCGCCGAGGTCGAGGCCTGCCTGGCCTGGAGCGGCCAGCGCCCCGTCGCCTGGCTGCTCGATCATGCGCCCGTCGATGCGCGGTGGTGCCTGGTCCATGCCACGCACATGGATGCGGGTGAATACCGCCGCGCGGCCGCGAGCGGCGCTGTCGCGGGGCTGTGCCCGACCACCGAGGCCAACCTCGGCGACGGACTGTTCGACTTCGGAGCGTGGCGCGCGAGCGGCGGGCGCTGGGGTGTGGGCTCCGACAGCCACGCCTGCGTCAACGCGGCCGAGGAGCTGCTGATGCTCGAATACGGCCAGCGGCTCGCGACCCGGCAGCGCAACATCGGCGCCGATGCCGCGCAGCCCGGCGTTGCGACGGCCATGACGCTTGCGGCAGTGCAGGGCGGGGCGCAGGCGTCAGGCCGCCCCATCTCGGGCCTGGCGGTCGGGCAGCAGGCCGACCTTGTGATGCTCGACCCCGGCCATCCCGCGCTCGCCGGCCTCACCGCGAGCGACATGCTGTCGTCCCATGTCTTCGCCAGTCACCGCACCAACGCGATCGCCTCCGCCTGGGTGGCCGGTCAACGGCGCGTGGGCGGCGGATTGCATCCTCTTCACCACGAAGCCGCGGCGGCCTTCGTCGCCGCGCGCAGCCAACTGCTCACGCATTCACCGTCATGAACTTCTTCGAAACCACCGAGCCGCCCTTCCGCTTCCGCCAGGGCACGCGACCGCTGCTGATCTCCATGCCGCATGTCGGCACCCATGTCCCGCCCGCGCTCGCCGCGCGGCTGACCGAGGAGGCGAGGCAGGTGCCCGACACCGACTGGCACCTGGAGCGCCTCTACGACTTCGCCGACGAACTGGGCGCTTCCGTGCTCGTGGCCACGCATTCGCGCTACGTGATCGACCTGAACCGGCCGCCGGACAACCAGAACCTCTATCCCGGCCAGGACACCACGGGTCTGTGCCCTGTCGACACCTTCGACAAGACGCCGCTCTACGCCGCTGGCGATGTGCCCGGCGAGGCTGAGATTGCCGCGCGCGTGGATGCGATCTGGAGGCCGTATCACCAGAAGCTGGCGGCGGAATTGGAGCGCATGAAGGCGGTGCATGGCACCGTGGCGCTGTGGGATGCGCATTCGATCCGCTCGGTGCTGCCGCGCTTCTTTGAAGGGCGGTTGACGGATCTGAATCTGGGGACGGGGGGCGGGACGAGCTGCGATCCGGCGTTGGCTGACAGGCTGCTCCGGATCGCCTCGTCGGCAGGCGGTTATACGGCGGTGTTGAACGGGCGCTTCAAGGGGGGGCATATCACGCGCACCTATGGGAATCCCGCGGGTGGCGTGCATGCGGTGCAGTTGGAAATGACGCAGGTCAGCTATATGGAGGAGTGCCTGCCGTTTGCGTACCTGTCCGAAACCGCCATCCGCGTGCAGCCGGTGGTGCGGCGGATGGTGGAGGAGGTGTTGGGGTTTGTTGGAAGCCGGTAGGCGCGCCGTTTGCGCTCCGAAATTCCCTATGGCATATCCGAGGATGCACATTTTTGCATCCTCGAATTGCTCAATTTCGATTGCAGAATTGCCACGCGGAAAGCGATAGCTCCTCTCTGGCTTTTAGCTGAGGAGAATGAGGCCACCATTCTTGCATCATCGGCTGCACGAGATCACGATTGATATTCTCGCAATCGCCAGTTGTTGCAGGGCTTTACAACTGAACCTTGAAGTCAAGATCGGAGAGACAGGTCGCGATAGCTCGTCGAATTGGAAAAAGTTGAGCCTCTATGAGCGAACGATCTCTTGTTACATTGACGGCACTGTAGAGATTCCCGAAATTAGATCTTATTGTTTCATATTGACCAGAGGTTAAATAAGGTTTAAATGCATCGAGTAAGCTGGCCAAATAGTCATGCCTTTTATTGTGCGGAAGATTTTTTAACACTCGCGCGTAGGCCCCAGTTTCCGGTAAATCCGACTCGATGATAATTTTTCCCCCGGCAGCGCAGAACAGCATATTCAGCACTCGCACTGTTGGCATGGGAGACTCCGGGGTTAAAGTTTCCGCAATTGAGTCTTTGATCTCGTCCGCCAATTTTTTGACGCCCGGTAGTGCGACTGTACTTAGTTCGGACCATCGCTCACTCGGCTTATATTGCTTTGCTATGTCTCGTCGCTTGGATGCCTTTTCCCTGCGCAGACTAATTGCTATGTCTTCGTAAACATTAGATCGGGCTTCGTCAAGATCGGCTTCAAGCTTATTCAAATCATTTAATGTCGGAAGAATATCTTCCGGCGTCGGGAGAGTTTCTTCCTCTAGTGGAATCAAAGAAGCCTGGAGTGTTACGGATGGAAGGTTCAACTCAGGAAGAGTTTCTACGTCGTCTGCGAGCTTGTTCAATTCGCATATCAAATCGGCAGTCTCTTCATCATTTGGCTTCAGCACCTCTTCTTTCGATAAGTCTTGAGCATCTAGAAGCTGCAACCAATCAGGTTGCAGCGGTGTCGGATCGTTACTGTCCGGAAATTCCTCGGCGCGCTCTAGGAATTCATCTGTCTCGCTGGGAAAATGCTGCTTCGATTGCACTTGATCGGTTGGCTTCTTCGAAGGAGCTTTGTGTAGACCCACCCGGCGCCGCGGCGTCGTATTTACAAGGCTTGTCGACGAGCTTTTCTCTCTTCTCGGAATAAAGCTCATTAGGGATGGCGTTTGCTTCACGTCTGCGTCTGAATTGATCTTAAATGCATCTTCTAAGGGGCGAGGCGCCATCCTGGGGATTTCGACATCAGCTTCGCTAGAGGAGGATCGCAGTGCAATTTCCTCATCAAGGATGGCAAGACGCTGAATGTCAGCTTTAGGCGAATCGGGCGATTGAATCATTACTTGCGAATTCGGAAGCACCGGTCTTTTCCGTGTGGTAGTGGGCTTCGAGATAACAGTTGTCAGCGGCTCTTGGGCTTTCTCTTTTTTGCTGGGTTTTTTCAATAAATCGCTAGAAAATGGACTACTTTTAATCCGAAAGATGCTCTTGCGCGAGTCGGTTGATCCGGATGGGTTGCTCATGGATAAACTTCTCGAGATATTTCAATAATTGAATGGGAAAGCAGGGCAGTGCCTGTTTCTAAGGCGTGGTGAGTAGAGGCAATGCTATATCGCGGTGTTGAGCGTGTCGTTTAAAGGGGCATGCAGTGCTGGTGGAAACGATGGAGGCCAGCTAAACGGAGGAGCAGCTCCCCTTTTGCGTACCGGCCTGAAGCCGGCCTCCGTATGAAGTAGGTGGTAGGGCGCTCATGTTTAGTTTTTTTCCTTCTTTTCGCTAAGGCCATACTCAGTGGAGTTTCGATCAGTTGTTTCAGTACCTTTTTCGAGGATCGATTCGAAGGTGGTAGACAAACCGGATCCAATCTTGGTTGGCGAAAGATCAATCTGTTCTGTCGTGGCTGGCCGGGAGTTGGTTTTTGCCCGAAGAAGCTGGGGACGAGATTGAGGACCAAGGCTTTTTCGCGGACTTGAAAGAGTTTGAGCCGATAAATTTGCGGTTTCTTTAGTCTGTTCTGTCGTGGTCGGCGGAGGAGAATTACTCAGGTCTTTTTCCAAATCCGTTAGAAACCTCTCATAAGGAGTAAGCGGTGGTGGCCGCTGAGGCGGCGCCGACTCCCGTATCGACAATCGCTTGTTTTGTTTGTTCAATTGAGGTCGATCTCTCGTTGGGCGGTTTGCTAAACGGTCGGTCGGGCTGTCCTCGCTCTTGCAGGGAGAAACTTTGGGGGTTGAATTATTGAGTTCAGAACTGCTGCTGACGAGCGCTGGCTCAGGCGATACATCTTGGTGGCGAATTTGCGGTTGTGTCCTGGTCGAAGGCGAAGAACTCTCAACAGCTGTCCTCGCATCTAATTTCTCATTCGATTCCCGGCTTGTGGGACTTTTATCCGGCTCCAGCCGGGGGGTCGATCTAGGCGAGCCTGAATCTCTTCTGAAAACGAGGGTCGGCAACTCTGTTGTTTTCGGCATGTCTGAAAGCTGCTTTGTATCGTTCGTAGAAATATTGGATTTAACGGGGAGGGGCGGAAGTTTTCTCAAGCTACTCATTGGATTAAATTTTTTGTTGCTATATTGAAGCAGTGGGGAAACCCAGACAGCAAAAGATCAAGCGAGCACGCTCGTCAGCATGGCACGGTGGGGATCGGAGGCGCGAATGCTGGCGACGTCTCGCGCCGTTCGGGTTTCCTCGAGATGAAAGCGGACCATTTCCGCCACGAATTCGCCATCGAGTGCCTCGGCGTCCCGAAGCTCTCCACAAAAAATCGCGCGCGACGAGCCGGCGTCGAAGGCATAGGCACCGCGCAGTGTTCCGTGCGCTCGGAGGTTGAGCTGCAGCAGTTGCTCGCAAGCCTCGGCCCGTTCATGCGGGCTGGTCTCGCCCAAGTCAATATAGAAGTAAAGCGCGTTGGTGTCTTCCGCGTCGTCGAAGTCCATCAGGATTTCGATCTCGTCTACCGAGAACGAGTAGCGCCCGTCCTGCTTCGATGGGTCCACACGCAAGGCGCGGGCGGCGGCTTCGCAGATGCCGTTGAATTGAATTTGGTTCATGGTGGAGTTCCTGATTGCGCCCTTGTCCTTGTCCAAAGCGGACTCAGCAGCGCGCCTAAATGCGTAACCCCTGGCGGCCGATTGGTTCCATGCGGTGCAAGGCCAAGGCTCCAAAAGGGATGTCGAGCCTTTCCTACAATCCCCCCATGAAGCCCCTCGCCTACACGCGCGCCCAGCAGCTCCCCGCCATCCTCGCCACCCGCATCGCCATCCTCGACGGCGCCATGGGAACGATGATCCAGCGCTTCAAGCTCACCGAAGCCCAGTACCGCGGCGAGCGCTTCAAGGACTTTCCGCGCGACGTCAAGGGCAACAACGAGCTCCTCTCGCTCACCCGCCCCGATGTGATCCGGGACATTCACGAGGGCTACCTGGCCGCCGGCGCCGACCTGATCGAGACCAATACCTTCGGCGCCACCCGCATCGCGCAGGAGGACTACAAGATGGCCGATCTCGCGCGCGAGATGAACCTCGAATCGGCCCGCATCGCCCGCGCCGCCTGCGACAAGTTCTCCACGCCCGACAAACCGCGCTTCGTGGCCGGCGCGCTCGGCCCGACGCCCAAGACCGCCAGCATCAGCCCCGACGTGAACGACCCCGGCGCTCGCAACGTGAGCTTCGAGGAACTGCGCGCGTCCTACTACGAGCAGGTCGAAGCCTTGGTCGAAGGCGGCGCCGACGTGCTGCTGGTCGAGACGATCTTCGACACACTCAACGCCAAGGCCGCGCTGTTCGCGGTCGACGAGTACTTCGAGGCGAGCGGCGAGCGGCTGCCGCTGATCATCAGCGGCACGGTGACCGATGCCTCCGGCCGCATCCTCAGCGGGCAGACGGTCACCGCCTTCTGGCACAGCGTGCGCCACGCGCGGCCGCTGGCCATCGGGCTCAACTGCGCGCTGGGCGCGGCGCTGATGCGGCCTTACATCCAGGAACTGGCGCGCGTGGCCGACGACACCTTCATCAGCTGCTACCCCAATGCCGGCCTGCCCAATCCGATGAGCGAAACCGGGTTCGACGAGACGCCCGAGGTCACGTCGCGCCTGCTGCACGAGTTCGCCGCCGAAGGCCTGGTCAACATCGTGGGCGGCTGCTGCGGCACCACGCCGGAGCACATCGCGGCGATCGGGCAGGCGGTGTCGCCGCTGGCGGGGCGGACACTGCATCGCGCGGCCTTCTATTCCGAAGCCGAGGTGGCCTGAGGGCGGAAAGCGGCCTGTAAAGGCCGGATGAAGAAGCTCTCCAAGGGTTATGGCGGTGCACCGCCGCTCGACCGGCCCCGTTGGACGGGAAGGCCGTGGCCCGAGGGCAGCGCCTGGGCACGCGGCCTGCCCTGAAGTTCATCAAGGAGGCACCATGAACAACAAGCTCGCACAACGCTGGATCGGCATCGGAACCCTCGCGCTCGCGCTTCCGATTGCCGCGGCGGCCCAGGAGGCCGTCGCGCGCAGCACCGTCAATCTCCGGGCGGGGCCTTCGGGCGACTATCCGGTGGTGGCCCGGCTGGGCCCCGGCCAGCCCTTCGAGGTGCTGGGCTGCATCAGCGGCTACCGCTGGTGCGACGTGGTGCTGCCCGACGGCCTGCGCGGCTGGGTGCATGCAGGCGCCATCGACTACATCTACGACGACCGGCGCCTGCCCCTGGCGAGCTACGGCGCGATCATCGGCGTGCCGATCGTCGGCTTCACGATCGGCAACTACTGGGCCGACCACTACCGCGACCGGCCCTGGTACCGCGAGCCGCGCTGGTGGCATGGTCATCGGCCGCCGCCACCGGTGGCGGGCTGGCGCCCGGTGCCGGCGCCGCGGCCGGACTGGCAGCCCCGCCCCTGGCATGACCGCGACTCGGGCTACCGGCCGCATCCGGGCCGGGGCTACCAGCCCCAGCCGGACCCGGGCTTCCGGCCGCAGCCCGGCTGGCAGCAGCCGCCCGGGCCGCGCCCGCCGCAGGATCACGGGTTCCGGCCGCCGCGGCCCGATCGTGACGTCCGGCCGCCGCAGCCCGGTCCTGACTTCCATCAGCCGCGGGCCATTCCAGGGGTCGTGCCGCCGCAGCCGCACGCGCAGCCGCCGGGCATGCAGCCAGGGGCTCGTCCGCCGCAGATGCACCCGGGGCAGGCGGGCGGTCGGCCACCGGCGCCGGCGCCCGTCATGCCCAGCGCGGACCCGCGGCAACGGCAGATGGAGCGGTTCAACCGGCCGCCGTCGTCGTCCGACGATCGGCCTTAGAGGCACGCAGAAGACAGTCGCCTTGAAAAGGATGCGGCGGTGGATGCGCCCGGCGCCTTCACCCCAGCCCTCTCACAGGGGAAGAGGGCGCAAGACGCAAGGCAAGCTCAGTTCTTCTTGCGAGCGATCAGCGCCACGAAGCGCTGCGCGCCCAGGCCCAGCGGGCGTTCGCGCGACCAGACCACGTCCACCCAGAGGTCCAGCCCATTCGAGAGGTTCTCGAAGGGAATCTCCACCAGCGCCCCCGCCGCCACGTGCGGCCGGGCGAAGTTGCGCGGCAGCCAGCCCCAGCCCAGGCCGGCGGTGATCAGGCTCAGGGCGGCCAGCGCGTTGTCGGTGCGCCAGACGTGGCGCGCGAATTCGAAGCGCGCGTCGCGGGTGGCCAGGTCGCGGCCCGCCACCACGATCTGGCGGGTGGTCCGCAGATGGTCCTCGCGCAGGCGGCCGCCGGCACCGGCCAGCACCGGGTGGGCGGGCGCGATCACAGCCACCATCATCTCGTTGGCCACTTCCTGAAAGGCCTCGCGCCCGTCCAGGCTCGGGCGCTCGAAGACCAGCGCCAGTTGCGCCCGGCCGCTGTGCAGCAGCGCCAGCGCATCGGCCTGCGGGGCGGCCAGCACTTCGACTTCCAGCTGCGGATACTCCTGCGCCAGCGTCGCCAGCGGCCCGCTCCAAGGCGCGGCCAGGAGTTCGGGGGCAATGGCCAGCGTCAGCCGGTTCTCCAGGCCCTGAGTCAGCGCGAGCGCCTGCACCTGCAGCTGCTGGAGCTGGGCCGCCAGCAGCCGTGCCTGCGGCTCCAGCGAACGCGCGGCGGCGGTGGGCTGAGGCTCGCGGCCGCTGCGGTCGAACAGCGAGAGGTCCAGTTCCGCCTCGAGGTTGGCGATCGCCATGCTGACGGCCGAGGGCACGCGATGCAGTGCCCGCGCGGCGGCAGAAAAGGAGCCGTGGTCGAGCACGGCCAGGAAGACCTCCACGTTGTCGCTGCTGAAGCTCATGGATCTATCAATAAAATTGAAGGAAGATGATTTCTTATATCAGCGATGGAAACATAAAGTCGAGCCCGACGCAGCAACAAAACGGAAACGAATTCATGCAAGGGCTCAAGCGCCGGATCGTCTACATCTCGCTTTACGAAGGCATCGCCATCGTCGCCGCCAGCGCCGGGCTCGCCCTGATGACGGGGCAGAGCGCCGGCCATTCGGGCGTGGCGGCCGTGCTGGCCTCGGGCATCGCGATCCTCTGGAACCTCAGCTTCAATGCCCTCTTCGAGCGCTGGGAGTCGCGCCAGGCGGTGCGCGGCCGGAGCCTGCGCCGCCGTATCGCACACGCGATCGGCTTCGAGGGCGGGCTGGTGGCCTTCCTGGTGCCGGTCTTCGCCTGGTGGCTGGACGTGAGCCTCTGGCAGGCGCTGGTGATGGATCTCGGCCTGGTGGTGTTCTTCCTCATCTACACCTTCGTGTTCAACTGGGCCTTCGACGGGATCTTCGGCCTGCCCGCCTCCGCGTCCGGGGCGGTGCAGCCAGCGTAAAATCCGCGGCTCCCAAGGAGCGTTGCAGCGCGGGCCGCCCCGGTCGATCGAGCCAGGCGCCGCGTCAGGCTTGGGCTTGCAACGACGCTCGCCTGATCCTCCGCCCACAGGTGAGCCCATGTCTTCCGATTCTTCCTCTCCCGTCCAAATCTCCCCACCCCCGATGAAGCTGTCCGGCCTGGAGCCGGTGCGCATCGGCGAGGGCACGCTGTTCGTCAACATCGGCGAGCGCACCAACGTCACCGGCTCCAAGGCCTTCGCCCGCATGATCCTCAACGGCCAGTTCGAGGAGGCATTGGCGGTGGCGCGCCAGCAGGTCGAGAACGGCGCGCAGGTGATCGACATCAACATGGACGAAGCCATGCTCGACAGCAAGGCTGCGATGGTGCGCTTCCTCAACCTGATCGCCAGCGAGCCCGACATCGCGCGCGTGCCGATCATGATCGACAGCTCCAAGTGGGAGGTGATCGAGGCCGGCCTGCGCTGCATCCAGGGCAAGGGCATCGTCAATTCGATCAGCATGAAGGAGGGCGTGGAAGCCTTCAAGCACCAGGCCACGCTGCTGCGCCGCTACGGCGCGGCGGCGGTCGTGATGGCCTTCGACGAGAAGGGCCAGGCCGACACCTACGAACGCAAGATCGAGATCTGCGAGCGCGCCTACCGCATCCTGGTCGACGAGGTGGGCTTCCCGCCCGAGGACATCATCTTCGACCCGAACATCTTCGCGATCGCCACCGGCATCGAGGAGCACAACAACTACGCGGTCGACTTCATCGAAGCCACGCGCTGGATCAAGAAGAACCTGCCAGGCGCCAAGGTCTCGGGCGGCGTGTCGAACGTGAGCTTCAGTTTCCGCGGCAACGACCCGGTGCGCGAGGCGATCCACACGGTGTTCCTCTACCACGCGATCCAGGCCGGCATGGACATGGGCATCGTCAACGCCGGCATGGTGGGCGTGTACGACGACCTCGAGCCCGGCCTGCGCGAGCGGGTGGAAGACGTGGTGCTCAACCGCCGCCCCGACGCCGGCGAGCGCCTGGTCGAGGTGGCCGAAAGCGCCAAGAGCGGCGCCAAGGACGACAGCAAGAAGCTCGAATGGCGCGGCACGCCGGAGCAGCCGGTGTCGGTCAGCCAGCGCCTGTCGCATGCGCTGGTGCACGGCATCACCGACTTCATCGTCGAGGACACCGAGGAGGCCTACCAGGCCATCCTGGCCAAGGGCGGCCGGCCCCTGCACGTCATCGAGGGCCCGCTGATGGACGGCATGAACGTGGTCGGCGACCTCTTCGGCGCCGGCAAGATGTTCCTGCCCCAGGTGGTGAAGTCCGCGCGCGTGATGAAGCAGGCCGTCGCCCACCTGATCCCCTACATCGAGGAAGAAAAGCGCCAGGACGAGGCCGCGGGCCGCGACGTGCGCAGCAAGGGCAAGATCATCATCGCCACCGTCAAGGGCGACGTGCACGACATCGGCAAGAACATCGTCACCGTCGTGCTCCAGTGCAACAACTTCGAGGTGGTGAACATGGGCGTGATGGTCCCCTGCCACGAGATCCTGGCGCGTGCCAAGGTCGAGGGCGCGGACATCGTCGGCCTGTCGGGCCTGATCACGCCCAGCCTGGAGGAGATGCAATACGTCGCCGGCGAAATGCAGAAAGACGAGCATTTCCGCATTCGCAAGATCCCGCTCCTGATCGGGGGCGCCACCACCAGCCGCGTGCACACGGCCGTGAAGATCGCGCCGCACTACGAGGGGCCGGTGGTCTACGTGCCCGACGCGTCGCGCAGCGTGAGCGTGGCGCAGTCGCTGCTCTCCGACCAGGCCGCGGCCTACATCGACGAGCTCAACACCGACTACGACAAGGTGCGGCACCTGCATGCCAACAAGAAGCAGGTGCCGCTGTGGCCGCTGGCCAAGGCGCGCGCCAACAAGACGCCCATCGACTGGCAGGGCTATGTGCCTCCTAGCCCCAAGTTCACCGGCCGGCGCGTGTTCCGCAACTTCGACCTGGCGGAGCTCGCGAAGTACATCGACTGGGGCCCCTTCTTCCAGACCTGGGACCTGGCCGGGCCCTTCCCCGCGATCCTCAAGGACGAGGTGGTGGGCAGCGAGGCGGTGCGCGTCTTCGGCGACGGGCAGCGCATGCTCAAGCGGCTGATCGAGGGACGCTGGCTCACGGCCAACGGCGTGATCGGCTTCTGGCCCGCCAATACGGTGAACGACGACGACATCACGCTCTACACCGACGAGACCCGCACCCAGGCCGCGCTCACCTGGTATGGCCTGCGCCAACAGACCGAGAAGCAGGCCATCGACGGCGTCATGCGCCCGAGCCGCTGCCTGGCCGACTTCGTGGCGCCGCGCGACAGCGGCCTGGCGGACTACGTGGGCATGTTCGCCGTCACCGCCGGCATCGGCGTCGAGAAGAAGGAGAAGTTCTTCATCGACGACCTCGACGACTACTCGGCCATCATGCTCAAGGCCCTGGCCGACCGGCTGGCCGAGGCCTTCGCGGAGGCGCTGCACCACCGCGTGCGCACCGACCTCTGGGGCTATGCGCACGACGAGGCCCTGAGCAACGAGGCGATGATCGCCGAGAAGTACCGCGGCATCCGCCCCGCCCCCGGCTACCCCGCCTGCCCGGACCACAGCGTGAAGGGCCCGATGTTCGAGCTGCTGCAGTGCCGGGATATCGGCATGACCCTCACGGAAAGCCTGGCCATGATGCCCGCCGCCAGCGTCAGCGGCTTCTACCTGAGCCATCCGGAAGCGACCTACTTCAACGTCGGCAAGATCGGGCACGACCAACTGCAGGACCAAGCCGCGCGGCGCCACGAGAGCGAGGCGGACCTGGAGCGGCTGCTGGCGCCCAATCTCTGATGTTTTTCGAGAAACTCACATTCGCGGCCGCGCACTACGCCGCGCTGGCAATCTTCGTCGCCGGGTGCTGGGGCTTCGGCCGCGCGGTGTTCCTGCGCCTGGGCGTGCCGGTGCGCCGCGACCTTTGGCTCGAGACGGCGATGAGCACCGCCCTCGGCATCGGCGTCTTCATCTGTGCCCTCCAGGCGCTCGGCATCGCCGGACTGCTCCGTGCGTCGGCTGTGCTGCTGCTGGTCGCCATCGGCTTCGCGGCCGCTTGCGCCCAACTTCCCACCTGGCTCCGCGAGGCGCGCGCCTTCGAGTCCGGACCGCCGCTGAGCTGGGTCGACAAGGCGGCATTCGCCGCGTTGCTCCTGGTGGCGCTGCCCACGCTGTTCGCCCCGCTGGCGCTGCCGGCCGCCTTCGACGAGCTCATGTACCACCTGCCCTACGCGCGCCAGGTGGCCCAGAGCGGCACCTTGGGAATCCATGAGTGGCTGCGCTATCCCTGGTTCCCGTACAACTACAACCTGCTCTATGCGGGCGCGCTGCAGGTCGGCGACGACGTGCTGCCGCATTTCCTGAGTGCACTTGCGGGCTGGCTGTCGGTGTGGATGGTCTATCGCCTGGGCATGCAGTACCTGAACCGGGTGCTGGCCTGCGCGGCCGCCGCCATCTGGCTGGGCATGGGCGACTATTCGAGCGCGTTGATCGACATGGGCGTCGCGCTGTTCGTGCTCTCGGCCTGGATCGCGTTGTGGTGGTGGAACGAAGCGCACACCACCGATCCGAAGAAGGGCGCGCGCTGGCTGGCGCTGGCGGCCTTCTTCCTCGGCCTCGCGGCCGGCTCGAAGTACCAAGCCCTGACCTTCCTGCCGCTGGCGGGCTGGTTCGTGATCCGGCGCGAGCGCCGCCCTGGCATCTGGGCCCTCGCGCTGCTGTGCTTCCTGCTGCCCTGCATCTACTGGTACGCGCGCAACGCGCTCATGACCGGCGACCCCTTCAATCCCATCGGCGCCAAGCTGTTCGGCTTCAGCAACTGGAATCTTGCCGATTACCAGAACCAGGTGAACGACGTGCGCGCCCATGCCGCGCTGCCGAGCTACCTGGTCTGGCCGGTGCTGCTGGCGCCCTTCAGCCGGGCCTGGCGGCGCACGCCCGCAGTGCATGCGGCCATTGTCTTCAGCGTCTACTCGTTGCTCGTGTGGGTGCTGACCTCGCGCTATCCGCGCTATATGACGGCCTCCTTCCCGCTGCTGGCGCTGACCGCAGTGCTGGGGTGGCAGATGCTGCTGGGCTGGCTCGTGGCGGGCCTGCGCCGGCTCGTGCCCGCCTCCGGCCGCGCGGGCTGGCCACCGCGCGCGGGCAGCCTCTTCGTCAGCCTGTTCCTGGTGGTGCTGGCGGCCGTGTCGTACCGGCACAGCACGCGCGAGCTCACGAAGGTGTCGCTCTCGCCTACCGCCCGCGAGGCCTTCCTGCGAGCGAACGTGCCGGGCTATGGCGTCATGAACCACGTGCGCGAGCATGCCACCGGCCGCGTCTACCAGATCGCACTGAGCGAGGCCATCTACTACGGGCCCAATCCGATCTGGGGCGATACGCTCGGCCCCTGGCGCTATCCGGATTTCCCGTTGCTGCCGGGGGCCGAGGCCGCGAAGAGGTTCGCCGAACTGGGCTTCGAAGCCGTCGTGATGCCCGATGCGGTGGCGCGCACCCTGACCAGCCATGAGGATTTCAACCGCCACTTCGCTTTGATGTACGAGCAGGACGGCGCCAAGGCGTACCGTATCCTGCCCCCCGCACCATGAACGAAGCTCCTGTCTTGACCGCCCTGCGGCCCGCGCTGCGCATCGCCGCGGTGATCCCCTGCTACAACGAGGCGCTCGCCATCGCGCGGGTGGTGGACGAGTTCCGCGCCGCATTGCCCGAGGCCGAGATCAACGTGTTCGACAACGCCTCCAGCGACGACACCGCGGCCATTGCGCGCGCAGCCGGCGCCAAGGTGACCTATGTGGCCCTGCGCGGCAAGGGCAACGTGGCGCGCCGCATGTTCGCGGACGTCGAGGCCGACATCTACGTGATGGTCGACGGCGATGCCACCTACGACCTGGGCGAGCTGCGCCACCTGGTCGACACGCTGGTGGAGGGCAACCTCGACATGGTCGTGGGCTCGCGCGTGGACGACGGCGACGATGCCCAGACCTACCGCGCGGGCCATCGCTTCGGCAACCGCCTCCTCACCGGTGCGGTGGCGGCGCTCTTCGGCGGCCGGCTCACCGACATGCTCTCGGGGCTGCGCGTGTTCTCGCGGCGCTATGCGAAGTCCTTCCCTGCCGTTTCCGAAGGCTTCGAGATCGAGACCGAGCTCACGGTCCACGCGCTGGAGCTGCGCATGCCTTTCGCCGAGCTGCCGGTGCGTTACCGCTCGCGGCTCGAGGGCTCGCACAGCAAGCTCTCCACCTACCGCGACGGCTGGCGCATTCTCAGGACCATCTGCAAGCTGTTCGTGAGCGAAAGGCCGCTGCTCTTCTTTTCCGGCATCGCGACCGTGCTCGCGCTGGGCTCGGTCCTGGCGGCCGTGCCGCTGGCACTGACCTACCTCGAGACCGGCCTGGTCCCGCGCCTGC
Source organism: Variovorax sp. Soil_C_17 (assembly GCF_057657265.1). Lineage (NCBI taxonomy): Bacteria > Pseudomonadati > Pseudomonadota > Betaproteobacteria > Burkholderiales > Comamonadaceae > Variovorax > Variovorax sp. Soil_C_17. The sequence goes on from NZ_JBDGIT010000001.1 coordinate 1,045,077, forward strand.
CCACCGCCGTGCTGCTGACCGGCACCATGCTGAGCGCGATGCTCGCCTTCGTCTGCGGCGTCGTGCTGCACACCGTGACCAAGGGCCGGCAGGAGGCCAAGCGCCTGCGCTACCTGGCCATTCCGGGCGTGCGGCATCGCGGGCCCGTCGACCGGCCCGGACGATGAAGGCAGGCCGCGAGTTCCTGCTGTTTGCGCTCGCCGGCGTGATCGGCCTGGGTGTCGACGTGGGCGTGCTCTACCTGGCCGCCCCGCTCCTGGGCTGGTATGCGGCGCGCGTGCTGTCCTTCCTCGCGGCCGCGACCGCCACTTGGTCGCTGAACCGGCGCTATGCCTTCGCCACACGAAATTCGGGCGCCTCGCTGGCGCGCGAATACGCGGGCTACCTGCTGACCATGCTCGGCGGGGCCGTGGTGAACTACGGCGTCTATGTCTTCGTGCTGCACAGCCTCGCCGGGCCCTGGGTGCCGGCGCTGGGTGTGGCGCTGGGCAGCTGCGCGGGGCTGGCGCTGAACTTCCTTGCTGCACGGCAGCTGATCTTCAAGTCCAGGCGCGGGCGCTGAAGGCAGATGGCGAGGTCCTGATCGGGCGGTGGGAGGGGAGCGAGATCGTTCTTTCCCGCCCGAAGGTCAGGCGGGTGCATGCCTCCTGAGCTGCCAGGGCGCCTTCGCGACGATCAAGGACGCGCGCAGCACCAATGGCACCTTCGTCAACGGGGCGCCGACCGATCCGGTGCCGCATCTACTCGGCGAATTTACGCTGCCGCTTGGAAAGCCTGGCCACCTGCTTCAACTGCCTGTGCCGCTCGGCGATGGCCAGCGCCTTGGCCCCTCGTATCCATGCTCCTTGACCGCGAAACTCTTGTACAAGTTATTGCCGTTGATGCGCGTGACCGCCGCCCAGAAGCCCTGACGCGCCGGACTGTGCTGGCGGTACTTCACGCCGGCGACGCCGCTCGTGTTGGAACTGCGCACAATTTCCCATTGGGCGACGGGCGCGGGGCAATCGCTCGGCAATTTTCGTTCGGGCGCTGCGCGCATGTGCGCTTCGTCGGGATGCGGGAGTGAAAGCCCCGTCATCTGCAGCAGTTGCCTCTGGCGTTCGGCGATGGCCAGTTGCTTGGCATCTGCGCCGTAGCGCCCGACGCTGAAGCACTTGGTGAGCTTCTTGCCCGGCGCTAGGGCCGTCTCCGCATGCCAGTACCGAGGCATGCCATCGGGTCCCGTCGCGCACCTCACGCCTGGAATGCCGCTCGTATTGTTACTACGCGGAACCTGGGCCATCTCGCGCCGGAGTTTCGGCGGATGCTTCTTGACCACCCCATCGCGCCACGTCTGGGCGCGCAGCAGCGCCGCCGCCTCGCCTTGATGCATCCTGAAGCCGAAATGCTTGTAGAAGACGACGCCATTGCGCGTCAGCGAGACTTTCCAGCCTCGGACGCCGCGCGTGATGCCGTACATCGCGGCGGGTTTGCTGCGGGTACCACTGGGCATTCGATTCGTCTCCTTGGGCGGGTTATTACCGCGGGGCTTCGACCCAGATCATTTCATGTGACCCGCAGTCCTTCGTTTGTATGCATGTCACGTGCCATGAATAGCTATCAGGGGAGGCAAAAAAATCAAAGCAAGGACTGTTGATGCCGCAGCGTAGATGCCTAGTTCTGAGGCGAGGTTTGAGGGATTTCATGATGTTTAGAAGATCGACCAAACAACACCCTTCGCGAGCGCACATACTTGCGCACCCCAAGACGGCACCAGCGATACAAGAACGTACTTTCCGTTAAGCACGTGCTGAACAGCAGCTTCGACCTCTTGTTCACTGGACAGGCTTTCCCCGTCGGAAGTGCCCGACATCCACTCCAGACGCCCACGAAGTTCGTCTTGCATTGGCCGCTGGGCCGAGTCAATGACGGTCAATTCGAGCACGACATTTTGCAGTCCGAAGTCGCTGCAACGAAACTTCTCGACGTCCGTCAGCAACAACGTCAGGTCATGTCCATCGACCGTGCGAAAAATGCATTCGACGGTACTCGACCATGGGTCATGACGTACTGCATAGAGCTCTGCATCGTGCAGTTCAGGCATGGGCGTTGTGTTGCTTTCCATCTTGTTGGCGACGTTCATGGTTTGAGACATCCATTGATGATGCGATCCCTTGGCCAGGCGAAGGTGGGACCGGGAACTCGTCACTACCTCTCATCTTTTTTGTCAACGTGGAAGATGCGCCGCCAGTTCAACAACCAGTGAACGCCAATCCCCATGAACACTCCGATGGCGTGCACGGCGATGAGCCAGCCAAGTTTTTCCCAAGTTCTGAACCGCGAGGTGGCGGTTTCAATTTCTTCTGCATAGCTCTGTCTGAGTGCTCGTGAAGGAAAGTGCGTGCTTGAGAGCTTTCATTTCAAAACCCAGAACGTATGCGCTGGCTGCTGAGCGTCTTTGCAGGGGCGTGATGTCGAGGTCCGCAAACCTGTTGTGTGCCGTTGTCGGCTTCGTCTCGCCGAAGGCGCTGTACGACCACAAACTGCGCGTCAGCCGCGGGGCGTCGGTGGGCGGTTGTTGAAAAACGAGAGATTTTCTGCGATCGGCTTGCCAAGCCGTGCAAGTAGATGTGCAGCTTCGCGACGAAGGTCTTCCCACGCAGGATGATCTAAGGCCTCGTCACTAGAGCGCAGCGCATCTGGGGGGAGAGTCCTTATCTTGTTCAGTAATGAAACTACGCCCATGCGCTCTGACTGCGAAAGGAAAGGACCCGCACATCTCAGTACAGTCTCTCCGGAATCCAGAACATCGTTCTGAAGCTCCCATGCTGCGTGGGCGCCACCCACTTGTTCCTTTTGTTTTGTTGCATCCAGCGCCATCACACCCAATCCCTCTACAAAGTAAAAGAAGGTGTTATGAAGGGCTTCAATCAAGGACAGTTCGTTTTCGCTCATCATGCCTCTCTCAATTCAGCCCATTTTCGGAGGGCATCAACACATTGCACAGCGGACATACCAGTGGGTGAATCGGCATCCTGCCCGGAATCCCTAGAGGCGATAGAGGCCTGCTGCCTTGCGGATTTCCAGGATGCGCCTCCTCTGGTGTGATGGGGTTGCCCTTTCCTCCCACCACCGGGCTGTAGATGAATTTCTGGCCAGGCTGTGCCATGGCTGCGCAGTACTCGTCGATGCTCGAGTAGAGCTTGCCGTATTCGGCCACCCAGGGGTACGGGTTGTAATACCAGAGCTTGGCATCTGCATGGCCCGACAAGCACGCGAGCACGATAAGCACGCCGTGCCATGGTCTTTTGATGGTGAAAGTCCCGAGTCGCTCTCGCGGCGCGATGCCGGACTGGCTGCGAGCGAGGGCGATTGAAAGTGCAGCGCGCATGCGTGCGCGCCGCTGACGGCTTGCCATGGGAATCCCTGGTGAATTGATCTTCTCGCTGCGTGCCCTGGGCACGCAGCGGCGCATTCAATGAAAGGGAGTGCGGTGGCAACGACATCCCGTCACTGCATCCATTTCATTGGTGGCGCGGATCGTAGCCACACAAGTCACAGCAGCATAGACAGGAGAAAGTTCAACCCATGTCAATTCGGGTGAGGACGAGTAGTACTTATCGCGTCCCTTTGAGACCTCAGAAGGACTGCCCGCAGAATTTCTTCAGTGCGCGCCCGACACCACCACCGGAATCTCCGTCGCCGGCGGCGTATTCCGGCTGCGCCCGCAGCGCACCATGCCGTCGATCATCACCATCCCCACGCCCGGGATGTCGCCCAGCTGCACGCTCTCCAGCAGCGTCTTGCCGGCCGTGTGCTGCGCCCGGTCCATGAAGACGAAGTCCGCCGCGCGGCCGGGTTGGATCAGCCCGCAGTTCAGCTTGCGGATGCGCGCCGTGTTGCCGGTCGCGAAGCAGAACACCAGCTCGGCCGGGATGTTGGCGAGCGAGGACAGCATCGCCACCATGCGCAGGATGCCCAGCGGCTGCACGCCCGAACCAGCCGGCCCGTCGGTGCCCAGGATGATGCGGTGCGGGCACTTCAGGTCCAGCGCCGCCTTGGCCGCCGCGATCGCCACGCGCTCGTTGCCGTTGTGCACGATCTCGATGGCGCGCGACGACTTCTCGCACAGCTCGCACACATGCGCCTCGGGCAGCGAGGTATGGCCGCCGTTGATGTGGCCGATGACGTCGGCGTCGGCCTCCAGCACCACGTCCTTGTCGATCAGGCCCGAGCCCGGGATCGACGGCCCGCCGGTGTGGATGGTGCTCTGGATGCCGTACTTGCGCGCCCAGGCCACCATCTCCTTGGCCTCGTAGCCGGCCTTCACCGAGCCCAGGCCCACCTCGCCGAGCAGGCCGACGCCGGCCTCGGCCATTTCCTTGAAGTCGCTCTCGACCATGCCCTTCTCGAGCACCGGCGCGCCCGCCAGCACTTTCACGCCGCCCGGGCGGAAATTGTCGAAGGCGCGCTGCGCGGTGATGGCCAGCGCCTTCACGCCCACGATGTCCTTGGGGCGGCCGGGCAGATGCACCTCGCCGGCAGAGATCATGGTGGTCACGCCGCCGTTCATGGTCGAGTCGATCCAGCCCAGCTGGCTTTGCCGCGGCGTCCAGTCGCCGAAGACCGGGTGCACGTGGCTGTCGATCAGACCGGGCGCGACGCAGGTCTTCTTCGCGTCGATCACCGTCTGCGCGCCTTCGCAATCGCAGTCCTTCTCCTTGCCGACGGCAACGATCAGGCCGTCGTTCACGACGATCGTGTCGGCATCGAGGATGGGCTGGTCCAGGTCGCCGGACAGCAGCAGACCTATGTTCCGGATGACGACCTTGCCCGACTTTGCGGTGCTTGCGACTTCTGCCATGTCTTGTCCTCGTGGGGTGCTGGGGATGGGGGTGCTTCTTCTTCGGAGGGCCCCGCGTCGACCGTGCGCAGCACGGTCTCGATCACGAAGTCCTCCCAGTGCGTGACCGCCTCCGGCGTCTCCAGCGGCTCGCCGAGGAAGGCGGTGAGCGTGTGGCGGTTGGAGGTGTAGAAATAGCCGGTGGAGGCGATCAGCAGATACAGGTCGCGCGCCGCCACGTCCTTGCGGAACAGGCCCTGCGCCACGCCGCTTTCCAGCAGCTCCTGGATGATCGCGATCGCCTTCGACGAGTACTCGCGCGCGCGCAGCGACTTCGCGATGTGCCGGCCCTTGTGCAGGTTCTCGGTGTTCAGCAGGGTCACGAACTCGGGGTTCTTGCGGTAGTAGCCGAGCACGAAGCGGATCACCGCCGCGAGCGCTTCCACCGGCCGGCTCGCATCGAGGTGCAGCGCGGCCTCGGCATCGTCCATGCGGCGGTAAATGCTTTCCAGCACAGCGATGAACAGGCCTTCCTTGCTGCCGAAGTAGTAGTAGATCATCCGGTCGTACGAGTTGGCGGCCTTCGAGATCTTCTCGACGCTGCCGCCGTCGTAGCCGTACTTGGCAAACACCTTGGTGGCCGCGCGCAGGATGCTGTCGCGCGTGGCCTGCGCGGCGGCCTCGCGCACGCCGGTGCGGCGCGTGGCCGGCTTGGGTGCGCGGGCCGTTGCCATTACTTTTCGGCGAAGGCGCGTTCGATGACGAAGTCGCCCGGGGTCGACGTGTTGCCCTCCTTGAAGCCGCGGCCTTCGAGGATGTGCTTCAGGTCGACCAGGAGGCCGGGGCTGCCGCACAGCATCACGCGGTCTTCCTTCGGATCGAGCGGCGGCAGTCCGAGGTCGTCCGTCAGCTTGTTGGTCGCGATCAGGTCGGTGATGCGGCCCATGTTGCGGAACTCCTCGCGCGTCACCGTCGGGTAGTAGAGCAGCTGCTTCTCGACCATCTCACCCAGGAATTCATGCTTGGGCAGGTGGTCGATCACCAGGTCGTGGTAGGCCAGCTCGTCGATCTGGCGCACGCCGTGCACCAGCACGACCTTCTCGTACTTCTCGTAGGTCTCCGGGTCGCGGATGATGCTCATGAACGGTGCGAGGCCCGTTCCCGTGCCGAACAGGTAGAGCCGCTTGCCCGGCAGGGTGTAGTCGATCAGCAGCGTGCCGGTGGGCTTGCGGCCCACGATGATGGTGTCGCCCACCTGGATGTGCTGCAGCTTCGAAGTGAGCGGTCCTTCCTCGACCTTGATGCTGAGGAACTCCAGGTGCTCCTCGTAATTGGGGCTCACGATGCTGTAGGCGCGCAGCAGGGGCTTGTTGTTGACCTTCAGGCCGATCATCGTGAAGTGGCCGTTCGAGAAGCGCAGCGCCGGGTCGCGCGTGGTGGTGAAGGTGAACAGTCGGTCGGTCCAGTGGTGGACGCTCAACACACGTTCTTCGCTGAATGCACTCATAGGAATCAGGGCTGGTTGTGGACGAAAAAACGCGCACGGACGGGGTGCGCGGTGACGCGGAGCCGAACACCGTCAGTCTGCCGCAACCCCTCGATTGTCGGCGACACCTGAGAAAACACCATTGCAAGCATCGGGTCTGTTTGCTACATTGACTTCATGTAGCGATCACCACATGAAGTTGTAGTGAATACTACACAAAGCGAAGTTCCAGCACAAGAGCGCCCTCCGGCCCATTTGTTGCACCCCGCCGCCACGAATTTCACGGGAAGCCCGCGATGACCGAACACACCAAGACAGACGGATTGCCCGGCATGGACATGCCGGTGCTACCCGAGGCCACGGGCCGCTCGGCCCCGCGCAACGAGCGCATGAGCACCAGCAAGGTCGAGTGCAACGCCTGCCCGGTGCTGTGCCAGATCTCCGAGGGGCGCACCGGCGCCTGCGACCGCTATGCCAACCGCGAGGGCGTGCTGGTGCGGGTCGATCCGGTGCTGCTGCTGCGCCGGGAGCTGGTTGGCGAATCGCCGGCGCTGGTGCCCTTCGCGCGCCCGGCGGCCGAGCCGGCCGCGCCCGGCGCCGAGCCCGACTGGAACGGCGATCTCCTCCATGCCGACGAGGTCTTCGTGACCGGCGTGGGCTCCTCCACCACCTACCCCGACTACAAGCCGGCGCCCTTCATCGTCGCCTCCAAGGCGCAGGGCGTGGACATGGTGACGGTGGTGACCGAGGGCATCTTCAGCTACTGCAGCTTCAAGGTGAAGATCGACACCGATCGCTTCCTCGGCGCCGAGCAGGCCAACGTGCGCTACCGCGGCGAGGTGGTGGGCCATGTCACCACCGCGGAGTACGGCTCGCAAATGCTGTCGCTCGGCGGCGTGCATCACCTGACCGGCGGCAGCAAGAAGGAAGGCCGGATGACGGTCGAGCTCATGCAGCTGCTGGGCAACAAGAAGCCGGCCGAATGCGTGATCGACGGCGGCGCCAGCATGGTGATCCAGGCCGGCCGGGCCCCCATCGTCAATGGCGTCGAGGAAAAGCGCATGCGCGTGGGCTGCGGCTCGGCGGCAATCGGCATCTTCGCGCGCCAGCTCTTCGGCCAGGCCGACGAGGTGGTGGTGGTCGACGACCACATCACCGGCGTGCTCACCGAGCACCAGGCCGGGCGCTGCCTGGACATGGCGCCCTCGGGCATCCAGATGCGCGGGCGCAAATCCACGCCGGGGCGCTACTTCCAGGTGGCCAATCCGGGCAACGGCTGGGGCGGCACCGACATCGACGACCCGCTCTCGATCATCGAGGGCTGGGAGGAGGGCGTGGCCCGGCCCGGCCTGCGCCTGCTGATGACCTCCACCACCGGCGAGCACGCGCAGTGGTACGTGCTCGACGATGCGCTCAAGCCGGTCGAGCAGCCGATGCCGGCCGAGGTGCGCCGGGTCGTCGAGCGCATCGGGGAGAACTGCGAGCCCTCGATGTGCACCGTGCTCTTCCTCGGCGGTGCCGGCGGGTCCTTGCGCGCGGGCGTGACCGAGAACCCGGTGCTGCTCACGCGCGCCATCAAGCGCGCGCTGGTCAACGTGACCTGCGGCGGCGCACCGGCCTACGTGTGGCCCGGCGGCGGCATCACCGTGATGGCCGACGTGCTGCGCATGCCCGACAACAGCTTCGGCACCGTGCCCACGCCGGCCATCGTCGCGCCCATCGAGTTCAGCATGCGGCGCGAGGACTACGCCGCGCTGGGCGGCCACATGGAGCATGTGTTTTCGCTCGAGCAGGCGCTGGCCCGCGGCGCCTGGCAGAACGACGGCGCACCGCTGGCGCGCCAATGGCGTCGCATGGACGATGCCAACCCGTGGCCGCTCGGCCGTCCGCCCATGCTCGGCTGATCGGGGTTTCCATGACGGCCCAACGCAGCGCTCTCGAGGGAGGCCGCTGGCATTTCAACCACGGCCCGATCGACATCGTGGCCGAGGCGCATGGCGACGAGGTGGAGGTCGCGGTCGCCCACGAGCATGCCTGGCGGCGCTTCGGCACGGTGCTCGACGAACTGGTGGGCGAGTTGCGCCTGCTGCGCCAGCCCGTGGGCGAGACCTGTGCGCTGCAGGGCCCGATCGCACGGCGCATGTGGCAGGCCTGTGCCCCCTTTCGCGCCGGCTTCATCACGCCGATGGCCGCGGTGGCGGGCGCCGTCGCGCAGGAGCTGATTGCCTTCTACCAGCGAGAGGGCATCGAGCGTGCGTGGATCAACAACGGCGGGGACATTGCCTTGCACCTTGCGCCGGGCCAGTCGGCGCGCGTCGGCCTGTTCGCCGACCTGGCGCGCTTCGACCTCCGAGATGGCGGGCCGCTCACCACCGACGGCCAGTTCGAGCTGCGCGCCGAGATGCCCGTGCGTGGCGTCGCCACCAGCGGCTGGCGCGGCCGCAGCTTCTCGCTGGGCATTGCCGACAGCGTGACCGTGCTCGCGGCGACGGCGGCCGAGGCCGATGCGGCCGCCACGGTGATCGCCAACGCGGTGAACGTGGAAGACGCGGGCATCCATCGCCGCCCGGCCGGCGAATGCAAGGACGACAGCGACCTCGGCGACATCCCCGTGACGGTCGATGTCGAGACGCTCGCGCCCGCGCAGGTGCAGCGCGCACTGGAGGCGGGCGCTGCCCGTGCGATGGCCCTGCAGCGCTCGGGGCTGATCGGGTCGGCCATGCTGGTTTGTCAGGGGCAATGGCGCCTCGTGGAGCCTTTAAGCTCGCCTGCGTCCGGCATTTCCGCGCTCGTGAATTCGCCGCAGGCCGCGGCAGTTGGTTCAGTATTTGCTTAACGAAAAGCAGGACCCTTCGATGATCGATATACGCCGTGTTTTCACCCAGGTCGAGACCATCTACCACGAGTTCGGCCCGCGCGCAGCGACGCCGCTGGTGCGCGGTGCGATCAGTGCGGTGCTCGCCAACCCCTTCGCCGGCCGCTACGAGCCTGACATCCTGCCGATGATGAGCCTGCTCGATCCGGTGGGCCTCGACATGGCGAAGCGCCTGCACGCGGCCATGGATGTGCCGCTTGCGCGCATCGCGACCTACGGCAAGGGCGCCATCGTCGGCGCCGCCGGCGAGCTGGAGCATGGCGCGCTGTGGCACGTGCCGGGCGGCTATGCAATGCGGGAGCTGCTGGGCTGGAAGGGCGATCGCGCGGCCTACACCGCCGGCACCGTGGACGAGAAGAAGACCGGGCAGCCGGGCAATGCGCTCTCGATCGTGCCCTCGACCAAGAAAGTGGGGCCGCCGGGCGCGACGCTGGACGTGCCGCTCACCAACATCAACGCCAGCTATGTGCGCGGCCAGTTCGACGCCATCGAAGTGCGCGTGCCCGGTGCGCCGGCGTCCGACGAGATCGTCTTCATCCTCGCCATGAGCACCGGCTACCGCGTCCACGAGCGCGTGGGCGGACTGCGCGCCGAGAACATCGCCAAGTGGGACGGATTGAGATGACCCACCCCCGTTGCTTGCTCACTTCGTGTAGCCGCCTCCCCCCTCGAGGGGGCAACACCAGCGGCCCGGCCCTTCGCCGGGCTCAGGACAGGCCAAGCCCGGTTCCGCGGTGTTCCCCGAACAAGCATCGCTGCGCTCGCTGCAGCAAGTGACAGAAACAGGAGATACAGATGCCAGCCAACATCCGCAAGCTCGTCGTGCAGCTCGACGAAACCCGCAAGGAAATGGGCAAGACCATCGAGCCGCCCACGCGCCGTGCCGTGGCCATCGCCGTCATCGAGAACCCGTACGCCGGCCGCTACAGCGAATCGCTCGACGAGCTGATCGCCATCGGCGAGGAGCTGGGCGCGCTGCTGGGGCAGAAGGCCGTCCAGGCGCTGGGCATCGAGCCCGCCCGGGCGCAGAGCTACGGCAAGGCCGCGATCGTCGGCGAATCCGGCGAGCTGGAGCATGCCGCTGCCATCCTGCATCCCAAGCTGGGCGCGCCGCTGCGCCGGGCGGTCGAGAAGGGCGCTGCGCTGGTGCCTTCGGCCAAGAAGCGCGGCACGCTGGGCACCGCCATCGACGTGCCGCTGGGCCACAAGGACGCGGCCTTCGTGCGCAGCCACTTCGATGCCGTGGAGGCGCGTGTGTCCGATGCGCCCCGCGCCAACGAGATCGTCGTGGCCGTCGCCGTGACCGACAGCGGCCGCCCGCTGCCGCGCATCGGCGGACTGCAGGTCTCCGAAATCAAGGGCGAAGACGGACTTCGTTGAGCCGACACGCCACCTTCCCGATTTTTCACCGTTCGACCCCAAGGAGCTTTTCCATGAATCCCCTGCGTCATGTCTTCAGTGCGGCCGCCGTCGCTTCGCTTGCTGCCACCGCGCTCGTCCCCGCGCATGCGCAGGGCGTGATCAAGATCGGCGAGATCAACAGCTACAAGGCGCAGCCCGCCTTTCTCGAGCCCTACAAGAAGGGCATGGAGCTGGCGGTCGACGAGATCAACGCCGCGGGCGGCGTGAACGGCCGCAAGATCGAGCTCATCAGCCGCGACGACAACGCCAACCCCGGCGACGCGGTGCGCGTGGCCGAGGAGCTGGTTTCGCGCGAGAAGGTGGACCTGCTCGCCGGCACCTTCCTGTCGAACACCGGCCTGGCGGTCACCGACTTCGCCAAGCAGAAGAAGTTCTTCTTCCTGGCCGGCGAGCCGCTCACCGACAAGATCACCTGGCAGGGCGGCAACCAGTACACCTTCCGCCTGCGGCCAGGCACCTACATGCAGGCCGCGATGCTGGTGCCCGAGGCGGCCAAGCTCAAGAAGAAGCGCTGGGCCGTGGTCTACCCCAACTACGAGTACGGCCAGTCGGCGGTGGCGGCCTTCAAGAACCTGCTGAAGCAGGCGCAGCCCGACGTGGAGTTCGTGGCCGAGCAGGCCACGCCCCTCGGCAAGGTCGACGCCGGCAGCGTGGTGCAGGCGCTGGCCGATGCCAAGCCCGATGCGATCTTCAACGTGCTCTTCGGCGCCGATCTCTCGAAGTTCGTGCGCGAGGGCAACACGCGCGGCCTCTTCAAGGACCGCGAGGTGGTCAGCGTGCTGACCGGCGAGCCCGAGTACCTGGACCCGCTGAAGGACGAGGCGCCCAACGGCTGGATCGTGACGGGCTACCCGTGGTACGGCATCACCACGCCCGAGCACAAGAAGTTCGAGCAGGCCTACCAGGCCAAGTTCAAGGACTACCCGCGCCTGGGCTCGGTCGTGGGCTACAGCATGATCAAGTCGGCCGCAGCCGGCATCGCCAAGGCCAAGAGCACCGACACCGACAAGCTGGTCGCCGCTTTCAAGGGCCTGCAGGTCGACACGCCCTTCGGGAAGATCAGCTACCGGCCGGAAGACCACCAGTCGACCATGGGCGCCTTCGTGGGCCGCACCAAGAACGAAGGCGGCAAGGGCGTGATGGTCAACTACGTGTACCTCGACGGTGCCGATCCCAAGTACCAGCCGCCGGTCGAAGAGCTGAAGAAGTCCCGCGCCAACGACTGACCCACAGGCGGACGAGTCATGAGTTTTTCAGGTTTCATCGTCCAGCTCCTCAACGGGCTGGCGAGCGCGTCCTCGCTGTTCCTGGTGGCGGCGGGGTTGTCGTTGATCTTCGGCGTCACGCGGATCGTGAATTTCGCGCATGGCTCGTTCTTCATGGTCGGAATCTACGTCGCCTACACGCTGGTCGAGCGGCTGGGCACCGGCTTCGGCTTCTGGCCGGCGCTGGTCGTGGCGGCGTTGGCGGTGGGCGTGCTCGGCGCCTTGATCGAGGTGGTGCTGCTGCGCCGCATCTACAAGTCGCCCGAGCTGTTCCAGCTGCTCGCGACCTTCGCGCTGGTGCTGGTGATCAAGGACGCGGTGCTGTGGCTCTGGGGGCCCGACGAACTGCTGGGGCCGCGTGCGCCAGGGCTTTCCGGCTCGGTCGCCATCCTCGGGCGCCAGTTCCCGTCCTATGACCTGTTCCTGATCGTGGTCGGCCCGGTGGTGCTGGGCCTGGTGTGGATGCTGCTCACGCGCACCCGCTTCGGCACCCTGGTGCGCGCCGCCACGCAGGACCGCGAGATGGTCAGCGCGCTGGGCGTCAACCAAGCCTGGCTGTTCACGGCCGTGTTCGCCCTCGGCGCCATGCTGGCGGGCCTGGGCGGCGCGCTGCAGCTGCCGCGCGAGCCGGCCACGCTGGAGATGGACCTCAACACCATCGGCGCCGCCTTCGTCGTGGTGGTGGTGGGCGGCATGGGATCGATCCCCGGCGCCTACGCGGCCGCGCTGCTGATCGCCGAGATCAAGGCCATCTGCATCTGGCTGGGCGTGGTCGATGTCTTCGGCGTCAGCGTGTCCTTCTCCAAGCTGACGCTGGTGGTGGACTTCCTCGTGATGGCGGTGGTGCTGGTGTGGCGTCCCTGGGGCCTCTTCGGCCGGCCGCAGGCGCCCAGCCGCTACGTGGGCATGCAGGAGGAGCCGCTGCGCCGGCCCGGCAGGACCTACCTGGTGGCCGCGGCCGTCTTCGGCCTGGTGCTGGCGGCGGTGCCGATCTTCACCGCCGACTCGCCCTACACCACGGTGCTGATGATCGACCTGATGATCGCCGCGCTGTTCGCCACCAGCCTGCACTTCATCATGGGCCCGGCCGGCATGCATTCCTTCGGGCATGCGGCCTACTTCGGGCTCGGCGCGTACGGCGCCGCGCTGCTGGTGCGCACGAGCGGCATGCCGATGGAGCTGGCACTCGTCCTTGCGCCGCTGGTGGCGGCGGCCGGCGCCTTCGTCTACGGCTGGTTCGCGGTGCGGCTGTCGGGCGTGTACCTCGCGATGCTGACGCTGGCCTTCGCCCAGATCACCTGGGCCGTGACCTACCAGTGGGACACGTTCACCGGCGGCAGCAACGGGCTCACCGGCGTGTGGCCGGCGGCCTGGCTCTCGGACAAGCGGGTGTACTACTGGCTCACGCTGCTGCTGGTGGCGCTGGGCGTGCTGTGGCTGCGGCGCGTGTTGTTCTCGCCCTTCGGTTACGCGCTGCGCGCGGGCCGCGATTCGGTGCTGCGCGCGGACGCGATCGGCATCGACGTCAAGCGCATGCAGTGGGCTGCCTTCGTCATGGCCGGCGCGGCGGCGGGGCTGGCGGGAGCGCTCTATGCCTTCTCCAAGGGCAGCATCTCGCCGGAGTCGCTGAGCGTGGGCAAGTCGGTCGACGGGCTGGTGATGGTGTTGCTGGGCGGCATCCAGACGCTCGCAGGGCCGGTGGTGGGGGCCGTGACCTTCACCTGGCTGCATGACACGGTCGCGCGCAACACCGATTACTGGCGCGCGATGCTGGGCGGAATCATCCTGCTGCTGGTGCTGCTGTTCCCGCAGGGAATCGCCGGCTTTGCGAAGCAGCTGTTCGACAGGCGGCGGCATTCGAAGGATCCGGCCGAACTCAAGGAAGCCAAGGCATGAGCCTTCTCAAAGTCACGGAACTCGGCAAGTCCTTCGGCGGCGTCAAGGCCGTCGACGGCATCAGCTTCGAACTCGCCCCCGGCGAGCTGCTGGCGCTCATCGGCCCCAACGGCGCCGGCAAGTCCACCACTTTCAACATGGTCAACGGCCAACTGAAGGCCGACCGCGGCTCGATCCTGCTCGATGGCCAGGAGCTCGTGGGCCGCAAGCCGCGCGAGATCTGGCGCATGGGAGTGGGCCGCACCTTCCAGATCGCCGAGACCTTCGCCTCGCTCACGGTGGTGGAGAACGTGCAGATGGCGCTGCTCTCGCACGACCACAAGCTCTTCGCGACCTGGCGCCGCGCCGCCGACCACAAGCGCGAGGAGGCGCTGGCCCTGCTCGACCAGGTCGGCATGAAGGCCCAGGCCGACCGGCCCTGCAGCGTGCTGGCCTACGGCGACGTCAAGCGCGTCGAGCTCGCGATCGCGATGGCCAATTCGCCCAAGCTGCTGCTCATGGACGAGCCCACGGCCGGCATGGCCCCCAAGGAGCGCAACTCATTGATGGCCCTGACAAAGCAACTCGTGATCGACCGCGGCATGGCCGTGCTCTTCACCGAGCACAGCATGGACGTGGTCTTCGCCTATGCCGACCGCATGATCGTGCTGGCGCGCGGCCGCCTCATCGCGCAGGGCAAGCCGCTGGAGATCCGCGACCATCCCAAGGTGCAGGAGGTCTACTTCGGCAGCGGCAAGACCTTCGAGAAGATCGCCGAGAAGGCGGCCGCGGTGAACGCGGCGGTGGGAGAGCACGCATGAGTTCGCACGAGATGCTCCTGGAAGCCAAGGCGCTCTGCGCCTGGTACGGCGCCGCGCAGATCCTCTACGACGTCGACCTCGAAGTGCGGCGTGGCGAGGTGGTCGCGCTGATGGGCCGCAACGGCGCCGGCAAGTCCACCACGCTCAAGGCGCTGATCGGCATGCTCACCAAGCGCCGCGGCGCGGTGCGCTTTCTGGGCCACGACCTCTCCAAGTGCGAGCCGCACCAGGCCGCCAAGCTGGGCCTGGGCTTCGTGCCCGAGGACCGGCGCGTGTTCACCGACCTCACGGTGATGGAGAACCTCGAGGTGGGCAAGCAGCCCGCGCGCCGCTGGGCCGACGGCAGCGAGGCGCCGCTGTGGACGCCCGAGCGCCTGTTCACGCTCTTCCCCAATCTCGGCGAGATGCCGCAGCGCGCCGGTGGGCGCATGAGCGGCGGCGAGCAGCAGATGCTGACCGTCGCGCGCACGCTGATGGGCAACCCCTACCTCGTGCTGCTGGACGAGCCCTCCGAGGGCGTGGCGCCGGTGATCGTCGAGCAGATGGCCAACATGATCCTCGAGCTCAAGGCGCAGGGCGTGAGCATCCTGCTGTCGGAGCAGAACATGCACTTCGCCGAGCTGGTCTCCGATCGCGCCTACGTGCTGGAGAAAGGGCAGATCCGCTACCAGGCCTCGATGGCCGACCTGGCGACCAACGAGGAAGTACGGCGGGCCTACCTGTCCGTCTGAGCCAGAGCTTTTTCATCAACGAGGAGCGAACACCATGCACAACACGCACCGCAGAATCTTTCTCCAATCCGCCGCGGCATTGGGTCTGGCCGGCCTTTCGGCGCCGCTGTTCGCGGCGGCGAAGATCAGGCCTTCCGACAGGTCGGCGCTGATCGTGGTCGATGTGCAGAACTGCTTCGTCGACGGCGGCACGCTGCCGGTCAAGGGTGGCGCCGATGTGGTGCCGGTGATCAACAAGCTCTCCACCGCGTTCCAGAACATCGTGCTCACGCAGGACTGGCACACCCAAGGCCATGCCTCCTTCGCGAGTTCGCATCCGGGGCAGAAGCCCTTCAGCAGCATCAAGCTCGGCTACGGCAACCAGGTGCTGTGGCCCGACCACTGCGTGCAGGGCACGGAAGACGCCGCGCTGCACAAGGACCTGAAGCTGCCGAGCGCGCAGCTGATCATCCGCAAGGGCTACCACAAGGGCGTCGACAGCTACTCGGCCTTCGAGGAGGCCGACCGCAAGACGGCCACCGGCCTGGGGGGCTATCTCAAGGCGCGCGGCATCAAGACCGTGTTCGTGACCGGCCTGGCCACCGACTTCTGCGTGGCCTGGACCGCGCTCGATGCGCGCAAGGCGGGCTTCGAGGCCTATGTGATCGAGGACGCGACGCGCGCCATCGACCTGAACGGCTCGCTCGCCAAGGCCTGGAAGGAGATGCAGACCAAGGGCGTCAAGCGCATCCAGTCCACGGACATCGAGATCAGCGCCTGAGGAGCCCGCGCGCGCAATGCAGGAACTCGCACTGAAGGTCAACGGACGCGAGCGTGCGCTGTCGGTCCCCGAGGCAGCCTCGCTGCTGCACGTGCTGCGCAACGACCTCGCGCTCAACGGCCCCAAGTACGGCTGCGGGCTGGGCCAGTGCGGCGCCTGCACGGTGTGGGTCGACGGCGTGGCGGCGCGCGCCTGCGTGATCCCGGCGCATGGCGTGGCGGGCCGCGCCATCACCACGCTGGAAGGGCTCGGCTCGCGCGAGAAATGGCATCCCGTGCAACGGGCCTTCGAGGAGGCCCAGGCCGCGCAATGCGGCTACTGCCTCAATGGCATGGTGATGCAGGCCGCCGCGCTGCTGGCGCGCGAGCCGCACCCCGGCGGCGAGCGCATCCGCGCCGAGCTCTCGGGCAACTTGTGCCGTTGCGGCACGCATGTGGAGATCCTGGCCGCGGTGCAGTCTGCGGCCGAGCGGTTGGCAAAGGGCGAGCCCTCGTGAGCGCCGCCCGGCCGGCCGAAGGCGCTCGCAGCGCAGCCGAAGGCGAGGGTCGCCGATGACCCGGCGCGCCGAACAGCCGCGCACTCGCAGCGACTTCCTGAACGCCCGGGACGTCCTGGTGGTGGTGCGCGAGACGCCGCCCGCGCCGCCCGCAGCCAATGGCCAGCCCGCGGTGGTTGCGGGCAATCCCGCCGAAGGGCCCGAGATCCTGCTCGCGCTGTGGAGCGACGGCAGCGCGACTGCGCTGAACGGCCACGTGGACCTGGGCACCGGCATCCGCACCGCACTGGCCCAGGTGGTGGCCGAGGAGCTCGACCTGCCGCTGTCGCAGGTGCACATGGTGCTCGGCGACACGGCACGCGCGCCCAACCAGGGCGCGACCATCGCCAGCGCCTCGCTGCAGATCCACGCCGTGCCGCTGCGGCTGGCGGCGGCGCAGGCACGCGCCTGGCTGCTCGCGCAGGCTTCGGAGCGCTTCGGCGTGCAGCCTTCGCTGCTCGAGGTGCGCGAGGGCCGCATCCATGCCGGCGAGGACCCGGCCTTCAGCGTGCCCTTCGGCGAGCTGGTGGCCGGCACGCGCACCGTGCTGCAGCTGGACGGCGCGGCCCGGCTCAAGGACCCGAAGGACTACCGGCTCGTGGGCACTGCCGTCCCGCGCGTCGACATCCCCGCCAAGCTGGCGGGCGAGACGGTGTTCGTACACGACATGCGCGTGCCCGGCATGCTGCACGGCCGCGTGGTGCGCCCGCCCTACGCGGGCGCGGACCACGGCGACTTCATCGGCAACACGCTGGAGTCGGTCGACGAGTCGTCCATCGCCCACATTCCCGGCATCCGCGCCGTGGTGGTGATTCGCGATTTCGTCGGCATCGTGGCCGAGCGCGAGGAGCATGCGGAACAGGCGCTGCGCGAGCTGCGGGTGCGCTGGAAGGCCTGGCCGGGGCTGCCCGCACTCGATGACCTCGAAGGCGCGATCCGCGCCAACCCCGCGACACAGCGCCTGCTGGTCGACGAGGGGCGGGTGGACGAGGCACTCGCCAACGCCGCCCAGCCGATGCTGCGCACCTATGTGTGGCCCTACCAGATGCATGCCTCCATCGGCCCCTCGTGCGCGCTCGCGCACTGGCAGCCGGAGGGCGAGGCGGGCGTGCAGCTGCGCGTGTGGGCCGGCTCGCAGAACCCGCATGTGCTGCGCGCCGATCTTGCGAAGCTCATGGGCCTGGAGGACCTGGCGGTCGACGTGGTGCGCATGGAGGCCGCCGGCTGCTACGGCCGCAACGGCGCCGACGACGTGGCGGCCGACGCGGCCCTGCTCGCGCGCGCGGCCGGCGCGCCGGTGCGCGTGCAGCTCGCGCGCGAGCAGGAGCATGCGTGGGAGCCCAAGGGCGCCGCGCAGCTGATGCAGGTCAACGGCGGCCTCGACGCCGAGGGCGGCGTGGCGGCCTACGACTTCGAGACCTCCTATCCGTCGAACGGCGCGCCGACGCTGGCGCTGCTGCTGACGCGCACGGTCGAGCCGGTCGCGCAGGCCTTCGAGATGGGCGACCGCACCGCGCGACCGCCTTATGCCTACGAGAACCTGCGGGTCAAGGTCAACGACATGGCGCCCATCGTGCGCGCCTCCTGGCTGCGCGGCGTCTCGGCGCTGCCCAGCTCCTTCGCGCACGAGTCCTACGTCGACGAGCTGGCGACCGCGGCCGGCGTGGACCCGGTGGCCTTCCGCCTGCGCCACTTGCGCGATCCGCGCGCGGCCGAGCTGGTGCGCGAGACCGCGCAGAAGGCCGGCTGGCGCATGCGCACCGGGCCGCAGGAGGATGCCGACGGCGATCATCCTTCGAGGCCCGCCGATGCACGCGTGGGCCCGGGCGGCGACGTGCTCTTCGGCCAGGGCTTCGCCTACGCCCGCTATGTGCACAGCAAATGGCCCGGGTTCGGCGCGGCCTGGTCCGCCTGGGTGGCCGACGTCGAGGTGCACAAGAGCACCGGCGAGGTCCACGTGCGCCGCGTGGTGGTGGGCCACGACGCGGGGCTGATGGTGAACCCGGCCGGGGTCGAGCACCAGATCCACGGCAACGTGATCCAGACCACCAGCCGGGCCTTGAAGGAGCGCGTGCAGTTCGCGCCGCCCGCGCAGCCGTCCGGCGGCGAGACGCGGCCGGGCGTGCTGCCCGCGGGCGTGGTCGCGAGCCGCGAATGGGGCAGCTACCCGATCCTCAGCTTCCGCGAGGTGCCCGTGATCGAGGTCGTGCACATGCAGCGGCCGGGCGAGCCGCCGCTGGGAGCGGGGGAGTCGTCCTCGGTGCCGGGGACGGCGGCGATCGCGAATGCGATCTTCGATGCGACGGGCGTGCGCTTCAGGGCGCCGCCGTTCACCCCGGAGGTGGTGAGGGCTGCGCTGAATCCGCTGGCGTCTCCCGAGGCGCAGAAGGCCCCGCCGGGGGAGGGCGGCGGTGGGGGCAAGCGGGCGGTCGATGGTGGCGCCGTCGCGCCCCCATCCCAGCCTTCTTTCGGAGGGCGAAGGAGCAAGACCGAGGCGCCGTGGCCCCGAGGACGCGGTCTTCGGGCCACGGCCAGTGCCCTCGTCGTCGGCGGCCTCGGCCTCCTCGCGGGCCTCTTGGGCTGGCGCTCCACCATCGCCCCCGTCAGCCTGAGCGCCCCCGTCTACAGCCAGGCCACCATCGACCGCGGCCGCACCCTCGCCGCGCTCGGCGATTGCGCCGTCTGCCACACCGCCCCCGGCGGCACGCCCAATGCCGGCGGCCGCGCGATGGACACGCCCTTCGGCACCATCCATACCACCAACCTCACGCCCGACCCCGACACCGGCCTCGGCCGCTGGTCCTTCAGCGCCTTCCAGCGCGCGATGCGCGAGGGCATCTCGCGCGATGGCCACCATCTTTACCCGGCCTTCCCCTACACCGCCTTCGCCAAGACCAGCGACGACGACCTGCAGGCGCTCTACGCCTACTTCATGTCGCTTCCGCCCGTGCAGGCGCCCACGCCGGAGTCCGCGCTGAAGTTCCCCTTCGGCATCCGTCCGCTGATGGCCGGCTGGAACGCGCTCTTCCACGATCCCGCCCCCCTGCAGCCCAACCCGGGCCAGAGCGCCGAATGGAACCGCGGCGCCTACCTGGTCAACGGCCTGGGCCACTGCGGCGCGTGCCACACCCCGCGCAACGCCCTGGGCGCGGAGAAGGGCGGCAGCGCCTACCTGTCGGGCGCGATGGTCGAGGGCTGGGAGGCGCCCGCACTCACGGGGCTGTCCTCGAAGTCGGCCGTGCCGTGGAACGCCGAATCGCTCTACCGTTACCTGCGCAACGGCCACAGCCCCCAGCACGGCACGGCCGGCGGCCCGATGGCGGAGGTGGTGCGCGAGCTGGCCCAGGTGCCCGACGCGGACGTCCGCGCCATGGCCACCTACCTGGCCTCCTTCAACGCCCCTACCGGCGAGACCGAGGCCCAAGCGCAGGCGCAACGCGCGGTCGCCACCGCCGCCGCGCGCCAAGGCCAGCTGCTCGGCCCGGCCCAGCGCCTGTTCGACGGCGCCTGCGCCGCGTGCCACCACGACGGCAACGGCCCCACGCTGCTCGGCGCCAACGTGCCGCTCGCGCTCAACAGCAACCTGACGAGCGCGCGTCCCGACAACCTGCTGCGCACCATCCTCGACGGCGTGCGCGAGCCGGCCACGCGCGACATCGGCTTCATGCCCGCCTTCCGCGAGGCACTCGGCGATGCGCAGATCGCCGAGCTGGCCGGCTACATGCGCGCGCGCTTCGCGCCGCAGGAGCCGGCGTGGAAGGACCTGCAGTCGGCGGTCGCGCGAATTCGAAGCGGCGAATGACGACGGCCGACCGGAACGCAAAGGTTTCGGGAACGACGCGAGAAAGACATACAGAATGGTCGTCCTGAATTCCTTTACGCCTTTCGCAAAGCCTTCGCGTCCTCGGCGCCCGGTACCCCATTTCTTGGAGACAACATGCCCCAGCCCCTTTCGCTCGCTACCAGCCTTCCCCGCGATGCCGGGCGCGCCGCACTCATCGGCCGCCTCTGGCAACCCGATGTCGGGCCCACGCCGGTGGTGGTGCACGAAGGCGGCCTGCACGACCTGACGCGCCTCGCACCCACCACCAGCCAGTTGCTCGAGCTCGACGATCCCGTCGGACTGGTGCGCCAGGCCCTGCGCGACAACGACGCGCCGCGCATCGCGGCGCTCGACGTTTCGCTGGCCAACAGCGACGACGCCGCGCGCGATCCGGAGCTGCCGTGGCTGCTCGCGCCCTGCGATCTGCAGGCCGTCAAGGCCAGCGGCGTGACCTTCGTCGCCAGCCTGCTGGAGCGCGTGATCGAGGAGCAGGCGCGCGGCGATGCCTCCCGGGCCGAGACCATCCGCGCGGCGCTCGGCGGCGTGCTGGGCGACAACCTCGCGGGCATCGTGCCCGGCTCGCCGCAGGCGGCCCAGGTCAAGGAGGTGCTGATCGCGCAGGGCGCCTGGTCGCAGTACCTCGAAGTCGGCATCGGCCCCGATGCCGAGATCTTCACCAAGGCGCCGGTGCTGTCGGCGGTGGGTACCGGTGCCGACGTCGGCATCCATTCCGGTTCGGTCTGGAACAACCCGGAGCCCGAGGTGGTGCTGGCGGTCGACAGCCGCGGCCGCACCCTGGGCGCGGCGCTGGGCAACGACGTCAACCTGCGCGACTTCGAGGGCCGCAGCGCGCTGCTGCTGGGCAAGGCGAAGGACAACAACGCCTCCTGCGCGATCGGCCCTTTCATCCGCCTGTTCGACACGCATTTCGGCATCGACGACGTGCGCCGCATCACGGTGGCCCTGCGCGTCGCCGGGCCCGAGGGCTTCGTGCTCGAAGGATCGAGCTCGCTCGCGCAGATCAGCCGCGACCCGCTGGACCTGGTGTCGCAGGCGATCGGGCCGCATCACGCCTACCCGGACGGGCTGATGCTTTTCCTCGGCACCATGTTCGCGCCGACCCAGGACCGCCATGGCCCGGGGCAGGGCTTCACCCATGTGGTGGGCGACCGCGTCACCATCTCGGCGCCCGAGCTCGGCGCGCTCGAGAACCGCGTGGTGCATGCCGACCAGGCCGCGCGCTGGTCCTTCGGCATTGGCGCGCTGATGCGCAACCTGGCGGGGCGCGGCCTTCTCTAGCAACCAGATAGCAATAAAATCTAGCAACCGGAATACAATAAAACCTAGCAGTCAGTTTCAATCAAACCTGGCACTCGGCTGAGGCTGGCTCCGGGCGCAAGCAAGCAGGCGGAAATCATGGCAACGACCCGGCCTTCCAGCATCCGCGCGGCCACTCCCGCGCAGCGGCGCTTGGCTGCGGGCCTGGAAGCCTTGCACGCGTTGCAACAGCAGGGGCAGTCCGTCTTCAACACGAATGCGTTCTCGCGGGCCGACCGTGAAGCGCTCGTTGGAGCCGGGTACCTCCAGCCCGTGATTCAGGGTTGGTACATGTCCGCCAGCCCTTCGGCGAAGGCCGGCGACTCGACGCCATGGATCGCCGGCATGAAGGACTTCATTGCCGCCTATTGCAACGCCAGGTTTGGCGCGGACTGGTGCGTGGCCGCGGACTACTCGCTGAAACTGCACGCCGGCACCACGTTGTTGCCTCAACAGGTCGTCGTTCACGCGCCACTCGGCAAGAACGGCGTACTGGCCTTGCCGAACGGCTTCTCGCTCATGGACTACCAGGCGAGAGATTTTCCGGCGCCGGACCGGCGCGACAGCGTCGGCAACATCCGCACGATGACGCTGCCCCAGGCGCTCCTGAAGGCGCCCGAGAACTTCTTCAGGGCCTGCGCCCAGGATGCGCAGGTTGCATTGCTGTCGATCAGCGACGCATCGGAGCTCAGCCGTCTGCTCGCGGAAGGCAATCACCGCACGATCGCCGGTCGCCTGGCCGGTGCCTTCCGCGCGGTGGGCCGTGACGCCATTGCGGACGACATCGTCGGATTCATGCGCGCGCTGGGCAACCAGGTCGTCGAATCGAACCCGTTCGAGAGTTCGCCGCGAATCGTTCCAGGCGATCGCATCGAGTCGCCCTATGTCTCTCGATTGCGGCTCATGTGGGCTTCGATGCGCGAGGACGTGGCCCATGCCTTCCCGCGCAAGGAGCCGGGACTTCCGAGGGACATTCCGGCGTTCATGCAAGCCATCGAAGATGTCTACGTCACCGATGCCTACCATTCCTTGTCGATCGAGGGCTACAGAGTCACGCCGGAACTGATCCGTCGCGTGGCGAACGGGGACTGGAACGAAGACGCCCACGAGCAGGACCGGCAATCGAGAGACGCGATGGCGGCGCACGGCTACTGGCTGGCGCACAACGAAGTCAAGGCGACCATCCAGAAGATCTTCGCGGGTGCAAATGCAGGCGACGCCCTCAAACGGGATCACGGCGCCTGGTTCCGAGCCATGTTCTCGCCGAGCGTGACAGCCGGACTTCTCGCGCCGACCGACCTCGCCGGCTACCGTGGCCATCAGGTCTACATTCGCAACGCCCAGCACGTACCTCCGCCGCGCGAAGCGGTGCGGGAGATGATGCCCGTACTGTTCGAGTTGCTGCGCGAGGAGCCATCGGCCGTGGTGCGTTCGGTGCTGGGCCATTTCATGTTCGTTTTCATCCACCCGTACATGGACGGCAATGGACGGCTTGGGCGCTTCATCATGAACACGATGCTGGCGTCCGGCGGATTTCCCTGGACGGTGCTGCGGCTGGAAGACCGCGAGCGCTACATGTCGGCGCTGAACGCAGCGAGCAGCCAGGGCGCCATCAAGCTCTTTGCAGAATTCGCCGCTCAGAGCATGGCCGATGGCAAAAGAAGGGTGCGGACCGACGCGCCAGGGCCATGAGGCAGGTTTGCCGAGCCCCGCGGTGACCGCGCACCACATCCGCACCTTCGGCATCCAGCACAGCAGATAGCGGAGCCCAGTAAGACAATTTCCTCAAGGGTTTCTTCCCGAACGGGCCAGGGGCAAGGTTGGTAACAATTGTTCACAACTGTGCCGCGCATTTTCAGCCCGGCCCCTCTTGGAAGAGCCCATGAAAACCGTGCGAGTTCTCTGCTGCGCTGCTGCGCTCGTCCTGAGCGCCGCGAATGCAACAGCCCAGATCCTGATCGGCCAGTCCGCCGACATGTCGGGGCCCGTCGCGGCCAGCGTGAGGGAGACCATCGCCGGCTCGCAACTGGTCATCGACCACGTCAATGCACAGGGCGGCATCCACGGCGAGAAGGTCGAGGTGATCCGCCTGGACGACGGGCTGGACCCGAAGCGCTCGGCGGAGAACTCACGCATCCTGATCGAGGACAAGAAGGTTCTCGCGCTGCTGCTCAACCGCGGGACGCCCAATGCGCTGGCCGTCATTCCGCTGCTCGACAAGAGCGGCACCCCGCTGATCGGGCCGTCCACCGGTGCCATGTCGCTGCACAAGCCGGTGCAGAAGCTCGTGTTCAACGTCCGCTCCACTTACCAGCGCGAGGCCGAGAAGGCGGTCCTGCATCTGCACACCGTGAGCATGCAGCGCATCGCCGTGGTCCAGGCCGACGACTCCTTCGGCAAGGATGCGATGGAAGGTGCGATGAAGGGCTTCGACAAGGCGGGCCTGAAGCCGGTCGTGCTGGCGCTGGCCGATCGCAACAAGCCCGACTACGCCACCATCGTGCCCAAGCTCACTGCCGCCAACGCGCAGGCCGTGCTGTGGATCGGCTCCGGCACCGCCGTCACCGAAGGCATCAAGGCGCTGCGCGCGGCGGGTTCCGCGGCGCAGGTCATCACGCTGTCGAACAACGCCGCCTCGGGTTTCATCAAGGAGCTGGGCAACGCCAGCGGCGGCGTGGTGGTCATGCAGGTGCTCCCCTCGGAGCGCGCGATGGCGCATCCGCTGATCAAGGAGGCCTCGGACCTGGCCAAGGCCAAGGGCGACATCGAGCTCTCGCCGGCGCTGCTCGAAGGTTTCGTCGCCACCAAGGTACTGGTCGAGGCGCTGCGCCGCACCGGCCCGAAGCCGACGCGCGCCAAGCTGCTTGCGGTGCTCAACGACTTCCGCTACGACACGGGCGGTGGGCTGGAGGTGGCTTACTCGCCGCAGGATCACACGGGGATTGACTACGTCGACCTGTCGATCATCAGCGGGGGGCGGTTCAAGCGCTGAGTTGTCGCGTGCGTTGTTTCATGCCGATGCACGCGCGAACGAGGAAACATCGGCAAAGGATCGGCAACTGCAGGTCCCACGCTCAGGCGCCCACCTGCAACGCACGCCGGTACTGCACCGCCTCCGCCACATGCCCCGCCTGCACCGTGCCGGCGCCGGCCAAGTCGGCGATCGTGCGGGCCAGCTTGAGCGCGCGATGGGTGCCGCGCGCCGACCAGCCCAGCCGCGACGCCGCCGCATGCAGGAACTGCAGCGCGGCGGCATCGAGCTGCGCGTGGCGGTCGATCTCCGCGCCTTGCAGCGCCTGGTTGGCCTTGCCCTGCCGGCGAATGGCGCGCTCGCGGGCTTCGACCACGCGTACACGCACCTCGGCGCTGGCTTCGCCCGCGGGGGTGTCCAGCAATTCGGTCGCCGGCAGTGCGGGCACCTCGATGTGCAGGTCGATGCGGTCCAGCAAAGGCCCGCTGAGCTTGCCCTGGTAGCGCGCCACCTGGTCCGGCGTGCAGCGGCAGGACTTGAGCGAGGAGCCGAGCCAGCCGCAGGGGCAGGGGTTCATGGCCGCCACCAGCTGGAAGCGGGCCGGGAACTCGGCACGCCGCGCCGCTCGCGCGATGGTGATGTTGCCGGTCTCCAGCGGCTCGCGCAGCGCCTCGAGCGCGCTGCGCTGAAACTCGGGGAACTCATCGAGGAACAGCACGCCGTTGTGCGCCAGCGAGATTTCTCCCGGCCGGGGCGGCGAGCCGCCGCCCACCAAGGCCACCGCACTGGCGCTGTGGTGCGGGCTGCAGGTCGGCCGCACGCGCCAGCGCTCGACGGCAAAGCGGCCCTGCAAACTGGCCACGGCGGCGCTCTCCAGCGCCTCGTCCACGCTCATCTCCGGCAGGAGGCCGGCGAAGCGCTGGGCCAGCATCGACTTGCCGGAACCCGGCGGGCCCACCATCAGCAGGCTGTGCTGGCCTGCCGCGGCGATCTCCAGGGCGCGTCTCGCACCCGCATGACCCTTGACCTCCGCCAGATCGGCGACGGCCGCCGGCGGCCCGGCGGGGGCGGGCAATGCCCGGTGCCAGCCATCGTCCGCCGCCTCGCCCGGCGCCGGTCCGCCCGGCAGGAACTGCCGCACCACATCGAGCAGGTGGTCCGCACCGTAGATCTCGGCACCGGGCACCAGGGCGGCCTCGCGCGCGCTTTCGGCCGGCAGCACCAGCCGCGTCGCGACGCCGCGGCCATGCAGCGCCAGTGCCATCGCCAGTGCACCACGCACGGGCCGCAGATGCCCTGACAGCGAGAGCTCCCCCGCGAACTCGTGGCCGGCCAGCCGTGCCGCCTCGATCTGCCCGGCGGCCGCCAGGATGCCCAGCGCGATCGGCAGGTCGAAGCGGCCCGAGTCCTTCGGCAGGTCGGCCGGCGCCAGGTTGACGGTGATCCTCTTGTTGCTCGGGAATTCGAGGCCGGCGTTCTGGATGGCGGCGCGCACGCGCTCGCGCGCTTCCTTCACCTCCACATCGGCCAGGCCCACCAGCGTGAAGCTGGGCAGGCCATTGGCCAGATGCACCTCGACCGTGACATTCGCCGCTTCCAGGCCCAGCAAAGCACGGCTTTGCACCAAAGACAGACTCATTTTTCTCCCTTTTCACCAAGATGGTGCAACCATCATTCGTTCATGCGTCTCCATGCACCTCTCTCAGGCTCCGCGGCTCGCGGCTGCGAGATTTGGCACGCTCCCTGCTTTGAAGCGGTATCCAACCATTTCAAAACCGACCGAGGAGTCTCCCGATGATGCACCGTAAAACCGCGTCCGCCTTGGCAGTGGCCGCTTTGGCAGCCCTTCCAATGCTGGCGAGCGCCCAGCTGACGGGGAACGTTTCCCTGACCAGCAACTACAAGTTCCGGGGCCAGGACCAGGACGTCCTCGGCAGCGGCGGCTTCGCCAAGACCAAGGGCTTCAAGCCCGCCATCCAGGGCGGCTTCGACTATGCGTTCGGCGAGAGCGGCTTCTACATCGGCAACTGGAACTCCAGCGTCAACTGGCTCAACGGCAACAGCATCGAGAGCGACATCTACGGCGGCTACAAGTTCAAGGCCGGCGTGTTCGACCTCGACTTCGGTGTCCTCAGCTACATCTACCCGGGCAACGCCCGCGGCAACACCACCGAGCTGTACGGCGCAGCCACCTATGCCAACGAGGCCGTCGGTTCCTTCACCTTCAAGTACTCGCACACCGTCTCCAAGGACTACTTCAACTACGCCGGCGAGCGCGACGGCTCGGGCCTCAAGGGCCGCAACACCGGCTACTTCAATCTCGCCTACACCAAGGAGATCGTGCCCAAGGTCACGCTGAAGGCGGCGGTGGGCTACACGCACATGAGCAGCGACATCCGCAGCCTGGGCTACAAGAGCTACGTGGACTACAACGTGGGCGCCTCCTACGACTTCGGCAACGGCCTGTCGCTGGCCGGCTCGGTGCAGGGCGCCAACAAGAAGAGCTCGTACCTGCTGGTGTCCAGCCCGGGCATCGACGTGGGCTTCGGCCCGGTCGGCCAGCAGACCTGGTCGCCCAACAAGGCGCGGTTCATCGTTACGCTGACCAAGACGCTCTGACGCGGCCACGCGTCCCGTCCCGATCCATCCTGAGGAGAAACATCGTGAAATCTGTGGGGGAAACATCATGAAGCTGGTCACAGCCATCATCAAACCATTCAAGCTCGACGAAGTGCGCGAGGCGCTTTCGACGATCGGCGTGCAGGGCATCACCGTGACGGAGGTCAAGGGCTTCGGTCGCCAGAAAGGCCACACCGAGCTCTATCGCGGCGCCGAGTACGTGGTCGACTTCCTGCCCAAGGTCAAGATCGAAGCCGCCGTGGCCGACGATCTGGTCGAGCGCGTGATCGAGGCGGTCGAGAGCGCCGCGCGCACCGGCAAGATCGGCGACGGCAAGATCTTCGTCTACGACCTCGAGCAGGTCGTGCGCATCCGCACAGGGGAAACCGGCCGCGAAGCCCTTTGACTTCGAGGCACGAAAGAAAAGATCCAATGAAAAAACTGCTTGTCTCTCTCGCCCTCGGGCTGAGCGTGCTCGTCGCCGGCACCGCCGGCTTTGCCCAGACCCCGCCGGCGCCGGCCGAAGCGCCTGCTGCCTCGGCCCCGGCTGCGGCCGCGCCGGCGGCACCCGCCGCAGCGGCTCCGGCCGCCCCGGCCGCCGCAGCGCCCGCCGCCGATGCAGCGGCGGCAGCGCCCGCGCCTTCGTTCAACAAGGGCGACACCGCCTGGATGCTGCTGTCGACGCTGCTGGTCATCATGATGACCATCCCCGGCCTGGCGCTCTTCTACGGCGGCCTGGTGCGCAGCAAGAACATGCTGTCGGTGCTGATGCAGATCATGGTCACCTTCTCGATGATCGTGGTGCTGTGGCTGATCTACGGCTACAGCCTGGCCTTCACCGAAGGCAATTCCTTCATCGGCGGCTTCGACCGGCTCTTCATGAAGGGCATCTTCGACTCCGCCACCGGCACCTTCGCGCCGGCCGCGACCTTCAGCAAGGGCGTCTACATCCCCGAGCTGCTGTTCGCCGCCTTCCAGGCCACCTTTGCCGGCATCACCTGCTGCCTGATCGTGGGCGCCTTCGCCGAGCGCATCAAGTTCTCGGCCGTGCTGCTCTTCATGGCGCTGTGGTTCACCTTCAGCTATGCACCGATCGCGCACATGGTCTGGTTCTGGATGGGCCCGGACGCCTATGCCAACAAGGACGTGGTCGACGCCATGAACGCCAAGGCCGGCCTCATCTGGCAATGGGGCGCGCTCGACTTCGCCGGCGGCACCGTGGTGCACATCAACGCGGCCGTCGCAGGCCTGGTCGGCGCCTTCCTGATCGGCAAGCGCATCGGCTACGGCCGCGAAGCCTTCACGCCGCATTCGCTGACGCTCACGATGGTCGGCGCGTCGCTGCTGTGGGTGGGCTGGTTCGGCTTCAATGCGGGCTCCGCACTCGAAGCCGGCACCAGCGCCGTGCTGGCCTTCATGAACACCTTCTCGGCCACGGCCGCGGCGGTGCTGGCCTGGTCCATCGGCGAAGCGCTGATGAAGGGCAAGGCCTCGATGCTGGGTGCCGCTTCCGGCGCCGTCGCCGGCCTGGTGGCCATCACGCCGGCAGCCGGCAACGTCGGCCTCATGGGCGCGATCATCATCGGCTTCGTCGCCGGCTTCGCCTGCCTGTGGGGCGTCAACGGCCTCAAGCGCATGCTCGGCGCCGACGACTCGCTGGACGTGTTCGGCGTGCACGGCGTGGGCGGCATCGTCGGCGCATTGCTGACCGGCGTCTTCAACACCCAGGCGCTCGGCGGCCCCGGCCTGGTGGGCGACTGGGTCACGGCGGGCATCGTCTCCAACGGCATCGGCACGCAGGTCTGGATTCAGCTCAAGGCCGTGCTGCTGACCGTCGTCTGGTCCGCCATCGTCTCCTTCGTCGCCTTCAAGATCGTCGACCTCACCGTCGGCCTGCGCGTGAGCGAAGAGGAAGAGCGCGAGGGCCTGGACATCTCGTCCCACGGCGAAACCGCCTACAACCGCTGAGGCGAATGCGGGCCGCGACGCGCGGCCCGCATCCATCGACTGCAAGAACAATTCAAAGCAAGAGTCTCCTTTGGATGTTCGGCCCGCAAGCGCCCCGGCGCGAGCGGGCCTTTTTTTTGGCTAAGCTGCCGGCATGTGGACCGCCCTCGACGACAGCCTCTGCCAGCTCGGCGAATCGCCCTTCTGGCACCCCCATGAGCGCTCGCTCTACTGGCTCGACATTCCGGGCCGCGCCGTGTTGCGCACCCGCGGCGAGATCGCGGGCAAGCCGACGGTCGAGCGCTGGAGCCTGCCGACCGAGCCCGGCTGCATGGCGCCCGCGGCCCGCGGCGGCCTGGTGATCGCACTGCGCGACGGCATCTACCGTGCGCGCAAATGGGGCGGGGCGCTCACCGTTCTCGCGCACGTGGACCACGACGCGCGCAGCATGCGCTTCAACGACGGCAAGTGCGACGCGCAGGGCCGCTTCTGGGCCGGCACGCTCAACGAGGCCAAGGACCGCGCCAGCGGTGCGCTCTACTGCCTCGATGCGCGCGGTGGCCGCGCGCCGCAGCTGACCCGCATGGCCGAAGGCGTCACCACCGCCAACGGCCTGGCCTTTGCGCCCGGTGCCGACGCGATCTACTGGGCCGACACCGCCGCGCACTGCGTGAGCGTGTGGGATTGGGATGCAAAGGCCAATCGACTCGCGCGTCCCCGCGTCTTGCGCCAGTTCGAAGCCAAGCCAGAGGGCTGGCTCTCGGCTTCCGCGAAGCGCTACCAGGGGCGGCCCGATGGCGCCACCGTCGATGCCGAGGGCTGCTACTGGGTCGCCATGTTCGAGGGCGGGCAGTTGCTGCGCTTCTCGGCCTTGGGCGAACAGCTGTCGGCGCTGCCCGTGCCGGTGCAATGCCCCACCATGCCCTGCTTCGGCGGCGACGATCTGCGCACGCTGTTCGTCACCAGCGCGCGTCGCGGGCGGCCTGCCGATGAACTCGAGCAGAGGCCGGCTTCCGGCCAGGTGATCGCGATGCGCGCGGAAGTGTCAGGGCTGCCCGTCCATTTCTTCGCGGAATGAAGCCGGCAGTGGGCGCTACCATCGCCCACATGGATCCAGCCCTTCGCCAGATCGCCGAGCGCATTCGCGCCGCCGCCGCCGAGCGCACGGTGCTGCGCATCCGTGGGGCCGGCACCAAGGACTTCTATGGCGAGCCGCCGCGCGGCGAGCCGCTTTCCACCGGCGAGCTCCGGGGCCTCGTGAGCTACGAACCCAGCGAGCTCGTGGTCACCGTGCGCACCGGCACGCCGCTGGCCGAGCTCGAAGCGGCATTGGCGGCGCAGGGCCAGTGCCTGCCTTTCGAACCGCCGCGCTTCGAGGAAGGGGGCACGGTCGGTGGCATGGTCGCCGCGGGCCTCAGCGGCCCCGCGCGCGCCAGCGTCGGCGCCGTTCGCGACTACGTGCTGGGCGCCCAGCTTCTCAACGGCCGCGGCGAGCTGCTCAGCTTCGGCGGCCAGGTCATGAAGAACGTCGCCGGCTACGACGTCTCGCGCGTGCTGGCCGGCTCGCTGGGCGTGCTGGGGCTGATCGCGGAAGTCAGCCTGAAGGTGCTGCCCGTGCCGCCGGCCGAAGCCACGCTGGTCTTCGAATGCCACCAGGCCGATGCGCTGCGCCTGCTCAACGGCTGGGGCGGTCAGCCGCTGCCGCTCGATGCCAGCCGCTGGACGCATGAGCAGGGCCAGGGCCGGCTTTGGCTGCGCCTGCGCGGTGCGACCGCCGCGGTGGCGGCGGCCTGCACCCGCCTCGGCGGCGAGCGGCAGGACGATGCGCAGGCCCGCAGCGACTGGGAGGCGGCCCGCGATCACCGGCTGCCCTGGTTCGACGCGCGCCAGGGCCAAGAGCTGTGGCGCCTCTCCGTCCCGCAGACCGCGCCGGTGCTTCCGCTGGAGGAGCCGCCGCTGATCGAGTGGCATGGGGGCCAGCGTTGGTATCGGGTGGTGCCCGGCGAGGGCGAGCGGCTCAGGGAAGCGGCCCGTTCCGCGGGCGGGCATGCAACCTTGTTCAGAACCGCCGACGGCGCCGGCACCGCGACGCGCCGCTTCGATGCCCTGAGCACGCCGCTCAAGCGCATCCACGAGGCGCTGATGCGCGAGTTCGATCCCCATGCCGTGTTCGATCGCGCACGGCTCTTCCCCCCAGCTTGAGATGCAAACCGAACTCGCTCCCGAATTCAAGGGCACGCCCGATGGCGAAGAGGCCGAAGCCATCCTGCGCAAGTGCGTGCACTGCGGCTTCTGCACGGCCACCTGCCCGACCTACCAGCTGCTGGGCGACGAGCTCGACGGCCCGCGCGGGCGCATCTACCTGATCAAGCAGGTGCTCGAAGGCAAGACGCCGACGCGCAGCACGCAGCTGCACCTGGACCGTTGCCTCACTTGCCGCAATTGCGAGAGCACCTGTCCGAGCGGCGTGCAGTACGGGCACCTGGTCGATATCGGCCGCAAGATCGTCGACGAGAAAGTGCAGCGGCCGCCGCTGGAAGGGGCGCTGCGCTGGACGCTGAAGGAGGCGCTGCCCTCGCCGCTCTTCGGTCCTGCGATGAAGCTCGGCCAGTCGGTGCGCGGCCTGCTGCCGGCCAAGCTCAAGGCCAAGGTGCCGGCGCCGCAGCCCGCCGGGGCGTGGCCCACGCGCAGTCATGCGCGCAAGATGCTGATGCTCGCCGGCTGCGTGCAGCCCTCGATGGCGCCCAACATCAACAGCGCGACCGCGCGCGTGCTCGATGCCGCGGGCATCGAGGCGGTGATCGCGCCAACCGCCGGTTGCTGCGGCGCGGTGAAGTTCCACCTGAACGACCAGGAGGGCGGCAAGGCGCAGATGCGCGCCAACATCGATGCGTGGTGGCCCTATGTGGAAGAAGGCGCGGTGGAAGCGATCGTGATGAACGCCTCCGGCTGCGGCGTCACCGTGCGCGAGTACGGGCATGTGCTGCGCGACGAGCCGGCCTACGCGCAGAAGGCCGCGCGCATCGGCGCGCTGACGCGCGATCTGAGCGAGCTGTTGCCCGAACTGGTGCCGCTGTTGAAGGACCGCGTCAAGGCGCCGCCGGGCGTCTACGCCTACCACCCGCCGTGCACGCTGCAGCACGGGCAGAAGCTGCGCGGCGGCGTCGAGGTGAATCTGCGCGCGCTCGGCTTCGACATCCAGGTCGCGAAGAACGAGTCGCATCTTTGCTGCGGTTCCGCCGGCACGTACTCCGTGCTGCAGCCCGAGCTGGCCTATGCGCTGCGCGATCGCAAGCTGGAGCACCTGGACCAGCTACGGCCCGCTGGCATCCTCTCGGCCAACATCGGCTGCATCACGCATCTGCAAAGCGGCAGCGGGCTGCCGGTGCGGCATTGGGTGGAAGTTTTTGACGAAGCACTGCGCTCCTGACTGCGTTTATCCGAACTGCCCTTGAGTCGTCGCAGCCCTCAGCGGAGTCAGCGCACCGGTGTGATCTTGCGGATCGCGTGGTTGCCCGCCTCCGAGACGTAGACATTGCCGCTGGTATCGATCGCGAGAGGAGGTGACGCATTCCGTTCTGTCAGCGCAACGGACTGATCTTGCGAACGCTGTAATCGTCGAGCACGTAGACGTTGCCGCTGGCATCCACGGCGACGTCCAGCGGATCATCAAACTGGGCTGTGGCGCCGAGGCCGTTTTCCGAGCCGCTCGTACCCGAGCCGGCAAGCGTGGAGACAACGCCGTTCGGTGTGATCTTGCGCAGCTTGTTGTTGCCGGAGTCCGCCACGTAGACATTGCCGCTGGCGTCGATGGCGAGACCCCATGGGTAGTCGAATTGCGCGGCGACGCCGGTGCCATCCGCGAAGCCTCTCGTCGAGCCGGCCAGCGTGGTGACGACACCATCGGGCGTGATCTTGCGAATGCGGTGGTTGGAGGCGTCGGCCACATAGATATTGCCCATGGCGTCGACCTTGAGCGCATTCGGCCGGTTGAACGAGGCAGCCGCACCTTGGCCATCGGCGTCCCCTCGGCTCCCGGAACCGGCCACGGTGGTGACCGTTCCGTTCGGCGTGATCTTGCGGATCATGTGGTTGTCATAGTCCGCGACATAGACATTGCCGCTCGAATCGACCGCCAACCCTGACGGTCCGTTGAATTGGGCATCGGCACCGGTGGCATCGGCCCAGCCCTCCGTGGAGCCGGCCATGATGGACGCATCGCCGTTCGGCGTGATCTTGCGTATCACGTCGTTGTCGTAGTCCGCGACGTAGACATTGCCGCCGGCATCCACGGTCACGCCAACGCCGTAGCCGGGCACCGTCGAACCGGCCAAGGTCGTGACCTCGCCGGTCGGCGTGACCTTGCGAACCACGAAGTTGTCAGTGTCCATCACATAGATGTTGCCGTTGCCGTCCATCGCCATGCTTTGCGGGCTGTCGAACCCTGCTGCACTGCCCGTGCCGTCGGCCGAACCCGTCACCGAAGAACCCGCCAAGGTCGAGACCAGCGCCTGCGCTTCGGCGCAGGACACCGAGACATTGCTGACGTCAGCGACGGCGGTGCCATTGCCGTTGGCCACCTGGCAGGCTTGCCACAGAGGCTGGGAGGCGATCGTCACTGCGTAGCCGGTATTGAAGGTCACGGGCGCCGCGAAGCTGAAGGCCCCATTGGCTGCCAGCGTCAGCGCGTCGCCTGCGTTGTTCAGCAGGACCAGCTTGCCGTTGGCGGGCAGTCCTGTGAGCGAGCCGCCAATGACGTAACTGGGAGGGGTCGCACCGGGCGCCGCCGGAGTCTCGGTCGAGGGCGGCGTTTCGGTCGAAGGCGGGTTTGTCGGCGACGTGGGCGGCTGGGCCGTCGAAGGGTCTGCGGATGCGCCCGCCAGGGAAGCCCCGAGCCCGCAGCCTCCGCAACCGCCATCGCCGCCTCCGCCGCAAGCAGCCAAACACAAGGAGAAGATGGCCGCGGCAAGGATGCGGAGTGGCAGGGCGCGATAACTGATCATGGGTTTGTTCGAAGGCATGGGGTCGGCGCCGACTTTGCTGATGCGCGCGGCGCCAAGGCGAAATTCGAAGTGTGGCGAGCGGGCGCGGATTGCTTGCGGTCTTGCGACAATTCGTCAGATTGGCGTGCGTGAGCGGCGCGTGCCCAGCGACGGTTTGATCGCACAAGCGAAGAAGCGCTGGTCCGACCCGGGCCGGGTGGCAGCGCGGCACGATACGCATGTCTTCACTTCGGGAGCAAGAACATGCTCAACCGCCCTCTCCACACCCTGTTCTGCGGCGCTGCGCTCGCATGCGCCTGCGCCGCGGGGACGCTGGCGTCGCACGCGCAGACCGTGGACCCCGGCACCGGCACGCTGCCTGCGATGAAGGTGCAGGGCAACGCGCGCTTCGCCTGCGGCGGCATCGGATCGGACGAGTCCAACGCCATGCGCGCCGCGATGAAGGATCATCCGCTCGCGCTGCTGTTCGCGCGCGCCGGCGGCGAGTACCTGGCCAACGTGGAGGTCACCATCAAATCCGCCGGCGGCGACACCGCGCTCGAGATGCGCGCCTCCGGCCCCGTGTGCCTGGTCGACCTGCCGGCGGGCCGCTACACCGTCGAGGCCCGCACCGAGGGCATGACCAAGACGCACACGGTCATGGTCGGCCGCGGCTCGCAGACCGCGGATTTCCGCTTCTGAGCGAAGCGGCTCAGGACGCCAGCGCCGCCTCGATGTCGCGCGTCATCGAGGCCGGCGTGTCCAGCGGCGCGTAGCGCTTGATGACGCGCCCGTCCTTGCCGACCAGGAACTTGGTGAAGTTCCACTTGATGGCCGTGCTGCCCAGCAGGCCCGGCGCTTCCTTCGCCAGCCACTTGTAGAGCGGCGTGGCGCCGGGGCCGTTGACCTCGATCTTCTCCATCATCGGGAAGCTCACGCCGTAGTTCTGCACGCAGAAGGCGCCGATCTCCTCGTTCGTGCCCGGGTCCTGGTTGCCGAACTGGTTGGACGGGAAGCCGAGCACCGCGAGGCCTTTTCCGGCGTATTTCTTGTGGAGCGCCTCCAGGCCCTCGAACTGCGGCGTGAAGCCGCACTTGCTCGCGGTGTTGACGATCAGGAGCACCTGGCCCTTGTACTTGGACAGCGGCACCTCGCTGCCGTCGATCTGCCGGGCCTCGAAGTCGTAGATGCTGGTCATGATGGCTTGTCCTCCAGGATGCGGGACTGCCGATCATCCTCGCCGCCGTTCGATCGCGCAAACGAGGACCACAGGGCCGCCAGCACGATCAGTGCGCCGCCGGTCCAGATGCGGGCATCCAGCGTGGCCGCGCCCAGCGCCACCGAGGAGACGCTGGCGAACAGCACCTCCGACAGCATGATCACCGCGGTGGCGCTGGCGGCCAGGCGTGCGGCGCCGTACTGCAGGCAGACGTTGGCGAAGACGAAGCCCACGCCCAGCAGCGTCGCCCAGCCCGCCCACCCTGCCACCGCCGGAGGCTGCAGCGGCGGCGGTGCGATGGCGCCGAGCGCGCTGCCGGCCGTCGCGGTGAGCCCCGCCACCAGCGCGCAGCCGGCGAACATGGCGAGCGCGCGCGATTCGCCGGGCGCCGGCCGCAGCCGCCGCAGCAGGATGTTGGCCAGCGCGAAGCTGAAGCCGGCCGCCACGCCCAGCCAGTCGGGCAGGCTCGCCGGCACCGGCCAGTCGGTCCCCGGCGTCTTGAGCACAACCGCCACGCCGGCGAGCGCGAGCGCCATGCGCGCGAGTGCCGAGGCGCTGGGCCGCTCGCCGAGAAAGATCCAGGCCAGCAGCACGCTCCACAAAGGCATCAGGTAGAACAGCAGCACCACCCGCACCACGTCGCCTTGCGTCACGGCCCAGTTGAAGCCCACGTTGGTGAAGCCGGCCGCCAGCCCCAGGAGCCACAGGCCCGGCCACGTGGCGAAGGCTCGCCACGCATCGCGGCGCAGCCATCCCATGGCCACGACGATCAGCGCGTAGATGAGTGCCGTGGCCCACACGGGATGCAGGCCATGCGCCTCCATCTGGCGGAAGGGGAACCAGGAGACGCCCCAGACGAAGGCGTTGAAGACGAGCGCGAGAGCGGGCAAGGCAAGGGCTGGTTCAGTGGTGCTTGTCGCTGCGTGCGATCGCGAGCAGGTGCTCCACCTCTTCCGGAAAGCGCTGCAGGTTGTTGCGATGCCAGCGCTTGATCAGCCACATGAAGCCCGCCACCACCAGCCCGAAGGCGGTGATCGCCGAGTAGGCCGAGAGGCCCAGGCCGGTGCAGGCGCTGTAGAAGGCACCGAGGATCAGGATGCAGGCCTGTTCGTTGAAGTTCTGCACCGCGATCGAGCGGCCGGCACCCATCAGGTTGTGGCCGCGGTGCTGCAGCAGCGCATTCATCGGCACCACCAGGAAGCCGCCCAGACCGCCCAGCAGGATGAGGAAGGGCACCGCGATCCAGATGTTGCCGATGAAGTTCATCCCGATCAACAGGATGCCCATGCTGATGCCCAGCGGGATCACGCGCGTGGCCATGTCCAGGCGCATGCGCATCGACGCCACCACCGCGCCCACGGCGGTGCCGATCGCCACCACGCCGGTCAGCGATGACGCCTGCGCCGTGCTGTAGCCCAGCGCCAGCGAAGCCCAGGCCAGCACGATGTACTTGAGGTTGCCGCCGGCGCCCCAGAACAGCGTGGTGGTCGCCAGCGAGATCTGGCCCAGCTTGTCGCGCCACAAGCGCGAGTTGCAGTGCCAGAAGTCCGGCAGCAGCGCCAGCAGATTACGCAACATGCCTTGCTGCGCATTGGCGCGCAGCGGCCGCATCTCGACGCCGGTGTCAGGGATGCGCGTGTTGAACCAGGCCGCGATCATGTAGACGAGGATCAGTGCGGCAATCGCGGCCTCGGGCGGGGTGTCGATGCCGGTGTCGATCAGCGGCAAGTCCAGCCCGAGCAGGCGGGTCGACAGTGCGTGCCCCACCAGCTGCCCGCCGAGCACGATGCCCAGGATGATCGAGGCGATGGTCAGGCCTTCGATCCAGCCGTTGGCCTTGACCAGCTGCGAGGCCGGCAGCAGCTCCGTCAGGATGCCGTACTTGGCCGGCGAGTACGCCGCCGCACCCAGGCCGACCACGGCGTAGGCCCAAAGCGGATGACCGCCGAACAGCATCATCACGCAGCCCACCACCTTGATCGCATTGCTGATGAACATCACGCGGCCCTTGGGCAGCGCGTCGGCGAAGGCGCCGACCAGCGGCGCCAGTGCCACGTAGAAGATGGTGAAGATCGGGACCAGCGCCGCGCGCTGCCACTCGGGCGCGCCGCCGCTTCGCATCAATTCCACCGCCGCAACGAAAAGCGCGTTGTCGGCCAGCGACGAGAAGAACTGGGCCGACATGATCGTATAGAAACCGCGCTTCATCGATGGGCTGGCTGGCCAGGAGTCGGGCTGCTGGCAATAGTTGAAATTGGCCGCGGTACTGGCGGAAATGCGCGGTTATAGCATGGGGGTGCAATGTCAAAATGAGGTCGCGCCCCATGCTTTCCGGGTGTTTGTCCTCATGTCCTGATCGGGTTTCACCTTGCCTCGTCCCATCCTCGCCACCATCCACACCGCCGCCCTGGCCCACAACCTCGAGCGCGCGCGCCGCGCTGCCGTCGACGCCCGCGTCTGGGCGGTGGTCAAGGCCAATGCGTACGGGCACGGCATCGAGCGCGTCTTCGAGTCCTTCCGCGCGGCCGACGGCTTCGCGCTGCTCGACCTGGCCGAGGCCGAGCGCGTGCGCGCCCTGGGCTGGCGCGGGCCCGTGCTGCTGCTCGAAGGCGTGTTCGAGCCGCGCGACCTGGAGCTGTGCTCGCGGCTGGAGCTCTGGCACACGGTGCACTGCGACGAGCAGATCGACATGCTGGCCGCCCACAAGACGCAGGTGCCGCAGCGCGTGTTCCTCAAGATGAATTCCGGCATGAACCGGCTGGGCTTCTCGCCCGAGCGCTTCCGCGCCGCCTGGACGCGGCTCGACGCGCTCCCGCAGGTCGACGAGATCTCGCTGATGACCCACTTCAGCGACGCCGACGGCGCGCGCGGCGTGGCCCACCAGCTCGAGGTCTTCGAGCGCGTCACGCGCGACCTGCCGGGCGAGCGCACGATCGCCAACAGCGCCGCCACCCTGCGCCATGCCGCCACCACGCGCGCCGACTGGGTGCGCCCCGGCATCCTGCTGTACGGCAGCGCGCCCGACTTCCCCGAGCACGATGCGGCGCATTGGCAGTTGCAGCCGTCCATGACGCTGTCGACGCGGCTGCTCTCGGTGCAGACGCTGGCCCCGGGCGACACCGTCGGCTACGGCTCGCGTTTCACCGCCGAGGGCCCGCTCACCATCGGCGTTGCCGCGGTCGGCTACGCCGACGGCTATCCGCGCCATTGCGACACCGGCACGCCGGTGCTGGTGAACGGCGTGCGCACGCGCATGGTCGGCCGGGTCAGCATGGACATGATCACGGTCGACCTCACGCCGGTGCCCGATGCCGCGTTCGGCAGCGAGGTCACGCTGTGGGGGCGCGCCTCGAACGGGGCCGTGCTCCCCATCGACGAGGTGGCACGGTCGGCCGGCACCATCGGCTACGAGCTGATGTGCGCGGTGGCGCCGCGCGTGCCCGTCGCGGTGGACTGAGGCAAGCGCAGGCCGCTTGAAGATCCTGTCCAACTGGCGCTCGGTGCGCCTCTGGGAAACGCAGGTCGAGCGCGACTTGTCGTTCCGCGGCGGCACGCGCCCGGCCGGTGGAGGCCACGGCGCCGGCGACCTGGAGCCGACCGACGCCTCCGCGAGGGCGCAGGGATCTGGGTTCGAGCGCGTTGGTTGTGTTGAACTGCGAACACAACCAAGTAACAAGCGCAGCGAAGGCGTTGCACGAGGTGCCGCTTGCCGGCACGCGTCTCAAGCGGCCGGGTACAGGCCGTGCATGCGGGCGTGCAGCCGCGCGAGGCCGAACAGTGCGTCGGTGAAAGGTATGTGCACGCCGGTCAGATCGCCGAGTTCCTTCACGACGCCCACCAGCGCGTCGAGCTCCACCTGGCGCTGGGCTTCGACATCCTGCAGCATCGAGGTCTTGAAGGCCCCCAGCTTGCGCGTGACCGCGTGCCGGTCCTCGGGGCTCTCGGCGATCGGCACGCCGATGCGCTCGCCGATCTCGCGCGCCTCCAGCATGATGGTCGAGATGAAGCCGCGCACCAGTTCGTCGTTGAGGATGAGGTCGGTGGTGGCGCCGGTCAACGCGCTGATCGGGTTGACCGTCATGTTGCCCCACAGCTTGTACCAGACGTCTTTCTGGATCCGAGGCGAGAGGCGGGCCTCGAAGCCGGCCTGCTCGAGCAGCGCTTCGAGCCGCTGCGCCCGCGGCGTGGCCTCGCCCGAGGGCTCGCCGATGATCAGGCCG
Organism: Variovorax sp. Soil_C_17; assembly: GCF_057657265.1. NCBI lineage: Bacteria > Pseudomonadati > Pseudomonadota > Betaproteobacteria > Burkholderiales > Comamonadaceae > Variovorax > Variovorax sp. Soil_C_17. The sequence continues at coordinate 1,084,767 of NZ_JBDGIT010000001.1, forward strand.
TTGCCGAAGTGGTGCCGCACCACGCCCGGCGCATCCAGCGAACAGCTCGCATGCACCACGCAGCCGATCACATGCTGCGCGGGGATGGCGGCGTCGATCTTGCCGCCCGGGTCCACCGCCTCCAGCTGCGTGCCGGCGAGCGGGCCGCCGAAGCCGCCCTGCAGGAACCACCAGGGCACGCCGTTCATGGCAGTCAGCACGATCGTGTCGGGACCGAGCAGCGGCGCGATCTGCGCGGCGACGGCCGGCAGCGCCGGTGCCTTCACTGCGATCACCACCAGGTCCTGCGCGCCCAGGTCGGCCGGGTCGGCCACCGCATTGACCGCGAAGCGCATGCGCTGGTCGCCCCGCATCACGCTCAGCCCATCGCGCTGAAGCGCCTCCAGCGTCGCGCCGCGTGCCACCACATTGAGCCGGCTGCCGGCCTGCGCGAGGCCGGCGCCGATCCAGCCGCCGATCGCGCCGGCGCCGTAGATGCAGACTTTCATCGCTGTTCGCTCAGTGCTTGTAGGAATCGTCGATGCGATCGACCTGCCGCACCAGCGCGTCGAACACGTCCTGCCCGCCGCCGTGCTTCGGGTTGAACTGCAGCGCATCGCGCGTGCACTTGCGCGCGATCTCTTCCGAGACGGGGATGGGCGTGCCCATCGACAGCGTCGCCATCTGGATCTCGCAGGCGCGCTGCAGCGTCCAGAGGATGGCGAAGGTCTGCGGCAGCGTCTGGCCCCAGGCCAGCAGGCCGTGGTTGCGCAGGATCACGGCAGGCTTGTCGCCGATGCTCTTCAGCAGCCGCGGCCCTTCGTCGGCATGGATGGTGATGCCTTCGAAGTCGTGGTACGCCACCATGCCGTGCAACTGCGCGGTGTAGAAGTTGGTCTGCTGCAGGCCGCCCTGCAGGCAGGCCACCGCCACGCCGGCGGTGGTGTGCGTGTGCATCACGCAATGCGCATCGGGCAGGCCGTCGTGGATCGCGGCATGCACGGTGAAGCCGGCCGGGTTGACCGGGTGGCGCGAGCCGTCCAGCACCTTGCCCTGCAGGTCGATCTTGACCAGGTTGCCGGCCGTGACCTCGCTGTAAAGCAGGCCGAAGGGGTTGATGAGGAACTGCTTCTGCCCGCCCGTCACGCTGTCGGGCAGCCGCACCGTGATGTGGTTGTAGATCATCTCGGTCCAGCCCAGCATCGCGAACACGCGGTAGCAGGCGGCCAGCTGCAGGCGGGCCTCCTGTTCGTCGGGATGGATGGCGGGGCGGGCCGCGGCGGCGGCCGGGGTGGCGAGCGGAGTATTCATCGAGCAGTTCCTTTGGGAGTGGGCTATTGCTCCGCGGTGAACCCGATCTGCTTCACGATCGGCGCCCACTTGGCGGTGTCTTTCTTGAGCAGTTCCGTCAGCTCGCCGGGCGACGAAGACATGGCCTCCAGCCCGAAGGTGGCCAAGCCGTCGATCACGTCCTTCTGGGCCAGCGCCGTCTTCATCGCCGCATTGGCGCGCGCCACCACCTCGGGCGAGGCCTTGGCCGGCAGCAGGAAGGCGAACCATTCGCTGTGCGTGACGTTCTTGATGCCCTGCTCCTCGAAGGTCGGCACATCGGGCGCGAAACGGCTGCGCTTGGCCCCGGAGACGCCGAGGATGCGCACCTTGCCCGAGGCCAGGTGCTGCGTGATGTCGCCGATCGGCCCCGACACCGCCGCCACGTTGCCGCCCAGCAGGTCGAGCATGGCCGGCTGCGTGCCGCGGTAGGCGGCGTGCTTGAGATCGACGCCGGCGTTCTTGCCCAGGAGCGCGCCGATGAAGTGCGGCGTGGAGCCGGCCGCGGGCGAGCCGTAGTTGGCGCCGGCCGGGTTCGTCTTGGCCCAGGCCAGGAACTCGGGCACCGACTTCACGCTCGCCGGCACGGCCGGGCCGACCGCGAAGCCGAAGTCAAACTGGCAGGCGATCGTCAGCGGCGTGAGGTCGACCAGCGGGTCGTAGGGCAGCTTCTTGTAGATGTGCGGATAGATGGTGAGGATGGAAGTCGGCGTCTGCAGGATCGTCGCGCCGTCGGCCGGCTGGCCCTTGACGTAGGTGACGGCGATCTGGCCGCCCGCGCCGGTGCGGTTCTCGACCACCACGGCCTTGCCGTAGTCGGGCTGGAGGCGGCTCGCGACGCGGCGGCACAGCGTGTCGGAGGTGCCGCCGGCGGCAAAGCCGGTGATCAGGCGCGCGGTTTCCAGAGGCTGGGCCTGTGCGAAGGCCTGCTGGCCCAGGCTGGCGAGCAGCGCCGAGGCGCCGGTGGTCTGCAGCAGGTGGCGGCGGGTGAGGGTCATGATGAGCTTGTCTCCGTGTGAGTGCTTCAGGATTCGTCGCGCAGCCAGGTGACTGCGCCCGAATGGGTGACGGCGCCCTGGTGGCTGGGGCGCACGGTGAGCGCATATTTTTCCAGCAAGCCGGTATGCCGCACCCCCGCGTTTACCTGACGTTGCGCCAGCCTCGCGGCGATTTCCTGGTGGCTCAACTCGACGCCGATGCTGCGGATGTCTGCGCGTGCGTCGATGGCGACGATGTCGCCGTCGCGCAGCGCCGCGATCGGTCCGCCTTCGGCCGCCTCGGGCCCCGCGTAGCCGATGCACAGGCCGCGCGTCGCGCCCGAGAAACGGCCGTCCGTCAGCAGCGCCACCTTGTCGCCCATGCCCTGGCCGTAAAGCAGTGCGGTGATGCCCAGCATCTCGCGCATGCCGGGGCTGCCCTTGGGCCCTTCGTTGCGGATGACGATCACGTCGCCGGCCTGGTAGCGGCGGTTCTGAACGGCGGCCTGCGCTTCTTCCTCCGACTCGAAAACGCGCGCCGGTCCACGGTGTACCAGCGTCTTCAGGCCTGCAGTCTTGAGCAGGGCTCCGTCGGGACACAGGTTGCCCTTGAGCACCGCGAGGCCGCCGTCGCGCGTGATCGGATCGCCGGCCTTTCGCACCACGCGGCCGTCCGGCGCCGGCGCATCGGCGACTTCCTCGGCCAGCGTGCGGCCGGTGAAGGTGAGTGCATCGCCCTGCAGGAAGCCCTGCTCCAGCAGCGTGCGCAGGATCACGCCGGCGCCGCCGATGTAGTACACGTCGCGCGCCAGGTACTGCCCGCCCGGGCGCAGATCGGCGATGAGCGGGGTGCGCGCGAACACCTCGGCCACGTCGTCGAGGTGGAACTTGATGCCCGCCTCGTGCGCGATCGCCGGCAGGTGCAGCGCCGCGTTGGTCGAGCCGCCGGTGGCCGAGACCAGCGCGCAGGCGTTCTCCAGCGCCTGGCGCGTCACGATGTCGCGCGGCAGCGGGCCTTCGCCCATGACGGCCTTCATCAACTGCTTCGCCGCGCGGCGCATCAGCGGCGCGCGTTCGCTGAACACGGCGGGCACCATGCTGGAGCCGATCGGCGCCAGGCCCAGCGCCTCGGACACCATGCCCATGGTGTTGGCGGTGAACTGGCCCGCGCAGGCGCCGGCGGTGGGCAGGCAGGCGCGGCTCATGGCGTCGAGCTCCTCGTGCGTGGCGTCGCCGGCCAGCACCTTGCCGATGGTCTCGTAGGTGTCGACCACGTTGAGGTCGCGCCCGTCCGGCCCGGGCATCTGGCCGGGCAGCGCCGAGCCGCCATGCACGAACACGCCGGGCACGTTGCAGCGGACCATGCCCATCATCAGCCCCGGCAGGTTCTTGTCGCAGGCGCCGATGGCGAAGATGCCGTCCCACTGGTGGCCGCGTGTCGAGGCTTCGACGCTGTCGGCGATCAGCTCGCGCGAGATCAGCGAGAAGCGCATGCCCGAATGCGCCATCGTCAGGCCGTCGCTCACCGACACCACCGGGCATTCGTGCGGCGTGCCGCCGCCTGCATAGATGCCGGTCTTGGCATGCTGCGCCTGCTCGCGCAGGTTGAGGTTGCAGGGGCTCATCTCGCCGCCGGTGTGGAACACGCCGATGTGCGGGCGTGCGATGTCCTCCTCGTCCTGGCCCAGCCCATGCAGGAAGCTGCGCGTGGTGGCGCGGATGGTGCCCTCGCGGATGATCGCGGAGCGGAAGCGCTTGGGATCGCTCATGGCCGATGGACTCAGTAGGTGCCGCCGCCCGATGCCGGCTTCGCACCGCCCTTGAAGCGCGCGGCCAGTGCATTGGTGCTGCGCACCAGCAGGTTGGTGTCGAGGCCGACGGCGACGAAGAGGGCGCCCAGCTCCAGGTATTTCTGCGCGAGCGTCTCGTCCGGCGTCAGGATGCCGGCGGCTTTGCCGGCGCGCTGGATGCGGGCGATCGCGTCCTCGATGGCCGCCTGCACCTCGGCGTGGTTCGAGTCGCCGACATGACCGAGCGAAGCCGACAGGTCGGCCGGGCCGATGAAGACGCCATCGACCCCCTCGACGCCGGCGATTGCATCGAGGTTCGCCAGCGCTTCGCGCGACTCCGCCTGCACCAGCAGGCAGACCTGTGAGTTGGCCTCCCTGGCATAGCCCGGGTAGCGGCCCCAGCGCGAGGCGCGCGCCCCGCCCATGCCACGGATGCCCTGCGGCGGATAGCGCATGGCGCGCACGATGGCCTGCGCCTGCTCGGGGGTGTCGACCATCGGCACCAGCAGGGTCTGCACGCCCAGGTCGAGGTACTGCTTGATCAGCGCCGTGCCCCCGTCGCCGTGCCCCACCGGCACGCGCGCGATGGCGTTGACGCCCGGATAGGCCGCGATGGCCTGCGCCTGCTGCAGCACGCTGCGCAGGCCGTTGGGCGAATGCTCGCCGTCGATGAGCAGCCAGTCGAAGCCGGCGCCGGCGCAGATTTCCGCGCTGTAGGCGTCGGCGAGGCCGAGCCACAGGCCGATCTGCGCGCGCTTCTCGACCAGGGCTTGCTTGAAGGGATTCGTGGGAGTTTGCATGGGTGTTCTTCTTCAGACGAAACGAAAGGCGATGGAGCCCAGCGGACCGTAGTCCGCATGGAAGGTGTCGCCGGGCTTGGCATGGGTGGGCCGGGTGAAGGACCCGCCGAGCACGACCTCGCCGGCCTCCAGGCATTCGCCCCAGGGCGCAAGCTTGTTGGCCAGCCAGGCCACGCCGGTGGCCGGATGGTTGAGCACGGCCGCGGCCAGGCCCGACTCCTCGAGCACGCCGTTCTTGTAGAGCAGCGCGCCGACCCAGCGCAGATCCACCGCGTCGGGCTTGACCGGCCGCCCGCCGGTCACGATGCCGGCATTGGCCGCGTTGTCGGCGATGGTGTCGAAGACCTTGCGCATGGCGCCGGTCTCGCGGTCGAACTGCTCGATGCGCGCGTCGATGATCTCGATGGCCGGCACCACGTAGTCGGTGGCCGCCAGCACGTCGAAGAGGCTGACGTTCGGGCCTTGCAGCCGCTTGCCCAGGACGAAGGCGAGCTCGACCTCGATGCGTGGCGCGATGAAGCGGGTGAAGGGAATGTCGCCGCCCTGCTCGAAGAACATGTCGTCCAGCAGCGTGCCGTAGTCCGGCTCGGTGATCTGGCTGGCCTGCTGCATGGCGCGCGAGGTGAGGCCGATCTTGTGGCCGCGGACCACGCGGCCCTCGGCCAGCTTGGATTTGACCCATTCGCGCGAGATGGCGTAGCCGTCCTCGATGCTCATCTCGGGAAAGCGCTTGGAGAAATGCTCGACCTGCACGCGCGACTTCTCGCTCTCGTGCAGCTCTGCCGCGAGTTGCTGGATCAGCTTCTTGTCGAGCATGTCAGGGCTGCTGAAAAAGAGAATGCAGGTTGCCGCATTTGCCGTCGTACACCTGGCCGGGGCTTTCGTCGATCTGCAGGGTGATGCCGACGCGGCGCTTTGCGAGCAGGGGCTCGACGTGCCGTTTCAACCGTTCAAGCAACGCATCGCCGACGCGCTTCTTCACCGCGTCGGAACGCCCCGTTGCCATGCGCAGGTTGAGGTAGACGAAGCCATGCTCGCCCGAGCCGTCGGCCACCGCGCAGTGCGCGGCCGGATAGGCCAGCACCCGCGTGCCGCCGACCGGGAAGACGGGGCGCTCCTGCTCGTCGCGCTGCGCGAGCATGGTGTCGGCCAGGGCGCGGCACAGCGCCGGCATGTCGGCGTCGGCTTCGACGTCGGGCGTGTAGAGGATCACGAGATGGGGCATGGCGGCGTTCCTCAGGCGGTCGCAGGCAGCGGCGTGACCGGGAAGATCGCATTGATCTGTCCGGTGCCCGAGCTGCCGAAATACGGCGTGACGATCTCCGCCGGCGCGGTGTAGCGGTCCCACCCCAGCAGGCCCAGCAGCATCGCGGTGTCGTGCATGTCGCCTTCGCCCCAGCATTTGTCGGCATACATCGGCAGCATGCCGACGAAGGTCTTCCATTCGCCGGCCTCCCACAGCTGGACCACGCGGCGGTCGACCTGCTCGAGGAAGGGGTCGTAGACCTTGTGCATGAACTCGGGTGCGCGGCCGTTGTCGGCGAAATGATGCGACAGCGAGCCGCTCGCGAACACCGCCACCGTGCCCTCGTAGCGCTCCTCGATGGCGCGGCGCACCGCCAGGCCGAAGCGGCCCGACTCGGTGAGGTCGTGCCAGTCGCACCAGCCGCTGACGCTGATCACCTTGTAGTGCTGGTCGGCGTTCATGTAGCGCATCGGCACCAGCGTGCCGTATTCGAGCTCCAGCGTGGTGTCGCTGTGGGCGCGGCTCTTCACGCCCATCTCGTTGGCCACGTCGGCGATCAGGTGGCCCAGCGCCGGGTTGCCCGGATAGGCGAAGGGCATGTTCTTGATGAAGTGCGGCAGTTCGTTGCTGGTGTAGGTGCCTTCGAACTTCGGGCCGCAGTTGATGTGGTATTCGCTGTTGACCTGCCAGTGCACGTCGAAGACCACGATGGTGTCGACGCCGAGTTCGCGGCAGCGACGGTCGATTTCCTTGTGGCCGTTGATCGCCGCCTCGCGGCAGCCGAAGTTCGGGCCGGGAAACTCCGACAGGTACATCGAGGGAACGTGCGTGATCTTGGCGGCGAGTGCGAGCGTGCCCATGGTCAGACTCCCCAATGCGGGATGTGATGCGACCCGAGCGACACCGCGACGTTCTTCGGCTCGCAGAAGACCTCGTAGCTCCAGGTGCCGCCCTCGCGCCCCGTGCCCGAGGCCTTGGTGCCGCCGAAGGGCTGGCGCAGGTCGCGCACGTTCTGGCTGTTGACGAAGCACATGCCGGCCTCGACCGCCGCCGCCACGCGATGCGCGCGGCCGATGTTCTCGGTCCAGACGTAGCTGCTCAAGCCGTACTGGATGTCGTTGGCCAGGCGGATCGCATCGGCCTCGTCCTTGAAGGGGATCAGGCAGGCGACGGGGCCGAAGATTTCTTCCTGCGCGATCTTCATGCGGTTGTCGACGTCGGCGAAGACCGTGGGCGCAACGTAGTTGCCGCGCCGCACGCGATCGGGCAGTTGCGGCACCTCGAGCCCGCCGCACAGCAGCGTCGCGCCTTCCTTCGGCCCGAGCTCGATGTAGCTGCGCACCTTGGCCAGGTGGGCCTGCGAGATCATCGGCCCGACGACGGTCTTTTCGTCCAGCGGGTCGCCGACCGCGATGCGCTTCGCGCGCGCGGCGAACTTCGCGGCGAAGTCGGCATAGATCGACTGCTGCACCAGGATGCGCGAGCCCGCGGTGCAGCGCTCGCCGTTGTTGCTGAAGATCATGAACAGGGCCGCGTCGAGCGCACGATCGAGATTCGCGTCTTCGAAGATCACGAAGGGGCTCTTGCCGCCCAGCTCCATGCTGAACTTCTTCAGGCCCGCGCTCTTGACGATGCGGTTGCCGGTGGCGGTCGAGCCGGTGAAGGAGATCGCGCGCACGTCCGGGTGCGCGACCAGCGGCTCGCCGGCCTCCTTGCCGTAGCCGTGCACCAGGTTCAGCACGCCGGGCGGGATGCCGGCTTCGAGCGCCAGCTCGCCCAGGCGCGCGGCGGTCAGCGGCGAGAGCTCGCTCATCTTCAGCACCGCCGTGTTGCCGAAGGCCAGGCAGGGCGCCACCTTCCAGGTGGCGGTCATGAAGGGCACGTTCCACGGCGAGATCAGCGCGCACACGCCGACCGGGTGGAAGAGCGTGTAGTTGAGGTGCGTCTCGGTCGGGTAGGTATGGCCGTCCACCCGCGTGCACATCTCGGCGAAGTAGTAGAAGTTGTCGGCCGCGCGCGGCACCAGCTGCTTGCCGGTCTGCGCGATGACCTGGCCGCAGTCGTTGGTCTCGGTCTGCGCCAGCTCGGGCACGTGGGCGGCGATCAGGTCGCCGAGCTTGCGGATCAGCTTCGCGCGCTGGGGCGCGGGCAGGCCCGCCCATTTCGGGAAGGCCGCCTTGGCGGCGCCGACCGCGGCGTTGACTTCCGCCTCGCCGCCGGCGGCGACCTCGGCCAGCACTTCCTGCGTGGCCGGATTGACGGTCTCGAAATAGTCGGCGCCGGCGACCGGCTTGCCGTCGATGAGGTGATCGATCTTCATGGGGCTTTCAATCCAGTTTGATGTCGCGCGCCTTGATGAGGGCGTGCCACTTCTTGCGTTCCGCTTCGGTGTAGCGGGTCATCTCGGCGGCGTCGGCGGGCGTGGGGTCCCAGCCGGCATCCTGCAGTTTCTGCCGCACGCCGGGGTCGTTCATGGCCTTCATCAGATCCGCGCCGAGGCGGGTCTGCACCTCCTTCGGCGTGGCGGCCGGCGCCACCAGTCCTTGCCAGGCGTAGGCCTCGACGGCGGGGAAGCCGAGCTCCCTGGCCGTCTGCACGTTGGGCAGCTGCGGCATGCGTTCGCCGGACATCGCGATCAGCGGGATGGCCTTGCCCGCCTTGACGGCGCTCACGCCGCTGGGAAGGTCGAGCACCATCAGCGGCACCTGGCCGCCCATCAGGTCCTGCAGGGCCGGCGCACCGCCCTTGTAGGGCACGTGCAGCACCGACACGCCCGCCTCGCGCTGAAACAGCTCCAGCGCCAGGTGATGCGGGCTGCCCAGGCCGGGCGTGGCGACGCTGTACTTGCCGGGCGAGCGCTTGAGCTCGGCCAGCAACGCCTTCGCGTCGGCAAAGCCGGCGTTGGGAGCGGCCGTGATGACGAGCGAGGAACGGCCCATCATGCCGAGCAGGGCGAAGTCCTTCTCGGCTTCGTAGGGCAGCTTCTTGTAGAGCGCCGGGTTGTAGACCAGCACGCCGTTGTCGGCCGAGAAGACGGTGTAGCCGTCACCCGGCGAGCGGGCGACGTGCTCCGAGGCGATGATGGCCGCCGCGCCGGGACGGTTGTCGATGACCACCGGCTGGCCCAGCTGCTGTGAAAGCTGCGCGCCCGCCGTGCGCGCAAGAAAGTCGGTGCCGCCGCCCGCCGGATACCCGACCACCCAGCGCACCTGCTTGTTCGGGTAGGGCTGCGCGGGCGCATCGAAGGCGAGGAGCGAAGCGGCCAGCGCGAGCAGCGCCGCGGCGAAGCGGAAAGTCCGGGTCATGCCTTGTCTCCTGGTTGTGTTGTCACCGGCAGTCGCTGCGAGTTCACGCCTTCTCAGGCCGCAGCGATGGTGTTGCTCAGTGCGCCGATGCCTTCGATTTCCGTCACCACCACGTCGCCGGGGCGGCAGTCCACCACGCCGTCGGGCGTGCCGGTGAGGATCAGGTCGCCGGGCGCGAGCGTCATGAAGCCCGAGAAGTACTCGATGAGGAAGGGCACGTCGAAGATCATGTCCTTCGTGCTGCCCGACTGCGTGAGCTTGCCGTTGACGGTGGTCTGCAGCGCGAGCGCCATCGGGTCGGGCACGTCCTGCGCGTCCACCAGCCAGGGCCCGATGGGCGTGCAGGTGTCGCGGTTCTTGACCCGCAGGTTCGGGCGATACCAGTTCTCGAGGTAGTCGCGGATCGCGTAGTCGTTGGCGACCGTGTAGCCGGCGATGTGGTCGTAGGCGTCGGCGCGGCGCACGTTCCGCGCCGTCTTGCCGATCACGACCACCAGCTCGCATTCGTAGTGCATGAAGGACACCTCGGGCGGGCGCCGCGTCTTCTGGCGATGGCCGATCAGCGTGCTCTGGCCCTTGACGAAGACCAGCGGCTCCTCGGGCGCCTTGAATTCGAGCTCCTTCGCGTGGTCCGCGTAGTTGAGGCCGAGCGCGAGGATGGTGCGGGGGCGCGGCGTCGGTGCCAGCGGCGGCAGCCACAGGGCGTCGTCGAAGGCGATGCTGCGGCCGTCGGCCAGCAGCAGCCGGCCGTCGCGTTCAGTCGCCGTCTGCTCCACGCCTTCGAAGGCGATGCGTGCGTGCTTCATGCAGCTTCTCCCACCAGCGTGTTGGCCAGCGTCTCGAAGCCCGGCGCACTGATCTCGATGCGGTCGCCGGGCCGCGCCGGCGGGCGTCCGGCATCGCAGCCCAGCATCAGCACGTCGCCGTGTGCCAGCGTCATGAACTCGCTCACGTCGGCCAGCAGCTGCGAGGCGTTGCGCACCAGTTGCGAGAAGTCGATCGACTGGCGCAATGCGCCGTTGATGCGCACTTCGAGCCTGAACGCGGCCGGGTCGGCCACCTCCTGCGCGTCGCGCATCGCGGGGCCGATACCGAGAAAGCCGTCCACGCACTTGAACTTGACCGGCGGGCGGAAGAAGCTCGCGTGCGGGATCGACAGGTCGTTCATCGGCACGAAGCCTTCGACATCGCCGTCGGCGCCGATCACCATCGCGATGGTGGCGCCGACCTCGACCTCGGGCACGCGTGCGGGCACCACGATCGCGCTGCCGTGCGGGCTCCAGGTGTTGGCCGTCTTCACGTACAGCACCGGCGCTTTCGGCGGAGCCTTGTAGGGGGGCTGCGTCATCTGGGGCGCCAGCGCCTCGACTTCCGCGCGGAAGTTGAGCAGCACGCCGTAGACGGTGCCGGTGGGGAGAAAGCTCATGGTTGTTCCAGTTCGATCACTTCGTCGAGCAGCACATAGAGCTGCGACAGCTTCTGCTTGCCCAGCGACTTCTCCATCCAGGCGTAGTGCGCCTCGATGCTTTCCGAGAGCTGCTGGACCATGCGCGTGCCCTTGGGCGTGGCCTCGACCACGGTGCGGCGCTGGTCGGCGGGATCGCGCGCGCGGCGGATCAGGCCGTCGCGCTCCATGCGCGCGAGCACGCCGGTCAGGCTGGGGCCGAGGATGAAGGCCTCGCGCGCCACGCGGCCCGTCTCCACCATCCCATGTTCGCCCAGCACCCGCAGCACGCGCCATTGCTGGTCGCTCAACCCATGCTCGCGCAGGCTGGGCCGGGTGTGCGCCATGACGGCTTCGCGCGCCTGCAGCAGCAGGCGGGGCAGGTTGCGGTGGACGAAGGGAGTGCTCATGAAGGGCTCGATTATTTAACATGTTAAATTTTTTGCAAGACCTCTTCGGGGCTGCCTTTGCCGGGTTTTCCCGTAGGCCGGACGCGGGCCGTCGACGCCCGCTCCCTACACTCGGGCGATGGCCAAGGAAAAATCACTCTTCGTCTGCTCCGAATGCGGCGGCACCAGCCCCAAGTGGCTGGGCCGCTGCCCCAGCTGCGGCGCCTGGAACACGCTGATCGAGCAGGTGGCGGCCACGGCGCCCGGCGGCGGCAACAACCGCTTCGGCGCACCCTACGCGTCGCTCGCCGGCACCGCCGAGCTGGCGGTGCTGTCGGAGATCGAAGCCAGCGAGGTCGCGCGCACGCCCACCGGGCTCGACGAACTCGACCGCGTGCTGGGCGGCGGCATCGTCGACGGCGGCGTCACGCTGATCGGCGGCGACCCCGGCATCGGGAAGTCCACCCTCCTGCTGCAGGCAACCGATGCCCTGCAGCGCGCGGGGCGGAACGCGCTCTACATCACCGGCGAGGAAAGCGGTGCGCAGGTGGCAATGCGCTCGCGGCGCCTCGGCCTGGAGCTGTCGCAGGTGCAGGTGCTGGCCGAGATCCAGCTGGAGAAGATCCTGGCCACGCTGGACGCCACGCGCCCGGCGATCGCGGTGATCGATTCGATCCAGACCGTGTATTCGGACCAGCTGACCTCGGCCCCCGGCTCGGTGGCACAGGTGCGCGAATGCGCGGCGCACCTCACGCGCTTCGCCAAGGCCAGCGGCACGGCGGTGGTGCTGGTGGGCCACGTGACGAAGGAGGGCGCACTGGCCGGCCCGCGCGTGCTGGAGCACATGGTCGACACGGTGCTGTACTTCGAAGGCGACACCCATTCCAGCTTTCGCCTGGTGCGCGCCATCAAGAACCGCTTCGGTGCGGTCAACGAGATCGGCGTCTTCGCGATGACCGAGCGCGGCCTCAAAGGCGTGACCAATCCCAGCGCGATCTTTCTGAGCCAGCATGCCGAACCGGTGCCCGGCAGCGTGGTGCTGGTCACGCTCGAAGGCACGCGGCCGATGCTGGTCGAGATCCAGGCCCTGGTCGACAACGGCGGGCCCAGCCCGCGGCGACTGTCCGTGGGCCTGGACCGCGACCGGCTCGCGATGCTGCTGGCGGTGCTGCACCGCCATGCGGGCGTGGCCTGCATGGACCAGGACGTGTTCGTCAATGCGGTGGGCGGCGTGCGCATCAGCGAGCCTGCCGCCGACCTGGCGGTGATGCTGGCCATCACCTCCAGCCTGCGCGGCAAGCCGCTGCCCAAGGGCTTCATCGCCTTCGGCGAAGTCGGGCTGGCCGGCGAAGTGCGGCCGGCGCCGCGCGGCCAGGAGCGGCTGCGCGAGGCGGCCAAGCTGGGCTTCAGTGTGGCGGTGGTGCCCAAGGCCAACGCGCCGCGCAAGGGCGCGAAGGAGATCGAGGGCCTGACGATCCATCCTGTGGAGCGCATCGAGGAAGCGATGAACGTGGTGCGCGGCCTCGACTGAACCGTCGGCCCCCCCGCCGATGCGCCGACGGGTGAGCCAGCCCCGCTTCGACGGAGGCGACAATGCGGCCCATGAATTTCGGCAAAGTTTTCGTGCCTCTCGCAGGCCTGCTGCTGCTCGGCCTGGCCTATCGCGCCTACGGCTGGCCGGGCGTCGCATTCGCGGGCGGCGCCATCGTCATGTTCCTGCTGATGCACTTCAATCGCACCATGCAGGTCCTCAAGCGCGCAGCCGACCGGCCCATCGGCACGGTGCCGAGCGCGGTGATGCTCAACGCCAAGCTGAAGCCCAAGCTGACCCTGCTGCACGTGATCGCAATGACGCGCGCGCTCGGCGAGCAGCGCACGCCGAAGGACGCGCAGCCCGAGATCTACCGCTGGACCGACAACGGCGGCTCCTGGGTCGACGCCACCTTCGTCGATGGCAAGCTGACCGAATGGACGCTGGTGCGGCCGCAGGCGCCCGACGAGGACGCGGCGCAAGCAGCCGATGCGCCGAGCGCCGATGCGGTGAAGCCGGGCGCAGCCGACGCGCTGCGCCCCCCCGTCTAGAAAGGCGCCGACTCGTCGGCCAGCTCTTCGCTGGCGGGCACGGCGGCCTTCGGTGCTGTCGGCTCGGCCGGCGCCGCCCCCAGCTGCATCTCGCCGCCCAGCGCCTCGATCAGCTCCGGTACCAGCTGCCCGAGCTCGCCGGTCGCGATCGCGGCATCGGCATCGAAGTTGTCTTCCTTGGCCGAACCCGGCGCATCGTCGAGCGTGCCCTCGAGGAACACGATCTTGCGCAGCTGCATGCCCTCCGTCAGCTCGAAGGACACGCGGTCGTCCCAGGTCATCGCCAGGCGGGTGGGGCGCTTGCCGTCGGCGATGTGCTGGCGCACCTCGTCGATGTCCAGCGGGTGCTTGGCGTAGCGCACCACGGCCTTCGACTCGTCGGTGGCCTTGAGCTCGCATTCGCGGTCGATGGTGAAGCCCGCCGGCGGCTCCTGCGTCGACAGCCAGTCGGACATGGCGACGGCCGGCTCCACCTGGGTGTTGATCTGCGCCACCGCGAAGCCTTCCAGCGCCTTCACCAGGCTGGTCACGACCTCGTCGGCGCGTGCCGCGTTGCTGGCGTTCACCACCAGCCGGCGCGCGGCCGGATCGATCCAGACGGCGATGCGCACATGGCGCGTGAAGGCCAGCGGCAGCAGCTCCTGCGTGATGTCTTCCTTGAGTTCCTTCTTCTCCTTCTTGCCCGGCTTGCGGCCGGTGGTCGCCTCGATCTGCGCGGCGCGCTCCTCGACCTTGCGGCGCACCACGGAGCCGGGCAGGGTCTTGCTCTCGATCATGTATTCGAGCAGCCACTGGCCGCCGACGGATTCGACCAGCGGCCCATGGTCCTCGCCGCGGGGCTCGACCCAGCCGGCGGCCTTCTCCTGCGATGGGCTGCAGGGCACGAAGCGAGAGGCATCCAGGCGCTGCTCGACGTCGGTGAGCGTTTGCGACCAAGTGGATTCGATGCGATAGACGATGACGTTCTTGAAGACGGACACGGAAACCCTTTTCCTGGCTGTTTGGCAAAGCCGAGCATTGTCGGCGGGACGAGCCCGGCCCGCGCCGTAAAATCGCAAGCTTTTGCGACTTCCCTTCCCCAAAAGGACAAAGACATGAGCGCGCTGCCCCCCGCACTGGACGATCGTGATGGAAAGATCTGGATGGACGGTGATCTCGTGGACTGGCGCGAGGCCAAGATCCACGTGCTGAGCCACACGCTGCACTACGGCTGCGGCGCTTTCGAGGGGGTCCGCGCTTACAAGACGGTCGACGGCACCGCGATCTTCCGCCTGGCCGAGCACACCGAGCGCCTGTTCAACAGCGCCAAGATCCTGCGCATGAAGATCCCCTTCACGCCCGAGCAGCTCAACGAGGCGCAGAAGCAGGTGGTGCGCGCCAACAACCTGGAGAGCTGCTACCTGCGGCCGCTGGTGTGGATCGGCTCCGAGAAGCTGGGCGTGAGCCCCAAGGGCAACCGCATCCACGCGATGGTCGCGGCCTGGGCCTGGGGCGCCTATCTCGGCGACGAGGGCATGAAGCGCGGCATCCGCGTCAAGACCTCCAGCTACACGCGCCACCACGTCAACATCACCATGACGCAGGCCAAGGCGGTGAGCAACTACAGCAACTCGATCCTCGCCAACATGGAGGCGCTGGACGACGGCTACGACGAAGCGCTGCTGCTCGACGCATCGGGTTTCGTGAGCGAAGGCGCGGGCGAGAACATCTTCGTGGTCAAGGGCGGGGTGATCTACACGCCCGACCTGTCGGCCGGCGCGCTGAACGGCATCACGCGCAACACCATCCTGCACATCTGCAAGGACCTCGGCATCGAGGTGGTGCAGAAGCGCATCACGCGCGACGAGGTCTACATCGCCGAGGAAGCCTTCTTCACCGGCACCGCGGCCGAGGTCACGCCGATCCGCGAGCTCGACCGCATCGAGATCGGCCGGGGCTCGCGCGGCCCCATCACCGAGAAGATCCAGAGCGCCTTCTTCGACATCGTGAACGGCCGCAATCCCAAGTACGCCCACTGGCTCACCAAGGTCTGAGAGAAGAAGATGAGTGCCAACGCCGTGATCGAACTGTCGGGCCAGGACCTGAACCACCAGGGCGGGGTGTTCTGCCCGAATCCCAAGGCCAACATGAAGCTGTGGAGCGCGCATCCCAAGGTCTACCTGGACGTGGCGCGCACCGGCGAGGCCAAGTGCCCTTACTGCGGCACGGTCTACAGGCTCAAGGCCGGCGAGGCGCTGGCGCATCGCCATTGAGGGCGGGCGCTGCCCGGCGGCGCGGCACCAGCCCGCGCCACGAATCCCCCGGTTCCTGCGCCAGCCGCAGGTAGACCGACGACATCGACGGGGCTGAGCCCAGCCTCTGCATCGTCCCGACCGAACTGATGTTGATCGCTCAGCGCGATCGGCTGCGCCTGGCAGCGCGCAAACCCTGGGCATGCGGCGCAGACGCACACGCCGCCGCCGTCGCACGAGTTCGCAAGCCCGCAGGAGTGCCGCCACGACGAGAGAAACTTGGGTTAGTCTCCGCGTCCTCGCACGCAAAAAAAAAGGAAAGGCGGACGCGAAGCGGCGCCGATCCATCCAATCAGGGAAATCTCATGCATCGCTCGTCCAGCCACCCGAACCTCGTCATTCGGCGACCGCTCTCGGCCGAGCCGCCACTCCCGTTGCGGCCGCGGTTGAACCCTCTGCTGCCCATCGAAGTGCAGCATCGGGTCGTCTTCGAGCAAGAGGAAGGCTCGCTCGACGTCGTGGAAGGGACGGGCAAAGCCTCCATGCGCTTGCCAAGCGGGTGGAGAGACAAGCAGGCCCTCCTGTCCGTGATCGAAAAGGTGAAGGGCGGGCAAGATGTCTGGATCTCCGCGGAAGCGCTTCACCTGCGCGGGCCTCGGGCGCGGCACATCCTGACCCGGCTGGCCGTGGTGTTGCGGGTGCTCCGCGCCCTCGATGTGTCGGATGAGAAGGCAGCCCTGGACATCCTCCGAGCCACACCGTCGTTGATGGTGGACGCGGCGAAGCAGCCTGTGAAACTCACCCTTTATGAGCATGGCGCGCGCTTGAAAGGGGATGCTCGGTGGCTTCAAAGCCTGATCGCGGACTTGGCGTGTCATTCCCCCTCGCTCGCCTGCCGCATCTTCTTGAACCTGCTGGACCACAGAGCGCGATGGACGCTGTTGTCCCACCATCCCTCCACCTTCGATGCGCTGGTGGCGCGTGTCGAGAACAAGGAAGACCAGGAAGCGTTGCAGGCCTACTTCGAACGTGGGTTGACGTCTGAGATGAGCAAGCCCCGCGGTGCTCGATACATTGCAGTTTGGATGGTGCGCTGCCCTTCATGGGCGGAAGCTTCGCTCAACGGCATCTGGTCGATGCAGAGTGATGAATCCAAAGAGAAATGGCTGAAAGACTACCCCGCGCTCAGCGAAATCTTGGCTCGATGGATGGAGTCTTGTTCGCAGACGTCGGGTGTGGGCATCGACGACGTTGACCGGCAGCAGCCACTGAAAATTGATCTCATCGGGCTTCCGAATCAAGTTAGGCAAGACATCCGCAACCATTTCACGCAGATCTTGCGCATCGCGCCAACCCGAGACAGCGTTCAACCCAGGCACAGCGCGCAAGTCCTGAGTGGCGCGAATATCCGGAAAGAGCAATTCGGCGTGGCGCTGAAGAAGTGTGGTTTGCTTCCTGGCAAGGCAGAGCGGCAGGAGACGCGGCTTTTCTTTCATTGCGCGCTTTCTGCCGTCTCCGCTGAGATGAAGACGACTCAAGTGGTGGAAAGTGAACCGCTTGAGTGGCTGCTGTCCCAACTTTTCAAGGAATTTGCTCGTGACTTCTCTGTCATAGCCTCCTCTGCCCTCGCACATCTGGTGGCTTTCCCATTCACCAAACAGCTGGCATTGGACGGGCAGTCGGGAGACGGGGCTGTTGAGTTTGCAAGCCGACTGCACGTCTGCCAGATTGTGCGCCGCATGATCGGCTGGTGTCATGCAACTCCGGACTTTCAATCAAGACTTCGGCTGCGGAAGGAAGTGAAGGACGAACTGGCAGTGATGGCTGGCGAGGATCCGTTCGTGTGGCTGGCCCCGACCGGTCAGAAAGATGGTTTCACAGAGGCATCATGGAAGGTGCAGTTCCTGTGGCGTGACGAATGGCTGAAAGACAAGGGCATGCCGATCGATGACCATCACCGGTGTATCGAGACGGCAGCCATTCTCAATGCCGCTCTTGACCAGGAGGCTGGTGACGGAATCCAGGAGCAGGACATGGATGACATCGTTTTCTACGTCTTGAAGGACAAGTCTCCCGAGTGGCTCCATTCATTGCTGACGTTGAAATTCATGTGCACCGCGCGCCCAGCCTACAGACGCTTGGTCGCTTGCCTCGCTCTCAAGTGCGCAAATACTGCCTGTGTTGCTGGAGACGAAACGCGGGCGACTGAGTTCATCGCCATGCTTTGCAGATCCCCGTTCTTGTTTGACGATGATCTCGAGAGGGTGGCGTGGTCCGTGACGGCAGTTGTGGCGATCAGCCTCAAGGCCATCAAGCAGCTGCAGAAAGCATTGTCCTCCGATCCGCGCGGGTTGAAACGGATGTATCTGTATCTGTGGACGTATTGCCTTGCACATTCGGAGCAACCCGATCATCGTGATTGGGTGGCGAAGACCGTTGGCTACCTTGATGCCTTGGCCAAGGAGCCCGATTTCGGGTATCTGAAGGAGAGCAGTGCCAAGGTGATGGGCCTCTTTGAGCGGCACAGGTCCGATCCACGGCGCCACGAATCGACGGTCTTGATGTCGCAGGTCGAGGAACAAGAGGGAGGGGCCTTCATGCGATCGTCACCCTCCTGGGAAAACACGGAGCTCCTGTCCGCGCTCAAACGGATCAAGGGTGTTCGGGGTGAACCGTGGATCTCGGGCGGGATGCTTCACGTCCGAGGCTCGCGCGCGGGGTACGTCCTGGGCCGCCTGGCCTTCGTGTGTGAGATGCTTTCCGCCTTGGGTGTGCGGAATGAAGAGGAAGCCCTGCATGTGCTTCTGCGCACGCCAACGTTGATGGTGCAAGCGCGAGAGCCGGGGGTGAAACTCACCGTAGCGGACGGCCGGCCTTGTTTGACAGGGGACGTTCAATGGCTGCAAGCCGTGATCCTCGACCTGGCGGGCCATGCCCCATCCCTGGCTTGCCTTGCGTTCTTGTGCATGACACCCGAGGGCCAATGGACGATGTTGAGCAAGTACTCGCCCACGTTCGACGTGCTGACAGTGCGAATCGACAACGAAGTGGATCGGGAATTGTTGCTTGCCCATTTTTATTCGGGATTGATGTCCGAGTTCGAGAAGGACAGCGATGCGCGACGCATTTCGGTGTGGATCGCGCGCTGTCCTCCGTGGGCGGAAGCGTCGCTTGGTGACCTGTTGAGCAAGCACGGCAAGCAGCACATGGCAGACCAATGGTTCGAGACCGGCGCTTCCGTGACGGCGGCGCCCATTGATGAAGTGAGCCGGTCGTTGAAACCCGATCCCGAGGCGTTGGTGGCTCGTTATCAGCCCGACACCATTCTCGAGCGAGTGCGTAGCGCCAAGTACCCGCAGGAAGGCGGGCTCGCCTGGAGGACCGGCGTGCGCTACATCCGTCACCAGTTCCACGAGATCTTGCGCGGTGCGACCGATCGCGCGCTGCGGTATGGCAACGCCGTGGAGACCATCAACTGTCTTCGGCGTGAGAACCAAGCGGAACTGTTTTTCAGTTGTGCGTTCATCGTTTTTTCCTCCAGTCTGAAGAATGAAGCAGCGCAAGTTGACGCCCTGGATTGGCTGCTGGATCGGCTCTACAAGAACTACGCTCGGCATTTTTCCGCAGCAGCATCCCATGCATTCGCCCGGCATCTGCCCTTGCTGCTGCAGAAGGATCGTTCGCGGCTGTCGGCCTCTACGCCGAGATATGCGTTGCAACTGCCTTGGCAAAGTAAATCCTTGGCGATTCCTTTTGCACAGCTCGATCATGCGACCCAGCTTCTGGCTCAGATGATTGCCCGCTGTCGCGCAGACCGCGCGTTTCAGTTGCAGCTCCAACTGCGGGAAGAAGTGAAGCAAGGACTGATCGCGCTCTTCCCAAGTGCAAGCACCAGCGAGCTGTTGGCGTCACTCGCTCCGGCAGGGTTCCAGGAGGCGTCGTGGAAGGTTCAGCTCCTGTGGCGTGACGATTGGTCAGTTCCAAAGCCCGTGTTTCCGCCCTTGCAGAAAACTCCCCAGATTCTCGATTCGACTGCCGACATTCTCAAGAACGCTCTCGATCAAGGGGGAGGCAAGATCCCAGAGCGTGACATGGACGACATCGTTGCCTACCTCCTGAGCCGCGCGTCTGACGATTGGATCAAGTGCTTGCTTGAAAAATACCCGAAGGACAAAGAATATCGAGAGCTGGTGGTTTGCCTCGTCGTCAAGCGCGCCAGCAGTGCCTATGGAGCAAAGGACTCGCGGGCCACCGGGCTCATCGCACTGCTTTGTGAATCCAAGATCGTGACGGGCAATGATCTCCGTGTCGCGGCCAGGTACATGATGGGGCTCTTCGCAATCCAGCAGCAAGCAATCGAAGTGTTGCTTAGAGAGCTGTCGCGCAGTAATCGTGCGCAGCAACGGGCGTGTTTCTGGATCTATTGCCTTCTGAGTTCAAAGCCAGCTGATCAAGGTGGCGGCATGGCCGATACCTTGAGACAACTCGGCGTTACGTTCGAGGGCTGCGAGTTCACGCATCTGACAACGAGTGAACGTATCGAGGTAACGGAGTTCCTCAAGAAATACAGGTCCGAAAAGGGAAAGCTGCCGAAATGAATTGCGGTTGTGCGCTCGCTTGAAGCACGCGGCACCAAGTTCCCGCGCTGGATGCATCGCCTCAAGCCTGCCCAGGCGACCGCGCATCGCCACTGACGGCGGGCGCTGCACGGCGGCGCGGCACCAGCCCGCGCCACGAATCCCCCGGTTCCTGCGCCAGCCGCAGGTAGACCGTCGACACCCATAGCAGGCTGAGACCGATCTGCGCATCCCGCAGCGCCGAGTTCGCATTCGTCGCGATCAGCGCAATGAGCTGGGCGGCGAAGGCGTAGCGGCCGTACAGGTCGTCGCGCCGCCAGGCCACCCAGACGCCCGTCAGCATGATCGCCAACAGAGTCAACGCCCCCGGAATGCCGGCCTGAGAGCCCATCCACAAGAAGTCGTTGTGCGGCATGTTGTAGTCGGCCAGCAGCTTGGGCCCGCGCAGGTGCCACTGCTCGGTCCAGCCGCCGATGCCCCAGCCGGTGAAGGGCCGGTCGAGGATCATTCGGCCGGTGTCGCGGTACATGTAGTAGCGCACCACCCAGCTGCCCTCGGAGACGGCGCCGGCCTGCGCCTGCTCGAGCTCCTTCACGCCGAGCTCGAACTTCTGCTGCACTGCCGGCGAGTTCCACAGGCCGACGGCCACGATGGCGCCGCCGGCAATCAGCACCAGCGCCAGCACCTTGAGCCGCCCGCGCCATTGGTGGACGCAGGCCGCCGGGATGACCAGCAGCAGTGCCAGCAGCGAGGTGCGCGAAGGCAGGCTGAAGGTGATGATCACGATCACGGCCAGCGTCACGGCAAAGGCCGGCAATGCGCGCAGCGGCCGATGCTCCGACAGCGCCTGCAGGCCGAACACGGCCGCGGTCGCGCCCAGGATGGTGAAGAGCAGCGCGTTGCTGATGGACTTGTTGCCGATCAGGAAGATCACGCCCCGCCAGACCTCCAGGATGGGGAAATACATCTTCAGGGCGACCGCCACCCAGAACATCGCGATCAGGACGATGTTGAAGAGGGCCATCAGCAGGAAGCCGCGCACCGCCCAGATCGCCTCCTCGCGCGTGAGGGCCAGGGCCATGAGCACCGTGGCTGCAATGCGCAGCCCGTGCGCCAGGTTCGAGGGCGTCTGCGGATACTGCGGCTCGAGCGCCAGCACCACCAGCGTCCACACCACGTAGGCCGCCACCGGCCACCACACCGGATTGCTGCGCAATCGCTGCACGCGCTCGCGCCAGCCGCCGGCTGCGAGCAGGGCAGCGAGCAGCAGCAAGGCCGCGAGATAGGGAACGCCGACCGGCATGAACACCGTCAGCCCCCAGAACATGGCTGCGAGGCGGACGAGTTGCGATCTCTGCATGGGGGCGGATTCTAGGGGCGCTGCCTCAGCGCTTCCTGACTCGGCTGCTCAGGCGCCGCCGCCTGGCCATGGCGACGCGCGATGCGCTCCCCCCTGACGATCAGCGGCTATTTCGCCCTGCCCGGTCGCGCACCGTGTCGGAGCGACTGCGACGCCCCGATCCCTGTCCTTCGTTGGATCAGTTCGGCAGCGCGATCACGAAGCTGGCCCCGCCGCCCGGCCGGTCCTCGCAGCGCACGCTGCCGCCGTGCCGCTCGGTGATCGACTTCACCAGGGCAAGCCCGAGGCCCACGCCGCCGTTGCGCTCGCTCGCGCCCGGCAGGCGGTAGAAGGGCTCGAAGATGCGATCGCGCAAAGCGGCCGGGACGCCCGGGCCGCGGTCGTTGACGCGGATCTCCGCTGCGCCGTGCCGGTTGCCGAGCTCCACGCTGATCTCGCCCGCGCCATACCGGCGCGCGTTCTCGAGCAGGTTGCGGATCGCGCGCCGCAAGAGCCGCGGCACGCCGCGCACGGTGAGCGCGTCGCTGCTGGCGTTCTCCGCCACGTCCAGCTCGGCATGGACGCGTGCGCATTCTTCTGCCGCCAGGCCGGTCAGGTCCACCGTCTCGATGGTGCCCATGTCGGCTTCCTTGGCGTCCAGCCGGCTGGCCAGCAGGATCTCGTCGATCAGCTGGTCGAGCTCGGCGATGTTGCGGGCGATCTCGTCGCGCGCGGTCGGGCTGGGCCGGTCGCTCATCAGCTCCAGGCCCATGCGGATGCGAGCGAGCGGCGAGCGCAGCTCGTGCGAGGCGTTGGCGAGCAGCGACTTGTGCGAGCGCACCAGTTCCTCGATGCGAGCCGCGGCGGCATTGAAGCGTTGCGAGAGGTCGGCCACTTCGTCCTGCCCTTCCTCCATCACGCGCGCCGACAGGTCGCCTTCGCCCCAGCGCTGCACGCCGCGCTGCAGCGCCTCCAGCCGCTTGGTGAGCCGCCGCACGATGGGGTAGACGCCCAACGCCACCGCCATGCCGACCAGCGCCACCATCCAGCCCAGGCCGAAGGGCGTGCGCCAGGCCGCGAGGCCGCTGCTGCCTATGGGCCGCGCCCGCGGAGCGACGCGCAGCGACATCGAGCGGCCGTCCTCGAGCGTCACGTCGAACTCCAAGCCCTGGCCGGGCACGCGCACCGCGCTGCCGCTGCCGATGGCGCGGTCCTTGGCGTCGAGCACCACCACCTCGCGCGGCACGATCGACAGCCGCTCGCGTTCGTTCTCGGCCGCCTCCCGCACGATCCAGTTGGCGCACAGGGTGAGGATGAACACGCCGCCCACCACCGCCAGCCAGATGCGGACGTAGAGATGGCGGCGGTACAGGTTGAGCAGCATGGCGCCCCGCCTCCTAGTCTTGCTGCTTGGCGAAGACGTAGCCGACGCCGCGCACGGTCAGGATGCGCTTGGGATTCTTGGCATCGGCCTCGATCGCCGCGCGGATGCGGCCCATGTGCACGTCGATCGAGCGGTCGAAGGCCTCCAGCTCGCGGCCGCGCACGGCTTCCATGATCTGGTCGCGCGTGAGCACGCGGCCGGCGCGCTCGGCCATCGCGACCAGCAGATCGAACTGGTAGGAGGTGAGGTCCGCCAGTTCCCCGCCGACGGTCACGCTGCGCGCGTTGCGGTCGATCTCCAGCGTACCGAAGCGCATCACGGCGGCGGGCGCCGCTTCGCTGCCGCCTTCGCTGCGCCGCCGCAGCACGGCACGGATGCGTGCCAGCAGCTCGCGCGGCTCGAAGGGCTTGGGCAGGTAGTCGTCGGCACCGATCTCCAGGCCGATGATGCGGTCCATCGGGTCGCCCTTGGCGGTGAGCATCAGCACCGACACCTTGGCAAGCGCATGGTTGGGCAGGGCGCGGATGCGGCGGCAGATCTCCAGGCCGTCGGTGTCCGGCAGCATCAGGTCGAGGATCACGAGGTCGGGCGAGCGCTGCTGCAGCATCTCCAGGCCGCTGGCGCCGTCGAGGGCGTGGTGGAAGCCGAAGCCCGACTGCGTGAGGTACTCGCCCACCATCTGGGCCAGGCGGGCGTCGTCTTCGATCATCAGGAGTTGGGGTGTGCTCATCAGGGTCCTCGGCCGGCGCTCACGCCGCTTTGTTCGGCCCGGCAAGAGGCCGGGGAATGCTGAAGCCTAGCGTCGCCGCAGGGCGACAACCAGGCTTGAAGGGTCCGTAAAGTTGGCGTAAACCTCGCAGCCGCGCGTATCCATGGGTGTCAGGCCGGGGCGAACAGCATGGGCGTCGTGCCGATGTCGGGCGGCGCGGCACCGCTGCGTTCGGCCAGGGCGGCGCGCAGGGCCCGGCTGTCCAGGCCCGGGTGCTCGCCATCCGCGCGTTGCAGGATTTCGGCGGCAAGCACCTGCAACTGCTCGGCCGAGGCCCGCAGGCGCGCCTGGAAGGCAGCGTCGTCCAGCCTGTCGCCCAGGCTTCTGTTGAGCTCGGCGAACCACGGCAGCGCGGCCTGGTCCAGCATCACGGCCGGGTTGCGCCTGGCGCTTTGCTTCGACCAGGCGCGCAGGAAGTCCTGCATCGCGAAGTTCAGGCGCTGGCAGTGCTGCAGCTCCTCGCGCAGGCTGCCCAGCAGCGCCAGGTCGGTCAGCCGCTGCTGGAAGAAGATCTGCGAGAGCACGCCCCAGTAGTAGGTGTAGTCCCAGATCACCTTCACCGGCAGCACCTCCGGGTCGCCGAAGAGCGCGTATTGGTCGGTGTAGAGCGCGAGCGTGCTTTCGTAGAAGGAGTGATAGATCTGGTCGTAGAGCCGGGCGCGCGCCTCCACCGAACGGCCGGCGCGGTCGTGCGCGACCAGGTCGGCGATGTAGGTGTTGCTCATCGCGATGAAGTCGCTGCCCGGCGAGTAGAAGGGGTCGAGGAAGAGCCCCGCCTCGCCGGTCAGTGCCCAGCGCTGTCCCGAGAACACCTGCTTGCAGCCGTAGGAGAAGTTGCGGAAGAAGGCGAAATCCTGCAGCAGGTGGCGCTTGCCGTCGAGCTCGTCGTAGAGGCGCGGCTGCCAGGTGCGGAACCAGTCCATCGCCTTGTCGAAGCTGTCCATGCTCTCCAGCGGATGCTGCCGCGGGTCGGCCACGATGCCGACCGAATGCGAGCCCGAGGCCAGCGGGATCAGCCAGACCCAGTAGCCCGTGCCGACCAGGTGGTTGGTCGACAGCCAGCGTGCCTGCGGCTCGCAGCGCGCGCGCCACTCCGCGCTGTCGGACCAGTGGTCGATCGTGATGCGATCGCCGATGCGGAACCAGACCGCGTTGCAGAGATGCGCGTTGGGCTGCGCGAGCCCCAGCTTGCGCTTGAGCAGCCCGGCGCGGCCGCAGGCATCGACCAGCCAGCGGGCCTGGACGTCGTGCGTTTCGCCTTCCCGGGTCCATTCGAGCCGGTGCGGCGCGTCGCCGTCTTCGGCCAGGTCGATGCGGCGCACCAGCGCCCCGTCGATGAAGCGCACGCCGGCGCGCGTGGTCTCCTCGGCCAGGAAGTTCTCGAAGATGCCGCGATCGATCTGGTAGCTGGGCACCGAGAGGTAGCGGCTCGCGCCGATCTCGGTCACCTGGTCGATGTCGCGCCGCCCCTCGCTGAAGAAGAAGCGGAAGCCGAACTTGCGCAGCTGGGCCCCCTGCAGGTGGGCTTTCAGGCCCAGCACCGTGTCGAAGTAGTGCGCGCCGATCTCCACCGAGGACTCGCCGACCTTGTGCGCGGCATGCGGCACCGGATGGGGGCGGCGCTCCAGCACCAGCACGTCGATGTCCTCGAAGCGCCGCTTGAGCTGCAGCGCGAGCGTGAGCCCCCCGAGCCCTCCGCCCATGATGACGACATCGTGGTGGGAGAGCTTCGTGTTCATGGCCCGATCAGCCCTGCGGCTCCAGCCGCAGCCGCAGCGCCAGGCGGGTGCCCAGCGGCAGATCGAGCGATTCCGCTTCGGCGCGTGCCAGCGCTTCGTAGAAGGGCAGCGCGTCGGCCATCGCGTTGGCCTTCAGCGCCGCCGCTGCATCCGACAGCGGGCGCTGCGGCGCCGGCTCGCCCGCGACCAGCGACCACTCGATGGCGGCCACCGTGCGCTCGCTGCGCGCGGGCGCGATCACCAGGGCCACGGCCAGCAGTTCGCGGCTCTTGACCACCGAGCCCAGTGCGCCGACCGACGGGATGTCGAAGCCGGCCAGCAGCACCGCCTGCCGGTCGGCAGCGCATTGCGTCGCGGCTTCCAGCAGGCCGGCCGCGAAGCTGTGCTCGTAGGCCGCCAGCGAATTGCTCGCGGCCGTGCAGCCGGTCCCGATGGTCCAGTAGCCGACCGCGGCGTTGTGCACCGAGTTGTGGAACTTGATCGGCGACAGCAGCTTGGGGTCGCTCGCGAGCGTGGCGGACATGTAGTCGTTGATGCCCAGGTCGCCATGCGCCGAGGCGAACACGCAGGGCAGGTCCTTCGCCGCGCGGCCCGAGGCCTCGACCGCGGCGGCCGCGACTTCGAGCGCGAGCGCGACCGTGTCGGGGGCGCGCCGCCGTTCGGCCGGCGCCAGCATCTGGGGCGAGGGCCGCTTGGCCGGTGGATCGGCCGGCGCCGCCTCGCCGCGGAACACCGCGCGGGCGCTGTGCCAGCCGGGCAGCGTGGCGGCCCAGAAGGCCGGGCCTTCGATGAACAGCGTGGGCATCCTCGCGCTCATAAGGCCACCTCCGTGCTGCGCGCTGCGGTGCTGTTCGAGTCGGGTGCGGCCGGGCGTCTCATGCTGCCGCCCCCTTGCCGAACACCAGCGCGCAGTTGTTGCCGCCGAAGCCGAAGGAATTGGAGAGCGCGTAGCGCACCTCGCCGTGCGCCGGCTGCAGCCGGATCTGCGGACCGCAGCCGGGATCGGGCACGGTGGTGTTGACGGTGCCCGGCATCAGCCCGCGCTCGATCGCCAGCAGGCTGATCACCGCCTCGACGATGCCGGCCGCGCCCAGCGTGTGGCCGGTGAAGCCCTTGGTCGAGCTGGCATGGGTGCCCGGCGGAAAGCGCCGGGCCACCAGCGCGCCCTCGACCTCGTCGTTCTTGGCGCTGGCCGTGCCGTGCATGTTGATGTAGTCGATGGCCTCGGCCGCCAGGCCGGCGCGCGCCAGCGCGTCGTCGAGCGCCCGCTCTGCGCCCAGGCCTTCGGGGTGGGGGGTGGACATGTGGTGGGCGTCGCTCGCCTCGCCGTAGCCCAGCAGCTCGAGCCGGCCCGGGCCGCGCTCCAGCAGCGCGAAGCCCGCCGCCTCGCCCAGGCTGATGCCGCTGCGCTCGGCGTCGAAGGGGCGGCAGGGCTCGGGCGAGACCAGCTCGAGCGAGTTGAAACCGAACAGCACGCTGCCGCACAGCGTGTCGACCCCGCCCACCACGGCCGCGTCGACCAGGCCCAGGCGGATCAGCCGCTCCGCCGAGGCGAAGACCTTGGCGCTGGAGGAGCAGGCCGTGGAGATGGTTTCGGCCGGCCCTTCGAGGCCCAGCGCTTCCTGCACGAACATCGAGAGCGAGTGCGGCGTGTGGACGCGCGGCCGGCGCTGATCCTCGGGGAAACTGCCGTCTGCGTCGAGTTGCGTGTAGGCCAGCTCGGTCTCTCCGATGCTCGAGGTGGAGGTGCCCAGGATCAAGGCGATGCGTGCCGGCCCGTAGCGCTTGCGCGCGGCCGCCACCGCCTCGATGAAGCCGTCTGCCTGCAGCCCGAGCCAGGCCAGGCGGTTGTTGCGGCAGTCCCAGGACGCCAGGTCTTCGGGCAGGTTCGCTTCTTCGAGGCCGTCGACGCGGCCGATCCAGGTGGGCAGCGGCGTGGCGCCGAAGTCGTTGGCGCGCAGGCCGCTTTTCGATTGTTCGAGCGCGCTGAGCAGAGGGTCCTTGCCGACACCCACGGCCGAGGTTGCGGTGAAGGCGCTGATCTGGAGAGGAGGGATGCGGGAGGGCAGCACGGTAAGCGTTGATGCAGGACGTGAAAAGCGTTACAGCCTACCAGCTACTTCGCCGATCGCGGGGCGTGAATGTCCTACGGCGCTGTCAGGACAAGGTGCCCAGGTGCGCCTGGGCCGCCTCGGCGAGCCGGCGGTCGAAAGTGGCGAGCGGCGCCCGGAGCTCGGCGGCCAGCCAGAGATAGGCGGCGTCGTAGGCGGAGAGCCCGTAGCGTGCCGCCAGCTCGTACTGGGCAACCAGGTCGACGGGATGAAGGTCGATGTCGGAGGCGGCGTAGTCGCGCAGCGCCTGCGCGAACGCCTCGGCCGGCCCGCCTTTTTGCCCCTTCTTGAGAGCCACGCTCACGATCTCGTGGTCGAGCAGGTTGGGTGCGTGCAGGCTTCGGCCGACCAGCCGCGCCAGGGCTTCGTCGCGCGCCGGCTCGTCGAAGAGGATGGCGCTCAGTGCGCTGCAATCCACCACGATCGGCGGGCGCACGCTGAAAGCGGCCGGCGGCTCGGCGACGTAGAAGGCCGGGGCCGGTGTGCTCATCGGGCGTCGCGCTCGGCCCGAATGATGTCGACCGCGTCGGGGCCGCCCCGAACGGGTTTCGGGAAGCGCCCCCGGTGCTCGGCCGCGATCTGCTCAATGGTCTTGCTGCCGCGGCGAAAGATCGGTCGACCGCCCCAGCCTGCGCCGACGATGGCTGGCCGCGGAGCGGGTGCCGGGATTGGCTCCGACTCGAAGGCGGCCTGCTCGATGATGGCCATCAACTCGCCCTGCAGGGAGCGGTGGTTGCGCGCCGCGCGTTGCCGCAGCCGCTCAGCCACGCTGTCGGGCACATCCTTGACCGAGAGATTTGCCATGATTGTCTCCAAAATGGAGCCATTATGGCGCCATTGCGGAGCTTATGCCAGCCCGCTGCGCTTGTACCTTTCTCGCCGCCAGCCCCACCAGCAGCAGCACCGGCACACCCAGCGCCGCCGTGGCGGTGAAGAAGGCGTGGTAGCCGTAGGCGTCCACGAAGGCGCCGGAATACCCCGCGATGAACTTGGGCAGCAGCAGCATCAGCGAACTGAACAGCGCGTACTGCGTGGCGGAGTAGCTGACGTTGGTCAGGCTCGACAGGTACGCGATGAAGGCGGCCGAGGCGATGCCCCCCGCCAGGTTGTCGGCCGAGACCACCAGCACCAGCGCCGTCAGGTCGTGCCCGCGCGAGGCCAGCCCGGCGAACAGCAGGTTGCTGGCCGCGCTCAGCACCGCGCCCAGCATCAGCACCCGCATCACGCCCAGCCGCATCGAGAGCACCCCACCCACGAAGGCGCCCGCCAGCGTCATCACCACGCCGTAGATCTTGCTGACGGTGGCCACCTCGTCCTTGGTGAAGCCCATGTCGACGTAGAAGGGGTTGGCCATGATGCCCATCACCACGTCGCTGATGCGGTAGACGGCGATCAGCGCCAGGATCAGCGCCGCCTGCCAGCGGTAGCGGCGGAAGAAGTCGGCGAAGGGCTCGATGAGCACCCCCTCCAGCCATTCGGCCGCGTTCTTCGCCTTCGGCAGCGCCACGCGCGCCGGCTCGGGCGAGAGCAGCACCGTCAGCACGCCCACCGCCATCGAGGCGGCCATCGCGAGGTAGGCCGTCTTCCAGGCGCCGTCCTGGTAGCCGGCGCTGCCGGCGAGCTCGGCCCAGGCCGCGATCCACAGCACGCCGGCGCCGGCCCAGATCATCGCGAGCCGGTAGCCGGTTTGATAGGCCGCCGCCAGCGCGGCCTGCTTGCGCGTGGCCGCCGATTCGATGCGGAAGGCATCCAGCGCGATGTCCTGCGTGGCCGAGCCGAAGGCCACCAGCAGGGCGCACCACACCAGCGGCGCGAGCCCGGCCCGCGGATCGTTGAAGGCCATGCCCACCAGCCCGGCCATGACGGTCAGCTGCGCCAGCAGCAGCCAGCCGCGGCGCCGGCCGAGCAGCGTGGTCAGCGGCGGCACCGGCAGCCGATCCACCAGCGGCGCCCACACCCACTTGAAGCCGTAGGCGAGCCCCACCCAGCTCAGGTAGCCGATGGTGGTGCGGTCGATGCCGGCCTCGCGCAGCCGGAAGCTGAGCGTGCCCAGCACCAGCAGCAGGGGCAGCCCCGCGGAGAAGCCCAGCGCGAGCATGCGCAGGGTCGCGGGTTCGAGGTACACCTTGAGCGCATCGCGCCAGGGCAGGGCGGGGGGAGTCTGGTCAGCCGGGGGTAGGGGCATGAAGGAAGGTCTTTGAGGCTCTCTTATTATTCCCGCATGTGCCTGCACTGCCCCTCCCGCTCCGGCCCCTTGCAGGGTCGGCGTGCCTTTCTCTTGGCGGCCGCCGCCGCTGCGGCCACGCCGGCGCTGGCCCAGGTGGAGGTCGGCAAGTCCTCGGTGGCGCGCAACCTGGTGCCGGCCGAGAACGTCGAGCAGGCCGGCGTGCAGCAGTACGGCGAGCTGCTGAAGCAGGCCCAGGCCAAGGGCGCACTGGCCGGCGAGGGCAATCCGCAGCTGCAGCGCCTGCGCACGGTCGCGGCCCGCATCATTCCTTTCGCGGCCCGGTGGAACGAGCGTGCCGCGCGCTGGAAGTGGGAGATCAACCTGATCGGCAGCAAGCAGATCAACGCCTTCTGCATGCCGGGCGGCAAGATCGCCTTTTTTACCGGCATCCTCGACCAGCTCAAGCTCACGGACGACGAGGTCGCAATGGTCATGGGCCACGAGATGGCGCATGCGCTGCGCGAGCATGCGCGTGCGCGCCTGGCCAAGAGCGCCGGCACCGGCGCGGCGCTGTCGATCGGCGCCCAGCTGCTGGGCCTGGGCCAGGCCGGCGACCTGGCCGCGCGGGCCGGCACGCAGCTGCTCACCCTCAAGTTCAGCCGCAGCGACGAGACCGATGCCGACCTGGTCGGGCTCGAATTGGCCGCGCGCGGCGGCTACGACCCGCAGGCCGCGGTCTCGCTGTGGAAGAAGATGGGCCAGGCCTCCAAGAACCAGGGCGGGCTGAGCTTCCTGTCGACGCACCCGAGCGGGCCGGATCGCATCGCCAAGCTCGAGGCCAACGTGCCCAAGGTCGAAGGGCTGTATCGCGCAGCGAAGCGGAGCTAGATCGCGTTCCCGGGCTTCCCACTTCGCCTTTGCAGGATCGGGCAAGAAGCGCCCCCGAATCGGCTACCGCCTGCAGCCGCCTCGTTCCTAGACTTCGTTCCTGGCCTCGCCGCACTTGCGCCGGGGGCCTTCATCAAGGAGCGCAGCATGCCGGGAATCCAGGAACAAGTCGTCGCCATCACGGGCGCCAGCAGCGAGGTCGGTGCGGCCGCCGCCAGGCTGCTGGCCGGGCGCGGTGCCAAGGTGATGCTGGGCGCGCTCGGGATCGGACGGCTGTATGCGCTCGCCCGCGAGATCGTCGAGGCCGGCGGCTCGGCGCACTACCAGGCGCTCGACGTCACGCAACCCAAGAGCATGCAATGCTTCATCGACGAAGCCACGGAGGTCTTCGGCCGCGTCGATGTGATCCTCCATGCGGGCTCGCCCGCCCCGGCGATCTGCACGCGTGAGTGGATGAGCGGCCGGCGGCACATCGCCATCTCTCCCGAGGCCATCGCGGACGCGATCGTCCTCGCGATCGAGCACCCTGCGGGCGTGCACCCAGGCGAAGTCAAGCGCTCCCCCAGGCTCGCGCTCATGTAGTCGCCACGGCCTGCCGACCGAGCCGCACATGCGGGCCCGGCTCGGCCCGGCTGCACGCACAAGCCCGTATTCACGAAGTAGCCCGCCTACCGCGGGGCCGATTTTCGGCCCCGATCCCGTTGGCACACACCTTGCATCTCATCTTGTACACAAGACAGGATGCTTGATGATGGTGCATGAAACAGCTTCGCCTCGCGGCAAGGCACCGGCAACGGACGGTGAAGCGGCTGCCGCGCTGGCCTGGATCGCGCGCATCGATCCGCCGCTGGCAGGCGCCCTGCACGGCCCGCTCGCCGGGCTGCGCTTCGCGGCCAAGGACAACATCGACGTCGCCGGTGTCCCGACCACTGCCGCCTGCCCGGCCTTTGCGCGCACGCCGGCCGCGCACGCGCATGTGGTGCAGCGGCTGCTCGATGCCGGTGCAAGCCTGGTCGGCAAGACCAATCTGGATCAGTTCGCTTGCGGCCTCAACGGAACGCGCTCGCCCTACGGCGCCGTGCCCAACAGCTTCGATGCGGGCTATGTGAGCGGTGGATCGAGCTCCGGCTCGGCCTACGCGGTCGCCACAGGCGAGGTGGACTTCGCGCTCGGGACGGACACGGCGGGCTCGGGCCGCGTCCCGGCCGGGCTCAACAACATCGTCGGCCTCAAGCCCTCGCGCGGCCTGATCAGCGCGCGCGGCGTGGTGCCGGCCGCGCAGAGCGTCGACTGCGTGTCGATCTTCGCGCCGACCGTGGGCCTGGCGGTGCGTGTGCTGCAGGCCGCGATGGGCTTCGATGCCGAAGACCCCTACGCGCGCCGCCTCGCGCTCGCCACGCGAGCGCTGCCTGCGCGCTTTCGTTTCGGCGTGCCGAGCGCGCCACGCTTCTTCGGCGATGCGCTGTCGGCCGCGGCCTTCGAGCGTTCGCTTGCGCAGATGCGGGCCCTCGGCGGCACGCCCGTCGATGTCGACTACGCGCCGCTCGCCGAGGCGGCGGCGCTGCTCTACGACAGCGCGCTGGTGGCCGAGCGCTATGCCGCCGTGCGCAGCTTCTTCGACGGCAACGAGGAGGCGGTCATCGAGCCGGTGCGCAGCATCCTGGCCGCCGGCCGGCGCTACAGCGCAGCGGACTTCGTCGATGCCCGCGCAAGGCTCCAGGCACTGGGCCAGCGCGCGGCCACGATGTGGGGGGACATCGACCTGCTGCTGGTGCCCACCGCGCCCGCGCATTACACGGTCGAGGCGATGCGCGCGGCACCGGTCGCGCTCAATCGCAACCTCGGCGAATACACCAACTTCGTCAACCTCCTCGACTATGCGGCCCTCTCGGTGCCCGCCAGCCTGCGCGAAGACGGGCTGCCTTTCGGCATCACGCTGATCGGGCCCTGCGGCAGCGATCTGCAACTGGCCGAACTGGGCCAGCGCTTCCACCACGCCACCGGCCTGCCCCAGGGCGCCACGGGCCGACCGTTGCCGGCGCCCGAAGCGCTGCCGCTGGCAGGGCCCGAGCCGCTGGTGAAAGTCGCCGTCGTCGGCGCCCATTTGTCGGGCATGCCCTTGAACGGCCAGCTCGTCGAGCGCGGCGCCACGCTGCTGGCCCGGACCTCCACCGCGCCGCAGTACCGGCTCTATGCGCTGCCCGGCGCGGTGCCGCCCAAGCCCGGGCTGGTGCGCGTGGCGCCGGGGCAAGGCGCGGCGATCGCGATCGAGGTCTGGCAGATGCCGCTCGCGCACTACGGCAGCTTCGTCTCGCTGATTCCCGCACCGCTGGGCATCGGCACGCTCGGCCTGGCCGATGGCAGCAGCGTGCAGGGCTTTCTCTGCGAAGCGCTGGCGCTCGAGGGCGCCGAGGACATCACGCATCTGGGCGGCTGGCGCCGCTACATCGAATCCCGTCAAGCTTCACAAGGAGTTCCCTCATGAGCACACCCCGACCGACCGCCGGCACTTCGCGGCGACGCGTGCTGCAAGCCGGCGCGGCAGGCATCGCCGCCCTGGCCGCCCCGGCAGTGCTGGCCCAGGCCGCACCCAAGATCCGCATCGGCTACTGGCCGGTGGCCGCCGGCCTGCCATTCTTCGCCTCGGTGGACCGCGGCTACTTCAAGGAAGCCGGGCTCGAAGTGGAGCCGCTCAAGTTCGCCGGCGCGCAGCAGGTCATGGAGGCGATGCTCTCGGGCCGCTCCGACGGCAGCTCCAACGGCACCGGCTCGGCCAACCTGGCCATCGGCGAGATCGCGCAGCCGGGGCTCTTCAAGATCTTCTGCACCAACCCGAGCAATGCCAAGTTCGTGCTCGACGAATTCATCGTCGCCAAGGACAGCCCGGTCAAGAGCATGGCCGAGCTCAAGGGCAAGAAGGTGGCCTCCGGCCCCGGCATCCAGAACATGACGCTGTGCAAGACCATGCTGGAGCGCGCCGGCGCCACGGGCGCCGCGGTGTCGGAGCTGCCGATCGGCCAGCACGTGGCCGCACTGGTGGCGGGCCAGGTCGACGCCTGCTACACCCTCGAGCCCACGGGCACCGTGGGCCGCATGAACGGCACCACCCGCGTGCTGGAGGCCGGCGTCGTCGCCAAGTACATCCTCGGCGACCCGATGGCGCCCTGGCACGGCGGCGCCGCGAGCCTCACGAGCGAGTTCATCAAGAAGAACCCCGAGGCGGCGAAGAAGTTCATCGCCGCCTATGCGCGCGGCGTCGACCTGGTGCGCACCAAGCCGGAAGAGGCGCGCACGCACATGAAAGGCTACACCGCGATCGAGGGCGCGCTCACCGCCGAGGTGCCGCTGGCCTCCTACATGCTCTACAACGAGTTCAAGCCCAGCGACCTGGCCCATTTCCAGAAGTTCTACGACCTGTTCACCGAGAAGGGCATCTTCGAGAAGAAGGTGTCGGTGGACGGGTTGATCTACCGGGGCTGAACATGGCCGACGCGAACCCCGGTCCCGCAGCCGGCACGCCCTGGTCGCCGCCCGCCGGCGGCGCCCCCGCGCCGGCGGCAACGAAGAAGTCATCCTGGTCCCCGTGGCTGCCGGCCATCGGCCCCATCGTGCTCTTCATCGTCTGGGACCTGGTGGTGCGCCTGGGCTTCATCAAGCCCATCCTGCTGCCGACGCCGGCTGACACGCTCGCCGCGCTGATCACCGGCCTCGCGGGCGGGCCCTTGCTCACCGACTTCGCGGTCACGGTCTGGCGCACCCTGCAGGCCTTCCTGATCGCCGCGGCCATCGGCGTGCCGCTGGGTGTGCTGCTGGGCAGCAACGAGCGCGCGTATCGCAGCGTCGAGTTCCTGATCGACTTCTTCCGCTCCACGCCCTCGTCGGCGCTGATCCCGCTGTTCCTGCTGATCTTCGGCGTGTCGGACATCAACAAGGTGGCGATCGCGGCCTTCGGGGCCCTGCTGATCGTCGTCTTCAACAGCGCCTACGGCGTGATCAACGCGCGCAAGCAGCGCGTGATGGCGGCGCGGGTCATGGGGGCCTCGCGCTGGCAGATCTTCAAGGACGTGCTGGTGTGGGAGAGCCTGCAGCCTTCTTTCGTGGGCCTGCGCTCGGCGGTCTCGATGGCGCTGGTGATCGTCATCGTGGCCGAGATGTTCATCGGCTCCGACAACGGCCTGGGCCACCGCATCATCGACGCGCAGCAGGTGCTCAACGTCAAGAGCATGTATGCGGCCATCCTGGCGGCCGGGGCGCTGGGCTATGCGCTCAACATCCTTTTCCTGCTGGCGGAGCGCCGCATCGTGCATTGGAGCGGACGATGAGAGCCGTCAACGACACCGTCATCAACGGCCCCGTCTACGCCGACGTGCCCACGCCCGCCTTTCAGCCCGGCCCGGCCGGCACGCACATCACCATCCGTGGCCTCACCAAGTACTTCGCCGGCTGGCCGCTGTACGAGAACTTCGACCTCGACATCCCGAAGAACCGCATCGTCTCTGTCTTCGGCCCCAACGGCTGCGGCAAGTCCACGCTGATCAACATGATCGCGGGACTGATCCCCATCGATGCGGGCGAGATCCTGTTCGACGGCAAGTCGCTGAAGGACACCAAGATCGGCTACGTGTTCCAGAACTACCGCGAGGCGATGTTCCCGTGGATGCGCACCATCGACAACATCGCCTATCCGCTGAAGCTGGAAGGGCGCTCCAAGGCGGAAGTCGACCGCCGCATGGCGGAGCTGGTGGCCTCCTTCGACGTCAAGTTCGACCTGCACCGCTACCCCTACGAGCTCTCGGGCGGTCAGCAGCAGACCGCCTCGATCATGCGGGCGCTGGCACCGAACCCGGAGGTGCTGTTCCTCGACGAGCCCTTCTCGGCACTCGACTTCGAAATGACGCTGTTCATCCGCGAGAAGCTGCAGGAAGTCTTTTTGCAGACCGGCACCACCATGCTGCTGGTCTCGCACGACCTGGAGGAGGCGGTCTACCTGGCCGACCGGGTGCTGCTGCTCACCAAGCGGCCGACCCGGGTGGCCGAGATCCTCGAGTACGGCGATGCCCGGCCGCGCACGCTCGAGACGCTGAGCGCCCCCAGCTTCATCGCGACGAAGAAGCTGAGCCTCGAGATCTTCCAGCGAGAAGTGAAGAGATGAGCTCGGCTCCAGGCTTCGCGCACGCGTTGCTGCCGCGGGCAACGCCATCGGCCCGGCAAATCGGCTCCGCAATGTTCCTGGCACGGTCCTCGCGTAGGTGATGCCAACGAGACGAGAGGAGCGCCATGACACCGAAGCAGATCGAGGCCTTTGTCGATGCCGCCGCAGCCGCGCTGGACCTGCGCTTGCAGCCGGACCACCGCGCAGGCGTGCTGCGCTACTTTGCGCTCGCGGACGAATTCGCGGCCATCGTCGAGGCCGTGCCGCTCGGTCTGCACGACGAGACGGCGGTGCACTTCTCGCCCGTGCCCCCGTCGGAGCTGCGCGAATGACGCCGGCCGCGCTGCTGTTGCAGGATGCCGCGGCGATGGCGCAGGCCGTGCGCTCGGGCGCCGTGAGCGCGGTCGCGCTGGTGCAGGCCAGCCTCGAGCGCATTGCCGCCACCGACGCGCGCGTCAATGCCTTCACCGATGTGGTTCGCGAGCGTGCCCTGCGGCGCGCCCGCCAGGTCGACGCCTCTCTGGCTTCCGAGCACGGCGTGCGAACGCGCGAACTGCCGCTCCTGGGCGTGCCCTTCGCGGTCAAGAACCTGTTCGACATCGCCGGCCTGCCCACCTTGGCCGGCTCGAAGATCGAGCGCGAACGCGAGCCGGCGCGCAGCGATGCCACGCTGGTGCGCCGCCTCGAGAGTGCCGGCGCGGTGCTGGTGGGCGCGCTCAACATGGACGAGTACGCCTATGGCTTCACGACCGAGAACAGCCATGTCGGAGCCACCCACAACCCGCACGACCTGGATCGCATCGCAGGTGGCTCCTCGGGCGGCTCGGGGGCCGCGGTGGCGGCCGGCCAGGTGCCGCTGGCGCTGGGCTCCGACACCAACGGCTCGATCCGAGTGCCGGCCTCGCTCAATGGCGTGTTCGGGCTCAAGCCCACCTTCGGCCGGCTGCCGCGCACCGGCAGCTACCCCTTCGTCTCCAGCCTCGACCACCTCGGCCCCTTCGCGCGCACGGCGCGCGACCTGGCCCTGGCCTACGACGCGATGCAAGGTCCGGAGCGCCTGGCCCCGCGCGATCCCGGCTGCGCGCAGCGCCCCGTCGAGGCGGTCGTCACCTCGCTCTCGCGCGGCGTGCAGGGCCTGCGCATCGGCGTGCTGGGCGGCTGGTTCCGGCAGCGCGCCCTCCCCGAAGCGCTGGCCGCGGTCGATGCCGTGGCGGTGGCGCTGGGCGCGGTCCGCACCGTCGAGCTGCCGATGGTGGAGGCCGGGCGTGCCGCCGCCTTCCTCATCACCAACGCCGAGGGCGCGGCACTGCACCTGGACGACTTGCGCAGGCGCCCGCAGGACTTCGAGCCGCTGTCGCGCGACCGCTTCCTGGCCGGCGCGCTGCTGCCGGCGGCCTGGGTGGCGCGCGCGCAGCGCGTGCGCCGGCTCTACGCGCAGCAGGTGGCACGCGTGTTCGAGCGCTTCGACATCCTGCTGGCCGCGGCCACGCCTTGTGCCGCGACGCCGATCGGCGCGGAGTGGATCGAGTTCAACGGCCAGCGCCTGCCGCTGCGCGCCAACATGGGCGTGCTGACCCAGCCGATCTCGTGCGTCGGCCTGCCGGTCTGTGCGGTGCCGGTGTGGGGCGCGCATGCGCGCCTGCCCATCGGCGTGCAGGTCATCGGCGCGCCCTGGCGCGAGGACCTGGTGCTGCGCGTGGCCGCGGCCCTCGAATCGGCCGGCGTGGTGCAAGCGCCGGTCGCCAGGCTGGGATGAGCGAGCCCATGGCGACACCCGAGATCAACCTCCCCGATGTGCTGGCCGAAGTCACCGCCGCCTTCGCGCGCTACGAGGATGCGCTCGTTCACAACAAGGTCGAGGTGCTCGACGAACTGTTCTGGAACAGCCCGCTGACACTGCGCTACGGCGCCACCGAGAACCTCTACGGCTACCAGGCCATCCAGGCCTTCCGTGCATCGCGCCCTGCGCAGGGCCTGGCGCGCGAGCTGCTGCGCACCGTGATCACCAGCTACGGCCGCGACTTCGCCACCGCCAATTGCGAGTTCCGCCGCGAAGGCGGCACGAAGACCGGGCGCCAGAGCCAGACCTGGATGCGCACCGATCAGGGCTGGCGCGTGGTCGCCGCCCACGTGAGCCTGCTCGCCTGAAGCGCTTCTCCGAATCCCCAGCCACCCCTCACCACTTGGAGCACACCATGAGCCAGTTCAACCGCCGCGATTCCCTCAAGTCCCTCGCCGCGCTCGCGTCGGCCACCACCCTTGGCGGCTGGAGCGCGCTGGCCCAGGCGCAGAAGCCGCTGACGGTGGGCGTGATCTACGTCGGCCCGCGCGACGACTACGGCTACAACCAGGCGCACGCGCAGGCCGCGGCCGAGCTCAAGAAGCTGCCGGGCATCAAGCTGGTGGAAGAAGAGAACGTGCCCGAGACCGCGGCCGTGCAGAAGACCATGACCGGCATGATCGCGCAGGACGGCGCCAAGCTGCTCTTTCCCACCTCCTTCGGCTACTTCGATCCGCACATCCTCGCAGTCGCGCCCAAGAACCCCGACGTGCGCTTCTCCCACTGCGGCGGTCTGTGGGCCGAGGGCAAGCATCCGAAGAACGTGGGCAGCTTCTTCGGCTACATCGACGAATGCCAGTATCTCAACGGCGTGATCGCCGGCCACATGACCAAGAGCAACAAGATCGCCTTCGTCGCGGCCAAGCCCATCCCGCAGGTGCTGCGCAACATCAACGCCTTCACCATGGGCGCGCGCTCGGTCAAGCCCAACATCACCTGCAGCGTGATCTTCACCGGCGACTGGTCGATGGCCGTGAAGGAAGCCGAGGCCACCAACAGCCTGGCCGACCAGGGCTGCGACGTGTTCACCATGCACGTGGATGGGCCCAAGGTGGTGGTCGAGACCGCCGCCAAGCGCGGCAAGATGGTCTGCGGCTACCACGCGAGCCAGGCCAAGCTGGCGCCCAACGCCTACCTGACGGGGGCCGAGTGGAACTGGCTCACCGCCTACAAGACCGCCATCGAGGCGGCGCAGTCCGGCAAGCCTCATCCCAACTTCCTGCGCGGCGGGTTGAAGGAGGGCTATGTGAAGACCTCGGCCTACGGGCCGATGGTGAGCGATGCCGCGAAGAAAAACGCGGAGGACATCAAGGCCAAGATGCTGGCCGGCAGCTTCGACATCTTCCAGGGCGGGCTGAAGGACAACAAGGGCGCGGTCGTCATTCCGGCGGGCAAGGCGCTCAAGCAGACGGACCTCGAACTGGAAAAGATGAACTACCTCGTCGAGGGGGTGGTGGGCTCGGTCGGCTGATCTTCATCGCGAGCCCCGACATGCACAGCGCATTGAAGGAAGCGGCCCTGCCGGTGTTCGCCATTGCGGCGGCGCTGCTGCTGTTCGGCGTCTTCGTCTGGTTCGCCGGCGCCAGCCCGCTGGAGGTCTGGGTGATTCTCTTCAAGGGCGCCTTCGGCGACTGGTTCTCCTGGCAGAACACCTTGCAGCGCGCCGCGCCGCTGATGCTCACCGCGCTGTGCGTCGCGATCCCCGCGCGCGCCGGGCTGGTCATCATCGGCGGCGAGGGCGCGGTGGTGCTCGGCGGCCTGGCCTGCGCGGCCCTGCCTTATGTTCTGCCGCTGCCGCCCAACATCGCCGGTTCGCTCGCGCTGTGCATCGCCGGTGCCGTGGCAGGCGCGCTGTGGATCGCCCTGGCCGGCTGGCTGCGCCAGTACCGCGGCATCAACGAGACCATCAGCAGCCTGCTGCTGGCCTATGTGGCGATCGGCCTCTTCAAGCACCTGGTCGAAGGCGCGCTGCGCGACCCGGCCAGCCTCAACAAGCCGGCCACGCGCTCGCTCGCCGAAGGGCTGGCGATCGGCGGCATCGGCGGCTCGGACGTGCATTGGGGCCTGGTGATCGGCATCGTCGCCTGCCTGGCTTCGGGGCTCTGGCTGCGCGCCACCGTTTCCGGCTTCGCGGTGCGGGTGGTGGGCGGCAACCCGCGCACCGCGCAGCTGGTGGGGCTGCCTGCCGGCCGGCTGATCCTCGCGGCCTGCGGCCTCGGCGGCGCCTGTGCGGGCGTGGCAGGCGCGGTGGAGGTGGCGGCGGTCCATACCAACGCCAATGCCTCGCTGATCGCCGGCTATGGCTATGCGGGCATCCTGGTGTCCTTCATTGCGCGGCACAACCCGGTGGCCGTCATCCCGGTGGCCATCTTGTTCGGCGGCTTCGGCGCGGCCGGCAGCCTGCTGCAGCGGCGCCTGGGCCTGCCGGATGCCTCGGTGCTGGTGCTGCAGGGGCTGGCCTTCGTGCTGATCCTGGCGAGCGAGGGGCTGCGCATGGTCGACTGGAGGGCCTTGGCCCGGAACCGGATGCCGCCAGCCCCCGAGCCCCAGTTGCGCAAGGAGCCCGCATGACGGCAGACCAGTGGGTCGCGCTGGTGGCCGGCATCGTCGGCGGCGCCTTGCGCGTCGGCGCGCCCTTCTTGTTCGTGAGCCTCGGCGAATGCCTGACCGAGAAGTCGGGCCGCATCAACCTCGGCCTCGAAGGCGTGCTGGTGCTCTCGGCAATGGCCTCCTTCGGGGGAGCCTGGCTCACCGGCTCGGCCTGGCTGGGCGTGCTGATCGGTGCGACCTGCGGCGCACTGCTGGCACTGCTGCATGGCCTGCTGTGTTCGCTCGACCGCGTCAACGACGTGGCGACCGGCATCGCGCTGATGCTGTTCGGCACCGGGCTCGCCTTCTACCTGGGCAAGCCGCTGATCCAGCCGCAGGCGCCGCAGCTACCGGCCATCCCGCTGGGCAACTGGAGCGAGAACCCGGTGGTGCGCTCGGCGCTGCAGGTCAATGCGCTGGTGCCGCTGGGCATCGTGTTGGCCATCGTCCTGTGGTGGGCCTTCGCGCGCACGCGCATCGGCCTGCTGGTGCGCATGGCGGGCGACTCGGCCAACGCGACACGGGCGCTGGGCTATTCGGTGACGCGGCTGCGCATCGCGGCGACGACCGCCGGCGGCTTCATCGCGGGGCTGGGCGGCGCCTCGCTCACGCTCTTCTACCCGGGCAGCTGGAACGAGGGCATCTCGAGCGGGCAGGGGCTGATCGCGGTGGCGCTGGTGATCTTCGCGCGATGGAGCCCGCTGCGCTGCATCGGCGCGGCGCTGCTCTTCGGCGGCGCCGGTGCGATCGGGCCGGCGCTGCAATCCATCGGCGTGGGCTGGGGCTACCACCTCTTCAACACGGTGCCTTACGTGCTCACGCTGGTCATTCTGGTGCTGACCTGCAAGCCGGGCAGCGTGGCCGCCGGCACCCCCGGCGAGCTGTCGTCCACACGTTGATGCGAGGCATCGATCGATGAGCACTGAACGCTTCGTTTCCGCCAATCCCTATCGCTGGCCGTACAGCGGCGCGCTGCGGCCCGACAACACGGCCCTGATCGTGATCGACATGCAGACCGACTTCTGCGGCAAGGGCGGCTATGTCGACGTGATGGGCTACGACCTGTCTCTGGTGCAGGCGCCGATCGAGCCCATCGCCCGGACGATGGCGCGCATGCGCGCGCTGGGCTTCCACGTCATCCACACGCGCGAAGGCCACCGGCCGGACCTGGCCGACCTGCCGGCCAACAAGCGCTGGCGCTCGCGCCAGATCGGTGCCGGCGGCGTGGGCATCGGCGACGACGGCCCGTGCGGGCGCATCCTGGTGCGCGGCGAGCCGGGCTGGGAGATCATTCCCGCGCTGGCGCCGCTGCCCGGCGAGGTGGTGATCGACAAGCCCGGCAAGGGCTCCTTCTACGCCACCGACCTCGAGCTGGTGCTGCGCACGCGCGGCATCGAGAACCTGGTCCTCGCCGGCATCACCACCGACGTCTGCGTGCACACCACCATGCGCGACGCCAACGACCGCGGCTTCGAATGCCTGCTGCTGTCGGACTGCACGGCGGCGACGGACCACGGCAACCATCTCGCGGCGCTGAAGATGATCACCATGCAAGGCGGCGTGTTCGGCGCGCATGCCGGCTCGGCCGCGCTGCTCGATGCGCTGGCCGCGATGTAGCAGGGAGCCTTGCTCATGCTCGATGCCATCCAGCAGCAGCAGCCCATCGGCGCCTTGCCCGCCGCCGGCGGCGCGCTCGCGCTCGACACCTACCGCCTGACCAAGCGCTTCGGCGACTTCACCGCCATGGACGGCGTGAGCATGTGCGTCGAGCCCGGCAGCGTGCATGCGCTGCTCGGCGAGAACGGCGCCGGCAAGAGCACGCTGGTCAAGTGCGTGGCGGGCTACCAGCGCGCGGAGGAGGGCAGCATCCTGATCGACGGGCGCGAGCAGGAGATCGCCAATCCGGTGGTGGCGCGCGCCCTGGGCATCGGCATGGTCTACCAGCACTTCACGCTGGCGCCGGGCATGACGGTGGCCGAGAACCTGCTGCTGGCCGGCGGCCGGACGCCGGCCGTGATCGACTGGAAGCGCAAGCGCGCCGAGCTCGAGGAATTCCTGGCGAGCACGCCCTTCCGGCTGAACCTGGACCTGCGCCCTTCGGAGCTGGCGGCCGGCGAGAAGCAGAAGCTGGAATTGCTCAAGCAGCTGTACCTGAAGCCGCGCCTCCTGATCCTCGACGAGCCGACCTCGGTGCTGACGCCGCAGGAGGCGGACGAGGTGCTGGGCCATGTGCGCGCCTTCGCGCAGAGCGGGCTGTGCACGGTGCTCATCATCACCCACAAGTTCCGCGAGGTGACGGCCTATGCCGACAGCGTGACCGTGCTGCGCCGGGGCAAGGCGGTGCATCACGGCCGCGTCGACCAGACCGACCCGGCGCGCCTGGCGGCCGCGATGATGGGCGAAGGCGAGGCGCTGCCGTCCGAGGGCGACAGCGCGGTCGCCGTGCCGGCGGGCCCTGCGCAACCCGCCATGCGCGCCGATGCCCGCGTGGCCCTGCAGGTCGATGCCCTGCGCGCGCAGGGGGACCGCGGCACGCTGGCCGTGCATGACCTGAGCCTCGCGGTGCGCGCAGGCGAGATCCTCGGCGTGGCCGGCGTCTCCGGCAACGGCCAGCGCGAGCTGGTCGAGGCGCTGGTCGGCCAGCGCCCGCGGCTGGGCGGCGAGGTGAAAGTGATGGGCGAGCCCTATGCCGCGCGCCGCGCGGAGAACCGCCGCCTGAAGGTGCGCAGCCTGCCCGAGGAGCCGCTGCGCAATGCCTGCGTGGGTGACCTCAGCGTTGCCGAGAACATGGCGCTGCGCGACTTCGACCAGCCGCCGCTGGCGCGCGCCGGCGTGCTGAACTTCGCGGCCTGGCGCAGCCGTGCCCGCGAGTGGATCGCCGAGTACGGCGTGAAGACCCGCGGCGAGGGCGCGCCGATCCGCAGCCTCTCGGGTGGCAATGTGCAGCGCGCGGTACTGGCGCGCGAGTTGGCTGGAGAGATCAACGTGCTGATCGCCGCCAATCCGGTGTTCGGGCTGGACTTCGCGGCCGTGGCGGAGATCCATGGCCGCATCCGGCAGGTGCGGGCGCGCGGCGGCGCGGTGCTGCTGATCAGCGAGGACCTGGATGAACTGCTGGAGATGGCGGACCGGATCGTGGTGATGAGCGAGGGGCGGATCGTGTTCGAGACGGCGGCGGCAGCAGCGCAGCGGCACGTGCTGGGGGCGCACATGGGCGGGGGGCATCACGCATGACGGTCCCGATTCGTCCCCTTGGAGAAATACCGGAGTCCACATGCGGATAGACGCCAACCCTTTCGTCTTCGAGTGCGACATCGCCCGCACCGCCCTCGTCATCATCGACATGCAACGCGACTTCATCGAACCCGGCGGCTTCGGCGAGACCCTGGGCAACGATGTCTCGCTGCTCCAGGGCATCGTCCCCGCGACGCAGTCGGTGCTCCACGCCTGGCGGGGAAAGGGCGGCCTCGTCGTCCATACGAGAGAAGCCCACCGCCCCGACCTCGCCGACTGCCCGCCATCCAAGCGCAATCGGGGCAATCCGAGCCTGCGCATCGGCGACCCCGGCCCCATGGGCCGCATCCTGGTGGCCGGCGAGCCCGGCAACCAGATCATCGACGCGCTCGCGCCCACCGAAGGCGAGATCGTGATCGACAAGCCCGGCAAGGGCGCCTTCTATGCGACCGGCCTGCAGTCCCTGCTGCAGCAGCGAGGCATCCGCAGCCTGGTCTTCATGGGCGTCACCACCGAGGTCTGCGTGCAGACCAGCATGCGCGAGGCCAACGACCGGGGCTACGACAGCCTTTTGCTGGAAGACTGCACCGAGAGCTACTTCCCCGCCTTCAAGGCCGCAGCGCTGGAGATGGTCCGCGCCCAGGGCGCCATCGTCGGCTGGACCGCGCCGAGCCGGCAACTGCTCGCCGCCCTCGGTGATCGGGACAGGCCCTAACATCTTCGCCGTGCCCACCTCCATCAAGACCCGTACAGCTCCTGCCCGACCCGCATCCGAGGATGCGGCATTCCGCACCCGCGCCGACGAGGTCTACGCCCAGCTCAAGCGCGACGTTGCCGAGTTCAGCCTGGTGCCGGGCGACCGCTTCACCGAAAGCGAGATCA
Source organism: Variovorax sp. Soil_C_17 (assembly GCF_057657265.1). NCBI lineage: Bacteria > Pseudomonadati > Pseudomonadota > Betaproteobacteria > Burkholderiales > Comamonadaceae > Variovorax > Variovorax sp. Soil_C_17. The sequence goes on from NZ_JBDGIT010000001.1 coordinate 1,129,010, forward strand.
GCGAACGCCTGGGCGTCTCGCGCACGCCGGTGCGCCAGGCGCTGTTCCGGCTGCAGCAGGAGGGCTACGTCGAGGTGCTGTTCCGCAGCGGCTGGCGCGTGCTGCCCTTCGACTTCGACCAGTTCGAGCAGCTCTACGACCTGCGCATGGTGCTGGAGACCACTGCAGTGCATCGCCTCTGCGAGAGCGGCCATCGCGTCGATCGCAGCCTGCTCGACAGCTTGGCCGGCATCTGGCTGGTGCCTGCGGCGCAGCGCAGTGCAGACACCGTGCAGGTCGCGCAATGGGACGAGGAATTCCACTGCGCCCTGGTGGCTGCTGCCGGCAATGCCGAGATGGCGCGCGTGCACCGCGACGTGACCGAGCGCATCCGCATCATCCGGCGGCTCGACTTCACCCAACAGCCGCGCATCGACGCCACCTACGAGGAGCACGCCAAGATCCTCAAGGCCATCCGCAGCAACCGCGGCGAGCAGGCCGCAATGCTGCTGCGCGCGCACATCGAGACCAGCCAGGCCGAGGTGCGCAAGATCACGCTGCATCAGGTGCACATGGCGCGGCAGGCCATGCGCAAGTGAAGACGGAGAGTCTTACTCTGCGGTGATGCCGCCACGTTGAACGACGCTCGCCCAGCGCTGCGCGTCCTTGGCCATCAGCTCCTTGAACGCGCCAGGCGTCGAACTCGCCGGCACCATGCCCTGCGACTCGAAGGCGGTCGCAACCTCGGGCTGCTTCAGCACAGCGGCGATCTCCTTGTTGAGCCGCGCCACCACGGCGTCGGGCGTGCCCTTGGGGGCCAGCACGCCGTACCACATGTCGACATTGCCGCCCTTGATGCCCGCCTCGGCCAGCGTCGGCACGTCGGGCAGCTGCGCCAGCCGCTTGTCGCTGCCGGTCGCGATGGCCTTCAGCTTGCCGGCCTGGATGTGCTGCAGCGCCACGTGCACCGGCAGGAACATGTAGTCGATGCGCCCGCCCAGCAGGTCGGTCACCGCTCCGGCCGTGCCCTTGTAGGGCACGTGCAGCATCTCGGTGCCGGTGCTCTGCAGCAGCATCGCCATCGACAGGTGGTGCGGCGTGCCGACGCCGGGCGTGGCATAGGTGAGCTTGCCGGGGCTGCCCTTGGCCGCGGCCACCACCTGCGCCACCGACGTGGTCTTCTGCACGTTCGGGTTGGTGACGAGCAGTAGCGTGCCCCAGGAGGTGAGGGAGACCGGCGTGAAGTCGTTCAGCGGGTCATAGGCGAGCGACTTGTAGAGGCTCTTGTTCATCACCAGCGTGTTGACCTGCACCAGCAGCGTGTAGCCGTCGGGCTTGGCGCGCGCCACTTTCTCGCTGCCGATGTTGCCGCTGGCGCCTGCTACGTTGTCGACCACCACCGGCTGGCCCAGCACGGCCGGCAGCCGGGCCGAGAGCTGGCGTGCGATCAGGTCGATGCCCGTGCCGGGCGTGTAGGGCACCACCAGCGTGATCGGCTGGTCGGGCCAGGCCTGGGCGGCCGCGGCGCTGGCCGCCAGCAGCAGGGTGGCGAGGATCTTCTTGAAGGAACGCATGTCTAGTCTCCGTAGGCCTTGTGGTTTCAAAGATAGGAAGGTCGCGCCTTCAGAGCGGCCGGGTCGTAGCCCGCGATGCGCTTGTAGTTGTCGGAGATGGCTTGCAGCTCCGCGGTGCTGACGACGTCCTCCAGCCGCTCGAAGCGCTTGCCGCCGGTGCGCTGGAACACCTCGCGCAGGATGGCATCGGGCGGGTTGCTGCGGTTGGTCAGCACCACGTTGGTGGTGGCCTGCACGCGCACGCGGTCGTAGTCTTCCAGCGCCTCGGTGCCCACGCCCAGCCGGCGCAGCGCGCCGGCCAGGTAGCGCGCATCGATGATGGCCTGGCCCGCGCCGTTGGAGCCACGCGGCACCATCGGGTGCGCAGCGTCGCCCAGCAAGGTGAGGCGGCCATGGGTCCACCGCGGCAACGGGTCCTGGTCGACCATCGGGTATTCGAGGATCGCGTCGGAGGAGCGGATCAGCGCCGGCACGTCCAGCCAGTCGAAGTGCCAGTCCTCGAAGGCGGGCAGGAAGTCCTCGAGCCGGCCGGGCCGGCTCCAGTCCTGCAGCGCGGGTTGCGGCGCATGGATCTCGGCCACCCAGTTGACGAGCTGGTTGCCTTCGGCGTCGACGTCGTTGCGGATGGGATAGATCACCATCTTGCCCTGGTCCAGCCAGCCCGCACGCACCATGCTCGCGCCCGAGAGGAAGGGCTTGTGCTTCGCGGTGCCGCGCCACATGTTGACGCCCGAGTAGCGCGGCGCGCCTTCGTTCGGATAGAGCTGCTTGCGCAGCACCGAGTGGATGCCGTCGCAGCCCACCGCCAGGGCGGCGCGCACAGAGGGCAGCGCCGAGCCGTCGGGCGCCGTGAAGCGGGCCGTCACGCCGGTGGCGTCCTGCTCGACGCCGGCGCAGCGGTGGCCGCAGATCACGCTGTCCGCGCCCAGCCGTTCGCGCACCGCATCCAGCAGCACGGTGTGCAGGTCGCCGCGATGGATCGAGTACTGCGGCCAGTCGTAGCCCGCGGCGGTGCCCGCGGCCTCGCGGAACACCAGCTGGCCATGGGAGTTGAAGAACACCGCCTCCTGCGTGCGCACGCCCACTGCGTCGAGCGCCGGCAACAAGCCCAGCTCGCCGAGCTCGCGCGCCGCATGCGGCAGCAGGTTGATGCCCACGCCCAGGGGCTTCAGCTCGGGCACGGCTTCGTAGATGCGGCAGGGGATGCCGGCCTGGTGCAGGCTCAGCGCCAGGGTCAGGCCGCCGATGCCCGCGCCCAGCACGATCACTTGGGTCGAGGTCTCGCTCATGTCTCCGGTCTCTCTTTACGGGAAAAACCGGATTAGACCGGGCTGTAGCTCATATTGGAAATTTAGATGTCGTATGGATTTATCATGATCTCCCATGAATCTGTCCATGCGCCAGATGCGCGCCTTTCTGCACGTGGCGCGCATCGGCAACTTCACGCGCGCGGCCGAGCGGGCCCACATGACGCAGGCCGGGCTCAGCACCCTGGTGCGCGAAATGGAACGCCAGCTGGGCGCCCGCCTGTTCGACCGCACCACGCGCATGGTCAGCCTCACCACGGCCGGCCGGCGCCTGCTGCCGGTGGTGGAGCGCGTGCTGGGCGAACTGGACGAGGTGACCGGCCGGCTGGGTGCCGAGGGCGACGCGGCACGCCAGACGCTGCGCATCGCGGCCACGCCGCTGGTGTCCTCGAACCTGCTGCCGCAGGTCTTCGGTGGTTTTCGCGAAAGCCATCCGCGGATCAAGCTCAAGCTCTTCGATGCCGACCTGCGCGACGTGGAGGCCATGGTGCTGGAGGGCGAGGCCGACATGGGCCTGGGCTTCTTCTTCAAAGCCGCAGCCGGGCTGGAACGCATGCCGGTGGGTCATTTCCAGCTGATGCGCGTGGCGCCTTCCGAGGCTGACCCAGCGCCACCCATCGGCAGCGTCCCCTGGTCTTCGCTGCGCGGCGCGCAGCTGCTGGGCCTTCCGCCCGGCAACCCGATCCAGAAGCTGATCGACGGCCACCTGGCAGCCGTCGGGGCGGCCGATGCCGAGCGCCCGGCCTTCAACTTCTTCGGCACCCTGATCTCGATGGTGGAGGCCGGCTTCGGCAGCGCCGTGATGCCGACCTTCGCGCTGGCGGCCTGCCGGCGCCACCGCTTGCGCACGGACCTGCTGGTCAAGCCGAAGGTGGGACTGGACTTCTACCGGATCACGCGGCGCGGCGTGCAGGAGACCGAGGCGATGCAGGCCTTCTGCAAGACCTTCGTGAAGGCGCTGCCGGCGCTGTCGCGATAACGCCGCTCAGGTCAGAGCGTGATGTCGTAGTCGACCGTGATCGGCGCGTGGTCGCTGAACTTGATGGTCTTGAAGATCTGCTCGCGGCGCGCGAGCTTCGCGATGGCCGGCGTGGCCAGGTGGTAGTCCAGTCGCCAGCCCACGTTCTTCGCGTAGGCCTGGCCGCGATTGCTCCACCAGGTGTAGGCCTCGTCGGTGGTGTCGGGCTTGAGCATGCGATAGACGTCCACCAGGCCCGCGCCCTCGGCGCCCTCGTCGAGCAGCCGCGTCATCCAGGCGCGCTCCTCGGGCAGGAAGCCGCTGTTCTTCTGGTTGCCGCGCCAGTTCTTGAGGTCGATTTCCTTGTGGGCGATGTTGATGTCGCCGCACAGCACGAATTCGCGCTCGCGCTTGAGTGCGATCAGGTGCGGGAAGAAGCCCTTCAGGAAGCGGAACTTCGCTGCCTGCCGCTCCTCGCCCGAGGAGCCGCTCGGGAAATAGCAGCTGATCACCGACAGCTTTCGCTGCGGGGTATCGAAGCGCAGCTCGAGGTAGCGGCCCTCTGCGTCGAATTCCTTGTCGCCCCAGCCGACCGTCACCTCGCTGGGCTCGTGCTTCGTGTAAACCGCAGTCCCGGCGTAGCCCTTCTTCTCCGCAAAATGGAAGTGGCCCTTGAGCCCGGCCATGGCCTCGAAGCGGCCTTCGATGTCGCTCGCCTGGACGCGGATCTCCTGCATGCAAATACAATCCGGCGCCAGTTCGGCCACCCAGTCTGCGACGCCCTTGGTCGCAGCCGAGCGCAGGCCATTGAGGTTGAGGCTGGTGAGTTTGAACACGAGGACGTTCCCGATGGCTGATGAGATGGCGAAAACAGAAGTGGGCGCGCTGGCCCAGGAATTCGTGCAGTTCGCGCTCGAATCCGGGGTGCTGCGCTTCGGCCAGTTCAAGACCAAGGCCGGCCGCATGAGCCCCTATTTCTTCAATGCGGGGCTGTTCGACGATGGCGCCAAGCTCGCCCGGCTGGCGGCATTCTATGCAGACCGGCTGATCGCCAGCGGCCTCGAATTCGACATGATCTTCGGCCCGGCGTACAAGGGCATTCCGCTGGGCGCCACGGTGGCGGCCGAGCTGGCCCGGCGCGGCCGCAACGTGCCTTTTGCCTACAACCGCAAGGAAGCCAAGGACCACGGCGAGGGGGGCACGCTGGTCGGTGCGCCTCTCTCGGGCCGGGTGCTGATCGTCGACGACGTGATGTCGGCCGGCACTGCGGTGCGCGAGTCGATCGCCGCGATCCGCAGCGCCGGCGCCACGCCGCATGCCGTGGCCATCGCGCTGGACCGACAGGAAAAAGCAACAGAGAACGGCGTCGACGTGGACCACAGCGCTGTGCAATATGTCAGACAACAGCTTGGAATGCAGGTCGTCGCGATCGCCACGCTTGACGACTTGTTACAGTATCTGTCGGGACGCGCGGACGACGAGCTGAGCGCCCACCGGCAGGGAGTGCTGGACTATCGGGCGCGCTACGGCGCGGGTTGATCAACCTCGGAAAGGTCGACATTGGCGCGCATGCAGTACATCCGCATCGGGTCCCTGGGTCTCCTGCTGCTCACTGCGGGCGGCGCGCTCCATGCCCAGCAGGCCGCCGCCGGTCCCGGCATCTACACCTGCACCGACGCACGCGGCCGCACCATCACGGCCGACCGGCCGATCGCCGACTGCGCCGACCGCGAGCAGCGCGAGCTCAGTCCCAGCGGCAATGTGCGGCGCAGGCTCGAACCCACCTACACGGCGCGTGAGCAGGCCGAGCGCGAGGATCGCGAGCGCCAGGCGCAGCTGCAGGCGGCCCGGCTGCTCGAGGAACGCCGGCGTGAACGCGCGCTGCTGATCCGCTATCCCAACGCGGCCGCGCACGACCGCGAGCGGGCCGAGGCGCTGGTGCAGATCGATGTGGTGATCAACGCCGCCCGCAAGCGGCTGAGCGAGCTGGCCGAGGAGCGTCGCAAGATCGACGACGAACTCGAGTTCTACGCCAAGGACGTGACCAAGGCTCCCGATTCCCTGCGCCGCAAGTTCGACGACAACAGCAAGAGCATGACGGTGCAGAACCGTTTCATCGCCGACCAGGACGACGAGAAGAAGCGCGTGAACGCGCGCTTCGACGAGGAGCGCACCCGCCTGCGGCCGCTGTGGGCCGGCAACGCGCCGGCCACCTCCACGCGCTGACCGCTAGCCGAGCTTCGCTTTCAGCAGCGCGTTGACCTGGGCCGGGTTCGCCTTGCCCTGGCTGGCCTTCATGACCTGGCCGACCAGCGCATTGAAGGCCTTTTCCTTGCCGGCGCGGTATTCGTCGATGTTCTTCTGGTTGGCCGCCAGCACGGCTTCGACGATCTTCTCGAGCGCGCCGGTGTCGCTCATCTGCTTCAGGCCCTTGGCGTCGATGATCGCGTCGACCTCGCGGCCTTCGCCGGTCCACAGGGCGTCGAAGACCTGGCGCGCGGCGTTGTTCGACACGGTGCCGTCGCCGATGCGCCCGAGCAGGGCTGCGAGCTGGGCGGCCGTGACCGGCGCCCGGGCGATGTCGATGTCCTGCAGGTTCAGCCGGCGCGCGATTTCGCCGGTGATCCAGTTGCTCGCGAGCTTGGGCGCGGCGCCCGCGCGCACGGCCTCCTCGAAGTAGCGGGCCAGCGCCGGGCTCTGGGTGAGCTGCGTGGCGTCGTAATCCGACAGGCCATGCTCGCGCACATAGCGCTCGGCCATGGCGCGCGGCAGCTCGGGCATCTCGCTGCGCACGCGCTCGATCCATTCCGGCGCGATCGCCAGCGGCGGCAGGTCGGGGTCGGGGAAGTAGCGGTAGTCGGCCGCGTCTTCCTTGGTGCGCATGGCGCGGGTCTCGCCGGTCTCGGGATCGAACAGCACGGTGGCCTGCTGGATCGCCCGGCCGTCTTCCAGCTCGCCGATCTGCCAGCGGATCTCGTAGTCGATCGCCTGCTGCATGAACTTGAAGCTGTTGAGGTTCTTGATCTCGCGCCGCGTGCCCAGCTTCGCGCCGGGCCTGCGCACCGAGACGTTGGCATCGCAGCGGAAGCTGCCTTCCTGCATGTTGCCGTCGCAGATGCCGATCCAGGTGACGATCTTGTGGAGCTCGCGCGCATAGGCCACGGCCTCGGCGGTGGAGCGCATGTCGGGCTCGGTCACGATCTCCAGGAGCGGCGTGCCCGCGCGGTTCAGGTCGATGCCCGACTGGCCGACGAAGTCCTCGTGCAGCGACTTGCCGGCGTCTTCTTCCAGGTGGGCGCGCACCAGGCGCACGGTTTTCTTCTCGTCACCGAGGAAGAAGCTCACCGAGCCGCCCTGCACGACCGGGATCTCGTACTGGCTGATCTGGTAGCCCTTGGGCAGGTCGGGGTAGAAGTAGTTCTTGCGCGCGAACACGCTGCGCGGCGCGATGTGCGAGCCCAGCGCCAGCCCGAGCCGGATGGCGCGCTCGACCGCGCCCTTGTTCATCACCGGCAGCGTGCCGGGCAGGGCCAGGTCGACGGCGCAGGCCTGGGTGTTGGGCTCGGCGCCGAAGGCGGTGGAGGCGCGGCTGAAGATCTTGCTCGCGGTCGAGAGCTGGGCGTGCGTCTCGAAGCCGATGATGACCTCGTAGCCTTGCACCAGCGGGCCGGTCGGGCGGCCTTCCTGCGCTTTTTCGAAGGAGATGGCAGCACTCATTTCAAATGAATCCGGTTTGTTCGGGGAACAGGCATGGGGGAGAGCTCATTCAAAGCCCTCCGGCGTGCGCTGGTGCCAGTCGGTCGCCTGCTGGAAGCGGTGCGCGGCGTTCAGCAGCTTCGACTCGCCGAAATAGTTGCCGATCAGCTGCAAGCCGACCGGCATGCCGCCGTCGAAGCCCGCCGGCACGCTCATGCCGGGCAGGCCGGCCAGCGAGGCGGGGAGGGTGAAGATGTCGGCCAGGTAGTCGGCCACCGGATCGCCGCCATGCTCGCCCAGCTTCCACGCGACCGTCGGCGCGGCCGGGCCGGCGATCAGGTCGCACTGCGCGAAAGCCTGCTGGAAGTCGTCGGCGATCATGCGGCGCACCTTCTGCGCCTGCAGGTAATACGCGTCGTAATAGCCGTGCGACAGCACATAGGTGCCGATCATGATGCGGCGCTTGACCTCGTCGCCGAAGCCTTCCTCGCGCGTCTTGGCGTACATGTCGGCCAGATCGCGGTAGTTCTTCGCGCGATGGCCGAACTTGACGCCGTCGAAGCGGCTCAGGTTCGAGCTGGCCTCGGCCGCGGCGATGATGTAGTACACGGGAATGGAGAGCTCGGTGCGCGGCAGCGTGACCGCCACGCGCCGGGCGCCCAGCTTCTCGTACTCGGCCAGCGCGGCCTCGACGGCGGCGCGCACGCCCGGCGCCACGCCCTCGCCCAAGAACTCGCGCGGCACGCCGATGCGCAGGCCTTCGAGCGAATCGCCCAGGGCACGGGTGAAGTCCTCGGCCGGCGCGTCGAGCGAGGTCGAATCGCGCTCCGGGTCGGGGCCACACAGCGCCGAAAGCATCAGGGCGCAGTCCTCGGCCGAGCGGGCGAAGGGGCCGGCCTGGTCCAGGCTGGAGGCGAAGGCCACCATGCCGTAGCGCGAGGCGCGGCCGTAGGTGGGCTTGATGCCGGTCACGCCGCAGAAGGAGGCCGGCTGGCGAATCGAGCCGCCGGTGTCGGTGCCGGTGGCGGCCGGCACCAGGCGCGCGGCCACCGCGACCGCGCTGCCGCCGGAGGAGCCGCCCGGAATGCGCGCGCCGTCCCAGGGGTTGCGCACCGGGACGGCATGGTCGAAGCCCACGGCAGGCACGGCCACGTTCTCGTTGGACGAGCCCATCGCGAATTCGTCGCAGCTGAGCTTGCCGAGGTTGACGGCGCCGGCCTCGGCCAGCTTGCGCACCACGGTGGCGTCGAAGGGCGAGCGGTAGCCGGCCAAAATGCGCGAGCCGGCGGTGGTGGGCAGGTCTGCGGTGGTGAAGATGTCCTTGTGCGCAATCGGTACGCCGGCCAGGGGCGGGGCGTTGCCGGCGGCGAGATGGGCGTCGGCCGCGCGGGCCTGGGCCAGGGCGAGGTCCTCGTCGAGGGCCACGAAGGCGCCGAGGTCCTGGTGTTGCCTGATCCGGGCCAGCTGATGCTGCGCAGCCTCGACCGCCGAGACCTTGCGCTCGCGCAGGGCGCGGGCCATTTCGGCCACGCCCATCTGGTGCAGTTCGCCGCTCATTCGATCACCCTCGGCACCAGGAAGAGCCCGTTCTCGACGGCAGGCGCGCTGCGCTGGTTGAGCTCGCGCCGGTTCGGCTCGCTGGCCACGTCCTCGGCCAGTCGCAGCGTCACGTCCTGGATGGCCGCCACCGGGTGGGAGAGCGGCTCGACGCCGGTGGTGTCGACGGCGCGCATGCGCTCGACCAGCTCGAAGAAACCGTTGATCTGGCCGAGCATGCGTTCGCTCTCGTCCGGCGCGAGTTCCAGCCGGGCGAGCGAGGCGATGCGCGCGATATCTGAAGAAGTGAGGGACATCGGAATGAGCGATGGAAAAGCAGGGCCCCGCGCGTGGCCGAATTGGCGGAAATTGCACGTCGGCGGGGGTCGCCGAAGGCGGGATGCGGAGGGGATTCGGGTATTATCCCGCCTTTGCCGCAACCCCCGCGAACGCGCCGGCATTTGCTGCAAAAACGTCCATCCATCCCGTCTAAAAACGACCCATCAAGAGGGCGACGACATGCCGACGCGCATGCCGTGCTCCAGAGGATTCCAGAATGTTCGGAGCTTTCCGTCGGTACTTCTCGACCGACCTCGCGATCGACCTCGGCACCGCCAACACCCTGATCTTTGCCCGCAACAAGGGCATCGTGCTCGACGAGCCCTCGGTCGTCGCCATCCGCCACGAGGGCGGGCCGCACGGCAAGAAGGTGATCCAGGCGGTGGGCCGCGAAGCCAAGGCCATGCTCGGCAAGGTGCCCGGCAACATCGAGGCCATCCGCCCGATGAAGGACGGCGTGATCGCCGACTTCGTGATCACCGAGCAGATGATCAAGCAGTTCATCAAGATGGTGCACCCGCGTTCGCTGCTCACGCCGAGCCCGCGCATCATCATCTGCGTGCCCTGCGGCTCGACCCAGGTCGAGCGCCGCGCCATCAAGGACGCGGCCGAGGCGGCCGGCGCCACCTCCGTCTACCTGATCGAGGAGCCCATGGCCGCCGCCATCGGCGCCGGACTGCCGGTGTCGGAAGCCAGCGGCTCGATGGTGGTCGACATCGGCGGCGGCACCACCGAGGTGGGCGTGATCTCGCTGGGCGGCATGGTCTACAAGGGCAGCGTGCGGGTCGGCGGCGACCGCTTCGACGAGGCCATCATCAACTACATCCGCCGCAACTACGGCATGCTGATCGGCGAGCCGACGGCCGAAGTCATCAAGAAGAGCATCGGCTCGGCCTACCCCGGCTCCGAGGTCAAGGAGATGGAGGTCAAGGGCCGCAACCTCAGCGAAGGCGTGCCGCGCAGCTTCACCATCAGCAGCAACGAGGTGCTGGAGGCGCTGACCGATCCGCTCAACAACATCGTCTCGGCCGTCAAGAATGCGCTGGAGCAGACCCCGCCCGAGCTGGGCGCCGACATCGCCGAGCGCGGCATGATGCTGACCGGCGGCGGCGCCCTCCTGCGCGACCTCGATCGCCTGCTGGCCGAAGAGACCGGGCTGCCGGTCCTGGTGGCGGAAGACCCCTTGACCTGCGTGGTGCGCGGCTGCGGCATCGCCCTCGAGCGGATGGACCGCCTGGGCAGCATCTTCACCAGCGAATAAATGTTGCTCGCCCCCAGGCCGCGCGCACTCCGTGTCGCGCTCCCCCCGGGGGCGGCGCCGGCGGCCCGGCCCTTCGTCGGGCTCAGGACAGGCTCCTTCGTCGGGCTCAGGACGGGGCGAGGCCGTTCCCGCGGCACCCCCGCAACAGTTCGGCTCGTGGCATAAAGCAGCATGCCGCTCGGCACCCTCGACCGCACTGCGCCGCCCCTGTTCAACCAGGGGCCCTCGGCGCTCAGCAAGCTGATCTTCTTCAGCGCGCTGGCGCTGTTCCTGATGGTGGCCGATGCCCGCTTCAACATCGTGCAGCCGCTGCGCGCCGGGATCGGGGCGGTGCTCTATCCGATCCAGTGGCTGGCCCTGAAGCCGGTGCAACTGGCCCTGGGCGGCGGCCGCTACCTGGAAGACCTGCAGACCGCGCAGGCCAAGGAGGCCGAGGCACGCAAGGCGCTGGCGCTGCAGTCCGAGCGCGCGAGCCAGGCCGACACCCTCGCGCAGGAGAACGCCCGGCTGCGCTCGCTGCTCGAGTTGCGCCAGATCACGCAAACCCCGGGCCGCGCGGCCGAGGTGCTCTACGACGCGGCCGATCCGTATACCCGCAAGCTGGTGATCGACCAGGGCCTGGCCAACGGCATCGCACCCGGCTCGCCGGTGATCGACGAGCACGGTGTGGTGGGCCAGGTCACGCAGGTACAGCCCTTCACCAGCGAGATCACGCTGGTGATCGACCGCGACCTGTCGATCCCGGTGCAGAACGTGCGCACCGGCGCGCGCAGCGTGGCCTTCGGCGATGCCAGTGCCCATGGCGGCGGGCTGGAGCTGCGCTTCACGGCCGCCAACGCCGATGTGCAAGAGGGCGACCTGCTCACCACCAGCGGGGTCGACGGCGTCTACCCGCCGGGGCTGCCGGTGGCGAAGATCGACCGCATCGACCGCCGCGCCGACTCCGCCTTCGCCCGCATCCACTGCCTGCCCATGGCCCATGTGACGGCCGCGCGCTATGTGCTGGTGCTGGCGCCCACCGCCAATCAGATGCCCAAGCCGGCGCCGCCCGCGGCAGCCGACACCAGCGTGGCGGCGAAGAAGAAGGCCGACAAGGCCGGCGCGAAGGGCGACAAGGCCGGGAAAGCCGACAAGCCCGACAAGCCCGCCAAGGCAGAGAAGAAGGAGGGCCGCGCCCCATGATCATGCGCCCCGGCCACCAGCAGCTGCTGCTGCCGGTCAACCCCTTGTTCCTCTGGACCAGCCTGATCGTGGCGCTGCTGATCAACATGGTGCCGCTGGGGCGTGCCGCCTGGCTGCCCGACCTGCTGGCGCTGGCCATCGTCTTCTGGAGCGTGCACCAGCCGGCGCGCATCGGCATCGGCGCGGCCTTCATGTTCGGCCTGCTGATGGACGTGCACCAGACCGCCCTGCTGGGCCAGCATGCCCTGTCCTACACCACGCTGGGCTTCTTCGCGATCATGGTGCACCGCCGGTTGCTCTGGTATCCGCTGCTTTCGCAGGCGCTGCAGGTGTTGCCGCTGTTCGCGATCTCGCATCTGATCGAGGTGGCGATCCGCATGCTCGGCGGCGGCATCTTCCCCGGCTGGGGCTTCCTGGTGGCGCCGGTGGTCGAGGCGTGCCTCTGGCCTTTCGTGACCCTGCTGCTGCTGGCGCCGCAACGGCGCGCCCCCGAACCCGATGCCAACCGGCCCTTGTAACAGCCCGGCCGCCGCCTTGTCCCGCGTCGGCGGTCAGCGTAGGCTTCGCGCGCCATGACCGAACTCCGCAACGTTGCCGCCGACCTCGCGCGCTTCAGGCGCCGCGTGCTGGTGATCGGCCTGGTGGTGCTGGTCGCCTTCGGGCTGCTGTGCGCGCGGCTCTTCTTCCTGCAGGTGGTGCGGCACGAAGACCTGGCGGAGCAGGCCGAGAGCAACCGGACGGCGGTGGTGCCGGTGGTGCCCAACCGCGGCCTCATTCTCGACCGCAACGGCATCGTGCTGGCCTCCAACTACTCGGCCTATACGCTGGAAATCACGCCCTCCAAGGTCGGCAGCCTGGAGGACACCATCGACAGCCTGGGCGAGGTGGTGGAGGTCTCGCAGCGCGACCGCCGCCGCTTCAAGCGCCTGCGCGAGGACTCGCGCAGCTTCGACTCGATTCCGATCCGCACCCGCCTGAGCGACGAAGAGGTCGCCCGCTTTGCCGCCCAGCGCTACCGCTTTCCCGGCGTCGAGATCAAGGCGCGGCTGTTCCGCAACTACCCCAACGGCGAGCTCGCCGCCCACGTGCTCGGCTACATCGGCCGCATCAACCAGCGCGAGAAAACCGCGATCGAGGAGTGGAGCGAGGAGGACCAGGCCAACTACAAGGGCACCGACTACATCGGCAAGCTGGGCATCGAGCAGAGCTACGAGAAGACGCTGCACGGCCACACCGGCGTCGAGCAGATGGAAACCTCCGCCGGCGGCCGGGCGGTGCGCCGCCTGGGCAGCCACCCGGCGACGCCGGGCAACACCGTCCAGCTCTCGATCGACATCAAGCTGCAGAAGCTGATCGAGGACATGTTCGGCGAGCGCCGCGGCGCCCTGGTGGCCATCGACCCCAACTCCGGCGAGATCCTGGCCTTCGTCTCCAAGCCGACCTTCGACCCGAACCTGTTCGTCGAGGGCATCGACGGCGAGAGCTGGGCGGCGCTGAACGAATCCATCGACAAGCCGCTCCTGAACCGCGCGCTGCGCGGCACCTACCCGCCGGGCTCCACCTACAAGCCCTTCATGGCCCTGGCCGCGCTGCAGCTCAACAAGCGCGCGCCCAGCGTGGTGGTCAACGATCCAGGCTTCTACACCTTCGGCGGCCACACTTTCCGAAGTCACGAGGGCGGCCTGGGCGGCGTGGACATGCACCGCGCGATCCAGATGTCGAGCAACACCTACTTCTACTCGCTCGCCGTCGAGATGGGCGTGGACACCATCCACGACTTCATGAAGCCGCTGGGCTTCGGCCAGATCACCGGCATCGACGTGCACGGCGAGGTGCGCGGCCTGCTGCCCAGCACCACCTGGAAGCGCGAGGCCTACAAGCGCCCGGAAATGAAGAAGTGGTACCCGGGCGAAACGGTGTCGCTCGGCATCGGCCAGGGCTACAACAACTTCACCATGCTGCAGCTGGCCGTGGCCCAGGCGACGCTGGCCAATGGCGGCACCAAGTACCGGCCGCACCTGGTGAAGGCCGTCAAGGACACGGTCACCGGCGAGGTCACCGAGCTCGTGCAGCCGCCGGGCGAGAGCCTCGGCTACCAGCGCAAGCACGTCGACCTGGTGCGCAACGCCCTGGTGGCGGTGAACAAGGGCGGCACCGGCACGCGCGTGTTCGCCGGCGCGCCTTACACCTCTGCGGGCAAGACCGGCACGGCCCAGGCCGTGGCGTGGGGCCAGAACACCAAGTACAACGCCAAGGCGCTGGAGGAGCACCAGCGCGACCACTCGCTGTTCGCGGCCTTCGCGCCGGCCGAGGCGCCGAAGATCGCTATCGCCGTCATCGTCGAGAACGCCGGCTTCGGGGCGGCGGCGGCGGCGCCCATCGTGCGCCGGGCGTTCGACTACTGGCTGGCCGACCAGTACCCCAACGAGCAGGACCTGGCGGCCGTGCAGGTCGGCAAGGCCATCGCGCCCATGGGCAAGCCGCGCGTGGCCAGCGAGATGCCCTGGCCGCCCGTCGTGAGCGGCGCCGCGACCGCGCCCTGAACCGCATCGCGGGTTAACCCGGAGTGTTCGAGGGGGATTAGTCCCTCGTGTAGGCTCGCGCCCTTTGTAAACAATCGTTACCAACGATATCGATCCAACACGAGGTCGGAAAGGGTTTATGGACTCCGGGAACCAAGGCGAGCGCCGCTTCGCGCGTTGGCGCGCCGCCTGTGCGGCTGCATTTCTGTCGGCGAGCGCCTCATGGGGCGCGGCGGCCGAGCCCATCGTCGTCGGGCAGGTCGCGCCGTTCACCGGCCCGCAGGCGGTCACCGGCCGGGCCATCCACGCCGGCGCGAAGCTGTACTTCGACGCCATCAATGCCAAGGGCGGCGTGCGTGGCCGGCCGCTCAAGCTGGTGACCCGCGACGACGGGCAGAAGGCGGAGGAGAGCGTGCGCCTGACCCGGGAGATCATCGCCGCCGAATCGCCGGTGGCCTTGATGGGAATGGTAGGCACCACCAACCTGGAAGCCGTCGCCAAGGACGGTGTGCTGGCACAGAAAGGTGTCGCGATGATCGGCGCCGTCTCCGGCGCGAGCAGCGTGGCGCAGGCGCCGGGCATCTACGTGGTGAAGGCGAGCTATCGCGACGAGGTCGCGCGACTGTTCAGCCAACTCGCCGCTGTCGGCGTGCAGCGTGTGGGACTGGTCTACCAGGACGATGGCCTGGGCCAGGATGTGCTGGCCGGCGCCGAGGCGGCCGCCAAGGCCCATGGCATGCAACTGGTGGTGCGCGCCGGCTACCCACGCAACACGGTGGCGGTCGAGAAGGCCGTGGCCGAGATCGCCAAGGCCAAGGTGCAGGTCGTGTTTCTCGGCGCGACCACCGCGGCGGGCATCGAGTTCGTCAAGCAGTACACGGCCGCGGGCGATGCCGGCAGCATGCTTTACGGCCTCTCGATCATCGACACCGACGCGCTGCTCAAGGCGCTCGGGCCCGAACGGGCGCGCGGCTACGCCTTCTCGGTCGTCCTGCCGCAGCAGGGGGACCGCGCCGTGGTGCGCGAGTACCTGCAACTGCGCCAGGCGTCGAAGGACCCGGATCTTTCGGCGCGCTCGATGGAGGGCTTCATCGCCGCCAAGGCGCTGGTCAAGGTGATGGAGGGCGCCGGCACCCTCAGCGCGGCCGGCGTGGGCGCCGCGCTGGCCTCCGCGAAGGCCGTGGACGTCGGCGGCTATGTGCTCGACTTCAGCGCCCGGGGGCAGACGGCCTCGCACTACGTGGACTTCGCGATGTTCGGCGCCAGGGGCAAGCTGGTTCAGTAAGGCGTGGCGCGCGGGCCACGCCCCAGATGGAGGCGCTCTTTGCCCTGTCGGTGCGGAGCTCGGCGAAGGGGCCGCGCCGATCGGCAAAAGAAAAGGCGCCGACCAGCGGCGCCTTGATCAAAAAAACAGCATCTCGTGCGGATGCCTTGTCTATAGCGTGTTCTAGTTCTTCGGCAAGTGTCTCCTCGGTCCCCCGCGCTGCGGGCAGGCCCGTTTGCGAGTGGCTGGACTTTAGGCGGACGCACCGTGCCAGTGCATCGGGGATTACCCGCCGTCTGAAACACCCGGAAACAAGCTGAGGCTACGAGCCGGCGGCGGCCTCGCGAATCCAGCCGGCCGCCTTCTCCGCAATCATCAAGGTGGGGCTGTTGGTGTTGCCGCTGGTGATGACGGGCATGGCGCCCGCATCGACCACGCGCAGCCCGGCAATGCCGCGCACCCGCAGTCGTGAATCCAGCACGGCCATCGGATCACCGTCCGCGCCCATCCGGGTGGTGCCCACCGGGTGGAAGATGGTCGTGGCGATGTCGCCCGCGAGCCGCGCCAGCTCCTCGTCGCTCTGATATTGGAGGCCGGGCCTCCATTCTTCGGGCCGGTACTTCGCCAGCGCGGGCTGGGCCGTGATACGGCGCGTGACACGCAGCGAATCGGCCGCCACCTTGCGGTCCGCCTCGGTGCTCAGGTAGCAGGGTGCGATCGCCGGCGCATCCGAGAAGCGGTGGCTCTTGATCTGCACCGTGCCGCGGCTGGTCGGGTTGAGGTTGCACACGCTCGCGGTAAAGGCCGGAAAGCTGTGCAGCGGCTCGCCGAAAGCGTCGAGCGAGAGCGGCTGCACGTGGTACTGGAGGTTGGGCCATTCGTGCTCGGGCGAGCTGCGGGTGAAGGCGCCGAGCTGCGAGGGAGCCATGCTCATCGGGCCGCTGCGCTTGAGCAGGTATTCGAGGCCGATCCTGGCCTTGCCGTAGTAGGACGAAGCCAGCATGTTGAGCGTGGGCGCGTCCTTGATCTTGTAGACGGCGCGGATCTGCAGGTGGTCTTGCAGGTTGGCGCCGACGCCCGGCGCGTCGAGCATCACCTCGATGCCGTGCCGGCGCAGCAGCTCCGCCGGCCCGATGCCCGAGAGCTGCAGGATCTGCGGCGAGCCGATGCTGCCCGCACACACGATCACCTCGCGCGTCGCGTGGGCGACGACCATCTCGTGGCCGTCCCAAACCTGCACGCCGCTGCAGTGCTTGCGGCCGTCCGGCCCGGTGTCGAGCAGCAGGCGCGACACCTGCGCGCCCGTCCACAGCTCGAAGTTGGGGCGGCCGTAGCAGGTGGGCCGCAGGAAGGCCTTGGCGGTGTTCCAGCGCCAGCCGTTCTTCTGGTTGACCTGGAAGTAGCCCACGCCCTCGTTGCTGCCGCGGTTGAAGTCCGTCGAATGCGGAATGCCGGCCTGCTGTGCCGCCTGGGCGAAGGCATCCAGGACGTCCCAGCGAACGCGCTGGCGCTCGACCCGCCACTCGCCGCCGGCGCCGTGCAGTTCGTCGGCGCCGAGATAGAAGTCCTCGTGCTGCTTGAAGGCCGGCAGCACCTGGTCCCAGCGCCAGGTGTCGTCGCCGGTGAGCGCGGCCCACTGGTCGTAGTCGCGCGACTGGCCGCGCATGTAGATCATGCCGTTGATGGAGGAGGAGCCGCCCAGCGTCTTGCCGCGCGGATAGCGCAGGCTGCGCCCGTTGAGGCCGGCGTCGGGCTCGGTCGTGTAGAGCCAGTCGGTGCGCGGGTTGCCGATGCAGTAGAGGTAGCCCACCGGGATGTGGATCCAGTGGTAGTCGTCCTTGCGGCCGGCCTCGATCAGCAGCACGCGCCGGTTTTTGTCGGCGCTCAGGCGGTTGGCCATCAGCGCGCCGGCGGTGCCGGCGCCGACGATGACGTAGTCGAAGGTGGTGTCGCTCATGGTTGCTTGCTGCCTCCGTAGCCCGCCTCGCGCTGGTGGCGAAGGGCGAGGATTTCCATGCGATGGCCGGCGGGGTTCTCGCGGTACAGCGCGATGTAGCCGGTGCGGCCGCGGGAGATCACCAGTTCGCGCAGGCCTCGCGCGGTCGGCCGCCCGATCGCCGGGTGGCGCTTCAGGACCAGGGCGGCGTCGAAGATGAGCTCTGCGGTTGCCATGGCTGCGGCGCCATCGGTCTGCGCGGGAACGCCGGTCCGGCGATCGAGATCGGCGAGGGCCTGCGCCGAGAAGACGATCGGGCTCACGGTCGGCGCGTCGCGGACTTCGCGCTCGCGGCTTTCAGCGCCCGCGGCCTGCTCGACCTCGATGTGCCGGGGCGAAGCTTCGCCTCGACGTGACGTCGCACCTCGGCCAGGTCGTAGACCGGTCCGCCGGCGTCGATGTCCGCGGCCGCGGCTTCGGCCGATGCTTCGAATCCGGCGCGCGCCTCGAGTCGTTCGATTTCGCTCTCGAGCGTGCTCACCATGAATGCGTGCGTCGAGACCCTGCGCTCGGCGGCGAAATGATGAATGCGTTCTTTCAAGGCGTCGGGCAGCTTGAGGGAGGTGGTGGACATGGCGCCTCCGTGAATCATGGCATGGTGTCACCATGGTAACACCGCGCAAAGCAGCCCCGCGCGGCAGTCCATGGCGCAGCCGCCTACGCCGCCGCGCGGAGATCGGACGTCGCAGCGTCAATCGCCGCGGTTACGATGTCGCGATCTCCGCCCTGCAGAAGCAATCACCCTCCATGCCGATCGAGTCGCCGCCGCCCGCTCACGCGCAAGACGCGCACAGCAGGCGTCCCCGCGTCGAGCAACGCGAGGAGGCCGGCAGTCGCTGGGCGGTCGCCAGCGGTTGCTGGACCGCAATGGCCATGTCTTCCCGGACCAGCTGGGATGCGCTCGAGAAGAGCCTTGCGGGCACACCGGCGCAGGACGGCCGGGCCTGGGACCTGCGCCCGATCGACCAGCTCGACCACATCGGTGCCCAGCTGCTGTGGAACCACTGGCAGCACGCATGGCCGGCGCGGCTGGAGATGGAATCGCAGCACAAGGCCGTGCTCGACCAGGTGGCGCAATACACCTGCCGCCCGCCGGCCGAGCCGGCCAAGACGCTGGCCGAGCGCCTGCACGACTTCGCCCACATCGGCCCGCGCATCATGTTCGTGGCGCGCGACTTCCTGCGCCTGATCGGCCAGCTCACGCTGGACATCGGCAAGCTGCTGCGCGCGCCGCATCGTGCACCGTGGCGTGACTTCTCCGGCCACCTCTATCACTTCGGCGCCACCGCGCTGCCCATCACCGCGCTGGTGGGCCTGCTGATCGGCGTGGTGCTGGCCTACCTGACCTCGCAGCAGCTGCGCCAGTACGGAGGCGAGGCCTTCATCGTCAACATCCTCGGCCTGTCGCTGATCCGCGAACTGGGGCCGGTGCTCGCGGCGGTGCTGATCGCCGGCCGCTCGGGCTCGGCCATCACCGCGCAGATCGGCGTGATGCGGGTGACCGAGGAGCTCGACGCGATGCGCGTGATGGGCATCCCGCACGGCTTCCGCCTGGTCATGCCGCGCGTGCTCGCGCTGGCCATCGCGATGCCGCTGATCAGCATGTGGACCTCGATGGCGGCGCTCTTCGGCGGCATGATCGCGGCCGATCTCACGCTCGGCATCGGGCCGGCCTATTTCGTGACGGCGCTGCCGCGCGCGGTGCCGCTGGCCAACCTGTGGCTGGCGATGGGCAAGTCGGCCGTGTTCGGCGTGCTGATCGCGCTGATCGCCTGCTACTTCGGCATGAAGGTCAAGCCCAACACCGAGAGCCTGGGGCGCGGCACCACCTCCTCGGTGGTGGCATCGATCACGGTCGTGATCCTGGTCGATGCGCTGTTCGCGGTGCTCTTCAAGGGCGTGGGGTTCAGGGCATGAATGGAAGCAACGGCAACGGCGAAGCGGTGGTCGAGATCCGCAAGCTCTGGACCGTGTTCGAGTCGCCCGACGGCGACCAGGTGGTGCACCGCGACCTCGACCTCACGATTTACCGTGGCGAAGTGCTGTCGCTGGTGGGCGGCTCGGGCACCGGCAAGACCGTGCTGCTGCGCCAGATCCTCGGCCTGGAGCATCCCGACAAGGGCGAGGTCTCCGTGCTCGGCCACCCGCCCGGGCGCATGAGCGCCACCGGCGCGGCCCAGGTCGGCATGCTGTTCCAGCACGGCGCGCTGTTCTCGGCTTTCAGCGTGCTCGACAACATCGCCTTTCCGCTGCGCGAGCTCAAGCTGTTGCCGGAGGAGCTGATCCGCGACGCCGCGCTGGTCAAGCTGCAGATGGTCGGCCTGGAGCCGCAGCAAGCGACCAAGAGCCCGGCGGACCTGTCGGGCGGCATGATCAAGCGCGTGGCGCTGGCACGCGCGCTGATCATGGACCCGCCCCTGCTGCTGCTCGACGAACCCACCGCGGGGCTGGACCCCGAGAGCGCCGACGGCTTTTGCGACCTGTTGCGCGGCCTGCACCGCGAGCTCGGGCTCACGGTGGTGATGGTCACGCACGACCTCGACACGCTGTTCGACCTGAGCACCCGCATCGCGGTGCTGGCCGACCAGCGCGTGATCGTCGCCGGCACCGCGCGCGACGTGATCGCCTATCCGCATCCCTTCATCCACGAGTACTTCCTCGGCGGCCGCGGCCAGCGCGCCATGGAGGCCCTGCACGAAGGCGCGCCCTCGGCGCTCGTCGCGGGGCGCCCCGGCGCGCGCCCGGTCCCATCCACTGAAAGGTAGCTGCCATGGAAAACAAGGCCCATGCCATCGCTGCCGGCGCCTTCGTGCTCGGCCTGGCCGCTGCGCTGATCGCGCTGGTGTTCTGGCTCACGCGCGACAACACGGTGCGCAACGTCTACGAACTGTCCACGCGCGACGCCGTCAGCGGCCTCCAGCCGCAGGCCATGGTGCGCTACCGCGGCATCGCCGTCGGCAAGGTGTCGCTGATCGACTTCGACCCCAAGGTCAAGGGCAATGTGCGGGTGCGCATCACGGTCGACCAGCGGGTGCCGCTCACCACCTCCAGCTACGCCACCCTGGCCTACCAGGGCGTGACCGGCCTGGCCTTCATCGCGCTGGACGACAAGGGCGAATCCCAGACGCCGCTGTCGCCCAACAACGACGACCCGCCGCGCATCCCGCTCAAGCCTTCGGTGCTGGCCCAGCTGCAGGAGCGCGGCGAGGCCATCATCGGCCAGATCGAGGAAGTGACGAAGCGTGCGAACACCCTGCTGGGCGACCCCAACCAGAAGCGCATCGCCGATGCGCTGGAGAGCATCGCGCAAGCCACGGCCAGCGCCAACCAGCTCACGCGCTCGCTCGACAACACGGTCAAGAACGGGCTCAACCCGGCGCTGGCAGCGCTGCCGCCGCTGATCGAACGCACCAAGGACACGATGGGGACGGTGAAGGCCGCCGCCAGCGACGTTTCGCGAGTGGCCAACAACGCCAACACCACGGTGACCCGCCTGAACGCCAAGGACGGCCCGGTGGAGCGCCTGAGCGACGGCACCCGCGCGCTGGCGCAGGCAGTCGATTCCTTCAACGCCGCCACCCTGCCGCGCGTGAACCGCGTCGCCGACGACACATCGCGGGCGGTGCGCCGCCTGGGCCGCACGGCCGACAGCATCAACGACAACCCGCAATCGCTGCTCTTCGGCAACGGTGGGGTGGTGGCGGGGCCCGGCGAGCCCGGCTTTTCCGCACCGGCCGCGCGCCCTTGATCGTGACGAACATGAAGAACAACGCACACCCGCATTCGCGGACGCCCGCCCGGCGCCTTCCGATCCTTGCCGTTCTTGCCGCAGGCGCGGCGCTGCTCGCAACGGGCTGCGGCGCGCTGCCCGACAAGCCCGCCCGCGCGACGCTCTACGACTTCGGCCCCAATCTCGCGGCAGCCGCGCCGGCATCGCCGAACCCCGCGGCACTGCCGCCGATCGCGCTGGCCGAGATCGACGCCAGCACGCGACTCGAGGGCACGCAACTGCTCTATCGACTGGGTTACGCCGATTCCAACGAGCTGCGCCCCTACGGCCAGGCGCGCTGGAGCCTGGCGCCGGCCCAGTTGCTGCACCAGCGGCTGCGCGATGCGCTGGCCAGGCGCCGCACGGTGCTCGGCCCGGAGGAGAGCGCCACCATCGCGCGCACCGAAGGCCGGGTGCCCGACACCCTGCGGGTTTCGCTCGAGGAGTTCAGCCACTACTTCGAGTCGCCGGCCTCGAGCGTGGGCCTGGTGCGCTTGCGTGCCACGCTGATCCGAGGCGGCAGCGGCGGCGACCGCGTGCTGGCGCAGCGCAGCTTTGCGCTGCAGCGGCCGGCGCCGAGCGCCGATGCGGCCGGCGGCGTCAAGGGGCTCGCCGCAGCGAGCGATGCGGCGGTGGCCGAGCTCGTGGCCTGGGTGGACCAGGCGCGCTGACACACCCCAGGCCGGCCATGGTCCGCATCGGCCTGATTTCCGACACGCACGGGCTGCTGCGGCCCGAGGCGCTGGCTTTCCTGCAGGGCTGCGATCACATCGTGCATGGCGGCGACATCGGCGAGCCGCGCATCCTCGCGCAACTGGCCGCGCTGGCGCCGCTGACGGCGGTGCGCGGCAACAACGACAAGGGCGCCTGGGCCGGCGCCGTGCCCGCCACCGCGCGGGTGGATCTCGCGGGACTGTGCGTCTACGTGCTCCATGACCTCGCCGAGCTGAAGATCGATCCGGCGGCGGAGGGCGTTCGCGTGGTGGTGTACGGCCATTCGCACCGGCCCAAGGCCGAGGAGCGGGCGGGCGTCTGGTACGTCAATCCCGGCAGCGCCGGACCGCCACGCTTCCGGCTGCCGATCTCGGCGGCCGAGTTGCGCGTGGACGACGGCCTCGTCACGCCGCAGCTCGTCGAGCTGGTGAAGCGCTGACCGCGGTCAGTGCGTGCGCGCCAGCGCCGGGAACAGGGTGGAAAGGCCGTCGGCCATCACCTCCACCGACAACGCCGCGAGGATCAGGCCCATGAGCCGGGTCATCACGTTGATGCCGGTCTTGCCGAGCACCCGCGCGATCGGGTCGGCCAGCGAGAAGATGACGCCGGTCACCAGCCCGACCACGACGCCGTAGCCCACCAGGATCGCGAGCTCCCAGACATGCTGCGTCTTGTCGGCATAGATCACCATCGTCGACATGGTGGCCGGTCCGGTCAAAAGCGGGATGGTCAGCGGCACCACCGCGATCGAGGCGCCCAGCGACGCCTTGATCTCCGCGGCGCGGATCTCCTCCTCGTTGCTCTTCGATTCCGCCGGCTGCGCGTTGAGCATGTTGAGCGAGCTGATCAGCAGCAGCATGCCGCCGCCCACCTGGAAGCTGGCGATCGAGATGCCGAAGAAGGCCAGCAGCTGCAGGCCGAGCAGCGCGCTGATCGCGATCACCACGAAGGCGCTGAAGGCCGACACCCAGGCCGTGCGCTTGCGCTGCGTCTCGGTGTAGCCCTGCGTGTAGTGGATGAAGAAGGGCACGATCGCCAGCGGGTTCACGATGGCCAGCAGCGTGATCATCGGCTTGACCAGGTCCATGGCGGGCGTGGCCATCAATGCCCGCCCGGCCGATCGAAGGCCATTGAGCGACCCCTCGGGGGGCAGCGAACGAAGCGAGCGTGGGGGCCCATCATCGTCCCCCGGTAATGTCCAGGAAGGTGCCGGTGACATAGCTGGCCTCTTCGGTCAGCAGCCAGACGATGCCGTTGGCAACCTCCTGCGCGCTGCCGGTGCGCTTCATCGGCACGGAGGACGCGAGCTGGAAGGCCCGGTCGGGCATGCCGCCCGAGGCGTGGATCTCGGTGTCGATGAGGCCGGGCCGCACCGCGTTGACGCGGATGCCTTCTTCCGCGACCTCCTTGGCCAGGCCGATGGTGAAGCTCTCGATCGCACCCTTGCTCGCCGCGTAATCGACGTACTGGCCCGGCGAGCCCAGGCGCGCCGCGGCGCTGGAGAGGTTGACGATGGCGCCGCCGCTGCCGCCGTGTCTCGTGCTCATGCGCCGCACCGCCTCGCGCGCGCAGACGAAGCTGCCGATCACGTTGATGCGGAGCATGCGCTCGAGCCGCGCCACGGTCATTTCGTCGACGCGCGCCTGCACGTCGACCACGCCGGCGTTGTTGACCAGCGCGCCGAGCGGACCGAACTTGGCGTCGACTTTCTCGAACATCGCCTTCACCTGCGCCTCGTCGCCGACGTCGGCCTGCACGCTCATGGCGCGCCCACCCTGGTCGCGGATCGCGCGCACCACCTCGTCCGCGGCCAGGGAATTGCTGGCATAGTTGACCGCCACCGCGAAGCCGCGCTGCGCGGCGAGCAGCGCAGTCGCGGCGCCGATGCCGCGGCTGCCGCCCGTGATCAAGAGCACCTGTTCCAAATCCCGCCTCCTGCACGAAAGCCGTGCCTCAGTTAAAACCGTCGACGTCGATTACATCATCGAGGAGAGGCCCGTGACCCGCAGCGTCGATTACTACTTCACGCCCCAGAGTCCCTGGACCTACCTGGGGCACGCGCGCTTTGCCGCGATCGCCAAGGCCGCCGGCGCCACCGTGCGCGTGCGGCCGGTCGATTTCGGCGCCATCTTCCCCGTCTCCGGCGGCTTGCCGCTGGGCAAGCGCGCCCCGCAGCGCCAGGCCTACCGGCTGGTCGACCTGGCACGCTTCTCGCGGCACCTGGACATTCCCCTCAACCCGACGCCGAAGTTCTTCCCGGTCGCGGGCGACGACGCCGCCAAGCTGATCATCGCGGTCGACCTGCACGACGGCTGCGAGGCCGCGATGAAACTGTGCGGCGCGGTCTTCGCCTCGGTCTGGGTGAAGGAGTGCAACATCGCTGACCCGAAGGTGCTGGAGGCGCTGGCCGCCGAATGCGGACTCGCTGCCAAGCGCATCGAGCAGTCGCAGAGCCAGACCGTGCAGGAGCGCTACGAGGATTACACGCAGCAGGCCATCGACGCCAAGGTATTCGGCGCACCCAGCTACGTGATCGACGGCGAGATCTTCTGGGGCCAGGACCGGCTGGATTTCGTCGCGCGCGCTCTGAACGCGCATTGAACAACACCCCCCACTCACCATGACAGGAGCATGACCATGGGCCAATTCATCGATCTCACCGCCAAGGATGGCTTCAGCTTTCCCGCCTACGTGGCAGAACCCGCGGGCAAGCCCAAGGCCGCGGTGGTCGTCGTGCCGGAGATCTTCGGCGTCAACTCGCACATCCGCTCGGTGGCCGACGGCTATGCGGCCGAGGGCTATCTCGCCGTCGCGCCATCGACCTTCCACCGCGTCAAGCCGGGCGTCGAGCTCGGCTACAGCGAGGAGGACATGAAGGCGGGCTTCGCGCTGAAGACCGCCGTCGAGGCGCTGCCGGCGCCCGGCGTGCTGCAGGACATCCAGGCCGCGGTCGAGTACGCGGCCCGGGGCGGCAAGGTGGGCATCGTGGGCTACTGCTGGGGCGGCCTGTTGACCTGGCGTGCCTCGGCGAAGGTATCGGGCCTGTCGGCCGCGGCGCCCTATTACGGCGGCGGCATGACCACGCCGGAAGAAAGCGCCATCAGCCCCAAGGTGCCGGTGCTGGCGCATTTCGGCAACAACGATCACTGGATTCCGCTGGACACCATCGAAGCGTTCAAGAAGGCACACCCCGAGGTGGAGGTGCATGTCTACGAATCGGGCCACGGCTTCAACTGCGACCAGCGCGGCTCGTACAACGCCGAGGCGGCCAAGCTGGCACGCGAGCGCACGCTGGCCTTCTTCGCCAAGCACCTGGGTTGAGGAGGGTATCCCCGTGCGTGTTGCCGTGGCCCTGCTCGCGGCTCTTGCATGTCTCGGGGTGCAAGCGGCCGACTACAGCGGACCCCTGTTCGACACGCACCTGCACTACAACCAGGAAGCCTGGGACGGAAACACAGGCCCCTATCCGCCGGCCGAGGCGCTGGCGCGGATGCAGCGCAACGGCGTGAAGGCCATCATTGCCAACTCGCGGCCCAATGCGGGCACGCAGACGCTGGCGGCAGCGCGCGAGACGCGCGAAGCCGGCGTCACGGTGGTGCCTTTCGTGCGGCTCTACCGCAATCGCGACGACTACGGCAACTGGTTTCGCGACGAGAGCATCCACGACATGGTGCAGTCCGAGCTGGCCCGCGGCACGGCCGGCGGGCCATACCGCGGACTGGGCGAATTCCATCTCTACGACAGCGCGAACGCCAACGGCCCGGTGGCGCGCAAGCTGATCGTGCTGGCCGAGCAAAAGAAGCTGGCCGTGCTCGCGCATGTGGACGATGCGGCGATCGACCTGCTGATGGCGCATGCGCCGTCGAAGGGGCAATCGCTGCGGCTGATCTGGGCGCATACCGGCATCGGCGGGCCGCCGGTGGCGCGGGTGCAGGCACTGCTGGAGCGCTACCCGCTGCTGATGGGCGAGCTCTCCTATCGGCCGGGCCTGACTTGCGAGGGCGGCATGCTCTGCCCCGAATGGCGAGCGTTGATCCTCAAGTTTCCCGATCGCTTCGTGGTCGGCTCCGACACCTGGGTCAACCAGCGCTGGAGCGCCTACGACGAGATCATGGGCGCTTACCGCCGCTGGCTCGGCGAGTTGCCGCCGGAGGTGGCGCAGCGCATTGCCTGGGGCAACGCGGCGGGGCTGTTCGGATTGCGCTGAGCGGCCGTGGTGCGCGGCGCCGGATTGTTTCGATCCAGGAAACGCCGTGTCTCTTTTCCAAGTTATTTCTCGAGGGTCTTCGACCGGACACTTCGTCGCACAGGCCAGCCTACGCGAGCCTGGTTTGAAACCGCCTCCGACGAACCCAAGGACCCGAAATGAAGACTTCTCACATCCTCGCCGCCGCCGCGCTCTCCTTTCTGGCCGCCGCCGGTGCCCATGCGGAAACCTACCAAGGCGTGCAAGCGCCGGTGTCCGCGGTGAGCCGCGCCGACGTCGAAGCCGAAGCCGCTCGCACGGCTTCTGCCCCCAACCAGAACGTGGTGCGCGGCTCGCGCGGCGCGGAGCCCTTCAAGGCGGTCGCCAACCGCGACGCCGTCTACGCCCAGGCGGTTGCCACCGCCAATGCGCCGGACCAGAACGTGACCGGCGGCTCGCGCGTCAACAGCCGCGTGATCTCGACCATGCCCAACCGCGCCGACACGTTGCAGCAAGCGCAGAAGCAAGTCGCTCCTGCGGCCAAGTAATCCGCACCGGCCCTTCGGAAGAACCGGGCAGCGCGCGAGCGCTGCCCGGTTTTCTTTTGGCCTATCGGTTCCTCGCGAGAAAGCGCTTGCGCCAGAACACGACGACAAGCAGCAGTGCGATCGAGGCCATCGCACCCATGGCGATCCAGAAGCCGCTGGCCTTGTGCACCAGCGGGACGAACTCGAAGTTCATGCCGAAGATGCCGGCGATGAGGTTCAGCGGGAGGAAGACCGCGGTGAGCACCGTGAGCACCCGCATGATGTCGTTGGTGCGGTGGCTCTGCACGCTGAAATGCAGCTGCACCGCGGTCTCGGCGTTCTGCTCGAGCCGCCGCACGTGATGCACCACGCGCTGGATGTGCTCGAGCACATCGCGGCTGCGCACCATGATCAGCTCGCGATCGCGCGACTCGGCCGTGCCCTCGGGCGCCGGCAGGGTCTCGAAGGCATCGATCCAGTCCTGCACCGCGGCGCGCTGGTCCTCGCAGATCTCGTCCAGGTGGTGCAGCGCCTGCCGCGCCTGCATCAGCGCGCTCCAGTTGGTGAAGTGGCTGCGGGGGTCGATCAGCTCGGCCTGCCAGTGGTCCAGCTGCCGGGTCAGGTCGCGGCGCAGGTCCAGGTAGGCGTCGACGATCAGGTTGATCACGCGCAGCATCAGGTCGGCAGGACTCGCCGGCATGCGGGTCGAGACGGCGCGCACGTCGAGCGCGGGCGGCGCGGTGCCGCCGCGCGCATCGGGCGTCCCCGCGTTCAGCAGGCGGGCGGCGAATGCGTCGCGCACCGCGCCCTCTTCCGGATGCACCGACAGCAGCACGCGGTCGAAGACCGCGAAGCCGACCGGCCGGGTGTCGATTCGCCGCAGCACCGGCGGCCCGCCGCGCGGCAGGCCGGACTCGGCGCCTGCCGAGCCCGCGCCATTGCCGGCGGCGAGCCGGCGAAACACCAGCATGTCGTACTGGGAGGTGTAGTCGTAGCGAGACGGCAGCTGGTCGTTGAGCAGGTCTGCCACGTGAAGGTCGACCAGGTGCGTGCCGCAGAGCGCTTGCAGGGTGCCTTGCACCTCGGCGAGCGTGCTGCGCAGTTCGTCGCGCGTGAGCGACAGCCATAGATAGCCCGCACAGGCGCCGGGCGCGGCCATCGGCGCCAGAGCCGGATGCTCGGTGACGCGGGTGCCGCTGATCTCGAAGATGCGCATGCAGACGGTCCTGTTGTTCTTCTGGAGAGAGGCGGCCCGCGCCCGGGGGCCGTCCTGAAGCCGCGGCCTAGCGCTTGGGCAACAGGCGCGCGGCGTCGAGCGCGAAGTAGGTGAGTACGCCGTCGGCGCCGGCGCGCTTGAAGGCCAGCAGGCTCTCGAGCATCACGGCATCGTGGTCCAGCCAGCCGTTCTGCGCCGCGGCCTTGAGCATCGCGTACTCGCCGCTGACCTGGTAGGCGAAGGTCGGTACGCGAAATTCATCCTTCACGCGGCGCACGATATCCAGGTAGGGCATGCCGGGCTTCACCATCACCATGTCCGCGCCTTCCGCGATGTCGAGGCCGACCTCGCGCAGCGCCTCGTCGCTGTTGCCCGGGTCCATCTGGTAGACCTTCTTGTTGCTCTTGCCGAGGTTGGCGGCCGAGCCCACGGCGTCGCGGAACGGGCCGTAAAAGGCGCTCGCGTACTTGGCGCTGTAGGCCATGATCCGGGTGTGGATCCGGCCGGCCGATTCGAGGGCGCCGCGGATCGCGCCGATGCGGCCGTCCATCATGTCGCTGGGTGCCACGATGTCGACGCCGGCCTCCGCCTGCACCAGCGCCTGCTTCACCAGCACCTCGACGGTCGGGTCGTTGAGGATGTAGCCGGTTTCGTCGAGCAGGCCGTCCTGGCCGTGGCTGGTGTAGGGGTCCAGCGCGACGTCGGTCATCACGCCCAATTCGGGGAAGCGCGCTTTGAGCTGCGCCACCACCCGCGGAATCAAGCCATCGGGGTTGAAGGCCTCGTCGCCGGCCGGGGTCTTGAGGCCGGCGTCGATCACCGGGAACAGCGCCATCACCGGAATGCCCAGCGAGAGGCATTGCTCGGCCACCGGCAGCAGCAGGTCCAGGCTGAGCCGCTCGACCCCGGGCATGGACGACACGGCATCGCGCCGCTTCTCGCCTTCCTGCACGAACACCGGATAAATGAGATCGTGGGTGTTGAGCGTGTGCTCACGTACCAGGTTTCGCGTGAAGACGTCCCGGCGCAGCCGGCGCGGCCGGCCCGAAGGGAAGGGGGCGTGGAGGGTCATGCCGAAAATTGTGCCCCAAGTGCATTTGCGCCACGGTGAAAGCTGAGGATTGCTCGATTTAGTAATACCTTTGGGCTACCGAATCTACAAAAATGCGGCAGAAAATTTAGAACTCGCTTGATCGTACGTAATGCCTTTGCTAAATTCCGCGGTGGGCGGCTTGCCGCTCCCCGCTTTTCCTCCCTGAGCGGGTGCCTTGATGTGTGACAGCAAAAGGGCTTCCCAGCCCGGCGTTTTGGCGCCGGGCTTTTTTTTGCCCTGGCGGTCGGCCGGTCTGCGAAAGGGCCCCACTAAACTGCCGCCATGCTCTGGGTCAAGTCACTGCACATCGTGTTCATCGCCAGCTGGTTCGCGGGGCTGTTCTACCTGCCGCGCATCTTCGTGAACCTGGCCATGGTGGCGCCGGAGTCGGTGGCCGAGCGCGCCCGGCTGATCCTGATGGCGCGCAAGCTGTTCCGCTTCACCACCTTTCTGGCCGTGCCGGCGATCGGCTTCGGCCTCTGGCTCTGGCTGGGCTATGGCATCGGGCGCGGTCCCGGCAACGGCTGGATGCATGCGAAGCTGGCCCTGGTACTGGGGGTTGTCGGCTACCACCATGGGTGCGGGGTGCTGCTGCGCAAGTTCGTGGCTGGACAGGACCGGCGCGGCGAGGGCTGGTACCGCTGGTTCAACGAGGCGCCGGTCTTGCTGCTGCTGGCGATCGTGGTGCTGGTCGTGGTCAAGCCCTTCTGAGCGGTGGCCACGCAGCAGCACAAGTCCGCGGCCCTGCCCCTGGCCTTTGCCTATGCGGCGCTGATCGTCTACGCCAGCCTCTATCCCTTCGCCGACTGGCGCGACCAGGGCATCGCCCCATGGTCCTACCTGGCGGCGCCCTGGCCCAAATACTGGACCGGCTTCGACTTCGGCGTGAACGTGGCCGGGTACCTGCCCCTGGGCTTCCTGGCGGCGATCGCCGTGTTGCGCACGCAGCCCGGCATCGGAGGGGTGCGTGCGGCGCTGGCCGCGACAGTGATCGGCGCCGCCGTCGCCTTCGTCATGGAGACGCTGCAGAGCTATCTGCCGGCACGCATTCCGTCGAATGTGGACCTGGGTCTCAACAGTCTCGGCGCGCTGGCAGGCGCCGTGCTGGCGGCAGCGCTCGAGCGTCTGGGCGCGGTGGCGCACTGGCATCGCACCCGCTCGAACTGGTTCGTGGAGGATTCGCGCGGCGCGCTGGTGCTGCTGGCCCTGTGGCCGATCGCCTTGCTATTCCCGGCCGCGGTCACCTTCGGGCTGGGCCAGGTGTTCGAGCGTCTCGAGGCCGCCATCTCCGAGTGGCTGCTGGACACGCCCTTCATCGACTGGATGCCGGTGCGCCAGTTCGAGCTGGAGCCGCTGGTGCCGGGCGTCGAGCTGCTGTGCGTGGCGCTGGGCGCGCTGGTGCCCTGCCTGCTGGCATTCCTGGTGACGCGGGCAGTCGCGCGCCGGGCCGTGTTGATGCCGCTGGTTCTGCTGAGCGGAGTGGCGGCTTCCGCGCTCTCGGCGGCGCTGAGCTATGGGCCCGAACACGCCTGGGCCTGGCTGAGCCTGCCGGTGCAAGTCGGCATTGCGGCCGCGTTCTTCTTCGGCGTGCTGCTGTTGCCTGCGTCGCGCCGCCTGTGCGCAGCCCTGCTGCTGGTCGCGCTCGTGGTGCACCTGAGCCTGCTCAATCAGGCACCGGAAAGCGCCTATTTCGCCCAGACCCTGGCCACCTGGGAGCAGGGGCGCTTCATCCGCTTCCACGGACTGGCGCAATGGCTGGGGTGGCTCTGGCCCTTCGCGACGTTGGTCTACGTGCTGGCGGCCTTGTCGCGTCGCGCCCGGGCCTAGCCCCTTTGCGGAGCGCGGAGGCGGGTGCTCAATAGAATCAGCCGATGCCCACCTCCAGCACTGCGCCGCCGCGCGGCTATTACGGCCGCCACATCTTCTTCTGCCTAAACGAGCGCAAGAACGGCGAGGAGTCCTGCTCGCAACACAACGCGCAGCAAGGCTTCGACCGATGCAAGAAGCGCGTCAAGGAGGCGGGGCTGGCCGGACCGGGCCATGTGCGGGTCAACAAGGCCGGCTGCCTCGACCGATGCGCGGGCGGGCCGGTCGCGGTGGTCTACCCCGAAGCGGTCTGGTACACCTTCGTCGACGAGGAGGACATCGACGAGATCGTCGATTCGCACCTGCGCGACGGCAAGGTGGTCGAGCGCCTGCTGTTGCCGCCCGACGTGGGGCGCTGAGATCATGAATTCGCAAACCGAGAAGATCCAGATCCAAGGCGCAGCCGGCGCGATCGCCGTGTTGCGCGATGGCGCGGCCGACGGCGTTCCGGCGCGCGGCGTGGCGGTTATCGCCCATCCGCATCCGCTCTTCGGCGGCACCATGGACAACAAGGTCGTGCAGACGGTGGCGCGGGCCTTCGTCGCCTGCGGCTGGGCCGCGGTGCGCTTCAACTTCCGCGGCGTGGGCGGCACCGAGGGCGTGCACGACGAGGGCCGCGGCGAGCGCGAGGACATGCTCCAGGTGATCGAGCAGTTGGCGCCCGAGGGGCCGCTGGCCATCGCCGGCTTCTCGTTCGGCGCCTTCGTGGCGAGCCGCGCGGCCGAGCAGCTGTGGGCGCGGCGGGACATCCGCCAGCTGGTGCTGGTCGGCACCGCTGCAGCGCGCTTCTCGGTGGCGACCTTGCCCGCCGAGGCGCATGAGCGCACGCTGGTCGTGCACGGTGAGCAGGACGACACCGTGCCGCTGGGCGCCGTGCTCGATTGGGCCCGGCCGCAGTCACTTCCTGTTACGGTCGTTCCCGGG
Organism: Variovorax sp. Soil_C_17; assembly: GCF_057657265.1. Taxonomy (NCBI): domain Bacteria; kingdom Pseudomonadati; phylum Pseudomonadota; class Betaproteobacteria; order Burkholderiales; family Comamonadaceae; genus Variovorax; species Variovorax sp. Soil_C_17. The sequence goes on from NZ_JBDGIT010000001.1 coordinate 1,160,919, forward strand.
GGTGGCCATTTCTTTCACGGACAATTGCCGCTGCTCAAGGGTCTGGTCATCCGCCATCTGCGTGCGGGCTAGTTTTCGTCTCTCTTCGCATCTCCATGAATCGTCTTCTCGGCGCGCTGCGCGCCTTCGCAGCGGCTGCCGCCGCATCCTTCTGCCTCATCGCCGCGGCCCAGGTCCCACAAGCTCCCGAAGTCGCTGCACGCAGCTACCTGCTGCTGGACGTGACGGCCAACCAGGTGCTGGCGCAGAAGGACATCGATACGCCGGTCGAACCGGCCTCGCTCACCAAGCTGATGTCGGCCTACCTCGTCTTCGACGCCCTCAAGGCGAAGAAGATCAGCCTGCAGCAGACCCTGCCGGTCAGCACCCGTGCCTGGAAGATGCCCGGCTCGCGCATGTTCATCGACCCGAAGATGCAGGTGCCGGTGGAAGACTTGATCAAGGGCCTGATCGTGCAGTCGGGCAACGACGCCACCGTCGCCCTGGCCGAGGGCGTGGGCGGAACGGTGGAGCATTTCGTCGAGCTCATGAACGAGCAGGCCAAGGCGCTCGGCATGAAGAACACCGGCTACAAGAACCCCGAGGGGCTGACCGCGCCGGGGCATACGACCACCGCGCGCGACCTGAGCATCCTGGCGACGCGGCTGATGCGCGACTTTCCCGAGTACGTGCATTACTACTCGATCAAGAAGTACCGCTACCCGGGCACCCCCTCGACCAACGACACCAACCGCAACCTGCTGCTGTTCCGCGACCCGACCGTCGACGGCCTCAAGACCGGCCATACGGATGCGGCGGGCTACTGCATGATCGTGACCTCGAAGCGCGATTTCCCGAACCTCACCGGCGGACGGCGGCTGCTCTCGATCGTGCTCGGGGCGACCAGCGAGAACGCGCGGGCCAACGAGTCGCAGAAGCTGCTGAACTGGGGCTACACCGCTTACGACGCGGTGCGCCTGTTCGACGCCAACCAGGCGGTCGCCACCCCGCCGGTCTGGAAGGGCAAGGAGAACACCGTCAAGCTCGGCCGCACCGAGGCCATCGTGGTGGCGGTGCCTGCCGGCTCGGCGAGCAAGATCAAGACCCAGGTGGCGCGCCCCGATCCGCTGGTGGCGCCTTTCACCCGCAACCAGCCGATCGGCTCCCTCAAGATCACGCTTGCCGACCAGCCGGTCGCCGACGTGCCGCTGGTCGCGCTCGAGCCGGTGGAGCAGGCCGGCATCCTCGGCCGCGCCTGGGATGCTGTGCGCCTCTGGATCAAGTAGCGCCGCGGTCAAGCCTATAGGCAGTGCTATACTCGCGGGCTTTTCGGAAAAATCCGAAGGGTTTCACGTTTTCGTCATCTCCCGGTTTCCTCATGTCACGGTGAGGGGTTCGACCGGGGTGTTTTTTGGACTTATTCATTCATGCCAACCATCAATCAACTGGTGCGTCAGGGTCGCGAGGTCGAGAAGATCAAGTCGAAGAGCCCTGCCATGCAGAACTCGCCGCAACGCCGCGGCGTCTGCACCCGGGTCTACACCACGACCCCCAAGAAGCCGAACTCGGCGCTGCGCAAGGTCGCCAAAGTGCGCCTCACCAACGGCTTCGAGGTCATTTCCTACATCGGCGGTGAAGGCCACAATCTGCAGGAACACAGCGTGGTGCTGGTCCGCGGCGGTCGTGTCAAGGATCTGCCCGGTGTGCGCTACCACATCGTGCGTGGCTCGCTGGACCTGCAGGGCGTGAAGGATCGCAAGCAGTCGCGCTCCAAGTACGGCGCGAAGCGTCCCAAGAAGGCTTGAGCCTTCGAATGTTCAATCGGTGTTCGGCGCGCCTGGCGGGTGCATCGAACGAAGTGACCCACTGTCGGGTCGAGTAAGTGAGAACTCTCGTCGGTTCTCGCGGTGTCTCGGCAAGAGGCGCCAACTGAAGCAAAGAGGTTAGAAAAATGCCACGTCGTCGCGAAGTCCCCAAACGTGAAATCCTGCCGGATCCCAAGTACGGCAATGTCGAGCTGTCCAAATTCATGAACGTGATCATGGAAGGCGGCAAGAAGGCAGTGGCCGAGCGCATCATCTACGGTGCCCTCGACCAGATCGAGAAGAAGAACCCGGGCAAGGACCCGCTCGAAGCCTTCACCATTGCCATCAACAACGTCAAGCCGATGGTCGAAGTGAAGTCGCGCCGCGTCGGCGGCGCGAACTACCAAGTGCCCGTGGAAGTGCGCCCGGTGCGTCGCCTGGCGCTGTCGATGCGCTGGATCAAGGAGGCTGCCCGCAAGCGTGGCGAGAAGTCGATGGCCCTGCGACTCGCCAACGAACTCATGGAAGCCACGGAAGGTCGCGGCGGCGCCATGAAGAAGCGCGACGAAGTGCACCGCATGGCCGAAGCCAACAAGGCCTTCAGCCACTTCCGCTTCTAAGAGCCCGTCCTCAAATCAAGTACTGGCTGGAAGCCCGACCCACCGTGTGGTGGGCGGGCTTTCATCCGTTAATGGAGTAATTTCATGTCCCGCAAGACCCCCATCGAGCGCTACCGCAACATCGGTATCTCTGCGCACATCGACGCCGGCAAGACCACCACCACCGAGCGCATCCTGTTCTACACGGGTGTGAACCACAAAATCGGTGAAGTGCACGACGGTGCTGCCACGATGGACTGGATGGAGCAGGAGCAAGAGCGCGGTATCACCATCACCTCGGCTGCCACCACCTGCTTCTGGAAGGGCATGGCGCAGAATTTCCCCGAGCACCGCATCAACATCATCGACACCCCGGGCCACGTCGACTTCACCATCGAGGTCGAGCGCTCGATGCGCGTGCTCGACGGCGCCGTGATGGTTTATGACGCCGTGGGCGGCGTGCAGCCCCAGTCGGAAACCGTCTGGCGCCAGGCCAACAAGTACAAGGTGCCGCGCCTCGCTTTCGTCAACAAGATGGACCGCACCGGGGCCAACTTCCTGCGCGTGCGCCAGATGATGATCGACCGCCTGAAGGCCAACCCGGTCGTGATCCAGATCCCGATCGGCGCCGAGGACAAGTTCCAGGGCATCGTCGACCTCGTGAAGATGAAGGCCATCATCTGGGACGAGGACAAGGGCGTGACCTTCACCTACGGCGAGATTCCCGCCGACCTGCTCGACGTCTGCAAGGAGTACCACGAGAAGCTCGTCGAGGCCGCAGCCGAGTCCAGCGAAGAGCTGATGAACAAGTACCTGGAAGGCGAAACGCTGTCCGAGGAAGAAATCAAGAAGGCCATCCGCGCGCGCACCATCGCCGGCGAGATCCAGCCGATGCTGTGCGGCTCGGCATTCAAGAACAAGGGCGTGCAGGCCATGCTCGACGCCGTCGTCGAATACATGCCCGCGCCGACCGACATTCCCCCGGTCGCCGGCACCGACGAGGACGAGGCGCCGGTGGTGCGCAAGGCCGCCGACGAAGAGAAGTTCTCGGCCCTCGCGTTCAAGCTGATGACCGACCCGTTCGTGGGCCAGCTCACCTTCGTGCGCGTGTACTCGGGTGTGCTGTCCAAGGGCGACAGCGTCTTCAACCCGGTGCGCGGCAAAAAGGAGCGCATCGGCCGCATCGTGCAGATGCACGCCAACAATCGCGAAGAAGTCAGCGAAATCCGCGCCGGCGACATCGCCGCGTGCGTGGGCCTGAAGGAAGTGACCACGGGCGAAACCCTGTGTGATCCGGATGCCGTCGTCACGCTCGAGCGCATGGTGTTCCCCGAGTCGGTGATTTCGCAGGCTGTCGAGCCCAAGACCAAGGCCGACCAGGAAAAGATGGGCATTGCCCTGCAGCGCCTCGCGCAGGAAGACCCCTCGTTCCGTGTCAAGACCGACGAGGAATCGGGCCAGACCATCATTTCTGGCATGGGCGAACTGCACCTCGAAATCATCGTGGACCGCATGAAGCGCGAGTTCGGCGTGGAGGCCAACGTGGGCAAGCCGCAAGTGGCGTACCGCGAGACCATCCGCAAGACCGTCGAAGAAGCCGAAGGCAAGTTCGTGCGCCAGTCGGGCGGCAAGGGCCAATATGGCCACGTCGTGCTCAAGATCGAGCCGCAGGAAGCCGGCAAGGGCTTCGAGTTCGTCGACGCCATCAAGGGCGGCGTGGTGCCCCGCGAGTACATCCCCGCGGTGGAAAAGGGCGTGCAGGAAGCGCTGACGCAAGGCGTGCTGGCCGGCTACCCGGTGGTGGACGTCAAGGTCACGCTGCACTTCGGCTCGTACCACGATGTGGACTCGAACGAAATGGCCTTCAAGATGGCCGCCATCTTCGGCTTCAAGGAGGGTGCTCGCAAGGCCAGCCCCGTCATCCTCGAGCCGATGATGGCCGTGGAAGTCGAGACGCCTGAAGACTATGCCGGCAATGTGATGGGTGACCTGTCGTCCCGCCGCGGCATGGTGCAGGGCATGGATGACATGGTCGGCGGCGGCAAGACCATCAAGGCCGAAGTTCCGCTGTCGGAGATGTTCGGCTACTCGACCACCTTGCGTTCGATGTCGCAAGGCCGTGCCACCTACACGATGGAGTTCAAGCAGTACGCGGAAGCCCCGCGCAACGTTGCCGAAGCCATCGTCGCTGCACGCACCAAGTAAACGTGCGTCCCCAGGAGGGCGAGAGCGGCCTGGCCGTTCTCGTTCTCGCCTCAGTTCTGTCTGCGATCCTGTGCCCTTCGTTGCCCGTGGCGAAGGAATCAGCAACAGGATGCAGACGTAAAACCAACACACGGGCGCGCTCTTTCAAGGATTGAAAATGGCAAAAGGAAAATTCACCCGCACGAAGCCGCACGTGAATGTGGGCACGATCGGTCACGTGGACCACGGCAAGACCACCCTGACGGCGGCCATTGCCACGGTGCTGTCGAGCAAGTTCGGCGGTGAAGCCAAGGCCTACGACCAGATCGATGCGGCGCCCGAAGAAAAGGCGCGCGGCATCACCATCAACACCGCGCACGTCGAGTACGAGACGGCCAACCGCCACTACGCCCACGTCGACTGCCCCGGCCACGCCGACTACGTCAAGAACATGATCACCGGTGCCGCCCAGATGGACGGCGCCATCCTCGTGTGCTCCGCTGCCGACGGCCCCATGCCCCAAACGCGCGAGCACATCCTGCTGGCGCGCCAGGTGGGTGTGGGCTACATCATCGTCTACCTCAACAAGTGCGACATGGTCGACGACAAGGAGCTGCTGGAGCTCGTCGAGATGGAAGTGCGCGAGCTGCTCGACAAGTACGAGTTCCCCGGCGACGACACCCCCATCATCCACGGCTCGGCCAAGCTGGCGCTGGAAGGCGACAAGGGCGAGCTCGGCGAAGGCTCCATCATGAAGCTGGCCGAAGCCCTGGACACCTACATTCCCACCCCCGAGCGCGCCGTGGACGGCACCTTCCTGATGCCCGTGGAAGACGTCTTCTCCATCTCCGGGCGCGGCACGGTGGTGACCGGCGCTGTGGAGCGCGGTGTCATCAAGGTCGGCGAGGAAATCGAGATCGTGGGCATTCGCCCGACCCAGAAGACCACCTGCACCGGCGTGGAAATGTTCCGCAAGCTGCTCGACCAGGGCCAGGCCGGCGACAACGTCGGCGTGCTGCTGCGCGGCACCAAGCGCGAGGAAGTCGAGCGCGGCCAGGTGCTGTGCAAGCCGGGCTCCATCAAGCCCCACACCCACTTTACCGCCGAGGTGTATGTGCTGAGCAAGGACGAGGGCGGGCGCCACACGCCGTTCTTCAACAATTACCGTCCGCAGTTCTACTTCCGCACCACCGACGTGACCGGTGCGATCGAGCTGCCCGCGGACAAGGAGATGGTCATGCCCGGCGACAACGTGTCCATCACGGTGAAGCTGATCAACCCCATCGCCATGGAAGAAGGCCTGCGCTTCGCCATTCGCGAGGGCGGCCGCACCGTGGGCTCGGGCGTCGTGGCGAAGATCCTCGACATCTGATCGAACGCAAAGGAAGCATCATGGCCACCAAGCAAAAAATCCGCATCCGCCTGAAGGCGTTCGACTACAAGCTGATCGACCAGTCGGCTGCCGAGATCGTGGACACTGCCAAGCGCACCGGGGCGATCGTCAAGGGCCCCGTGCCCCTGCCGACCCGCATGAAGCGTTTCGACATCCTGCGTTCGCCGCACGTCAACAAGACGAGCCGCGACCAGTTCGAAATCCGCACGCATCAGCGCCTGATGGACATCGTCGATCCGACCGACAAGACCGTGGACGCGCTGATGAAGCTCGATCTGCCGGCCGGAGTCGACGTCGAGATCAAGCTGCAGTAAAAAGCCACACCGGCTTTGTAGGAATAGGCCCGCCCGCGGAAGCGCTGGTGGGCTTATTTTTTGACTTGTGAATGTGGCATCCTTCGTCGACGGCGATCGGCCGGGCATGGATGCTCTGTGGGGTGACAGATCATGAAGACTTGGTTCCTGCGGAGCTCGGCAGTCGTTGCCGTAGTCGTGCTCGGCGCATGCGGCGGTGGGGGTGGCGGCGGTGGCGGCTTCTTCCCGATCGCGGGCTTGCCGGCTGCAACAACCGTGACCTTGAACGGCAACGTGACTTTTGATTCTGTGCCCAACACCACCGGTGGGCTGAATTACGGCAACCTGAGCGCCAAGCCCGTTCGTGGCGCCGTCGTCGAAGTCCTCGATGCCAATGGAGCCGTGCTGACCAGCACTGCCACCGATGGCAACGGCGCTTATTCCGCCACCGTGCCCGCCAACACGACCATCAGCGTGCGCGTCAAGGCCCAGATGCTGCAGACCGGCTCCGGGGCGAGCTGGGATGTCAGCGTGCGCGACAACACCCAGAGCGATGCCCTCTACTCGATGGCCAGCGAGAGCTTCTCGACCGGTGGCGCGGCGGTGACGCGCAACGTCCACGCACCCTCCGGCTGGAACGGCTCGAGCTACGGCTCGGCCCGCGTCGCCGGCCCGTTCGCAGTGCTCGACACCGTTTACGCGACCCAGACCAAAGTCCTGTCGGTTGCATCGAACACCGCATTTCCGCCGCTGCGCGTTTACTGGAGCGTCAACAATGTGCCGGCTTCCGGTAATCCCGCGATCGGCCAGATCGGAACGACCTTCTTCACCAGTTCGAGCGCGGCGGGTGCAGTGCGTGCCATCTACGTGCTGGGCAAGGAGAACGTCGATACCGACGAATACGACAATTCGGTGGTGGCACACGAATGGGGGCACTACTACCAGTCGGCGTTCAGCCGTGACGACTCGCCCGGCGGCAGTCATTCGTTGAGCGAACTGCTGGATCGCCGCCTGGCCTTCTCGGAGGGCTGGGGGAATGCGTGGTCGGGCATTGCCCTGGCACGCAGCAACTACACGGATTCGACCGGAGCGAATCAGGCCCTTGGGTCCAACCTCGATCTGACCACGGGAACGACGTCCAATCCCGGCTGGTTCCGAGAGGCCTCGATCCAGTCCATCTTCTGGAATCTCAACAGCCAGGTCGGCTTCAAGCCGATCCACGACGCGCTCACCGGCTCTTTCAAGACGAGCACGGCGGTGACCTCGATCCATCCCTTCTCCGTGGCCTTCAATGCCGCGGCACCCGGGAGTGCCTCGGCGCTGAACGCACTGTTGGTTGGACAAGGCATTGCGGTACCGAACAATCAATTTGCCGATAACGAGACGAACAGTGGCGGACTCGGCAGCTTCGCTCTCCCCATGTACAGGACGGCGACGCTTGGTGTCGGTACGCAGGCTTGCGTGACGAACCAGGCCGATCCGGGCCGTGCGGGCAACAAGCTCGGCAGCTACGCCTACTTGCGCTTCACCGCCCCGGCACAACGCAACTACAGTGTCACCATCGCGGTCGCCGGCGGCACTCCCGGCACTGACCCGGATTTCGTGGTCTACCAGGGGCGCCGCGCAGGTCAGGGACTTTCAACGGCCGTCGGCAGCGAATCGGGCGCTGTGAGCCTGTCCGCCGGCGAGGCCGTTCTGGCGCTCAACGACTTCAACAACGTGTCGGCGAACACATGCTTCACCGTCACCATCAATTAAGGAGCACAGCCATGCGTGCATCTCGCAGCCTCGGGGCCGTGGTCATTGCGGCGCTGGCCATGGGCGTGTCCTTGCAGGCCTGTGCCCACAATCCAAAGCCAGGGCAGGCCGCTCCCAAAGGGATGACGGCCGCGCCGACGAAGCCGGGCGGCTCGGGCATCGCCGTTCAGTACCGCATCGACGGCACGCCGCAGGCCGGTAGCGCGGTCCCTGTCGTGCTGAGCTTCGACGGCGTCAGCGATCCTGCTGGCGGAACGGTCAAGCTGAGCGCCGACGGCGGCCTGGCCATCGGCGGCTCGGCCGGCCCGCACGCCTTGCCGGCCGGTAAGACCTCGACCCTGACCGTTCAGGTCATTCCCGACGCCGATGGCACGGGCTACCTGCATGTGTTCACCACCCAGAACGGCGCGACCAGCGCGACCTCGATCGCCGTCCAAGTCGGCAAGGCGCCTTCCGCCATGCCTGCCAGCAGCGGGCTGAAGCAGACGCCCGAAGGCGACAAGATCATCTCGATGCCGGTGAAGTGACGAGCCCGGCCCGCCAGGTCGGCCGGCGGCTTGCGCGTTCGAACTATCGCGGGCTATAATCTGCGGCTCTGCCCAACTTGCGCCTTCCAGGTGCCTTTGGCGCAGAGCTTTATCAACCTTCTTCCGCATACCAAACGCTGTCGCCAATTGAAGTGACAGCGGCGGGAGTTTTGGAGAAAAACCATGAGTCTGAGCAACTCCCTCGGGTTGCTGGGCCGCAAGGTGGGGATGATGCGTCTCTTCACCGATGACGGGGATGCCGTTCCCGTCACGGTGGTGGATGTGTCCAACAACCGTGTGACCCAGATCAAATCCCAAGAGACCGATGGCTACGTCGCACTGCAAGTGACGTTCGGCTCGCGCAAGGCGTCGCGCGTCACCAAGCCCGAAGCAGGTCATCTCGCCAAGGCTGGCGTCGAAGCCGGCGAAATCATCCAGGAATTCCGCGTCACCGCCGATGCGGCCGCCCAGCACAAGGCTGGCGGCGCCATCGTCGTGAGCAGCGTGTTCACGGTGGGCCAGAAGGTCGACGTGCAGGGCACCTCGATCGGCAAGGGCTACGCCGGCACCATCAAGCGCCACAACATGAGCTCGCAGCGCGCCTCGCACGGCAACAGCCGTTCGCATAACGTGCCGGGTTCCATCGGCATGGCGCAGGATCCGGGTCGCGTGTTCCCGGGCAAGCGCATGACGGGCCATCTGGGCGACGTCACCGTGACCACCCAGAACCTCGACGTGATCCGTATCGACGAAGCGCGCCAGCTGCTTCTGATCAAGGGCGCGATTCCCGGTGCCAAGGGTGGCTTCGTCACCGTGCGCCCGGCCGTCAAGGCCAAGCCCACGCCGGCGGCCTAAGGAGCAAAAGAAATGCAACTCGAACTCCTGAACGAACAAGGCCAGGCTGCGTCCAAGTACGACGCGCCCGAGACCGTGTTCGGCCGTGACTACAACGAAGACCTGGTCCACCAGGTCGTCGTCGCCTATCAGGCCAATGCCCGCCAGGGCACGCGCGCTCAGAAGGACCGCGAGCAGGTCAAGCACTCGACCAAGAAGCCGTTCAAGCAAAAGGGAACGGGCCGCGCCCGTGCCGGTATGACTTCCTCGCCGCTGTGGCGCGGGGGTGGCCGCATCTTCCCGAACATGCCTGACGAGAACTTCTCGCAGAAGATCAACAAGAAGATGTACCGCGCCGGCATGGCGTCCATCTTCTCGCAGCTCGCCCGCGAAGGCCGCATCGCCGTGGTCGATTCGATCAAGGTCGACTCGCCCAAGACCAAGGCACTGGCTGCCAAGTTCAAGGCGATGAACCTCGAGTCCGTGCTCGTGATCGCCGAGGAAGTCGACGAGAACCTGTACCTGGCCTCGCGCAACCTGATGAACGTGCTCGTGGTCGAACCGCGTTACGCCGATCCGGTGTCGCTGGTCCACTACAAGAAGGTGCTGGTCACCAAGGGCGCCGTCGACAAGCTCAAGGAGATGTTCGCATGAGCCGCATGAATCCCACGCCTCAGCAGCGTCAGTTCGACGAAGGTCGGCTGATGAACGTGCTGGTCGCACCGATCGTGTCCGAGAAGGCCACGATGGTCGGCGAGAAGTCGAATGCAGTCACTTTCAAGGTGTTGCAGGACGCCACCAAGCCCGAGATCAAGGCGGCCGTCGAACTGATGTTCAAGGTCGAAGTGAAGGGCGTGTCGGTGCTCAACACCAAGGGCAAGACCAAGCGCTTTGGCAAGTCGGTCGGCCGCCGCGACAACGTTCGCAAGGCCTACGTGACGCTCAAGCCTGGTCAAGAGCTCAACCTGGTCGGGGAAGGCGCTTAATCATGGCCGTCATCAAGATGAAACCCACTTCGCCGGGCCAGCGCGGCGCGGTGAAGATCTCGCGGGACCACCTGTACAAGGGTGCGCCGCACGCAGCGCTTCTGGAGCCCCAGTTCCAGAAGGCCGGCCGCAACAACAACGGCCACATCACGACACGCCACAAGGGCGGCGGCCACAAGCACCACTATCGCGTGGTGGACTTCGTGCGCAACAAGGACGGCATCCCGGCCAAGGTCGAACGCATCGAGTACGACCCGAACCGCACCGCCCACATCGCGCTCGTGTGCTACGCCGACGGCGAGCGCCGCTACATCATCGCCCCGCGTGGCCTGGAAGCCGGCGCGACGCTGCTGAGCGGCTCGGAAGCGCCGATCCGCGCCGGCAACACGCTGCCGATCCGCAACATCCCCGTGGGCTCCACGATCCACTGCATCGAGCTGCAGCCCGGCAAGGGCGCGCAGATCGCCCGCTCGGCCGGCACCTCGGCCACGCTGCTGGCCCGTGAAGGCGTCTACGCCCAGGTCCGCATGCGCTCGGGCGAAGTGCGCCGCGTGCACGTCGAGTGCCGCGCAACCATCGGTGAAGTCGCCAACGAAGAGCACAGCCTGCGCCAACTCGGCAAGGCCGGTGTGAAGCGCTGGATGGGTATCCGCCCGACCGTTCGCGGCGTGGTGATGAACCCGGTCGATCACCCGCACGGCGGCGGCGAAGGGAAGACGGGCGAAGGCCGCCATCCTGTCGACCCCTGGGGCAATCTCACCAAGGGTTATCGCACCCGCAACAACAAGCGCACGCAGGTCTTCATCGTGTCGCGTCGCAAGAAGTAAGGGACAGCACAATGACTCGCTCTCTCAAAAAAGGTCCCTTCGTCGACCACCACCTGGTGGCCAAGGCCGACAAGGCCGTGACGAACAAGGACAAGAAGCCGATCAAGACCTGGTCGCGCCGCTCGATGGTCCTGCCCGAGTTCATCGGCCTGACCATCGCCGTGCACAACGGCAAGCAGCACGTGCCTGTCTACATTACCGACCAGATGGTCGGTCACAAGCTCGGCGAATTTGCGCTCACGCGCACGTTCAAGGGGCACCCCGCGGACAAGAAAGTCCAGAAGAAGTAAGGAACGACCATGTCTGAAACACGTGCAGTCCTCCGCGGCGTCCGCCTTTCGGTCGACAAGGGCCGTCTGGTCGCCGACCTGATCCGCGGCAAGAAGGTCGATCAGGCGCTCAACATCCTGCAGTTCACGCAGAAGAAGGCCGCCGTGATCGTGAAGAAGGTGCTGGAGTCGGCCATCGCCAACGCCGAGCACAACGACGGTGCCGACATCGACGAGCTGAAGGTCAAGACCATCTACGTCGAGCAAGGCGCCACGCTCAAGCGCTTCACCGCGCGCGCCAAGGGCCGCGGCAATCGCATCAGCAAGCCGACGTGCCATGTGTACGTGACGGTCGGCAACTAAGAAGGCCTGGAAGAATATGGGACAGAAGATCCACCCCACCGGCTTCCGCCTCTCGGTGAGCCGCAACTGGTCCAGCCGTTGGTACGCGAGCAACCGCGACTTCGCGGGCATGCTGGCCGAAGACATCAAGGTGCGCGAGTACCTGAAGAAGAAGCTCAAGAACGCGTCCGTGTCGCGCGTGCTGATCGAGCGCCCTGCCAAGAACGCGCGCATCACGATCTACTCGGCACGTCCGGGCGTCGTGATCGGCAAGAAGGGCGAGGACATCGAGAACCTGAAGCGCGAACTGGGCAAGCAGCTGGGCGTGCCGGTCGCCGTGAACATCGAGGAAGTGCGCAAGCCTGAAATCGATGCACAGCTGATCGCCGACAGCATCACGCAGCAGCTCGAGAAGCGCATCATGTTCCGCCGTGCCATGAAGCGCGCCATGCAGAACGCCATGCGTCTGGGTGCTCAGGGCATCAAGATCATGTCGGCTGGCCGCCTGAACGGCATCGAAATCGCTCGCACCGAGTGGTATCGCGAAGGCCGCGTGCCGCTGCACACGCTGCGCGCCGACATCGACTACGGGACCTCCGAAGCCAAGACCACCTACGGCGTCATCGGCGTCAAGGTCTGGGTCTACAAGGGCGACACGCTGGGCCGCAACGACCTGCCGGTCGTCGAGACCCCGCGTCCCGAAGAAGAGCGCCGCCCGCGTGGCCCGCGCCGTGACGGCCGCCCCGGCGACCGTCCGGGCTCGGACCGTCGCGGCCCCCGCGCCGGTGCCCGCGGCCCAATGGGCGGCAATGTCGCCCCGGCCGATGGCAGCGACAAGCCCGCCGAAGCTACCGGCGCACAGCCGGGTGCAGACTCGAAACCCGCCGTTAAGCGCGTCCGCAAAGCCGCGCCCGCTGCAGCAGCGGACGGCTCCAAGACCGAGTGATCGGTCTTAGAACTACGGAGTAACAAACATGCTGCAACCTGCACGCAGAAAGTTCCGCAAGGAACAGAAGGGCCGCAACACCGGCATCGCGACCCGCGGCAACGCGGTGTCCTTCGGTGACTTCGGCCTCAAGTCGATCGACCGCGGCCGCCTGACGGCGCGCCAGATCGAAGCCGCCCGTCGCGCGATCTCGCGTCACGTCAAGCGGGGTGGCCGCATCTGGATTCGCGTGTTCCCCGACAAGCCGATCTCCACCAAGCCTGCCGAAGTGCGGATGGGTAACGGCAAGGGCAACCCCGAGTACTACGTGGCCGAAATCCAGCCCGGCAAGGTGATCTACGAGATCGTCGGCGTGCCCGAGGAACTCGCCCGCGAAGCGTTCCGCCTGGCTGCCGCCAAGCTGCCGCTGCGCACCACCTTCGTCGCGCGCCAGCTCGGCGCCTGATCGAGGAGAACACTCATGGCAACACGTAAGAAGAAGGACGCGGCGGCTTCGGCCAAGGTGTCGAAGGCCGCAACGCTGCGCGACAAGGACGTCGCCGCGCTGCAGACCGAAATCAAGGATCTGCAGAAGGCCCATTTCGGCCTGCGCATGCAGAAGGCCACTCAACAGCTGTCGAACACAGCCACGCTGCGCGTCACCCGTCGTGACATCGCGCGTGCCAAGACCATTCTTGCGCAGAAGCAGCAAGAAGCCGCCAAGTAAGGAGTGAACATGACGGAAGCTAAAAAATCCCTCAAGCGCACCCTGATCGGCAAGGTGGTCAGCGACAAGCGCGAGAAGACCGTGACGGTGCTCGTCGAACGCCGTGTGAAGCACCCGATCTACGACAAGATCGTGATCCGCTCGAGCAAGTACCACGCCCACGATGAAAAGGGCGAGTACAAGATGGGCGACATGATCGAGATCACCGAGAGCCGGCCGATCTCCAAGTCGAAGAACTGGGTGGTGACCCGCCTGGTCGAGAAGGCCGTGCTGGTCTGATCGCACAGCGGCAACGCAGCCACAGCGAAAGCGGCCCACAATGTGGGCCGTTTTTCTTTTTCAGGAGCACTTTCCATGATCCAAGTCGGCGACACCCTTCCTTCCGCGACCCTGCAGGAGTATTCCGAGGTCGAAGGCGAAGGCTGCAGCATCGGGCCCAACCCGGTCGACGTGAGCAAGGCCGCTGCGGGCAAGACAATCGCGATCTTCGGCCTGCCTGGCGCCTTCACGCCGACTTGCTCGGCCAAGCACGTTCCGGGCTATGTGCAGAATTACGAGGCGCTCCAGGCAGCGGGCGTCGACGAGATCTGGTGCGTGAGCGTCAACGACGCCTTCGTCATGGGCGCTTGGGCGCGCGACCAGAAGACCGGCACCAAGGTGCGCATGCTGGCCGACGGCAGCGGCGCGTTTGCAAATGCGACCGGACTGACGCTGGACCTGACGGCCCGCGGCATGGGTGTGCGTAGCAACCGCTATTCGATGCTGGTGAAGGATGGCAAGGTCGCCACGCTCAACGTCGAAGGGCCCGGCAAGTTCGAGGTCAGCGACGCCGAGACGCTGCTGAAGCAGGCGCGCGGCTGAGCCTTCCCCGGCTCAGAGATCGACCTTGAGGTAGTGCGCCCCCGGAATGGGGTTGTGATAGTAAGGCGGCACCTCGACGAAGCCCAGGTCTTCGTAGAGGGCCCGGGCCGATTCCATGTCGTCCAGCGTGTCCAGCAGCACGCAGGCATAGCCGGCGCCACGCGCCACATCCAGCATGGCCTCCGCCATCTGGCGGCCGAGCCCGAGGCCACGGAAGGCGGGGCGCACATAGAGCCGCTTCATCTCGGCGGCATTGGGATAGTCGGCCGTGTCCAGGGGGCGCAGCGCACAGCATCCGGCCACGTAGGCCTTGCCGCCCTGCGCGCGCCGGATGATCGGGGCGTCGATCGGCGGCGCGGCCGCACCCCGGCGCTCGGCATCCGCCAGCGCCAGCAGCAGCGCGCCGCGCGGCTCCGCATAGTCGCCGGGCAGCGAGGCCAGTTCCTCGTCGAAGTTCTGGAAGCAGAGGTCGATGTTCAGCGAGGCGGCGTAGTCCCTGAAGATCGCTCGCGTCGCCTCCAGTTCGTGCGCCTCGTCGGGCGTCACCAGCACGATGTCTGGCGTACCTTCGAGCGGAAGCGGGCGGGAGACGGAAAGGCTCATGCTCTGAGCGACGCGATCCACGCCGCGAAGGCGGCGCAGGCCGCGAACACCGCCAAGGCCAGCAGGCGCGACGCGGCGTCGTCGCGGCTCGGCGCAGCGCGGCCGTCCGCGACCAGCTTGTCGCCGGAGATCATCGGCCGCACCAGCCGATGGCCCTTGACCGCCACATAGAAGATCACTGCCAGCACGTGCAGGCTGACCAGTGCGATCACGATCCACTTGCCCAACAAGGTGTGCCAGCCCGTGGCCAGGCTCACCGTCGCGCCCGAGACGAAACGCGTGAGCGGCCCCGCCGACATGACTTCGTCGTCGGCCACGAGGCCCGTCGCCACCTGCAGCGACAGGATTGCCAGCAGCGCGAACACCGAGAAAGCGCCCAGCGGGCTGTGCCCGATGAGATGGTCCGGATGAGGGCGCCCGCGCAGGTAGTTCATCACCGAGCCGGGCGAATAGATGAAGGAGGCGAAACGCGACCAGCGTCCGCCGACGAAGCCCCAGATCACGCGAAACAGCAGCAGCGAAAGCACCGCGTAGCCGATCCGGAAATGCCACTCCATCACCCCGCCGAAGCCGGTCGCCAGCTGGCCGATCACCGCCACCGTGAGGGTCCAGTGAAACACGCGCGTCGGGAGGTCCCAGACACGCGTGCGGATCGCGCTGGCGTCGTCCAGGCTCGCGGGGCGCGTGGCGGACTCAAGGGCGGGGGGCATCGAGGAGAGGCTGGGCGCGAAGCGTCGGAAGGCGCAGATTAGCAAAGTCGGCGCCGCCGCGCCTACGGGTTGTCGCTATGCATGAGGCGCCGTCCCCCCACCCTAAACTGGCCCGCGCCGCCATTCCCGCGGCGCTGCTCCCCCACAACAAGGAACCACGATGAATCGCTTTGCCTCGTTGACCCTGGCCGCGACCGGCGCCGTGCTGTGCCTGCCGGCCCTGGCCCAGTTCGCCAAGACCGAAGATGCCATCAAGTATCGCCAGAGCGCGATGTTCATCCAGAACTATCACATGAGCCGCCTGGGGGCCATGGCCAGCGGCCGCGCGCCCTACGATGCCGCGAGTGCGGCGGCGAACGCCGATGTGGTGGCGGAGATCTCGAAGCTGCCCTGGCTCGGCTTTGCGCCCGGCACGGAAGGCGGCAAGGCCAAGCCGGAGATCTGGAAGGAGCAGGCAAAGTTCAAGGAGCTCAGCGACAAGCTCATCAGTGAGACCGGCAAGCTGCAGGCTGCATCAAAGGCGGGCAACCTGGACGCGCTCAAGACCGCGGTCTCGGCGGTGGGCGAGACGTGCACGTCCTGCCACGACAGTTTCCGTCGCAAATAAAGCAAGGAGCGCGGCCGAATGACGCCGCCCCGCTGCCGGCCTACGCTTCGGCCAGCAGCTTCTCGATCAGCCGGTGCAACTCGGCAAAATCGGGCTCGCCGACGTAGCGCTTCACGATCTCGCCGCGCTTGTTGACGATGTAGGTGGTGGGCGTCAGCTTCACGTCGCCCCAGGCCTGGGCCACCGCGCCGGTGTTGTCGATCGCCACCTTGAAGGGCAGCTTGCGCGTTTGCGCGAAGTTCACCACGTAGCTGGGCGGGTCGTAGCTCATGGCCACCGCCAGCGTGTCGTACCCGCGGTCCTTGTACTTGTCGTAGGTGGCGATCACCTTGGGCATCTCGGCCACGCAAGTGACGCAGCTGGTGGCCCAGAAATTGACGAGGGTGACCTTGCCCTTGAGATCGTCCGTGCTCTTCTTGCTGCCGTCGAGCAGCACGAAGGTGGAGGCCGGCGCGGCCGACACGCCCGAATCGAGGTACACGCCGACGCCGACAGCCAGGGCGATGGCGATTGCGGCGGCGGGGACGAGCTTTTTCATGGGCCAGCGGTGGAGCAGAGCGGGGGGATTTTAGTTCCGTAGGACGGGCCGCGCCTGCCGGAGGGCCTTCCGCAGCAGGGTGCGCGGAGGAGCGGTTCGATAATCGGCCTCCGATGCCCCTTTCGTTCCGTTCCCGATGGGCGCCGCTCATCGTCTTCACAGCGGCGCTCGGCGCTTGCAACCCCGTTTTCAACTGGCGCGAAGTCCCGATCGCGGACGATGGCCTGGTTGCGTTGCTGCCTTGCAAGCCCGACCACGCCACGCGCAACCTGCCCCTTGGCGGCGGCAGCGCATCGGTGGTGGTCGACATGACAGGCTGCGAGGCCGGAGGCGCCACTTTCGCAGTGGCCCATGCCACCGCCGAAGACGCCGCCCAGGCCGACGCGTGGATGCGCGCCTGGCGCGCCGCCACCCGCAGCCAGCTGTCCGGCGCCGCGATCGTCGAGACGCCGGCCACGCTCCCCCGAGCCGCGGTCTCCCCGGCGCCGGTGCGCTTCGAGCTGCCGCAGCAGCAAGGCGCGGGCGGCCCGGCGCCTGCCCAAATGCTCTGGTTCGCCCAGCAGCGGGCCGGCAAAGTGGCGCTCTATCAGGCGACCGTGCTGGGCCGCCCCGCATCGGCCGAGGCACCGGGCGTCTTCTTCGAAGGGCTGCGGCTCCCATGAGCTGCCGGGCGAGCGACCTGCTCACGGGGCACGGGCGCTGTGCGGCGGTCTTCCTCGCTTTTGCCTTCGCCTACTTCCTCTCCACGCTGATCCGCGCCATCACCGCCACCCTCTCGCCCACGCTGACGGCGGAATTCGAGCTGCACGCGCGCGACCTCGGCCTGCTGGCCGGCGGCTACTTCCTGGGCTTTGCCTTCACCCAACTGCCCATGGGCACCTGGCTCGACCGTCATGGTCCCAAGCGGGTGATCCTGTACTTCCTGTCGGCCGCCGTGGCCGGCTGCCTGCTGTTCTCGGCGGCGACCCAGTTCTGGGTGTTGATGGCGGCACGTGTGCTCACCGGCGTAGGCGTCAGCGCCTGCCTGATGGCGCCGCTGACCGGCTATCGGCGGTGGTTCGATCCGCCGCTGCAGCTGCGTGCCAATTCGTGGATGCTGATGGTCGGTTCGCTGGGGCTGGTGGGTGCCACGCTGCCCGTGCGCCTGCTGATGCCCATCACGGGATGGCGGCCGCTCTTCTGGTTGCTCGCCGCCGGGCTGCTGCTCGCCATGCTGTTGATCGCGTGGGCCGTGCCTGCGTGGCGCCCGGCCGGCGGCGAGGCCTCTGCGGCCCCTTCGGACGGGGGCTATTCCGCCGTCTGGCGCGATCCCTTCTTCCGCAAGCTCGTTCCCCTCGGCTTCTTCAACTACGGCGGCTTCGTCGCCATGCTGACGCTCTGGGTCGTTCCCTGGCTCACCCGGGTGGCAGGCTATGCGCCGCACGAGGCGGCCGATGCGCTGTTCCAGATCAGCATCGCGATGCTGGTCACCTACTGGCTGTGGGGCGTCGCCACGCCCTGGCTCGCGCGCCGCGGCGTCCCCACCGACCGGCTGATCGGCTGGGGCCTGCCGTTCAGCATGCTGGCACTGGCCGCCATCCTGGTGCTCGGTCCGGCCGCGGGCACGCTGGCCTGGATGGTCTTTCTCTGCGGTTCCACCGTCGTCGCCCTGGCTCAGCCCGCCGTCGCCATGGCGCTGCCCCCGGCTCTGGCCGGACGGGCGCTCTCGGCGTACAACCTCGTGGTGTTTCTCGGCGTTTTCGTGGTTCAGTGGGGTGTCGGCCTGCTGGTCGACCTGTTCGGCCGGGCCGGCTTCGATGCGCCCGGCGCTTTCCGGGGCGCACTGGGGCTGTTCCTGGGATGCTGTTTGTTATCTTATTTCTACTTCCTTTGGGCGCCCCCGCATAATCGACGAACAAGCCCCTGACCCGCATGAACAGCATTTTCATCGTCGCCCACTCGCCGCTTGCCCAGGCGTTGCGGCAATGCGCGCTGCATGTGTTCCCCGACAGCGAATCCTCGATCGCGGCGCTCGACGTCCTGCCCAACGTCTCGCCCGACGAAACCCTGGCTGCCGCGCGCATCACCCTGGCCCAGCTTCAGCACACGCCGCGCTCGCAGGTGCTGGTGCTGGCCGACGTGTTCGGCGCCACCCCTTGCAACGTGGCGCAGAAGCTGGTCGACGGCGTGCGCTCGCGCCTGGTGGCCGGCGTCAACCTGCCGATGCTGCTGCGTGCCGTAAGCTACCGCAATGAACCGCTGGAGACGCTGGTGCAGCGCGCGCTCACCGGCGGCACTGCGGGCGTGATGCAGGTGGCGGTGGCGGCGCCCCAGAACCAGGCAAGAAGAAAGCACAGTGATCAAGAAATCCGTGACCATCAGCAATAAGCTGGGCCTGCATGCACGGGCCTCGGCCAAACTCACCAAGATCGCGGGCAGCTATCCATGCGAGGTCTGGCTGGCGCGCGGGGACCGCCGCGTCAATGCCAAGAGCATCATGGGCGTGATGATGCTGGCCGCGGGCGTCGGGGTGACGGTCGACGTCGAGACGGACGGCGAGCAGGAGCAGGAAGCGCTCGACGCCATCGTCGCATTGATGAACGACAAATTCGGGGAAGGCGAATAGAGATGGCTCACCTCCAGGCTTTCTCGCCTTCGATCGGCGCGCTGCCCGCGCTTTCGTCCTGAGGGTGCAGCCATGACCTTCGCTGTCCATGGCTTGCCTGTCGCCCGTGGCATCGCCATCGGACGCGCGGTGCTCGTCGTGTCGAGCCGCATCGACGTCGCTCACTACTTCATCAAGCCGGAAGAGGTCGAAACCGAGATCGACCGGGTGCGCATCGCGCGCAACGCGGTCGCCGAGGAACTCCAGAAGCTGCAGGCCAGCGTGGCGCTGATGGGCCCCAACGATGCGCCGCACGAGCTCGCCGCGTTGCTCGAGGTGCACCTGATGCTGCTGCAGGACGAGGTGCTCACCAGCGGCGTCAAGCACTGGATCGTGGAGCGTCTCTACAACGCCGAGTGGGCGCTGACCACCCAGCTGGAGGTGGTCGCGCGCCAGTTCGACGAGATGGAGGACGAATACCTGCGCGAGCGCAAGGCCGACCTCGAGCAGGTGGTCGAGCGCCTGCTGCACCGCATGAAGGGCACGGCCGCAGTGCTGGCGCCGACGCCGCCGCGGCGCAAGCGCACCGACGAGGACGACGACAGCGATCCCACCGCCCGCGATGCGATCGACGCTCCGCTGGTGCTGATCGCCCACGACCTCTCGCCGGCCGACATGCTGCAGTTCAAGAAGAGCGTGTTCGCCGGCTTCGTCACCGACGTGGGCGGGCGCACCTCGCACACCGCGATCGTCGCGCGCAGCATGGACATCCCGGCCGTGGTCGGCGCGCGCAGCGCCAGTCAGCTGGTCCGGCAGGACGACTGGGTCATCATCGACGGCGATGCCGGCGTGGTGATCGTCGATCCCTCTCCCATCATCCTGGCCGACTACGGCTTCAAGCAGCGCCAGGGCGACCTCGAGCGCGGGCGTCTGGCGCGCCTGCGCCACAAGCCGGCCGTCACGCTCGATGGCCAGAAGGTCGACCTGCTCGCCAACATCGAGATGCCCGAGGACACGCTGGGCGCCGTCAAGGCCGGCGCGGTCGGCGTCGGCCTGTTCCGCAGCGAGTTCCTGTTCATGGGCCGCGAGGCCCAGCGCCTGACCCGCCTGCCCGACGAAGAAGAGCAGTACCAGGCCTACAGGCGCGCGATCGAGGGCATGCAGGGCATGCCGGTCACCATCCGCACCATCGACGTGGGCGCCGACAAGCCGCTGGATGGCCGGGCCGTGCGCGACGACGAGGCGCACCTCAACCCCGCGCTCGGCCTGCGCGCCATCCGCTGGAGCCTGGCCGACCCCGCGATGTTCCTGACCCAGATCCGCGCCATCCTGCGGGCGGCCGCGCATGGCGAGATCCTGATGCTCATCCCCATGCTCGCGCACGCCAGCGAGATCCGCCAGACGCTGGCGCTCATCGACTTCGCGCGCGCCGAGCTCGATCACCGCGGCGTGGTCCACGGCAAGGTCAAGCTGGGCGCCATGATCGAAGTGCCGGCCGCGGCGCTGACGCTCAAGATCTTCCTCAAGCACTTCGACTTCCTGTCGATCGGCACCAACGACCTGATCCAGTACACGCTGGCCATCGACCGCGCCGACGAATCCGTGGCCCACCTCTACGATCCGGCCCATCCGGCCGTGCTGCGCCTGGTCGCCGAGACCATCGCCGAGTGCCAGCGCCAGGGCAAGGGCGTCAGCGTGTGCGGAGAGATGGCCGGCGACGTCGCCTTTACGCGGCTGCTGCTGGGCATGGGCCTGCGCAGCTTCTCGATGCACCCCTCGCAGATCCTCGCGGTCAAGCAGGAGGTGCTGCGCGCCGACACGAGCAAGCTCGAGGCCTGGACGCAGCAGGTGCTCGAGGCCGACGACCCGGCCGCCCTGCTGGCGCCCGCGGCCGCGCCGCAATAAAACGAAACACGCCGAAACTGCCGCGAAAGGACTTCGCGGCCGCCGGCTCGCACCATCGAGTCTCCCTGATCGATCCCGATCGCACTGCAAGGAAGACTCTCATGAAAACCTGGTTCAAACGTTCCCTCTTCGGTTTTGCCGGCGCCGCGCTGCTCGCCGGCAGCTTGGCCGGCTGCTCCAGCTATCGCCACGGTTGGGGCGGCGGCTCCGAGCAGGACCGCGCCGAATTCCGCGCCCGCATGGTCGAGCGCGTGGGCAGCAAGCTCGACCTCGACGCCACGCAGAAGCAGAAGCTCAACGTGCTGGCCGAGAAGATCCAGGCCCAGCGCCAGGCGCTGCGCGGCGGCGGCGACCCGCGCTCGGAATTCCGCGCGTTGTTCGCCGGCGCCAAGCTGGATCAGGCGCGGGCGAAGAAGCTGGTCGAAGACAAGACCGCCGCCATCCAGTCCGGCAGCCCCGAGGTCATCGCAGCGGCCGCTGACTTCTTCGACAACCTCAACCCGGCGCAGCAACAGAAGGTGCGCGAATTCATGGAACGCGGTCGCCGCTGGCATCGCCATGGCTGATCTGTCTGCACCAGGGCTGCGGGCCGCGAGGGTGCTCGCCAACCCGCCCTGGGCCGGGCCGGCGGCCGACGCCCGGAACGCCTTGCCCGGCGCCACGCTGGGCGGGGTGCGCATCCTGCTGCGCCTCGAAGGCCTGGCCGTGCTCGCAGCGGCGGTGGCTGCCTACATGCATCTGGGCGCCGGCTGGGGGGCCTTCGCCATGCTGTTCCTGCTGCCCGACCTGAGCTTCCTCGGCTACCTGGCCGGGTCGCGCGCGGGTGCCATCGCCTACAACGCGGCGCACTCGTACATCGGCCCGGTCGCCCTGCTGGGGCTGGGCCTGGCCGGCGACGCATCCGTCGCGCTGGCGCTGGGGCTGATCTGGAGCGCGCACATCGGCCTGGATCGCGCGCTGGGCTACGGTCTCAAGTACGGCAGCGAGTTCGGCGCCACCCATCTCGGCCGCATCGGCCGAGCGGACCCGTGGTGAGCCCGGCGCCGCGGGACCGCGACGGGCTGCGGTCCCGCGGGCCGGCGCTGCGATGGCCGCCGGCCTGATCACCGGCCTGCTCTTCGCCGCTAGGCACAATCACGACCGCATGCACCGCATCCTGCTGATCGACGACGACGAGCACCTGGCCGCGCCGCTGGCGAGCTACTTCGCGCGCTTCGACTGCGTGCTGGAGAGCGCCCAGCGCCCCAGCGAGGGCCTGGCCAAGCTGCGGGCCCACGCTTACGACGCCGCCATCCTCGACGTCATGCTGCCCGAGATGGACGGCTTTGCACTGTGCCGCGAGATCCGCAAGGAGAGCGACATCCCGATCGTGATGCTGACCGCCCGCGGCGACGTGATGGACCGGGTGGTTGGCCTGGAGCTCGGCGCCGACGACTACCTGCCCAAGCCCTTCGAGCCGCGCGAGCTGGTGGCGCGGGTGCAGACCATCCTGCGCCGCCAGCGTGCCATGCCGGCCGCGGCGCCCGCGCAGCGCCGGGTGTTCGAGGGCCTCTCGATCGACCTCGACCGGCGCGAGGTGCTGCGCCAGGGCGAGCGCGTGGAGCTGACCGGCACCGAGTTCGAGCTGCTGGCCCTGCTCGCCGACCCGCCCGGCAAGGTCTGGAGCCGCGACGACATCCTGAACCGCCTGCGCGGCCACGAGGCCGAGCTCTATACCCGCGCCGTCGACATCGTGGTGAGCCGCCTGCGCAAGA
The DNA here is from genome assembly GCF_057657265.1 of Variovorax sp. Soil_C_17. Classification (NCBI taxonomy): domain Bacteria; kingdom Pseudomonadati; phylum Pseudomonadota; class Betaproteobacteria; order Burkholderiales; family Comamonadaceae; genus Variovorax; species Variovorax sp. Soil_C_17. The sequence goes on from NZ_JBDGIT010000001.1 coordinate 1,183,929, forward strand.
AGCTGGAGCCGCTGGACTGCATCAAGACCCTGCGCAACGCCGGCTACATGCTCGCAGTCGGCAAGAGCGATCCGTGAACCCGAATCGCCGGCATCCGCACCGCCACTGGCGCCACCGCTGGCGGCATTCGCTGCGGCTGCGTCTGATCACCGTCTTCGTGCTGCTTGCGATGGCCATGGCGGCGGTGTTCCTGGGCGGCATGCAGCGCGCCTTCTCCACCGGCTGGCGCGGCGCCGCGCAGCCGCTGGTCGGCGACTACATGGACCGCCTGGTGGCCGAGCTCGGCACGCCGCCCGACGTGGCGCGTGCCGAGGCGCTGGCCACGCGGCTGCCGATCTCCATCCGCATCGAGGGCCCGGTGGTCAACTGGGACTCGCATCCGCAGCGCCGTTGGCGCAGTCACGGGCCGGGCAGAGGCGACTGGCTCACGCGCAGCACCGCCGACGGCCATCGCGTGACTTTCGGCCTCGGCACCCTGCCGTGGCAGCGCGAGCCGCACGGCATCGGCTGGATCACGCTGGCGATGCTGCTGGCCCTGATCGTGATCGCCTACGCCTACGTGCGCCGCCTGCTGCGTCCGCTGGACGACATCCGCGCGGGCGCCGAGCGCTTCGGCCGCGGTGCCTTCGACCAGCCCATTCCGCTGCGCCGGCGCGACGAACTGGGCGACCTGGCGCAGCGCATCAACACCATGGCGCACGACATCCGGGGCATGCTCGACGCCAAGCGCGCGCTGCTGCTGGCGCTGAGCCACGAGCTGCGTTCGCCGCTCACGCGCGCGCGCCTCAATGCCGAGCTGCTGCCCGCCACGCCCGAGGGCGAGGCCGAGCGCGCCGCGCTCTTGCGCGACCTGGCCGAAATGCGCGACCTGATCAGCGACCTGCTCGAGAGCGAGCGCCTTGCCAGCCCGCATGCGGCGCTGCAGCGCGAGCCGGTCGACGTGGCGGGGCTGGTGCGCGAGGTGGTGGCCGAGCATCCCGAGGGCGGACGCGTCGTGCTCGACATCGCCGAGGGCCTGCCGGCGTTGCCGGCGGACCGTCTGCGCATTCGGCTGCTGGTGCGCAACCTCCTCGAGAACGCGCTGCGCTACGGCGGCGATGCGCCCGAGCCGCCGCGCATCGCCTTGCGCGCGGAAGGGCAGGGCGGCATCGCGCTGGAGGTGCGCGACTTCGGCCCCGGCGTCGATGCCGATCAGCTCGAGCACCTGACCGAGCCTTTCTACCGCACCGACAGCGCCCGCCAGCGCGCCACCGGCGGGGTCGGGTTGGGCATGTACCTCTGCCGCCTGGTGGCCGAGGCGCATGGCGGCTCGCTCACCGTGCGCAACGCCCACCCGGGCCTGGCGGTCAGCGCCGTGCTGCCTGCCGCCTGAACTCGCCGGGGCTGCAGCCCGAGCGGTCGCGCAGCGATGGCGCTTGCCGGCTGTCGCCTGCGCTACCGCCGCGCCTCGCGGCCGGGGCTACGATGCCTCCCCCGTACATCCCCAGGCAGGAGAGATTCCCATGAGCAGCACCCTCAGCAATCGCCAGGTCCGCCTCGCCAAGCGCCCCGAAGGCGCGGCCACCCGCGACAACTGGCAGTTCACCACCGAGCCGGTCGGCGAACCGGCCGAGGGCGGCGTCCTGGTCAAGATCCTGTCGCTCTCGCTCGACCCCGCCATGCGCGGCTGGATGAACGAGGGCAAGAGCTACATCCCGCCGGTGGAGATCGGCGCCGTCATGCGTGCCGGCGGCGTCGGCCGCGTGATCGCCTCGCGCAACCCGGCCTTCGCGGTCGGCGACACCGTCTACGGCACGCTGGGCGTGCAGGAGTACATCCTCATCCCGCAGGAAGACATCAAGCGCAACGGGCTCGTCAAGATCGACCTGCGCGCCGGCTCCATCACCCAGTGGCTCAACGTGCTGGGCATGCCGGGCATGACCGGCTACTTCGGCCTGATGGACATCGGCGAGCCCAAGCCCGGCGAGACGGTGGTGGTGTCGGGCGCCGCCGGCGCGGTCGGGCAGACGGTGGGCCAGCTGGCCAAGATCAAGGGCTGCCGCGCCGTCGGCATCGCCGGTGGCCCGGAGAAGTGCGACTGGGTGGTCAAGGAACTGGGCTTCGACGCCTGCATCGACTACAAGGCCGGCCCCTCGGCCGTGCGCGACGGCCTGAAGACGCACTGCCCCAAGGGCATCGACATCTACTTCGACAACGTCGGCGGCGAGATCCTCGATGCCGTGCTGGCCCGGCTGGCGCGCGGCGCGCGGATCATCATCTGCGGCGCGATCAGCCAGTACAACAACGCCAACAGCGCTCCTGCGCAGGGCCCGAAGAACTACCTGAGCCTGCTGGTGAACCGCGCGCGCATGCAGGGCATGGTGGTGTTCGACTACGCCGACCGCTACCCCGTCGCCGTGGCCGAGATGGCCACCTACCTGAAGGACGGCCGAATGAAGAGCCGCGAAGACGTGGTCGAGGGCATCGACACCTTTCCGGAGGCGCTGACGCGGCTGTTCACGGGGCAGAACTTCGGCAAGCTCGTGTTGCAGGTGGCGAAGGACTGAGCCGGGCCGTCAAGCCCGGATCCGCGACCCCATCATCGCCGCCGACAGGATCAGCAACGCCGCCAGTGCGATGGTCCAGCTCAGCGGCCGCTGCGTGACCAGCATCAGCAGGGCCGTCGAGGCCAGCGGCGTGATGTAGCTCAGGATGCCGATCTGCCGCGCGTCGCCGCGTTTGAGCGCCATGTCCCACAGGAAGAAAGCCGCGCCCAGCGGCCCCAGCCCGCACAGCCCCACCAGCAGCCAGTCGCGCGCCGAGAGCGATGCTTGCGGTTCCAGCAGCGCATGGCAGGCGAGCGCCAGCGCGCCGGACACCAGCCCGAACAGCCCGATGGCCGTGGTCGGGAAGGCGGCCACCCGCTTCGTCCATAGCGAATAGCTGGCCCAGATGAAGGCCGAGCCCAGCGCGGGCAGGAAGCCCCAGTAGCCGGCATCCGTGGCCGCCGGCCCGGCATTGCGCGCGCCGAGGATCGCGATCGCGGCCCCCGCGAAGCCCAGCAGCGCTGCCGCCAGGTGCAGCGGGCGCAGCGACAGCCCCGGCAGCAGCGCCGGCGCCAGCACGACCATGAAGAGCGGCCACAGGTAGTTCACCAGGTTGGCCTCGACGGGCGGTGCGTGGCGCAGTGCGATGAAGAGCAGGAAATGGAAGCCGAACAGGCCGTAGATGCCCAGCGCGAGCGTGCGCGCCGGCACGGCCCACGCCTGGCGATTGCGCAGCACCGCCGGCCAGCTCATCGCGCTGCCGATCATCAGCGCGAGCCCGGTCAGGAGGAAGGGCGGCAGGTGCGAGAGCGACGTGCCGAGCGAGGCGAGCGTGCCCCAGAGGGCAATGGCAGCGAGGGCGTACAGCGTGGCGGCGGACATGCGCCCGAGCTTAAGCGGCGGGCTCGTCGCGAAACGACGGCGCATCGTCGGGAAACGACGGTCTTCAGCGCTTTCGAAGGGCCGCGGTGAGCGCGGAGGGCGAGCGGTAGCCGGTGCGGCGGGCCGTCTCTGCGACGCTCATCCCGCCCGTGCGCAGCTGCCTGGCCTGCAACAGCCGCTGGCTTCGCAGCCATTGCATGGGTCCCATGCCCTGCTCGTCACGGCAGCGCTGGGCGAACTGGCTGGGGCTCAGGCACGCGACCGCCGCGAGGTCGGCGACGCTCAAGGGCCGGTGCCAGCGCGCTCGTGCCCACGCGGCGAGGGCCGGCCAGTCGATGGCGCGCCGGCGGCCGTTCGGAACCTGGGGCCCCCAGGCCTCCAGCAGCAGCGCCGGTGCGTGATGCAGCGCGGCCGGGGGAGGGGAGGTCTGCGTCACGCACAGCGCGAGAAAGCGCGCCAGCGACAGGAGCTGCGGCGCCATCGGCGTACGTCCGGCGCACTGGGCCCACAGGTCCTGGGTGGTGTCGAGCACGAGGCATCGGCTGCCGGCGCGCGATTCGAAGTCGTGGCGCTCGCCGGGCGTCACCACCCAGCCATCGCCGGCGCCGACGCGGCGGCCGCGTCCCTCGACCTCCAGTTCCAGCACGCCCTCGACGCCGACCAGCACCTGGAAGTGCTCATGCGCATGGCTGCCGCGCGCGGCGTCGTAGCGCCGCAGCGACAGCGCGGTGGAGAAGGGGGCGTGTGCGGGCATGGCTGGCTATTCTCCGCGCGCGGCCGCTGCCTGTCATCCGAGCCGCAGCAGCAGCGCGGAGGCAGCGCAGACCAGGAAGAAGGGAATGCTGATGCGATGGAATTCGCGCAGCCCGTGCGGCACCTTCGCCAGCCGCAGCGCGATCAGGTTGGCCAGCGAGCCCAGCACGCAGCCGAAGCCGCCCACGCTGACGCCGGCGGCGAGCGCGGGCAGGTCGTGCACGTAACGGTCGAGCAGGATGGCGGCCGGCACATTGCTGATGAGCTGCGAGACGCCGATGGCGGCCAGGTAAGCGCGCCAGCCCTGGCCGATCGGCCACTGCTGCAGCAGCGCGGCGACCGCCGGCAGCTCGGCCAGCTGGCGCAGGTCCACGAACATCAGCGCGATGATTGCGAGCAGCGCCCAGTCGATGCCCAGCAGCACGCGCGGGTGCAGCAGCAGGAAGGCGCCGAACACCAGGCCCAGGCCAGCCGCCAGCCAGCGCTGGTCGAGCGCGATCACGAAAGCGATGAAGAGCAGGGCCGACAGCGCCAGCAAACGCGGCTGCACCGGCTCCGCATCGCTCGCGAACTTGAGCTGGATCTCCACGCGCGGCACCAGGAAGCGCACCGCGGCGAAGAGCCAGAACAGCATCACGGCCACGGTCGGCGCCATCATGCCCATGAAGCCCAGGAAGCTCTCGCCCGAGCGGTGCCAGAGGTACAGGTTCTGGGGATTGCCGATCGGCGTGAGGGCTGAGCCTGCGTTGACGGCCAGCGCCTCCAGCACCACCAGGCGCGCCAGCGGCAGGTGGGCTTGCGCCGCCAGCACCCTTGTAAGCGGCACCAGCAGGAACAGGCTCACGTCGTTGGTGACCAGCGCCGAGAGCCCTGCGGCGGTTGCGACGAGGAAGAAGACCAGGTGCCGCAGTTCGGTGGTGCGCGCGAGCAGCCGCGCGGCGACCGACTGCAGCATGCCGCTGCGTTCGACGCCCTGCGTGATGGCGAGCAGGCCGGCCAGGGCGCCCACCGTCTGCCAGTCGACCAGCTGCAGATAATCCAGCGGCGCACGCGGCCGCACCAGGACGAAGACCACGGCCACCGCCAGCAGCACCCACAGGAGGCCGTGGCCGCCGCCATGCTCGGCCGTGGCGGCCTCGGCTTCAGCCGGCGTCGCGCTCACGCAGCTCGCGCTTGAGCACCTTGCCGATCGCGCTGCGCGGGAGCCCGTCGATCAGGTGCAGGCGCGCGAGCCGCTGCGTCTTGCCGAGTTGGGCATTGGCCCATTGCAGCAGCGCCTCGGCGGAGGTTTCGTCGCCGGCGCGCCGCACCACGAAAGCCACCGGCGTCTCGCCCCACTGCTCCGAGGGCACGCCGACCACCGCCGCCTCGGCCACCGCCGCGTGGCCGCGCAGCACGGCTTCGAGGTCGCTCGGATAGATGTTGAAGCCGCCGCTGATGATCATGTCCTTCTTGCGGTCGAAGAGGGTGAGGAAGCCCTCCTCGTCGAAGCGGCCGATGTCGCCGGTGCGGATGAAGCGCTTGCCCGCCGGGTCGAACCACTCGGCCTCGCGCGTCTTCTCGGGCTGGCGGTGGTAGCCGACCATCATGCCGGCCGAATGGCCCACCACCTCGCCGGCCTCGCCGCGCGCGACCTCGCGGCCCGATTCATCGATGAGGCGGATGTCGCTGCCCTCGGCCGGCTGGCCCACCGTGTGCAGCTTGTCGGGATGCAGGTGCGCTTCCAGGATGCAGGTGCCGCCGCCCTCGGTCATGCCGTAGAACTCGACCAGGCCGCCGGGCCAGCGCTTCAGCACATCGGCCTTGAGCGCAGCGCCGAAGGGGGCGCTGGTGCTGAACTTGAAGCGGAAGCTGGAAAGATCGTGCTTGTCGAAGTCCGGATGCGCCATCAGGCGCTGGTACTGCACCGGCACCAGCATCGTGTGCGTCACGCGATGCCGCTCCGCCAGCGCCAGGTAGCCCGCGGCGTCGAACTTCGGCATCAGCAGCACGCAGCCGCCGTAGGCGAGGGTGGGGAAGAAGACCACCAGCGTGGTGTTGGAGTACAGCGGCGTCGACAGCAGCGTCACGGTGTCGGGCCCGTAGCCGTACTTCGCGCCGCGCTGAACGTGGGCCCAGCGCATGCCGTGGCCTTGCACGATGCCCTTGGGCTCGCCGGTGGTGCCGGAGGAATAGATGATGTTGAAGGGCCAGGACGGCTGCGGCTCGACGGCTTGCGCACGCGTGCCCGCCGGCGCCAGCCAGGCCTCGAAGTCCTGCCCGGCCGTGGAGGCGTCGAGCGCGACGCGCGGGATGGCGTCCTTCGCCGGCGCGCCGATCACTTCGGCTGCCGCGGCATCGAGAAAGAGCATGCGTGCCTGCGCGTCGTCGATCATCCGTGCGAGGCTGGCAGGCGTGGAGCCGGGCGCCAGCGGCGCGACCGCGATGCCGGCGCGCAAGGCACCGAGGAAGAGTGCGGCGTAATGCGTGCTCGAGGCGGCGCAGATCGCGATGGCATCGCCTGCCCGAAGGCCGTCGCGCTGCAGGCTCGCGGCCACGCGGTCCATCAGCGCATCGAGTGCGCCGTAGTCCAGCGTGCGTTGGGGATCGGCGAGCGCGGTGCGGGATGCAGCTTCCTGCGCATGCAGGCGGATCAGATCGGCGATGACGCCGAACTCGCGTGCCATCGCGGCGTCGATCGCGCTCATCCGCGGGCTCCCGTCAGACGCCGGCGGCGTGTGCCTGCTGGTCGGCGTGGTAGCTGCTGCGCACCATCGCGCCCACCGCGGCGTGGCTGAAGCCCATCTTGTAGGCCTCTTCCTCGAACATCTTGAAGGTGTCGGGATGCACGTAGCGCCGCACCGGCAGGTGGCTGCTGCTGGGCGCCAGGTACTGGCCGATGGTCAGCATGTCGATGTCGTGCGCGCGCATGTCGCGCATGACCTGCAGGATTTCCTCGTCGCTCTCGCCCAGGCCGACCATGATGCCGCTCTTGGTCGGCACCGTGGGATGCAGAGCCTTGAACTTCTTCAGCAGGTTGAGGCTGAACTGGTAGTCGCTGCCCGGACGCGCCTCCTTGTAGAGGCGCGGCGCGGTCTCGAGGTTGTGGTTCATGACGTCCGGCGGGGCAGCCTTGAGAATCTCGAGCGCGCGGTCGTCGCGGCCGCGGAAGTCGGGCACCAGGATCTCGATCTGCGTTTGCGGAGAGAGCGCGCGGATGTTGCGGATGCAGTCCACGAAGTGCTGGCTGCCGCCGTCGCGCAGATCGTCGCGGTCCACGCTGGTGATCACCACGTACTTGAGGCGCAGCTTGGCGATGGTGTTGGCGAGGTTGAGCGGCTCGTCCTTGTCCAGCGGGTCGGGCCGCCCGTGGCCTACGTCGCAGAAGGGGCAGCGTCGCGTGCACTTGTCGCCCATGATCATGAAGGTGGCCGTGCCCTTGCCGAAGCATTCGCCGATGTTGGGGCAGGAGGCCTCTTCGCAGACCGTGTGCAGGTTGCTCTCGCGAAGGATTTGCTTGATCTCGTAGAAGCGCGTGCTCGGACTGCCGGCCTTGACGCGGATCCACTCGGGCTTCTTGAGCACCTCGCCTTGCACCACCTTCACCGGAATGCGCGAAAGCTTGGCCGCGGCCTTCTGCTTGGCCAGCGGGTTGTAGGTGGCGGGGCCTTGGGCGTCGCGGACGACTTCGGGGGTGCTCATGGGTGCGTGGGCGGGACTCAGGGCGCGAGGTAGATGGCGAGCTTGCTGGCCAGCACCTGCGCGGCTTCGTCCCAGGTTGTTTGAACGCCGATTGTAGAAAGGTCCACGGTTTCCAGGCCAGGGTAGCCGCAAGGGTTGATGCGGGAGAAGGGTTCGAGGTCCATCGCGACATTGAGCGCGACGCCGTGGTAGGTGCGGTGGCGGGTGATCTTGATGCCGAGGGCGGCGATCTTGCCCAGGCCCGCGAACGGGACCGCGGCAGCCTCCAGCCGTGCATGCGAGAACGGATCTTCCAGTCGAACGTAGATCCCCGGCGCACCCGATACGCGATGTCCGGTGACGCCGAAATGCGCCAGCGTGCGGATCACCGACTCCTCGATGCGATACACATACTCCTTGACGTAGTAGCCCGCACGCTTGAGGTCGATCAGCGGATAGGCCACCACCTGTCCCGGCCCGTGGTAGGTCACCTGCCCGCCGCGGTCGGTCTGCACCACGGGGATGCCGCGGGGGTTCAGCACGTGGTCGGCCTTTCCGGCCAGGCCCTGCGTGTAGACCGGCGGATGCTCGCAGATCCACAGCAGGTCGGCCGATTCCGGCGTGCGGCCCTGCGTGAGGCGCTGCATCGCCGCATAGGTGGGCGCGTAGTCGACGTGGCCGAGCCAGTCGACCTCGAGCGTCACAGCACCACCTTGACCATCGGATGCGCGGTCAGCGCAAGATAGATGGCGTCCAGCTGCTCGCGGCTGGTGGCGGTCACCGTGATCGTCACGCCCAGGTAGTTGCCGGCCTTGCTGTTGCGCAGCTCGACGGTGCTGGCGTCGAAGGCGGGGTCGAATTGCTGGGCGATCTGCGTGATGGCATACACGAAGCCGTCGGCCTTGGCGCCCATCACCTTGATCGGAAACTGCGAGGGGTACTCGATCAGCGATTCCTTGCGCGCGTCGATCGAGGTGTCGGAAGGGGGGGTGGTCATGCTGTCACTCCGTGGTCGTGCGCGCTGCGTTGCTTGGCGCGCTGGTAGCCGGCGTCGATGGCCTGGAAGAGCGGGCCCGTGCGGCCCGTGCCGATGGGCTGGCCGTCGAGCGTGACGACCGGCAGCACCTCCTTGGTGGCCGAGGACAGCAGCAGCTCGTCGGCGCCGAAGACCTCGTCGCGCGCGATGCGGCGCAGCGAGAAGGGGATGCCGGCCTCGCCGCAGATGCGCTCGATCAGGCCATAGCGGATGCCCGCGAGCACCAGCTCGTCTTTGGGAGGGCCACTCACCGCGCCATCCTTCACCACCCACACGTTGCTCGACGAGGCCTCGCTCAGCCAGTCGCCGCGGAACATGATGGTCTCGGCCGCGCCGGCCTCCACGCTGATCTGCCGCGCCAGCACCGCCCCCAGCAGGCTGGTGCTCTTGATGTGCGCCTTCTGCCAGCGGAAGTCCTGCGCGCTGACGCAGGCCACGCCCCTGGCGCGCACCGCGTCGGGCACCGGCTTCATGGGGTTCAGCATCACGAACACGGTGGGCGTCAGCCCCTGGGGCATCGCGTGCTCGCGCGGTGCGACGCCGCGCGTGACCTGGATGTAGAGCGCCTGCACCGCGGCGCGCTGCTCGGCGGGGCTCGCCTCGACCAGGCGCATCGTGATCGCGTGCCAGGCCTCGCGCGTGAGCGGGTTGGCGATGCGCAGCTCGGCCAGCGAGCGGTCCAGCCGCGCCATGTGTTCCTCGAAGCAGAAGGGAGCGCCGCCATACACCGGCACCACTTCATAGACGCCGTCGCCGAAGATGAAGCCGCGGTCCAGCACGCTGATCTTGGCCTCGCGCAGCGGCGTGTAGTCGCCGTCGAGATAGCAGAGAGAATCGGGGAGGGCTTCGGCGATCGGGTGCATGAGGGATTATGGTGGGGGCGACTCCTTGCTTTCCAACACATGCCCGGGCGCCCGCGTGATCGGCAAGGACGTTGACAAACCTGACGGGAACCTGGCGGAGGGCCGTGGGTTTCTACTTATAATCAGCGGCTTTGTAGAATTTCTGGGTCGTCATCCGGGCTTCATTCGATATGAAAACAATTGCCCGCGATGCGCATGTTCATGAGGACGCGCAAGACCCGGACGCCGACTTCAAGCCGCTGACTGCCGAGGAGGCCCAGCGGCTGCGCGAGCGGAAGCCGCTGATCTCGCCATGGCGAGTGATCGCGATCCAGGTCGTGGCGGGGCTGCTGGTGGCATTGGCCGCCTGGGGCTTGTCGGGGAGGCAGAATTTGGGGTGGTCCGCCGGATACGGCGCACTGGCGGTGGTGATTCCCTCCGCGGTGTTCGCAAGAGGACTGACGGGGAGGTTTTCTTCGCTGAATGCGGGCACTGCGGTGCTCGGGTTCTTCTTGTGGGAAATGGTCAAGCTGGTCTTGTCGGTGGCGATGCTGCTCGCCGCGCCGAGACTGATAACGGAACTGAGCTGGCCGGCGATGCTGGTCGGCTTGGTGGTGACAATGAAGGCGGCCTGGGTGGCGGTAATGCTGGCGCCCAAACGCCCGAAAATTTAAAGACGAGTAACGGATGGCTGCTGAAAACGCTGCGGAACATGGTCAGACCGCTGGTGAATACATCGTTCACCACTTGACCCATCTTCAAAGCTCCAAGCCGGCAGGTGTTGCCGATTTCTCGGTTTTCAACTTCGACTCCCTCTTCTTCTCGATCGTGCTCGGCGTGCTCGGCTGTTGGCTGCTCTGGCTGGCGGCGCGCAAGGCGACCTCGGGCGTGCCAGGCCGCTTCCAGGCCGCGGTCGAAATCCTGGTCGAAGTGGTCGATCAGCAGGCCAAAGGCATCGTTCACAATGCTCAAAGCCGCAAGTTCGTCGCGCCGCTGGCGCTCACGATCTTCGTGTGGATCTTCATGCTCAACGCGATGGACCTGCTGCCGGTCGATCTGCTGCCGGCGATCTGGGCCAAGATCTTCGGTGCCGCCGGCCACGACCCGCACCACGCCTACCTGCGCGTCGTGCCTACGGCAGACCTTTCGGTGGCGATGGGCATGTCGGTTTCCGTGCTCCTGATCTGCCTGTACTACAACATCAAGATCAAGGGTGCCGGCGGCTGGGTGCACGAGCTCTTCACCGCGCCCTTCGGCAACAAGATCTGGCTGTACCCCTTCAACTTCGCCATGCAGATCATCGAGTTCGTCGCCAAGACCGTCTCGCATGGCATGCGTCTCTTCGGCAACATGTATGCCGGTGAGCTGATCTTCCTGCTCATCGCGCTGATGGGCGGTGCCTTCACGCTGTCGGCCACCGGGGTCTTCCTGGCGCTCGGCCACATCATCGCCGGCACGGCCTGGGCCATCTTCCACATCCTGATCATCACGCTGCAGGCCTTCGTGTTCATGATGCTGACGCTGGTGTACGTGGGCCAGGCCCACGATCACCACTGATTCGCGTTCCTGCGTCTTTTTCCGTTTTCGTTTTTTCTTTTTCTCTTCAACCAAAGTCCTTAGGAGTCATCATGGAAGTTATTAGCTTTGTCGCCCTGGCCGCCGGCCTGATCATCGGTCTGGGCGCCGTGGGCGCTTGTATCGGCATCGGCATCATGGGCAGCAAGTACCTCGAGTCGGCCGCCCGCCAGCCCGAGCTGATGGGTGAACTCCAGACCAAGATGTTCCTGCTGGCCGGTCTGATCGACGCCGCGTTCATCATCGGTACCGGTATTGCGCTGTGGTTCGCCACCGCCAACCCCTTCCTCTCGCAGATCGCCAACCTGCCGAAGTAATCGAGCGCAGGCTTCTCGTCGAAACCGCTGCAGACCTTTCTTCCTCATGAAGAACGGCGCCGGATTTCAATCCCAAAGAGAGGGTGAAAAGTGAGCATTACCGGTACCCTGATCGTCCAGATGATCGTGTTCCTGATTCTTGTCGGGTTCACGATGAAGTTCGTGTGGCCGCCGATCGCCAAGGCGCTGGATGACCGTGCCCAGAAGATCGCCGAAGGCCTGGCCGCAGCCGACAAGGCCAAGGTCGCGTTGTCGGAAGCGGACAAGCGGGTGGAAGTCGAGCTGGGCAAGGCGCGCAACGAGTCCGCGCAGCGCCTGGCCGATGCCGAACGCCGTGCGCAGGCCATCGTTGAAGAGGCCAAGGCCCGCGCCACGGAAGAAGGCAACAAGATCGTGGCGGCTGCCCGCGCCGAAGCCGAGCAGCAGGCCGTGAAGGCGCGCGAGGCGCTGCGCGAGCAGGTGGCCGTCCTGGCCGTCAAGGGCGCCGAGCAGATCCTGCGCAAGGAAGTGAATCCGGCCGTGCACGCCGATCTGCTTTCCCGCCTGCAGACTGAACTCTGAAACGGACGCCATGGCTGAACTCGCCACCATTGCACGCCCCTACGCCGAAGCGCTGTTCAAGGCGTCTTCGTCGGACCTCGCCGGCGCCGGCGCATGGCTCGAGAGGGTCGCGGCCATCGCCGCCAATCCCGAGCTGCAACAGTTCGCCGACAACCCCAAGGCCACGCCCGAGCAGGTGCTGGGCGTGATTGCCGGCGCCAACGGCGCCGCGCTGCCGCCGGCGGCCAACAACTTCCTGATGGCGCTGCTCGAGAACGGCCGCTTCAGCGCGCTGCCGGAGATCGGCAGGCAATTCCGGGCCCTGGCCAATGCGCAGAGCGGCTCGTCCGATGCGGTGGTGTACAGCGCCTTCCCGATCGACGCTTCCTCGCTCAACGGCGTGGCGGCCGCGCTCGAAAAGCGCTTCGGCCGCAAGCTGCAGGTCACCGTCGAGCAGGACCCGTCCCTGATCGGTGGCATCCGCGTGGTGGTGGGTGACGAGGTGCTCGACACTTCCGTCAAGGCGCGCCTCGAACAAATGAAAGTTGCGCTGGCAGCCTGAGGCCGCCAGCCCCCTCAACGAAAGAAGGAAAGAGTCATGCAACTCAATCCCGCAGAAATTTCCGAGCTGATCAAGAGCCGCATCGAGGGTCTTGGCGTCAGCGCGAACATCCGCAACGAAGGCACCGTGGTGTCGGTGACCGACGGCATCGTGCGCGTGCACGGCCTGTCGGACGCGATGCAAGGCGAAATGCTCGAGTTCCCGCCTTCCGCGGACGGCACGCCGTCCTTCGGCCTGGCGCTGAACCTCGAGCGCGACTCCGTCGGCGCCGTGATTCTGGGCGAGTACGAGCACATTTCGGAAGGCGACACCGTCAAGTGCACGGGCCGCATCCTGGAAGTGCCGGTCGGCCCCGAACTCATCGGCCGCGTGGTCAACGCGCTGGGCCAGCCGATCGACGGCAAGGGACCGGTCAACGCCAAGATGACCGACGTGATCGAGAAGGTCGCCCCGGGCGTGATCGCGCGGAAGTCGGTGGACCAGCCGATGCAGACCGGCCTCAAGTCCATCGACTCCATGGTGCCGATCGGCCGCGGCCAGCGCGAGCTGATCATCGGCGACCGCCAGACCGGCAAGACCGCGGTGGCGATCGACGCGATCATCAACCAGAAGGGTCAGAACATGACCTGCGTCTACGTCGCGATCGGCCAGAAGGCTTCGTCGATCAAGAACGTGGTGCGTGCGCTGGAGCAGGCCGGTGCGATGGACTACACCATCGTCGTGGCCGCCTCCGCCTCCGAATCGGCTGCCATGCAGTACGTGAGCGCCTATTCGGGCTGCACGATGGGCGAGTACTTCCGCGACCGCGGCCAGGATGCCCTGATCGTCTATGACGACCTGTCCAAGCAGGCCGTGGCCTACCGCCAGGTGTCGCTGCTCCTGCGCCGCCCGCCAGGCCGCGAAGCCTACCCCGGCGACGTGTTCTACCTGCACAGCCGCCTGCTCGAACGCGCAGCCCGCGTGAACGCCGACTACGTCGAAGCCTTCACCAAGGGCGAAGTCAAGGGCAAGACCGGTTCGCTGACCGCGCTGCCGATCATCGAGACGCAGGCCGGCGACGTGTCCGCCTTCGTGCCGACCAACGTGATCTCGATCACCGACGGCCAGATCTTCCTGGAGACCAACCTGTTCAACGCCGGCATCCGCCCCGCCATCAACGCCGGTATCTCGGTGTCGCGCGTGGGTTCGTCGGCGCAGACCAAGGTCATCAAGAGCCTGTCGGGCGGCATCCGTACCGACCTCGCGCAGTACCGCGAACTCGCGGCCTTCGCGCAGTTCGCCTCCGACCTCGACGAAGCCACCCGCAAGCAGCTCGACCGCGGCGCCCGCGTGACCGAACTGCTGAAGCAGCCCCAGTACAGCCCGCTGCCCATCTCGCTGATGGGTGCCTCGCTGTTCGCGGTGAACAAGGGCTTCATGGACGACCTGGACGTCAAGAAGGTGCTCGCCTTCGAACACGGCCTGCACCAGTTCCTCAAGTCCAGCCACGGCGCGCTGCTCGACAAGATCGAGCAGGCCAAGGCGATCGACAAGGACGCCGAGGCCGAGCTGACGACCGCCGTCACGGCGTTCAAGAAGTCGTTCGCCTGATCGGCCCAAGGAGTTAATCCATGAGCCCCCACGCTCGCATTTGCTCGCTGCCCCCCGAGGGGGTGCGTACCTCCTTGAGGCGGCTCGGCGGAGGTACCAATGGCAGCTGGTAAGGAAATCCGCGGCAAGATCAAATCGGTGGAGAACACCAAGAAGATCACCAAGGCAATGGAAATGGTGGCCGCGTCGAAGATGCGCAAGGCGCAGGAACGCATGCGCGCCGCCCGCCCCTACAGCGAGAAGATCCGCAACATCGCAGCCAACCTCGGCCAGGCGAACCCGGAGTACACGCACGCCTTCATGAAGGTCAACGACGTGAAGGCCGCTGGCTTCATCGTCGTCACGACCGACAAGGGCCTGTGCGGCGGCATGAACACCAACGTGCTGCGCGCCGTGACGTCCAAGCTGCGCGAGCAGCAAACCGCCGGCGTCGCTGTCGAGGCGGTGGCCATCGGCAACAAGGGCCTGGGTTTCCTCAACCGCATCGGCGCGCGCGTGGTCTCGCATGTCACCCAGCTGGGCGACACGCCGCATCTCGACAAGCTGATCGGCCCGGTCAAGGTGCTGCTCGACGCGTATGCCGAAGGCAAGCTCAGCGCGGTCTACCTCTGCTACACCAAGTTCATCAACACGATGCGCCAGGAGTCGGTGGTCGAACAGCTGCTGCCGCTGGCCGCGGATTCCTTGAAGATGGAAAAAGGCCAGCACTCGTGGGACTACATCTACGAGCCCGATGCGCAGAGCGTGATCGACGAACTGCTGGTGCGCTACGTCGAGTCGCTGGTGTACCAGGCCGTGGCCGAGAACATGGCCTCGGAACAGTCGGCGCGCATGGTGGCCATGAAGTCCGCCACCGACAACGCGGGCAACGTGATCGACGAGCTCAAGCTGGTCTACAACAAGACCCGCCAGGCCGGCATCACCAAGGAGCTGTCGGAGATCGTTTCGGGCGCTGCGGCGGCCGCAGGCGTTTGAAGGCCTTCGGTCCCTCGACCTCAACCAGATTTAGTTTTTATCGGAGCAGATGATGGCTCAAGCAAATACAACGCAAGGCAAGATCGTTCAATGTATCGGCGCCGTGGTCGACGTGGAATTCCCGCGCGACCAGATGCCCAAGGTGTACGACGCCCTGCAATACGAGGGCGGCACGCTGACCCTCGAAGTGCAGCAGCAGCTCGGCGACGGCGTGGTGCGCACCATTGCACTCGGCTCGTCCGACGGCCTGCGCCGCGGCCTCGTCGTGACCAACACCGGCAACCCGATCACCGTGCCCGTGGGCAAGGCGACCCTGGGCCGCATCATGGACGTGCTCGGTCGCCCGATCGACGAGCGCGGCCCGGTCGGCCAGGAAGTCACCGCTTCGATTCACCGCAAGGCGCCGGCTTACGACGAGCTCTCGCCCTCGCAGGATCTGCTGGAAACCGGCATCAAGGTGATCGACCTGGTCTGCCCCTTCGCCAAGGGCGGCAAGGTGGGCCTGTTCGGCGGCGCCGGCGTGGGCAAGACCGTGAACATGATGGAGCTCATCAACAACATCGCCAAGGCTCACTCGGGCCTGTCGGTGTTCGCCGGCGTGGGTGAACGCACCCGCGAAGGCAACGACTTCTATCACGAGATGTCCGATTCGGGCGTGGTCAACCTCGAGAACCTCGGCGAGTCGAAGGTGGCCATGGTCTACGGCCAGATGAACGAGCCCCCGGGCAACCGTTTGCGCGTGGCGCTGACCGGCCTGACCATCGCCGAATCCTTCCGCGACGAAGGCCGCGACGTGCTCTTCTTCGTCGACAACATCTACCGCTACACGCTGGCCGGTACCGAAGTGTCGGCGCTGCTGGGCCGCATGCCTTCCGCCGTGGGCTACCAGCCGACGCTGGCCGAGGAAATGGGCCGCCTGCAGGAGCGCATCACCTCCACCAAGGTGGGCTCGATCACCTCGATCCAGGCCGTGTACGTGCCGGCCGACGACTTGACCGACCCGTCGCCCGCGACGACCTTCGCCCACCTGGACTCCACCGTGGTGCTGTCGCGCGACATCGCTTCGCTGGGCATCTACCCCGCCGTGGACCCGCTGGACTCGACCTCGCGCCAGCTCGACCCGCACGTGGTCGGCGAAGAGCACTACAACGTGGCCCGCGCCGTGCAGGGCACGCTGCAGCGTTACAAGGAACTGCGCGACATCATCGCCATCCTGGGCATGGACGAACTGGCGCCCGACGACAAGCTGGCCGTGGCCCGCGCCCGGAAGATCCAGCGCTTCCTGTCGCAGCCCTTCCACGTGGCCGAGGTGTTCACCGGTTCGCCCGGCAAGTACGTGCCACTGGCCGAGACCATCCGCGGCTTCAAGATGATCGTCAACGGCGAAGCCGACCACCTGCCGGAGCAGGCTTTCTACATGGTGGGCGGCATCGACGAGGCCTTCGAGAAGGCCAAGAAGGTCGCCTAAGGCGGCTGCATAGGAATCCAGATGGCAAACACCATTCACGTCGACGTGGTCAGCGCCGAGGAGTCCATCTTCTCGGGCGAGGCCAAGTTCGTCGCGCTGCCGGGTGAAGCCGGCGAGCTCGGCATCTATCCGCGCCACACGCCGCTGATCACGCGCATCCGTCCCGGTGCCGTGCGCATCGAGACGGCCAACGGCGGCGAGGAATTCGTCTTCGTGGCCGGCGGCATCCTGGAAGTGCAGCCCAACACCGTCACCGTGCTGTCCGACACCGCCATCCGCGGCAAGGACCTCGACGAAGAGAAGGCCAACAAGTCCAAGGCCGCGGCCGAGGAAGCGCTGAAGAATGCCAAGAGCGACATCGACATCGCCCTGGCCCAGTCCGAGCTGGCCGTGATGGCCGCTCAAATTGCGGCGCTGCGCAAGTACCGCCAAAAAAAGTAGCTCTCCTCCAGGCTCCGCGCGGACAGGCCAAGGCCGGTTCCGCGGTGTTCCACCAACCACAAGGCCGCCTTCGGGCGGCCTTGTGCTTTTGGTTTGTGCGTTCTGTTTGGTCTTTATTAGGCCGAAGTTCAATCTTGTTCGGCTGAAGCCCTGCGCCTAGTATTCGCCTTCGATCCGGACGCCGCGTCTGCCCGGATTCAAGACGAACAACGGAGACAAGCGCTTGGCACCCTGGAGCGGCCTCACTGCCGACGAGATGGCGCTGCTGGAAACGACCTTCTGGTCTGCCGGCGGCTCGCGCCATGCCATGGCCGAGCGGCTGGGCTTCTCCAAAAGCAAGGCCAATGCGCTGATCGCCGGACTGGTCGAGCAGGGCCTGCTGGCCGAAGCCGGCCTGCAGCGCTCCTCCGGCGGGCGCCGCGCCGAGAACCTTCAGCTGCACGAGGGCCTCGGCGTGCTGGTCGGCGTGGACATCGGCGCCACCAGCCTCGACGTGGCCGTGCTGCGGCCCGACCTGAGCGTGCTGGCCCAGCATGCCGAGCCGGCCGACGTGCGCGAAGGCCCCGGCGTGGTGCTGGCCCGCGTGCGCGTGCTGATGCGCGAACTGCTGGCCCGCTGCGGCTTCGGAGCGAAGCAGCTGATCGGCATCGGCATCGGCGTGCCTGGCCCGGTCAACTTCGAGATCGGGCAACTCGTGAACCCGCCGCTGATGCCGGCCTGGGACAGCTTCTCGATCCGAGACTACCTGCGCGAGGACTACGCGGCCCCGGTCTTCGTCGACAACGACGTGAACCTGATGGCGCTGGGCGAGCTCTGGCGCCTCCGGCGCTCGCTCTCCAACTTTCTCGTCATCAAGGTCGGCACCGGCATCGGCTGCGGCATCGTCTGCCACGGCGAGGTGTACCGCGGCGCGGCCGGCTCGGCCGGCGACGTGGGCCACATCTGCGTCGACCAGGAAGGGCCGCTGTGCCACTGCGGCAACCTGGGCTGCGTCGAGGCGATGGCAGCCGGCCCGGCCATCACGCGCATGGCGATGCAGGCGGCGGAAGCGGGCGAGAGCCGCGCGCTGGCCGAGCGGCTGCGCGCACAGGGCCGCATCGACGCGGTCGACGTCGGCCAGGCCAGCCGCGCCGGCGACGCGGCGGCGAATGCCATCGTGCAGCGGGCCGGCCAGCTGATCGGGCAGATGCTGGCTTCGATCGTCAACTTCTTCAATCCCTCGCATGTGTTCATCGGCGGCGGCATCACCCACATCGGGCCGCTGTTCCTGGCGGCGCTGCGCCAGAGCGTCTACCACCGGTCGCTGGCGCTGTCGACGCGGCACCTGGAGATCCAGTACACGCCGCTGGGCGCGCAGGCCGGCCTCGTCGGTGCGGGCGTGCTGGCGATGCACGAGACGCTCAAGGTCCGGGGGGTCGCGCCGTGACCACGCCGACCCCGAGGCGCAGCGTCGCCGTCGAGTTCGACCAGGTGGTGAAGGCCTTCGGACCGGTGCAGGTGCTGCACGGCGTGAGCTTCTCGCTGGAGCCCGGGCGCGTCTATGGCCTGCTCGGCGAAAACGGCGCCGGCAAGTCCACGCTGATGAAGATCCTGGCCGGCTACGAGCCGATCACCGGCGGCACGGTGCGCGTCAACGGCGAACCGCAGGTCTTTGCCAGCTCGCGCGAGGCCGAGGCGCTGGGCATCGTGCTCATCCACCAGGAGTTCAACCTGGCCGAGGACTTGAGCGTGGCGCAGAACATCTTCCTCGGCCACGAGAAGAAAAAGGGGTTCTTTCTGGACGATGCGGCGATGGAGCGGGACGCCGCCGCCGCGCTGGCACAAGTCGGCCTGAAGGTCGATCCGCGCACCAAGGTGCGCCGCCTGATCGTGGCCGAGAAGCAGCTGGTCGAGATCGCCAAGGCGGTCTCGCGCCACGCCCGCCTCCTGATCATGGACGAGCCCACCGCCACGCTCACGCCCGGCGAGACCGAGCGCCTGTTCCGCCTGATCGCGCAACTGCGCGCCGACGGCGTGACCATCGTCTACATCTCGCACAAGCTCGACGAGGTCGAGCGCGTGACCGACGAGGTGATCGTGATGCGCGACGGCCGCTTCGTCAGCCGAGCGCCCACCGCCGAGCTCACGCGCCACCAGATGGCCAACCTGATGGTGGGCCGCGAGGTGGCCGATTTGTACCCGCCGCGCGACCCGGTCACGGCGGCGCATGCGCCCGCGATGCAGGTGCGCGACTTCAGCGTGCCCGGATGGGCCGACAGCGCCAGCTTCGAAGTGCGCCCCGGCGAGATCCTGGGCTTCGCCGGCCTGGTGGGTGCCGGCCGCACCGAGCTCTTCGAGGGCCTGTTGGGCCTGCGCCCCGTCAGCGGCGGCAGCGTCGAACTCGGCGGCAAATCCGTTCAGCTGCGCAATCCCCGCGACGCCGCGCACCACGGCCTCACCTACCTCAGCGAGGACCGCAAGGGCAAGGGCCTGCACGTCCACCTGGGCCTGCGCCAGAACCTCACGCTGATGGCGTTGGAACGCTATGCGCAGCCCTGGCTCAAGCCCGAGGCCGAGCGCAGCGCGTTGGCCGCCGCGGTGAAGGACTTCGGCATCCGCACCGGCGACCTCGATGCGCGCGCCTCTTCGCTCTCGGGGGGCAACCAGCAGAAGCTCGCGCTTGCCAAGGTGCTGCAGCCCCAGCCCAAGGTGGTGGTGCTCGACGAGCCCACGCGCGGCGTCGACATCGGCGCCAAGCGCGACATCTATTTCCTGATCCAGCGGCTGGCCCGCGAGGGGCTCGCCGTGATCGTCGTCTCCTCCGAGCTGATGGAACTGATCGGCCTGTGCCACCGCGTCGCGGTGATGCGCGCAGGCCGGCTCGTCGCCACGCTGGACGCCGACCAATTGACCGAAGAGGAGCTGATCGCCCATGCCACCGGAACCGCAGCAAGCCACGCCTGAGGCCGCGGGCGCCATGCACCGCAGTGAAACCCGGCCGCGCTGGACCGAGCGCCTGCACGGCCTCGGCCCGGTCATCGGCCTGGTGCTGCTGTGCATCGCGGGCACGCTGCTCAACAGCGACTTCGCCACGCTCGACAATGCGATGAACGTGCTCACCCGCACCGCCTTCATCGGCATCATCGCGGTGGGCATGTGCTTCGTGATCATCTCGGGCGGCATCGATCTCTCGGTGGGCTCGATGGCCGCGCTGATCGCCGGCTGCGTGATCATGTTCATCAACGCCATGGGGCCGGCGCTCGGCTCGCCGCTGCTGGCGGTGCTGCTCGGAGCGCTGCTCGCGGTGGTGCTGGGCGCCGTCTTCGGGCTGGCCCACGGCCTGCTCATCACCAAGGGCCGCATCGAGCCCTTCATCGTCACGCTCGGCACGCTGGGCATCTTCCGCGCCTACCTGACCTACTTCGCCGACGGCGGCGCGCTCACGCTGGACAACGAGCTGTCCGACCTCTATGCGCCGGTCTACTACGCGAGCCTGCTGGGCGTCCCGGTGCCGGTGTGGGTGTTCCTGGTCGTCGCGGTGATCGGCGGCCTGATCCTCAACCGCACCGCCTACGGCCGCTATGTGCAGGCCATCGGCTCGAACGAGCAGGTCGCGCGCTACGCCGCCGTGGGCGTCGACGGCGTGAAGATCCTCACCTACGTGCTCCTGGGCGTCTGCGTGGGCATCGCGACCCTGCTCTACGTGCCGCGCCTGGGCTCGGCCTCGCCCACCACCGGCCTGCTGTGGGAGCTGGAAGCGATCGCCGCGGTGATCGTCGGCGGCACCGCGCTCAAGGGCGGCGCGGGCAGCATCACCGGAACCGTGATCGGCGCCATCCTGCTCTCGGTCATCAGCAACATCCTCAACCTCACGAGCATCATCAGCGTGTACCTCAATGCCGCGGTGCAGGGCTTCGTGATCATCGTGGTCGCTTTCCTTCAACGAGGCCGCCGTTGACGCGGCCGTCCGATTTCGTGTCACTGAACTTTTTCAACCAAGGAGACAAGTCAATGAAGCATCTCACCCGACGCATCGCACTCACCGCGGTCGCCGCTGCCGCGCTCGGAGCCATTCCGGCGCTTGCAGCGGAGAAAGTGAACCTCGGCGTCTCGATTCCGGCCGCGACGCACAGCTTCATGGGCGGCATCAACTACTGGGCCAACCAGGCGAAGAAGGACCTGGAGAAGGAGCACAAGGACCTCAAGATCACCATCAAGACCGCGGCCAACGCGCCCGAGCAGGCCAACCAGCTGCAGGACCTGTCGACGGTGACCAAGATCAACGCGCTGGTGATCTTCCCCTTCGAGTCGGCCGCGCTGACCAAGCCCGTGGCCCAGGTCAAGGCCAAGGGCACCTACGTCACCGTCGTCGACCGCGGCCTGACCGACACCAGCGCGCAGGACGCCTACGTGGCCGGCGACAACACCGCCTTCGGCAAGATCCCGGCCGAGTACATCGCCAAGAAGCTGGCCGGCAAGGGCGAGATCGTCGCCTTGCGCGGCATCGCGACCACGCTGGACAACGAGCGCATGGACGCCTTCAACGGCGTGCTCAAGAACTACCCCGACATCAAGCTGCTCGATGCCAAGTACGCCAACTGGAACCGCGACGACGCCTTCAAGGTCACGCAGGACTACCTGACCCGCTTCAAGAAGATCGACGCCATCTGGGCGGCCGACGACGACATGGCCGTCGGCGTGCTCAAGGCCATCGAGCAGGCCAAGCGCGACGACATCAAGGTCATCTTCGGCGGCGCCGGCGCCAAGGGCATGGTCAAGACCATCCTCGACGGCAAGGACCCGCGCATCCAGGCCGACGTGAGCTACTCGCCCAAGTTCATCTACGACGCCATCAAGCTCACGGCCGAGGCGCGTCTCAAGGGCGAGAAGCTGCCGGCGACGACGATCATTCCCTCGGTGCTGATCACAAAGGAAAACGCCAAGGACTTCTACCACCCCAACTCGCCTTTCTGAGGTTCCGATGCCGGCGACACGAAAGCTGCGCTATGCCATGGTCGGCGGCGGGCGAGACGCCTTCATCGGCGCGGTGCACCGAAAGGCGATCGCGCTCGACGGGCAGGCCGAGCTCGTGGCCGGCGCGCTGTCGTCCAGCGCCGAGAAGGCGAAGGCCTCGGGGCGCGAGCTCTGGCTGGCCGACGACCGCAACCACGGCGACTGGCGAGCCCTGCTGGACGACGAGCTGAAACGCCCCGAGGAAGAACGCATCGACTTCGTCTCCATCGTCACGCCCAACCACCTGCACTTCCCGGTGGCGCAGGCTTTTGTCGAGGCCGGCTTCCACGTGGTGTGCGACAAGCCGCTGGTGCACACCGGTGCGCAGGCCGATGCGCTGGTGGCGGCCGTGGCGCGGCAGGGCACGGTGTTCGCCGTGACCTACAACTACACGGGCTATCCGATGGTGCGCGAGGCGCGCGAGATCGTGAGCAGCGGGCGGCTCGGCGAGATCCGCAAGGTGGTCGTCGAATACAACCAGGGCTGGCTCGCCACCCAGCTCGAGAAGGAAGGCAACAAGCAGGCGGCCTGGCGCAGCGACCCCGCGCGCAGCGGCGCGGCGGGTGCCATCGGCGACATCGGCTCGCATGCCGAGAACCTGGTCGCCACCGTGACGGGCCTCGAGATCGAAAGCCTGTGCGCCGACCTGAGCGCGCTGGTGCCGGGCCGCGCGCTCGACGACGACGGCAGCGTGCTGCTGCGCTTGCGCGGCGGGGCCCGCGGCGTATTGATCGCGTCCCAGGTCAACACCGGGCTGGAGAACGACCTGCGCCTGCGCGTCTCCGGCACGCTGGGCACGCTGGTCTGGCGCCAGGAGCAGCCCAGCGAGCTGCTGCACCTGCCGCATGACGGGCCGCGGCGCGTGCTGACTCGTGGCGCGCCGTGGCTGGGCGAGCCGGCCCGGCGCGCGAGCCGGCTGCCCAGCGGACATCCCGAGGGCTTCATCGAGGCCTTCGCCAACGTGTATGCCGGCGTCGTGGCCGATGTTCGCGCGCGACTCGCCGGGGAGCAGGCCGACGCGCTGGAGGCCGACTACCCCCGCGTGGAGGACGGCGCGCGCGGCGTGCGCTTCATCGAGCGCGTGGTGGCGTCGGCCGGGAGCGAGGCGAAGTGGACGGCTTGGTGAGCCCTCGATCTGCAAGAAGCACCTTCGCCAACCGCGCGAGAGCGGCTTCGGCCGTCGGCTCGACGGCCGTCGAGCAGGCCAGCATCAGGTTCAGGCGCTGGCCCAGCCCTTCCACCATCACGCCGCTGTCGCGCTCCCGCGTGAGGCCCCGTGCATCCTGCGTGCATGCCATGGCCGCGCAGACCCGGCTTGCATAGCTGCCCGCCGGCACGCCGTAGACCACCACGGGCTTGCCCAGTGCAACCGCGAAGCCGACCTCGAACACCGTGCCCGAATCCGGCTCGAGGCCGCGGAAGTCCATCAGGTTGGCAATGACGCCGTCGGCCTGCCGGATGAGCGCGATGTTGCCCTCGTAGATGCGGCGCGCGCGCTCGTCGTCGCTGCCCGCGAAGTCCGCGCCCAAGCCGTCGTCCGAGGGCTCGACGCCCTCCAGGTCCAGGCGCTCGCACGCGGCTTTCAGGTCCCGGTAGATCCGTTCGCAGTCGCGAAAGAAGATGTCCGGGCCGGCAAGGTAGACGCGAGGCCGGGGAGGTCGGGGCTGGTGCATGGTCGCGTTCGTCGTCGGCAACGGTTCACGGGGAAGGGCATGCATTGTCCGGCACGAACGAGCCGGGCGCACGTGCGCCGAAGGCTCGTAGGTCCGGTCCCACAGCAATAACGTCCTTGCGCTGCCGACCCGGCATTGCGAGCGAAATCACCATTCACCATCCGCCCGTGGTTGCTGCTGCATCCGCGGCGCGCACGGACGGTGCTTCGTTGTGAAGGGGAGATGTATGGACGCTGAGAACATGCAAGTCCTATGGGTGCTGGCGATCATCGTGGTTCTTGCCCTGGTCGCGCTGGCCGCCTATTTGTTCTACCGAAAGCGCCAGTCGGGCCTGCTCGCGGCACGCTTCGGCGACGAGTACGAGCTCGCCCTCAAGCAGCATGGCAGCCGGGCCAAGGCAGAAGCCGAGCTCCGGCAGCGCGCCGCGCGGGTCGAGCGCCTGAACATCGTTCCCCTCGCAGCGGGCGAAGCGGCGCGCTTCAGCAGCGCATGGAACCGGGTGCAGGCCGAGTTCGTCGACAACCCGACCGGCGCGGTGACGCAGGCGGACCAACTGGTGCGCGAGCTGATGCAGAAGCGCGGCTATCCGATGGGCGACTTCGAGCACCGCGCGGCCGACATCTCGGTGGACCATCCGGCGGTGGTGAGGAACTACCGCGCGGCGCAGGCCATTCACGCCCGTACCTTGAGCGGCGAAGTCGAGACCGAGGAGCTGCGCAAGGCCGTGGTGCACTACCGTGCGCTGTTCGATGAATTGCTGGAAGTCCGCGTGGAGGACCCGCAGCGAGGCATGCCGGCCAAGCCGGTGGAGGCACGATCATGATCTTCGATACCAAGCGGAACGAGCGGAAGGAGCGGGACGTCGTGGCCCGACCCACGCAGAGCCGGAATGTGGATGCCGGCGTTGTGCCCGACGACATTGCGCCGGACGATCTCGAGCGCCCGGTCGCACAGCAGCCGCCGCAGCGACACGAACCGGAGCCGTCGCAGCTGTCACAGGCATCGCAGGCGGCACGGCAGCCTCAGCAGCCGCCCGTGGAACAGCGGCCGCAGCCGCCGCGCATGGCGCAGCCCGATGGCGCCGACGAGTCGCTGGCGCCGCTTTTCACGCCCGAGGCAGCTCGGGATTTTCGTGCCAGCTGGGATGCCGTGCAGATCGGCTTTGTCGACGACCCGCAGCGGGCCGTGCGGCAGGCCGACGAGCTGGTTCGGCAGATGCTGCAGAACCTGTCGCAGACCTTCTCGCAGGAGCGAGCGGGGCTGGACGCGCGCGGCGACGACGCAGTGGCCGATGCCGCTTCGACAGAGAAACTGCGCGTGGCGCTGCGTCGCTACCGCGCCTTCATGCAGCGGCTGCTCTCGCTGTGAGCCGGAGATCGTGATGGCGCAAAGAAGAACCGAAGCCGGCTCGCCGCCGCGCGAACTCGGCAAGGCCCCCGGCAACAAGCCCTTTCTGCGGCAGCGAGTCGGGCCTGCCGCGCCGAAGCGGCGCTCTTCCGAAGGCGCGAGCACCGGCCGCAGCGCCAGGTCGACGGCCGGCGGCGCCGCCGGCCAGCTGACCGCAAAGGACTGATCACTCGGCGCGGATGTCGTTGTCCTTCACCACCTTGCCGAGCAGCGCGTAGTAGTCCTTGGTCAGCGCGGCCAGCTGCTCGGGCGTGCCGCCGCCGGCATCGTCGCCGCGGTCCGAGATGGTCTTCTGTACGTTCGGGTCTTTCAGCGCGCTGTTCATCGCGGTGTTCACCTTCTTCACGATGTCCGCATTCAGGCCCGGTGGGCCGTACAGGCCGATGAAGGAGATGACCTGGAAATCCTTGATGCCCTTTTCGGTGGCCGTGGGCACGTCGGGAAAGGCCGGCACCCGCTTGGCCCCCGTGGCCATCAGGGCCTTGAGCTGGCCGGACTTGAGGAAGGGCGCGACCACCGAGGACGCGTCGAACATGCAGGGCACGCGGCCGGCGATCAGGTCGGTCATGGCCGGCGCGCTGCCCTTGTAGGGCACGTGACTCATCTTCGGCTTGCCGATGCGCTCGCGGAACAGCTCCATCGTGGTCTGCACCAGGCTGCCCGGCCCGCCCGAGGCGTAGTCGACGGTCTTGCCTTCCTTGTCCTGCGCCTTCACCCAGGCGATGAAGGCGTCGAGGTCCTTCACCGGCAGGCTCGCCGGCACCACCAGCATGAGCGAGGAGGTGAGCAGCAGGCCGATGGGCGTCATCTTGAGCGGGTCCGCCACGGGCGTGTTGCGGTAGGTGTGCGGGTTCAGCACCATGTTGCTGCCGTTGCCCACCAGCAGCCGGTAGCCGTCGGGCGGGGACTTCGCCACGTAGTCGGTCGCGATGTTGCCGTTGACGCCCGCCTTGTTGTCCATCACCACCGGCTGGCCCAGGCTGGCCTGCATGCCCGCGGTGAGGATGCGTCCCGCGAAGTCCGTCTGCCCGCCCGGCGGATAGCCCACCACCAGCGTGACCGATTTGGTGGGCCAGGCTCCTTGAGCTCGAGCGAGTTCGGGAAGCAGTGCGGCCCCGAGGCCGCCGAGGCCAAGTTGCAACAGGGCGCTGCGGCGCGACACAGGGACATCGGGCGCGATCGGCATCATGTTCTCCTCAGGACCTTGGCAAGGTCGGCGGGGCCATCATAGGAGTGCGCCGGATGCGCCACAAGGGCGGCATTGCCATGTCCCCGGGATCTTGCTGCGCGGCGTCGGCGCGCTCCTACGTGCCTCGGCGGCCTGTCCGATCCCGGGCATCGATGTCCGCCGCTCGCCGAGTCTCGGCCCGGCTTCGTAGGGTAGTCCCTCCACGAGCCTGAAAGGAGATCCGCATGAGCAAGCCGCAAGACCCCAAGAGCCCCGACATCCAGGGCGAAGGCAACTACGAGGCAACCCGCCGCTACGACAAGGCCACCACGGACTTCGTGCAGTCGGGCAAGGTCGACCAGGCGGCACGCGATGCGCGTCCGAAGAGCGAGGCCGAGGCCGAGGAGATGAAGAAGGCCGAGCAGGAGGGCAAGTCGCACGCGAAGGGCGAGGACCCGGCGCTGCGCAAGGGCGCGTCGAAGTGAGGGCAGGGGCCGCGCGCCGAAGGGCCGGCTTCGGCCCGGGCGGGCGGCATCCGCCCCGTGAGGCCACAATCCGGCCATGACCGAGCACGAGTTCTCCAACCCCTACACCCACGGCTTCGCCCGCTTGGCCGTGGCCGTGCCGCGCAACCGGGTGGCCGACCCGGTGTTCAACACCGCCGAGACCCTCCGCCTGTACCGCGAGACCGCGGCCGACGGCGCCGTGCTGGTCGCCTTCCCGGAGCTGGGGCTGTCGGCCTACACCTGCGACGACCTGTTCCACCAGGCCGCGCTGCTCGATGCCTGCGAGCGCGCCCTGCTGGAAATAGCCGCCGCCTCGAGCGGCATCGGCGCGATGGCCGTGGTCGGCCTGCCGCTGCGCGTGGACCATCGCCTCTTCAACTGCGCTGCGGTGGTGGCGGATGGCCGGGTCCTGGGCATCCTGCCCAAGACCTACCTGCCGAATTACGGCGAGTTCTACGAGGGCCGCCAGTTCAACGGCTCCGACACCGCGCTCGCGACCGAGGTCGTGCTCGGTGGCCAGCGCATCCCCTTCGGCTCCGACCTGCTGTTCCAGTCGCGCCAGCTGCCGCTCTTCAAGCTGCACGTGGAGATCTGCGAGGACGTGTGGGTGCCCATCCCGCCCTCCAGCTATGCCGCACTCGCGGGCGCGACGGTGCTGGTCAATCTCTCGGCCTCGAACATCACCATCGGCAAGTCGGACTACCGGCACCGGCTGGTGAGCCTGCAGTCGGCGCGCTGCCTGGCGGCCTACCTCTACACCTCGGCCGGCATCGGCGAGTCGACCACCGACCTGGCCTGGGACGGGCAGGCGCTGATCTACGAGAGCGGCGACATGCTGGCCGAGAGCGAGCGCTTCCGCAACAGCTCGCACTTCGTGGCGGCCGACGTGGACCTGGAGCGCCTCTCGCGCGAGCGCATGCGGCAGAACAGCTTCGGCACCTCGGTGCACAAGCACCGCGAGGCGCTGTCGGGCTGGCGCACGGTCGAGTTCGAGCTGCCGGTGCCGTCTCGGGTGCCGCACGGCCTGCTGCGCCAGGTGGCGCGCTTTCCGTACGTGCCCTCGGATGCGGCCACGCGCGACGCGCGCTGCAGCGAGGTCTTCAACATCCAGGTGCAATCGCTGGTGCAGCGCATCGAGGCGGCCCGCATCGGCAAGCTGGTGATCGGCGTTTCGGGCGGCCTCGATTCCACCCACGCGCTGCTGGTGTGCGCGCAGGCCATGGACCGGCTGGGCAAGCCGCGCTCCGACATCCTCGGCTTCACCATGCCCGGCTTCGCGACCACCGGCCGCACGCTGGCGCAGGCGCACCGGCTGATGACCAGCATCGGCTGCACCGCGCGCGAGATCGACATCCGGCCCAGCTGCCGCCAGATGCTGGAGGACCTGGGCCATCCCTTCGCCGAGGGCCAGCCGCAGTACGACATCGCCTTCGAGAACGTGCAGGCCGGCGAGCGCACCAGCCACCTGTTCCGGCTCGCCAACTTCCACGGCGGCATCGTGGTGGGCACCGGCGACCTGAGCGAGCTGGCGCTCGGCTGGTGCACCTACGGCGTGGGCGACCACATGTCGCACTACAACGTGAACGCGAGCGTGCCCAAGACGCTGATCAAGCACCTGGTGCATTGGGTCGAGACCACGAAGCTGCTCGGTGACGAGGGCAGCTCCGTGCTGCGCGACATCCTCGAGACCGAAGTCAGCCCTGAGCTGATCCCGGCCGATGCGCCGGCCGCGGGCGAGGGCGCCTCGGCCCAGCCGGGGCAGCGCACCGAGGACACCATCGGGCCCTACGAGCTGCAGGACTTCCACCTCTACTACACGCTGCGCTACGGCTTCAGGCCGAGCAAGGTCGCCTTCCTCGCGCATGCGGCCTGGGGCGACCGCACGCGCGGCCGCTGGCCCGACGATTTGCAGAAGGAGCGCAACGAGTACGGGCTGGCCGACATCAAGCGCCACCTCGGCACCTTCCTCTTCCGCTTCTTCAAGACCAGCCAGTTCAAGCGCTCCTGCGTGCCGAACTCGCCCAAGGTCGGCTCGGGCGGCTCGCTGTCTCCGCGCGGCGACTGGCGCGCGCCCAGCGATTCGGAAGCCGAGGTGTGGTTGGAAGACCTGAAGCGCGTGCCGGCCTCCTGAAAAGCCGGGCCTGCGAGGCGGATTCGCCGACGAGGCCCTGCATCGTTCGGCCTCAGGTGCTGTGCGCCGGGTTGCGTGTCTTGCGGACGTGTGAGAGCGCCGTGCCGCGGCCCGCCTTCAGGTGCCATTCGATGTCCATGGCGCGGCTGCCGACGGCGCGCACGGCCTCGCGCAGCCGGTCGTGCGTCACGTCGAGCCGGCGCGACCATTTGTCGAGCTCGCGGGCGCTGCTGATGTCGATGCGTTCGGGCGGAGCGCCGCTGCGCACGCCGTCTGCCGGGGTCTTCATGGCTTCGCTCCTGTGCGCCTGTGTTTGGCGGGATGCCCACCGTAGGAGCCTCGGCTCCGCGGCGCTGTAGGAGATCAGCCATCGGGGTTGCCCGCCAAGCCGAACAAGCCGGCCGATCAACTTGTCCGAAATGCCGGCCGCGCGCGGCAAGCAGGACGGCCAAACCCAGGGCCGTGCGCGCGACCCGGGCCTACATGCGCGCCGGGTAGGGCAGGGCTAGCATGGCTTGGCCATGCCTGCCGAAGACCTCGTCATCGCTCGCCCCGAAGGCCTGTACTGCCCGCCCGGCGATTTCTACATCGACCCGTGGCGGCCGGTGGACCGCGCCGTCATCACCCATGCGCACTCGGACCACGCGCGGCTGGGCCACGGGCATTACCTGGCGCACGACGACAGCGCCGGCACGCTGCGCGCGCGGCTGGGCGACATCACCCTGCAGACACTGCCCTACGGCGAGGACATCGACCATCGCGGCGTGCGCCTGTCGCTGCATCCGGCCGGCCACGTGCTGGGCTCGGCGCAGGTGCGGCTCGAGCACGAAGGCCGCGTGTGGGTCGCCTCGGGCGACTACAAGACCGAGCCCGACGGCACCTGCACGCCCTTCGAGCCGGTGCCTTGCGACACCTTCATCACCGAATCCACCTTCGGCCTGCCGATCTACCGCTGGCCGACGCAAGCCGCGCTCTTCGCCGAGATCGACGACTGGTGGCGCGCCAATGCGGCGCAGGGGCGCGCCTCGGTGCTCCTGTGCTACGCCTTCGGCAAGGCGCAGCGCATTCTGCACGGGGTGGACGCGGGCATCGGGCCGATCGTCGTGCACGGCGCCCTGGAGCCGCTGAACGCGGTTTACCGCGCTGCCGGGGTGGCGCTGCCGCCCACGCTGCGGGTGAGCGATCCGGGCGTGAATGCCGCGTTGCTGAAGCGCGCGCTGGTGCTGGCGCCCCCTTCGGCGGCCGGCACGCCCTGGATGCGACGCTTCGGCCAGTACTCGGATGCCTTTGCCAGCGGTTGGATGCAGTTGCGCGGGACGCGAAGGCGCCGCGGCGTGGATCGCGGTTTCGTGATGTCGGACCACGCGGATTGGGCAGGGCTGCACCAGGCCATTGCCGGGACCGGCGCCGAGCGCGTGTTCGTGACGCATGGGAGCGTGGCCGTGATGGTGCGGTGGCTGAGCGAGAGCGGACTGGATGCGCGCGCCTTTCGGACCGAATACGGCGATGAGGACATGGAGGGGGTTGGAAATACTCCGAGCCCCGATCCCGAGCTTTCTCCGGAGGAGGAGCCAGAGCCGGACGCAGAGGGGGCCACGGGGCAAGAGGAAGCAGCCGGGCCATGAAGCAGTTTGCCGCGCTGTACCGCGAGCTCGATGCGAGCACTTCCAACCTCGCGAAGCAGGCGGCGCTGCAACGCTATCTCCAGGCCGCCGCACCGGCGGACGCTGCCTGGGCCGTGTACTTCCTGGCCGGAGGCCGGCCGCGCCAGCTGGTGCCGACCAAGCTGCTGCGGCTGCTGGCCCAACAGGCCGCCGGCCTGCCGGAGTGGCTGTTCGACGAGAGCTACGAGGCGGTCGGCGACCTGGCAGAGACCCTCTCGCTGCTGCTTCCGCCGCCCACCGAGGCACACGATCTGAGCCTCGCGGCGTGGCTCGAGCAACACTTGCTGCCTTTGCGCGGAATGCCGCCCGAGCAGCTCTCCGATGCCCTGCGCGCCCAGTGGCGCCAGCTCGCGCCGGAGGAGCGCCTCGTCTACTTCAAGCTCATCACCGGCGCTTTCCGCGTCGGCGTGTCGCGCCTGCAGGTCACCCAGGTGCTGGCAACGATCAGCGGCCTCGACCCCAAGCGCATCGCGCAACGCCTCATGGGCTACACCCACATCACGGGCCGGCCGCGCGCGGCCGACTTCGCGGCGCTGATCGCGCCCGAGAGCAGCGGCGAGCAGGACCGCCAGACCGGCGGGCAGCCTTATCCCTTTTTCCTCGCGCATCCCTTCGCGCTGCCGGTCGAGGAATTCGATGCGGTGCTGGGTGCGCCCTCGCAGTGGCTGGTCGAATGGAAGTGGGACGGCATTCGCGCGCAACTGGTGCGGCGCGCCGGCCAGGTGTGCCTGTGGTCGCGCGGCGAGGAGCTGGTGACGGACCGCTTCCCAGAGTTGGCCGA
This sequence comes from Variovorax sp. Soil_C_17, assembly GCF_057657265.1. Lineage (NCBI taxonomy): Bacteria > Pseudomonadati > Pseudomonadota > Betaproteobacteria > Burkholderiales > Comamonadaceae > Variovorax > Variovorax sp. Soil_C_17. The sequence continues at coordinate 1,215,417 of NZ_JBDGIT010000001.1, forward strand.
CATGGGCGGCACCTTGCCCGAGGGCACGGTGCTCGACGGCGAGATCGTGGTCTGGCGGCAGGATCGCGTGCAGCCCTTCGCCGAGCTGCAGAAGCGCATCGGCCGCAAGACGCTGACGCCCAAGCTGCTGCGCGAGATCCCCGTGGTGCTGCTGGCCTACGACCTGCTCGAATGGGAGGGCCGCGACCTGCGCGCGCTGCCGCTGCAGGAGCGGCGCGTGCTGCTCGACGAACTGGTCGCGACGGCGCAGCATCCCTCGTTGATCGCGAGCCCGATGCTGCATGGCGAGAGCTGGCAGCACCTCGCACGCCAGCGCGAGTCCGCGCGGTCCATGGGCGTGGAAGGCATGATGCTCAAGCAGCGCCACGCGGCTTACGGTGTCGGCCGCACCAAGGAGGTGGGCCTGTGGTGGAAGTGGAAGATCGATCCGCTCTCGGTCGATGCCGTGCTCATCTACGCGCAGCGCGGCCACGGCCGGCGCGCGAGCCTCTACAGCGACTACACCTTCGCGGTGTGGGACGCGCCGCCCGAGGTCGAAGGACGCAAGCTCGTGCCCTTCGCCAAGGCCTACTCGGGCCTGAGCGATGCCGAGATGGCGCGGGTCGATGCGATCGTTCGCCGCACCACCATCGAGAGCTTCGGGCCCGTGAGGAGCGTGACGCCCACGCTGGTCTTCGAGCTCGGCTTCGAGGGCATCGCGCGCAGCACGCGGCACAAGAGCGGCATCGCGGTGCGCTTCCCGCGCATGCTGCGCTGGCGCGAGGACAAGCCGGTGGAAGAGGCGGACAGCCTGCAAACGCTGGCAGCGCTGTTGCCGGAAGCGGCATCGACATCGCCATGAGCAAGAGCGCGAGCCGTCTCGATGACTGGTTCGCCTCGCGCGGCTGGCAAGCCTTCGGCTTTCAACGCCGCGTCTGGCAAGCCCTCGCCGAAAACCGCTCCGGCCTGCTCCACGCCACCACCGGCGCCGGCAAGACCTACGCCGTCTGGCTCGGCGCGCTGCAGGCCTTCGCCATCGCGGCCCGGAGCAAGACGCCGCCGCCGCTGACCGTGCTGTGGCTCACGCCGATGCGTGCCCTGGCCGCCGACACTCTGCGTGCGCTGCAGCAAGCCCTGGACGCCCTGCAGCCCGACTGGAGCGCCGGCGCCCGCAGCGGCGACACCACGTCGGCCGAGCGCAGCGCGCAGGACCGGCGCCTGCCGACGGTGCTGATCACCACGCCCGAGAGCCTCTCGCTGCAACTCGCGCGCACCGACGCGAAGGACGTGCTGGGCTCGCTGCGCCTGGTCGTGGTGGACGAATGGCACGAGCTCATGGGCAACAAGCGCGGCGTGCAGGTGCAGCTCGCGCTGGCACGGCTGCGCCGCTGGAATGCGGGGCTCTGCATCTGGGGCATGTCCGCCACGCTGGGCAACCTGCAGGAGGCGATGCGCACGCTGCTGGCCGGCGGCGAGGGTGTGCTGGTGCAGGGCGAGCTGCCCAAGCAGTTGCGCATCGACTCGCTGCTGCCCGGGCGTGCCGAGCGCTTTCCCTGGGGCGGGCACCTGGGGCTCACGATGCTGCCGCAAGTCATCGAGGAGATCGCCGCCAGCGCGAGCACGCTGGTCTTCACCAACACGCGTTCCCAGTCCGAGATTTGGTACCAGGCGCTGCTCGAGGCGCGGCCCGAGTGGGCCGGGCAGATCGCGCTGCACCACGGCTCGCTGGACCGCGCGGTGCGCGAGTGGGTCGAGCTGGGCCTGAAATCCGGCGCGCTCAAGGCCGTGGTCTGCACCTCCAGCCTGGACCTGGGCGTGGACTTCCTGCCGGTGGAGCGCGTGCTGCAGATCGGCTCGCCCAAGGGCGTGGCGCGGCTGCTGCAGCGCGCCGGCCGCTCGGGCCACGCGCCGGGGCGGCCTTCGCGCATCACGCTGGTGCCCACGCACAGCATCGAGATCGTGGAGGGCGCGGCCGCGCGCGAGGCCGTGGCGCGCGGCCACATCGAGGAGCGCCGCTCGCCGGCGCAGCCGCTGGACGTGCTGGTGCAGCACCTGGTCACGGTCGCGCTCGGCGGCGGCTTCGTGCCAGACGACCTCTACGCGGAGGTGCGCGGCACCGTCGCGTATGCGGGGCTGTCCCGCGAAAGCTGGCAGTGGTGCCTGGACTTCGTGGCGCAGGGCGGCCTTTCGCTCGCCGCCTACCCCGACTATCGCCGCGTGGTGCCCGACGCCGAGGGCGTCTGGCGCGTGCCCGACGCGCGGCTGGCGCGCCGCCACCGCATGAACATCGGCACCATCGTCAGCGATGCCAGCATGGCGGTGCAGTACCTGCGCGGCGCAAGGATCGGCAGCGTGGAGGAGAGCTTCGTCGCTCGCATGAAGCCGGGCGACTGCTTCCTCTTCGGCGGCCGGCTGCTGGAGCTGGTGCGGGTGCACGACATGACGGCCTGGGTGCGGCGCGCCAGCGGCCGCAAGCCCTCGGTGCCGCGCTGGAACGGCGGGCGCATGCCGCTGACCAGCACCCTGGCCGATGCCGTCGTGCGGCAGCTGGCGCTCGCGGATGCCGGCCGCTTCGACACGCCCGAGCTGCAATGCGTGCGGGCGCTGCTCGAAATCCAGCAGCGCTGGTCGGCCTTGCCCACGCCCGATACCCTGCTGGCCGAGCGGCTGAAGACGCGCGAGGGCTGGCATCTGTTCCTCTATCCCTTTGCGGGGCGGCTGGTGCACCTGGGCCTGGCCAGCCTGGTCGCCTGGCGCCTCGCGCAGCACCAGCCGCGCACCTTCTCGATCGCGGTGAACGACTACGGCTTCGAGCTGCTCTGCGCGGCCGAGCTGGATTGGCCGTCGCTGCTGCCGCAGGTGCTGGCGCCCGTGGACGAGTCGCAGCTGCTGCACGAGGTGCTCGCCTCCCTCAATGCGACCGAGCTGGCGCGCCGGCGCTTCCGCGAGATCGCGCGTGTCTCGGGCCTGATCTTCCAGGGCTATCCCGGCGAGCGGCGCAGCAACAGGCAACTGCAGGCCTCGTCCTCGCTGTTCTACGAGGTGTTCCGCAAGTACGACCCGGCCAACCGCCTGCTGCAGCAGGCCGAGGAGGAACTGCTCGCGCAGGAGCTGGAGATCGGCCGGCTGCGCGCCGCCCTGGCACGAATGGCCTCGCAGCAGCTGGTGCTGCAGGCGCCCCAGCGGCCCACGCCCTTCGCCTTTCCGCTGATGGTGGAGCTCTTTCGCGAGAAGCTGTCGAACGAGAGCGCTGCCGAGCGCATCGCACGCATGGTCGCGCAGCTGGAGCAAGCCGCAGGCGGCACCGCCGAGGCGGCCGACCCCGAGCGCGTGCGCAAGGCGCTGGCCTTCGAGCAACCCGTCGAAAACGGTGAGGCCGGCACGCAGCAAGGCGCAGTGCGCCGGACTGCACGCGGACGCGGAAAAAGTCCCGGACGCGCGGGTGCGGCGTGACAATTTGCGAGTTTTCGCGGCGCGGGCTTCATGGACACTCGACGCGTGCATGCCGCATCCCCATCCTGCCGGCTCGAAGTTGCCGGCGAATCCATCGAACTCCTCCCCGAGCGGGCGGTCTGGTGGCCCTCTTGCGAAGTGCTCTTCGTCGCCGATCTTCACCTGGGCAAGGCGGCCAGTTTCCGCGCGCTGGGGCAGCCGGTGCCGCACGGCACGACCGCGCAGAACCTGACCCGGATCGAGCGCCTGATCGCGCAGCACCGGCCTCGCGAGCTCGTCGTGCTCGGCGACTTTCTGCATGACGCGCAGGCGCGCACGCCGCAGCTGCTGGCAAGCCTCGAATCCTGGCGCGAACGCAACGCAGGGCTTCGCTGCACGCTGGTACGCGGCAACCACGACACCCGCGCCGGCGATCCCCCGCCATCGCTGTCCTTCGACATCGTCGACGAGCCCTACCTGACCGGCCCTTTCGCCGCCTGCCACCACCCCCGGCCTCATGCCACGCATTTCGTGCTCGGCGGCCACCTCCATCCTGTCTGCAAGCTGCATGGCAGCGGACGCGACAGCCTGCGCATGCCCTGCTTCGTGCGCGAGGAACGGCGGCTGATCTTGCCGGCCTTCGGCGAGTTCACCGGCGGATGGCTGATGGAGCCCGTGCCCGGCCGACGCTTCTATGGCATCGGCGGCGATGCCGTGTGGCCCTTGCCGGCCTGAGATCCGCATCACTTTCTTCATGCCACAAGCCCGCACGCCCCCCCGCCGCAACGATCTGCGCGAACACGCCATCGACCTGATGGTGCAAGCGGCTCCCCTGGCCGGCATGAACCGCGCCGAAGCGGAAGTCGTGATCGACGTCATGAAGCCCTTGCACGTGCTGGCCGACACGCTGCTGTTCGAGGAGGGCGACGCGGACGACAACGACTACATGGTGCTGGTGCTGGAAGGCCAGCTGCGGGCCGTGAGCAGCGCCAGCATTCCCGACGGCGAAGTCGTGATCACGGTGGTCGGCCCCGGCAGCCTGCTGGGCGAGATGGGCGTGATCGACGGCGGGCCGCGCTCGGCCAGTTGCACGGCGCTCACGGACGTCAAGCTGGGCGTGCTCTCGCGCGAGGCGCTGCTGGGCCTGATCGACAGCCATCCGACGGTGGCGGCCCGGATGATGCTGGGCATCTCCGCCGTGCTCGCCGGACGGCTGCGCGAGGGCAACCGCCGCCTGCGCACGCTGTCTCAGGTGTCGCGCGCGCTGCAGCTGGAGCTGGACGCGGTCCACGCGGTCAACCGACGGCTGCTCGAAGAGCAGGTCGGGCGCTGAGCCGGTCGTCCGGCGCCCCTACATCACCACCGGCTCGTTCGGCAGTTCGTTGCGATCGGGCGCGCCCTCGGCCAGCGGGAAGTGCGCGACCAGCAGCGCCGAGACTTCCTCCAGCGCGTGGGTGATGCCGTCCTCGAAGCGACCTTCGCGGAAGGCCGCGGCCATGCGCTTCGCCATCGCCGCCCATTCTTCCGCATTCACATGCGCATCGATGCCGCGATCGGCCACGATCTCGATCGCGTGCTCGGCCAACAGCAGGTAGATCAGCACGCCGTTGTTGTACGCGGTGTCCCACACGCGCAGCTTTCCGAACAGGGTGATCGCGCGCTCGCGCGGCGCCGCGCCTCGCCGAATGTAGGACCACGGCAGCCCGGCCTCGATGCAGATGCGGACTTCGCCGCTGTGCCGGCGCTCGCTGGCGGCGACGCGGGCGCCCAGGCGCTGCAGGGCCTCGGGCGGCAGCGCGCGCTGCACGTCCGCCGCATCGATCCAGCGATGGCGCCACAGGCGCAGCAGCCTGGAGAAGAGGGATGGGGTTGCCATGGCTACCAGTCTCCCGAGGCGCCGCCGCCACCGAAATCGCCGCCCCCGCCCGAGCTGAAGCCCCCGCCCGACGAAGAAGACCCACCGCCCCAGCCTCCGCCACCGAATCCGCCGCCCAGGCCGCCCGCAGCCGTCCCCCAGCCGCCGCGGCCGCCGCGCCGCCCGGCGCCGGCACCGAAGGCGCCCGACAGCAGCGTGAAGAGCAGGGCCGCGAGCCCGGCCAGCACTGCGATGACGAGGCTCGCGGTCAACACCATCACGACGGCGCCCGCCACGCCGCCCAGCGCCAGCGGGCCCAGCACCTTGCCGAGGATGGCGCGCGCGATCGGCGCGCCGATCAGCACGCCGAAGAACAGGAACACCGCCAGGTCGCCCCAGTCGAAGCCCCGCTCCTCCTGGCCGCCGCCGAAGTCGCCGCTTTTCGCATCCACCTCCGGCAGCGCCTCGCCCTTGACGCGCGCGATCAGCTGGTCGGCCGCCGCATCGAGTCCGCCCGCGAAGTCGTTCTCGCGGAAGCGCGGCTTCATCGCGAAGTCGATGATGCGGGCGGCGGCGATGTCGGGCACCGCGCCTTCGAGTGCCTTGGCGACCTCGATGCGCATCTTGCGGTCGTTCTTGGCGACGATCACCAGGATGCCGTCGCCCACCTCCTTGCGGCCGATCTTCCAGGCATTGCCGACGCGGTTGGCAAAGCTCGCGATGTCCTCGGGCGCGGTGGTCGGCACCATCAGCATCACGATCTGCGATCCCTTCTGCTGCTCGAAGGCGGCCAGCTTGGCTTCCAGCGCCTCGCGCTGGGCGGCGTCGAGCGTGCCGGTCTGGTCGATCACCCGCGCGCCGAGCGGCGGCACCGGCAGCAGGTCCTGGGCCCACGCGCCGGCCAGCGCGCAGGCCATCAGCAAGAGGGCTGCCAGCGCGCGCCGGATGCGGGCGGCTGTCATCGCCAGGCTTACTTCTTCGGTGCGCCGAAATCGACCGTCGGCGGCGCCGAGATCTGCGTCTCGTTCTGCACGCTGAAATTCGCCTTGGGGTCGTAGCTGAAGATCTTGGCGGTGATGTTCGTGGGGAAGCTGCGCGCCAGCACGTTGTACTCCTGCACCGTCTGGATGTAGCGGTTGCGCGCCACGGTGATGCGGTTCTCGGTGCCCTCCAGCGTCACGCGCAGGTCGCGGAAGGCCTGGTTGGCCTTGAGGTTGGGGTACTGCTCGGCCACCACCATCAGGCGCGACAGCGCGCTGGAGAGCTCGCCCTGCGCCTGCTGGAACCTGTTGAAGGCCTCGGGGTTGTTGAGCGTCTCGGGCGTGACCTGGATCGAGGTGGCCTTGGCACGCGCCTCGATCACCTTGGTCAGCGTCTCCTGCTCGAAGTTGGCCTCGCCCTTGACCGTGGCCACGATGTTGGGCACCAGGTCGGCGCGGCGCTGGTATTGGTTGAGGACCTCGCTCCAGGCCGACTTGCTGGCCTCGTCGAGGCGCTGGAAGTCGTTGTAGCCGCAGCCCGAGAGCGCGAGCGCCGCGAGGAGGACCAGGAGCCAGCGTTGCACGATCTTCATGTCGAAGCCTCTTCGTCGTTCTTTCGAAAAGGCGAAGTTAGCATAGGCCGATGGCGGTCGACCCTTTCCAGGCATTGCAGGCCGCGAACCGCGCGGCTCCGCCGGTGCGCCGCGACGAAGGCACGCTGCTGATCGCCGGCGCCACCGGGGCCCTGGGCCACGAACTGGTGCGGCGGCTGGCCGGCCGGCATCGCTTCGAGCACACGCGCGTGCTGGCGCGCGAGCCCATCCGCGACGGGCTGCGCGGCGTCGAGACCCTGCTGGCCCCGGGCCCCGACATCGCCCAATGGCCGCGCACGGCGGCCGATGCCGCGCTGGTCTCGTTCGAGCCGCCGCGCCTCTACTACGACCGCGAGCGCGCGCTGTGGACGCCCGAGCCGGCGCAGCTGCCCATTCTCGCGAGCTGGCTGAAGGCTTCCGGCGTGCGCACGCTGGCCGTCGTGCAGCCCCACGACCAGGGCCGCTTGCCCGAGGCGCTCAAGCGCGGGCTGGCCAGCCTCGACGAGGAGGCGGTGGTGGCGCTGGGCTTCGAGCGCGTGATCATCGTGCGCTCGGCGCGCAAGCCTGCCGCCGCGCGCTTCGCCAATCCGGCCGAGCGGCTGGCGGCCTGGATGCTGTCGATCGCCCGCTTCATGGTGCCTGCCAGCGAGCAGCCGGTGCGCGCCGGCAAGGTGGCCGAGCTGGTGGACGTGGCGCTGCGCATCGCGCCGCCGGGCGTGCACGTGGCCGCGCCCGAGCTGGTGTGGCAGGCGGCGCAGGGCGAGCTCCAGGCGGTGGCCGAGGCGTGGCTGGCGGGTCTGCGGAGCTGATGCGCCGGCGACCGGGGCCTTCACGCACCCGAGGCAAAATCCGGCATCCCAAGCCGCAGCCACCATGCCCAAGACCAAACTTAGCGCCGCCGCCCTGGCCGGCACTGCCGACGATGTCGAGGCGACCTTCTACGAGTCCCTGCAGCGGGGCGACATCGATGCGCTGATGGCCTGCTGGGCCGACGAGGACGAGGTGTTCTGCGTGCATCCGGGCGGCCCGCGGCTGGTGGGCACCAGCGCGATCCGCGCGGCCTTCGAGCAGATGTTCGCCAACGGCGCGATCCATGCCACGCCGGCGCACGTGCGCCGGGTGGAGTCGCTGGCCAGCGCGGTGCACAACGTGCTGGAGCGCATCGAGGTGCTGACGGCCGAGGGCCCGCGCCATGCCTTCGTGCTGGCCACCAACGTCTATCACAAGACCGCGCAGGGCTGGCGCATGGTGGCCCACCACGCGAGTCCGGGAACGGTTCATGCGCCCGACGAGTCCGACGGGATACCGCAGACCCTTCACTGAGCCGATGCAGTACGTTGCGCCACTCTGGCTGCCGGGCGGCAACCTCCAGACCATCTGGCCCGCGCTCTGGGCGCGCCGGGTCGAGGCGCCGCTGCCGGCCTACCGACGCGAGCGCTGGACCACCCCGGACGGCGACTTCATCGACGTGGACTTCCTCGCGGCCGAAGGCGAGGGGCCAAAGACGCTGCTGGTGCTGTTCCATGGGCTCGAGGGCTCGTCGAAGAGCCACTATGCCGAAGCCTTCGCGGCCCACGCGCAGTCGCGCGGCTGGGACTACGCGGTGCCGCACTTTCGCGGCTGCAGCGGCGAGATCAACCTGGCGCCGCGGGCCTACCACTCGGGGGATTTCGAGGAGGTGGGCTGGATCCTCGCGCGCCTGCGGGACCGCCATGTGGGCCCGATGCTTGCCGCCGGCGTTTCGCTGGGCGGCAATGCGCTGCTGCGCTGGGTCGAAGAGGCTGGCGCCGAAGCCTCGAAGGTGGTGAGCGCGGCGGCGTCGATCAGCGCGCCGCTGGACCTGGCGGCCGGCGGCGCGGCCATCGGGCAGGGCTTCAACCGGCTGGTCTATACGCGCATGTTCCTCGCCAGCATGAAGCCCAAGGCGCTGGCCAAGCTGGCCCAGCATCCGGGCCTGTTCGATCGCGCGCAATTGCTGGCGGCCTCGGACCTGCATGCCTTCGACAACGTGTTCACCGCGCCGCTGCACGGCTTTCGCGACACCGACGACTACTGGCGCCGCGCCTCGGCCAAGCCGCACCTGGACGCGATCCGGATCCCGGCGCTGGTGGTGAACGCGACCAACGATCCCTTCGTGCCGGCCGCCAGCCTGCCGCGCCCGGAGGAGGCGGGCCGCCACGTCACGCTGTGGCAGCCGGCCCATGGCGGCCACGTGGGCTTTCCGATGGGGCGGCCGCCGGGCCATGTGCTCGGCATGCCCGAACGGGTCGGCGACTGGCTGGCCCGGCACCTCTGAGCGGCGCACGCGGCGTCGTCCGATGGCGCGGCGCCATGATCCGCGCCAGAATCCGCGGCATGGACGACATCGTCAAACAGGCGCTCGCCAAGTGGCCCAACGTGCCGCACTGCTACGGCTGGCTGGGCCTCGATGCGCGCGGCAACTGGTACCTGCGCGACGACCGCACGCAGGCCGCGGGGGCCTTTCCCGCCGCCAAGGGCTCGCGGCTCGAGCACGAGAAGCTGATCGACTTCATCCAGCGCAACTACGAACACGACGAGCAGGGCCAGTGGTTTTTCCAGAACGGGCCGCAGCGCGTGTACGTGGAGCTGGAGGCCGCGCCCTGGGTGTGGCGGATCGGCGAGGATTTCTCGGTGCGCTCGCATGCGGGCGGCCCGGTCGAACCCTCGGCCTGCCTGGTCGACGAGCAGGGCCGGCTCTATTTGGTCGCGCCGCCCGGCCTGGGCCTGGTGCACACGCAGGACGTGGGTCATGCGGCCGAGGCCATCGAGCAGGGGCGCTGGGTGCCGGAGAGCGTGCGCGCGGAGGAATTGCCCGCGCGCTTCGGCCATGTCATGAGCCCGGCCGCGGGCCGTCCCGTCCAGGCCGCGCAGTGAAGGAAAGCGCAGGCCCATAAAAAAAGAGCCCGCATGCGGGCTCTTTTGTCGCAGGGGCCGAAGCCCCGATCACGGCTTGGCAGGCGCCGCGGCCGGCGCCGCTGCTGCTGCATTCGAGGCCGCAGCATCCGGTGCGCCTGCGGTCGCCGGACGGTCCGGCACCGGGAACTTGGCGCCGCCGGAATTGGCCAGGTAGACCACCGCACGGCCGATCTCGACGTCTTCGAAATCGCCGCCGCCCTGCGGCGGCATCGCGCCCTTGCCCTTGAGCGCGTGCTCCAGCAGCGTGGCGTAGCCCTGGCCGATGCGCGGGCCCCAGGCCGCGGCGTCGTTGAGGTGAGGAGCTCCGGGGATGCCCGGTGCGCCGTGGCAAGCCACGCACTGGGCCTTGAACACCGCCTCGCCGGCGGCCAGCGGCCGGTTGGCGTCGCGGATCTCGATCGAGCCGACCTTCTTGAGGCGCTCGGCGGTCTCGCGGTCGCGTTCTTCCTTGGACACGCCGTAGAGCGCCATGCCGGTGCCCTGGACGTCGCCTGACGGATGGTTGGCCGAGGTCACGTACGAGACCAGCCCAACGATGATCAGGATCGGCGCGATGAAGGAGAAGAAGACCGCCAGCAGCAGTTGTTTGGGGTTCTTGATCGGGCCCGTGTGGGCGTCTTCTGTGGCCTGGTAGTGCGCGTCGTCGCTCATTGGGTCCTCAGTGTGGGGGCTCGTCGGGGGCTTTTTCTAATCAACCGGCGATTATAGAGAGGCGCCCGAAAGCGCCCTCTGACGGTCCTCGCCCGCTCAGCGCGTGGCCCATCCGCCGCCCAGCGTCTTGTACAGCACCACCTGGTTCTGCAGCTGCGCGAGCTGGATCTGCACCGCGGCTTGCTGCGCGCCGTAGAGCGAGCGCTGGGCGTCGAGCAGGTCCAGCGCGCTGGCGATGCCGTTGCGGTAGCGCAGGTCCGAGAGCTTGTAGCGCACTGCCTCGGCCTCCGACTGCGCGCGCAGGGCGCGCAGCTGCTCGCCGAGGGTGGCGCGGCCGGCGAGCGCGTCGGCGACTTCGCGGAAGGCGGTCTGGATCGACTTCTCGTACTGCGCCACCGCGATCTCGCGGCCGGCCTTGGCGGAATCGAGCCCCGCCCGGTTGCGGCCGGCGTCGAAGATCGGCACCGTCAGCTGCGGCGAGAAGGCCCAGGCCTTGGTGCCGCGCTCGAACAGGTTCGAGAACTCGTTGCTGGCAGTGCCGATCGAGGTGGTCAGCGTCACGCGCGGGAAGAAGGCCGCGCGCGCCGCACCGATGTTGGCGTTGGCCGCGATCAGCTGCTGCTCGGCGGCACGGATGTCCGGCCGCTCCCCCAGCAGGTCGGAGGGCAGGCCGGCTGGCAGCTCCGCCATCGGCGCGACCGCATCCAGGCCGCGCGCGCCGCCCTCGGTGGCCTCCGGCGGCACCGGCGCGCCGAGCAGCAGGGCCAGAGCGTTCTCGTCCTGCATGCGCAGGCGCCGCTGCTCCGCATAGGAAGCCCGCGCGGTCTCGGCCAGCGAGTCGGCCAGGCGCAGGTCGATCTCCGAGACCACGCCGCTGTCGAAGCGCATGCGGGTGAGCTTCTGCGATTCCTCGCGGGTGGTCAGCGTCTGGCGCGTGAGCGCCAGCAGCTCGTCGTCGGCGATCAGCGTGAGCCAGCCGCTGGCCACGGCGCTGATCAGGCTGATCTGCGTGGCCTTGCGCGATTCCTCGGTGGCGAGGAACTGCGCCAGCGCCTGTTCCTTGAGGCTGGCGACGCGGCCGAAGAAGTCGAGCTCCCAGGCCGTGATGCCGAGGTTGACCGCGTAGCTCGACGCCACGCTGCCGCCCAGCCCCAGCGCCTGCAGGGGGTTCGGGCTGGAGCGCGAGCCGCTGGCCGAGAGATCGACCGCCGGGAACTGCGCCGCGCGCTGGATCTGGAATTGCGCGCGCGCCTGCTCGATGTTGAGCACGGCCACGCGCAGGTCGCGGTTGTTGGCCAGGGCGGTCTCGATCAGCTTCGCCAGCCGCGGATCGGTGAAGTAGTCCTGCCAGGCCAGCGTCGAGGCCGGCGAGGGGCTCGTGGCGGCGGGCTGCGCGCCCGGGTAGCTGGCCGGCACCGGCGCCGCGGGGCGCTCGTAGGTCGGGATCAGCGAGCAGCCGGCCAGCATCAGGGCTGCGGCGCCGGCCAGGACGGTGGAAACGAAGCTCTTCTCAATCATGGGCGGGGCTTTCTTCAATGCCTGCAGCCTGGGCGTGGCGCCTGTCGACCTCGTGCTGCCGGTCGCTGCCCTTGAACAGGCTGCGCACCACCACGAAGAACACCGGCACGAAGATCACGGCGAGCGCCGTGCCGGTCACCATGCCGCCGATCACGCCGGTGCCGATCGCGCGCTGGCTCGCCGAGCCCGCGCCCGAGGCCAGCACCAGCGGCAGCACGCCGAGGCCGAAGGCCAGCGAGGTCATGATGATCGGCCGGAACCGCAGGTGGGCGGCGGCCAGGGCCGACTCCACCACCCCGCGGCCCTGCGCCTGCAGGTCCTTGGCAAACTCGATGATCAGGATCGCGTTCTTCGCGGACAGGCCGATGATGGTGATCAGGCCGACCTGGAAGTACACGTCGTTCGAATAGGCGCGCATCAGCGTCGCGAGCAGCACGCCCAGGACGCCCAGCGGCACCACCATGATCACCGACAGCGGGATGGTCCAGCTTTCGTACAGCGCGGCCAGGCAGAGGAACACCGCCAGGATCGAGAAGACGTACAGGATGATCGCCTGCGCGCCCGCGAGCTTTTCCTCGCGCGACTGGCCCGTCCATTCGTAGCCGAAGCCCGGGGGCAGCTGTGCGGCGAGCTTCTCAACCTCGGCCATCGCGGCGCCCGAGCTGTAGCCCGGCGCGGCCGAGCCCGAGATGCGGATCGCCGGATAGCCGTTGTAGCGCACCGTCTGCTGCGCACCCGTCACCCAGCGCGTGCTGGCGAAGGCCGACAGCGGCACCGGCTCGCCCCTGGTGTTGCTGGCGTTGAGGCGCAGCAGGTCGTCCGGCTGCATGCGCGCCGGCGCATCGGCCTGCACCACCACCCGCTGCAGCCGGCCCTGGTTCGGGAAGTCGTTCACGTAGGTCGAGCCCAGCGCCGTCGACAGCGTGGTGTTGATGGCGTCGAAGCTCACGCCCAGCGCGTTCGCCTTGTCGCGGTCGATGTCGATCTGCAGCTGCGGTGCGTCCTCCAGGCCGTCCGGGCGCACCTGCGTCAGGAGCGGGCTCTTGCCGGCCATGCCCAGCAGCTGGTTGCGTGCGTTCACCAGCGCCTCGTGGCCGGCTCCGCCGCGGTCCTGCAGGCGGAAGCTGAAGCCGCTGGCATTGCCCAGCTCGGGAATGGGCGGCGGCGACAGCGGGTAGATGAAGGCGTCGCGGATGCCCGACAGCCCACCGAAGGCGCGGCCGGCCAAGGCCTCGGCCGAATGGGCAGGGTCGTGCCGCTCCTTCCAGTCCTTGAGCGTCACGAAGGCGAGGCCGGCGTTCTGGCCCTGGCCCGAGAAGCTGAAGCCCAGCACGCCGACCATGCTCTCCACCTCGGGCTGCTTCAGCATGTACTTCTCGACGTCCTGCATCACCGACAGCATGCGTTCCTTGGTCGCGCCCGGCGGCAGTTGCACGTTCACGATGAGGTAGCCCTGGTCCTCCTGCGGCAGGAAGGAGGTGGGCAGTTGCCGGTACACCAGCACCACCGCGCCGATGATGGCCGCGTAGATCAACAGGTAGCGCGCCGCGCGCTTGAGGATGCGCGCCACCAGGCTCTCGTAGCCCTTGGCGGTGCGCGCGAAGCCGCGGTTGAACCAGCCGAAGAAGCCGCGCTTCTCGTGGTGGTGGCCGGCCTCCACCGGCTTCAGCAGCGTGGCGCACAGCGCCGGCGTGAGCGACAGCGCCAGGAAGGCCGAGAAGCCGATCGAGGCCACCATCACCGCCGAGAACTGCCGGTAGATGTTGCCCGTGGAGCCCGCGAAGAAGGCCAGCGGCACGAACACCGAGATCAGCACCACCGTCACGCCGATGATGGCGCCCGAGATCTGGCGCATCGCCTTGCGCGTGGCCTCGAGCGGGGAGAGGCCTTCCTCGCTCATGATGCGCTCGACGTTCTCCACCACCACGATCGCGTCGTCCACCACGATGCCGATCACCAGCACCATGCCGAACATGGTCAGCACGTTGATCGAGAAGCCCAGCGCCAGCAGGACGCCGAAGGTGCCCAGGAGCGCGATCGGCACCACCACGGTCGGGATGAGCGTGTAGCGCCAGTTCTGCAGGAACAGGAACATCACCAGGAACACCAGCGCCACCGCCTCGAACAGCGTCTTCACCACCTCGGTGATGGAGATGTTCACGAAACGCGAGCTGTCGTAGGGAATGGTCCACTTCACGCCCTGCGGGAAGTAGCGCTCCAGCTCGGTCATCTTGGCGCGGATCGCCTTGGCCGACTGCAGCGCGTTGCCGCTGGGGGCGAGCTGCACGCCGATGCCCACCGCCTGCTCGCCGTTGAGGCGCGCCGAGGTCGAATAAGCCTGGCCGCCGAGCTCGATGCGCGCCACGTCCTTGAGCCGCACGGCCGAGCCGTCGGTGTTGGCGCGCAGCACGATGTCGCCGAACTGCGAGGTCGTGGTGAGCTGCCCGTTGACCACCACCGTGGCCGCGATCGCCTGGCCCGGGACGTTGGGCAGGTCGCCGATGGTGCCGGAGGAGACTTGCGCGTTTTGCGCGCGGATCGCGGCGTTGACCTCGGCCGCCGACAGGTTGTAGCCCTGCAGCCTGGCCGGGTCGATCCAGATGCGCATCGCACGCTCGGTGCCGAACAGCTGGGCCTGGCCGATGCCGGCCACCCGCTGCAGCTCGGGCACCACGTTGCGCGATGCGTAGTCGCCCAGCGCCGTCGTGTCGATCGCCGGGTTGTCGGAGGACAGCATCGTGAACAACAGGAAGTTGTTGCGCGACTTGTCCACGCGCACGCCCTGCTGCGTCACCGCCGCCGGCAGCCGCGGCGTTGCGCGCGACAGGCGGTTCTGCACGTCCACCTGGGCGAGATCGGCGTTGGTGCCGGTCTCGAAGGTGATGGTGATGGTGCCGGTGCCGTCGGCCTGCGCCACCGATTCCATGTAGATCAGGCCGGGGGAGCCGTTCATCTCGCGCTCGATGACCGAGAGCACGCTGTCCTCCAGCGTCTGGGCCGAGGCGCCGGGATAGGCGACGTTGACGACGATGGCCGGCGGTGCCACCGGCGGGTACTGCGCGATCGGCAGCTGCGTGATGGACACGGCGCCCACCACGATCACGAACAGTGCGATCACCCACGCGAAGATGGGCCGGTCGATGAAGAACTTTGCCATGCGGGCGCGCTCCTTACGGCTTCGCGGCCGGAGCCGAGGGAGCGTTCGCGGGGGCAGCCGCGGCCGCGGCGGATTGAGGCGCCGGCGCCGTCCACGGCACCGCCTTCACCGGCGCGCCGGGCGGCATCATCATCAGCTTCTGGAAGCCGTCGACCATCACCTGCTCGCCGGCCTTGAGGCCTTCGGTCACCACCCACTGGTTGTTCTGGGCCGCGGTGATCTTCACCGTGCGCTTGTGCATCTTGCCTTCGGCATCGACCACGGTCAGCGTGTCGCCCTGCTGGGTGCGCGTGACCGCCTGCTGCGGCACCGTGATCGCGTTGGTGGCCTGGGCTTGTTCCACCTTCACGCGGACGTAGAGCCCGGGCAGCAGCTCGCCCTTCGGGTTCGGCACCTCGGCGCGCAGCGTGACCTGGCCGGTGGTCGAGTCGACCGTGAGGTCGGAGAACAGCAGCTTGCCGGGCAGCGCGTACTCGGTGCCGCCTTCGAGCTCGATGCGCACGCTGGCGGCGTCGCCGCCGCTCGCGCGCTTGAACTGGCCCGCCTCCATCGCGCGGCGCAGCTTGAGCACCTCGTTGGCCGATTGCGTGAAGTTCACGTACATGGGGTTGATCTGCTGGATCACGGCCAGCGCAGTGGCGTCGCCCTGGCCCACGAGCGCGCCTTCGGTCACCAGCGCGCGGCCGATGCGGCCGGAGATCGGCGCCGTGACGCTGGCGTAGCCCAGGTTGATCTTGGCCGTCTGCACCGAGGCGCGGGCCACCGCGATGTCCGCATCCGCCGTCTTCGCGGCGGCCACCGCGTTCAGGTATTCCTGCTTGCTGACCGCGTTGGCTTCCACCAGCGGCTTGTAGCGCTCGGCCAGGGCCTTGGCCTGCACCGCATTGGCCTCGGCGCGTGCCAGGCCGGCCTGCGCGCTCTGTGCGGTGGCCAGGTAGGGCGCGGGGTCGATGCGGAACAGCGGCTGGCCGGCCTTCACGTCGCTGCCTTCGCGGAACAGCCGCTCCTGCAGGATGCCGGCCGCGCGGGCGCGCACCTCGGCCACGCGCGAGGCCTCGAGCCGGCCGGGCAGCTCGGTCAGCAGGCCGACGTCGGTCGGCGTCGCCACCACCACCCCCACCTCGGGCGGCGGCGGTGCCCCGCCGCCGGCACCGCCGCCCTTTGCGCCGGCGGCCGGCGCTTCGCTCTTGCCGCAAGCGGCGAGCGACAGCATCGCGGCGGTTGCGAGGGCGGCAAAGGTGGTGCGGCGCGACATGGACAACAACGAATGACGCGGGACATGCAGGAGAGGCATGCGATTCCTTTGAAGCAGAGACGGGGAACGGCGCGTGGTCGCAGCGAGTGCCTATAGCAATACGGCGAGCCTGGCCATCAGGAGGGACCCGAGTTTACATACATTCGTGAATGTATAGTCACAACCCTCACGAGTTCGGTTGTTTTACAAGTTTCGAGTCAAAGGAGCAAAGTGGTCCGTCGTACCAAGGAAGAGGCGCTGGCGACCCGGCATCGGCTGCTCGATGCCGCGGAGGTGCTGTTCCAGTCTCGAGGTGTTTCGCAGACCACCCTGCAGCAGATCGCGCAGGAGGCCGGCGCCACGCGTGGTGCGATCTACTGGCACTTCAAGGACAAGCCGGACCTCTTCAACGCCATGATGGAGCGCGTCACGCTGCCGCTGGAGTCGGCCACCCGCGAGGCCAGCGCGGCCAACGATGACCCGCTGGCCGCGATCGAGCAGGTGATGGTGCAGGCTTTGAGCCTGATGACCACCGATCCCCAGGTGCGGCGGGTCTTCGAGGTGGCCACACTCAAGGTCGAGTACACGGACGAGATGGCCCCGGTGCTGCAGCGGCATCGCAGCGCCCGGAATGAATGCGTGGCGGACTTCGTGCATGCGCTGCAGCATGCCGCGAGCCGGGCGGGAATCGAGCTGCCCATACCCGCGAAGACTGCAGCGTACGGGCTGCATGCGGTGATCAGCGGGCTGATCCAGGACTGGCTGCTGGAGCCCGGGGCGTTCGATCTCGTGCCGGCGGGGCGGCATCTGTTCAACGTCTACCTTGCAGGGCTGGGGTTCGAGCGCAGGCCGGGGGTGGGCGCGGGGGCGGGGAACTGCAAGGGGGCTGCGTGATCAGTGATAATGGCGGGCTTCGGCCGCTGGGCCGGAGACCCATCTCGCTGTATTTCAATGGATAGAATTCGGCCCTCCGAAGGCTGAGATCCAGGTTCGATTCCTGGCGGCGGGACCAGAACATCTGCCCGGAAGTTCTCACATCCTCTCAAAACCCGCATGCTGCAAGGCTTCGCGGGTTTTTTGTTGTCCCGCGTAGTCTCGCAACTTAGCATGACATCTCGCGGAAGTACCGTTACTTTTGACGGTATCTCCCGAGGTACCGAAGTCGAGATACCGTTTGGAGGCGGGAATGATGGCACTCAATGACACTTTCGTTCGGCAAGTGAAGCCCACGGGCAAGACTGCTGGCGACAAATACGCCGACGGCGGCGCGATGTACCTGTTGGTCAAGCCGGCTGGGAAGTACTGGCGCATGGACTACAGCCATGGTGGCAAGCGCAAGACGCTGGCGCTGGGCGTTTACCCGGCGGTGTCGCTTGCGAAGGCACGCAAGCGGCGTGAGGAGGCGCGGGAACTGCTGGCAGATGACATCGACCCTGGTGCGGCGAAGCGCGACGAGCGCGTCGCAAAGCTGGAGGCCGCGGCTCACACCTTCGAGGTGGTCGCGCGCGACTGGTTGGACAAGACTTCCAACAAGCGCGCCGGGGTCACGCGCGCAAAAATTACGAATTGGCTTGAGAAGGATGTGTTTCCCTACATTGGGAGGATGCCCATCGCGACCATCAAGGCCAAAGACGTGCTCGACAAGGTGGCTCGCCGGATGGAGGCGCGGGGCATTCACGAGAGCACGCATCGTATCGTGCAGATTTGCTCACAGGTGTTCCGCTATGCCGTAGCTACCGGCGTGGTGGAGCGCGACGTTACAGCCGATCTTCGCGGCGCGTTAGCGACCGTTGAAAAGACCAACTACGCTGCCATCACCGAACCCGGACGGGTGGGCGCCTTACTGCGCTCGATCTACAGCTACCCGGGCCACAAATACACACTGGCAGCCCTCAAGCTGTCACCCATGGTCTTCGTTCGCCCGGGTGAACTACGCGCAGCGGAGTGGAGCGAAGTAGATTTGGACGCGGCAGAGTGGCGCATCCCTGGCGCGAAGATGAAGATGGGCGTCGATCACATCGTGCCGTTGTGCACCCAGGCGGTGGAGTTACTTCGCGATCTGCATCGCGCGACCGGCCACGGGCAATATGTGTTCCCGAGTCTGCGCACTGGCGAGCGATGCATGAGCGAGAACACAGTCAACGCGGCCCTCCGTGGAATGGGCTACGCGAAGGACGTGATGACCGCCCACGGGTTCCGGGCCACGGCCCGCACCCTCATGGATGAGGTGCTGGGCGAGCGCGTTGACCTGATCGAGCACCAGCTCGCGCACACCGTCAAGGACCCGAACGGGCGCGCCTACAACCGCACGACACACCTGCCGGCCCGCCGGGAAATGATGCAGCGATGGGGTGACTATCTCGACAGGCTGCGTGCCTGCAACGTTGTAAGCCTGCCGACGGTGAATCGTGCTGTCAGTGCAGAGGAGTAAGCATGATCGCCAGGAACGTGACCAACGTGTTTCACCTTCACGCGCGTGCGGCAGAGCAGACGGCGCAGGAGGTCTTCCAGAGCGAGCCGCTGTTGACGAAGAGGTGGATCGATGGCGTAGAAGCGACGATGCAGTCTGCCGACTTCGCAGTCGAGCGGCGCCTAGCGCTCGCGATGTGTGCGATGGATGGTCAGTGGTTCGAGCAGATCGCCGGCCTCCCGCGGGAGGCGGCGTTGGGTGTCGCGGCAAATGCGGCCGGGATGCAGGCCCACGTCGAGGCCCGTCGGTCGCTCGCGCACGTGATCGAACGTGCGCATGCGCGCGTGATGATCGGGTTGAACGTCCGCAACGATGCGGCGGAACTGGTCGCCGCCGGTCAAGGCGCCTGACCTCGTGTACGAAGAAAACGCCCGCTGGCTTGCCACGGTGATTCGCCGCGAGGCCGACCCGCTGGCCGCTGACGTGTCCGGGAAGCTGGCGCTGCTTCGCGCCCAGTATGTCGGACGAGGCGACGCCGGAATGATGGACCTGATCCGCCGGGCCGAGGATGCTCGCGCCGCGGCTCTGCAGGCAGCTGACGTGGCATTTCTGCAGAGCCTGATCGACGGCACCGCCGACTACTTCGCTGACGACCTCTACGACCGCCTCGAACCGCTGTATGCCAAGTACGAGAACGACCCGGCGATGCTGGCGATGTTCAACAACGCCGCGACGGTCTACGGCGACGCCGTGGTGGCCGCAGCGCAGTGGGCAATGGCCGGGCTCGATGCACTGGACGCGCTCGGCAGGGCAATGGGCCGCAAGTGGTGGGAATGACAGACCGCAAATCGCCGGCAGACTTGCTGCGCGCTGTTGACGCGCGCCGCGACCGCGACCCGCTGACGACAGCCCTTGCGAAGGCTCTGCGCCACCAACTCGCGATCAATGAGCGCGCACAGGCCGAGGGCGCGGACATGACGGCGACGGCGATCCATTTCGCCGACTACGCCAACCAGATGCAGGAATGGGTGTTTGACGAAGCAGTTCGCCTCGTGAAGCACGCGCGCAAGCAACTACGAGCGGCCGGCTGCACCGCGGATGTGCTCACGCCCTCGCTCCAATCCCTCGACGACCTTCTGCATGAACTCCGGCTTCGCGCTGTACCGAACGACAGGTGGGTAAAAGCACATCTTGGAAAGAGCGCCACCACCGGCAAGGCGCCGCCGGTCGCTCCGCGCGCTCCCGGGGTAAGGCTGACACAGCAGCGCCGGGCGGCGCTTAGCCTCATCGAAGACGCAGAGCGGCGCGGAGAGCCACTGGCGGCCGACGAACTCAGGAAACTCTTGAACGCGAGCAACAGCGCGCACCGCCAAACAGCTCGGAACATGGGCGCTGACCTTGTGAAGAGCGGGTTCGCTCGAATGGACGACACCGGCCGACTATTTTTGCTTCTGGCGAAATAACGAATTTTAATTTCGCCATCCTGGATGCAAGGCTGGTAACGAATCTCTTGCTATTAAAAAGATAGCATCTTCCGGATTTAAAAAATTGGCCAGCCCGGCGACGGGCGGCAGACCGACAGTCACTCCCAAGCCGCCGCTTGAACACAAGCGGGGCTACAGGAGTGAATATGGCAGCAACCACCAAACCGCAGGAGCCCCGCACGCCGGCGTGCTCCGTCCGCCCCAAGGGCGGCGCCGACTTCCTCGGCATCGGCCTCTCGACTTTCTGGCGCTGGAGCCGCGAACGCCACGACTTCCCGAAGGGCATCCGCTTGAGCGCCCGTGCCGTTGTCTTCAACCTCGATGAACTGGCCGCGTGGCGCGACGCGCAGGCCGCGAAGTAGGGGACGCGATGCTCACGTGGAACGACCCTCAGCCGACGCCGAACATTTCGGCGGCGCAAAAAAAGGCAGCCACCCCTTGCGGAGCGGCTGCGAAAGTGACGATGGATCGCCACGCCCCCCGGCGTGACAGCGGCATTGTCGAAGCTGGCGGCGCCTCGAACCCGCCCACCTTTTCCGAAGCAAAGGCCCACGCCACGCTGCAGGCGCGCTTCGCGCTCCACGGTTGGCAACTCGATCCCGATCCCGGCATCGACGGCCGCATGCGCTACATCGTCACGCGCTGGGGCCGCATGCGCGTCCTGACCAACATTTACGACGTGCGTGCGCTGCTGGCGCAGATCGGTGGTGCGCAATGACTCAGGACAAATTCACGGCCGGCGCCGCCCAGCGCAAGCGCATCGTGCGGCTGCTGCGCAAGCGCCCGCGCACGAGCTACGAATTGCGCCGGGCCGGCTGCTACCAAGCCCCGACTCCTGTTTTTGAACTGCGCGGCGAAGGGTTCGACATTCAGACGACTCGCGTGATCGTGGTCGATCTTGACGGCTTCTCGCACGTCGGTGTCGCGCTCTACACGCTGGTCGCGGAGCCGACGGTGAGCATGCAATGAGCATCCTCGTCATGAGCCGTGTGTGGCAGGAATCCAGCCACTCCGGTGCACACCTGTTGATGCTGTTGGCCGTTGCCGATTTCGCCGACGACCAAGGTCGCGCATACCCTAGCGTGGCGACCCTCGCACGGAAGTGCCGCGTGAAGGCGCGCGCCGCGAACTACACCATCAGGGATTTGAAGGA
This sequence comes from Variovorax sp. Soil_C_17, assembly GCF_057657265.1. Lineage (NCBI taxonomy): Bacteria > Pseudomonadati > Pseudomonadota > Betaproteobacteria > Burkholderiales > Comamonadaceae > Variovorax > Variovorax sp. Soil_C_17. Next base: position 1,236,800 of record NZ_JBDGIT010000001.1, read on the forward strand.
CAGCGGCGAACTGGAAGTGAAGCTGGGTGCCGGGCCGCGCGGAACCAACATGTACCGCGTCTTGCTGGATCGCCTCGGCGCTGGTCGCGAGGACCGCGAACCCCTGCATCCCGTTGCACCCCTGCAATCTGTTGCGCCCCTGCACCCGGTTGCACCCCTGCAGGAGAGTGCACCCCTGCAGCCGGGTGCGCAGACCCCTGCAACCGGGTGCATGTCCCCCCTGCAACCGGGTGCAGACAAACCGTCATTGAACCATCAGGAACCGTCAGACGATAAATACACGCATGTCGGCAACCCTGACGTTCATGAGCCGCAGGCCGATGGCGGCGCGCTCCCGAAGGCCGCCCGGAAGCGGCGGGCAGCTTCGCAGTTCGTGACTGCCGAGCAACTGGTGGCCGACGGGGTCCAGCAGAAGCACGCCGAGGACTGGCTGGCGATCCGCGCGGCCAAGAGGTCGCCGCTGACAGCAACGGCGTGGGAAGCCACGAAGGTCGAAGCAGCGAAGGCCGGCATGTCGATCGACGAGGCCGTGAAGCTCTCTGCTGTTCGCAGTTGGGTCGGGTTCCGCGCCGAGTGGGTCGAAGAGTCCGGCCGCCCCGGTTCCAGCCTCACCGAGCGCCGGATCGCAACGATGCGCGGCCTGACCGGCGCCGTCGAGCGCCGCGTCGCAACGATGGCCGGCCTCAAGAACTTCGGAGGAAGCCGCGCCGACCGCCGCGCTGCTACGCGCGCCGAAATGCTTGGCACTGGAGAAAGTCGTGCCGAGCGCCGCGCCGCCCACCTTGCCGACCTTATCGGCGACGACGAGCCCGGCGGTGTCATCGATGTCGCCGGCCGCGTAGTCGGCTGAACCCTACCAGCACCCGACGCCATGAACTTCCCGACTGCTTCGCTTCAGTTCGCACCCATCCCCGCGCAACCCCACTCGCGCCTCGCCGCCGCCGCCATGACCTCACTTGCTTCCGCCCCCATCGCCACCCCCGCCGCCACGCCCGTCGCCGAAACGGGGGGCACCGATCGCGATCATGACCTCGCCGCCCCTGGCCCGCACTTCGCCGGCCTGCTCGCGCCTGCTGGCCGCTCGGCCCTTGTTGATGAACTCGACGAAGCGGGCGACATGCAAGAGGCTGGCCGTGCCCAGTTCATGACCGACCGGGGGCTCACGGCGAAGGTGCTGGGCCACAGGATCGTGATGGCCCGGGAATTGAACGGCCTGTCGCAGACCGAACTCGCGAGGACGCTCGGCTACAAGAACAGCGCGCAATTGAGTCAGTGGGAGCAATGCAAGCGCCCGCCGACGATCGCGGGTCTGATCGCGCTTAGTGATTCGCTCGGAGTGAGCCTGGACTACCTTGCAGGCCGCAGCGACGATCCCGAGCGCGACGTGCGTGCGGTACGCCGCAATGCCTGCCTGCGTGCAGTGCGCACGGCCCTGACGGCTGCAGCCGAGCGGATCGCGGACGCATTCGACACCGACGAGCGCGTGGTCGGCGCAGGCGTCACCGACATCAGGGCGCTTCTGCACGCCGTCGAAACGTGCGTGGCACGGGCCGGTCGCCTGCGCGCTGGGTACGGCGGCAAAGAGGAAATGCTCGACGCGATCGACAGCTTGGAAGGCGCTGCGCTCAAGGTCCGCATCCGCCAGGCACAACACGACGACGAGGACGCCCAGCAGCGCGCCCGCCTCGCAGAACTGGCGGCGAACGACCCGAACGGCGCAGCCTGAGCGCGCTCGCTCGATTCGGAAAAAGACCCATCGTTGATTTACTTGTGTGGCGAAAACTCGACGGTCATGAATCAAACAGATCAAAACACAGCACCCGACTTGGAGCCGCTGATCGACGAAGAAGAACTCGCGCGCGTTCTCGATGTAGCCGACGGCACGCCCGGAAACTGGCGCCGCGCCAAACCGCCCCGTGGCCCGGTGTACATCACCGTCGAGGGCGTGATCCGGTACGCGCCTGCAGATGTGCGCTCCTACCTCGCGTCGCGCCGCCGGCAGACCAGCGAATCCGAGGCAGCCGCGTGATGCTCGACTTCTTCCGCTCGATCCGCCAGCCCGGCTTCACGAAAGCCACCGCGAGCCCCGTGGCTGCCTCGAAATCGCCTTCGGTACCCCAGCGCCACGTCAAACCCCAATCGGCCCTCTACGCGCACGCCAACCACATGCAAGCACCGACCATGTTCGCCCTGACCGACTCGCCCCTGACCCGCTCCGACCTCACCACGGCCCAAGCTGACGCCATGGACGCGGCATTCCGCTCTCCCGCGGTCCAGCGCGCCGCAGCGGCTGTGCGCTTCAAGCTGCAACGTCTGATTGATCTGGCCGGTTACCGGGCGGAAATCAATCGCGCTGTCGCCAGCATCGACCCGGACGGCCTGACCGCCGCCGTTGTCATCGCCGGGCTGAACCAGCGTGCCGAGGAACTCGACGACTTGGCCGAATCTTCGAGGGATGACCATGCTCGCCACGATGCCGCCAGTAAGGCCTGCATTAGCCGCCGCGCGCCCCTGCGCAATGCCGTGAGCAACCGCCTGAGCGCGCTGCAGGTCGAGTTTGATGCGCTGGTTCGCGAGGCCGAAGCGCTACGCCAGCCGCCGGTCGGCTTCGCGAACGCCGCGGAATCGCGCCGGCTGCTGCTGCAGCAAGCAGGATTGGACGCAGATCAGATCGCTGCGCTGAACGTCGGCGCGGCCGGCCCGAGCCGCGAGGAACGCCGCGAGCACGTCCAAGCGCGGATCGCCGAGATCAAGACGGCCATGGAGCCCCTGCGCAAGTTCGGCGAGACGGGCGACGAATCCCTCTTGGCCGACATGCCCGAGTTCGAGGCGCTGATTGCCGCGCGCCGGGCCGTCGAGGCCACCCTGAATTTCTAAAGTAGAAAAGTTTAGAAAATGGCAACGACACGAGGCCGCCCGAAGGGGCAGGCAAAAACTGGAGGCCGCAAGGCTGGCGCCCAGAACAAGGCGACTGCTGACGTCAAGGCCTTGGCTCAGGAGTACACCGGCACCGCCATCAGCACCCTCGCTGATATCGCCACCAACGGCAAAGCCCCGGCAGCTGCTCGCGTGTCGGCCAGCGTGGCATTGCTTGACCGCGGTCATGGCAGGCCCAGGCAGGCCGTCGAGGTCGCGGCTTTCGATCTGACGGACGAGCGCGCAATCGACTTGGTGAAGGTCATGCAGCAGGCTCAGGAGCGTCAGGCGGAAGTCCGCGCGCGTCGTCGTGCCAAGGGCATGGACGGAGAGTGACGATGCCGCACTCTGACTACCCCGTGGCTCTGGTCGAGGAAGCCGAGGCGGCCATGGCCCGCACCGGCAATCTCCAAGCCGCCTGCAAAGAACTTGGCGTCGATCCCCGCACCTTCCTGCCCATGATGATCGAGCGCGATCGAAAATCCATTGTTCATTGCCATGGCGCGCGGCCGGAAGGCGTATTTGTGGCGTGACGTGCAACCGTGGGCGCCTGTTCAATGACCGCTCCACGCATCAAGGTCGGCAACACCGAACAGGCGCTCCGGCGCATTCGCGAGGCTGATCTGACCCGTCGGCAGGGGGCAACCACGATCCTCTCGCCAACGGCCGTTCAGGGCACCACGTCGCCGGCCAAGGTGCTGATGACGACGATCGATGGCGCGGCCCGCCCCCTTACCTCTGACGACTTGGCGCGGTTCCGCGCGCGCATCGCCGAGGTTGGCACGAACTTGCGCGCCGGCATCACCGCGCGCGAGGCCATCGCCATGAGTCGGCCGATCGAACTCAAGCGCGCCCGCGACGAGATTCGTTTCGCGGTCGTGGTGCTCATGCGCGGATCAACGCTGCGCCTCGCTACGGACTCTGGGCCGGCAAGCAAGGTGGCTCGGCATCTCGTCGAAGTGGACTTCCCGAGCTTCACCGCCGCAGTGGCCCGCCCCTCGACGCCGCAGCAGGCCGCCGCGTGGCTGGTGGCCGAGACGCCGATCCGCTGGGACTGCAGTTGTGAAGCGCACACTTTTTGGTTTCGCTACCTCGCGAGCGTCGGTGGCTGGGCATATGGCCGCAAGGAAACCGGCTTCCCGAAGATCAGGAACCCGCAATTGACCGGCGCCTGCTGCAAGCATTCCGTGAGGGCGCTCGATAGCCTTTCCTCGCTGCTGGTGCGCCGCAGGATCGCCGAGGCCATCGAGGGCCCGCGCAAGCAACTTGATCGACCGGGGCCGCCCAAAGTCATCACCGTCCGTGCCACGCAGGCGCAAGCCGACAAAGCCACCGAGCGGAAGACCTCGCGCCGCATCGTGGCGAACCCCGTCCAGCGCGGCGCCAAGCTACCGCCGCCGGCCAGCGCTGCCGACATCCGCGCGGCCATGGCCACATACACCGGCCGCAGCGACCCCAATTCAGCCGCCATCGCCCGCGCGCTCCAGGCGCTTCTCGCGCAGCAAGAAAATGCTCGTGCCTGACATCGCGAAGCACCTTGAGCATGCCGCTCGGCTTCGCACGTTGGTCGCCATTGGCCGCGCCAGCCGCCGCCACCAATCCACCAATCAACCCGGAGCAACACCCGCCATGCAACCCGAAACCTATCCCGAGCGCGCCCCCGACGACCAAGCGCGGGCTCTCGCCGCTGAACTGCTGCAGAGCGTCGCTCTCAACGCCGACGGCCAGCCCTTCGACGACAACAACCCTGACACGTGGGCCGAAGCAGACGCTGCCGAGCCTGAGGTTGTCCGCCTTGGCTCCGCGCGCTTTCGCGTGATCGACTGCGATCCCATTGCACTGGCGATTGCGGCCGGCGCGATCGAAGCGGATTCGCCGCCGACCATGTGCCTGCTGGTGGTGTTCGCTGACGACGAAGGTGCGCCGCAGCCGGCCGTGGGCCAGTACGTGAACGTCGCCACCGATGAGCCGGGCGTGAGCGTCTTGTTCCGTGTGTGGGTCGCCTATGCCAACCTGCACGACCCGGTGGCACCCGACTTCGGCACCGAGGCGCAGCGCGATCCTGCGCTCGACGCGCTGCAGCCCGGCGAGGCACTGCTGGTGCAGGTGCTGCCCAAGGAAGAAAGCGAGGCCGGCCAGTGATCCACGACCAATTTGCACGGCAGACCGCCGAGATCGAGGCTCTGTTGGCCCGCTCGCGCGTGACCACGGCGGCGGTGGCAGCGCAGCGGGCCATGCACGCCGCGGGAGCACCGTATGGCGCCACGCGCATTGCGCCGTGCCGTGTCGATCCGGCGCTGCCGCCCGCGCCGCGCCGTGATCGTTTCATGGACGCGCTCGTCGTCCGCCTGCGCACGAGGGGTTGAATAGGGCGACCATCTTGAAACACGATGCGCAGGGCTTTCTCATCGGCCGAGTTGCTCGGCGGCAATCGCGACCTGCTGCGCGGCCACCAGGCCAGCATGTCCCTCTGGAAGGGCGTCCGCTCCGACGTGTCGGCGATCGTCCGAGCGATCGGCGTGCAGACGCAGGTCGCCGCGCGCTCGCGCCAAGCCTGAAAGGCGACGAGAGGTTCACCCCCGAGCGGCAGGACCGAATCTTCGTGGAGTACCTGACGGGCAAGAAGCGTCCGCAGATCCCGGGCTATATCAAGGGCGCGCATGACAACCTCGCGAGCGCGCAGCTGGCCGGCGCTCAGGAATGGGCGTCCATCGCCGGCCTAAGACTGGCCGGAGCTTCTACGCCGGCAGCGGCAACAACCACGCGGCATATCGGCCGACAAGTTCGCGGGGGGGCCGAACATTGTCCGGGCCAACTACAAGGCACTGATCACGCAGGGCGTTGATTCGGGCGTCCCGTGTTCCACTGCGCTTCTTAGCAGCTCGTCGTCGCCTATTTCGTGGCCGTCCGTGCCGACAGGCGTCTCCGCGAGCGTGCTGCCGGCAGTCCCGCTGAGCATCTCGCCTCTACCGGCCGACAGCTTGCCGACGGCCGTGAATTCAGGTGCTGGCGGCGGGCGCAGAAAGGTGGGAGTTACTGTGAGAAGCGAGATCAGGCAAAACTTGCCGGACCGCAGCGTTGCGCAGGTCATGACGGGCGGGATCGGCGAGGTGTAGCGCGGCCACGCGCGCTGATGTTCATCTTCCACCAGCGTTGCTTGACGAACCGTGTCAATCCGCATTGCGGTAGGTAATCGCTTATCGCGGAGATAGACACGGCCGACGGTGGCCGTTTACAGTGCGCGCCCATGACCTGTTCCCTCGCCCTTGCCCTTCCAGGCCTCAGTCTCGTCGCGGCTGATACTCGGATTTCCCTGTCGATTCCTGGCGTCGACGAGATAGTGCGCAATGACGGCCCGATGGACTATCGCATCGAAGTAGGTGGAGGCGCGTTTGAGACTGTCGTCGCTTTTCACTCAAGGAAGATTCGGCGGATCGGTCGCGCCTGGGGTACGTTTGCCGGCGACTTTCTGATGGGGCGGGCAGCGCTGTCTCTGTTGGCTGCGCGACAGGTTGACGAGTTCGGATCGGCCCGCGATATTCTGATGGATTCGTATTCCGAACTTTCGCGCGAAAGCAGAATTTTGGGCTTTCCAGAAGCGCAGTCGCGATCGACCGCCGTCATGGTCGCGCCATTCGACTCGGGGTCAACGTGGTCGGTCTGCTTTGACGTGCACCGCGCTGGCGCAACAAGAACAACCGGCGATTTCGCGATTAACTTGCCGCCGGATATTTCACCGATTGAAGCTAATTCGACACGGGCCGCGTTGGAGACTCAACTGGCACAGGCTAACAATCTACCGGCCATGATAAGAGCTACAGCAGGTGCGCTTGCTAGGGCAGCGCTCCACGCCGCAAGTTGTAGTCCGGTTGCTCAGATCGGCCTGACCGTGAACATGCGGGGAAGAGGCGTCGTCTCGCACTATGTGAGCGCGGAGGCGACGACGCTTCGGGACGCCTCAGATGTCGATGTACTCGGCCTGCTGGGCCCGTCATGCTGACTTGTTCCTCCAGAGAACTGCATGCGGCCTGCCGTCACGAAAAGTATTTGCCTTCAACTTCGAATCTATTGGGCTTGGGTGCGGTGATTGCGTCGAGATTTTCGCGCTCGCCGCGGCGCTGTTCGACGGTACGACCTCAGTATCGGTTGGACGAGACTCGAGCGATGAGATCTCCGTCAGTGCGCAATGGCGTCACCCTGCGCAGGGCATGGACCATGATGGGCAGCGCACCAGATACCCCCTCAATTTGGGCAAGCCCAGAAGAAGTGACGCTGACATACACGCCTTCTCCCCACACGACGTCCTGCCCGACATCCACTGGTCCACCGTCGCGCCACCAAACGACCCTTGCAACTACCGCGCCTGATTGGTCTAGATAGACCAGCCAATTGTCTGGGTGGGTACGCCAGCCTAGCCGGCTCATCCATAGTGGGCAAATGATGAGTTGATGGGGCGGCACCTCCGGTATAGCGCTGTAGGAGAAACTGCGCACGATCGTCAGTGCCCGCTCGTCGGTTAGGGGGCAGACCCCATTGGCCCAAACAGCTTTGGGAAGCAGCTCAGCCCACTCGGCAAGAGCCTCTTGATCGCCGACTTCCAGGAATGGGGCGCGGATCCTCTCAAGCCAGTAGCTGGCTCGATGAACTTTGCGGATCTCGAAGGAGGAGATTTCGGCGATCACTTTCTCCCCGGGCACGCCCAGTGGGCCAACATCGCTCTCAACCCTCCGAACCCATTCCTCTTCATTATCCTTGTCCCTCCAACTGCTCTCAATCAGAGGGAGCCTTGAAATGAGCAGCGGCCTTGATACTGGCGCAATCAGAGGCAGCGTTGGCGCCGGGTAGTTCATCAAATGCAGCAAGAACGGTGCTTCATGCGCACCGATCATTCCTGCACGCCGCATCTCGCCAGCGACGCGCCGCAAGGCGCGCGCGGCTACCACCACATGCGGTCGCCAGAAAGGCATCCGCATTTCGAGCCGGTGCAGGTCGGTCCTGAGCTTGCTTGTGGCCGTCTTTCCAAAAGCGGCAAGGCCACCCCATTGTTCGATGAACATCCTGGCGCGGTGCCGGACATGCGCTGGACCTACGCCTCGCCGAGCCAAGGAGTTGACCAGCGCAGAGAACATTGCGGTCCACCCCAAGTGGTTTTCGACGCGCATTGCGCCGGAGTCTTGATCGGACAGATCCGGCGACTCGAAGCCTTCGTCCTCGTCTTCCAGAATGAGGCTGTAGAACGCAGGCAGCTCACTTGGAGTCATCGATATCGGGCGACCCCAGCGGCCCGACACGATGGTCGCGGCCTCCGCCACGGCATAGTCGAGGTGGTCCACAAGGGCAGCCAAGGTATCGCCGAGGACGCTTGCCAACGTCTCACGACTGTCCCGCAACAGCAACTGCATGGCTTCCGCAGGTTCGTCCGCATCGCCGGCCAGCAGTGCGCGGACCAGGTGAGCGAAGATGGCCTGACCCCCCGAGATACCGTTGACGCGCTGCGCGCCGACGTGCACGTGCTTCTGTAGTTCCGACAATGGAATAGCCAGCGCCCACCGAAAGATCGCCGCGATCATTTCCTCGTCGGTCATCGCCGGCACCGCTGCCTCGAACGCCCGACCGATGAAGTGCTCGCGGGTTGTGGCGAGCTGCTCGGCCAGCTCATCCCACACAGCGGCCCAATCGGGCGCCTGCGCGATGACGGGCAGGATGTCCTCGATCTCCAGAATGACAGAGGTGATTGATTCGCGGCCGGCCGCCAACGAGCCAACGAAGTTCTCGAAGGCTTGAGGATGGATGCCGGCGCCGTCGAGCTTCACGCGGGCGCGGAAATAGCGCAGAGTGCCGCCGCCCGTCCAGCTGGTCCAGGTGGCAGCGTCATCGGGTACTGCTTCATACTGGGCCACCAGCTGCCGGGCATATTCCGCGTGTCCGGCATTGAGGGCCAGGTCGACGAGAAGGAATCGAGAGCGGGTTTCCGCTTGCAGCACCGGCCACCGCTCGAACAACTCGCGGGCCGCTTCAAACCCGGCGGACGGAGCCACCCGATCGAACGCGCGCGGAGCCTCGTAGCCCAGCCCGTTGGGGTCGCTCTCGTGCTCGAACGCGGCCTTCAATTCGGCGAGGGTCGTAAGCGCGTCGTACTTCATCGCGGTGTACGTGTGTCGCGGGGGCGGCGATTCCGCTTTCCACCGTGCTGCCGCATCGTCCATCGCTGCGCTGGTGCAACCACGTTTGCGTGCGGCAGCGCTTAGCTTTTGCAGCAGGGTGCCACGCTCGTGGGTCCTGCTTTCCGCCTCGATGGCCGCGCGTAGCATGTCGACCAGCGCGGCGACTTCGACTTCCGTCGCTGCGGCGACAGCCGCTTCGATGAATTCGCCCAGATGGCTTTCGCGAAAGTGCGGCTCCATGTAGAAGGGCACTGCTAACGAACACCATGCGATTCCGCAGGCCATCGCCAAGTCCGGTCGGCGCTTGACTACGCCCAGCAGCAGTGCATCCACGAGGTTGGGCCAGCCGATCACACCGCGATCCGACAGCGTGCGAGCGGCCGCCATGCCGGTCGCCGCATCCTGCATGGCTGCTTCCGCGATCAACACAGAGGCGATGCGGTAGGCAGCGGAGCTGCCTTCGGTGTCCATCATGCCGTCCAACTGGCGCATCAGAAAGGCAACGCGCTCCCCACGGCGTGCCGGGTCAGCCGAGTTAGCGTGCGCCAACAGGTCCAGCCAAGTGGCGTACTGGGGGTCTTTTTTTGGGGCGAGGGCGTAGCCCAGACTTTGCCCGTGCACCTGGTACAGCAGCGCGCGGGCGCGTGAAAGGTTGCCAACCTGCGCGAATGCGATCGCCAGGGCCGCGAGGCCATCGAGCTGTTCACTGGGTGTGTTTTCCCGCAGCGATGCGACCAGCAGTTCCAGTCTGCGCGACGCCTCTTCCGAGTCGCCATTGGCCCGATAGATCGCGACGGCGACCTCCCTTCGCAGGTTTGCGCGAATACCGTTGTTTTCCGCCGGCGCCTCGAACGCGCGATCGAACTCGGCCAGCGCGAGCGCGAACTCCTCCTCACCGCACAGCGCTGCGGTCTGGATGAGTGCCCGGCCCAAGACGGGCGTGGCGATCACGATCTGCTGCATCGGGAAGAACTCGTCGCTTCCTCCAGGTTTCGCTTGTGCAAGGTACGCCAATGCCCCGCGCGCGGCACGTGCGACCTCGCCTCGGGCGATGGCGTCGCCGCCGTTGGTCAGGGACTTGCCTAGCAATATGCCGATGGCGTTGGCATGCACCTGCAGGGGCCGCAGCACGGGTCGTTTGGAGGGCGCTACAACGGCCACTGGCCGGCCGAGTTGCGTGGCGAGCTGAGCATGCTCCATCACCGCGCGCGCCATGTGCGCGGGCACGCCGTCGTCGAACTCGTTGTCCAGGGCGGAGATCGCGGGAACGCTGAGACCATCGAAGATGGCGCGTGCCATATCCATCTCGCCCGCGCCCGCCGCGATTAGAGCCGCGTCGCGGCGCCAGGCGTTCGGAACTTGCGAAAAGTTATCGTGGGCAGCCGCTTGGCGCAGCAGCGCCATACCCAGCGCACGCGAATTCTGCTTATGTGCACGCAGGCCGGCGTGGACCAGCAGGTCCGGCAGCAGGTCCATGTCTAGGCCAAATTGCCTGCTGATTTCGCCCGCGTCGGCGTCCGGACGCGCGGCTGTGATCGCTAGGACAACCTCATATCGCAGATTCGCGGCGAGCTCTCCCTCGGCATCATTGCGCTCGCTGGCCACTTGGCCGAGCCCGGCGATCGAAAGACGCTCGATCCCCTGCTTGATCTGCTCGATATCCCTGAAATGGAACACCCGTCGCGCCCACTGGGTGAACTTGGACTCGTTGTGTTGAAAGCCCTCGTTGTCGAGGCGGCCGGTGAGCAACTGCTGCAGCGGCTCCAGCTTGTCGAACAGAACCTTCGCGCGGGCGTCCTCGCCGGCGGCAAGCAGCGCATCGACGACTAGGTAGCCTTCGCTGCCGTACTCCTCCGCGAATGTCTGCGCAGCGTCGATGTCGCCCACGGCCAGCAAGGCCTGCGTGAGGCTCGTGGCATATTCCAGCGCGGTCGATCGCCGGCCGACCTCATCGCGGGCCAGCAGCAGCCGTATGGCGACCGTCGCATCGTGCGTCGCCTTGACGGCGCCCAGCGCTAAGCGAATGTCCGCCTGCAACTCGTTGAAGGGGCGTCCCTCGGCCAGCTGACTCCGGAATCGTGCCGGCTGCGCCAGCTGCAGCACGGCAGCGTTCTCGTGCGCGCGCGCGAGGTAGCGCAACTCCAACCAGCGCTGCGGCGTGTCCGCAGGTGCGGCTCGGGCGAGGCTTGCCAGTACACGGTACACCTGCGCGGAGTAGTCCGTGTCCACCTTGCCGAGCCGGAACCGCCGCTGCTCCAGGACGAACAGCCGGAAGCTGTTGTGAAACACACTCCAACCCAGCGAATTTTGGGTCAGTAGATGGCGGGCGGACTTGAGCGCGCGCTCGATGGCTGACTCGGAGATCGTCTGGGCCAGAAGTTCCAGCGGCATCGGTCCTTCGGCGCGAGCAATGTAGCCCAGCACGTCCCGCGCCTCATCGTCATCCTGGATGTCTCGCCAAGCCGACTGGTAGACGGTCTCGATGTCGCCCGTAAAGATCATGGCGCCGTCCAGCACGGCTTTGCGCCCCTGCGCGTCGGCATCACGCAGCGCCTCGATGAGGTAGCGCGTGACCAAGGGATGACCATGGGACAGTTCGAACACTCGGTCGCGGGGTATGGCGGGATCGAGCGCGAGCAGGTCGGCCATGCGATGGACGGCCTCGCGACTGAGGGGCGAGACGAGAACCTTGCGGCTGACCGCATCGGCTTGATCCCGCACCGCGGGCTTCAGATCTTGCAGATCGAGCCGCTGGGTACCCAGCACAAAAAGAACCCCTTCCGGGATGGATTCGGGCAACGGTAGTTCGGCGAGGAACGAGCGCTGCGGCTTTTCCTCGCGCGAAACGTGGTCCAAGCCGTCGATGACGATCAGCGTGCGCAACCGGTCCCTTTGGTATCGCTCGCCCGCCTGCCGTAGGAGCGTGCCGAACTGCTCGCGCCGCTGATGCAGTGTGTCGTCTCGAAATCGCACGCCTGCCAGTCCGCCGTTCTTGAGCTGAATGGCGATGTCCTCGAGGAAGTCATCGGCTTCACCGCGTCCCACGCCCTGACCCACGTCAGGAACGTAGGCTAGATAGCGCACCACGAGCACTCCGGGTTCCGTCGCAAGGGACGTTTGCAGCAATGTGGACTTACCGGCGCCCGGCGGGCCGACGAGGGCGACATAGCCGTCCTCTGCGCCCCGAATGGCCCGACGCAGCGCTTCCTCGGTGATTGCGTTGCGCTGCACGTGCGCTCCGATCGGGAAGAGATGGCCGTGGCGCGTGATTGCACTGTCGCGCCACCTAAGCTCATGCAGCAGCTCCGCCCGTGTCCAGCAGTCCTTGTCACGTGGATCGGCTACAAGCTGGGGCAACAGCTTCGAGATCTCGTTGGAGAGCCGTGCACCTTCTGCTGAGAGCCTGTGGAGTTGCACAAAATCGGCCGCCGAGCCGTGCAGTAGGCGAAATCCCTGTAGGAATTGCTCGAAGGTGGAGTCGTCCAAGGCGGAGGCGGTGCACAAGGAATTGATAAGGGTTGCCCACCGCGACACGCGCCATTCAGAGAGGGGCCGCCCCGGATGCTGCTCGAACTCGGCAAGGAAAGCCGCGCTATGGCCGCCGATGCCCGTGCCCACCATGTCGCTAGCAGAGGGGTAGTCGTTGGTGATGAGCCGAATCTCCACCGCCTCATTGGGGTGGACACGCTTCAATGACTGCCAAGCATCGGCGAGGGGTTTGAGCAGCCCGTTCGCGCCCATCAGAAGCGTGCCGAGAGTGAACCTGTCTGCGAAGCGAGATGTCTTGAACTGGTGACCGATAACGCGGCCAGCGAAGCCGAGGACCAGGTCGTCCGCGATGCCGGCGGCTCGGTAGGCTAGACCTACCCAGAGGAGATCGCCGCGCTCCAGCTCAGCGTAGATCGCCGCGGCCGCCGATTGGTACTGGCGTCCGTAACCGCGCTGCGCCCGTCGCTCGCCTTCTGCTGGAGGCGTAGCTGCCCTAGTCCCAATCGCTGGGATGGGTGCGGGCGTGTCGGGTCCTTCCGGTACTTCCTGCATTCGAACGTCGCCTGCATTCGCAGGAAATTTGCAATCCAGGCCTCATTGTCTGTGACCAACGAGGGCTACATAGCGAGGACAGGCCACAGCCGGGGGCGTCAGCCGCCAAAGGCCCGTGGGGGGATGCTCGGTCGCAGCGGTGCGTAAGGGTGATGTCGACGCCGACGACCGAAGCCCGCGTACTCAGGTTCTACTGAGGCTAGCGATTTCGTCAATGACGTGCGAGAACCGCGCTTGCTGATCTACAGTGAAGGTGCGCGCCTTAACAGTGTGAAGACCCTCGTCGTTCGGGTCCGACAGCCCCGTCGTGTCCATCAGAGAATCCAGCTCGCGGATGCAGTCCTGAAGGCTCGCGTCCAACGTTGATCGAATGACCCGGTCAAGGCCAAGAGAGGCTTCTGCCATCGCCGTGGCGATGCTGCTTATTTCGCCTTTGACGTGCGGAAGCATGAGAGCCGAGCGGGCGGACGCAAACTTTTCGGAGAGGTAGGACATTGGTCGAGTGGGTGAATGTTGCAGCTGCCGCGGTCGAACGCGTGGCAGAAAAACCGCGGCCACGTTGACGTCGGACTGAGCGGTGGACGTGACCTCGAGGATCGGCGGAGCCGACCCGCATTCATTTTGCCAGAGCCAGCCAATCGGCCCGGACTCCAAAGCCCAGCGAAATCGGGGACGACCTTCCGACTCAGAAGGCGTTGCTGCAGTATTCACGACCGCCAGCGACGCACGATCGACTAACAGCCATGCATGTCAAAGCGGAGACTATCAGCTTTACGGTCAAGAGTTTCACAAAACGTTTTGCCGTCTTTAATTCCGCGGAGGTCGTCGAGCGAAAAGACAAGCAGGTAGACGCCATCACGATCAAAGCGACTTTGAATCTCTCTAAGGGCATCGGCGCCGGAATCGACCCCGGTTACCCCGTTCTTGGAAAATATCACACCTACCCTAGCCTTGCACTTATCAAGCTTTCCCATGAAATCGCGCACCGGGCCGACGCCAACAGGTTTGCTCCAATTTTTACACTCAACGAGGCAATAGCGCCCAAGTTCTTCGAACAAAGGAATGGAACCTCTTGAACGGTCATACTCAATGACAAGATCGATTTCGCTGCTGCGGGTCTGCAAATTGCTGTACTTGCAACGAAGTGAGGGGACGCTATCGAAGAGAAAATGGGCTAGAGCTTCAAGCGACCTCCCTTTTTCTTTATTTGTTGCGGCCCCCTCAACTAGTTCAATTAAGTCAATGAGCACCGCGTCCATCTGAGTTTTTTCAGGAGGTGACGGCGACTGTCCGCTGCGCTCGAGGACACGCAGGATTTCGCCTGCCTGCTCAGAAGATAGCACTCTAAGGTCAAAGTGCTTTGCTTCATCGCCTGACAACAGTATCAAGGTCTCCGGTGAGAGAATAACCCCTGTGTGGCACTGGAAGGCATCAAGATAACGGCGCACTTGGGCGATCCAATCGCCAACGTTGCGCGGCTTCCCCGTCTTTAGCTCAAGGACAACCCAAGGCTTTGATTCAATCGAATTCGAAAGGACCACGTCAGCTTTGAACCGACTACCTCCATATTCGTAAAAGGTCTCCTGTTCTGCATAGTCAAGAAGCTGTACAAGCCGCGGAACGAACTTTTGCGCGAAGTCGATCTCTCGCTCAAACCTCTCATCAGGCAGGTGGCGCAACAGGCGAATCAACTGTTCTTGCGACTCGTGCAAGTAACGCTTGAGGCGTGGTGGGCCCGACGGCGGAATAACGATTCTGCCGTCCCGTTCAAGCTCTGCAGCTCGCTCTTTTGTGAAGCGCCAGGATCGACCCTTCGGAGGTACCTTCCCATGCCACTCGTACCTCAACGAGGGCCGTTCAAACGGCACGGTAACTTCCACAAGTGAATACGGCCCTCTCGGATCGTTGTCCGGATTCTTGTATCTATCTTCTCGAGTGTGTTTTTCGTTATTCATTGAATCGACTCAATTAACAGGCTTTCGGATTATTAAATGAGCGGTTGAAGAGCACGGTTTCCCGCTCTGCGCCATTTTGATAGGGAATTGCAGTGCGAAAGCGCCTCGTCGCCTCGCAGACTGGCGCAGCTCACGTTGCGCGGTCGCCCCTACGGCCAACCAGGCGCGCACGGGCCGCACGCTGCGCGCAAATTCTCCTCAATTGACATTGACGATCGAATAGAAGCGCGTATGCAAGACCGTGAACATGGTTCACCGCACGAGAATATGAAGCGATTAGCCCCGCGCAGAGCATTGCAATAATCATGGGCAGGATCGCGGTTATGAAAAAGCTGCCATTGCTTGCCTCAAATCCTTTTTGAATGAGGTACGCTGTAAACGCCCAGATTGCGCCCGTGATCCACCAAAGCCCCGAAATTCTACGTTGAGTTCCCGCGGCGGCGTGGCCTATGAAGAACTGCACCGGAGCTATATCCGATTCGCTCAAATCGATCAGGGCGGGGCACCGTGCCTTTGCAAATGCCAGGTCGGATGCGCTCCAACCTGAGAAGCCGAGGGCGCTAGGCCGTGCAAGAACAAAGCATAAAGTCAGCAGGCATGACCAAGCAAGAAAATAGGAATCGAGTTCCTTGGCTGGAATCCAACCAGTCGGCTTCGCGATCCAATACGTCGCCGCCGCACTGAGGAGAAAAAGAGAAAACCACGAAAGAAGCGCCAGAAGACTCGGGCGCGCTGCGCTCATTGTGAGTTCCATTGGCAGAGACTGATTCAAGATCCAGCCAAAGACTGGGCTGTTACTTTGGACCGAAGTCGGCCTCCCTCGGGCGATCGCATGTTCGCAAGCTTTCAGAAGGGCGATGGCGATCTGAAATGGCTGCGTCGCCGGAGTTGAATGGGCTGTGGAGATCATGCCTGAGAGCTTGCCTTGGATGCGGAGCGTGGTAGTAGTCATCAACAGAGAGCCGAAACGAAGCTCTTCACGTTCTAAATGCTGAGCATTCACAGCAGTGCTGATATAGCTTTAGCCTGTGTGAGGAAGATTTCGATACGGGCTGATGCATGACCAGCAGGCCGCGCCTTCAGATAGGCGCCCACGTGGTGAACCGCGTTCGGTCCTCGCTTCAATCTGGTGTGGTGAAGCGCCCCAGCTTCGAGAGCCGTGTTCATCGCCTCAAGTGACCTGCTGCTTCGATGGGCAATGTGGTTTCGAATTGCGATGAAAACATTGATAGTCGCCCTCTGAGCTGCATTGAGACTAACAATGCCTGCCGCGTTAGGAGGTGTCAGCCAAACGTCGGATGCATCTTTCAGTGCGGAGTAATTGCTAAATGTTATATTATTACCAAATCTGTCTATTAACTCGATAATATCGGATTTTTTGAGATGCTTGGGAATTGACAGCGTTGCGAAGTTTTTATAAATGCGCAATTGCTTGGCTGTCATTTCCGATTCGATGGCATCTCTCAGGTGAATCGCAAATCTCGACGAATCACGATTGATGTAGGCTACGATGAGGTCGCTGACAAATCCTTCCCATAATACCGCGGTGGCCAGAAATGTGTTCTCTACGAGAAACGACATGTCCTTATCCGAGGTCACCAAGCCGCTGGCGGTGGTATAAAAGGCTTCTACGTCGACCACACTTGCAGCAAAATCCGACTTGACGTCGGTTGGTTTCATTTTTCTCAAATTAACTCCACTGCATCACTTGTAAATGCGCATGCCCGCTATTGACATAAATGGACTAAATCAGGCTCTTTCTCAAGTTGGATCATGGGCCAACGTGCTTCAAGCTAATTCGCTTTCCGTCGATCCGATCGAGGATTGAGTTACAAGGCCCGCCATGCTTGCGAAGTGCTCCGGATCGCATACGCGAATGAGAGAAAGCACCTCTTGGAGAATTGCTGGAGTCTCCGACAACATTGACGGATCATGGTGGGGTTCGGCTATTTGATCAAAATGAGAATAAGTATGGAGAAACCTAAGGATTCGGATCTTCTTAGAAGCGTCATAATCAAGGCTCTCTAATTTTTGGAAGAGTTCGCCTGGTTTATTGGGAACTCGAAATGCTAGAAAAGCTTCAAGAAGTCGTCTGGCGATGTTGGGTATGGCGTAATAAGCTTCAAGGCCAGGCACAGAGGCTTTGTTTGCTTCATCGTAGATCCGTTTGAAAAGGTAATGGTATTCAGACTCGTACTGGTGCAAAAAAGGGTCAAGAATATCGAGCTTTGCAGTTCTCACGCCCCCGATAAACTCTGTCGCCAGCATGTAAAACTGTGCCGGATGTTGACTCAGATCTTTCTTTCTCTGGCCAGGCAGGCCGTAATACCAATTTCTCACTTGGCGGAAGAACGCAAAGTTGTGCGTCAGGACGAAGAGCTGGCCAGCCGCTGCAGTCCTCTGCTTCATGACGCCGAATGCGCTGAACAAAGAGTTTGCGTCAAGGCTCGATACTGGATCGTCGATGACGACGACGCCGTTTTCTAAGTCGAAATCCGTATCTTTGAGGGACTTCAGGAAGTAGAGGAACGCAAGCGCCGTGCGCTCGCCATCGCTGAGGTGTGTGGCTGGATGGCCGCCGCGCGTGATTCGATACCCGTTTTGCTCAACTTCAAATCGAAGTTCATCGCGGCCGAGGTAGGTCGCGACTTCTTGATTCAATTCTTCAGCCGGCCGACGGTGTTGTCGTACCTGACGCTCTAGGTCAATAATTAAGGGTTTGAGTTTTGCCGCCTGTTCACGAGCTGTCACAGCTTGACTGCGCGCATAGTCCGCGGTCTTCGATTTTTTCTGCCATTCCGGTAGTGCTTTGAGTATTTCATCTTTCGCCAACTCTGCACGTGCCGTCTTGACTTCGGCATCGAAGCTGTCGGTGTGTTTATTGTGCTGGTCTATGATTCGCCTCATGTGGTCAAACGCCGTCTTGCCAATGACAACCCCTAGCGCGGCGGCGCCAGTCAGCAAGACTCGGAAGAAGGTGTCAATGCCGCTGGCCGGCTCGGTGCCTTTGGTGATGAAGCGAGAAAGCTCAAAGCGCCTAAATGGATCGTTGCGCTTTGCCTCCAATGCTTTCAGCAGAACATCTAACGACATTCGGACGACGCCTGCTTGCTGAGTCCACGCGTTTGCCGCCCGCTCATATTCCGGGCGCAGGTTTGCATACAGAGCTTCCTTGGGTGGAAGACGAAGTGCCTCAGCAAAATCTTGAGCTTTTGTGACCTCGCGGCCCAAGTTATCAATGTCGGACTGGAACTTCCTAAACTGGTCGTTGAAGTGCGCTTCGAGTTGCCTGACACGTAGCTCAGGCAGGGGCTGATCGCAAAATCGGCATTCGCTCGACGCATGCTCACCACTGTGCAAATCGAGGCCGCTACTCACCCACGCGGCAACGGCTGGGCTGTCGGCCAGTTCATTTATGACCGACGAGACGACAGTTCGTCCGAGAATTGCGCCGGTGCGTGTGAACAGGTCGGCAAAATCAGGAAAGCTGATTGCGGGCTGGATGACCTTCTCCATCACCTTGCCATCCTTCGTCGCGAGATACTGTTGACGCTGGTCGTCTGCCAACCTTTTGGGCAGCGGCGAGGTGTTGTTAAGGCCCTGCACCGCCGCCTTGAAACTGGCAGCGTTGTAGTTGTTGTACGGGCCACCCCCGGCTACCGTGAGTAGATTCTTTATTCCTTTTGCTTCCTCAGCGCTGAAAGCGTCAAGGGCGTTGATTGCGGCAGACCTTTTGCTATCCCAACGCGATTCAGCCTCGATCTGGCCGCTCAGCTCCTTCTTTAGTTCCTCAATGCGCTTCTGTTTTTCCACGCTGTGTTCGCCTAGATAGAACACGGGCGGAAACTGTTGACTTGGCGTCTCGAAGATGTTGCGATCGACGGTGTCGCGGTTGAACGTCCGCACCGGAGGCAGCGCCGCGCTGGCAAAGTCCACCCCCGACACGCGCGTCTGGTCGATAAGTACTTCAACTTCGCCTTCGGTCAGCGGGGCCCTTCGCTGGATATGGCGAAATACGTTCGAGAGCGTAGTCTTGCCAGCGCCGTTCCATCCGTAGACGACGTTGAAGCGCGCGAAATCCGTTAGACCAGCAGCGGGCCAGGCGAAGTCGCGAAAGATTCTGTAGCCCTTTGCCTTGTGCAGCCGCGTGATCTTCATGTTGTTGTCACCTCTTCGTGCTTGAATTCAGGTCTGGTGTGGATCCTCAGCGAGCTTGTGCCTGGTGATGTGACAAGGGCTGTTCTGCTTGACTTGAGCGGGTGTCGCGAAGAGGCGGGCAGCGATAGGGAAGTGAGAATTAAGACGGCTCACACTCGCGACGTCTTCTCTGCTGCAGACTGCATAGCAGAGCCGGCCATCAAAGCTGGCCGATCTTGTTCAGCGCATCAGACAGACGCTCGGCTCCAACGATGGGGTTGTTCTCGAACACCATCATGTAGCGATAGTCTCGTCCCGCCTTGGACTCCCACAGCTTTCCCAACTTCAGCTTCAGCTCGGAGTCGGTGTTGTCGCGATCGTCTCCCTTGGTCTCCAAGGCGATGATTCGACCCGCCTTTGTCTTGACGACGAAGTCGGGATAGTGGTTCAGAAATCCGTTGATCCTGAACCCTTTCCCACGAGACAGATTGCGGTGCCACCACTGCACGCTGTCAAGGTTCGCCACATCATTGATCAGCCGCCGCTCGAAGCTACCCATCGCAGCCTCGGTGACGTAGAGGCTCTTCGGTACCGCTGACGCATTCGCGCTCGGCGTGATCGACTCCGGCAGGGCAAAGCTCGGCTGAATGGCAATTCGGTCAACGTCCAGCACGTCGCCGAACGTCTTCAACGCATGTGCATTCGCCAGCGTGGTGATCTTCTGCTTGATCTTGCGGACGTAGGCGACATCGCGCTCGATGCAGTCGCGAAGCTGCTCGGTGTTCATGCTGCTGACAACGCGACGGATGTACTCCTTCACCTCGGGGTCGGTGATCGGGTACATGTTGCCGACCAACTCGGCCAGGCGGCTCACCATGTTCATCACCTGGCTGTCGAGCGGCAACCCCAGCAGGTAGCTCGTAAACTTCGCTCGCTCGCGCGCAGCAAGCTTGAATGCGCGCGGAGCATAGTTCTCGTCGCCCAATTGTTCGAGATCGACTCGGTACACCTCTGTCTCGACATCCTCGAACGAGATCGTGGCATCGCCCTGAGACAGCTTGAAGTCCTTCAGCAGTTCCTCGCGCTCGAACAACTGAAACGGTTGGTCGTCCTCGAAGAAGCCACCGTTCGACACCTTGATGAAGAACTGAGGAAGGCGCAGCGTCAACACTTGTTCTCGGAACAGGTCCTTTATCCGGTGACGGTTGATCTTGTCTTCCAACTCCGGTGAGACTTGGTCGTCGCTGGCCTGAGCCTTCGCCTCGAACGCTTGGTTTTCGACGAGGGCACGGGCTTTGACTGCAGCCACGAAGGCTGCGCCCGCGGAGGCGCTGCCGGTCAGGGCGCCTTGCTCGTCCGTGCCGCTCGTTGAGACGGCCGCATCTCTGGCGACGGCTGCGACCTCCCAGTCAGGGGAGACGGCGCTCACATCGAGGTCGACGCTGGCCTCCGGGGCCTCGGAACTCGGCTGCTCGAACAAGCCGCCTAAGATCTTCCCCGCGGATGACGGCTGCGCAGGGGCGTCCGCTTCCACGGCGTCGATGGTGCGGTAGTCGTGATCGGAGAAGCCGGCGCGGTTGAGGCCCTTCACCACGCTTTGAAGCGTGTCCATAAAGCGGTTGCTGGCGGTGAAAACGTAGGAAAGGTTTAGCAAGTCATTGCCGTGCTGCTGTACATGGGGCTTGCGCAGGACGCGGCCGAGGATCTGCTCCACGTCGACCGCCGAAGACTTGTCAGCCAAAGATGCCAAGATGTAGGCGAAGGGGCAGTCCCAGCCTTCTTTGAGTGCATTGACCGTGATGATGAAGCGCACATCGCAGTCGCGGCTCATCAGATCGACGCCCTTGAGTTCGTTGATCTCGGCGGTCTTGATCTTGATCTGCTCGGCGGGAATCTTCAGCTCGACCAGCTTGTCCCGAATCTTCTCGAACGTGGTGTTGTCGTCGTCGGTGCGAGGCTGTGCCTGAAATAGCACGATAGGGCGAATGTGCTTCCCGCCCGCTGCCTCTTCCTGCTTGGCAATGTCTTCTAGTTGCCGCCGCAAGATCAGCGCCGACTCGATCACTTCGGCTCGACTGCTGCGGTTGGCGACGATCACCGGCAGCTTCACCATGTGCTGCTTCTTCAGCGCCAGGGCATCCACGTAGCTGATGACGTTGCTGTTGTTGCGAGGCGTGGCGGTCAGGTCGAAGATGAGATCCGGGTTCAGGTTCTTCAGCATCTCCACGGATAGATTGCTTTCGGCGTTATGGCTCTCGTCGACCACAACGACCGGCCGAAGGCGCCGAATGACGTTGATCAGCGCGGATGCGTCATGCTCCGGCAGCAGCCAATCGCTCGCGTCCCCCTGATCGGGCTGGAGGAAAGAAGCCAAATTGCCGTTCTCCTGAAAAATCTTCCGGTCTTCCTTGTTCTTCGCCCGCAGTGAGTCGAAGCTCATCACGACGATCGAAAGTTGCTCCTGCGCCGTGTCATACGAGAAGCCGGCGCCCATCAGCAGATCGCGCTTCTCGTACACCCCCACCCGATGGCGAAACAACTGGTCAAGCCGCTTGCGGTAGGGATGCTCCGGGCTGCTTAGCGCCTTCACGGTCTGATCGAGGATGGTCAGCGACGGTACCAGCCACACGACCATCTTCGGCCGATTCGGGCTGCGTTTTCCTAGCGCGGTGAACACGGTGTCGAGCGCGTTCACCGCGATGAAGGTCTTCCCTCCGGCCGTGGGCACCTTGGCGCAGATATGCGGCACGCCGGGAACATTGTTCTTGTATGGGTCCATGCCCGAATGGCCGCCGTCGCTGCCCACCCGAACGCCCTTGCTGGCCCAGTAATTCTTGAACGCTTGGGCAAGGTTCGGCGTGCTGTCGAGCACATCGAGGTAGCCGGCCAGGTCGCTCAGCACGCGGGCTTGATAGTCCTTGAGTTCCACTGTGTTCTGCTCTCGTTGGTGCTCAGAAGCGCGTGATGTCGCGAGGAATCTTCTTGAAGATGATGCCGTGCTTGGTCATGAAGGCCGGCGACAACAAGCACCGGTCCGCGTAGATGATGACCGTGGCGGGCTTGCTTGCGCCCGTGCTGCCGCCAAATCGCAGGGTGGCGAGGAAGTCCATGTCGAGGCTGGTGGCGCGATCGGGCTCGTAGTGGAAGATCCACGCCATGTCACGGTTCAACCCCAGCAGGAAAGGGCTGTGAGGATTCTGCGGCGTCGACCGGTCATCGGTCGGAATGCCCTCGCTGTAGGCGACGTAGCCACGAATGGCCTCTGTGCCGACGGCCTCGTTGAGGTTGTCGTCGGGCAGGAACATAGGTTCGCCGACGGTGAAATAGTCAAAGCCGCCGCCCGTGCCCGGAGTCGCCTTCGAGCCTTCGCCGTAGCCGGTCATCACCCGGCGAACTCGTTCTGCCGTCAACGTGTCCGCGTAGCCCTCGGTCTCGACCATAATGAAGCGGCGCGTCCCGGCATCCTGAGCGTTCAGCTTCAGAACGGCATGCCCGGTAGTTCCAGAACCTGCAAAAGAGTCGAGCACGATGTCATCGGGAGACGCGGCGATTTGGATAACCCGCTCGATTAAGGCGCTCGGCTTTGGGGTGTCGAATGAAGCCGCTCCGGCAAAGATCGCGCGCTGTTCGTTCTTGGATGTTCGATTGCTGCCGACGGCCTCTTTGGTCCAGAGCGTGCGGGGCACGAGGTCGGCCACCTCGTTCAAGTAACGCTTGATGCTCGGCCTGGCTTCACCTTTTGGCCCCCACCAGATCCGGCCATCCGCATCAAGCTCCCTCAGCTTTTCCTCAGACACGCGCCAGTAGCGCCCGGCCGGCGGCGAGAACTCCCGACCACTCGGGCCTGTCACCGTGTACCTGCCCTTTGAGTAGGGCTTGTTCGCGAACGGGTCGCCGGCAATCCAGGGCCCGCGTTCATCCTCATCCGGGTTCGCGTAGATTGCGTCGGACTCTTCGGTGCGCGGCAGGCGGGCGGGGGTCCAATCGGGCTTCTTGGAGTACACGAGGATGTAGTCGTGGTCCGTGGAAAACTGTCGTGCCGAGTTTCTGGGGGAGTCGGCCTTTTCCCAAATAACCGTTGTTACGAAGTTCGCGCCGCCGAAGACCTCATCAAGCAGCGGGCGAAGCAGCCCGGACGCGTTGTCGTCGATCGATACCCAGATGGAGCCGTCGTCGTGCAGCAACCGGTGCAGAAGCTTCAGCCGCGGGTACATCATGCACAGCCACTTGTCGTGCCGCGATAGGTCTTCGCCCTCCTTGCCGACCACCTGGCCAAGCCAGCGCGTCATCTTCGGGTCGTTGACGGCATCGTTGTAGACCCAGCCCTCATTGCCCGTGTTGTACGGCGGATCGATGTAGATGCACTTCACCTGGCCCTCGAACTCGGGCAGCAGGCTCTTCAGGGCTTCGAGGTTATCGCCGTGGATGATCCGGTTGTCAGTGCTGTTGGTGGGCAGGTCATCCGGTGCGCGAAAGGTCGATACTTTGTTGAGTACGCGGAACGGTACGTCATGGTGATGATTGACGACTTTGTCTTTCCCTACCCAGGTCAGTGTTGGCATGTTCGGTTTGAAGCGATTTAGTTCTTATGGGCGAGTTCCTGCGAACCCTGCCGACTACCGATCATCGCAGCTCAGCACTTCAGGTCGAAGAACTGCTTACGGGCCATGTAGAGGTCATCGTCGGCGCGAGCCTTCGCCTCGCCCCAAGCGCGCTCTACTTGGGCTTTCAGCGCCGGGACGAGGCTATCGAGTCGGGCGCATTGCTGTTGATCCCCGCCCGGCAAGTTGACTCGGCGCCGCAGCACGCTCATCTCGTCATGAGATCGGCCGTGCAGCGGGCGTGTCGCGTTGTCGAGTGACGTGGTGAACTCGTCGCGCTGGACCTCGCGGCCCTTGCGCAAGGCACCGCCCATCTTGTCCGCGCCCTGCGTCGGCGTCGCGTCGATGACCTTCGCGCCGACACACGGCGCGTCTGAGTAGGCGACCTTGCCGTTCGTCTCGCAGCGATAGACGTGCTGCTGGGCGGCAGCCGAGGCCACCGCAGTGACGAGAAAAAGGCACGATAGCGTGAGCTTCATGCCGAGTATTGTGGCGTCAGGCAATCGATCAAGACGAGCCGACCCCGGGGAGGATTTCACGATTCTGGAGACGCTTCGAGCGCCCGCGATTTGCCATAGAGCCGTCCGAGCCGCTCAATGAAAAAGCCCGCACCGGGCGAGCTCGCGGGTCGGCAATGGCGGTTCACGCCATCAAGCGCAACACGATGATGCGCGTGGCCCCGCGGCGGCGATTGCTGCCAAGGCCGTGAGCAGCAGCCGGGCGGCAAGAACACGCGCCACCGCTCCGCAAGCGGGCCTGCTGGGGGCATTCGTGGGGTGCCCCTTCGTCATTTCGCAGCATGCTTGGCCACGGGGAACATGTCACCCGGTGCGAGGTTGGCCGACCCGCCGCTACTGCCGCCGCACGCTGCGACTCGCTCAGGTGCGGCCTGCCATTGAAGCAGCCGCCCCCCGGGCAAATCGTTCCGGCCGACTCGCATGCGTGCGACCTCATAGTCGCTAGCAGGAGCGATATTGAAGCCCTCCCAGCTTGTTTCGGATCTTCCCCAATATCAGAGCTTTTCGATTCGAAATCCCGTGCTACTGCACGCTTTGCAACGCGCTTCAATTTTTGTGTGTTCCGAGCTCATGTGTGCCCTTCGGGTGGGATTGGCGGGTTCGCCTCCGCGATTCTGAAGTTCCGCCGGGCGTGGAGGCTGGACGGCGCCTACGCTGATACTGGCCGCCAGCCGCGCATGCGGCAGACGATGCAATACTGTATAAAATAACAGTATGTAGATACGATTGCCGACATGGACGACACGCCTGTTGATCTCTGGATTGCGGCCTGCGCGCATCGCCTGCTGCAGCATTGGCGCAGGGTCGATCCGCTCGATCTCGAAGCCGTTGCAGCAGACCTTTGGCGCGATCCGCGGCTGCGCGCGATGACACCCGCAGAGGCGGCGGTCGATTGGCTCGGGCCCGTTGCGACTTCAGTTCAGCAGCGTAGTTCGGGGCCTGGGCAAGACTAAGCTACGGTCAGTTACCATCGAGAAAGCTACGCGCGGGCTCGTAGCCTTCTCCGCCATCGCAGAGTTAAACCAGAACAACGTCATGGACCGCATCGAGTCGATCAATCGGGACCGCATCCGCTGGTGCGCGGCCGACCGTGGCGTCTCGCTTGACGATCTGGCGGCCGAGGCGGGCGTGCCGACAAAGGCACTTGCCAAACTCATGGAAGATGGCACGGGGCTGACCTTTGCCCAGTTGCGAAAGCTGGCGGACTACTTCGGCCGCGGTGCTTTGTTCTTTCTGGACCAAGGCCCGGTCGATGAAAACCGAGTTCACTCGGTCCAGTACCGCACGCTGACCAACCAAAAGCCTGAGATATCGAACGCTGTTCGCAAGCTGATCGAGCGTGCTGAGCGTCAGCGCGAGCTGTACCTCGCACTGCGTGAAGAGCTTCATGCCGACGACTACCCGATCTTCAGGCCGATCAACGTTAGGGCCGATCAACCGGCCGCCGCTGCTGCTGCTGTCCGTGCGTGGCTAAACCTCGAACAGGCAAACACCTTCGACGCGTTTAGGGCTGCTGTCGAGGCCAAGGGAATCTTGGTCTTCCGCAGCAATGGTTACGCTGGGCGCTGGCAGATCGCGAAGGACAGTCCAATATTGGGCTTCAGCCTGTACAGCGACGTGTGCCCCGTCATCTTCGTCAAGAAATCGCGATGGGAGACGCAACAGACGTTCACGCTCATGCACGAGTTGGGGCACCTGATGCTCCATCGCGCCAGTTCGATTGACGACGATGCCGACATGCATTCGCGCCACGGGCACGAGCGCGACGCTAACGCATTCGCAGGGAATCTCTTGGTTCCTGATGCACGGTTGGCGCAAGTCCGTGACGACGAACGACCGGGCGCAGTCGAGCAATTCGACACGTGGCTGGCGCCGCACCGTCAGCGATGGGGCGTGAGTGGCGAAGTGATTCTTCGTCGCCTTTTGGATGCTGGCCGCCTTTCGCGTGACAGCTACACCGCGTACCGAAACCACATACGCGGCTTGAACTTCGATGATGACGAAGCCGGGGGCAGTCGTGCCTACCGGCATCGCGAGCCCAAGCACATCTTCGGCGACATGTTCGTCGGAACGGTCCTGAACGCGCTCGGCGCGCGCCGGATCACCGCGACCAAGGCGTGTTCGTACTTGGATGGATTGAAGCTCTCGGACCTGCACACGTTGGAGCGGCACGTTGCTGGTGCTTGACGCCTCCTCTGCCGTGTATGCCTGGGACAACTATCCCACCGGTCTATTCCCGAGGCTCTGGGCCTATCTGGCCGGGGAGATTCACGCCGCGCGCATCCAAATCCCGTTCGTGGCGCTGGAGGAGACCACCCACGTTTCGCCTGACTGCGGCGCATGGCTGCGTGCGGCCGGCATCATCGTGCTGTCGGTCACCAATGCCGTCACGCTGGAGGCGAATCGCATCAAGGGCTTGATCGGCGTCGTCGGCGACGACTATCACCCTAACGGCGTGGGCGAAAACGACCTACTCATCATCGCGACGGCGCGCTGCAATCAGCACGAACTCATCAGCAATGAGAGCGTGCAGCCGGCGTTGCCGGTGGAAACGCGCCGCTACAAGATTCCGGCCGTGTGCAACATGGGCGGAGTGACCGTGCCGTGCCGCTCGTTCCTCGACTTCATCAGGCGGTCGGGTCAAGTCTTTTGACACGCGGGTCCGGACAAGGCCGGCAATGCCCGCCAAACATGGCCTGGTTTGAAGACGGGCCGTTTCGCTCGTCGACATCCCGAACTAGACGTCGGATGGATTCCACTGTCCTGCCGACGCATCGGCCCAAAGCGCACAATAGTCCCGCGTCCTCTCGCGTTGCTTCAGAACGACGCGAAGAGATTTCGCGGTACTTTTAACGGTATTTGTTTCGCGAGGTGTCATAGAATCGAGCGGCAATGCGGCTTGCGGGAGGATTTGTGATTCCTGGCGGCGGACCAGACACAAGACCGAAAGCTATCAAAAGCTTCCGGTCTTTTTCGTTGAGTGCGTTCCAATCAAGCGCAGCTCTACAGCGGGTGCATGTAGGAGCGGGCCCCGCAGGGATCACAGCGAGAGCGCACTTGCGCCCTGCCCCGTTTTGCGGAAGTGTCTTCTGCATTTCGTGGAATGCCCGTGCTTGCCTGCACGAAGAAGCCGGTGAGAGCCCGGGCGCGGCAGCCCGCCGGCAGCCGGGCATCCGCCTTGCTCGCAGGCGCAGCACCACCACCAGCCTGGAAGCCAGAAAGATGAAGGAAAGCAGAGCGCGATCTGAGCACCTCGGCCCTCCGGGTCGCGCCGTCGAGCCGAGGCCCGAGCCGGCCCTGTCGGAAGCGGGCGTTGCCCGCGCCTACAGGCGCCTCGCGCCGGTGTACGACCTGCTGTTCGGACAAGTGCTCGAGCCCGGACGACGCCGCATGGCGGAGGTCATCCGCACGCTGCAGCCCGCCTCGCTGCTGGAGGTCGGTGTCGGCACCGGGCTCGCTCTGGCGCACTACCCGACCACTTCGCGGATCGTGGGCATCGACCTGTCCCACGAGATGCTCGAGCGGGCGCGCGAACGGGCACGCGCTCTGCCGGACCACAAGATCACCATCGCGTACATGAACGCCGAGCGCACGAGCTTTGCGGATGGAAGCTTCGACTGCGTCACCTTGCCCTACGTGCTGTCCGTCACGCCCCGGCCGGCCGAGCTGGTGCGCGAGATCCGCCGGATATGCAAGCCGGATGGAACCATCGTCGTGCTCAACCATTTCAGCGGAAGCAGGTTCTGGTCGCTCACGGAGCGGGCCTTTCGTTCCGCCGCCGAACACGTCGGCTTTCGTTCCGACTTCCGCTACGAGGAGCAGATCCTGTCCCACGATTGGCAAGTGGCCAGCATCGCGTCGGTCAACCTGCTCGGCCTCTCGAAGCTCGTCGTGCTGAAGAACCGCAGGTCCTAGGCGCACGGTAGGAAAGTACCGACCGCGAGTGGCGGTGGCTGCCCGCGCCGGCGCGCAGCACTTGGGCCTCAGATAGCGCCATTGGGCAGAGCTACGGAGGTGATTCCATGCGCGCAAAAGTTCGTTTCCTCGGCCACCCGGTGCACCAGATGCTGGTGGTCTTTCCGCTCGGGCTGCTCGCCACCGCGGTGGTGTTCGACATCATCTACCTGGCGGCCGGCAGGCAGATCATGGCGGCCGTTTCCTACTGGATGATCGCGGCAGGCCTCGTGGGCGGGCTGCTCGCCGCGCCTTTCGGCTTGATCGACTGGCTGAGCATTCCGGAAGGCACCCGCGCCAAGCGCATCGGCGCAGCGCACGGAGGCGGCAACGTGCTCGTCTTGCTCCTGTTCGCCACGAGCTTCCTGCTGCGCGACACGAACTATGCCCCGCAACTGGGCCAGATCGTCTGGGCCTTCGCAGGTGCCGCGATCGCCCTGGTGACGGCCTGGCTCGGCGGCGAACTGGTGGACCGGCTCGCGGTCGGCGTCGACGAAGATGCCGGCCTGAACGCGCCCAGCTCGCTCCACAGCAGGCACGCAACGGTCGGCAAGTAACGAACGATCCGCCGGCCGGTCCTGGCTCACCGCGCCCGGGCAGCTTCGTCACCCCGGGCTGCCTCGGCTTCCAAGGGCTCGATCCGCCATTGGATGCGCATCTTCAGCGTCTCTCCCGGCGCCAGGGTGCGCAATCCGGGCCGGCCTTCCAGATGAAAGGCATCGATGGGCTGCGTGATCGGCTCGAAGCAGAAGGCGGGGCCTTCGGTCGGCCGATACATCAGGCAGTAGTGGTGCGCCGCGCCGCCGTCCTCGATGAAGTCCGGCATGGCCAGGCTGAGCTGCAGGCGGTGCTCCGGCCATTCGATGCGCGCCTCGCCGCCCCAGCCGGTGTAAGCGTTGTCCACGAAACTGCCGAAGGCCGGTGCGCCTCGCCCCAGGTCCCAGTCCTGCGGGATCTGCTCGGTGTGCCGCGTCGGCAGCGGGTCGCTGCCGCAGAGCCAGACGCCCTGCACCGGCGCCACGATGCGCGTGGCGGCCGTTCGCATGAACCAGGGATGCACCCCCAGGCCGTAGGGCATCGGCGACGGGCCCAGGTGCCGGACCTCGAGCGTCTGGTCCAGGCCATCCTCGACCAAGCGAAAGTGCTGGCTCGCCTGGTAGTGGTACGGGTTGCCGTCGAAGTGCCGCGACTGCAGCGTCATCGTCGCGGTGTCATCGGCCAGGCTGTCCAGCTGCCAGGCCTGCAACCAGCCGTCGCCGTGGATCGGATACGGCTCGCCCGCACGATTGGGCCGCATCGGATGAAACTCGCCCGCCGCCTCGAAGCCCCCGCCGCTGATCCGGTTGGACCAGGGCACCATGGGGAAGGAAGCCATGCGGTAAAGATCGGCCGTGGCGCCGTCCCAAGGCCGCCACAGGTCCAGCAGGCCCTCGGCGCGCTCGAGCTGCCAGGCGGCCGCGCTGCCGCCGAGGGAGGGCACGAGGCCCAGGCGCTGGCGACCGTGCCGCAGCCAGACGATGGGGTGTGAAGCGTCCGCAACCATGCTGTCAGCCGGCAAAACGAAAGGCCGGCAACCCCGGGCTGTCGACCTCGATCGCGAACAATCCGCCCGCCAGCGGCTCGGCCACGCATTGCGCCTCGTCCAGCCCCACCTTGGCCGAGCTGATGTACAGCGTGCGCAGCTCGGGCCCGCCGAAGGCGCAGTTCGTCACCTGGCTCACCGGCAGCTCGACGCGCGCCAGCTCGTCGCCGCTCAGCGGATGGTGGCAGCTCACGCAGCTGCCCGCCCAATGCGCGATCCAGATGCGGCCCGCCGCATCGGTGGTCATGCCGTCCGGGAGACCGTCGCCGCGGGCGAAGCGCAGCCAGAGCCGCCGATGGGCGAGGGTGCCGCGCTCCGGGTCGACGTCGTAGGCGAGGACGGCGCCCTTGACCGTGTCGTTGAAGTACATCGTGCGGCCGTCCAGCGACCAGGTCGGTCCGTTGGTCACCGCGAAGCCGCTGTCGTGCTGCGTGCATTGGCCGTCGGGGTCGCAGCGGTACAGCGCGCCGCTCGGGGCCAGGCAGTCGAAGTCCATGGTTCCGCCCCAGAAGCGGCCGCGCGCATCGCACTTGCCGTCGTTGAAGCGGTTGCTGAGCAGCTCCGGCTCGGGCCGCTGCAGCCACTGCGGCCCGGCGCCGGCGGCCGCCGGATCGAAGAAGGCGAAGCCGCGCCGCAGCGTGACGATCAGGCCGGGCGCGTTTTCGCGCTCGGCCAGCGCCGAGATCTCCTCGTCGAAGCGCCATTCGTCCTGCTTGCCGCTGGCCGGATCGAAGCGCCACAGCCGCTTCTCCAGGATGTCGACCCAGTAGAGCGCCTGCTCGCGCACGGACCACAACAGCCCTTCGCCGAGGCTCGCGCCGGCGGGCCGGATGCAGCGCAGCGCGCCTTCGAAGCGCGGAGCGGTAAATGTCGTGGAAAGACCCATGCATGTCTCCGATCCAAGTCTGGCGGGCCACTGCGGACCCTTGACGCGCCGCATCGTAGCAAGGCATATTGATAAGCGAAAGCCTGCAATTGCGTATATATCGATACTCAATTTGCAATGTCAAATCACCAGGAGACCTTCTTGACCGCCACCGCCCGGCGCGCCGACGCGCCTGCTTTTTCCACTTACCCCAGCCTGCGCGACAAAACCGTCTTCGTGACCGGGGGCGGCAGCGGCATCGGCGCCGCGATCGTCGCCGCCTTCGCCGAGCAGGGCGCGCGGGTCGCCTTCGTCGACATCGCGGAGGAGGCCAGCGCCGCACTCGCGCGGCAGATCGGCGAGGCCGGCCACCGCGCCCCCTGGTGGCGCACCTGCGACGTGCGCGACATCGCTGCACTGCAAGCCGCCATCTCCGACGCCGCGCGCGAGCTCGGCGACTTCGGCGTGCTGGTCAACAACGTCGCCAGCGACGACCGCCACACGCTCGAATCGGTCACGCCCGAGTACTACGACGAGCGCATGGCCATCAACGAGCGCCCCGCCTTCTTCGCCATCCAGTCCGTGGTGCCCGGCATGAAGCGGCTGGGCGGCGGCTCGGTCGTCAACCTCGGCTCGACCGGCTGGCAGGGCAAGGGCGGCGGCTATCCCTGCTACGCCATCGCCAAATCCTCCGTCAACGGCCTGACGCGCGGCCTGGCCGTGGGCCTGGGGCGCGACCGCATCCGCATCAACACCGTCTCGCCGGGCTGGGTCATGACCGAGCGCCAGGTCCGCCTGTGGCTCGACGCCGAGGGCGAGCAGGCGCTCGCGCGCAACCAGTGCCTGCCCGACCGCCTGCAGCCGCACGACATCGCCCGCATGGTGCTCTTCCTGGCCTCCGACGACGCAGCGATGTGCACCGCGCAGGAATTCAAGGTGGACGCCGGCTGGGTCTGAGGCAGCTCAGGCGTCGACCTCCAGCCGACGCCCATAGACCGTCAGGCTCGCCGCCTTCAGCGCCCGCATCATCACCTTGGCCGCCGGCGACAGCAGCCGGTCCGTGTGGGTGATGATGCCGAAGGCATCCATGTGGCAGGGCACTGCCACCGGCAGCACCGTGCCCAGCCCGTGCGCGGCGTAGTAGCGCGCCACGTCGGTCGCCAGCACCGCGAGCATGTCCGACTGCTGCAGCATGCGGGTGATGAAGAGCAGGGCCGAGGTCTCGATGACGTTGATCGGCGGCGCCAGGCCTTCCTCCCGGAACATCAGCTCGAAGCGGTGCCGCAGCACGCTGCCCGAGGGCGGCACGATCCAGCCCGCACCGACCAGGTCGCGCAGCGTCAGCCCGGTCATCGCCAGCAACGGGTGCCCGGGCCGCACCAGTGCCGACACGGGCTCCTCGGTCAGCGGCTCGTAGTGCAGCTTGGCCTTGTCGTGCTCGGCGGACAGCCGCGCCACCAGGATGTCGAGCTTGCCC
The DNA here is from genome assembly GCF_057657265.1 of Variovorax sp. Soil_C_17. Lineage (NCBI taxonomy): Bacteria > Pseudomonadati > Pseudomonadota > Betaproteobacteria > Burkholderiales > Comamonadaceae > Variovorax > Variovorax sp. Soil_C_17. The sequence continues at coordinate 1,269,010 of NZ_JBDGIT010000001.1, forward strand.
TGCTCGAAGCGCTCCATCAGCACCGCGCTGGTCTCGATCTCCAGCGCCACGCGCAGGTTGGGCTGGTCGCGCTTGACGATCGCGATGGCGGGCGGCATGAGCGTCAGCCCCGGCGCGGTGATGGTGCCCACGCTCACCTGGCCGAAGCGCCCGGCCTTCAGCGCCATGAGCTCGTCGTGCGCCTCGTTGAGGCTGGCCAGCGCCATGCGCGCGTGGCGGATCATGCTCTCGCCGTACCACGTGGGGCGCATGCCGCGAGGCAGGCGCTCGAAGAGCGGCACCTCCAGCACGTCCTCCAGGTCCTTGAGCAGCTTGGAGGCGGCCGGCTGGGTCATGTTCAGCACCTGCGCGGCGCGGTGGATGTTGCCTTCCTCCGCCAGCGCGACCAGCAGCAGCAGTTGCCGCGTCTTGAGGCGAGCACGGATGAACCAGTGCGTGTAGTTCGTCATGGGGTTTTCCTGAATCCTGTTTCCGGTATCGATTCGATCCAAATCTTCATTGGAAAGATATCAGTGCGATTCCTACACTCCGCCGCACCTTCCGCAACAAGTCCAGGAGCCCTCACGTTGAAGCGCAGTCCCGAAGTCCAGCTCAGCGCGCGCCATTACATCAATGGCCGCTGGGAGACCGGCGTGACCAGCGGGCAAAGCATCAATCCCTCGGACCTGCGCGAAACGGTGGCCGAGTACGCGCGGGCCGACCGCAGCCAGACCGAGCAGGCCGTGCGCGCCGCGGCCGACGCCTTCCGCGCCTGGAGCATGACCACGCCGCAGCGCCGCGCCGACGCACTCGACCAGATCGGCAGCGAGATCCTGGCGCGCAAGGACGAGCTGGGCCTGCTGCTGGCGCGCGAAGAGGGCAAGACCCTGCCGGAAGCCGTCGCCGAAGCCGCGCGTGCCGGGCAGATCTTCAAGTTCTTCGCCGGCGAGGCGCTGCGGGTGGGCGGCGAAAGCGTCGCCTCGCTGCGCCCGGGCGTGCACGTGGACATCACGCGCGAACCCGTGGGCGTGGCGGGCCTCATCACCCCCTGGAACTTCCCGCTGGCCATTCCCGCGTGGAAGATCGCGCCGGCGCTGGCCTGCGGCAACGCGGTGGTGTTCAAGCCCTCCGAGCTGGTGCCGGCCTGCGGCTGGGCGCTGGCCGAGATCATCGGCCGCGCCGCCCTGCCGGCGGGCACCTTCAACCTCGTGATGGGCAGCGGGCGCGAGGTCGGCCAGGCGCTGATCGAGCATCCGCTGGTGGATGCACTGAGCTTCACCGGCTCCGCCGCGACCGGCGAGCGCGTGCTGCAGGCCGCGGCCGCGCGGCGCGCCAAGGTGCAGCTCGAAATGGGCGGCAAGAACCCGCTGGTCGTGCTCGCCGATGCCGACCTGGAGCTGGCGGTGGACTGCGCGGTGCAGGGCGCCTTCTTCTCCACCGGCCAGCGCTGCACGGCATCGAGCCGCCTCATCGTCGAGGCGCCCGTGCACGATGCCTTCGTCGCGCGGCTCAAGCAGCGCATGGCCGCGCTGAAGGTCGGCCATGCGCTCGAGCCCGGCGTGGACATCGGCCCGGTGGTCGACCGCGCGCAGCTCGAAGAGAACATGGCCGCCATCGCGGCCGCGCGCGAGGAGGGCGCCGAGCACGTCCACGGCGGCGACCTGCTGCAGCGCCCGAGCGAGGGCCATTACATGAGCCCGGCGCTGTTCCTCGCCCGGCCCGACCACCGCATTGCCCGCGAGGAGGTCTTCGGCCCCGTGGCCTGCGTGCTGCGCGCCGACGATGCCGAGCACGCGCTGGCACTGGCGAACGACACGCCCTTCGGCCTGTGCGCCGGCATCTGCACCAACTCGCTGCGCCATGCGATGCACTTCCGCCGCCATGCGCGCGTGGGCATGACGATGGTCAACCTGCCCACGGCCGGCATCGACTACCACGTGCCTTTCGGCGGCCGCAAGGCCTCGAGCTACGGCGCGCGCGAGCAGGGCCGCCATGCGGCCGAGTTCTACACCACCGTGAAGACCGGCTACATGCGGGCATAGAAGTTCCAGGAGGGAAGCGCTGCCGCCCACAGCAAGAGCCGAAGGCCGCAGCCATCTCAGTGCGTTTCGATGTTTAAACCATACCAACCAGGAGACAGCAGCATGAAACTGAACCGCCGCACATTGACCACCGCCATCGCCGCCGCTTCGCTGGCCGCGCTTCTGCCGGCCACGGCGCTCGCGCAGAAGAAGATCGTCCTGGGCTTCAGCCAGGTCGGCGCCGAGAGCGAATGGCGCACCGCCAACACCGAGTCGATCAAGTCGGCCGCCAAGGAGGCCGGCATCGAGCTCAAGTTCTCCGACGCCCAGCAGAAGCAGGAGAACCAGATCAAGGCCATCCGCTCCTTCATCGCGCAGAAGGTCGACGTGATCGCCTTCTCGCCGGTGGTCGAGTCGGGCTGGGAGACGGTGCTGCGCGAAGCCAAGGCCGCCAAGATCCCGGTGGTGCTGACCGACCGCTCCGTCAACACCAAGGACGATTCGCTCTACGTCAGCTTCATGGGCTCCGACTTCGTCGAGGAAGGCCGCAAGGCCGGGCGCTGGCTGGTCGAGAAGATGAAGGACCAGAAGGGCGAAGTCAACATTGTCGAGCTGCAGGGCACGGTGGGCTCGGCCCCCGCGATCGACCGCAAGAAGGGCTTCGAGGAGATCATCAAGGCCGACCCCAAGTTCAAGATCATCCGCTCGCAGACCGGCGACTTCACCCGCGCCAAGGGCAAGGAGGTGATGGAGGCCTTCCTCAAGGCCGACGGCAAGAAGATCAATGTGCTCTACGCGCACAACGACGACATGGCGATCGGCGCCATCCAGGCCATCGAGGAGGCCGGGCTGAAGCCGGCCAAGGACATCACCATCATCTCGATCGACGCCGTGAAGGGCGCCTTCGAAGCCATGATCGCCGGCAAGCTGAATGTCTCGGTCGAATGCAGCCCGCTGCTGGGGCCGCAGCTGATGGCCGCCGTGAAGGACATCAAGGCCGGCAAGCCGGTGGCCAAGCGGATCGTGACGGAGGAAACCATCTTCCCGATGGAAGTTGCCGCAAAAGAGTTCCCCAAGCGCAAGTACTGAAATGTGGCGAAGGCGCGCGGCCCTGCTGCGCGCCCGCCGGACAACCCCAGGAGACCCAGCCCATGAAACGCAACTTCCTCAAATCCACCCTGGCCATCGCGGCCCTCGCCATCGTCGGCACGGCCGGCTTCTCCCTGCCCGCCCAGGCCCAGGACAAGGGCCCGATCGCGATCTCGATGCCGACGAAATCGTCGGCCCGTTGGATCGCCGACGGCTCGAACATGGTCAAGTACTTCAAGGAAAAGGGCTACAAGACCGACCTGCAGTACGCCGACGACGACATCCCCAACCAGCTCGCGCAGATCGAGAACATGGTGACCAAGGGCTCGAAGGTGCTGGTGATCGCGGCCATCGACGGCACCACCCTGTCCGACGTGCTGCAGAAGGCTGCCGACAAGGGCGTGAAGGTCATCGCCTACGACCGGCTCATCAAGGGCTCGAAGAACGTCGACTACTACGCCACCTTCGACAACTTCCAGGTCGGCGTGCTGCAGGCCCAGTCGATCGAGAAGGCGCTCGACCTCAAGTCCGGTAAGGGCCCCTTCAACATCGAGCTCTTCGGCGGCTCGCCGGACGACAACAACGCCTTCTTCTTCTACAACGGCGCGATGTCGGTGCTCGACCCGTACATCAAGAGCGGCAAGCTGGTGGTGCGCAGCAAGCAGATGGGCATGGACAAGGTCGGCACGCTGCGCTGGGACGGCGCGGTGGCGCAGTCGCGCATGGACAACCTGCTGTCGGCCTACTACAGCAAGGACCGCGTCGACGCGGTGCTGTCGCCCTACGACGGCCTGTCGATCGGCATCCTCTCCTCGCTCAAGGGCGTGGGCTACGGCTCGCCGCAGCAGCCGATGCCGATCGTGTCGGGCCAGGACGCGGAAGTGCCCTCGGTCAAGTCGATCCTGCGCAAGGAGCAGACCTCCACCGTCTTCAAGGACACGCGCGAGCTGGCGAAGGTCACGGTCGCCATGGTCGACGCCATGCTGGCCGGCAAGACGCCCGAGGTGAACGACACCAAGACCTACAACAATGGCGTGAAGGTGGTGCCTTCGTACCTGCTGAAGCCGGTGAGCGTCGACGCCTCGAACTGGAAGCCGGTGCTGGTCGACAGCGGCTACTACAAGGAAAGCCAGATCAAGTGAGCGTGCGGCACGGCGGGCGGGCTCTGCCGCCCGCCGCTGCAAAAAATCCGTTCACGCTGAGCTTGTCGAAGCGCCGCGCGGCGCTTCGACCGGCTCAGCCCGAACGGTTCTTGTTGATCGAACGTAATTCCGTATGAGCGACGACGCCATTCTTCTGGAGATGCGCGGCATCACCAAGACCTTCCCCGGCGTGAACGCGCTGGACAACGTCAACCTCGCCGTGCGCGCGGCGCAGATCCACGCCGTGGTGGGCGAGAACGGCGCCGGCAAGTCCACGCTGATGAAGGTGCTCAGCGGCGTGTACCCCTGCGACTCCTACGCCGGCGAGATCCATTTCGACGGCGAGCTGCGGCGCTTCCGCGGCATCGCCGACAGCGAGGCGCTGGGCATCATCATCATCCACCAGGAGCTGGCGCTGGTGCCGCTCTTGTCCATCGCCGAGAACATCTTCCTCGGCAACGAGACGGCGCAGCGCGGCATCATCGACTGGAGCGAGGCCTGGCGCCGCACCGGCGAGCTGCTGGCCAAGGTGGGCCTGAAGGAGCGGCCCACCACCCTCGTCACCGACCTGGGCGTGGGCAAGCAGCAGCTGGTCGAGATCGCGAAGGCGCTTTCCAAGCGCGTGCGCCTGCTGATCCTGGACGAGCCCACCGCCAGCCTCAACGAGAGCGACAGCGACGCGCTTCTGGCGCTGCTGCTGGAGCTCAAGGCGCAGGGCATCGCCTCGATCCTGATCTCGCACAAGCTCAACGAGATCGCCAAGGTCGCCGATGCCATCACCGTGCTGCGCGACGGCAGCACCGTGGAGACCATCGACTGCCGGCGCGAGCCGATCAGCGAGGACCGCATCATCCGCGGCATGGTCGGGCGCGACATGGCGCACCGCTACCCGCTGCGCACGCCGCGCATCGGCGAGCGCGTGCTGGAGGTCAGCAACTGGCGGGTGCACCACGCGCTGCACGCCGACCGCGAACAGATCAAGGGCGTGGACCTGCACGTGTGCCGCGGCGAGATCGTCGGCATCGCGGGGCTGATGGGCGCCGGGCGCACCGAGTTCGCGATGAGCGTGTTCGGCCGCTCCTACGGCCAGCGCATCAGCGGCACGGTGCGCATGCACGGCAAGGAGGTCGACGTCGGCACCATCCGCAAGGCCATCGACCACGGCATCGCCTACGTCACCGAGGACCGCAAGGGCGCCGGCCTGGTGCTGGAGGAAGACATCCGCACCAACATCAGCCTGGCCAACCTGGAGGCCGTCTCGAATGCGATGGTGATCGACGAGGCACGCGAGTACAAGGTGGCCAGCGACTACCGCAAGGCGCTGCGCATCCGCAGCGCCGATGTCTACCAGCAGGTGGTGAACCTGTCGGGCGGCAACCAGCAGAAGGTGGTGCTGAGCAAATGGCTCTTCGCCAAGCCGGAGCTGCTGATCCTCGACGAGCCGACGCGCGGCATCGACGTCGGTGCCAAGTACGAGATCTACACCATCATCGACCAGCTCGCCGGCGAGGGCAAAGGCATCCTGATGATCTCTTCCGAAATGCCGGAGCTGCTGGGAATGTGCGACCGGATCTATGTGATGAACGAGGGACGCTTCGTCGCCGAATACCCGGTGGCGGAGGCCTCGCAGGAGCGCATCATGCGCGCAATCGTGAACTCGGGAGGTGGCATCCATGGCCAATGAATTGCAGGCGGCCGAGGCCGTGCCGAACCTGGAGGGCGCGGCCGCGAAGGCCACCATTCACCCGGGCTTCCTGAAGAGCAACCTGCGCGAATACGGCATGCTGATCTCGCTGGTCGCGATCATGGTGCTGTTCCAGGTGCTCACCGAGGGCACGCTGATGCAGCCGCTCAACCTCACGAACCTGGTGCTGCAGAACAGCTACATCGTGATCATGGCGCTGGGCATGCTGCTGGTGATCGTGGCCGGCCACATCGACCTGTCGGTCGGGTCGGTGTGCGGCTTCATCGGCGCGCTGGCGGCGGTGCTGATGGTGGAGTACGAGTGGCACTTCGTCCCCACCTTCCTCGCCTGCCTGATCGCGGGCGGCGCCATCGGCGCGGCGCAGGGCTGGTTCGTCGCCTACTTCCGCATCCCGTCCTTCATCGTCACGCTGGCCGGCATGCTGGTGTTCAAGGGGCTGTCGCTGGCGCTCCTGGCGGGCCAGTCCGTCGGACCTTTCCCGGTGGCCTTCCAGCGGCTGAGCTCGGGCTTCATTCCCGAGGCGCTGGCCACCGACGGCCCGCGGCTGACCTCGCTGCTGCTGGGCGCGCTGGCGGCGGCGGCACTGGTGTTCTTCAAGCTGCGCGGGCGCGCCCAGCTGGCGCGGCACGGCATGGAGGCGGAGCCCTTCGCCTTCTTCCTGCTGAAGAACGTGATCTTCGCGGCCATCATCCTGTTCTTCAGCTGGCTGCTGGCCTCGTACAAGGGGCTGCCCAACGTGCTGATCGTGATGGCGGTGCTGATCGTGGCCTACGACTTCGTCACCACCCGCACGACGGTCGGGCGCCGCATCTACGCGCTGGGCGGCAACGAGAAGGCAGCGCGGCTGTCCGGCGTCAAGACGCAGCGCCTGGCCTTCCTCGCCTTCGTCAACATGGGCGTGCTGGCCGCGCTCGCGGGGCTGGTGTTCGCGGCGCGCCTCAACACCGCCACGCCCAAGGCGGGGCTGGGCTTCGAGCTCGACGTGATCGCGGCCTGCTTCATCGGCGGCGCCTCGGCCTCGGGCGGGGTGGGCAAGGTGATGGGCGCGGTGATCGGCGCCTTCGTGATGGGCGTGATGAACAACGGCATGTCCATCCTCGGCATCGGCATCGACTACCAGCAGGTCATCAAGGGGCTGGTCCTGCTGGCGGCGGTGTTCGTCGACGTGTACAACAAGAACAAGTGAGGGCCACGGCCATGCAGCCTGTCCTGGCGCTCGAGGGGATTCGCAAGCAGTTCGCCGGCGTCGACGCGCTGCGCGACGTGCAGCTGCGCCTGTACCCGGGCGAGATCCACGCGCTCATGGGCCAGAACGGCGCGGGCAAGTCGACCCTCATCAAGGTGCTGACCGGGGCCTTGCCCTCCGGCGGCGGCACGATGCGGCTGGACGGCGAGGCGATCCACCCGGCCTCGCCGCTGGAGGCGCAGAAGCTGGGCATCAGCACCGTCTACCAGGAGGTCAACCTCTGCCCCAACCTCTCGGTGGCCGAGAACGTGTTCGCCGGCCGCTATCCGCGGCGCGGCGCGGCCGAGGGCTTTCGCATCGACTGGTCGGCGGTGAACCGGCGTGCGCGCGAGCTGCTGGCGCGCATCGGGCTGGACATCGATGTGGCGCGCCTGCTGTCGAGCTACCCGGTGGCGGTGCAGCAGATGGTCGCGATCGCGCGCGCGCTGGGCGTGTCCTCGAAGGTGCTGATCCTCGACGAGCCGACCTCCAGCCTGGACGAGGACGAGGTCCGCAAGCTCTTCGAGGTGCTGCGCCGGCTGCGCGACGAAGGGCTGGCGATCGTGTTCGTCACCCACTTCCTGAACCAGGTGTATGCGGTGTCGGACCGCATCACCGTGCTGCGCAACGGCGCATGGGTCGGCGAATGGCGGGCCAGCGAGCTGGGCCCGCAGGCGCTGATCGCCGCCATGCTGGGGCGCGAGCTGGCAGCGCAGTCGGCACGGCCGGCGGCGCTGCCGGCCGTGGCCATCGATGCGCCCGCGCTGCTGGAGGTGCAGGGACTGGGCCAGTCGGGCCAGCTGCAGCCGGTGGACTTGCGGGTGCGCGCCGGCGAGATCGTGGGCCTGGCCGGCCTGCTGGGCGCCGGACGCACGGAGCTCGCGCGTCTGCTCTTCGGGCTGGAGGCGCCGGATCGCGGGCAGCTGCGCATCGACGGCGAGCTGGTGCGCTTCGCGAGCCCCGCCGACGCGATCCGCCACGGGCTCGCGCTGTGCCCGGAAGAGCGCAAGACCGACGGCATCGTGGCCGAGCTGTCGCTGCGCGAGAACATCGCACTCGCCTTGCAGGCGCGGCTGGGGGCGCGCCGTTTCCTGTCGCGCGCCGAGCAGGCTGCGCTGGCCGAGCGCTACGTGACCGCACTGGACATCAAGGCCGCGAGCGTGGAGACGCCCATCGGCCTGCTCTCCGGCGGCAACCAGCAGAAGGCCATCATCGCGCGCTGGCTCGCCACCGAGCCGCGGCTGCTGATCCTCGACGAGCCGACGCGCGGCATCGACGTGGCCGCCAAGCAGGAAATCATGACGCAGATCCTGAGCCTGGCGAAGGCCGGCATGGCGGTGCTCTTCATCTCGTCGGAGATGAGCGAGGTGGTGCGCGTGGCGCATCGCATCGTGGTGCTGCGGGATCGCGCCAAGGTGGGCGAGCTGCCCGCCGGCAGCAGCGAAGACGAAGTCTGCGAACTGATTGCGGCCACGCCATGAGCTGCCGGGCCGTTCCCCAGGCGAATAGCACCAAGCCAAAGGCGAAGGTATCCCAGTGAGCACCACTCCCTCTTCCAACTTCCTTGCGACGGCATTTCGCCACCGGCTCGCGTGGCCGCTGCTCACGCTGTTGCTGCTGCTCGCGCTCAACGCGGTCTTCAACCCGGGCTTCCTGCACCTCGAATGGCGCGACGGCCATCTCTACGGCAGCCTGATCGACATCCTCAACCGCGCGGCGCCGCTGGTGCTGGTGTCGCTGGGCATGACGCTGGTGATCGCCACGCGGGGCATCGACATCTCGGTGGGCGCGGTGGTGGCCATCGCCGCGGCGCTGGCGGCCTGGATGATCGGCGGCTCGGTCTCGGGCAACGTGAGCCGCTTTCCGATGCCGGTGGCGATCGCGGCGGCCATCGGCATCGCACTGGTGTGCGGGCTTTGGAACGGCCTCCTGGTCGCGCGCGTGGGCATGCAGCCCATCATCGCGACGCTGATCCTGATGGTGGCCGGGCGCGGCATCGCGCAGCTCATCACCGGCGGGCAGATCATCACCATCTACTACCAGCCCTTCTTCTTCCTCGGCAGCGGCTACCTGCTGGGCCTGCCCTTCTCGCTCTTCGTGGTGGGGCTGGTCTTCGTCCTGCTCTACCTCGCGATCACGCGCACCGCGCTCGGCCTGTTCATCCAGGCCGTCGGCATCAACCCGACCGCTGCGCGCGTCGCCGGGGTGCAGGCGCGGCGGCTGGTGGTGGGCGCCTATGCCTTCTGCGGCGCCTGCGCGGGCGTGGCCGGCCTGCTCATCAGCTCCAACGTGAAGAGCGCCGACGGCAACAACGCCGGGCAACTGCTCGAGCTCGACGCGATCCTCGCCGTCACGCTGGGCGGCACGGCGCTCACGGGCGGGCGCTTCAGCCTGGTCGGCAGCGTGATCGGCGCGCTCATCATCCAGACCCTGACCTATGCCATCTATTCGCTGGGCGTGCCGCCCGAGATCAACCTGGTGGTGAAGGCGGTGGTGGTGTTCGCGGTGATGCTGATGCAGTCGCCGGAGTTCCGCGGCACCCTGGGCAACCTTGTGCGGCGCCCGGCGCTCGAGGGAGCGGAAGGATGAGCGCCGCACGGCCGCCCGAAGGCGCGAAGGCCCCCTCGGGGGGCAGCGCAGTACACGAAGTGACAAGCGTGGGGGTCCTATGAGCGCGGTGATGGACAAGCGGGAAGCGGCCGCCACCGGAACTGTGCCGGGCGCCGCCGATCGGCCGCGCTTCAACCCCAAATACCTGCCGCTGGCCGCCACCGTCTCGCTCTTCGTGACGATGGCCGCGCTCGGCTCGGTGCTCTACGACGGCTTCTTCTCGGCCCAGGTCTTCCTCAACCTGCTGATCGACAACGCCTTCCTGATCGTGGTGGCGATCGGCATGACCTTCGTGATCCTCTCCGGCGGCATCGACCTGTCGGTGGGCTCCGTGATCGCGCTCACCACCATGGTCTCGGCCTCGCTGGTGGAAAAGCATGGCTGGAATCCGGCGGCGGTGATCCCGCTCGTGCTGCTGATGGGCACCGTCTTCGGCGGGGTGATGGGCGTGCTGATCGAGCGCTTCCGGCTGCAGCCCTTCATCGTCACGCTGGCGGGCATGTTCCTCGCGCGCGGACTCTGCTACCTCATCAGCATCGACTCGATCAGCATCACCAACGAGTTCTATTCCTCGGTCTCGCAGCTGCGCATTCCGGTGGGCTTCGACGCCTCGCTGTCGATCAGCGCAGTGATCGCGCTCGTCGTGCTGGCCGTCGCGGTCTTCATCGCGCACTGGACGCCCTTCGGCCGCACCGTCTATGCGATCGGCGGCAGCGAGCATTCGGCCATGCTGATGGGCCTGCCGGTGCGCTCCACGCTGGTGGGCGTGTATGCGCTGTCGGGCTTCTGCTCGGCGCTGGCCGGCGTGATCTTCACCTTCTACATGCTCTCGGGCTACGGCCTGCACGCGATGGGGCTGGAGCTCGACGCGATCGCAGCCGTGGTCATCGGCGGCACGCTGCTGACCGGCGGCGTCGGCTACGTGGCGGGCACGCTCTTCGGGGTGCTCACGCTCGGGATCATCCAGACCTTGATCGCCTTCGACGGCACGCTGAGCTCCTGGTGGACGCGCATCGTGGTGGGCGCCTTGCTCTTCTTCTTCTGCCTGCTGCAGCGCTTCTTCACGGCGCGCGCGCCGCGGCGCTGAGTTCCTCGCTTTTTTCCATTCCCCGTTCCCAAGAAAGCCCGCCTCATGCCGGATGCTCCCAAGAAACTACGTTCCGCCGAATGGTTCGGCCCGGCCGACAAGAACGGCTTCATGTACCGCAGCTGGATGAAGAACCAGGGCATCCCCGATCATGAATTCGACGGCCGCCCGATCGTGGGCATCTGCAACACCTGGTCGGAGCTCACGCCCTGCAACGCGCACTTCCGCAAGATCGCCGAGCACGTGAAGCGCGGCATCTCGGAGGCGGGCGGCTTCCCGGTGGAGTTCCCCGTGTTCTCCAACGGCGAGTCGAACCTGCGGCCCACCGCGATGCTCACCCGCAATCTCGCCAGCATGGACGTGGAAGAGGCGATCCGCGGCAACCCGATCGATGCCGTGGTGCTGCTCACCGGCTGCGACAAGACCACGCCCGCGCTGCTGATGGGCGCGGCCAGCTGCGACATCCCCGCCATCGTCGTGACCGGCGGCCCCATGCTCAACGGCAAGCTCGAGGGGCGCGACATCGGCTCGGGCACCGCGGTGTGGCAGCTGCACGAGTCGCTCAAGGCGGGCGAGATCGGCCTGCACCAGTTCCTCGCGGCCGAGGGCGGCATGTCGCGCTCGGCCGGCACCTGCAACACCATGGGCACGGCCTCCACCATGGCCTGCATGGCCGAGGCGCTGGGCACCTCGCTGCCGCACAACGCCGCGATTCCGGCCGTCGATGCGCGCCGCTACGTGCTGGCGCAGATGTCGGGCGCGCGTGCGGTGGCGATGGCGCGCGAGGGGCTGACGCTGTCGAAAATCCTCACGCGCGAGGCTTTCGAGAACGCGATTCGCGTCAACGCGGCGATCGGCGGCTCGACCAACGCGGTGATCCACCTCAAGGCCATCGCGGGACGCATCGGCGTCGAGCTGGAGCTGGAGGACTGGACGCGCATCGGCCGCGGCACGCCCACCATCGTCGACCTGTTGCCCTCGGGGCGCTTCCTGATGGAGGAGTTCTACTACGCGGGTGGCCTGCCTGCGGTGCTGCGCCGGCTCGGCGAGGCGGGCCTGCTGCCGCATCCCGGCGCGCTCACCGTCAACGGCCACTCGCTCTGGGACAACGTGCGAGAGGCGCCGAGCTACAACGACGAGGTGATCCGACCGCTCGACCGGCCGTTGATGGACGACGGCAGCATCCGCATCCTGCGCGGCAACCTGTCGCCGCGCGGCGCGGTGCTCAAGCCCTCGGCCGCCACGCCCGAGCTGCTCCAGCATCGCGGGCGCGCGGTGGTGTTCGAAGACTTCGACCACTACAAGCAGCGCATCGGCGACGAGTCGCTGGAGGTCGACGCCAGCTCGGTGCTGGTGATGAAGAACTGCGGCCCGCGGGGCTACCCCGGCATGGCCGAGGTCGGCAACATGGGCCTGCCGCCCAAGCTGCTGCGCCAGGGCATCAAGGACATGGTGCGCATCTCCGACGCCCGCATGAGCGGCACCGCCTACGGCACGGTGGTGCTGCACGTCGCGCCCGAGGCGGCGGCCGGCGGCCCGCTCGCGGCGGTGCGCGACGGCGACTGGATCGAGCTGGACTGCGAGGCGGGCCGGCTGCACCTGGACATCAGCGACGAGGAGCTGGCGGCGCGCCTCGCGGCGCTGGCCGCGCCGGCCGAGGCGGTACCTGCGCCCGCGAAGGCGCGAGGCGGCTACCAGCGCCTGTACATCGACCATGTGCTGCAGGCCGACGAAGGCTGCGATTTCGACTTCCTGGTGGGCTGCCGCGGGGCCGAGGTGCCGCGGCACTCCCACTGATCCCACCCCACTCCTGGACCCTTCATGACGCTCGACAACCCCCGCCACCGCGGCATCTATCCGGTCGCGCCCACCACTTTCACCGAATCGGGCGAGCTCGACCTCGCGAGCCAGAAGCGCTGCATCGACTTCATGATCGATGCCGGCTCCGACGGCATCTGCATCCTGGCGAACTTCTCCGAGCAGTTCCTTTTGTCGGACGAGGAGCGCGAGGTGCTCACGCGCACCGTGCTCGAACATGTGGCGGGCCGCGTGCCGGTCATCGTCACCACCACGCACACCAGCACCCGCGTCTGCGCCCAGCGCAGCCGGCGCGCGCAGGACATGGGCGCTGCCATGGTGATGGTGATGCCGCCCTACCACGGCGCCACCTTCCGCTGCATCGAGCCGCAGATCCAGGCCTTCTACGCCGGCATCTCGGACGCCATCGACATCCCCATCATGATCCAGGACGCGCCCGCGAGCGGCACGCCCTTGTCGGCTTCCTTCCTTGCGCGCCTGGCGATGGAGATCGAGCACGTGGCCTACTTCAAGATCGAGACCGCCGGTGCGGCCTCGAAGCTGCGCGAGCTGATCCGCCTGGGTGGCCAGACCATCGAGGGGCCATGGGACGGCGAGGAGGCGATCACGCTGCTGCCCGACCTGGATGCCGGCGCCACCGGCTCGATGACGGGCGGCGGCTATCCGGATGGCATCCGCCCCATCATCGAGGCGCATCGCAACGGCGAACGCGAGCGCGCGTATGCGCTCTACGAGCGCTGGCTGCCGCTCATCAACTACGAGAACCGGCAGGCCGGCTTCCTGGCCGCGAAGACGCTGATGAAGGAGGGCGGCGTGATCGCCTGCGAGGCGCCGCGTCAGCCGTGGCCGGCATTGCATCCGGAGACGCGCAAGGGCCTGATCGAGACGGCGAAGCGGCTCGATCCCATGGTGCTGCGCTGGGGGCGTTGACGGGGGAGCGTGCCGCGCTAGCATGAGCGCGAAAGGCTTCGCGATGACTTATCAGCTTCACTACTGGCCCACCATCCAGGGCCGCGGCGAATTCGTGCGGCTCGCGCTCGAGGCGGCCGGCGCCGAATACGTCGACGTTGCGCGCCAGCCGGCCGAAAAGGGCGGTGGGGAGTCCGCGCTGGCGCGGCGTTTGAGCGATCCCGGGAATCCGCGCCCTTCCTTCGCGCCGCCCTTCCTGGTGGACGGCGATGTGGTGGTCGGCCAGACTGCTGCGATCCTGCTCTACCTGGGCCCGCGCCTGGGCTTGGCCGGCATCGGCGAGCGCGACGGGCTGTGGACGCACCAGCTGCAGCTCACCATCGCCGACGTGGTGGCCGAGGCGCACGACACGCACCACCCGATTTCCGTCGGCGACTACTACGAGGACCAGCGCGAGGCCGCGCAGGCGCGCGCCAAGTGCTTTCGCGAGGAGCGCATTCCCAAGTACCTCGACTGGTTCGAGCGCGTGCTGCAGCGCAATCCGGCGGGGGACGTGCATCTGGTTGGAGACAGCCTGACCTATGCCGATCTGTCACTGTTCCAGCTTGTGGCGGGGCTGCGCTATGCCTTTCCCAAGGCGACGGCGCGCGCATTGGCGCGCACGCCGGCGGTGGAAAAGCTGCATGCCAATGTCGCCCGGCGGCAGCGGGTGCGGGAGTACCTGCAGAGCGCGCGGCGGATTGCGTTCAATGAGGAGGGGATCTTCAGGTGTTATCCGGAGCTGGATGGTTGAGCGGCGTGGTGGGTGTGCATTCGACGGGCCCTGAAGGACTGCTGTTTGCTACTCGTGCTTTGTCCGCCGTCATTGGCCGCATGCTCGCAGAGGGGCTGCGGCCGTCATCAGCTTGGGATTGCGAGTACGGGGCTCACGGTCCGGAAGGGGGCAACGCGTGTTGTGACTGCCAAGGTGCGGGATCGTCCGGCGGGTCCAGCTTGAAGGTAATGGGCTGACGGAGCACCACCTTGACGGGTGTGCCACGGTACGTGTGAGGCCGGAATTTCCATTGGCTGACCGCGGTGACTGCCGCGTCTGCCAAGAGTTTGTGTGGCTCGCCGATAACGGTCGTCCGAGCGACGTTGCCGAGCTCATCAACCTCCATCTCGATGATGACTCTTCCCTCGATGCCTGCTCGCCTTGCCTCCCGCGGATATGGGGAGGGCGCTCCGTGCAAGATTCGAGTTGGCTGGTCCAGGCCCGGCCGGTCCTTCCACGGTGGGTACTCCGTCGCGAGGGCCGCTGAAGCCTGCTCAAAGCTCAGGAACTCGGACCCCCCTATCGAATACCTCGGAGGTTTGGTTGAGCAGCCAACCAACGTGGCGGCGCACAGGCCAGCGGCGAGAAGTGTGCGCAACGGAATCCGGATCGATACACGGCGATCGGATGGCATCGACGTGCGCGATCTCGATGCGTGCGCTGGCGATGCAGCGAAATTCTTCTTTTTCATGGGGCCCCTGTTTTTGGTGCCGCGGACTGTAGCCGAGCCAGGAGCGATCAAAAACTCGTTTTTTGTCGCGCAAAGGTTACCCGCTCGCCTCGAGCGTGCGCGACGCAAGACTCACAAGGGGCTCGTCAAATGTGAATCGCCTTCAGTGTGTGAAGTGGCCGCCGAGGCGGAAATGAAGCCCGAAGACCCGAGTCAGCGCTCGTTTTCGCGCAGCCGCAGCGCCAGGTCGTAAAGCGCATTGCGCGGCGCGCCGCTGATCTCGGCCGCGAGCCGCACCGCACTCTTCAGCGGCAATTCGCCCAGCAGCAGGCGCAACACGCGCTCGCCTTCGGCGCTGTCGTCAGGGGCGGCGAGCAGGGGATGCAGTACCAGCGCGAATTCGCCGCGCGTGCGGTCGCGGCTGGCCGCCAGCCAGGCGGGCAGCGCTTCGGCGGCCATCGTGGCGATCTCCTCGAATTGCTTGGTGAGCTCGCGCCCCACCGTCACACGCCGTTCGCCCAATGCGGCGAGCGCGCGCGCGAGGGCCTCGATGCGATGCGGCGCCTCCAGCAGCAGCACGCTGCGCGGCTCGGCGGCGAGCGCCTGCACCGCGGTGTCGCGCTCGCCGGCCTTGGCAGGCAGGAAGCCGGCGAAGACGAAGGCGCTCTCGGCCTCGCCGCCCGCGACGAGGCCCGCTGCCGCGATCAGCGTGGTCACGCTGCTGGCGCCGGGCAGCGGCAGCACGCGCAGGCCGGCCTCGCGCACGGCGGCGGCCAGTCGCGCGCCGGGGTCGCTGACGCCGGGCGTGCCGGCATCGCTGACATAGGCAATGCGCTCGCCGGCGGCAAGGCGCGCGACCACGCCCTGCGCCGCCACGGCTTCGTTGTGCTGGTGCAGCGCAAGGAGCTGCGCCGAAGGCCGCTCGATGCCGTAGGCGCGCAGCAGGCTCTGCGTGTGGCGCGTGTCCTCGCAGGCGACCGCATCGACGATCTGCAGCACGTGGAGGGCCCGCAGCGTGATGTCGGCCAGGTTGCCGATCGGCGTGGCGACGACGTAGAGCGCGCCTTCGGGATAATGCTGCGCGCCCGCGGCATCGCGAGCGGCCAGCAGGGCCGCGGCGAAGGAGGCGGGGACAAGGGAGGTCAAGCGTGTTTCTCCAGAACAAGAAGGTGGCCGGGGCCACCACCAAGCAGCGCGGCGATGCGGCCGAGGCGGCCGCCCTCGCACATCTTGAGGCAGCCGGCCTCGTGCTGGTCGCGCGCAATTATCGAACCCCGGGCCGCGGCGGCGGCGAGATCGACCTGATCATGCGCGACCCGCGCGACGGCACGCTGGTGTTCGTCGAGGTGCGCCAGCGCGCCGGTGCGAGCCATGGCGGCGCGGCCTCCAGCATCACGGGCGTGAAGCAGCGGCGCATCGTATTCGCGGCGCGGCACTACCTGAGCCGGCTGCGCACGCTGCCACCCTGCCGCTTCGACGTCGTGCTGGTGGAAGCGCGCATCGAATGGATCCGGGCCGCCTTCGAAGCGTATTGATATCGTCCGGGAACCCTGCCCGCCCACCGAACTCAAGGGGGGCAATAACCTTTTGTTGCGCCACCCGCAGTTATCATCCCGCCCCATGCTCGAGCAACGGATCCAGCAGCACTTCATCGACAGCGCAGACCTCAAGTACCAGGCCGGCCCGCTTCTCAGCAAACCGATCTCGCAGGCCATGCAGGCCCTGCTCGCCTGCGTCACCAGCGGCGGCAAGATCCTGGCGTGCGGTGCGGGCGTCTCGGGCCTGCTGGCGGCGCAATTCGCCGCGCAGTTCGTCGGCCGCTTCGAACGCGATCGTCCCGGCCTCGGCGCCATCGCGCTGCCGCTCGATCCCATCGACCCCGCCGCCGACACCGCAGAGGTCGGCGACCCCGACCGCTTTGCACGCCAGGTGCGCGCACTGGGGCAGGGCGGCGACGTGCTGCTGGCCCTCAGCGCCAGCGGCCAGTCGGCGGCCGTGCTGGCCGCCGTGGAGGCGGCGCACATGCGCGACATGACCGTGGTGGCACTGCTGGGCAACGCCGCAGGCAGCGGCGCCAGCAACAGCAATCCCGGCGGCGCGGTCGGGCGCGCCCTGCGCGAAACCGATGTCCAGGTCTGCGTACCGCACGAGCGCGCGGCACGCATCCACGAAGTCCACCTGCTCGTGCTGCACTGCCTGTGCGACGGCGTGGACGCCCAGTTACTCGGAGAACAGGAAGGTTCCATATGACGACGACATCCCTCCGGCGCCTCGCGCTGGCCCTGGCCGCGGGCGCCACCTTGGCCGCCGGCCTCTCCGCCTGCGTGCCGCTGGTGGTCGGCGGCGCCGCGGTGGTCGGCGCCGGCATGGTGGCGACGGACCGCCGCAGCTCGGGCGCACAGGTCGACGACCAGGGCATCGAGCTGCGCGCGAGCGCGCGGGTGCGCGAGATCGCCAACGACCAGATGTACGTCAGCGTCACCAGCTACAACCGCCAGGTGTTGCTGACCGGCGCCGTGGGCAACGAGGCCGACCGCCGCCGGGTCGAGGACGTGGTGCGCCGCGTGGACAACGTGCGCTCGGTGGTCAACGAGCTGACGATCGGGCCGCCGAGCACCTTCCAGCAGCGCTCCAGCGACACCTTGATCGTCGGAAAGATCAAGGCCTCGCTGCTCGACGCGAAGGACGTCTTCGCCAACTCCTTCAAGGTCGTCGTGGACCGCGGGACGGTCTACCTGATGGGCCTGGCCACGCGCCGCGAGACCGATCGCGCCACCGACATCGCGCGCGGCGTGTCCGGCGTGGAGAAGGTGGTGCGCGTGGTCGAGATCGTCAGCGAAGCGGAGCTGGCCGGCCAGGCGCAGCAGGGCGGCACCGGCTCAGCGCCGGGCTCGCGCGTGCCGCTGCCCCCGATGGAGCCGCTCCCGCCCGCCGGTTCGTCGCAGCCGTCCGGCGGTGCGATCGCCACCCCTGTCAGGTAGGCGAATCCAGGAACACCGCGGAACCGGCCCTGAGCCCGACGAAGGGGCCTGTCCTGAGCCCGGCGAAGGGGCTTGTCCTGAGCCCGGCGAAGGGCTGGGCCACTGGTGTTGCCCCCGGAAGGGGGTGGGCGGCTACACGAAGTGAGCCAACCTGGGGGAGAGCTTATTTCAGCCGCGTGATCAGGCTCGACGTGTCCCAGCGCCGCCCGCCGGCCTGCTGCACGTCGGCATAGAACTGGTCCACCAGCGCGGTCACCGGCAATTGCGCGCCGTTGCGCCTGGCCTCGTCGAGCACCAGGCCGAGGTCCTTGCGCATCCAGTCGACGGCAAAGCCGAAGTCGAACTTGCCCTCGATCATGGTCTTGCCGCGGTTGTCCATCTGCCAGCTCTGCGCGGCGCCCTTGCCGATCACGGCGAGCACCTCGTTCATGTCCAGGCCGGCACGCCGGCCGAACGCGATCGCCTCGGACAGGCCCTGCACCAGGCCGGCGATCGCGATCTGATTGACCATCTTCGCGAGCTGACCGGCGCCGCTGTCGCCGAGCCGGGTGACGGCGCGCGCGAAGGCGGCGATCACCGGCCTGGCACGCTCGAAGGCCGCCGCATCGCCGCCGCACATCACGGTCAGCACGCCGTTTTGCGCGCCGGCCTGGCCGCCGGAGACCGGGGCATCGATGAACTGCAGGCCGCGTTCGAGCGCGGCTTCAGCCAACTCGCGCGCGACGTCGGCCGAAGCGGTGGTGTGGTCGACGAAGACCGCGCCTCGGGCCATGCCGGCGAAGGCGCCGTCCGCGCCCAGCACCACCGAGCGCAGGTCGTCGTCGTTGCCGACGCAGCTGAAGATGATGTCGGCACCGGCCGCGGCTTCGCGCGGGGTGGGCGCGTGGCGCAGGCTGCCCTTGGCCTGGGCGCCGAACTCCTGCTGCCAGGCGGCGGACCTGGCAGCCGTGCGGTTGTAGACCGCGACGCTGTGGCCGGCCAGGGCGAGGTGCCCGGCCATGGGATAGCCCATCACGCCGAGGCCGAGGAAGGCGACCTTGTGCGCCGGGATGGGGTCGTAGGTTTTGGGGTGGAGGCTGCTCATGAGGGCGAGCTTATCGCCCCTGGCCGCCTCCCCGCATTCAGACGATCGCGAAGTGCTCGGTGCCCGCGGAGAGATCGGTGGTGCGCGCGCGCTGGCTGTTGAGCTTGATCTGCAGCCGCAGGTCGTTGGCGGAGTCGGCGTTGCGCAGCGCATCCTCGAAAGAAATCATGTTGGTCTCGAACAGGTCGAACAGCGCCTGGTCGAAGGTCTGCATGCCGAGGTTGCGGCTCTTCTTCATGATTTCCTTGATCTCGCCCACCTCGCCCTTGAAGATCAGGTCGCTGATCAGCGGCGTGTTCAGCAGGATCTCCACCGCGGCGACGCGCCCATGGCCGTCCTCGGTAGGAACGAGGCGCTGCGAAATCAACGAGCGCAGGTTCAGCGACAGGTCCATCAGCAGCTGGGCCCGGCGCTCCTCGGGGAAGAAGTTGATGATGCGGTCCAGCGCCTGGTTGGCGCTGTTGGCGTGCAGCGTGGCCATGCACAGGTGGCCGGTCTCGGCGAAGGCCACGGCATGCTCCATGGTCTCGCGGTCGCGGATCTCGCCCATCAGGATGACGTCGGGTGCCTGGCGCAGCGTGTTCTTGAGCGCGGCCTCCCAGCTGTCGGTGTCGATGCCGACCTCGCGCTGCGTCACCACGCAGTTCTTGTGCGGGTGCACGAATTCGACCGGGTCTTCGACCGTCACGATGTGGCCGAAGGAGTTGTCGTTGCGCCAGTCGATCATCGCGGCCAGCGTGGTCGACTTGCCCGAGCCGGTGGCGCCCACCAGGATGCACAGGCCGCGCTTGGACATCGCCACGTCTTTCAGCACCTGGGGCATGCCCAGCCCGTCGATGGTGGGCAGCGTGGCCGGAATGGTCCGCAGCACCATGCCCACCTTGCCCTGCTGCACGAAGGCGTTGACGCGGAAGCGGCCGATGCCGGTGGGCGAGATCGCGAAGTTGCACTCCTTGGTGCGCTCGAACTCGGCGGTCTGCCGGTCGTTCATGATCGAGCGCGTGAGCGCGAGCGTGTGCTGCGCGCCCAGGGCCTGTTGCGACACCTTGGTGACCTTGCCGTCGATCTTGATCGCGGGGGGGAAGTCGGCGGTGATGAACAGGTCGCTGCCGTTGCGGCTCACCATGAGCTTGAGCAGTTCGTTGATGAACTGGCTGGCTTGATCGCGTTCCATGTCGGTACTCCGGTGCGGGCAGGCTCGTTCAGCCTGGGAAATTCTCGGGAATCTTCGCCTTGCCGCGCGCCTCGGCGGCCGAGATGACATTGCGCCGCACGAGGTCCGTGAGGCACTGGTCCAGCGTCTGCATGCCCTGGCCGCTGCCGGTCTGGATCGACGAGTACATCTGCGCCACCTTGCCCTCGCGGATCAGATTGCGGATGGCCGAAGTGCCCAGCATGATTTCGTGCGCCGCCACCCGGCCTTGCGCGTCCTTGGTCTTGCACAGGGTCTGCGAGATCACGGCCTGCAGCGACTCGGACAGCATGGCGCGGATCATTTCCTTCTCCTCGCCGGGGAACACGTCGATGATCCGGTCGATGGTCTTGGCGGCCGACGAGGTGTGCAGGGTGCCGAACACCAGGTGGCCGGTCTCGGCCGCGGTCATCGCGAGGCGAATGGTTTCCAGGTCGCGCATTTCGCCGACCAGGATCGCGTCCGGGTCCTCGCGCAGCGCGGAACGCAGCGCGTTGGCGAAGGACAGCGTCATCGGCCCGACCTCGCGCTGGTTGATCAGGCACTTCTTCGACTCGTGCACGAACTCGATCGGGTCTTCCACCGTCAGGATGTGGCCGTACTCGGTCTCGTTGAGATAGTTGATCATCGCGGCCAGCGTGGTGGACTTGCCCGAGCCGGTCGGGCCGGTCACCAGCACCAGGCCGCGGGGCTTGAGCGCGAGGTCGCCGAAAATCTTGGGGGCGTTCAGCTGCTCCAGCGTGAGGATCTTCGAAGGAATGGTCCGGAACACCGCCGCCGCGCCGCGGGCCTGGTTGAAGGCGTTCACGCGGAAACGGGCGAGGCCGTCGATCTCGAAGGAGAAGTCGACCTCCAGGAACTCTTCGTAGTGCTTGCGGTGCGTGTCGCTCATGATGTCGTACACCATGGCATGCACCGCCTTGTGGTCGAGTGCGTCGACGTTGATGCGCCGCACGTCGCCGTGCACGCGGATCATGGGGGGCAGGCCGGACGACAGATGCAGGTCCGAGGCCTTGTTCTTCACGCTGAAGGCAAGCAGTTGGGTGATGTCCACGAAGTTCCTCGGTGACGTTTTGATACGTTTTGACGATTATGACGATGATTGGTGACAAGCTCCAGCAAGTTCGGGCCCGAATCGTGACGGCATGCACGGCAGCCGGACGAGACCCGGCGAGCGTGCGCTTGCTTGCGGTGTCCAAGACCTTCCCGGCGGAGGCGGTCCGCGAGGCCCGCGCCGCCGGCCAGATTGCCTTCGGCGAGAACTACGTGCAAGAGGGGGTGGGCAAGATCGAGGCCTTGGCCGATCTGCGCGCCGGGCTCGAATGGCACTGCATCGGCCCTCTGCAGAGCAACAAGACGCGGCCGGTGGCGGCGCATTTCGACTGGGTGCACAGCATCGACCGGCTCAAGATCGCCGAGCGCCTGGCCGAGCAGCGGCCGGCGGAATTGCCGCCGCTTCAGGTCTGCCTGCAGGTCAATGTGGACGCCGGCGCCAACAAGTCCGGCGTGCCCCCGGCCGAAGCATTGGCGCTGGCGCGGGCTGTTGCGGCCTTGCCACGCTTGCGGCTGCGCGGGCTGATGGCCATCCCCGAGCCGGCGCCGGACTTCGAGACGCAGCAGGCGTTGTTCCTGCGCGCCGCGGCCGTCTTCGAGGAGATGCGCGGCGCGGGCCTCGAGGTCGACACGCTGTCGCTGGGCATGTCCGCGGACCTCGAGGCGGCCATTGCGGCCGGCAGCACGATGGTGCGCATCGGCACCGCGATCTTCGGCGCGCGCTGAGGCGGCGGAGAGGCGGGCAACGCGGCCCCGTTTGCCGCAAGCGCATAAGGCCCAACGCATCGCGCATAGCCCATGGCGAAGGGCCGCGGGCAGGACTATCGTGCGCGGCATCCCAACAACGCCTGGAATGCCATGAGCGCCGATTTGTCCTACGTCCATCCGACCCCCAACAGCCCCTGGGGCACCTACCTGTCGCAGGTGGACCGCGTGGTGCCCTACCTGGGCGAGCTGTCCCGCTGGGTGGAGACGCTCAAGCGCCCCAAGCGCGCGCTGATCGTCGACGTGCCGATCGAGATGGACGACGGCAGCATCGCCCACTTCGAGGGCTACCGCGTGCAGCACAACATGTCCCGCGGCCCGGGCAAGGGGGGCGTGCGCTTCCATCCCGACGTCACGCTGGAGGAGGTGATGGCCCTGTCGGCCTGGATGACGGTCAAGACCGCCGCGGTGAACCTGCCCTACGGCGGCGCGAAGGGCGGCATCCGCGTCGACCCGAAGAAGCTCACCCACAAGGAACTCGAGCGGGTGACGCGCCGCTACACCAGCGAGATCGGCATCATCATCGGCCCGCAGCAGGACATCCCGGCGCCCGACGTCAACACCAACGCCCAGGTCATGGCCTGGATGATGGACACCTATTCGATGAACGTCGGCGGCACCGCCACCGGCGTGGTCACTGGCAAGCCGCTGCACCTGGGCGGCTCCCTGGGCCGCGTGAAGGCGACCGGCCGCGGCGTGTTCGTCACCGGCCGCGAGGCGGCGCGCCGCCTGGGCCTGGACCTGCGCGGCGCGCGCATCGCCGTGCAGGGCTTCGGCAACGTGGGCTCCGTGGCCGCGGAGTTGTTCGCCGAGGCCGGCGCGAAGATCGTCGCGGTGCAGGACCACACCGGCACCATCGTCAACGCCAACGGGCTCGACCTCAAGACGCTGCTGCCGCTGGCGCGCACCGAGGGCGTGGTGGGCTTCAAGGGTGGCGACGTGATCGCCAACGAGTCCTTCTGGGACGTGGCCTGCGATATCCTCATCCCCGCGGCCCTCGAAGGCCAGCTCACCGCCGAACGCGCGCAGAAGACCCAGGCCAGGCTCGTGCTCGAAGGCGCCAACGGCCCGACCGTGCCGGCGGCCGACGACATCCTGGCCGAGCGCGGCGTGCTGGTGGTGCCCGACGTGATCTGCAACGCCGGCGGCGTGACGGTCAGCTACTTCGAGTGGGTGCAGGACTTCTCGTCCTTCTTCTGGGACGAGGACGAGATCAACCAGCGGCTGGACCGCATCATGATGAACGCGCTCAACCACATCTGGGACACGGCCGACAAGCACAGGATCACCCTGCGCACCGCGACCTTCGCGGTGGCCTGCGAACGCATCCTGATGGCGCGGCAAGAGCGCGGCCTGTACCCGTGAACCTGGCGCCCGACCTGGCCCATCTCGAGTCGCTGCTGGCCGATGGCCGGCGCAGGCTGCTCGGCCTGGTCGGGGCGCCCGGTTCGGGCAAGTCGACGCTCGCACGCGCGCTCGAGCAAGCCCTTCCGGGACGCGCGCAAGTGGTGCCGATGGACGGCTTCCATCTCGCGCAAGTGGAACTGCAGCGGCTGGGCCGGGCCGAGCGCAAGGGCGCGCCCGACACTTTCGACAGCGCAGGCTACGTGGCGCTGCTGCGGCGCTTGCGCGGGCAGCGGGCGAACGAGATCGTCTACGCGCCCGAGTTCCGGCGCGAGATCGAGGAGCCGGTCGCCGGCGCCATCGCCGTGCTGCCGCAGACACGGCTTGTCATCACCGAGGGCAACTACCTGCTGCTGCAGGAAGACGCATGGGCCGAAGTCGCGCCGCTGCTCGACGAGGTCTGGTTCGTGGAGGTCGACGACGCGCTGCGCGTGGAGCGGCTGGTGCGGCGCCACCAGCAGTTCGGCCGCAGCGCCGCGCAAGCGCGGGCGTGGGTCGCGCAGACCGACGAGCCCAACGCGCGCCGCATCGCCGCCACGCGCGAGCGGGCGCATCGCACGATCCGCATCGGCGACTAGGCCGGGAACGCGCGGAGTGCGGCGGCGTCCAATCGGGGCACCGCAAGTCGGCAAGCGCCGCTAGCATTCCGCATCTCCGACATCGGCTTCTTCTCATGCGTCCTCCCCTTCCGCACGCAGCCGTCGCGCTGCTGTTCACGCTTGTTCTCGCCGGCTGCGGCGTCACCTCTGCGAAGCGCGTTTCCTACGATCCCGAGGAATTCGATTCGACCACCACCCACACGCGCAGCTTTCGCGCGAGCCAAACCGAGACCTGCGAGGCGGCGCGCCGCGCGCTGCTGAGCCAGGGCTACCTGGTGACTGCCGCCAACGCCGACCTGGTGGCGGGCCGCAAGAGCTTCCAACCGGCCAGCGAAGTGCATGTGGAGGTCGAACTGCGCGTGGTGTGTGCGCGCGACAGCGGCGGCGCGAGCACCATCGCCTTCGCCAGCGCGCTGCAGGACCGCTACAGCCTCAAGAAGACCAACAACTCGGCCAGCCTGGGCGTCGGCGCGCTGGGTTCGCTGTCGCTGCCTTTCTCCTCGAGCGACGATGCCCTGGTCAAGGTGGCCAGCGAGACGCTGACCGAGGAGCGCTTCTACGACCGCTTCTTTGCTCTGATCGATCGCTTCCTCGTGCCCGAGGCGGTGCAGAGCACGCCGGTCGCGCCGCCCGCACTGCCCGCGCCCAGCAACGAGGCCCCTCTGCGCGAGGTGCCGCTGTCGCCTTCGCGGGGCTGACTCGGGTTCAGCAGAGGGGGACGGAGCGCGCCGCGTAAGCGGGCAGGCCGGTCAGGCCGCAGAGCCGTTGCATCACGCCGTAGCCTTGCGCCAGCGCGGCGGCGTAAGTGGCGAAAGGCCGATCGGCGCGATGCAGCGCCTCGAAGCGGCCGTCGTGGCGCACGTCCTCGTGGATCACCCAGTAGTAAGAGCCATCGAAGGGTTGTTCCACCAACAGGCCGATCTTCCTCACATCCATGTCTTGCTCCTCGCTCTGAAACTCAAAAGTAGTACTTAAGAATGTAAGACTATGTGACTCATTCCGGGCGCTGAAAAGTTCACGCTTCGCCGCCTTTTGCGGCGCCTGAACGTCGTCACTCACGCTGATTGACTTCCCCGTTGCGCTGTGGGACGGTGTACCAACTGCTTGTGCATTGATCTCACCACCCCCACAAGGAGCAAACCATGCTGGGAAACAAGGAAGCCGTCGCGAACCTCGCGGTCAAGGACCTCGGCCGGGCCAGAAAGTTTTACGAAGAAACGCTGGGGCTGACGCCGATCGAGACGGAGGGCGACGACATGGTCGTCTTCCAGAGCGGCGTGTCGACGCTCAACGTCTACTGCTCGAAGTACGCGGGCACCAACCAGGCGACCGCCGTCACTTGGTCCGTCGGCGACGAGATCGAAGCCGTGGTCAGCGAACTCAAGGCCAAGGGCGTGCGATTCGAGCACTACGACATGCCCGATATGCGGCTCGAAGGCGACATCCACGTCGCGGGCGAGATGAAGGTCGCATGGTTCAAGGACCCGGACGGCAACATCCTCAACCTCATTAACCGGTAAAACGAAATCAAAGGTTCTAAACGCATGCGGGATCGCGTTGTCGCGCGCAGTGTTTTGTTTTCTTCGGTGATTTATTCACTCCCGATTTCGAGAGCACGGCCCATACGCTTCGCTCATCTTGTTCCTTGATGGAGATCCCCTTGATCCCCTGCCACCAGAAACGCGCATTCGAAGATTGGGCCCGCAGCCTGGAAGAAAGCAACGCCGGCACGCTGCCGGACACCGGCCAACCCCTGGTCTCGTCCACCGAATGGGCGCGGCTGGAGGACGTGGCCGTGCAGCGCAGCCTGGGCCTCTCGGTGCGCGTGTTCCCCAGCGCGTTCGCGCGCCTCGGCTGACGCGCCCTCAACGCACCAGCGTCGACTTGCCGAACAGGCTCTCGATCAGCTCCACCGCCACTTCCGCCGTGCGGTTGCGCACATCCAGCGCGGGGTTGAGCTCGACGACGTCGAGCGAGGCCAGGCGGCCGGTGTCGGCGATCATCTCCATGCACAACTGCATCTCGCGCCAGGTCGGCCCGCCACGCACGCCGGTGCCCACGCCGGGCGCGTAGTCGGGGTCCAGGCAGTCGAGGTCGAAGCTCACGTGCAGGTGGGTGTCCTCGCCGACGTCCTGCAGCGCCTCGGTCATGGTGGTGCGCATGCCGTGCTCGTCGATGTGGCGCATGTCGAAGACATTCAGGCCCAGCGCGCGGATCGCCGCCTTCTCCTCCGCGTCGACGCTGCGGATGCCGATGAAGCGGATTGCATCGTGCTCCAGCGCCGCGGCCTCGCCGCTCCAGCCGCTCAGCGCCTGCGGCCCGTGGCCCAGCAGGCAGGCGACCGGCATGCCGTGGATGTTGCCGCTGGGGCTGGTGCGCTCGGTGTTGACGTCCGAATGCGCATCCAGCCATAGCACGCGCAGCTTCTTGCCGCGCCGGCGCGCATGCCAGGCGATGGCGCTGATGGAGCCGATCGCGAGGCAGTGGTCGCCGCCCATCAGCAGCGGCAGGTGGCCGGCGCCCATCGCCTGGTCGACCGCCTCGTAGACGGCGCGGTTCCAGGTGACCACTTCGGACAGGTGGCGCAGGCCGTTGGCCGGCTCGGTCCAGGGCGTGGCCGGGCCCGCGAGGTTGCCGCGGTCCACGATCTCGAAGCCCAGGCGCGAGAGGGTGCCGGCGATGTCCGCCACCCGCAGCGCGTCCGGCCCCATGCCGGCGCCGCGCACGCTGGCGCCGATGTCGGTGGGGGCGCCGATCAGCTCGACCGTGGTGAAGGTGCTCATGAGCGAATCTCCGGGTGAGATCAAGCGTGGGCCGGGACCAGGCCGCGCCGCAGCCGGCCGCTCGCAGTGTCCACGATGAAAACCAGCACGAACATGGCGCCGATCACGGTCGCCGACTGCGCCTGCTGGAACAGCGAGAGATGAAAGTACAGCATCTGCCCCAGCCCGCCGGCGCCGACGAAGCCGAGCACGGCGGCCATGCGGATATTCATCTCCCAACGGTACAGCGCATAGGCCAGCCATTGGGGCCAGGCCAGCGGCAGGCTGCCGTAGGCGAAAGCCGCGATCGCGCCGCTGCCGGCGTCGCGCAGCGCGCGCTCGGGCGTGGGCGGCACGTTCTCCAGCGTCTCGCCGAACAGCCGGCCGAACACGCCGCTGGTGTGCAGCGCCAGGGCCAGCACGCCGGCGAAGGGGCCGAGCCCGGCCGCCAGGACCATCAGCGCCGCCCACACCAGCTCCGGCACGCTGCGCAACAGATTCAGGGTCAGGCGCGAGGCCTGCCGCAGCGCCGGGCCGAAGCGGCCGGAGGCGGGCAGCGCCAGCGCGGCGCCGCCCAGCATCGCGAGCAGCGTGCCCAGCGCCGAGACCGCGAGCGTCT
Organism: Variovorax sp. Soil_C_17; assembly: GCF_057657265.1. Lineage (NCBI taxonomy): Bacteria > Pseudomonadati > Pseudomonadota > Betaproteobacteria > Burkholderiales > Comamonadaceae > Variovorax > Variovorax sp. Soil_C_17. Next base: position 1,296,538 of record NZ_JBDGIT010000001.1, read on the forward strand.
GCAGCGCGCCCCAGGCGATCTTGGCCAGGAAGTCCGGCGACAGGTCGGGCGGGAAGAACTCGGCCACGAACTTCCCCATCGAGGCGAGCGACTCGCGCGCCGCGAGGACGCGGAAATCGATGCCGAGATAGAGGAAGCTGGCGACCACCCCGAGCAGGATCGCGGCGCCGGCCAACACGCAGCCCAGGCAGGGTCCGGCGGCGCGGGCGCGTTCGGTGGCGGTGGGGCGGGTCGGGTTCATGCCAGCCACTTTCGCAACAGGGCGCTCAAGGCGTCTGCCATCAGCACCAGCAGCAGGAAGACGATCAGGATGCTGCACGCCTCGCCGCCGTTGAGCATCTTCATCGACTGGTCCATCAGCTGGCCCAGCCCGCCGGCGCCGACGAAACCCATCACCACCGAGGCGCGCACCGCGCACTCCCAGCGGTAGACGGTGTAGGAGGCCAGTTCCTGCGCCGAGCCCGGCAGCAGGCCGTAGCACAGCGCGGCGACCCGCCCGCTGCCGGCCTCGAGCAGCGCCCGTGCGGGCCGCGTGTCGCCCGACTCGAGGATCTCCGCGTAGACCTTGCCGAGCATGCCGCCGTAGGTGATCGCCAGCGCCAGCACGCCGGCGCCCGGTCCCAGGCCGAAGGCCCGCACCAGCAGCAGCGCCCACACCAGCTCGGGAATGGCGCGCAGCACGGTGAGAACGCCGCGCACGGCCGTGCGCATCGCCTGCCCGCGCCATCGGCCGGGGGCCGGGCCGATGCGCGAGATCGACAGCGACCGTGCCGCCGCAAAGGCCAGCGGCACCGCGAGCACGAAGGCGAGCGCCGTGCCGGCGGTCGCCATCGCGAGGGTCTGCAAGGTGGCATGCGCCAGCAGGCCGAGGAAATCGGCCGACAGCGCCGGCGGCAGGAAGCCCGCCAGGAAGCCGCCCATCACGCGCAGGGTGCCGGACGCCAGCAGTGCCTGGGGCTTGAACTCGGCGATGACCAGCATCGGCCACAGCACCACCAGCCCGAGCAGCAGAGCGCCCAGGCGCCGGCGGGCGAGCGGGTCGCGCAAGTCGGCCGGGCGCCCTTGACCCCTCTCGGGTCGCCCCACGCTTGGCGCTTCGTGTGGGGCGGCGCTCATCGGCAGGCGGTGGGCAGCGGGCGCGCGCGGGCGCCCTCGAGATCGAAGCCGTGGGCCTGGGTCGGCAGCACGCTGCCCTCGGTGGCGTAGAGCTCGTGCAGCATGCCGGGGCTGACCTCGGCGGCCGGCGCGTCGAACACCACCACGCCGGCACGCAGCCCGACGATGCGGTCGAACCACTTCAGCGCCAGGTCCACCGCGTGCAGCGATGCGACCAGCGTGGCGCCCGTGGCCTGGCTCTGTGCGACCAACTCGCCCACTGCCAGGTCCGCCAGCGCCGGGTCCAGCGCCGACACCGGCTCGTCGGCCAGCAGCAGCTCGGGCGCCTGGTAGAGCACGCGCGCCATGCCCACGCGCTGCAGCTGGCCGCCGGAAAGCCGGTCGCAGCGGTCGAACAGCCGGTCGGCCAGGTCAAGCCGGGCCAGCACGGCCTGCGCGCCGGCGATGTCGGCCGGCACCAGCAGCGAGGCCAGCGCGCGCCCGCCCGACCAGGCGCCCAACCGGCCCGCCAGCACCGCGGTGATCACGCGCAGGCGCGGCGGTATCGGCGGCGCCTGGTGGATCAGCCCGATGCGCGCGCGCAGCGCCTTCAGCGGCCGCGCGCGCAGCTGCCAGGGCCGCGCGCCCAGCAGCTCGACGCGGCCTTCGCCGGCGCGCAGCGCGGTCGCGGCGATGCGCAGCAGGCTGGTCTTGCCGGCGCCCGAGGGCCCGATGACGGCCACGCGCGCACCCCGTGCGACCCGCAGCGTCACCCCTTGCAGCGCACGCTGGCCGTTGGCATGGACCAGGCCGACATCCTCCAGCGCCAGCGCGGCTTCGGCGATCACGGGCGCGGCCCGCCTACTTGATGAGCCCGGCCGCTTTCGCCGCCGCCTCGATGCCGTCGTAGTTCGAGACCTGGGTGGGAATGAACTTCGAGGCGCGCTGCAGCTCCAGGATTTCCTTGTGCGCCGGATTGGCCGCGTCGAGCTTGAGAAAGGCGTCGGCCAGCTTCTTGGTGATCGCGGCGTCGAGGCCCGGGCGCACGGTCCAGTTGTAGTCGTAGTAGGGCGCGGTGGTCGCGAGCACGCGCACCTTGGCGGCGTTGGGGTTGGCCGACTCGACGAGCTTGTCCATCACCGAGGCGTTCAGCACGCCGGCCTCGGCCCGGCCCGAGGCCACGAAGGCCACCGTCGCATCGTGCGCGCCCGAGAAGGCGACGGTCTTGAAGTCCTTCTCCGGATTGATGCCGGCCTGCGCCAGGAAATGGCGCGGCATCAGGTGGCCCGAGGTCGAGGACGGCGCGCCGAAGGCGAAGGTGGCGCCGCGCAGGTCGGACAGCGTCTTCGCCTTGCTGTCGGACGGCACGATGAACTTGCTGGTGAACTTCTCGTCCTCTGCGCGTTGCACGATCGGCACCGCCGCACCGCCGGTGCGCAGCTTGGCCTGCACGAAGGTGAAGCCGCCGAGCCAGGCCAGGTCGATCTTGTTGGTGGCCAGGCCGTCGACGACGGCGGCGTAGTCGGTGACGGGCGTGAACTGCACGTCGAGGCCGGTCTCTTTCTTCAGGTACTCGCCCAGCGGCTTGAACTTGCGCTGCAGTTCGGTCGGCGCCTCGTCGGGAATGGCCGAGACGCGCAGCGTCGTGGCGCTCTGCGCATGCACGGGCAGGCCGGCGGCCAGGCCCAGCAGGCAGAAGAGGGTGGTCTGGAGGAACTGTCGTTTCATGTGGGGCATACCGAAGGAAAGAGGCCGCAGTTTAAGGAGCCGCGGTCCGGAAGCCGGCGAAGACATCGTTGCGGCCGGGCTGGAAGAAGTTGCGCAGGCGCAGATCGTGCAGCCGCGCGTGGGTGGCGAAGGCGCCGCCGCGCAGCTCCCGGTGGTCGCCGAACCACGGAGCCGAGTAGTCGCGGTAAGGGCCGGGCGCGAAGCCCGGGTAGGGCGTGAAGGTGCTGGCGGTCCATTCCCACACGCTGCGGCCCCAGGTGAAGGCGGGCTGGCTGGCGGCGGCATGCTCCCATTCGGCGGCCGTGGGCAGGCGACGGCCGGCCCAGCGCGCGTAGGCTTCGGCCTCCCAGGCGCTGACGTGGACCACCGGCTGGTCGGGGTCGAGCGGCAGCCAGCGGTCGAACCAGCGGATCTCCCATCGCTGCGACATGCGACGCCAACGCGCGGGGTGGCTGCGGGGCTGCGTCGCGCGCCAACGCCCCGCCTCGCCGGGCCAGAAGGCCGGATCGGCGTAGCCACCGGCTTCCACGAAGCGCAGGTAGCGGCCGGCGCTGACCGGCGCGGCGTCGATCTGGAAGGCAGCCAAGGCGACGGGATGCTCGCCGAGCTCGTTGTCGAAGGCGAAGCCGCCCCGGGTCGCCGGCCAGCCGATGCGGGGCTGCGCAGCGGGCAGCTCGATGCAGGGTGCGTCGGCCAGGTGCGGCAGGCCGGCCAGGCCGGCGGGCGCGGGGTAGCCCAGGGTGGCGCGCAGCCAGGCAAAGGCCTCGTCGTGCATGTCTTCGTGGAACAGCGCGAGGCGATGGAAGTACAGGGCTTCGTCGCTGTCCTCGCATTGGGCCAGCGCGGCCAGGCAGGCGTCGAGCTGCGTATCGAGGCGCGCGGCGATCTCGTCGCGCGTGGGCAGGGCCACGGACCAGCGGACGATGTGGGCCAAGCGGGCCGAGTCGAACAGGGCGTCCGGCCCGGCGATGCGCGCCGGTGCGCTGGCCTGCACATGGCCGCGCTCGTCGACCGCGTGAGGACCGCGCAGCACCCAGAATTCGCCGAACCAGGCAAGGTGCGACAGCTCCCAGGCGACCAGGTTCACGCCGGCCTGGCGCGGCACCTGCCATTGCGCATCGCTCAGGTCGAAGGTCCAGGCGCGCGTGCGTGCGCGGCATTCGCGCAGCGCGGCCGCGAGCGCTTCGCCGGCGAGGGTGCGTGCGTCAGCCATGGCGATGCCGCTTTGACAGAATGTGCCGATGCGCAAGAAGCCCCATGTCCTGATCGTCTCGCCGGCACTGGCAGATGCCAACAATGGCAACTGGCGCACCGCCTCGCGCTGGAGCCGGTTCCTGGAGCCCGTCGCCGAGGTGGAGATCGCGCGCGGCTGGGACGGGGCGCCTTGCGACGCGATGATCGCGCTGCACGCGCGCCGTTCCGCCGAGGCGATCGCGCAGTTTCGCGCGGCGCGACCGGCAGCCCCGATCGCGCTGGTCCTGACCGGCACCGACGTGTACCGCGATATCGAGGAGAACAAGGCCGCGCAGCATTCGCTCCAGTGTGCCAGCCAACTGGTGGTGCTGCAGCCCGATGCGCTCGAGCGCCTGGGCCCGGCCGAGCGCGCAAAGGCCCGGGTCATCCTCCAGTCGGCCGCCCGGCTGCGCAAGGGTGCGGCGGTCCGCAGCTTCAACCTGGTGGCGGTCGGGCATCTGCGCGACGAGAAGGACCCGCTCACCCTGATGAACGCCGCGCGCCGGCTGCCCGCGGCAACGCCGGTCCGGATCGTCCACATCGGCGATGCGCTGGCGCCGGAGCTCGGCGAGGCGGCGCGCCGCACCATGGCCGAATGCCCGCACTACCGCTGGTTGGGCGGGCTCCCGCCCGACGTCACGCGGCGCTGGATCGCGCGCAGCCGCGCGCTGGTGCACATGAGCCGGATGGAAGGCGGCGCGCAGGCGGTGATCGAGGCCGTGCGATCGTGCGTGCCGGTGCTGGCCAGCCGCATCGGCGGCAATCTGGGGCTGTTGGGCGAGGACTACGAGGGCTGCTTTCCCGTCGGCGACGACGCGGCGCTCGCGGCGCTGATGGAACGCTTTGCCGCCGAGCCCGGCTTCGCGCGGCGACTGGCGGCGCAGTGCGCGCTGCGCGAGCCGCTTTTCACCCCGCCGGCCGAACGTGCAAGCGTGCGGCGCCTGCTGAGCGATCTGCTCGCGCCACCATAATCCGCAAGACCCGGAAAGGCCCCACCATGAACGACCGAAGCACCGTCCCCGCCCTCCGTCTCACCAGCTTCTCCCACGGCGGCGGCTGCGGCTGCAAGATCGCGCCGGGCGTGCTGTCGGAGATCCTGCGAAACAGCGGCAGCGGCATCATCCCGCCCGAGCTGCTGGTCGGCATCGAAACCGCCGACGACGCCGCGGTCTACCGCCTCAACGACGAGCAGGCGCTGATCGCCACCACCGACTTCTTCATGCCGATCGTCGACGACCCCTTCGACTTCGGCCGCATCGCCGCGACCAACGCCATCAGCGATGTCTACGCCATGGGCGGCACGCCGATCATGGCGCTGGCCCTGGTGGCGATGCCCGTCAACCAACTGCCGCTGGAGGTGATCGGCGAGGTGGTGCGCGGGGGCCAGGCGGTGTGCCGCGAGGCCGGCATTCCGATCGCGGGCGGCCACACCATCGACTCGGTCGAGCCGATCTACGGGCTGGTCGTGATGGGGCTGGTGCATCCCAAGCGGGTCCGGCGCAACGCCGATGCGAAAGCCGGCGATGTGCTGGTGCTCGGCAAGCCGCTGGGCGTGGGCGTGCTGTCGGCGGCGCTCAAGAAGGAGAAGCTCGACGCCGAGGGCTATGCGCAGCTGATCGCCAACACCACGCGGCTCAACAAGCCCGGCATCGCGCTGGCCGCGCTCGAGGGCGTGCATGCGCTGACCGACGTGACCGGCTTCGGCCTGGCGGGCCACACGCTCGAGATGGCGCGCGGCGCCGGGCTGCAGGCCGTGATCGACTGGCCGCAGGTGCCGCTGCTGCCCCGTGTCGAAAAGATGGCGACCGAGGGCTTCGTGACCGGTGCCTCCGGCCGCAACTGGGCCGGCTACGGGGCCGAGGTGCGGCTCGATGCCGCGCTCCCGCCGGTGGCGCAGGATCTGCTGAGCGATCCGCAGACCTCGGGCGGGCTGCTCGTGAGCTGTGCGCCGGACTGCGTGCCGCAGGTGCTGGCGCTCTTCCACGAACAGGGCTTCGAGGCCGCCTGCGTGATCGGCCGCATGGAGGCCGGGCCCGCCGGCCTGCGCGTCAACGCGTAGCGGCGGCGGCCGCGCCGCGGCGCGCCGGTGCCTTGCGCGCGGCGGCGGCCTTCGCGGGCGGGGCCTTGCGCGCCGGTGCCTTGCGTGCCTTGGGCTTCGCAGGCGCCTTTGCTTCGACCGGCGCGGGCTGTGACGGCGGCTTGGCCCCTTCCGCGCCATGCGCAGGTTCGAGTGCCTTGACGCGCGCCAGGATCTCGCGGTGCTCGACGAGCAGGTAGTCCGCGATCACGTCCACGTCGGGCACCGCGCGGCGGCATGCGATCAGGCCGAAGTCCAGGCTGCCGTTGTAGCTTTGCACCGTCATGTTGAGCGCCATGCCGTGGGACGGGATCGACACCGGGTAGTAGGTCAGGAGCTTCGCACCCGCGAAGTAGAGCGCCGCCTGCGCGCCCGGCACGTTGGAGATCACCACGTTGGCCACCGGCGGCAGCCGGTCCGCCAGCCGCGAGCGGCCGTACATCGAGGCCAGGCCCGACATCAGCCAGGGCGCGCCGAAGGAGGGGAAGTCGGTGGGGATCGCGGCCTTGATGTTGCCCATCAGGTTCTTGGCCGCAGTGGAGGACTCGTGGATGCGCTCGATGCGCTCGATCGGATCGGCCACGTCGGTCGCCAGCGTCATCACCGTCATCGACACCTGGTTGTTCGACGAGGTGTCGCCCGGCGCGCGCAGCGTCACCGGGATGGCCGCGGTCATCGGCTTCTTCGGCAGCTTGCCATGGTCCGCCAGGTAGCGGCGCAGCGCGCCGGCGCAGATGCCCATCACCACGTCGTTGAGGCTGGCGCCCAGCTTCTTGCCGGCCTGCTTGACTTCGGCCAGCGGGATCGAGCGCACGGCGTAGGCGCGCTGGTTGGTGATGGCCACGTTGAGCGGCGTGCGCGGGCCCAGCAGGTTGAGGTTCTTCGGCTGCTGCCGGAGGCTCGCGCCCTCGCTGCGGGGCTGCGGCACGATCAGGCTCTGCACCGCGCGCGCCATGTCGGGGAAGGTTTTCACCAGCTTCACGTACTGCTGCAGCGTGTTGCTCAGCGCCGCGCCGGCCAGCTCGGCCACGCCCAGCTGGTAGCGGTTGCTCCGGCGCGCTTTCTGGCGCGGTGCCTTGACCGGCTCGGGATGCGGCTCCAGGCTCATGATGGCCTGCGCGAAGGCGCTTCCGGCCTGCCCGTCGATGCCTGCATGGTGAACTTTCGAATACATCGCGACCTTGCCGCCCTGCAGCCCGTCGATCACGTAGAACTCCCACAGCGGGCGGCTGCGGTCCATCAGCGTGGAGTGCAGGCGGCCCACGTACTGCTCGAGCTGGCGCAGCGTGCCGGGCCGCGGCAGCGTGACGCGGCGCACGTGGTAGTCGAGGTCCACGTCCTCGTCCTCCACCCACACGGGGTTCGACAACTCGAAGGGCATCAGCGCGAGCTTGCGCGTGAAGATCTCCGACAGGTGCATGCGGCTCGCCACGTGCGCCTGCACATCCTCGTAGTAGTCGCCCTCGTAGTCCGCAGGCAGCTCCAGCAGGTGCAGGCCGCCCACATGCATCGGCGTCTCGGGTGTCTCGGTGTGCAGGAAGGTCGCGTCCAGGCCGCTCAGGTGTTTCATTCGGATGGTTCCCGTATTGTCGTGCGCGCGTGGTGCGCGATGGGCAGCGAGGGAAAATGATCCGCAATGCGCGAAGGCCCCGATAGCGGGTAAGCCCGGGGCCCGGGTGGACCGAACGGCACCCTGCCCGTCGTAGCATCGCGGGGCTTTGAAGAAATTGGGGCAGTTGGCCTAACTATCCGACGGATCTAGTTTTCAAGGCCTAGGGCTTTGCGAAGAAGATGAGGCCATCGCGTCGGAACCATGACGCGAGTGATGGCGGGATCGGTTCCCGGTGTCATGTGTCCCATCCCACTTCAAGGAAATCATCATGTCCACGCAAAACTTCTCCAGCGCCGCTCTCCACGTGGTCGGCCAGTACAACGACGCCGGCAAGACCCTGGTCGGCGCCTACCGCGCGGGCGCCCATCGCCTGCTGAACGGCGCAGCCTCGCGCACCAGCGAATTTCTCAACGCCCGCCAGCTGCCGCTGGTGAACGAGACGCTCAAGGCCCGCCTGATCGGCGCGCAGGAGAAGGTCAACGGCTTCCTGGCCAACCGCCTCGACATCGACACCGGCCGCGTCGTCGCCGTGATGGACCGCATCGCCGGCACCACCACCAGCGGCATCGAGACGGTCGCCAACGCCGCCGCCCGCATCGAGTCGCCGCTGGGCAGCTCGATGCTGCAGGCCCTGGGCAGCCTGCACCAGCCGATCGCCACCGTCTCGGTGCAGATCGCCGATCGCATCGCCGCCGGCGCCAGGCAGATCGAGAGCCGCGTGGCGGGCAGCACGGAGGAAGCGACGCCGGTCAAGACCGTGAAGGCCAAGGCCCGCTCGGCCGTGCGCCGCACCGTGCGCACCGCGCGCAAGGCGGCCTGAGCCCCGAGGCGGGGCCGGCCGCCTTTCCAATTGACCTGTCCTGGAGCAACGCATGGCGACTCGCCGCGATGAAACTGTCAGCGTGAAGAAGAAGGCGGCTGCGGCCGGCAAGAAGGCGACGCCGGCCAAGAAGGCGGCGCCGGCCAAGAAGGCGGTCCCGCGCAAGAAGGCGGCGCCGGCCAAGAAGGTCGCCGCACAAGATCAAAAGGCCGGCGCGCAGGGTTTGCTGCGCGCCGGCCTGAAGGCCTTGGGCAACGTGCGCGACGACGTGGTCAAGCGCCAGACCAACGTCATCGAGAGCCTGCTCGGCATGAGCCCGCCCAAGGGCGATGCGCCGCAGCGCGGCTTCGGCCTCGAGAGCTTCGGCATCCGCAAGTTCGAGGACGTCTTCGACCAGCGCGTTGCCGCCGCGATGCAGCGGCTGGGCATGCCGACCGCGCAGGAGATGCAGGCCCTGCGCGATCAGATGAAGCTGCTGCTCGAACGCCTGGAGCGCATCGAATCGGGACAGCGCAAGCGCTGAGAGGCTACACAGAGACCGAGCCCAGAGCCCGTGGCCAGCATCAATACGCGCGAACGCATCCTGCAGACCAGCCTGGCGCTGTTCAACGCGCAAGGGCTCGCGGCCGTGTCCACGCACCGGATCGCGGCCGAGCTGGAGATCAGCCCCGGCAACCTGCACTACCACTTCAAGGCCAAGCAGCTGATCGTCGATCGGCTGTTCCGGCGCTTCGAGGAGCAATTGGAACTGCTCAACGCGTCCTCCGGCACCGTCCGCGCCATCGACGACCTGTGGCTCGCGCTGCACCTGCGCTTCGAGGCCATCGATGCCTACCGCTTCGTCTACCGTGACATGGCCTTCCTGGCGGGCGAGTACCCGGCGCTCGGCCAGCGGGCCCAGGCCCTCACGGCGCAGAACCTGCTGGCCGCGCAATCGCTGTGCGAGGCGCTGCGGGCCGCGAGTGTCATCCAGGCGACCGCCGAAGAAGCGCAGATGCTCGCGCTGCAGATGGTCTTCACCACCACCTGCTGGCTCTCCTTCGAGCGGCTGGTGCCGGGACGCGACGCCTTGCAGCAGGCCGACCCGGGGCTGGCAGCCTTCTACACCCTGACGCTGGTTTCCCCCTATGTTTCCCGCGATTCGAGGGCTTACCTTGATTACTTGCGCGGCAAATACCTCAAATAGGCGAACGTGCCATCCAGCGGCCCCGGAACTGCCGCGGAGCCAGGGTCACCCATAACGACGACAAAGGAGATATTCATGATGGCAGCCACCCAAGACCCCATCGATCCGCCTTCGCGCCTGCTGCTGCTGGCCGAAGGACGCGCCCTCTGGGAGGCCGGTGCGGCCCTGGCCCTGTGGCCTTTGCTGCAACTCGCGCCGCGCGGCGACGGCCATCCCGTGCTGGTGCTGCCCGGCCTGGTGGCCAGCGACATGTCGACCAAACTGCTGCGGCGCTACCTGCAAGGCCGCGGCTACGACGCCCATGGCTGGGGCCTCGGACGCAACTTCGGCCCGCGCGATGGCATCGAGGACGGCATGATCGCCAAGCTCGAGGCCCTGCATGCCGAGAGCGGCCGCAAGGTCAGCCTGATCGGCTGGAGCCTGGGCGGCGTCTATGCCCGCCTGCTCGCAGCGCGCCATCCTCAGTGGGTGCGCAGCGTGGTCACCTTGGGCAGTCCTTTCACGGGCAGCTCGCGCGCCACGAATGCATGGCGCATCTACGAGGGCGTGAGCGGCCAGAGCTCCGAAGACCCGCGGCGCATGAAGCATGTGCGCCCGACGCCGCCGGTGCCCACCACTTCCATCTTCAGCCGCAGCGACGGCGTGGTTGCGTGGCGCTGCAGCGTGGAGGCAGCCGGGCCCCGATCGGAAAACATCGAGGTGATCGCCAGCCACCTGGGCCTGGGCGCTCATCCGGCGGTGCTCTATGCGCTGGCGGACCGCCTGGCGCAGCCGGAGGGGCAGTGGAAGCCTTTCGATCGCAAGCTGTGGGGCCCGCTGGTGTTTCCGGATCCGGGGCGGCCGGAATAGGGCGTGGCGGCGGCGCGAGAATCGCACCCCTTCGACTTCGCAGGCCAGCCCATGACACGCAGACTCATCAGCTCCGGCTCCACCTTCGAGCAGGAAATCGGCTATTCCCGCGCCGTGGTGGACGGCGACTGGGTCTTCGTCTCCGGCACCACCGGCTTCGACTACGCGAGCATGACCATCCGCGACGGCGTCGTGGAGCAGGCCGAGCAATGCCTGCTGAACATCGGCGCGGCCCTGGCCGAGGCCGGCGCCTCCTTCGCCGATGTGGTGCGCGTCACCTACGTGCTGCCCAGGGCGGACGACTTTCCCGCCTGCTGGCCCGTGCTGCGCCGGTACTTCGGCGAGTCCAGGCCGGCCGCGATGATGATCTCGGCCGGCTTGGCGGACCCGCGGATGAAGATCGAGATCGAGGTCACGGCGCGCAAGCGCACCTGAGCCGCGCGAGCCTCAGTTGCCGGCCCACACGTCCAGCACGTAGCGCTTGTCCGCGATCATGCGCTCCAGCCAGGCCTCGCCGTCCTGCCCATGCTCGCGCGCGATGTCCGACAGCGCGCGCCGCACGTCCGGCTCCATGCGGGAGCCGTCGCCGCACACGTAGACGATCGCGTCCTGGCCCAGCAGGCGCCAGACCTCGGCCGCCTGCTCGCGGATGCGGTCCTGCACATAGACCTTGCGCTCGCCGGCGCGCGAGAAGGCGGTGTGGAGCCGCACCACGCCGCGCTCGGCCCAGGCGTTCAGCTCGTCGGCGTAGATGAAATCCTGCTCCGGATGGCGGCAGCCGAAGAACAGCAGGGCCTCGCCCGGCGCCGTGCCCTTGGCGATCTGTGCCTCACGCTCCTGCAGGAATCCGCGAAAGGGCGCGAGCCCGGTGCCGGGGCCGACCATGATGAGCGGCCGCTGCGGGTCCTCGGGCAGCCGGAAGCCCTCGGCCGTGGTCTCGCGCACCACGCCATGCACCAGTTCGCCGGCCTCGGCACGCGCCAGGTAGTTGGAGCACACACCCTCGAACGTTCCCAGGCCCGAGCGCGCCGGCCCGGAAACCACGCCCACCGTCACGCTGCAGCGCCCGCCATCGACGGCCGGCGAGGAGGAGATGGAGTAGTAGCGCAGCGACAGCGGCGACAGCATTTCCAGGAACACCGCAAAGGGCGGCTGGCAGGCGGGGAACTCTTCCAGCAGGTCGAGCACCGACTTGCGCTTGTGCAGCACCTCGCTCTTGTAGAGCGCGGCCGAGGCCTCGTCGGCACCCGACAGGGCCTCCAGCTTGGGCCGGGTGAAGGGGCATTGCGCATGGCTCGCGAGCTGCGCGATCTGCTTGCGCGTGGCCACGTCCTGCAGCTCGACGTAGTCGCCGAGCAGGCGGTCGACCGCGATCACCTCGTCCACCGGCAGGGCGGCCTTGCGCCCCGGCGCGGCCTGCAGCCGCACGTGGGCCTTGCGGTCGAAGCCGAAGCGCGCCATTGCACGGTCCACCTGCGCCGCGCCGTTGCGCGGCACCACGCTCAGGTGGTCGCCGGCGCGATAGCTGACGCCTTCGGGAAGCTGCAGCTCCACGTGCCGGGTGGAGCGGCCGTTGTCGACAAGGTCGCCGCCCCTCTGCAGCTCGCGGTTCTGCAGGATGCGCATGCCGACCGCGCCCAGCGCATCGACCAGCCCGTTCTTCTGCGGCGGCGGCATCTCTTCCAAGGTGTAGAGCGGCTCGCTCTGCAAGGGCGCCGAATCGGTCGCCTTCAGCTCGAAGGTCTTCGCGAGCTGCGGCCACAGCGCATCGCTCCAGTCTTGGAAAGCGCCGTCCATGTCCTCGCGCGCGTCGCCTTCGCCGCGCACGTGGATGCACGTCGCGCCCAGCGCTGAAAGGCGCTCGTCGATGCGCCGCGGCACGGCCTGGTAGGTCGAGGCCCAGTCGGTGTTGCCGCAGCCGAAGACGCTGAAGCGCACGCCCTTGAGCGAATCGTCGGCCTGATCCAGCCAGCGATGGAACTCGGCCGCATTGTCGGGCGCCATGCCGTTGTACGAGGCGCAGACGATGGCCACCGCGCCCTCGGCAGGCAGCCGCTCGGCGTAGTCGTCGAGCGAGGCGAGCTGGGTGGAATAGCCGCGCATCTCGGCAGCTTCCGTCAGCTGGCGCGCCAGGTCCTCGGCACTGCCGAGGTTGGAGCCCTGCAGCACCAGCAGCGGGGTGCCGTGGCGTGCGGCCTGCGGTCTCGGGGCAGCGGGCCGCTCGGCCGCGGTTTGCACCGGCTGCGCGACGGCCGCGTCGCCGCGCGAGCGCGTGGCCGGATCGCGCGGCACCGCACGGATCTTGAATCCCTCCGGCTTGATCGTGAGCGCCTCGCGGATCTTCAGCTTGTAGCCCGTGTGATCGACCAGGTCGAAGCGCTGCAGGATCATGCCCAGCGTCAGCACCGCCTCCTGCAGCGCGAACTGCCGCCCGATGCAGGCGCGCTGCCCGTTGCCGAAGGGCTTGAAGGCGTTGACCGGCCGCTCCCGCTCGGCCTCGCGGCTGAAGTGATCGGGGTTGAAGCGATCCGCGTCCTCGCCCCACACCGACTTGTCGCGGTGCAGCGCGAGCGCATGCATGATCACCATGTTGCGCTTCTTGATGGTGTACCGGCCGCCGATCGTCGTGTCTTCCTTCGCGGCCATCGCGATCGCCGGTGCGGTCGGGAACATGCGCAGCGATTCCTTCAGCACCTGCAGCACGTAGACCAGCCGATTGACCTGCGCGTAGGTGGGCTTCACCGCAGGGTCGGGGCCGAACACATGGTCGACCTCGGCCCGGGCCTTGGCCATCGCCTCGGGGTGGTTGAGCAGGAAGTAGAGCGCGAAGGACAGCAGGCCGCTGGTGGTCTCGTGCCCCGCGATCAGGAACTCGATGCACTCGTCGCGGATCTGCCGGTCGTCCAGGCGCTCGCCGGTCTTCTTGTCCACGCCGGCGATCATGTAGCTCAGCAGGTCGGGCTTGGTCGCGATGTCGGCCCCGCTTTGGCGCCGCTCCTGGATGATGTCCTCCACCATCTTGTGCATGAAGCGGATGTCCTTGCGCTGCTGGGCCAGCTGCTTCTTGAGCATCAGCTCCTCGAGCGGGATGCCGCGCCGGTTCTGCACCGTCTCGAGCGTGCGCACCATCGCGTCGACGAAAGGATGAAAGCCCTCGCGGTAGAAGGAGTTGAAGCGGTAGCCGAAGCCGCACAGGCCGATGGTGTCGAGCGTGAGCGCGGTCATGTCGCGCACCACGTCCACCTCCTCGTCGAAGTTCAGGCGCTCCCACTTGGTCACCAGCTGCTCGGCGATGTCCAGCATCATCGGGTGGTAGGCCTGCATCGCGCGCTGGCTGAAGTTGGCCAGGAGGATGTTGTGCGGCTTCGACCAGGTCGACTCGTGGGTGTCGGAGGTGAACAGCCCGTGCGAGAGCGCACGCAGCCGTCGCAGCGTGCCCTTGGTGCTCTTGTCGAAGCGCTTCTCGTCGCACAGCTCGTCGACCAGCGCGGCCGAGGACACCACGATCACGGGCATGCCCGGCATGTCGAGCCAGTAGATCTCGCCCAGGTCCTGCGCGATCTTCCACATGTCGAGCACCGGCGACTCGGAGCCGATCGACAGGATATTGCCGACGAAGGGTTTCCGCGCGGGATGCGGGATCGGGTAGAGCGGGTTCTTGCCTGCCATGGTGTTCTACAGCCTCCATCGCCCCTCTGCGGACGACATCGCAGTATCCCGATGCCGCCACGCCCGGCAGGCAGGGCTATCCCTTAGCGCGGAAGCATCACGATGCAGGCCGCACCATCTTGCATTCCGTTCCCTGCGCCAGCTCGTTGCCGGTATAGACCGCGTCGGTGCGGAAGCCGTAGTTCGTGCCTTCCCAGCCCACCTTGACCGCCTTGCCGTCCACGGGCGCGATGGTGTTGACCACCTGCGGCAGCAAGAGCTGATGGTCTTCGGCGCGCATGCGCACCGGGCCGACCACCGAATCGAAGCGCGTGTCTTCCAGCGCGCGTGCCACCTTGGTGGTGTCGGTGCTGCCCGCCTTGTCGATGGCCGCCGCCAGCAGGCGCGGGGTGAACTCGATGCGGGGCGCCAGGAAGTCCTTGCCGGTCTTGGCCTTGTAGGCCTTGGCCAGCGCGTCGGCCTTCGGCGAGTCGGCCTGGCCCGGATGCCATTCGGCCACCCAGGTCAGCTGGCCCAGCTTGGCCTGGGACACCGCGAGCACCGTGCCCGGCACCGAGCCGGCGCTGTGGTTGAAGTAGCGCAGGTTGTAGCCGGCATCGCCGGCGGCCTTGAGCAGGAGCGTCATGTCCTGGCCCCAGTTGCCGGTGATCACCGTGTCGGCCCCCGCTTGCTTCACGTTCGCGAGGTAGGGCGAGAAGTCCTTCACGCGCCCGATGGGGTGCAGCGCCTCGCCGACGAACTGGACGTCGGGCCGCGCCAGGCCCACCAGCTGGCGGCCGTAGCTGGCCCACTGCTTGCCGTGCGCGTAGTCCTGGTTGAGCAGGTAGGCCTTCTTGATGTCCGGCGTCTTCTTGATGTAGTTGGCCAGCGCCTTCATCTTCATCGCCGTGTTGGCCTCGGTCTGGAAATGCCAGAAGCTGCATGCCTTGCCGGTCAGCTCGGGGTCGATCGACGAGTGGTTGAGGACGATGAGCTCCTTGCCCGGGTTGCGCTGGTTCCAGCGGTTGACCGACTGCACCAGTGCCGCCACCACCGAAGAGCCCGAGCCGCCGGTCACGATGGCCTGGGCCCCCTGGTCGATCGCGGCCTGCAGCGCGCTCTGGCTCTCCTGCGCCGAGAGCTTGCTGTCGAACTGCAGCAGCTGCAGCTTCGTGCCGCCGAGCACGCCGCCCTTGGCGTTGATGTCCTCGATCGCGTACTGCGTGTGCGTGAGCATCAGCTCGCCCACGTTCGCGAAGGGGCCCGAGAGCGGGTCGATGTAGGCGATCTTGTAGGTCTGCTGGGCCTGGGCCGAGCCGGCCGCGAGCAGCGCGGCGGCGGCCAGCGGCGCGAAGGCGAAAGAGAACCTCATGGCTTGTCTCCGGGAGTAGGTGGAAGAAAAAAGAAGGGCGCAGCGCCGGTGCTCAGCCGTCGCGCTCGCGCAGGCCCAGCACGCGCCATGCGAGCTGCGCCAGCTCGGCCACCACCTCGTCCGGCGTGAGCCGGCCCTCGGGCCGATACCAGCTGTAGAGAAAGCCCGGCAGGCTGAGCGCGGCCAGCGCGGTGATCTTGGTCTCGCGGAAGTCCAGGTCGCCGTCGCGCCGCGCTTCCTCGAGCAGAGGGCAGAGCCGATCGTAGAAATGGTGGGCCAGCTTCTTCTGCGCGGCGATGTACTCGGGCCGGTACACCTGCGGCTCGCGGTAGGGGAAGAAGGCGCAAGGGTGGTGGGCCACCGTGGCGCGGATCAGGCGCTCGATGCCCTCCTTGACCTTCTCGACCGCGGGCCGCGGATCGCCTTCGGCGAAGTCCAGCGAGGTGAAGCAGTCGACCGCGGGTTGCCACGAGAGCGTCTCGAAGATCTCCTGCTTGTCGCGGAAGTAGTAGTAGACGAAGGGCTTGGTGACTTCGAGCGCGCGCACGATCTGCGCCATGGTCGTGTTGGCGTAGCCCTGCGCCGCGAAGAGCTGCGCGGCCGCCTGCAGGATGCGCTCGCGCTGCACGTCGGTGCCCGCGGTGGCGGCACGCTGGCGGCCGGTGCCTTGCGGCAGGTCGGTGCGCTCAGAGGGTTTGTGCGGTGTCGCCGAGGTTATACCCATGGGTAGGATTGTTGGAGCACCATGCGGCCATGGCAAGCGGCCAACCCTATCGATAACCCTGTGAGAGTGACGCCATGGAGACAATCACCGCGCTTCCCGATCGCCCCCAGCAGCCCCTGCACGAGTACCTGCGCACGCATGCGCGCGAGCGCGGCGGCCATGCGGCCTGCGTCTGGTACGGCCATGCAATGAGTTATGCCGAGCTCGATGCCGCCAGCGATGCCTTCGCCGCGCGGCTGCAGGCCATCGGCGTGCAGAAGGGTGAGCCGGTGGTGCTCTTTCTCAACAACTGCCCGCAGTACCTCGCCGCGCACTACGGCATCCAGAAGATCGGCGCCATCGTGTGCCCCAGCAGCCCGCTCAACAAGGAGCACGAGCTGGCCTACCAGGTCGAGGACCTGAAGTCGCGCGTGATCGTCGCGGCGGCCTCGCTGCTGCCGGTGGTGGACAAGGTGCGGGCCCGCAGCGCGCTGGAACACGTGTTCGTGGTGCACTACGCCGACCTGCTGCCGCAGGCCCCCACGCTCGACCTGCCCGCCGATCTTGAGGTGGCGCGGGCCGGCACGCGAAGCGTGCCCGCAGGCTGCGAGGACTTCCTCGCCGTCATGGGGAGCGGCGCGCGACCCGCGCCCGTCGCGCTCTCGATGGACGACGTCGCCCTGATGACCTACACCTCGGGCACCACCGGCCTGCCCAAAGGCGCGATGCTGAGCTACGCCAATGCGCTCTTCAAGACGCGCGCCGCGGCCGATTGCAACGGCGTCGCCGGCAGCGACGTGCTGCTGTCCGTCGCGCCGCTGTATCACATCGCCGGGATGCTGATGGGCGTCAACGTGCCGGTGCTCACCGGCGCCACCTCGGTGCTGCTGCACCGTTTCGAGCCGCGCGCGGTGCTGCAGGCCATCGAGCGCTACCGCGTCAGCTGGTGGTACAGCATTGCGCCGATGAACGTCGCCTGCATGCAGGTGGAAGGCATTGCGGGCTTCGACCTGTCCAGCCTGCGCATGAACCCGGTCACCAGCTTCGGCATCACCTTCACCGAGCCGCTGGCGGCGCAATGGCGCGGCTTCGCGAAGCACTGCATTTCCTTCGAGGCGGCCTACGGCCTTTCGGAGACCCACACCTGCGACACCTACACGCCGCACCATGCGCCGCGCTGGGGCACGCAGGGGGTGGCGGTGCCTGGCGTCACGATCCGCATCATCGACCCCGAGACCGGCGCGGACCGGCCGGCGGGCCAAGTCGGCGAGATCGTCCTCATCAGCCCCGGCTGCTTCAAAGGCTACTGGAACAAGCCCGAGGCCACCGCCGCCACGCTGCGCAAGGGCTGGGTGCACACGGGCGACATGGGCAAGCTCGATGCCGACGGCTACCTGACGTTCATGGGCCGCTTCAAGGAAATGATCAAAGTCTCGGGCTACAGCGTGTTCCCCGAGGAGGTCGAGACCATCCTCGTCAAGCATCCGGCCGTGGCGCAGGCTGCGGTCATCGCCGAGCCCGACGCGGAGAAGGGCGAGGTGGTCAAGGCCTTCATCGTGCGCAAGCCCGGCGCAGCGCTCGAGGCCGAGGCGCTGGTGGCCTGGGCGCGCGAGAACATGGCGCCGTACAAGGCGCCGCGCGCGGTGCGCTTCATCGATGCGCTGCCGACCACCGGCGCCGGCAAGGTGCTGCGCCGGCTGCTGAAAGACCATCCCTGAAAGGTCCCGCGTTGTTCAAGAAGATCCTTGTGGCGAACCGCGGCGAGATCGCGGTGCGGCTGGTGCGCGCGCTGCGCGATCTGGCCATCGCGAGCGTGGCCGTGCATGCGAAGGACGATGCCGCTGCACTGCACGTGCAGCTGGCCGATGCCGCCGTGCCGCTGGACGCGACCGGCCCCGCGGCCTACCTCGACGGCGCTGCGTTGATCCAGATCGCGTGCGCCCAGGGCTGCGATGCGGTGCATCCGGGCTACGGCTTCCTGAGCGAGCGGGCGGATTTCGCGCAGGCATGCGCCGATGCGGGACTCTGCTTCGTCGGCCCGACGCCCGGCCAGCTCGCCCTCTTCGGCGACAAGGCGCGCGCTCGCGCGCTGGCACAGCAGTGCGATGTGCCGGTGATGCCGGGCAGCGCCGGGGCGGTGACGCTGGCCGAGGCGCAGGCCTTCTTCGCGGCGCAGCAGGCGGAGGAGGCGGCGGCCGGCGGCAACGGGATCGACGCCGGACCCGGCGTCATGGTCAAGGCCATCGGCGGCGGTGGCGGCCGCGGCATGCGCGCCGTCCTGAACGCGCACGATCTGCCCGAGGCGCATGCACGCTGCATGTCCGAGGCCAAGGCGGCCTTCGGCGTGGAGGGCGTGTACGTCGAGCGCCTGATGCGCAATGCGCGCCACATCGAGATCCAGGTGCTGGGCGACGGCCACGCGGTCGCGAGCCTCGGCGAGCGCGAATGCACGCTGCAGCGGCGCTTCCAGAAGCTGGTCGAGATCGCGCCCAGCCCCTCGCTGTCGCCGGCCCTGCGCGAGCGCCTCGTGCAGGCCGCACTGCGCATGGCGAAAGCCGTGGGCTACCGGGGCCTGGGCACCTTCGAATTCCTGGTCGACGAGCACTCGGCGAGGCTGCCCTTCGTCTTCATCGAGGCCAATCCGCGCCTGCAGGTCGAGCACACGGTGACCGAGGCCGTCACGGGGCTCGACCTGGCGCAGCTGCAGATCGGCGTCGCGGCAGGGCAGTCGCTGGAAGCGCTCGGCATCGAGGCCGACCGCAGTGCCGCGCAGCGCGGCTTCGCGGTGCAGTGGCGTCTCAATGCCGAGACGCTCGACGCGCAAGGGCAGGCGCGACCGGCCGGTGGGCGCTTGTCGCGCTTCGACCTGCCGGCAGGGCCCGGAGTGCGCGTCGATACCCACGGCTACGCCGGCCTGGCGCCTTCGCCGCACTACGACACGCTGCTCGCCAAGCTGATCGTGCATGCCGCCTCGCCGCGCTTCGATGATGTCGTGCGGCGTTCGCTGCGTGCCCTGGAGGAATGCCGCATCGAGGGTGTCGCGACCAATCTGGCGTTGCTGCGCGCGATCGGCGAGCGCCCCGAATTCGCCACGCAGAAGCTGCACACGCGCTTCGTCGAGGCGCATCTTTCCGACCTGCTCGCAGCGGCCTCGCGTCTGGATGCGTCGGCTGCGAGGGCGGCCCACGCGCCCGCGATCGAACTGAACGCAAAGGCGTCGCAGCAGGACGAAGACGAGGACGGCCTCGTCGTCAAGGCGCCCATGCCGGCCCGCCTGGTGCAGTTCGAAATCGCGGTGGGCGATGTGCTGCCGGCCGGCGCGCAACTCGGCGTGCTCGAGGCGATGAAGATGGAGCATCTGCTGCACGCCCCCGCGGCCGGCCGCGTGATCGCGCTGCTGGCCGCGCCCGGCGACTACCTGGTGGAGGGGCAGTCGCTGCTGCGGCTCGAGGCAGTGGAAGCACAGGCCGTCGAAGCCGAATCGCAGGGCGAGCAGGACCTCGATGCGATCCGGCCCGACCTGCAGAAGGTGATCGATCGCCACGCCTTCACCCTCGATGCGAACCGCGGCGCCGCGGTCGCGAAGCGCCACGCCCAAGGCGGCCGTACCGCGCGCGCCAACATCGCGGACCTGTGCGACCTGGCCGAGACGCCCGGCAACTTCAGCGAATACGGGGCCCTCGCGGTCGCCGCGCAGACACGCCGCCGCACGCTCGAGGACCTGATCGCCCACACGCCGGCCGATGGCATGGTGACCGGCATCGGCAGCGTCAACGCCCGCCGGTTCGGCCCCGAGAAGTCGCGCTGTGTCGTGATGGCATACGACTACACCGTGCTCGCCGGCACGCAGGGCATGCGCAACCACCACAAGACCGACCGCATGCTGGGCATCGCGCACCAGCTGAAGCTGCCGGTGGTGCTGTTCGCCGAAGGCGGCGGCGGGCGCCCGGGCGACACCGACATGCCGATCGTCGCCGGCCTCAACAACCACACCTTCAGCCAGTTCGCGGCGCTCTCGGGCCAGGTGCCGGTGGTCGGCATCGTGCATGGGCGCTGCTTCGCCGGCAATGCGGCGCTGCTGGGCTGCGCCGACGTGATCATCGCCACCGAGGCCAGCAACATCGGCATGAGCGGGCCGGCCATGATCGAGGGCGGCGGGCTCGGCACCTTCGCGCCCGAGCAGATCGGACCCAGCGGCGTGCAGTCGCGCAACGGCGTGATCGACATCCTCGTGAAGGACGAGGCCGCGGCGGTGGCGGCGGCGAAGCAGTACCTCGCGTACTTCCAGGGGGCGACGAGCGATTGGCGGTGCGCCGACCCGCGTGCGCTGCGCCACGCGGTGCCCGAGAACCGGCTGCGCGTCTACGACGTGCGCGCCGCGATGCGCGGCGTGGCCGACACCGGCTCGCTGCTTGAACTGCGCGCGGGCTTCGGCAGCGGCATCGTCACCGCGTTGGCGCGCATCGAGGGCAAGCCGGTGGGCTTGCTGGCGAACAACCCGCACCACCTCGGCGGCGCCATCGACGTCGAGGCCGCCGACAAGGCCGCGCGCTTCATGCAGCTGTGCAATGCGCACGGGCTGCCGCTGATCGCCCTGTGCGACACGCCGGGCTTCATGGTCGGTCCCGAGATCGAGGCGCAGGCGCAGGTGCGCCATGTGTGCCGCATGTTCATGGTGGCCTCGCACCTGCGCGTACCCTACTTCGCCGTGGTGCTGCGCAAGGGCTACGGCCTGGGCGCGCAGGCGATGACGGCCGGGGGCTTCGATGCGCCGGTCTTCACCGTCGCCTGGCCGACCGGCGAATTCGGCGCCATGGGGCTGGAGGGCGCGGTGCGGTTGGGCTTCCGCAAGGAGCTGGAGGCCGCGGCCGAAGGGCCCGAGCGCGATGCCTTGTTCAAGAAGCTGGTCGCGCAGCAGTACGCGAACGGCGAGGCGATCCACATGGCGCAGACGCTGGAGATCGACGCCGTGATCGACCCCGCCGACACCCGCGCCTGGCTGGTGCGCGGGCTCGCGTCCGCCGCAACGGCGCAGCGGCCGGCCACCCCCTACGTCGATACCTGGTAGCGCCTCGTCCGACACCGGCCGGGACGAGGCTTGCATACACTGGCTCGCTTGCGCAAGGACCTGGTTTCACGACGACGCTTCGCCCAGGCCGGGCTCGCGCGCTGCGCGGGCCTGGGGCTGCTTGCCGTCATGCCGTTTCCTCTCGGCGCGCAGCCGAAGCCGGCACAAACGCCGCGCTGGGCCGCCAGCTGGGCTTCGGCACCGCTCGACTACATGCCCGCGCCGCTGTTCCCGGGCTTGCCGGCACTGCCCGCCAGGCCGCAGCATTTCGACGGCCGGAGCCTGCGCCAGCAGATGGTGTCTGCCCTCGGCGGCGAGGGCATGCGCGTGCGTTTCTCGAACCTGTTCGGGCGCCGGCCGCTGCGCATCGTGGATGCCAGCGTGGCGTTCGCCGCCGGCGTGGACGCGGTGGCGCCGGCCAGCCTGCAGCGGCTGCGTTTCGGCGGTCGCACCGGCATCACGATCGCGCCGGGCCGCGAGGCCTGGAGCGATGGCGCGCGGCTCGCGGTCGAGCCCGGCCAGGCGGTGGCGGTGAGCTACCAGGTCGAGGCGGGCACTCCCTTTGCCACCATGCACCCGCTGGGCGCCACGGTGATGGTGCCCGGCGCTGCGGTGATGCGCGCGAAATGGCCCGGTGCCGTCCCCTCGCCGATCAACCACGTCGTGACCGGCCTGGACGTCGCGGTGCAGGCCACGCCGCGCGTGGTGGTGGCCTTCGGCGACTCGATCACCCAGGGCACGAGCAACGGCGAGGCGCTGCCCGCGAGCTACCCGGACCGGCTGGCCGCGCGCCTGCGCGAGCAGCCCGGCGGCCATGGGGCCTTCGCGGTGATCAATGCCGGCATCGGCGGCAACCGGCTGCTCGTGGACGGCACGGGCCCGCGCGGCATCGAGCGCTTCCGGCGCGACGCGCTCGAACAGAGCGGCGTGACGCATGTGCTCATCCTGATCGGCATCAACGACCTCGGCGTGAGCCTGCCGGTCGCCATGCAGGGGCTGTCGCCGGCCTTCCGGCCGGCCAGTGCCGAGCAGCTCGCGGCCGGGCTGCAGCAGTTGATCGAGCAGGCGCGCGCCCGCGGCGTGAAGGTGCTGCTGGGCACGATCACGCCCTTCAAGGGCGCGGCCTACTGGAGCGAGGAGAAGGAGCTGCGCCGGCAGGCCCTGAATCGCTGGGTCCGCGGCCGCCAGGACGTCGATGGGGTGGTGGACTTCGACCAGGCGCTGCGCGACCCCGTCGATCCGGCCGCGATGAAGCCGCTCTACGACAGCGGCGACCACCTGCACCCCGGTCCGGCCGGCTACGCCGCAATGGGCGATGCGATCGACCTGCGCGAGCTGCGAGAGTAGGCCGCAGGACGCAACAAAAGGCGACAGAGCTTTACAAAAAGCTTCGGGCTGGGCTTACAAGGGCTTCACATGGCCCAGGGAGGATGAAGGCTCCTCCAACAACTCATGAGGGGTTCCCCATGAAAAAACTCGCGATC
The DNA here is from genome assembly GCF_057657265.1 of Variovorax sp. Soil_C_17. NCBI lineage: Bacteria > Pseudomonadati > Pseudomonadota > Betaproteobacteria > Burkholderiales > Comamonadaceae > Variovorax > Variovorax sp. Soil_C_17. Next base: position 1,319,413 of record NZ_JBDGIT010000001.1, read on the forward strand.
TCTTTTGCTGTAGGTGCTGCGTCGCTTCTGTCGGCGGGGACGGCCGTGATGGTGGTCCCGACCACCGCGCAGGCGCAGCCGGCGATCGTCATCCAGACGCCGCCGCCTCCGCCGCGCAGTGAACGCGTGCCCCCGCCGCGCCGCGGCTACGTGTGGGCACCGGGCCACTACGAGTGGCGCAACGGACGGCATGTGTGGATCAACGGCGGGTGGGTCCGCGCGCGGCCTGGCTATGCCTACCGTGCGCCCGAATGGCGTGAGCGCGACGGGCGCTGGGAATACAACCGCGGCCGCTGGGACCGCGATCGCGACGGCGTGCCGAATCGCTACGACCGTGACCGGGACAACGACGGCGTGCCGAATCGCCGTGACCGTGATCGGGACAACGACGGTGTCCCGAATCGCTATGACAACCGGCCCAACAATCCCAACCGCAGCTGATGTGAGCCGTTGACAACGAACGCCCGCTTTCGCGGGCGTTTTTTTTGGGCTAGGCTTCAGCGAAGCACGCCGAACGCCAGCGGCATCAGGAGCGCCGCCAGCACGACCTGCAGACCGAGCGCCAGCCCCGCGTAGGCCCCGGCATCCGCGTTCACATGCAGCGCACGCGCGGCGCCGATGCCATGGGCGGCGGTACCCAGCGCGAAGCCGCGTGCCGCGAAGCCGGTGGGATCGGTGCCGATGCGCAGGGCATCGAAGAGGTACTTGCCCGAGAGCGCGCCGATCATGCCGGTGAGCACCGCGAACACCGCCGACAGCGCCGGGATGCCGCCGATCTTCTCGGAGATGCCCATCGCCACCGGCGCGGTGACGGACTTGGGCGCAAGCGAGAGCACCACGTCGTGCGGCAGTCCCACGGCCCAGGCCAGGGCCACGGCCGAGGCGCTCGCGGCGATGCCGCCCAGCAGGGCGGCGAGCAGCACGCGGCCGAAGCGCGCCTTGAGTTCCGCGCGCCGCTGCCACAGCGGCCACGCCAGCGCGACCACGGCCGGCCCAAGGAGGAAGTGGATGAACTGCGCGCCCGCAAAGTAGCTGGGGTAGTCCACGCCGGTCGCGAGCAGGCCGCCGGCCAGCACGATCACCGACCACAGCACCGGATTGGCCCAGGGCGCACTGCCCAGCCGCGCATAGGCCGCGCTCGCGAGCAGGTAGGTCACCAGCGTGGCCGTGAGGCCGAAGAGCGGCGTGGCAGAGAGATAGATCCAGAGCTCGACGAAGCGGGGCATGGGATCAGCGCTCCGCCTCGTGCCCGCGCCGGCGGTCGGGCCAGTAGAGCACGGTTGCCGTCACCGCCAGCCCGATCCAGGTCGACAGCACGATCACGAACAGCATGCGGCCGCCGTATTGCGCGAGCAGCCCGAGGTGCGTCATCACGCCCACGCCGACCGGGATGAAGAGCAGCGACAGGTGCGAGAGCAGGAAGTTCGCGCATTCGGCCACCGGCTCGCGCACGAGCTCGAACCGGAGCGCGGCGAGCAGCAGCACCAGGCCCAGCACCGGGCCGGGCAGCGGAAGCGACAGCCCGCGCGACAGCAACTCGCCGATCGATTGCAGGGCCAGAAGCCAGGCGAGGCCGCGCAGTCCCTTCATCGTCAGAAGCGCGGCAGGTCCGCGTGCGGCATCCGTCCCGCGCGGAACACCTGCTTGCCGTATTCCGCGCAGCGCTGCAGCGTCGGGATGGTCTTGCCCGGATTGAGCAGCCCCGCCGGATCGAAGGCGCGCTTGACCCCGAACATCTGCTCGTTTTCCTCGGCCGTGAACTGCACGCACATGCTGTTGAGCTTCTCGACGCCCACGCCGTGCTCGCCCGACACGGTGCCGCCCATGGCGACGCTGGTTTCGAGGATGTCGGCACCGAAGAGCTCGCAGCGGTGCAGCTCGTCGGGGTCGTTGGCGTCGAAGAGCACCAGCGGGTGCAGGTTGCCGTCGCCCGCATGGAACACGTTGCAGCAGCGCAGGCCGTACTTCTTCTCCATCTGCTGGATGGCCAGCAGGATGTCGGCCAGGCGCTTGCGCGGGATGGTGGAGTCCAGGCACATGTAGTCGGGGCTGATGCGGCCCGAGGCCGGGAAGGCGTTCTTGCGGCCACTCCAGAACTTCAGGCGTTCTTCCTCGCTGGTGCTCACCGAAATCGCGGTGGCGCCGGCCGTCCGCAGCACCTCGCTCATGCGCGCGATCTCTTCCTCCACCTCTTCCGGCGTGCCGTCTGATTCGCACAGCAGGATCGCCTCGGCCTCGAGGTCGTAGCCGGCGCGCACGAAGTCCTCGACGGCGGCGGTCATGGGCTTGTCCATCATCTCCAGGCCGGCGGGAATGATGCCGGCGGCGATCACCGCGGCCACCGCGTCGCCGGCTTTGCGCACGTCGTCGAAGCTGGCCATGATGCAGCGCGCCAGCTGCGGCTTGGGCACCAGCCGGACCGTGACCTCGGTGGTGACGGCGAGCATGCCCTCGCTGCCGACCACCAGGGCCAGCAGGTCCAGGCCGGCGCAGTCCAGCGCCTCGCTGCCGAACTCGACCGGCTCGCCCTCGGCGGTGAAGCCGCGCACGCGCAGCACGTTGTGCAGCGTCAGGCCGTACTTGAGGCAATGCACGCCGCCCGAGTTCTCGGCCACGTTGCCGCCGATGGTGCAGGCGATCTGGCTGGAAGGGTCGGGTGCGTAGTAGAGGTTGAAGGGCGCAGCGGCTTCGCTGATCGCGAGGTTGCGCACGCCGCACTGGACCACCGCGGTGCGGCTGACCGGGTCGACCTTCAGGATGTCGTTGAACTTGGCCAGCGAGAGCGTCACGCCCATCGCATGCGGCATCGCGCCGCCCGAGAGCCCGGTGCCGGCGCCGCGCGCCACCACCGGCACGCCCAGCGCGTGGCAGGTCTGCAGCACGGCCTGCACCTGCGCCTCGGTCTCGGGCAGGGCCACCGCCAGCGGGCGCTGGCGGTAGGCGGTGAGGCCGTCGCATTCGTAGGGCGTGGTGTCCTCGGCTTGCCAGATCAGCGCATGGGCGGGCAGCCGCGCCTGCAGCGCGCGTACCACCTCGGCCTGGCGTTCCGAAGCCTGGAGACCTTCGCGCTGGGTGCTTGTCGTGGGCGCGTTCATGGAGCGACTCTAAGGCAAGCAGCGCGGCCTGCGCTACTTGAAGACGACGGTCCGGTGCCCGTTGAGCAGCACCCGGTGCTCGCTGTGCCACTTGACGGCGCGGGCCAGCACCTGCGTCTCGGTGTCGCGGCCGCGGGCAGTCAGGTCCTCCACCGTGTCGGTGTGGTCCGCGCGCTCCACGTCCTGCTCGATGATCGGCCCCTCGTCGAGATCGGCCGTCACGTAGTGCGCGGTGGCGCCGATCAGCTTCACGCCGCGGTCGTGCGCCTGGTAGTAGGGCTTGGCGCCCTTGAAGCTGGGCAGGAAGGAATGGTGGATGTTGATCGCTCGGCCGGCGAGCTGGGTGCAAAGATCGTTGCTCAGGATCTGCATGTAGCGCGCCAGCACCACCAGCTCGGCGCCCTCGGCCTCGATGATCTCCAGCTGCTTCGCCTCGGCCTGCGCCTTGGTGGCGGCCGTCACCGGGATGTGGTGGAAGGGCACGTTGTAGCCGGCCGCCAGCTGGTAGAAGTCGCGGTGGTTCGACACGATGGCGCGCACGTCGATCGAGAGCAGGCCGCTCTTCCAGCGGAACAGCAGGTCGTTGAGGCAGTGGCCTTCCTTGCTGACCAGGATCACCGTCTTCATCGGCTCGGCCGCCACGTGCAGCTTCCAGCGCATCCCGAAGCTCTGTGCCAGTGCGGCGATCTGCTCGCGCAGCGCGGCCTCGCCATGGTCGGCGCAGGCGAAGCGCACGCGCATGAAGAAGAGGCCGGTGCCGTGGTCGTTGTACTGCGCCGCTTCTTCGATGTTGCCGCCGCGCTCGAGCAGGAAGCCGGACACGGCGTGGACGATGCCGGTGCGGTCGGGGCAGGAAAGGGTGAGGATGTACGCGGGGGTCATAAGGGGCAGGATTGTCGCAGGGCTGCCGAATCTCGCGCCCGGTGCCAAAATGCCCTTCCCCCCAGCGTCCACCCTGCAGGAGCGAATAGATGGCCTACAACGACTTCAGCATGGACAACCAGTGGTTGCCCTTCACCCCCAACCGCCATTTCCGCAAGGACCCGCGCGTCTTCGTGGCGGCCGACGGCATGGAGTTCACCACGCACGATGGCCGCAAGGTGATCGACGGCATTTCCTCGCTGTGGTGCGTGGGGGCGGGCCACAACCGCAAGCCCATCAACGAGGCGATCAAGAAGCAGCTGGACACGCTCGACTACGCCACGGCCTTCCAGGTCAGCAACGACAAGGCCTTCAAGGCGGCCGAAGCGATCGCCGCCATGGCACCCGGCGACCTCAACAAGGTGCTGTTCTGCAACTCGGGCAGCGAGGCAGCCGATACCTCGTTGAAGGTGGCGCTGGCCTATCACCGCGCGCGCGGCGAAGGGCATCGCAATGTCTTCATCGGTCGCGAGAAGGGTTACCACGGCGTGGGCTTCGGCGGCATGTCGGTGGGCGGCATTCCCGGCAACCGCAAGGTCTTCGGCTCGGCCTTCCTGCCGCGGGTCGACCACATGCGCTTCATCCACGATCCGGTGAACCATGCCTACATCCACCACCAGGACCCGGTGTGGGCCGAGGACGCGCTGGCCGACCTGGAGCAGCGCATCCTGCCGCTGCACGACCCGAGCAACGTGGCCGCGATCATCGTGGAGCCGGTGGCGGGCTCGGCCGGCTGGTATTTGCCGCCAAAGGGCTACCTGCAGAAGCTTCGCGAGATCTGCGACAAGCACGGCATCCTGCTCGTCTTCGACGAGGTCATCACCGGGTTCGGGCGCATGGGCACCAACTTCGCTTCCGACTTCTACGGCGTGGTGCCCGACATGCTGAACTTCGCCAAGTGCGTGACCAACGGCGTGATCCCGCTGGGCGGCGTGATCTGCCGCGACAAGCTCTACGACGCGATGATGAACACCTCCGCGCCCGAGCACGTGGTGGAGTTCTTCCACGGCTACACCTACTCGGGCCATCCGGTGGCCTGCGCTGCGGCGCTCGCGACGCTCGATCTCTTCGCCAAGGAGAAGCTCTTCGCGCGGGCGGGCGAGATGGGCCGCGTGCTGGGCGATGCCTTCCACGGCACCTTCAAGGGCCTGCCCAACGTGATCGGCATCCGCAGCCTGGGGCTGGCGGCGGCGGTGGAGTTCGCGCCGATCGCGGGCGCGACGGGCAAGCGGGCCTACGACATCTTCCTGGACTGCTTCCACAAGGGCGCGCTGGTGCGCCCCGCCGGCGACGTGATCGTGATCGCGCCGCCCTACGTGGTCGAGAAGTCGCACATCGACGCGCTGGTCAACACGCTGGCGGATTCGATCCGCAAGAACGCCTGAGCAAAGCCCAGGCGGCCTAGCCTGGGGGGCGGGTCTGTGCCCGCAGCGTTGCGCAGTGGTCCTTCTCGGGCAGCGCGGGCGTCTGCCAGACGGCGTCGAAGGCGCCCGGCGGGCGCTGCGGGTCGGAGGCGGCGCCGGCCTGAAGCGCAACCGTCTTCACCGCGAGGTCGCTGGGCAGGTGCTGCGGCACGCCCAAGGCCTTGGCACTGTGGCCGGCACCGCTCACCAGCAACACCGTCTTGCCCGGCACGCGAGCCTTGAGGAGGGTCTGCGCCATGGCGCGGTCGCGGGCGATCTGGATGCGCGTCATGGGGCCGATCTGCGACTCGGGCAGCAAGCGGCAGTGGCCCTCGCGCACCGCCTCCTGCTGGGCCTTGAGCGCCTCGGCGCCGAGCTGCGCGTCGAGCGAAACGTCGGCCATTGCATCCTTCATGCGCGCACGCGGGAGGTTGGCCCCGAGCACGGGCACGCCGGCGCGCACCGCGGCCATGACGACCGGGCCGTAGGCGCTCCAGGGCCAGGCCTTCTCGTTCCAGCCCAGGGCGGCCTGCACCTGGGCGTCGGTGGCCGTTGCGCCCAGGTGGGCGGTGCTGCCGCCTTCTTCGGCCATCTCGATGACCAGAGCCGCCAGCCGCCCGCGCGCCACGAGCGCCTCCACGGTCTCGCGTTCGATCGCCTGGTGTTCGGGGGCGTCGTGCTGTTCGCCCAGGAGCAGGGCATCGGCCGGCAGCAGTGCCATGGCGCGGCGGGCGACCGGCGCATCCGCCAGTGGCCGGGAAGACGCGCAACCCGCGAGCATGGCCACCGCCAGCAGTGCGGCCGGCCAGGCGGGTGAGAAAAGGGAGCGACGCGGCATCGGGCCATACTACGCGAGGGCGGCCGCGCCGCGTCGCCATCCATCGCCTCTTCCTCCCGTCCGTGCCTCCGTTTCGATTGACGCTGCGCGTCCTTGCCACTCTCTTGCTTGCGCTCGCGGCCGCAGGTGCCTGTCTCGCGTTGCACACCCCGCTGCCCTGGATGATCGGCCCGCTGCTGGCGGTGTCGCTGGCCTCCATCGCCGGCGCGCCGACCGCGAGCTACACGCCGCTGCGCAATGCCGGTCAATGGGCGATCGGGATGGCGCTCGGGCTCTACTTCACGCCGCAGATGGTGGGGCTGGTGGCCGGGCTGTGGTGGGCCATCGTGCTGGCGATCGTCTGGGCGCTCGGATTGGGTTGGCTGTTCGCGCAGGGCTTGCAGGCGCTTCATGCGAAGCGTATGCCCCATGTGCCAATGCGTTCAATGAGAGCCACGACTTACTTCTCGGGCGCGATCGGCGGTGCGTCCGAGATGACGCTGCTGGCCGAGCGGGCGGGCGCACGCACCGATCTGGTGGCCGCCGCCCACAGCCTGCGGCTGGTGCTGGTCACGGTGGCGATTCCCTTCGCCATGCAATGGAGCGGCCTGCACGGGCTCGAGCTTCATGCCGCGGGGCCGCGCGAGGTGCTTTGGAGCGGGCTGGCGCTGCTCGTGCTGGCGACCGGCGTGGGTGGGGTGGCGATGCGGCTCGCGGGGCGCACCAATCCCTGGTTCATCGGCCCATTGCTGGTGTCCATGGGCTTTGCCGTGGCCGGCCAGCCGCTGTCGGCGGTCCCCGCGTGGCTGTCGAACGCAGCGCAGCTGGTGATCGCAGTGAGCCTGGGCGTGCGCTTCAGCCGCGAGTTCCTGCACACGGCGCCGCGCTGGCTGGCAACGGTGGCGCTGGGAACCCTGGGGATGATCGTGCTGTGCGCCGGCTTTGCCTGGCTGCTGGCCTGGGGGACCGGGCTGCATGCGGCGACGCTGATTCTCGGCACCTCGCCCGGCGGCATCGCCGAGATGGCGATCACTGCCAAGGTGCTTCAGCTGGGAGTGCCCGTGGTGACGGCGTTTCAGGTGTGCCGGCTGGTGGCGGTGCTGCTGATCGTCGGGCCGCTGTATGGCCGCTTGTACGGAGCGGGGAAGAAGCTTCAGTGAACCAGCACGGGCGTGTGGGCGAGCTCGGCGTAGCCTTCGAGCGTGTCTTCGACCTCTTCCTGGGTCGGCGTGTTGAGCTGCCACGCGGCGATCTGCTGCTGGAACAGCTCGGCCCAGGAGCCGTCGAGATACACCTCCTTGCCGGAGCGCTTGTCCACGATCTCGAAACCATGGCGGGCCAGCACGGGAATGTTCGGCGCCACCGGCGTGTCGCCTTCGGTCGGCTGTACGTGCACGACGACGAAGGATTCGGAGTCGTAAAGCATTTGCATGGCGGGTCCAGTGAGGATGTCTAAGGCCTTCATGGTCGTTAGATAGCACTTACCGCGCCAGTTTCAATATGCACTGTTGTTTTGTAGGCACGCACCGTTATTTTTTGTGCATTTTTTGGCTTCAGGGGCGGGCGTTCCGGGCATCGCGCAACTGGAAATCCGCGAAATCGCCATTGGCCTGGGTTTGCCTGATCCGCACGGGCAAATAGCCGAGTTCGGGCGCGATCCAGAGCTCCACCTTGTCGTCGTAAGGCTTGCGCGGGTTGCGCGTGAGCTTGCGGGCGTTGAACTCGCCGGCCGGCAGGTTCAGGTGCTCGTCGTCCTCGACCTTGAAGATCCAGAGGTCGGCATCGCGCGGACCGACGGTCTGGATCGCGAAGGCCGCGCCGGGCGGATAGCGCGCTGGATCGCCGGCCATCAGCGCGCCGAGCTGCAGGATCACGCTGAGCCGGTCCTGCGCGCCGGGCAAGAGCGGCACGCTCGGCGCGTTGTTGCTGAACACCACCTGGGCCTGCTCGCGCATGAAATGCGCGGCCACCTCGCTGCGGCGCGTGTCCGAGAAGCGCGCGGGCTCGATGCCGCCGGGGCCGATCACGCCCTTGCTGTGCTGGCTGCGAAGGGTCTTGAAGAGGAAATTGAGCGAGAGCTGGGCGTCGTACTGCTGGCCGTCCTGTTGCCAGATCAGCTTGCCGAACACGCCCTGCATCGGTGCGGCGCCGATCTGGCCGGTGACCGCGAAGGCGAGCTGCACCGAGCCGGGAATCTGCATCGGAGCCGGCGCTTCCGCCTGGCCCGCAGCAGCCCCGCTGCCCGCTGCCCCTGCCGGTGCGGCGCCGGTGCCTGCGGCATCGCCCGCGGCGGCCGCGCCTGGAGCGGCTTCGGCGGCGGGCGGGTCTGCCGGCGCCTGGGCCGCAGCGGGCGCCGTCTGCTCGGGCGCCGGGCTTTCGGTGGGCGCCGGACTTGGGGCCACAGGGGCGGGCGGCCGCGCCGCCGGCCGGGGTCGCGGGGGCCTGGGTGCAGGCGGCTTCGCTGCGGCGGGCGGCCGTGGCGCTGCTGCGGGCTCGGGCGCCGGCGGCGCGATCACGATGGTGCGCGTGATGAACTTGCCGGCCAGCGGCGAGGGACGCGGCCCCCCCGCCAGGGGAGCCAGCGCCAGCAGGGCCAGGTGCGCGAGCAGCACGGCGCCCGCCAGCAGCGCCAGCGCGCGCCAGGGCGGGCGCGGGACGCTGGGCAGGGCGGGAGCGGCGGGACGCAGGTGCATCGGGAGTGGATCGGAGGCTGCTGCCAAGGTTCAGCTCGGTACACTGCCGCCCGTCCAACCAGTTTAGTGGCAGCGGTGCCGTGCCGGCATCGCGCCCGCCTCATCCATGAAACTCGCCACCCTCAAGGACGGCTCGCGCGATGGCCAGCTGGTCGTCGTCTCGCGCGACCTGGCCAGCGCCCACTACGCCACCGGCATTGCCGATCGCCTGCAGCAGGCGCTCGACGACTGGGGCTTCGTCAGCCCGCAGCTGCAGGATCTTTCGGACGCCCTGAACGCCGGGCGCGCCCGCCACGCCTTCCCCTTCGACCCCGCCCAATGCATGGCGCCGCTGCCGCGCGCCTACCAGTGGGCCGACGGGTCGGCCTACCTCAACCACGTGGAGCTGGTGCGCAAGGCGCGCAACGCCGAGGTGCCCGAGAGCTTCTACACCGACCCGCTGATGTACCAGGGCGGCAGCGACGACTTCCTCGGCCCCTGCGACCGCATCGTGGTGGCGAGCGAGGCCTTCGGCATCGACTTCGAGGCCGAGATCGCCGTGATCACCGGCGACGTGAAGATGGGCGCCACGCCCGCCCAGGCGCTCGACGGCATCCGCCTCGTGATGCTGGCGAACGACGTGAGCCTGCGCAACCTGATCCCGAACGAGCTGGCCAAAGGCTTCGGCTTCTTCCAGAGCAAGCCGGCCACCGCCTTCAGCCCGGTGGCCGTCACGCCCGACGAACTGGGCGAGGCCTGGCAAGGGGGGCGGGTGCACCTCACGCTGCAGAGCAGCTGGAACGGCCGCAAGGTCGGCATGTGCGACGCCGGCGAGGAGATGACCTTCCACTTCGGCCAGCTGATCGCGCACATCGCCAAGACGCGCAACGTGCGCGCCGGCAGCATCGTGGGCAGCGGCACGGTGAGCAACAAGGGGGTCGAGAAGAACGGGCGGATGGAGTGGCCCAAGGGCTACAGCTGCATCGCCGAGAAGCGCTGCATCGAGACCATCCAGGATGGCCAGCCGTCCACCGAGTTCATGAAGTACGGGGACACGATCCGCATCGAGATGAAGGGGCGGGACGGGCAGTCGATCTTCGGGGCGATCGATCAGGAAGTGGCTGCGCCCTGATCGCCCGGTGCCGCCGGATCGGCTTGGCCGACGTGGCTGTCCGCGTGGCGGAAGAGACGGTCGCTGGTGGTGACGATGTGCTCGCGTCAACGAGACGTGTCGCAAACTTTTTATTTCGACGACACATCAACCCGGCGCGCCGCGCAGCAAGTCCTTCAAGCTCCGTATCCCCAACCGCCGAAACGCCCGGTATTGATGGGTCCGCACCGTGGTGAGCTCGACCCCGATCTCGCGCGCCGTTTCCTTGGCGGTCCGGCCGGCCAGCAGGTGGCCGATCACCTCGCGCTCGCGCAGGCTCAGCGCCAGCAGGCGGGTGCCCAGGCTGGGCTCGGCCGCCTCGCGCGCCGCCATCGCGCTGCGGCCGTGGGCGAGGGTCGCGTCGGCGAGCAGGGTGGCGTGGGCCTCGAGCAGCGCGAAGTCCCGCGCATCGAACTCCGCTTGCGCGAGGCTGCGGTAGAAGCTCACGGCCGTGCGCTGGCCGGTAGGCAACAGCAGCAGCACCGAGGCGCGCTCGCGAATGCCCACGTCGCCGTAGCAGGCGGCGCGGTAGGCCGGGTCCGCCACCTCCTCGGCGACCTGGTGGCCCATCCAGAGCTGGGGCCGCTTGGGCAGCTTGCGGCCGGCGAGCCACACCATGTTGGGATCGAGCCGGTCGAAGCGCTGGGCCACATAGCGCTCGGCCGTGCGCTCTGCCGTGCTGCCGTAGCTGCTGGCGGCCGATACGGTCTCGATGCGGCCGCTGGCGCTCACGGCGAAGACGGTGCAGAAGGTGACCGGCAGCACCCGGTGCAGGGCGCTCAGGTAGCTGGCCGCCAGGTGCGGCGTGCCGATGCCGGCGAGCACGCCGCTGACCACGGGGGCCGCGAGCGTGTGCTCTTCGGCGCTGCGCAAGGGCCAGCGTCTCATGGGGGTCTCAGGGTTATCACTTCGTACGAAGTTAGGACATCGGCGCTCCGAAGGCATCGGGACAATCCCTTCGCATGAACACCGCTGTCCTGCCCCCACCGGCCGCGCGCCCCGGCGATGCCGCCACCGGCCCCCTGCCGCCCGCGGCGGGCGAGCTGCCGCCGCCGGTCGGCGATTTCCGCTACACCCGCTTCGCACCCATGCTGCCGCCGCTCCAGAACGGCGCCGAGGTCGGCCGTCATCCCGTCGTGATCGCCGGCGGCGGCCCGGTCGGCATGGCGCTGGCGCTGGGCCTGGCCAACCACGGCCTGCGCAGCGTGATCCTTGAAGCCGACGACACGGTGTGCGTCGGCAGCCGGGCGGCCTGCGTCTCGCGCCGCAGCCTGGAGATCGTCGAGCGCCTGGGCGCGCTGCCGGCCTTCCTGGCCAAGGGCCTGGCCTGGACCGGCGGGCGCAGCTTCTACAAGACCGAGGAGGTGTTCCGCTTCGAGATGCCGCACGACGCGCGGCAGAAGCTGCCGCCGATGATCAACCTGGAGCAGTACTACATCGAGCAATACCTGCTCGACGAGATCGTGCGCCGCAACGCAGCGGCGCCGGGGCTGATCGACATCCGCTGGGGCACGGAGCTCGCCGGCTTCACGCAGGATGCCGAGGGGGTGGTGCTGCAGGCGCGCAATGCCCTGGGCGCATACACCTCGAGTGCGCAATGGCTGGTGGGCTGCGATGGCGGCCAGAGCTTCGTGCGCAAGTCGCTGGGCCTCAACCTGGAGGGGACGGCCTACGAAGGCCGCTACGTGATCATCGACATCGAGCTCCACAGCACCCACCCGACAGAGCGCCGCGCCTGGTTCGACCCGCCGTGGAACCCCGGCTCGACGGTGCTGATGCACCGCCAGCCCGACGACATCTGGCGCATCGACTACCAGCTGCGCGCCGGCCAGAGCACCGAGGAGGCGCTGCAGCCCGCGGCGGTGGCCGAGTTCGTGCAGCGCCACCTCGACGCCATCGGCGAGGGCCACCTGCCCTGGAAGACGGTGTGGACCTCGGTCTACCGGGCCGGCGCGATGACGCTTTCGAGCTACCGCCACGGCCGCGTGCTGTTCGCAGGCAATGCCGCGCATGCGATGCCGATCTTCGGCGTGCGCGGGCTCAACTCCGGCTTCGACGACGCCGACAACCTGGCCTGGAAGCTGGCGCTGGTGGCGCGTGGCGTGTCGGACGCGTCGCTGCTCGACAGCTACTCGCAGGAGCGCATCGCCGCCTTCCACATCAATGCAGAGAGCGCGATGCGCAGCACCGAGTTCATGTCGCCGCCTTCGCGCGGCTTCGACCTGCTGCGCGAGGCGGCGCTGTCGCTCTCGGGCGCGCAGCGCGGCATCGCGAACCTGATCAACCCGCGGCAGACGCAGGCCGTGAGCTACGAAGGCTCCGCGCTGTCCAGCGAGAGCGACGAGCTGCCGGCCGGCCCGCGGCCCGGCGAGACCCTGCCCGAGCAGTCGCTGGCGCCCGGGCTTCATCTCACCGACTGGGTCGGGTCGCACTTCACCGTGCTCGTGCTCAACATCGATCGCCCGGACGCCGGCTTCGAAGCCGAGCTCGCCGCCGCGCAGGCCGGCCCCCTGCGGCCGGTACTGCGCGTGTTGCCGCCCGCTGCAGAACATGCCCCGGTGTTCGAGGCGCTGGGCGCAGGGCAAGGCGCGGTCTATCTGCTGCGGCCGGACGGCCATGTGGCCGCGCGCTGGCGCCGCGTGCCGCCGGGTGCCTTGGCCCAGGCGCTCGCGCGTGCATCGGCGCTCGCCGCCCAAGGAGATCGCATGGGCCGCCGGGCCGCTCCCCAGTCGAACAGCACCGCAGCCGAAGGCGAAGGTACTCCAGTGAGCGCCGCCCGGCCGCCCGAAGGCGCTCGCACCGCAGCCGAGGGCCAAGGTATTCCAATGACTGCCGTCCTCACGCTCGAAGCCCGCGACCGGCTCTACGCCGAATGCGCCAACGCCATCAGCGAAGCCGGTGCCGAGCGAGAATCCCTCTTCCTCTCGCGGCTCGTCCTGCTGCTGTTCGAGCAGATCGGCGACGAGGCACGTTGCCGTGCCGCACTCGCCGAAGCGCTGCGCGAACTGCCGGTGCCTTCGCTGTCCGCAGTACCGGCCGATGCCGGAACGGATTGATTCCCTCGCTCACCGAATCACAAACCCAGGAGACTTCATCGATGGACCGCAGAACCCTGCTCACCACCCTCGCCGCCACCGCGGCGGCCGGCGCCGCACCGTGGGCGCGCGCGCAGAACTACCCCGAGCAGCTCATCAAGTGGGTGGTGCCCTATCCGGCCGGCGGCGGTACCGACGTCATCGCGCGCACCCTGGCCGAGGCCATGCGCCAGCCGCTGGGCCAGCAGATCGTGATCGACAACCGCCCCGGCGCATCGACCAACATCGGCGCCGACCTGGTCGCCAAGTCCAAGCCCGACGGCTACACCATCATGTCGGCCGACAACGCGGTGCTGGCTTTCAACGAATACCTGTTCAGCAAGCTGCCCTTCAACCCCGAGAAGGACTTCAGCTACATCGGCGCGATCGGCAAGTTCCCGCTCGCCCTGGTGGTGCACCCGGACTTCCCGGCCAAGGACTTCAAGGCCTTCCTGGCCTACGTGAAGGCCAATCCCGGCAAAGTGAACTACGCCTCGCCGGGCAACGGCTCGCCGCACCATCTGGCGATGGAGATGTTCAAGAACCGCACCGGCACCTTCATCACGCACATCCCTTATCGCGGGGCCGCGCCGGCGATGGCGGACGTGATGGGCGGCCAGGTTCCCTGCATGTTCCTCGACCTCGCCTCGGGCCTGCCGATCATGCAGGGGCAGAAGGTGCGCGTGCTGGCCATCGGCTCGGCCGCGCGCTCGAAACTGCTGCCCGATGTGCCGACACTGGCAGAAGTGGGCGTGCCCAACACCGAGGTGTTCGCCTTCCAGGGCATCCTGGGCCCGGCCGGCCTGCCGGCGCCGGTGGTGAGCAAGCTCAACACGGAACTCAACCGCGCCTTCAGCGTGCCCGCGGTTCAGAAGCGCTTCAGCGACTTCGGCATGGAGGCGATGCCGGGCACGCCGCAGCAGTTCGCGGCGCTCTCGCGCGCCGAGTCGAAACGCTGGGGGCCGATCATCAAGTCGGCCGGCATCAAACTCGATTGAGAACTCGAAGGCCTACCTTGCGTAGGCTTTTCGGGAGCCGTCCTCGAAGACCTCGTCGTCGCGCTCCAGCTTTCCGTCTTCGTCCCAGCTGCGTTCGCGCGTCACGCGGCCCTTGTCGTCGTAGCTCGACTCCGCGCGCAGCTTGCCGCTGTCGTTGAAGCGCTGGTGCAGGCCGATCGGGACCTGGCGGAAGCGGCTCACGACGGCGAAGCGCCCCAGCGCGGCGCGCTCGCCGTTGTCGTGGAACTCGGTGACCTCGACCGTGCGCGCCTCGGTGCCTTCGCCGTAGACCGCCTTGCTGCGCGGCTGGCCGTTGAGGTAGTAGCTCTCGTCCGACAGAGGTTCGCCGGCGGCGCTCCAGCGCTGGTCGCGCACGAGCAGGCCCTTCTCGGAGAACTCCTGCTCGCGCCGCTTGATCGCGCCGCGCTCGAGCAGCAGGTAGACGATCTCCCGGCGCTTGACGCCCTCGGACGACCAGCGCCGCTCGAGGCGCTGAGTGCCGCTGATCTCGTCCTGCATCGAGGGCTTGCCGTTGTCGTAGAGCTCCTCGCTGCGCACCCGCTTGCCGGCCAGGTAGGCGAGCCGCGTGCGCAGGGTGCCCTTGCCGTCGAACAGCTCGACCTGCGAGGGAGTGCTGCCGACGAAGCCGCACAGCCGCGCATCGTCGGCCGCCGGCGCCAAGAGGGGCTTGTCGCCGCAGCGCAGGCCGGACAGCTGGCCGCGCTCGGTGAACTCGGCGTAAGCGCGCTCGCCGGGCTCGGCGTAGAAGGTGGCGCGGCGCAACTGCCCGTTGGGATGAAAGCTGCGCGTGAGGCCGGTCTCGTGGCCGTCGTCGTACACCGCCTCGCGCAGCAGCCGGCCGGTGGCCGGCAGGAACTCGCGCGCGGGGCCTTCCATGTTGCCGCGGGCGTTCACGCTGTGCTCCTTCAGCAGCTTGCCCTTTTCGTAGTGGCGCACCAAGCCCATGAAGACGCCGTTCTGGAGCTGCTGCTCGCGCACCAGCTCGCCGCTGTCGCGGTCCGTGCAGCGCATCAGGCCGGTCTTGCCGGCCGTGGTGTTGCCGTTGGCCGGATTCACGCTCTGGCCGTTGAGCTCGCAGTCCTGCACCGCCTGCGCGCCCAGCGGCAACAGGGCGAGCAGCGCGGCTGCGAGAGCGGCCGGACGCGGGAACATGGGCGACATGGATTCAGGTGGCGTAGACGGTGTCCAGCGAGCGGAAGCCCTTGACTTCGATGGGGTTGCCGAACGGGTCGCAGAAGAACATCGTCCATTGCTCGCCCGGCTGGCCTTCGAAGCGCACCTGCGGCTTCAGCACGAACTCGGTGCCGGCCGCTTCCAGTCGCGCGGCCAGGGCCTGCCAGTCGGGCAGCTCCAGGATCAGGCCCAGATGAGGCATCGGCACCATGACGTCGCCCACATGGCCGGTGCGCGCGGTGGCGAAGGGCTCGCCCAGGTGCAGCGAGATCTGGTGGCCGAAAAAGTCGAAATCGACCCAGGTGTCGGTGCTGCGGCCTTCGGCACAACCGAGGCGGTTGCCGTAGAAGCGCCTTGCCTCGTCGAGGTCGCGGACGTTGAAGGCGAGGTGAAATATGCTGCGCATGCGAAGAGCATAGCGGCGTGGCCGCCGTCCCGAAACCTGTGGATACAAACACCATGAGCGCGCCTCCCGACACCCCCGATCCGATCACCCAACTCCTGCACGCCGACCGCCGATTCGGCGCCGAGCAGGGCGGTGTCCACATGGCCGTGAACCCCTCGGTGCAGTATGGCTATGAGCGGGTGGAGGACCTGATCGGCGTGTTCCAGGGTCGTCTGAAGAACCGCTTCAACTACGCGCGCCAGGGCACGCCGACCACGGCCGCGCTGGAGTCGAAGATCACGGCATTGGAGGAGGGCGTGGGCACAGTGTGCTTCGCGACCGGCATGGCAGCGGTGTCGGCGGTGTTTCTGACCCTGCTGCGCGCGGGCGACCACCTGGTGGCGAGCCGCCACCTCTTCGGCAACACCCACAGCGTGCTCGGCACCTTGCAGGGCCTGGGCATCGAGGTGAGCCTCGTCGACGCCGCCTCGGCCGATGCGGTGGCCGCCGTGCTGCGGCCCGGCACGCGCATGGTCTTCGTCGAAACCATCGCGAACCCGGGCACGCAGGTGCCGGACCTGCCGGGCATCGGCCGGGTCTGCGCCGAGCGCGGGCTGGTCTACGTGGTGGACAACACCATCAGCTCGCCCGCACTGTTCCGGCCCCGGACGGTGGGCGCCAGCCTGTCGCTGAACTCCCTGACCAAGACCATCGCCGGCCACGGCAATGCGCTCGGCGGTGCGGTGACCGACACCGGTCTTTTCGACTGGCAGGCCTGTCCCAACATCTTCGAGGGCTATCGCCAGGGCGACGCGAAGCAGTGGGGCCTGACGCAGCTGCGCAAGAAGGGCCTGCGCGACCTGGGCGGCACCCTCAGCGCGGACCATGCCCACCGCATCGCCGTGGGCGCCGAGACCCTGGCGCTGCGGGTGGCGCAGACCAGCGCGACCGCGCTGGCGCTGGCCCGCTTCCTGGAAGCCCACCCGGCCGTGGCGCGCGTGTACTACCCGATGCTCGAATCGCATCCGCAGCATGCGATGGCGCGCACACTGTTCGGCGCGGGTGCCTGGCTGCTGTCCTTCGAGCTGCGCGATGCGGCGGCCTGCATCCCGGTCATCAATCGGCTGCAGATCCCCGTCAAGGCCACGGGCATGGGGGACACGCGCACCCTGATCATTCCGGTCGCTCCCACGATCTTCTGGGAAGCCGGGCCGGACAAGCGCGCCGAGATGGGCATTGCGGAAGGATTGATCCGCGTCTCGGTCGGCCTGGAGCGCGAGAGCGAGCTCATCGCCGATTTCGCGGCGGCGCTGGACGGCTGAGTGGAGCCCTGCGCCACGCCGCCTGGACGAACTCGACTCGGGCCGGGTCGGCGCCCAGGCCAACGAACCGACGCAGGCCTGGGCGGGCTGAGGCCGCGCCAAGCCGCCGAGACCTCATCTCCCCGATAATCGCCACCCCATGTCCTGCCTGCGCCACGCCCACCACCTCGGCCGCCTCGTGCTGCTGTGGTTCGCGCTGTCGCTGGGCGCGGCGATCGCCTCGCCGATCGTGCATCCGCAGACGCTGGAGCTGGTGTGCTCCAGCGCCGGCGCCGTCAAGGCGGTGGTCCAGACCGAGGACGGGGCGAAGGAACTGGGCGCCACCCACATGGACTGCCCGCTGTGCCTGCTGACCGGCGCGCCGCCGCCGAAGCGGGTCGCGACGCTGGCGCATCCCCTCCCGCTGGGCCACGCGGTCCGGCCCATCCCGGCCGCGCGCATTGCCGCAGCCACCGCGGCCCCGCTGCCCGCCCGCGGGCCGCCCGCGCTCTGAGGTTGCCGTCGATCTCGTAGCGAGCCTGCGCCCCTTCCGGCGCGTGCTTGCGGATCTCCTTGCAATGCACCGGCGCTCCGAGGCGCCGAGGAGCGCTTTCCATGAACAAGAAAACCGTGCTGTCGCTCGCCGTGGGCGCAGCTTTCCCATGGCTGGCCGGGCCCGGGCTCGCCCAGACCCCTTCGGCCGCTGTCGACGAGCAGGCGCCCGAGCGCATCAAGTCGCTCGGCGTGGTGACCGTCACCGGGGGCCAGCCGACCTCGCTGCCCGCGCAGATTCCCACCACCATCGAAGGCGTGACGCGCGAGGAGATCGAAACCCGCGTCAACGCCACCGACAGCGAGGACGCGCTCAAGTACCTGCCCAGCCTCCTGGTGCGCAAGCGCTACATCGGCGACTACAACCACGCCATCCTGTCGACCCGCGCCTCGGGCACCGGCAACAGCGCGCGCTCGGCGGTCTATGCGGACGGCATCCTGTTGTCCAACTACCTGGGCAACGGCATTGCCAACGGCACGAACTACGCGCCGCGCTGGGGCCTGGTCACGCCCGAAGAGATCGAGCGCGTGGACGTGATGTACGGTCCCTTCTCCGCCGCCTACCCCGGCAACTCGGCCGGCGCGGTGGTCGACTATGTGACGCGCATGCCGACGAAGCTCGAAGCGCATGTGAAGGCCGGCTACTTCTCGCAGCCTTTCGCTCTGTACGGCACGCACAAGACCTTCGACGGCTGGCAGAGCAGCGCCTCGCTGGGCAGCAGGAGCGGCGACTGGTCGTGGTGGATCGACATCAACCGCACCGACAGCCGCGGGCAGCCGTTGACCTTCACCACCGCCACCGTCGCCTCGGGCGCGCCGGGCCGCGGCGGCCCACCGGTCTTCGGCGCGGTGCCGGGCCTGAACACCACCAATACCCCGTGGTACATCCTGGGCACCGGCACGGCGTACCACACGGTGCAGGACCATGCCAAGCTCAAGCTGGCCTACGACTTCTCGCCCACCGTGCGTGCCACCTACACACTGGGCTGGTGGCAGAACAGCTCGGAGGGCCGGCCCGAGAGCTATCTGGTCAATGCTGCCGGCCAGCCCGTCTACAGCGGGCCGGTCAACATCGGCGGGCGCAGCCATACGCTGGCACCCACCGCCTTTCCCCTGACCAGCGACCGCCAGACGCACTACATGCACGGCCTCTCCGTCAAGAGCAACACGCGGGGCGAGTGGGACTGGGAGGTGGCGGCCAGCCTGTACGACTACGCCAAGGACCAGCAGCGCGCGCCCACGGTCGCGCTGCCCCTGGCTGCCGTCGGCGGCGCCGGCACGCTGCAGGACCAGGACGGCACCGGCTGGAACACGCTGGCCGCCAAAGGCACCTGGCGGCCGCAGGGCATGGGCGGCGCGCACATCGTCGACTTCGGCATCGGCCGCGATGCATACCAGCTCGCCATCGCAAGGAACAACGTGCTGGTCAGCTGGCTGGACGGGCCGGTCCTGCCCCAGGCCTTGGTCAGCCATGTGGGCGGCCGCGCGCAGACGCAGAGCGCCTGGGTGCAGGACAGCTGGGGCTTCTCGCCGCGATGGAAGGCCGTGCTGGGCCTGCGCTACGAGCACTGGCAGGCCAAGGACGGCTTCACCGCCACGGCAGGCAGCTCGCAGGTCTACGCCGCGCGCAGCGAATCGGACCTGTCGCCCAAGGCCGCGCTCGCCTGGCAAATGTCCAAGGACACGGTGCTCAAGGCCTCGGTGGGTCGCGCGGTGCGCTACCCGACCGTGGGCGAGCTCTACGGCGCGACTTCGGGCGGGGCGCTGTCCTTCATCAACGACCCGAACCTGAAGCCGGAGAAATCGTGGACCGGCGAGCTCTCGGCCGAGAAGGACCTGGGCAATGGCCTGGCGCGCGCCACGCTGTTCCACGAGACCACCCAGGATGCGCTCTACAACCAGCTCATCGCCAACTCGACCGTTTCGCGCGTGCAGAACATCGACAAGGTGCGCACCACCGGCCTGGAGCTGGCCTACACCGGGCAGGACGTCTTCATCAAAGGGCTGGAGCTCGGCAGCAGCCTCACTTACGCCGATTCGAAGGTCGTGGCCAACGCCGCCTTTCCGGCGAGCGTGGGCAAGCGGCAGCCGCGCGTGCCGCGCTGGCGCTCCACCGTCTACGCCACCTACAAGCCCGATGCGCGCTGGGCCTTCACCGTGGCGGCGCGCTACAGCGGCCGCCAGTACTCGAACCTGGACAACAGCGACGTCAACGCCGATGCCTACTTCGGCGCCAGCAGGTACTTCACGGTCGACCTGCGGGTCGTCTATCGCATCGACAAGCGCTGGTCGGCCGCCTTCGGCATCGACAACGCCAACAACGAGCAGTATTGGAATTTCCACCCCTACCCCCAGCGCACCTACAGCGCTGAACTCCGCTTCGACCTTTGATTCACACTTGCCCAATAGGAGCCATGCCATGAACGACAAGCCATTCTTTTTTCGCCGGGGCCTCGCCGCCGTTTTTCTGCTCGCGGGGGCTGCCGGCGCGCTGGCCCAGGCGCCCTTGCCGGGTGCTGCCGCCGTCGATGTGCGCGATGCGTGGGTCCGCGCCTCGGTGCCCGGCCAGAGCGGCACCGGCGCCTTCATGAAGCTCAAAGCACCCGCGGACGCGCGACTGGTCGGCGCGTCCACGCCCGTGGCCGGCGTCGCCGAGGTCCACGAGATGAAGATGGAAGGCGACACCATGCGCATGCGTGCGGTGGAGGGCGGGCTCGCGCTGCCGGCCCGGCAGACCGTCGAGCTCAAGCCCGGCGGTTATCACCTGATGCTCATGGACCTGAAGCAGCCCCTGGCCAGGGACAGCACCGTGCCGCTGACGCTGCGTTTCGAGGACGCCAAGGGGCAGAAGAGCACGCTCGACCTGAAGGTGCCGGTGCTGGCCGGACCCGTCGCGCCCGCGAGCGGCGCGCACAAGCACTGAGAGGCCCCAGGGCCCTGCGCATGGAGTAAGCTGCCCGGACACAAAAACCCCCTCGCAGGAGACCGCCCCATGAGCGACGCCAAGCCCTTCGCCTTCAGCCAGTTCGTTCCGGGATTCGACTTTCTCCAGAGTCTTGCGAGCGGCGCGTCGGGCGGCGGGAACAGCGCCGTGCCGGGCATGCCGAGCCTGTCGAGCTGGGTTGCGCCGACGCTCAGCGTCGAGGAGGTCGACAAGCGCATCCAGGAGCTCAAGACCGTGCAGTACTGGCTGGAGCAGAACGGTCATGCGCTCAAGGCCACCATCCAGGCGCTGGAGGTGCAGAAGATGACGCTGTCCACCCTGCGCGGCATGAACCTGCGCATGGAAGATCTGGCGAACGCCTTCACGCGGTCGGCCGCGACGCCGCCGGCCCCGGCCGCCTCGGCGGCACCCGCACCTCGCGCGCAGGCGCCCGAGCCTGAACCCGAACCCGAACCGGAAGAAGCCGCCGAACCGGAAGAAGCCGCCGAGCCGGAGGAGGCGGTCGAAGTGCCGGCGCCCAAGCGCGCCGCCAAGGCCAAGCGATCCAACGGCCCCGCCGCGCCGGAGGCCGCGAATGCCGGCGTGGTGGACCCGCTTCAGTGGTGGGGGGCGCTCACGCAGCAGTTCCAGCAGATCGCCAGTTCGGCCCTGAAGGACGCCTCGCAGATGAAGGTGCCCGCCGCGGGCCAGCCGCTGGCGGAGGCGGTCGGCCAGGCCACGGGCGCGGCCGCGCGCACGCCGGCACGCAAGACGGCGACTGCCGCGAAGAAAGCGCCGGCCGCGGCCAAGAAGACGACGAGCGCCAAGCGAACGCGCCAGCGCTGATTTCCAACCACGTTGCCGGGGAGTCCGAGTCCATGAAGCTGTTTCCCACGGGCCACGCCACCCATCCCCAATGGCGCATGGCAGCCGGGCTGGTGCTCGCGCAACTCCGGGCGCAGATGGCGCTGCCGGACTATGCGCACTCGCCCACGCTCGGCCTGCTCTACATCACGGATCACTATGGGACCGAGGCACAGGAGATCCTGGATCACCTGGGTGCCGAGCTGCCCGAGATCACCGACTGGTCGGGCACCGTCGCTGTCGGCATCTCGGCCAACAACGCCGAGTACATCGACGAGCCGGCGCTGTCCGTCATGCTGTGCATGCTTCCGAGCGACCAGTACCGCGTGTTCTCGGGCGTGGCGCCGCTGGCCGGCTCGGAGATGAGCGGCTTCGCGGCTCACACGGCGCTGGTGCATGCCGACCCTGGCACGCCGGACCTCACCGAGCTGGTGGCCGAGATGGCCGGGCGCACAGATACCGGCTACCTCTTCGGCGGCCTGTCCTCGGGCCGGGGCGACGCCCTGCAGTTCGCCATCGGCGGCAACGGCAACATCCGCGGCCATGGCGCCGCGGGCGGCGTGTTCTCGGGAGGGCTGTCCGGGGTGGTCTTCGGTGAGGGCGTTCGCCTGGTGTCGCGCGTCACCCAGGGCTGCCAGCCGGTGTCGCGCGAGCGCGAGATTACCGAGGCCGAGGGCAACCTGCTGCTCAGGCTAGACGGCGAGCCGGCGCTGGACGTGCTGCTGGCCGAGCTGCGCGTCTCGCTGGAAGCACCGCAGGAAGCGATCGAGGCGGTGCGCGGCACTTTGGTGGGCCTGGTCGACGCGGGCAGCGACGGCATCCGGCGCACCGGCGACCTGGGCGCCGACGTGCTGGTGCGCCACATCATCGGTCTCGATCCCACGCGCCGCGGCATCGCGATCGCCGATGTGGCCGAGGCCGGCATGCGCATGAGCTTCGTGCGCCGCAACGCACAGGCGGCGCGCGCCGACCTGATGCGCATCTGCGCCGAGATCCGCGAGGAGCTGGAGCCGCAGGAGCAGACGCTCGCCACCGCGCGTGCGGTGGCGGCCGGCGAGGCCGAGGCCGCGCCCCATCCGGCGCGCCGCATCGCGGGCGCGGTGTACGTGAGCTGCTCGGGGCGCGGTGGCCCGCACTTCGGTGCGCCCGGCGCCGAGTTGCAGATCGTGCGCCATGCCCTGGGCGATGTGCCGCTGGTCGGCTTCTTCGCCGCGGGGGAGATCGCGCGGCACCACCTGTATGGCTATACCGGCGTGCTGACGGTGTTTGCAGCGAACGACTAGCGCAGAAAGCGCTCGGCCAGGAGCACCCAGTAGGCCGCGCCGATCGCCACGTTGCCGTCGTTGAAGTCGTAGCCGGGGTTGTGCACCATGCAGGCGCCGTGGCTGTCGCCTTCGCCGTTGCCGATCAGCAGGTAGCTGCCGGGCACGCGTTCCAGCATGAAGGCGAAGTCCTCGCTGCCGGGCAGCGCCGGGCCCTGCAGCGTGACCCGCTCGGGGCCCAGCAGTTCCAGCGCCACCTCGCGCGCGAAGGCGGTTTCTTCCGGCGTGTTGACCAGCACGGCATAGCCGGGCCGCCAGTCGATGCGCGCCTGCACGCCGAAGCTCTCGGCCTGTGCCGCGATCAGCGCCTTGATGCGCTGCTCGAGCCTGACGCGGACCTCGCGGTCGAGCGCGCGCACGCTGAGCTCCAGCGTGGCGCCCTGCGGGATCACGTTGTTGGCCTTGCCGGCGTGGATGGCGCCCACCGTCACCACCGCCATCTGCAGAGGGTCGATGTTGCGAGACACGATGGTCTGCAGCGCCAGCACGATGCTCGCCGCCGCCACGATCGGGTCGGCCGTGCGATGCGGCATTGCGCCGTGGCCGCCGACGCCCGTGAGCGTGACGGTCGCGTAGTCGGAGGAGGCCATCGCCGGCCCGTCGCGCAGCGCCAGCCGGCCCTGCGGCAAGCCGGGCATGTTGTGCATCGCGAAGATGGCATCGCAGGGGTATTTGTCGAACAGCCCCTGCTCCATCATGCGCAAGGCGCCGCCGCCGCCCTCCTCGGCCGGCTGGAAGATCAGGTTCAGCGTGCCGGAAAAGCGCCCGCGCTCGGCCAGGTGGTGCGCGGCGGCGAGCAGCATCGCGGTGTGGCCGTCATGGCCGCAGGCATGCATCACGCCGGCGTGGCTGCTCGCGTAGGCGAGGCCGGTGCTTTCGTCGATGGGCAGGGCGTCCATGTCGGCGCGCAGGCCCAGGCGGCGTTCGCCGTCGCCGCGCACCAGCCGTCCGACCACGCCGGTGCCGCCGAGGCCGCGTTCGACCTGGTAGCCCCAGGCTTCGAGCCGCTCGGCGACCAGCGCGGAGGTGCGGTGCTCGTCGAAGCCGAGCTCGGGATGGCGGTGGATGTCGCGGCGGATGTCGATGAAGGCATCGGCCCGCGCGTGCAGGTCTTCGAGGAGCGTGCTCATGATTCGGCTTACTGCGGTTGCAGGTGGATGGACTTGGCGATATCCCGGTAGCGCGCGGTCTCGGCCTCGAAGAACTTGGTCGATTCGGCCAGCGACATCGGTGGCGACGCGACCTGAGTCTGGGCCGCGAGCTGCGTGCGCACCGCAGGGTCCTTCAGGGTCGCGCCGATGGCCTTGTGCAGTTTCTGCACGACGTCCTCCGGCGTGTTCTTCGGCACCATGAAGCCGCTCCAGATCTTGTAGCTCAAGTTCTTCAGCTCCTTGCCTTCGCTCGCGGTGGGCACGTTCTTCAGCAGCTCGGAGCGCTGGGTGCCCAGCTGCCCGATGACCTTGAGCCGGCCCTGCTCGGCCAGCGCGCCCATGGCCGCGCTGTAGACCAGCACGGCGAAGTCGACCTGCCCGCCGCCGAGGTCCTGCAGCAGCGGCGCATTGCCCTTGTAGGGTGCGTGCATCAGCTTGATGCCGGCATCCTGCTGCACCTTCTCCAGGATCAGGTGGTAGAGCGAGCCGACGCCCACGCTGCCGTAGGAGAGCGGCTGGTCGGTCGATTTGCGGGCCAGCGCGATCAGCTCGTCCACGCTGTTGGCCGGCAGGTCCTTGCGGGCGACGAACACCATCACCGCATCGGCCACCGGATGCACCAGGCGAAAGTCCTCGGTCTTGAGCTTCACGGCCGCATTGGCCAGCGGCGAGAGGATCACCTCGTTGGCAGAGCCCTGGAAGATGTAGTGGCCATCGGGCGGCGCCGCCAGCACCTTCTGTGCCGCCATCGCACCGCTGACGCCGCCGAGGTTCTCGACCAGCACCTGCTGGCCCAGCTCCTTGCCCAACGGGGTGGCAAAGATGCGCGCCAAGGCATCGGACGGCCCGCCGGCAGGATACGGGACCATCAGGGTGACCGGCTTGGCGGGGTAGCTCTGGGCGAAGGCCGCGCCCACGGCCAGCAACAGGCCACAGGCGAGGAGATGCGAACGCTGGAAGAACGATGTCATCGGTGGAACTCCGGGTGGGGCGCCGGCGCGATTGCCGGATGCGGACGAATGCTAGGAGCGGGTACTGTTGACGTCCAATGCATTGTTGGCTGCATTAGCATGAGTTCAATGCAGCTCTTCGCAGGCCTTCGCCATGACGCTGGTCCAACTCAGGCATCTGATCTCGCTGGCCCACACAGGCTCCTTCAGCAAGTCCGCGCAGGCCTTGCATCTGACCCAGCCGGCCCTGAGCCGCAGCATCCGTGCGCTGGAGGATGAGCTCGGCATGCCACTGTTCGACCGCGTGGGCCGCAGCAACGAGCTCACCGCCTTCGGCCGCGAGGTGCTGGAGCGCTCGCGCCACCTGGTCTCCGAGGCCGACGAGCTGCGCGACAGCGGCCGGCGGCTGCGTGAAGGGGAGGGCGGCACGGTGCGCATCGGCATGGGCTCCGGCCCGGGCGCGATGCTGATGACGCCCTTCCTGATGCACATGGCGAAGCATCACCCGAGGATGCGCGTGGCGGTGGCGCGCGGCGGCACAGATTTGCTCGTGCAGTCGCTGCGCGAGCGCAGCCTCGATGCGCTGGTGGTCGATGCGCGCTCGCTGGAGCCGGCGCCCGATCTCGAACTCGGCCTGGTGCGCGAGATGCGCGGTACCTTCCTGTGCCGCCGCGGCCATCCGCTCGCGCGGCTGCGTTCCGTGGCTTTCGAGGCGGTGCAGCGCTACCCGATCGCCTCCACGCCGCTGAGCGACGAGGTGGCGCGCACCCTGGTCGAGGCCTACGGCCCGCAGGCGCATCCCGCGCACTGCGTGACCCTGCAATGCGAGGAGGTCCCCAGCCTGGTGGAGGTGGTGCGCCAGAGCGATGCGGTGCTGCTGGCCATCCGCGCGGCGGCGCCCGGCCTGGTCGAGCTGAAGATGGATCCGCCGATGGATGGCGTGGCGCGCTTCGGCCTCGTCACCCTGCGCCGGCGCACCGAGGCGCCGGCGCTGGCCATCCTGCGCGCGCTGATGCAGGCGCTGATGCGCGACTGAGCCTCAGGCGCCGGCAAAAGCGAAGTCGACCTCGGGCTTCAGCCCGCTCACGATGCGCGCGATCGATCTCCCCGAGCCGCAGGCGTGGGTCCAGCCCAGCGTGCCGTGGCCGGTGTTGAGGAACAGGTTGGGCAGGCGCGTGCGGCCGATCAGCGGCACATTGCTGGGCGTGGCGGGACGCAGGCCCGTCCAGAACTGCGCGCGCGACGTGTCGCCGGCACCGGGGAAGAGCGCTTCCACGCGCCGCACGATGGCCTCGCAGCGCACGCGATTGAGGTCGCGGTCGTAGCCGTTGAGCTCGGCCGTGCCCGCGATGCGCAGCCGGTCGCCGCTTTCCGAGGTGTAGCGCGAGAAAACCAGCTTGTACTCGTCGTCGGTCAGCGAGACCTGGTGTGCCTTCGTGGCGTCCTTCACCGGCAGCGTGACCGAGTAGCCCTTGGCCGGGTAGATCGGCAGCCGGATGCCCAGCGGCGCGGCGTAGAGCGGCGACAGCGAACCCATCGCCAGCACGACGGCATCGCCGCGGATGCGCTGGAAGCGGCCCTCGCTGTCGGTGGCCTCCACGTGGTCGATGCGCCCGCCCGCCTCACGCAGTGCGGTGACGGTGTGGCTCATGAGGAACTGCACGCCGTCGGCCGCGGCCAGCGCGACCAGCTCGCGCGCGAAGCGGTTCGCATCGCCCGACTCGTCCTCGGCCGTGTAGGTGGCGCCGGCCAGCTGGGGCCGGATGTGGGCCAGCGCCGGCTCGATGCGCACCGCCTCGTCGGCCGAGACCACGCGGCGCTCGCAGCCGAGGGCCCGCATCTGCTCGGCCGGCTTGAGCGCGCCGTCGAACTCCTTCTGCGTGGTGTAGAAGTGCAGGATGCCTTGGGTGCGCTGCTCGTACTGCAGTCCCTTGTCGCGGCGCAGCTGCTGCAGCAGATCCCGGCTGTAAGTGCCCAGGCGCACGATCTGCTCGATGTTGCGGCGGGTGCGCGCCGGCGTGCATTCGCGCAGGAAGGCCAGGCCCCAGAGCCACTGGCGCAGGTCGCCGCGCAGGCGGAAGAGCAGCGGCGCATCTTCCTTGCCCAGCCATTGCAGCAGCTTGAGCGGTGCGCCGGGATTGGCCCAGGGCTCGGCATGGCTCACCGAGATCTGGCCGCCGTTGGCGAAGCTGGTTTCGGCGGCCGGCTTGGCCTGCCGGTCGATCACGGTCACTTCGTGGCCGAGTTGGCGGAGGTAATAGGCCGAGGTGACGCCGAGCAGGCCGGCGCCGAGAACGATCACGCGCATTGCAGGAACCTTTCAGGTTGCAACGCTCGGACGCGACGAAAGCAATGGAAGCTCGTGAAAAAGAAAAAAGCAACCGGCGCACGCGTCCGAGTTGCCGCTCCCCCTGTCCTCGGTACCTGAGAGATTCATCCGCTGCGCCCGCAGCGGACTTGCTCCTTCGGTGCGTCGCGTGGCGCGACGGCTCTCCAGACGGCTTTGACAGTTGGTGCAGTACAGGCTCGTGGTTGCGAGCCGACCTGAGCGTTTATGGGAGTTTGCGCCTTCGGTGGGGCCGCCTCGCAGCGGCCCGCTCTCCTGCAGTGGGGCGGATTGTAGGCGGCCCGGGCCATGTCACCAAGCGTGGCTGCGGGTGCCCTGCCGCCTCGATCTCGATCGCCTCAGGCCCGGCGAAGTCGGGTGAAGAGCTCGAACTCCCAGTTGCGCATGCCCAGCAGCAGCGTGTAGCCCTCGCGCTCCTTGGGCGAGAGCTTCTGGTCGGTCTGGTGCTGCTGGGCGAAATCCTGGGCCACGCGTTGCAGGCGGTCGAGGAAGGCCGGGGCCAGGCTCTTGCTGATCGAGCCGTGCACCAGCAGCAGGCCCTCGGCCGGCCCGTCGAAGCCGCCGCGGTAGTAGTCCAGCACCACGTTTTCGCGGAAGAAGTCCATCACCGGCCCGTGGGGGCGCCAGCGGAAGGTCTTGGCGAGCTTGAGCCGGTAGCGGTTGAGTGGTCGCAGCTCGATGATGCCGATGCGGTCCAACTGTGCCAGGTAGCCGATGCATTCGGCCTCGCTGATCCGGTAGGCGGCGACGATCTGCTCCAGCGTCCACTGGCTGAGCACGCAGATGGCCAGGAGCAGCAGCTTCTTGTCCTTGACCACCGCCTTTTCCTGCTCGAGCGTCAGCTCCTTGAGCAGCGGCTGTGCATCGGCGACGCGCCGCGCCAGTTCGGCGAAGTCGATTTTCAGCGCCCGGCAGATCGCATCGACCCGCGTGAGCGGCATGTCGCCCTTGGCGAGCATGCGCTTGACGCTGGACTCGGCCATGTCCAGCGACTTGGCGAGGTCCGCATAGGTCATGTGGGCGGTCTTCAGCTCGTTCTTGAGAGCCTGGACGAGGTCGATGGTGGTGCTCATGGATCGGGTATTGGTTTTCGATACCGGCGGGCGTGAAAAAGTACTCCGTATCGATTCTCGATGCTCCTTCGGAGGTTGACAACCTACATTCCGCCGCACCGACCTCTCACCGGGAACCGCCATGCCCCTCACGCTCCTCTCCCCCCGCGAACGTGTTCTGTTCTTCTTCTTCGCCTTGCTTCTGCTGCTGGCAGTCGCCGGGCCATCGCTGCCTTCGCCGGGGACGGGTGGCGCCCCCTTTGCCGATGAGCGCGACTGGTTCGGCCTTCCCCACGCGATGGACGTGCTGAGCAACCTGCCCTTCGCGGCGCTGGGCGTCTGGGGCTTGCGCTGGCTCCACTGGCACGACCAGGCGCACGAGCACGTGCAGGACGCGGTGCCGCTGCACCACGCGGTGGCCCAGCCGCCCGTCAACCTGCTCGACTGCGCCTGGATGTTCTTCGCCGGCCTGGTCATCACGGCCGCCGGCTCGGCCTTCTACCACCTGCAACCCGACGCCCTGCGCCTGGCGGCGGACCGTGCCGGAATGACGGTGGCCTTTGCCGGGCTGATCGGCTGCGCTGTCTGCGAAAGGGTGAGCGCGCGCGCCGGCTGGCCGGCGGCCTGGTTCGTGCTCGGCTCCGGCTTGCTGGCGGTGGCCGTCTGCCAGGAAACGGGCAACGTGATGCCGTGGGCACTGGTCCAGTTCGGCGGCATGCTGCTGGTGCTCGTGCTGGCGCTCGTCCGGCAGCCCGCACCGGGCGCCATCGGCCTGCGGCTGGGCTGGGTGATCTTCTTCTATGCGCTGGCCAAGCTGTTCGAGCTGTCCGACCGTGCCATCTACGAGGCAACGCATCACCTGCTGGCCGGCCACAGCCTCAAGCACCTGACGGCGGCATTGGCGGCGCTGCCCGTGCTTCACGCTCTGCAGGCCATGGGCCGCCAGACGCTGCGGCACAATCCGGGCGCGGCCGCCGTGACGGCCTGAAGGAGCCCGCCAGGGCGATTCGAATGACGACACCCGCCGACGCCTCCGTTGCATCCAGCGCGCCCACGCCGAACGCGCACGCCAACCAGTTCGCCCTGCTCGGGCAGCGGCGCTTCGCACCCTTCTTCTGGACGCAGTTCGCAGGGGCGGCGAACGACAACCTGTTCAAGTTCGCCTTCACGGTGATGGTCACCTACCAGCTGCAACTGAGCTGGATGCCGCCCGCGATGGCGGGGCTGGCGATCGGCGCGCTGTTCATCCTGCCCTTCCTGCTGTTCTCGGCGACGGCCGGGCAGCTCACCGACAAATACGACAAGACGAAGATGATTCGCTTCGTCAAGAATCTCGAGATCGCGATCATGGTGCTGGCCGCCTGGGGCTTCATGCGCGCCGACGCGGTGCTGCTGCTGGCCTGTGTCTTCCTGATGGGGCTGCATTCGACGCTCTTCGGGCCGGTCAAGTTCGCCTACCTGCCGCAGGTGCTCGATGCGCGCGAGCTCACCGGCGGCAACGGCATGGTCGAGATGGGCACCTTCATCGCCATCCTGCTGGGGCAGGTGGCCGGCGGCCTGTTGGTCGCACTTCCGGGCATCGGCCACACGACAGTGGCCGTGGCTTGCCTGCTGCTGGCGCTGGTGGGGCGGGGCGTGGCGCAGGCGATTCCGCGCATTCCGGCGACCGATCCGGGCTTGTTGATCAACTGGAATCCGGTCAGCGAGACCTGGCGCAATCTGCGGCTGGCGCACGGCAACCTGGTGGTGTTCCGCTCCCTGTTGGGCATTTCGTGGATGTGGTTCTTCGGCGCCGTCTTTTTGAGCCAGTTCCCGAGCTTCGCCAAGGAGGTGCTGCACGGCAACGAGCAGGTGGCCTCGCTGCTGCTGGTGGTGTTCTCGATCGGCATCGGCATCGGCTCGCTGCTGTGCGAGACGCTCAGCCGGCGTCAGGTGGAGATCGGCCTGGTACCGCTCGGTGCGATCGGCATGAGCGTGTTCGCCATCGACCTGTACTTCGCATCGCGTGGCCTGTCGGCTGCCAGCGAGATGGGCTTGACCGGTTTCCTGGCCCAGCCGGCCCACTGGCGGGTGATGGCCGACCTGGGCCTGCTGTCGCTCTTCGCCGGACTCTACAGCGTGCCGATGTACGCACTGATCCAGCTGCGCAGCCAGCCCACGCACCGCGCACGCATCATCGCCGCCAACAACATCCTCAATGCCCTCTTCATGATCGCCAGCGCGGTGATCGCAGGCGCGCTGCTCAAGGCCGGCTTCACGATTCCGCAGATCTTCCTCTTCACCGGCATCGCCAACGCGGTGGTTGCCTTCTACATCTTCATGTTGGTGCCGGAGTATCTGCTGCGCTTCTCCGCCTGGCTGCTATCGCACGTGGTCTACCGCTTCGACGTGAAGGGGGAGGAGCACATCCCGGCCGAAGGTGCCGCCGTGCTGGTTTGCAACCATGTGAGCTTCATCGACGCCGTGCTGCTGATGGCCGCCAGCCCGCGGCCGATCCGCTTCATCATGGACCACCGCATCTTCCGCGTGCCGGTGCTCGGCTGGCTGTTTCGCTTGGCCAAGGCCATTCCGATCGCATCCCAAAAGGAAAACCCGACGGCCTATGAGGCGGCTTTCGCCAGTGCCGTGCAGGTGCTGCGCGAGGGCGATCTGCTCGCCATATTCCCCGAGGGCGCCATCACGCGCGACGGCACGCTGCAGCCCTTCAAGGGTGGCGTGATGAAGATCCTCGAACACGCTCGCGCCGAGGGCATCGACGTGCCGGTGATCCCGATGGCGCTGACCAACCTCTGGGGCTCCTATTTCAGCCGCATCGAGGTGCGCGACGGCGAGCGCGTGGCGATGGTGCGTCCCTTTCGGCGCGGCTTCTTCAGTCGGGTCGGGCTCCATGTCGGCAGCGCGATGGCGCGCGCCGAGGTGCAGCCGGAGGTCCTGCAGCGGCGCGTGGGCGGGCTGCTGACCGGCCAGCCGAGCTGATGTTCTTTTTGCCCGACGGCTTCTGGCATTCGATCACCTGGTTCGGTGACAGCGGCTTCCTGCTGCCGGTCGCAGCGTGGATTGCCGTGTGGCTGGGCGTGCGGACGGTCACGCGGCCGATCGCATGGCGTTGGCTCGTGCTGTTCGGTTCGGCGGGTGCTCTGGTGGCGGCTTCCAAGATCGCCTTCATGGGCTGGGGTATCGGCAGCGCGATGCTCAACTTCACCGGCATCAGCGGCCACACCATGCTCTCGGCCAGCGTCTGGCCGGTGGCCTTCTGGCTGGTCGCCGCGCACTGGGAGCCTCGCGTGCGCGCCTCGGCTGCCACATTCGGCTGGGCCTTTGCCGGGCTCATCGGACTGTCGAGGCTGGCGATCTATGCCCATTCCAAATCGGAAGTGGCGGCCGGGTTCGCGCTGGGCGCCGCCGTCAGCGCGCTCTTCCTGTGGCGGCAGTATCACCGGCCGCCACGCCTTCACTGGGTCCTGCTGTTGATCAGCATCGTCTCGCCGCTGCTGTTCCTGCGTCCCGGAACGCCGGCGCCCACGCAGGACGCGCTCGGGCTGCTCGCCGTGCGGCTCGCCGGCACCGAGCGGCCCTTCACGCGCGAAGACCTGTTGCGGCGCCGGCAGCGCATCGGTATCGATTGAAGATACCCGGGGCGGCGAGAGCCGCCACCAGTGCAGGAATTTGAACCCCGCAGCGAAGGCGCGAACCATCATCCGCGCACCTTCACTACGCCGCGAGGCATTCATGCAACCCACTACACCCACCGTCTCCATCCAGCGCGATACCCGAGCCTGGCAGGTCCAAGTCTGGATCTCCTTCGGGCTGGCCGTGTTCCTCTGCGCCACCGGCCTCGGCTGGCTGCCGGGGCAAGCGCTGGATCGGGCCTTCATGGTGATGGGCTACGTGTTCTGCCTGTCGGCAGCCTTCGTGCTGGCGAAGTTCGTGCGCGACAACCAGCACGGTGCAATCCCCGGCGCAGGCGACACGCCGATGTGGAAGCTGGTGGTCTGGGGCGGCTTCTTCACCGCCATGAGCCTGACCGGCTGGGGCCTGCTGCGCATGGACATCAGCGAGACCTACAAGGCCTTCCTCGGCGTGAGCTGGATGTTCCTGATCAGCAGCGCCTTCACGCTGGCCAAGACCCTCCGAGACCGTCACGAGGCCGACCTCGTCGAAGCGCGCCTTCAGGGCCGACGCGAAGCCCGCGCCGAAGCAGGCCGCGGCGAATGACGGCGCACCGACTTCAAACCCCTCATTCCGGAGAACACATCATGAAGAAGTCCTTTGTCACGGCGTTGATCGCAGCCTGTGCTGCACTGGCGGGCGTTGCCGCCCCGCTTCAGGTTCATGCGCAGAGCGAGGCCTCGGCCGCGATTTCATTGCTGCCTGTGGCCTCGGTCGTCGGGACCGCCTCGCTGGCCGGCAGCGCGGCGAGCGCGGTGGTGGCCTTGCCGGCGGCGCTGTCGGTGGCTGGGTCGACGCTCACCGTGGTGGCGGTCGAGGCCTCGGCGGACGGCACCGTTTATCTACTGGAGCGTGCATCCGACGGCGCCCGCGCCAGCGTCAAGGTGCTGGGCCGTGCCGTCCATGGCAGCGCGGTCGTGGCCGGCACCGTGGTGACGGTCAGCGTGATCGGTAGCGGGATCGTGCTGTCGGCGGCCGGCGAGGTGCTGGCCTTCGTGCCCAACGCGATCGGCCGCGCGCTGCTCTACAACGAGAGGCTGTCGTGAAGCGCATCCCCACCAACTTCGGCAACTACGAGATCGAGTACCGAAGCCGCGTGCCGCGCGTAGGTCGCGGATTGCGGTCGATGATGCACCTGATCGCAGCCGCGCTGGCGGTGGTGCTGGCCGGCCTGTTCCTGTTTCCGCTCAACGCGCACGCCGGCCGCTCCTGCGAGGAACACCGGCCGAATGCGGCCACGATCATCAAGGGCCTGGAGCTCGCCCAGCGCACGGCGCAGCAGCTCGACGCCAGCGGCGCTCAGGTGGTGCTGCTGGCGCGCGCGGGGCAGGACTTGGGCAAGTACGGGCTGCGCTACTCGCATATGGGCCTGGCCTACAAGACCGAGGCGGGCGCCTGGCGCGTGGTGCACAAGCTGAACCAGTGCAACACGGCGACAGCGGGGGTCTACCGCCAGGGGCTGGGCGAGTTCTTCCTCGATGACTTGTGGCGCAACGAGGCCGCCTGGGTGGTGCCTGCACCCGCCGTGCAGGCGCAATTGAGGACGGCGCTCGAAGAGTCGCCCGCGCGCATCACGCGGCTGCACATCCCCTCCTACAGCATCGTGAGCTATGCCTGGGGCGACAGGTACCAGCAGTCGAACCAGTGGGCGATCGAGACGCTGGCCGCGGCCATGGAGCCCGCGACGATCCGCACGCGCGGGCAGGCGCAGGCCTGGCTGAAGTTCAAGGGTTACGAGCCCACCACGCTCAAGCTCGGGCCGCTAACGCGCTTGGGCGGCCGCGTCGGAGCGGCCAATGTGTCCTTTGACGACCATCCCAACGAGAAGCGTTTCTCCGACCGCATCGAGACCGTGACGGTCGATTCGGTCTTCGCCTGGATGCCGAGGGCGGGACTCGGCGCGGCGCCAGTGACGCTGCGTCTATGAGGTCGCGGGCGCGCACGCCCGCCGATCACAGCCCGCGGGAAGACCAGCTTGCAGGGCGACTGAGCAAGACGCTGTGGCAGCGATGCCTTTAAATCGGCACCTTTGATGAACCGGAGCAACTGAATGAGCAGCAAGTCCCTGCGCCTGTCGGAGAAGTGGTTCCGCCGCGGCCTTTGGGTGGTGGCCCTGGTGTTCGCCACCTTCCTGATCGGACTCGGCAGCACGATCGTCGGCGACCTGCCGCGGGTGGAGCGCACGCTGACGCTCGACGACTTCATCGACCGCCCGGCGGCCGAGCCGCTGCGCCAGACCATCCGGACCAGCCAGCGCACCGAGCAGGAGGCCACGCGCGAGCGCGAGCAGGCCGAGCTGGCGCTTCTGGCCGCGCAGCAGGCCAGCCGCACTTCGCGCGAGACCTTCGGCAACTGGCTGGCGACGCGGCGCGTGACCGCGCAGCCCGACCAAGACACCGAGCTCATCGCCCGCACCAAGGCGCTCGATGCGCTGAAGACCAAGGAGAACGAAGCCGAACGCGACGTCGGGGCACAGCGCCAGATTGCGCTCGATGCCCGCCAAGCGCGCCAGAGCGCGCAAGAAAAGCTCGCCGTCCTCGAGGAGGCGGCGCGGAAGGCGCTCCAGGCGGAGAACCGGCGCGTCGAACTGCGTGTGTTCGCCTACCGACTGGCCCTGACCCTGCCGCTGCTGGTGATCGCGGGCTGGCTGTTCGCGAAGAAACGCAAGAGCACCTGGTGGCCCTTCGTATGGGGCTTCATCTTCTTTGCGCTGTTCGCCTTTTTCGTCGAGCTGGTGCCCTACCTGCCGAGCTATGGGGGTTATGTGCGCTACGCGGTCGGCATCGTGCTGACCGTGCTGGTGGGACGCTATGCGATCGTCGCGCTCAACCGCTACCTCGCGCGCCAGAAGCTTGCCGAGGCGCAGCCCGACACCGTCCGGCGAAACGAGCTGAGCTACGACACCGCGCTGGCTCGCCTGGCCAAGAGCGTCTGTCCGGGTTGCGAGCGGCCGGTGGATCTCAAGAACACCGAGATCGACTTCTGCCCGCACTGCGGCATCGGCCTGTTCGACCACTGCCGCGCGTGCAAGGCACGCAAGAGTGCCTTCTCGCGCTTCTGCCATGCCTGCGGGACCGTCGCGGCATCGCCCCCGAGCGATGGCCTGCCGCCGCTTCAGGTCCAGCCGGCGTCCACCACGTAGTCCTGTGCGCTGCACATCCTCGAATCGTCGGCCGCAAGGAAGAGTGCCATGCTGGCGATGTCCTGCGCCATCACGCGGCCCGGCAGGCATTGGGCGGCGTCAATCTGGATCTCGGACTCGGGCTTGACCCACAGCTTCAGCTGGCGCTCGGTCATCACCCAGCCCGGCACGATGGAATTGACGCGGATGTTGGCCTTGCCGAGGTCGCGTGCCAGCGAACGGGTAAGCCCGCGAGCGGCG
This sequence comes from Variovorax sp. Soil_C_17, assembly GCF_057657265.1. NCBI lineage: Bacteria > Pseudomonadati > Pseudomonadota > Betaproteobacteria > Burkholderiales > Comamonadaceae > Variovorax > Variovorax sp. Soil_C_17. Next base: position 1,354,635 of record NZ_JBDGIT010000001.1, read on the forward strand.
GCTTTGCACGCCTGGTAGACCGGGTAGCCGGCGCCCTTGATCATCCAGCTGATCGAGCCGAAGTTGATGATCGATCCGCCGCCGGCTGCGCGCATGTCGTCCGCCACGGCCTGCGCCGCGAAGAACTGGTGCTTGAAGTTGATCGCCACCAGCGCATCGAAGTCCTCGCTCGTGATATCGGCCATCTCGTGGCGGCGGTCGTTGGCGGCGTTGTTGAGCAGCACGCGGATCGGCCCGTAGCGCGCACGCACCGCGGCGATGGCCGCCTGCAGCGCGGCAACATCGGTGACGTCGCACGCATGGAACAGCACGGCGTTGTCGCCTTGCAGCTTGGCCGCCAGTGCCTGGCCAGCCGCGACGTCGATGTCGCAGAAGCCGACATGCGCGCCTTGCGCATGGAAGGCGCGCACCAGCGCTTCGCCGATGCCGGTGGCACCGCCGGAGATGAAGACGCTGCGACCGGCGAGCGATGGATAGCGCGCCGAGTAGGGAGAGTTCGTTGCCGTCATGATCGGGGTCCGTGCGAGTGGAGGAGCTGCCGCGGTGGGCGCGGCCGAGTGATTCTCTACGTCGCGGCGGGGGCGCGCCAGTCCGCGCGCAAGTCCTCGCGCGTGCGGCGTATGGCTTAGGTCGTGTTCCCGCGGGCGCGGCTTGTGGCTACGCTCCATGCATTCGATACGAGACTTGCAGCCATGTTCAGCCAGCTCCTTCGCCGCCACGCCGCTGCCGGCCTTTACCTTGCCTCCGTTGCCGCCGCCTTGTTGTCGGCGGCGAGCCTGGTCGCCTATGCAAAGGAGCCGGACGCCATCCTTCTGTTCGCGCCCAGCGGCACGCCGCCGGCCTCCGAGACGACAGGCGCCGCGGAGTAGCTCAGATGCCGCGCGCGCGGTCGGCCTTGAACTGCGCGCGGAACTGCGAATAGGCGCCCGCATCGATCGCCGCGCGGATCTCGCGCATCAGGTTCAGGTAGTAGTGCAGGTTGTGGATGGTCGTGAGCATCGGCCCGAGCATCTCGCCGCAGCGGTCCAGGTGATGCAGGTAGGCGCGGCTGAATCCCTCGCGCCCGCCCTCGTTCCACGGCACGCCCGAGGCGCCCGCGCAGGCATGGCAGCTGCAGCTTGGATCGATCGGCTGCGGGTCGTTCTTGTGGCGCGCATTGCGCATCTTCAGGTCGCCGAAGCGGCTGAAGAGGGTGCCGTTGCGTGCATTGCGCGTGGGCATCACGCAGTCGAACATGTCGACGCCCTGGGCCACCCCTTCCACCAGGTCCTCGGGCGTGCCGACGCCCATCAGGTAGCGTGGCTTGTGGGCCGGCAGCCGGTGCGGCGTGTGCGCCATGATGCGCAGCATCTCCTCCTTGGGCTCGCCGACGCTGACGCCGCCGATCGCGTAGCCAGGGAAGTCGAGCTCGACCAGCTGCGCCAGCGACTCCTCGCGCAGGTTCTCGTACATGCCGCCCTGGACGATGCCGAAGAGGGCATTGGGATTGGCGAGGCGCGCGAATTCGGCCTGGCAACGTCGGGCCCAGCGCAGGCTCAATTCCATCGACGAGCGTGCCTCGGCCTCGGTCGTGATGTGGCCTCGGGTGTCGTAGGGCGTGCACTCGTCGAACTGCATGACGATGTCGCTGTTGAGGATGGTCTGGATCTGCATCGAGACCTCTGGCGTGAGGAAGAGCTTGTCGCCATTGACGGGCGAGGCGAACTTCACGCCTTCCTCGCTGATCTTGCGCATCGCGCCCAGCGACCAGACCTGGAAGCCGCCGGAGTCGGTGAGGATGGGCTTGTCCCATCTCTCGAACCGATGCAAGCCGCCGAAGCTCGCCATCACGTCCAGGCCTGGACGCATCCAGAGGTGGAAGGTATTGCCCAAGATGATCTGCGCGCCCATCTCTTCGAGGCTGCGCGGCATCACGCCCTTGACGGTGCCGTAGGTGCCCACGGGCATGAAGATCGGCGTCTGCACCACGCCATGATTGAGGGTGAGGGTGCCGCGGCGCGCGTGGCTGTCGGGATCGGTGGCGAGGAGTTCGAAATTCAGCATGCGTTGTCTCTTGGTCGGTTCGCCCGGGCCAGCAGCATCGCGTCGCCGTAGCTGAAAAAGCGGTAGCGCTCGCGAATGGCGTGGGCGTAGAGCGCCATGACGCGCTCGTAGCCCGCGAAGGCGCTCACCAGCATCATGAGCGTGCTCTTGGGCAGGTGGAAGTTGGTGACGAGCAGGTCCACGTGCGCAAAGGCGAAGCCCGGCGTGATGAAGATGCGGGTGTCGCCGCTGGCTTCGCCGCTCTTGGCCCACGATTCGAGCGTGCGCACGGTGGTGGTGCCGACGGCGACGACTCGGCCGCCCCGCGCCTTCGCCTCGGCGATCGCGCGCTGCGTCGCCTCGGGCACCTCGTAACGCTCGGCATGCATCTGGTGCTCGGCGATGTTCTCGGTCTTGACGGGCTGGAAGGTGCCGGCGCCCACGTGCAGCGTGACGCTGGCGCGTTGCACGCCCCGTGCCTGGAGCTCGGCAAGCAGTGCCTCGTCGAAGTGAAGCGCCGCCGTCGGCGCAGCCACGGCGCCGGGCACGCGGGCGAACACGGTCTGGTAGCGGCGCTCGTCCTCCTGCGAGTCGGCATGCTCGATATACGGCGGCAAGGGCACATGGCCGCAGCGCGCCATCAGCGCGTAGGGGTCCTCGCCCGTGGGGCTGTCGAAGCGCAGGCGGAACAGCGCACCTTGCTCGTCGGGCCAGCGGCCCAGCAGCGTCGCCTGGAAGCCGCCCGTCATGGCGAGCACGGTGCCCACGGGCGGCTTCTTGCTGACCTTCATATGGGCGACCACCTCGTGGTCTTGCAGCACGCGCTCGACCAGCAGCTCGAGCTTGCCGCCGGTGGGCTTCTCGCCGAAGAGGCGCGCCTTGACCACGCGGGTGTCGTTGAAGACCAGCAGGTCGCCCGCGCGCAGCAGCGAGGGCAGGGCCTTGAAGATGCGGTCGGCGGGCGGTTCCGCCGTGCCGTCGAGCAGGCGCGAGGCGCTGCGCTCGGCGGCGGGATGCTGCGCCACCAGCTCGGGCGGCAAGTCGAAATCGAAATCGGAAAGGGTGAAGGCGCGCATGAATCTTGAGGGCCGGACGGGCCCGTGCCAAGGAGGCGAGGGAAAGGGAAGGGAGGCCGAAGAGGCGGGCAGAATTGTCCCATGCCCGCCGCCGCCAAGTCCCTGCCCCCGGAAAAGCCTGTCGAGGCGCCGGGCGCCGGCCTGAGCGCGGTGCAGCGCGCGCTGCGCAAGCTGGGCCTGGTGCGCGACATCGACTTTGCCCTCTACCTGCCGATGCGCTATGAAGACGAGACCCGCATCGTGCGCCTGGCCGACACGCGCGATGGCGAGATGGCGCAGATCGAGGCGGTGGTGACCGAGAGCGAGGTCGTCTTTCGACCCCGCCGCCAGCTGATCGTGACGGTGGACGACGGCAGCGACACCTGCCAGCTGCGCTTTTTCAACTTTTATCCGTCGCAGCAGAAGCAGCTGGCGGTCGGCGCGCGGGTGCGCGTGCGCGGCGAGGTGCGGGGCGGCTTCGTCGGCCGGCAGATGATGCACCCGAACGTCAAGGCCGCGGGCACCGAGCTGCCCCAGGCGCTGACGCCGGTGTACTCGACCGTCGCCGGCCTGCCGCAGCCGGTGCTTCGGCGCGAGGTGCGCTCCGGCCTGGCGCGGGCGGTGCTCGACGAGACCATTCCCCCACGGTTCGCGCCGCAGGGGGCGTGGGATCTGCGGCGCGCGTTGCATTTTCTGCACTACCCGGCGCCCGACGTCGCGATGGCCACGCTGGAAGACCGCAGCCATCCGGCCTGGCAGCGGCTCAAAGCCGATGAACTGCTCGCGCAACAGCTGTCGCAGCTGCAGGCGAGGCGGGCCCGAGGTGCGCAGCGGGCGCCGGTGCTGTCGGCGGCTGCCTCGTCGAATTCGCTCGGCCAGGCGCTGCGGGCCGTCCTCCCGTTTGCGCTGACCGGCGCCCAGCAGCGCGTGGTCGAGGAGATCGTCCGCGACCTCGCGCGCGAAGTGCCGATGCACCGGCTGCTGCAGGGCGACGTGGGCTCGGGCAAGACCGTGGTGGCGGCGCTCGCAGCGGCGCGCTGCATCGATGCGGGCCACCAGTGCGCGCTGATGGCGCCCACCGAGATCCTGGCCGCGCAGCATTTCGGCAAGCTGGTCGGCTGGCTCGATCCGCTGCTGGCCGAGCGTGGCCTGCGGGTGGCCTGGCTCACCGGCAGCCAGAAGAAGAAGGAGCGCGACGCGATGTCGGCAGCGGTCGAGAACGGCGAGGCCGCGCTGGTGATCGGCACGCATGCAGTGATCTCGGAGAAGGTGCGCTTCCGCCAGCTGGCGCTCGCCATCATCGACGAGCAGCACCGCTTCGGCGTCGCCCAGCGCCTGGCGCTGCGCGGCAAGGCCGGGGGACAGCTCGAGCCGCACCTGCTGATGATGAGCGCCACCCCGATCCCACGCACCCTGGCGATGAGCTACTACGCCGATCTCGATGTTTCCACCCTCGACGAGCTGCCGCCGGGCCGCACGCCCATCGTCACGAAGCTGGTGGCCGAGCACCGGCGCGACGAGGTCATCGACCGCATCCGGGTCCAGCTGGAACAGGGCCGGCAGGTCTACTGGGTCTGCCCCCTCATCGAGGAGAGCGAGGCGGTCGATCTGCGGAACGCGACCGAGACGCGCGACGAACTGGCGGGCGCGCTCGGCGAGGAAGTGAGCATCGGGCTCCTGCATTCGCGCATGCCGACCGCCGAGAAGCAGGCGGTGATGGAGGCCTTCACCGCCAACCGGCTGCAGGTGCTGGTCAGCACCACCGTGATCGAGGTCGGCGTCGACGTGCCCAATGCTTCGCTGATGGTGATCGAGCATGCCGAGCGCTTTGGCCTCTCGCAGCTGCACCAGCTGCGCGGCCGGGTCGGGCGCGGCGCGGCGGCCTCGGCCTGCGTGCTGCTCTACGCGCCGAACGAGGGCGGCCGCGTCGGCGAGGCCGCCCGGGCGCGGCTCAAGGCCATGGCCGAGACCAGCGACGGTTTCGAGATCGCGCGGCGCGACCTCGACATCCGCGGCCCCGGCGAATTCCTCGGTGCGCGCCAGTCGGGCGCGCCGCTGCTGCGTTTTGCCGACCTGAGCACCGACGTCCTGCTGCTCGACTGGGCGCGCGAGCTCGCCCCCCGCATGCTCGACCGCCACCGCGCGCTGGCCGAGAGGCACGTGGACCGATGGCTTGGCAGCAAGGCCGAATACCTCAAGGCGTGACCAGGCAAGCCGGCCAGCGAAGCGAGGCCCGTTCATGACAAGCCCGGGGGCGAGCAATAATTGACGAAAGCTATGACCCTCACGGAACTCAAATACATCGTTGCGGTCGCGCGCGAGAGGCATTTCGGCAAGGCGGCCGAGGCCTGCTACGTATCGCAGCCCACCCTCTCGGTCGCGATCAAGAAGCTGGAGGACGAGCTCGAGGTCAAGCTCTTCGAGCGCAGCGCGGGCGAGGTCACGGTCACGCCGCTGGGCGAGCAGATCGTGCAGCAGGCCCAGAGCGTGCTCGACCAGGCCGCCAGCATCAAGGAGATCGCCAAGCGCGGGAAGGACCCGCTGTCGGGGCCGCTCAACCTGGGCGTGATCTACACCATCGGCCCCTACCTGCTGCCCGACCTGGTGCGCCAGAACATCGCGCGCACACCGCAGATGCCGCTGGTCCTGCAGGAGAACTTCACCGTCAAGCTGCTGGAGATGCTGCGTTCCGGCGAGATCGACTGCGCGATCATGGCCGAGCCCTTCCCGGATACCGGGCTCGCGGTGGCGCAGCTGTACGACGAGCCCTTCATGGCGGCGGTTCCCGTCCATCATCCGCTGGCCGAGCGCGAATCCGTGAGCTCCGACGAGCTCAAGAAAGAGACCATGCTGCTGCTCGGCACGGGTCACTGCTTCCGCGACCACGTGCTCGAGGTCTGCCCGGAATTCGCCCGCTTCTCGAGCGATGCGGAGGGCATCCGCAAGAGCTTCGAGGGCTCTTCGCTGGAGACCATCAAGCACATGGTGGCCGCCGGGATGGGCGTGACGCTGGTCCCGCGCCTGTCGGTGCCGGCCGATGCGCTCAAGCCCCGGGCTGCGAAGGGGCGCGGCAGGGAGCCCGAGCAGATCGTGCGCTACCTGCCGGTGCGCGACCTCCAGGGCGGCGAGCCGCCGACACGCCGCGTCGTGCTGGCCTGGCGCCGCAGCTTCACGCGCTACGAGGCCATCGCGGCCCTGCGCAATGCCATCTATGCCTGCGAGCTGCCGGGCGTCAAGCGCCTCTCGTAGCGGAGATGACGGCTCGTAAGGCGCTCCCTCGGCACACGCCATTCGAACGGACTTCGACACAATCGCTGCGATAGAGCGCGGCTGTTGCGAAGAACGCCCTCGGCTCCTAAAGTTTCCTCCAGTTCAACAACCTCGAAGAAAGAACTTTCGCCATGGCCAAAGTCGACAAGAAATTCAAGTCCGCCGTCGCCAACGCACCGGTTGCTTCCGCCGGCAAGTTGCCCAAGAAAGGCGACGCACGGGTGGCCCAGGAGTCGGGCAGCCGGAATGCGCCGATCATCAACATCGGCATCGACCGCGAGGACCGCGCCGCCATCGCCGAAGGTCTGAGCCGCGTGCTGGCGGACACCTACACGCTCTACCTCACCACCCACAACTTTCATTGGAACGTGACGGGCCCGCACTTCAACTCGCTGCATGCGATGTTCATGGCGCAGTACACCGAGCTGTGGGGCTCGACCGACGTCATCGCCGAGCGCATCCGTGCGCTGGGCCACTATGCACCGGGCTCGTATGCCGAATTCAGCAAGATTGCAACCGTGCCCGACGTGCCCAGGGACCCGCCCAAAGCGATGGAGATGGTGCGCATCCTGGTCAAGGGCCACGAGACCGTCTCGCGCATCGCGCGCGAGTTCATCCCGGTTGCCGAGGAGGCCGGCGACGACCCGACCGCCGACATGCTGACCGCACGCTGTACGGTGCACGACCAGACGGCCTGGATGCTGCGCTCGCTGCTGGAGGACTGAGCCGCTTCGCTCGGCACGAGCCCCGGTCCGGGCGGGCTTTCTCTTTGCGGTGGCGCAAAATTGCGGCATGTCCGCCTCCACCGCCCTCGCTCCTCGCGGCCGCCTCTCGCTTTACCTGGACCTGATCCGATGGAACCGGCCGGCCGGCTGGCTGCTGCTGCTGTGGCCCTCGCTGGCTGCGCTGTGGTTCGCGGCCGGCGGTTTCCCCGGCTGGCACCTGGTCACGGTCTTCGTGCTCGGCACCATCCTCATGCGCAGCGCCGGCTGTTGCATCAACGACGTGGCCGATCGCGATTTCGATCGGCACGTCAAGCGCACTGCCCAGCGCCCCGTTACCAGCGGAGCCGCGTCGGTCAAAGAGGCACTGGTTGTCGGGGCAGTGCTCGCGCTGGCGGCCTTTGCGCTGGTGCTCACGACCAACCGTGCGACGGTGCTATGGTCCTTCGCGGCGTTGGGCATCACGCTGGTCTACCCCTTCGCCAAGCGCTTCGTTTCGGTCCCCCAGGCGGTGCTGGGCATTGCCTTCAGCTTCGGCATTCCGATGGCTTTCGCGGCCGTGCAGTCCTCGGTGCCGGCCTTCGCCTGGTGGCTGCTGGCGGGCAACCTGTTCTGGGTGCTGGCCTACGACACCGAATACGCCATGGTCGATCGCGACGACGACCTCAAGATCGGCATGAAGACCTCGGCCATCACCTTCGGCCGCTTCGATGTGGCCGCGGTCATGGCGAGCTATGCGATCTTCCTGGCCGTGTGGGCTGCCGCCGGCGCGAGCCGACAGTTGGGTGCCGTCTTCTACGCCGGCATCGGCCTCGCGGCGGTGCAGGCGCTGTGGCACTGGCGGCTGATCCGCGAGCGGACGCGGGAGGGCTGCTTCAAGGCCTTCCGCCTCAACCATTGGCTGGGCTTCACCGTGTTTGCCGGAGTCGCGGCCGGCTATCTGCTGGCCTGAATCCGCAGGGCCGCTGGCTCAGGCGCGGCCGAACTCCTCGCCCAGTTCCGCCGCGCGCTGGTGGGCGGCGCGGATCGCGATCTTGAATTTCGCCTTGACATCGGCGTTCTCGAGCGAGGTGATGGCGGCGTGGGTGGTCCCCCCCTTGGAGGTCACGCGTTCGCGGAGCACGGCGGGCGGCTCGGTTGCATCGTTCGCCAGGATCGAGGCGCCGGTGAAGGTGCCGACGGCCAGCCGGTGCGCCTGCTCGGGTGTGAGACCGAGCTCGATGCCGGCCTCAGTCATGGCCTCGATGAAATAGAAGACGTAGGCGGGCCCCGAGCCGGAAACCGCGGTGACCGCGTCCAGCGCGCTCTCGGCCTCCACCCAGAGCAGCTCGCCGGTGGCCTCCAGCACCTGCTCCACCTGCTTGCGCCCTGGCGCATCGACGGCCGGCCGCGCGTACAGGCCTGTCATGCCCTTGCCGACCAGCGCCGGCGTGTTCGGCATGGCGCGTACCACCTGCTCGGTGCCGAGCCAGCGCGCGATGCTGTCGGAGGGTATGCCGGCGGCGACGCTGAGATGCAGCGCGTTCTTTGGCAGCCCCCGGACGGCCTGCGCGGCTTGCGCAAAACTCTGCGGTTTGACGGCCCAGACCAGCACCCCGCAGCGTTCGAGCGCTGCGCCGGCCTCGGCCTGCGCCATGATGCCGAAGTCGTGCCGCAGCCGTTCGCGGGCCTCGGCCTGGGGTTCGACGACCTCGAAAGTGGCGGCCGGTACCTGTCGTTTGATGAGCCCGCCGATGATGGCACTGGCCATGTTGCCGCCGCCGATGAAGCCGATCGGCGGCAGGGGAGCCCGCTCCTGGCGGGGCAGGAAGGTGACGGCGATGTTCATGATCTGTCCAGTGAATTCAAGGCTGTGGGCTGCGGGGCCTGCAGCAGATTGAAATTGTCGCCGCTTGCCACTGTCGCAAAATGGCTGCCGCGCGGCCACTGTGGACGAGCCCAATCCCGAGCCCCGGCGACTTCGCAATAACTAGTCCTCATCGATAAATTTCGAGAAGCAGGTACTCACCTTGCGCACATTCAGGCTGGCGCGCGATGGCGCCCAGTCTAGCCACGGCGCGGAAGTCCGGGCGCGGCGCAACAGGGGCGTTTGACAGCCAAGCGGCGCCTATGCAACAATCGCGGGCTTCGCTTTTCCAAAGGCGAAAAATAGCGATAGAGCTTCTGCCCAACGGAGACGCACCGAAGTGGTTTCGATGCGAGGACGACGGGCCCAAGACTGACCGCAAGCTGCTTCCGGCATTTCGGGGGCGGCGTTCGGTACAAGTTGGGAATACACGAAATGATCCAAACTGAATCCCGGCTCGATGTGGCCGACAACACGGGCGCGAAATCCGTCCTGTGTATCAAGGTGCTCGGCGGCTCCAAGCGGCGTTATGCCAGCGTGGGCGACGTCATCAAGGTCAGCATCAAGGAAGCCGCTCCGCGTGGTCGCGTCAAGAAGGGCGAGATCTACAGCGCAGTGGTGGTCCGTACCGCCAAGGGCATCCGTCGCGCCGACGGCTCGCTCGTCAAGTTCGACGGCAACGCCGCCGTTCTGCTCAACGCCAAGCTGGAGCCCATCGGCACCCGCATCTTCGGACCGGTCACGCGCGAGCTGCGCACCGAGAAGTTCATGAAGATCGTGTCGTTGGCACCCGAAGTTCTCTAAGGACAACTCGCCATGAACAAGATTCGCAAGGGCGACCAGGTCATCGTGCTGGCCGGGCGCGACAAGGGCAAGCGCGGCACGGTGTCGCTGCGCAAAGATGACTCGCATGTGGTCGTCGAAGGCATCAATCTGGTCAAGAAGCACACCAAGCCGAACCCGCTCAAGGGCACGACCGGTGGCATCGTCGAGAAGGCCATGCCGATTCACCAATCCAACGTGGCGATCTTCAATGCCGCGACCGGCAAGGCCGATCGCGTGGGCATCAAGGTCACGGACGGCAAGCGCGTGCGCGTCTTCAAGTCCAGCGGCGAAGAAATCAAGGCCGCCTAAGGGGTACTCACATGGCACGTCTCCAACAACACTACCGCGAAAAGATCGCGAAGGACCTGACCGAGAAGTTCGGCTACAAGTCCCCCATGCAGGTCCCGCGCCTGACCAAGATCACGCTCAACATGGGTGTGGGTGAAGCGGTCGCTGACAAGAAGGTGCTCGACAACGCCGTGGCCGATCTGACCAAGATCGCCGGCCAGAAGCCTGTCGTGACCAAGTCGAAGAAGGCCATCGCCGGCTTCAAGATCCGCGAGAACCAGCCGATCGGCTGCATGGTCACGCTTCGCGGCGTGCAGATGTATGAGTTCCTGGACCGTTTCGTAACCGTGGCGCTGCCGCGCGTGCGCGACTTCCGTGGCATCTCCGGCCGTGCCTTCGATGGCCGCGGCAACTACAACATCGGCGTGAAAGAGCAGATCATTTTTCCCGAGATCGAGTACGACAAGGTCGACGCCCTGCGCGGCCTCAATATCAGCATCACGACCACGGCCAAGACCGACGAAGAAGCCAAGGCGCTCCTCGCGGGCTTCCGTTTCCCGTTCAAGAACTGAGGTGACCTGTGGCTAAAGTAGCTTTGATCGAGCGCGAGCTCAAGCGAGAAAAACTGGTCGCAAAGTACGCCGCCAAGCACGCGGAACTGAAGGCGATCGCCAACGACGCGAAGAAGAGCGACGAAGAGCGCGCAGCTGCCCGCCTGGGCCTGCAGAAGCTCCCGCGCAATGCCAACCCGACGCGCCAGCGCAACCGCTGCGAAATCACCGGTCGTCCCCGCGGCACCTTCCGCCAATTCGGTCTGGCCCGCGCCAAGATCCGTGAACTGGCCTTCAACGGCGACATTCCCGGTGTCACCAAGGCCAGCTGGTAAGCCAGGCAGGAGCAAAGAACATGAGCATGAGTGATCCCATTGCCGACCTGCTGACGCGTATCCGCAACGCGCAGATGGTGGCGAAGCCAACGGTGTCGGTCCCGTCTTCCAAGGTGAAGGTCGCGATCGCACAGGTGCTGAAGGACGAGGGCTACATCGACGGTTTTCAGGTCAAGACCGAAGCCGGCAAGAGCGAGCTTGAAATTGCGCTGAAGTATTACGCTGGCCGTCCGGTCATCGAGCGCATCGAACGCGTGAGCCGTCCCGGCCTGCGCGTCTACAAGGCCAGCGCTGCGATCCCGCAGGTGCAGAACGGCCTGGGCGTCGCCATCGTCACGACCCCCAAGGGCGTGATGACCGACCGCAAGGCTCGCGCCAGCGGCGTTGGCGGCGAAGTGCTGTGCTACGTCGCCTGACCGAGACATCGAGGAGAACACTGAAATGTCCCGAGTAGGAAAAATGCCGGTCGCCATCCCCGAAGGCGTGGATGTCGCGATCAAGGAAGATCAGATCAGCATCAAGGGCAAGGGCGGCGCGCTCAGCCTGCCGCTGAATGCGCTGGTGAACATCGTCAACAAGGACGGCAAGCTGAACTTCGAGCCCGCCAACGAGTCCAGAGACGCGAACGCGATGAGCGGCACGGTGCGCCAGCTGGTGAACAACATGGTGGTCGGTGTGACCAAGGGCTTCGAGAAGAAGCTGAACCTGATCGGCGTGGGCTACAAGGCCCAGGCGCAAGGCGCCAAGCTGAACCTGCAGGTCGGCTACTCGCACCCGGTCGACAAGCTGATGCCGGAAGGCATCACGGTGGCTACGCCCACCCCGACAGAAATCGTGATCAAGGGTGCCGACCGCCAGCGCGTCGGCCAATTGGCCGCTGAGATCCGAGCTGTTCGTCCGCCCGAGCCCTACAAGGGCAAGGGCATCCGCTACGCGGACGAGAAGATCGTGATCAAAGAGACCAAGAAGAAATAAGGGGCAGCAAAATGATGTTGACCAAGAAAGCACAGCGTCTTCGCCGCTCGCGCCAGACCCGCATCCGCATTGCGACGCAAGGCGTGGCGCGCCTGACGGTGAACCGCACCAACCTGCACATCTACGCCGCCGTCATCTCCGACGACGGTACCAAGGTGATCGCCTCCGCCTCGACCGCGGAAGCCGAGGTGCGCACCTCGCTGGGTGGTTCCGGCAAGGGTGGCAACGCCGCCGCGGCCACGCTCATCGGCAAGCGCATCGCCGAGAAGGCGAAGGCCGCCGGTGTCGAGAAGGTTGCCTTCGACCGCGCGGGCTTCGCCTACCACGGCCGCGTCAAGGCGCTGGCCGATGCGGCCCGCGAAGCCGGCCTGCAGTTCTAACCGGACACGAGATTCAACATGGCAAAGATTCAGGCAAGAACGCAAAGCGAAGGCCCCGAAGACGGTCTGCGCGAGAAGATGATCGCGATCAACCGCGTCACCAAGGTGGTGAAGGGTGGTCGTATCCTCGGTTTCGCAGCACTTACCGTAGTTGGTGACGGCGATGGCCGCGTCGGCATGGGCAAGGGCAAGTCCAAGGAAGTGCCGGCCGCAGTGCAGAAGGCGATGGAAGAAGCCCGTCGCAATCTCGCGAAGATCTCGATCAAGAACGGCACACTGCACCATCGCGTGACGGGCCATTGGGGCGCTGCTTCGGTGGTCATGATCCCGGCGCCCAAGGGTACCGGCATCATCGCCGGTGGCCCGATGCGCGCGGTGTTCGAAGTGATGGGCATCACCGACATCGTCGCCAAGAGCCACGGTTCGTCGAACCCCTACAACATGGTCCGTGCCACGCTGGACGGCCTGCGCAACTCGACGACGGCTTCCGAAGTCGCAGCGAAGCGCGGCCTGACCGTCGAGCAACTCTTCGCCTGAACGGGAGCATCGACATGACGACGCAACAACAGACGCTTAAGGTGCAGCTGGTCAAGAGCCCGATCGGCACCAAGCAATCGCATCGCGACACCGTGCGCGGCCTGGGCCTGCGCAAGCTCAACAGCGTGAGCGAGCTGCAGGATACGCCCGCGGTGCGCGGCATGATCAACAAGATCAGTTATCTGGTCAAAGTGCTGTAAGAGAGACGGATATGGAACTCAATGGCATCAAGCCGGCAGCGGGCGCCAAGCACGCCAAGCGCCGCGTCGGCCGCGGCATCGGCTCCGGGCTGGGCAAGACCGCCGGCCGCGGTCACAAGGGTCAGAAGTCCCGCGCAGGTGGCTTCCACAAGGTCGGCTTCGAAGGCGGCCAGATGCCGCTGCAGCGCCGCCTGCCCAAGCGTGGCTTCAAGTCGCAGTCGCTCAAGTACAACGCCGAAGTCACCCTAGCTGCACTCGAGAAGCTCGGGCTGGCCGAAGTGGACCTGCTCGCGCTCAAGCAAGCCGGCCTGGTGGGCCAGATCGCCAAGGTGGTCAAGGTCATCAAGTCGGGCGAGCTGACCAAGGCCGTCAAGCTGACGGGCATCGGCGCGACGGCCGGCGCGAAGGCCGCGATCGAAGCGGCCGGCGGCAGCGTGGCCTGATCGCAAGCGAAAGAAGGTCATAGTGGCAACGAACGCGGCGACGCTCGCAAAGACAGGCAAGTTCGGCGACCTGCGTCGCCGACTCGTCTTCCTGCTGCTCGCCCTCGTGGTCTATCGCATCGGAGCGCACATTCCGGTGCCGGGCATCAACCCGGACCAACTGGCGCAGCTGTTCCAGGGCCAGCAAGGCGGCATCCTGAGCCTGTTCAACATGTTCTCGGGGGGCGCGCTGTCGCGCTTCACCGTGTTCGCGTTGGGGATCATGCCGTACATCTCTGCGTCGATCATCATGCAATTGATGACCTACGTGGTGCCGACCTTCGAGCAGCTGAAGAAGGAAGGCGAGGCAGGCCGGCGCAAGATCACCCAGTACACCCGCTACGGGACCCTGGGCCTGGCGCTATTCCAGTCTTTCAGCATCGCGGTGGCGCTGGAATCTTCCGCAGGCCTGGTGATTTCGCCCGGCTTCGGCTTCCGCCTTACGGCCATGGTCAGCCTGACGGCAGGTTCCATGTTCCTGATGTGGCTCGGCGAGCAGATCACCGAGCGCGGTCTGGGCAACGGCATCTCGATCCTGATCTTCGCCGGCATCGCGGCTGGCCTGCCGAGCGCAATCGGCGGCCTGCTGGAGCTGGTTCGCACCGGGGCCATGAACGTGCTCGTTGCGCTGTTCATCGTCGCCGTTGTGATCCTGGTCACCTACTTCGTGGTGTTCGTGGAGCGCGGTCAGCGCAAGATCCTGGTCAACTACGCGCGCCGTCAGGTTGGGAACAAGGTCTATGGCGGCCAGTCCTCGCACCTGCCGCTGAAGCTGAACATGGCCGGCGTGATCCCGCCGATCTTCGCGTCCTCGATCATCCTTCTGCCGACCACAGTCGTGAGCTGGTTCAGCACGGGCGACAGCATGCGCTGGATCAAGGACATCGCGAGCGCGCTGACACCGGGCCAGCCGATCTACGTGCTGCTCTACGCCGCTGCGATCGTGTTCTTCTGCTTCTTCTACACGGCCCTCGTGTTCAACAGCCGCGAGACCGCCGACAACCTGAAGAAGAGCGGCGCGTTCATCCCGGGTATCCGCCCGGGTGACCAGACCGCGCGCTACATCGACAAGATCCTGGTTCGTCTGACGCTGGCGGGCGCGGTGTACATCACCTTCGTCTGCCTGCTGCCGGAGTTCCTGATTCTGAAATACAACGTGCCGTTCTATTTCGGCGGCACCTCTCTGCTGATCATCGTGGTGGTCACGATGGACTTCATGGCCCAAGTGCAGAACTACATGATGTCGCAGCAGTACGAATCCCTGCTAAAGAAAGCCAATTTCAAGACTTCCTAGCAGGCGAAGTGAGATGTCGAAGGACGATGTCATCCAGATGCAGGGCGAGGTTCTGGAGAACCTTCCGAATGCGACCTTCCGGGTCAAGCTGGAAAACGGACACATCGTGCTGGGACATATTTCCGGAAAGATGCGGATGCACTACATCCGCATCCTTCCAGGTGACAAGGTCACCGTCGAGTTGACGCCCTATGACTTGAGCCGGGCGCGCATTGTGTTTAGGGCGAAGTGAGTCGCCGGGTTGAACAGAGTTTTAGGAGAGTGAAATGAGAGTTTCGGCTTCGGTCAAGACCATTTGCCGCAATTGCAAGATCATCCGCCGCAAAGGTGTCGTGCGCGTGATCTGCACCGACCCGCGCCACAAGCAGCGCCAGGGTTGAGCTAGAGATTTAAGAGGACGCACATGGCACGTATTGCTGGCATCAACATTCCGCCGCACAAGCACGCTGAGATCGGCCTGACCGCCATCTTCGGCATCGGTCGCACCCGCGCCCGCAAGATCTGCGAAGCGAGCGGCATCGAATACTCGAAGAAGATCAAGGATCTGACCGACGCCGATCTCGAGAAGATCCGCGACCAGATCGCGCTCTTCACCATCGAAGGCGACCTGCGCCGCGAGACGACGATGAACATCAAGCGCTTGATGGACATTGGTTGCTACCGCGGCTTCCGTCACCGTCGCGGGCTGCCCATGCGCGGCCAGCGCACGCGCACCAACGCCCGTACCCGCAAGGGTCCGCGCAAGGCCGCGCAGTCCCTGAAGAAGTAAGGATAGACAAGCATGGCTAAAGCTCCTGCCAACAACGCCGCACAGCGCGTTCGCAAGAAGGTCCGCAAGAACGTGGCGGACGGCATTGCGCACGTGCATGCCTCGTTCAATAACACGATCATCACGATCACCGATCGCCAGGGCAACGCCCTGTCGTGGGCGTCGTCGGGTGGCCAGGGTTTCAAGGGCTCGCGCAAGTCGACGCCCTTCGCTGCACAGGTCGCTTCCGAAGTCGCCGGCCGCGCTGCGGTGGAACAAGGCATCAAGAACCTCGACGTCGAGATCAAGGGCCCGGGCCCAGGTCGCGAGTCGTCGGTGCGCGCCCTGGCCGCGCTCGGCATCCGCATCAACTCGATCGCCGATGTGACGCCGGTTCCGCACAACGGCTGCCGCCCGCAGAAGCGCCGTCGCATCTGAGGCGAAGGCCTTTGGCGCAGCCAGCTTCCGGGCCGGCTGCGCGTTTTGCTTTTTCAACAAGCCCACCGCTATCGGCACGCCGCTGATGGCTCCCGCAGTACCCTGCGGTAGATGACACAAAGGAAGATCAAGTGGCACGCTATCTCGGCCCCAAGGCCAAACTCTCCCGCCGCGAAGGCACCGACCTGTTCCTCAAGAGCGCCCGCCGCTCGATTCAGGACAAGGCCAAGTTCGACTCCAAGCCCGGCCAGCATGGCCGCACCTCGGGCCAGCGCACTTCCGACTTCGGTCTGCAACTGCGCGAGAAGCAGAAGGTCAAGCGCATGTACGGCGTGCTCGAGAAGCAGTTCCGCCGCTACTTCGAGGAAGCTGATCGCCGCCGTGGCAACACTGGCGCCAACCTGCTGTTCCTGCTCGAGTCGCGCCTGGACAACGTGGTCTATCGCATGGGCTTCGGCTCCACGCGCGCCGAAGCGCGCCAGCTGGTTTCGCACAAGGCGATCACGGTGAACGGCCAGTCGGTCAACATCCCGTCGTACCTCGTCAAGACCGGCGACGTGATCGCGGTGCGCGACAAGTCTAAGAAGCAGAACCGCATTGCCGAGGCTCTGCAACTGGCCCAACAAGTCGGCATCCCTGCCTGGGTCGAAGTGAATGCCGACAAGGCCGAAGGCACCTTCAAGAAGGTGCCCGATCGCGACGAGTTCGGTGCCGACATCAACGAATCGCTGATCGTCGAACTGTATTCGAGGTAACAGGCGACAAGGTGCCGCCTGCCGGCGGCCCGAACTTTTGATTCTTGTTCCCTGCCGCGGCATCGCGGCCGGGCACTTCACCAGCCTTACCGGTGTAACGAGCCGGGGGTATTGAGAGGAAGTCTGCATGCAAACCACCCTGTTGAAACCCAAGACCATTCAGGTCGAGCAACTGGCCCCCAACAAGGCCAAGGTCACGCTCGAGCCTTTCGAGCGAGGCTACGGCCACACGCTCGGCAACGCGCTGCGTCGCGTGCTGCTGTCCTCGATGGTGGGTTACTCCGCCACCGAAGTGACGATCGCCGGCGTGCTGCACGAGTACTCGTCCATCGATGGTGTGCAGGAAGACGTCGTCAACATCCTGCTGAACCTCAAGGGCGTGGTGTTCAAGCTCCACAACCGCGATGAAGTCACGCTGAGCCTGCGCAAGGACGGCGAAGGTGCCGTCACCGCGTCGGACATCCAGACGCCGCATGACGTCGAGATCATCAATCCCGACCACGTGATCGCACACCTGTCGCAAGGCGGCAAGCTCGACATGCAGATCAAGGTCGAGAAGGGCCGCGGCTACGTGCCAGGCACCATGCGCCGTTATGCGGATGAGCCGACCAAGTCGATCGGCCGCATCGTGCTCGACGCCTCCTTCTCGCCAGTCAAGCGTGTGAGCTACACCGTCGAGAGCGCCCGCGTCGAGCAGCGCACCGACCTGGACAAGCTGCTGGTCGAAATCGAGACCAACGGCGCCATCACCGCGGAGGACGCGGTCCGTGCTTCGGCCAAGATCCTGGTCGAACAGCTCGCCGTGTTCGCGCAGCTGGAGGGTGGCGAGCTCGCCGCCTTCGACCAGCCCGCCCCGCGCAGCGCCCAGCAGTTCGATCCGATCCTGCTGCGCCCGGTCGACGAGCTCGAGCTCACGGTCCGCTCGGCCAACTGCCTCAAGGCCGAGAACATCTACTACATCGGTGACCTGATCCAGCGCACCGAGAACGAGCTGCTGAAGACCCCGAACCTGGGGCGCAAGTCGCTCAACGAAATCAAGGAAGTGCTCGCCTCCCGCGGCCTGACCTTGGGCATGAAGCTCGAAAGCTGGCCGCCGGCCGGCTTGGACAAGCGCTAAGCTCTTCTAGCAAACGGTGAACGCACAGTACCTGATACGGCTGTGCGCATTGATAAGGAAAGGAACTCACCATGCGTCACGGACACGGACTCCGCAAACTCAATCGCACCAGCTCGCACCGCTTGGCGATGCTGCAGAACATGATGAACTCGCTCATCGAGCATGAGGTCATCAAGACCACGGTCCCCAAGGCCAAGGAACTGCGGCGCGTCATCGAGCCGATGATCACCCTGGCCAAGAATCCGACGGTCGCCAACAAGCGCCTGGCCTTCAACCGACTGCGTGACCGCGACAGCGTGGTCAAGCTGTTCGGCGAGCTGGGGCCGCGCTACCAGGCACGTCCAGGTGGCTACACGCGCATCCTGAAGATGGGCTTCCGCGTAGGTGACAACGCGCCCATGGCCTTGGTCGAACTGGTCGATCGTCCTGAAATCGCCGATACCCCTGCCGACGAGCAGGCCGGCGAAGAATAAGCTATAATATTAGTCTGCCGCGCGATGGAGCAGCCTGGTAGCTCGTTGGGCTCATAACCCAAAGGTCGCAAGTTCAAATCTTGCTCGCGCAACCAATCTTTTGCGAATTCGAGTTGTTCGCAATTAATAAAACGCCCACTTTCGAGTGGGCGTTTTTGTTTTTGCAGCACGCACAAATCGAGCTGCATTCGCCTCGTGTCCCCACCCGCCGCGGCGCCGGTTTTCGCGAATGGCAGCCCTCGTGTTCTACGAAGAAAAAACTACTCTTTCACCTTGGCGCATGGCCTTAAACGACCAGCGGATGTGACAAAAGTCATGGATTCGGGCCCATACAATGTGTAACACTTGGGCAGCAAAATGCTCAGCAATGGAAATTCCATGAATGCTGGGATAAATAGAATTTCATGACTGATCCTTCGATTTCACGCGATCTGGTTGAAAACGCGATGGATGCCGTCCAGCGGGTCGTTCACCACGTTTTCGAAAACCAGCCCGCCGTCCCGTTCCACCCGACGACCGACCTTCTTTCGCTGGACGAGAATGAACAGGAACAGATTCGCCGCGGAGAGGACGCCAATTACCGCGGCAGGCCGACGATGTCTGCGCTCAGTTTCTGCCTGACTTCGGCCATTTCATTGCTGGCCATTGCGCATTCATTGGTGGACCAGCCGGACGTGCTCTCCCCGATCGAGCGCGACCAGCTGTGGAAGAAGCTGGCCGCGGAGACGAAGGTTGCCGGGCGTGCCGCCTACCGGGCGGCACTCATCCTGTCGGACCCTGGCGCCGAGAACGGCGCCTACCTGTAGCGGCCGCCGCCGCAGGTCAGTCCGGCACGACGGCCGTGACCTCGATTTCCACCTTCGCGCGCTCCTCTACCAGCGCGGCGACCTCAACGCAGGTCATCGCAGGGAAGTTGCGTCCCATCGCATCCCGGTAGACCGGCCCGAGCTCGCTCAGGCGCCGGTTGTATTCGTCGCGGTCGGTCACATACCAAGTCATCCGCACCATGTGCTCGGGGCCGGCTCCGCCCTCGCGCAGGATCTCGGCGATGTTGCGCAACGCCTGGCCGGCCTGCTCGATGAAGTCGTCCGAGACGAATTGCTGTTGCCCATTCCAGCCGACTTGTCCGCCGACGAAGACCATCGTGCCGCGCGCGGCGACGCCGTTTGCGTAGCCTTTGGGAGGGGCCCAGCCGGGCGGTTGCAAGAGTTTGTTCATGATGTCATCTGCCTCAGTTTGAATCGTTGGAGCTTGCCGGTTTCGGTGCGCGGCAAGCCGGCGACGAACTCGATCTCCCTTGGGTACTTGAAGGGTGCGATGGTGGCCTTGACGTGCTCCTGCAGCGCCTTGACCAGAGCCGCATCGCCGGTATGACCGGGCTTGAGCACGCAGAAGGCCTTGACGATCATCCCGCGCTCCTCGTCCGGCTTGCCGATCACGCCGCACTCGGCGACGGCGGGGTGCTTGAGCAGCGCGTCCTCGACCTCCGGCCCGCCCACGTTGTAGCCGGCCGTGATGATCATGTCGTCAGCGCGCGACTGGTAGAAGAAGTAGCCGTCCTCGTCCTGCACGAAGGCATCGCCGGGGTAGTTCCAGCCCTTCTTCACATAGTCCGCCTGGCGCGGGTCGTCGAGATAGCGGCAGCCGACCGGGCCGACCAGCGCCAGCTTGCCGACCGTGCCGCGCGGCACCTCCTTGCCCTCGTCGTCCACCACTTTGGCGGTGAAGCCGGGGACCACCTTGCCGACCGCTCCCCGCCGCACTTCGTCGCCGGCCGCCGAGATGTAGATGTGGAACACCTCGGTCCCGCCGATGCCGTCCAGCATTTCGATGCCGGTGGCGTCCTTCCACAACTGGCGCGTCGCATCGGGAAGCGCTTCGCCGGCGCTCACGCTGATGCGCAGCGTGGGCAGGCCCAGTGCCTTCGCAAAGGGCGCCATCTGCCGATAGAAGGTGGGCGCGGTGTAGCAGATCGTGGCGCCGACATCGCGGATGGTCTTGACCATGCTTTCCGGCGTGTAGGGCCCATCGTTGAAATAGACCGAGGCGCCGGCCCACATCGGGAAGATCAGCAGGCCGCCCAGTCCGAAAGTGAAGGCCAACGGCGGCGAGCCGAGCACGATGTCCTCGCTGCGGGCGCGCAACACGTGGCGCGGCCAGGTCTGGCACATCGCGAGCACGTCGCGGTGGGTGCTCACCGGCGCTTTCGGCTTTCCGGTGGTGCCGGAAGTGAAGGCCAGCAGGGCGATATCGTCGGCGGCCGTAGGGCAGGCCCTGAACACGCCGCTCTTGGCGGCTGCGCGCGCCTCCAGCGAGTCGGGCGCCTCCGGCTGGTTGAAGGCAATCAAGGTCTTGAGCACGGGGTGGGCCTGCTGCGCACTCCGAAGCTCATCGAGCAGCCGACCGTCGCACAGCGCGACCACGGGCTGCGCCTTCTCGATGATGTCGCCCAGCTCCTTGGCACGCAGCAGCGGCATCGTGGCGACTGCGATCAGCCCTGCTTTCACCACCGCGAGCCATCCCAGCGCCATCGCGATCGAATTGCCGCCCCGCAGCAGCACGCGATTGCCCGGCACCAGGCCCAGGTCCTCCACCAGCACCTGCGCGATGCGATTGACTTCCGTGGCGGCCTCGGCATAGCTCAGCGTGCGCGCGGGCGAGCGCAGCATCGGCCTGACGGCCCACGGCCTGGAAGCGGCCTTGTCCAGCAGTTCCTCCACCAGGTTCAACTGGTCCGGCAACTGCAACTCGGGCAGGTCATAGCGCAACATCGGCAACTGCTCGGCGGGCGGCAGCCGGTCGTGGACGAATCGATCGACTTGCGCGCTCATGACACGCTCCGCAGCACCGACTTGCCGATGATCAGCTGCTGCACTTCCGTCGCACCCTCGTAGATGCGCAGCGAGCGGATGTCGCGGTACAGGCTTTCGACCTTGGTGCCCACCTTCACGCCCAGGCCGCCGTGCATCTGAAGCGCCATGTCGATCACGCGGCTCGCGTTCTCGGTGGCGCACATCTTGGCCATCGCGGCGGCGGCCGTGATGTCGCCGGCCGGCGGCGTGCCGCGGCTTTCGCCGTCATCGCGCATCCAGGCGGCGCGGTAGGTGAGGAGCGCCGCGCTGTCGATCAGCGCGGCCATCTCGCCCAGCTTGGCCTGCGTGAGCTGAAAATCGGCCAGGGTCTGCCCGAACATGCGGCGGCTGCTCGCATGGCGCACGGCTTCCGCCAGGGCGCGTCGCGCCATGCCGAGCGCGGCGCCGGCGACCGAGGCGCGGAAGATGTCCAGCGTGCGCATCGCGAGCTTGAAGCCGCCGTTCACCTCCCCGAGCTGGGCTTCGCGCGATACCGTGCAATCTTCGAAGCGCAGTGAGGCGAGCGGATGCGGCGCCATCACTTCGATATGCGCGGAGGTATCGAGTCCCGGTGTGTTCGCATCGACGACGAAGGCGCTGATGCCGCGCGATCCGGCTGCCGGGTCGGTCTTGGCGAACAGGCAATAGAAGTCGGCGATGCCGCCGTTGCTGATCCAGGTCTTCTCGCCATCGAGGCGCCAGCCCTGCGGGGTCGCAACGGCCTGCATCGCCATCGCACCGACGTCCGAACCGGCCTCCGGCTCGCTCAGCGCGAAGGCCGCGATCTTGTCGCCGCGCGCCACGGCGCCCAGGTAGTCGCGCTGCTGCGCGGCGCTGCCTGCGAGCGTGATCGCGCCGCTACCCAGGCCCTGCATCGCAAAGGCGAAATCGGCCAGCGGCGAATGGAAGGCCAAGGTTTCGCGCAGCAGCACCAGCGCGCGCGAGTCGAGGCGCTCCAGCGCGCCGCCCGAGGCCGCCGGCACGCAATAGCGCAGCCAGCCGCCCTGGCCGAGTCGTTTCACCCAGTCGCGGCAGGCGGCGCGATCGTCTCGCTCGTCCACCGATTGCGCCGCCGCCCAGGGCAGCAGATCGCGCGCCAGCGCGCGGTGCGCGTCGTCGAAGAAGGGAAGCGCCAGATGCGCCGTCGAGGGGGGAGTTGCGGATGCAGCCATCGTGTCAGTCCCCGCCGAACACCGGCTTGCGCTTGGCCGCGAAGGCCTCGAAGGCGCGCTTGAAGTCCTCGGTCTGCATGCAGATCGCCTGCGCCTGGGCTTCGGCCTCGATCGCCTGGTCGATGGTCATGGCCCATTCCTGCGAGAGCATGGTCTTGGTCATGCCGTGCGCGAAGCTCGGGCCTTCGGCCAGCTTGCGCGCCATGGCGGCGGCGGCCGGCAGGAGTGCATCGCTTTCGTGCAAGGCATTGAAGAAGCCCCAGGCCTCGCCCTCCTGGGCCGTCATGGCGCGCCCGGTGAACAGCAGCTCCGAGGCGCGGCCCTGGCCGATGACACGCGGCAACAGCGCACAAGCCCCCATGTCGGCACCGGCCAGTCCGACGCGCGTAAACAGGAAGGCAGTATTCGTGGCCGGCGTGCCGTAGCGCAGGTCGCAGGCCAGCGCGATCATCGCCCCGGCACCTGCGCACACGCCGTCGATCGCGCCCACGATGGGCTGCGGGCAGTGGCGCATCGCCTTCACCAGGTCGCCCGTCATGCGGGTGAACTCCAGCAACTCCGGCATCCGCATCTTCGTCAGCGGGCCGATGATCTCGTGCACATCGCCGCCCGAGCAGAAGTTGCCGCCCGCGCCGGTCACCACGATCGCCTTGACGTCGGTCGCGAAGTTCAGCGCGCGAAACAGGTCGCGAAGTTCGGCATAGGAGTCGAAGGTCAGCGGGTTCTTGCGCTCCGGCCGGTTCAGGGTAATCGTGCCGACGCCGGCCTCGAAGGCCCAGCTGAAGTGCTCGGCCCGGTAGGCGGATTGCGGTTCGAATTGCGCATGCATGGGATTGCCTGCGCCGATGTAGTGCTTCATAGGGCCTCCGCCAGTTGCTGATGGGAATGCTGCTTGACCTTGCCGAGCAGCTTGTGCAGCTGCGCGATCTCCTTGGCATTGAGCGCCGCGAAGGCGTCGACGATCCATGCCTCGTGCTGCTGCGCCATGTCGTTGAAGAGCCGTCGCCCGCGCGCCGTGAGCCGCACGCGCCAGGCGCGGCGGTCGCCCTCGACGTCGACGCGCTCGACCAACCCCTCGGTGACCAGCTGGTCGGTGATGCCGGTGACGTTCCCGCCGGTGACCATCATGCGGCGTGACAGCTCGTTCATCTTCAGCCCGTCCGGCGCGCGCTCCAGCTGCGACATCAGGTCGAAGCGGGGCAGGGTGGTGCCGAACTGCTCGCGCAGCTCGTTGCGCACCTGCTTCTCGATCAGCTGGGTGCAGGTCAGGAGGCGCAGCCAGAGCCGCAATTCCTCCGGGTGCTCGCTGTGGCCGCGTGCTTCGAGGTCCATGTTATTGCTCCTCTTCGGAATTGCGCGGCGCGGCGCTCGTGGCCATTGCGGCGGCGAGCTGCTGCTGCTTGGCAAGCTCGCGGTACAACTGGTCGCGGCCGCTCAGGTACTGCTTGGGCCAATCGATTTCGCGGGCCTGCAGCTTGGCCGTTTCGTGCAGGGTCCAGGCCGGGTCGGCCAGGTGCGGGCGCGCAATCGCGCACAGATCGGCGCGGCCCGCGGCGATGATGCTGTTGGCCTGGTCGGCATCGGTGATGGCGCCCACCGCGATGGTCGAGATGCCCACCTCGTTGCGAATGCGGTCGGCAAAAGGCGTCTGGTACATGCGCCCGTACACCGGCTTGGCAGCGCGGGTGGTCTGGCCCGAGGAGACGTCGATGAAGTCGCAGCCGGCCTCCTTGAACAGGCGCGCCACCACCACCGCATCGGCATCGGTGTTGCCGCCGGGCGCCCAGTCGTGCGCCGAGATGCGCACGCTCATCGGCTTGTCCGCCGGCCAGGCCGCGCGCATGGCTCGGAACACCTCGAGCGGGTAGCGGCAGCGGTTCTCGAGGCTGCCGCCGTACTCGTCGGTGCGCAGATTGGTCAACGGGCTGATGAAGGACGCCAGCAGGTAGCCGTGCGCGCAGTGGAGCTCGAGCCAGTCGAAGCCGGCCTCCGCCGCGCGCCGCGTCGAAGCCACGAACTGGTCGCGCAGCGTCTCCATCTGCTCGTGCGTCATCGCGGCCGGCAGCTGGTTCTGCTCGCCGTAGGCCAGCGCGCTTGCGGCCAGCAGCGGCCAGTTGCCTTGCGGCAGCGGCTCGTCCATCTCTTCCCAGCCCAGCTGGGTCGAGCCCTTCGGGCCACTGTGGCCCAGCTGCATGCCGATTTTGGCGGTGCTTTGCGCATGCACGAAGTCGACGATGCGCTTGAAGGCGGCCGACTGCGCATCGTTGTAGAGGCCGGTGCAGCCGGGGGTGATGCGGCCTTCGGGCGTGGGGCTGGTCATCTCCACGAAGACGATCGCCGCGCCGCCGAGCGCGCGTGCGCCGAGGTGCACGAGCAGGAAGTCCTGCGGCACCCCGTCCACTGCGCTGTAGGTCGCCATCGGCGAGACCATGATGCGGTTCTTGAGCGTGAGGCCGCGCACCTTCAGCGGCATCAGCATGGGCAGCCGCCTGGCGGCGCTGTCTTCGGCCACGATGGGTCCGCTCCCTGCCTGGCCCTGCCCCTCGGAGGCGGAGGAAAATCTGCCGGACAGCCACTGCTCGTAGCCGCCCAGCCACTGCGTGTCGCGCAGCCGCAGGTTCTCGTGGCTGATGCGCTGCGAACGCGTCAGCAGCGAATAGGCGAACTGCTCGACCTCCATGGCCGTGTACCGCTTGACGTTCTCGAACCACTCGGTCGAGTTGCGCGCCGCGTTCTGGATCTTCAGCACCTCGACGCTGCGCCGCGCCTCGTAGGCCTCGAGCACGGCATCGACGTTACCCCCGCCCGAGAACTCGTTGCACAGGTCGATCGCGTCCTCGAGCGCGAGCTTGGTGCCCGAGCCGATCGAGAAGTGCGCGGTGTGCGCCGCGTCGCCCATCAGCACCACCGGCACGCTCTTGCCGCCCACGTCGATGCGGTGCGTCCAGCGCTTGCAGATCACGCGCGGGAAGCGAATCCAGTTGGCCGAGCCGCGCAGATGGGTGGCGTTGCTGATCAGCGCGTGGCCGCCCAGGTACTTCCCGAACATCTTCTCGCAGAAGGCGATCGCCTCGGGCTGCTCCATCTGGTCCAGCCCGTGCGCCTTCCAGACTTCCTCGGGCGTCTCGACGATGAAAGTCGAAGTCTTGTCGTCGAACTGGTAGGCATGGGCCTGGAACCAGCCATGCTCCGTCTCTTCGAAGGCGAAGGTGAAGGCGTCGAAAGTCTGGTGCGTGCCGAGCCAGACGAAGCGGCACCGGCGCAGGTCGACGTCCGGCTCGAAGACCTCGGCATAGCGCTGGCGGATGCGGCTGTTGAGGCCGTCGCTGGCGATCACCAGGTCGGCGTTGTACTGGGCGGCCAGTGCCTGGTCGTCCGTCACATCGGTCTCGAACACCAGCTTGACGCCCAAGGCCAGGCAGCGCTCCTGCAGGATGTTGAGCAAGCGCTTGCGCCCGATGCCGCAGAAGCCGTGGCCGCCCGAGCGCACCTGGCGGCCCTTGAAGAAGACCTGGATATCGTCCCAGTGGTGGAACTCGTTGCCGATCAGTGCCGCGGTCGGCGGGTCGGCGGCGCGGAGGTTGTCCAGCGTCTGGTCGCTCAGCACCACGCCCCAGCCGAAGGTGTCGAAGGGGCGGTTGCGCTCGACCACCGTGACCTCGAGGCCCGGCTGCCTGGCTTTCATCAGGAGCGCGAAGTAGAGACCGGCAGGACCGCCGCCGATACACAGGATGCGCTGGAGGTTGGGTGCGAAGCTATTCATGGATCAATAGTTTAGACCTAAACAATTTGATGTCAACACCGAGGAGGGCTTTCCCTGAGGGTCGGTTGACGACTCTGCGCGTGCTGGCAAGAATGGCTCCATGCCGACTCTGATGCCAAGCTCCATGCCAAGCCTGATGCCGAAGATCGAATCGCAGCTCTCCGACCTGCCGGTCCCCCTGACCCTCCAGTTGCCCGACGGCCGCAAGGTCAGCCGGCCCGGATCGCGCATCACGCTGGCCTTCTCGGACTGGTCGGCGCTCGCCAAGCTCGGCGCGCGGCAACTCGGCGCCATCGGCGAGGCCTACGTGGAGGGCAAGGTCCAGATCCAGGGCGCCATGCGCGACCTGGTCGACGTGACGGTAGGACTGCTCCCACGCAATCCCGCGGAAATCACCCACGGCTGGTGGAGCAAGCTGCAGCGGCAAGCGCGCTCGCGCGGCTCGCATTCGCTCGGGAAGGACGCGGAGCAGATCGAGTTCCACTACGACGTGTCGGACGACTTCTACGCGCTCTGGCTGGACCCGCGCCGCGTCTATTCGTGCGCCTATTTCCGTGAAGACGGCATGACGCTCGCCCAGGCCCAGGAGGCCAAGCTCGACCACATCTGCCGCAAGCTCATGCTGCAGCCCGGCGACCGCTTCCTGGACATCGGCTCGGGCTGGGGCGCGCTGCTGCTGTGGGCGGCCGAGCATTACGGCGTGGACGCGACCGGCATCACGCTGTCGAAGAACCAGCACGCATACGTCACGCGGCTGATCGAGGACAAGGGCCTCTCGGGCCGCGTGCGCGTCGAGCTGCGCGACTATCGCCTGCTCGAAGATGACAAGCCCTTCGACAAGATCGCTTCCGTCGGCATGTTCGAGCACGTGGGCAGCGCCAACATGGGCACCTACTTCCGCAAGATCCACGCCCTGCTCAAGCCCGGCGGCCTGGCCATGAACCACGGCATCACCTCGGGCCAGCTCGACTATGCGCAGCTGGGCGCCGGCCTGGGCGACTTCATCGAGAAGTACATCTTCCCGGGCGGCGAGCTGCTGCACGTCACCCGGATCCTGCGCGAGACCGCCGCCGCCGGGCTCGAGATGGTCGACACCGAAAACCTGCGGCCGCACTACGCGCGCACGCTGTGGCACTGGTCCGACGCGCTCGAGGCCCGCTTCGACGAAGCGCGCGAGGTCCTCGTGCGCACCGGCGGCGCGGAGAAGGCCGAACGTGTCCTGCGCGCCTATCGCCTGTACCTGGCGGGCTCGGCGATGAGCTTCGAGCAGGGCTGGATCGCACTGCACCAGATGCTGTCCACCAAGCCCGACGGCAAGGTGAAAGAGCGGCCCCTGCGCGGGGCACAGTCGGTGTACCCTTTTGTCCGCGACTACATCTACAAGTAAAGCGAGGCACTACCCATGCTGTACCGATTCAAATCCCGCGCCAGCCCTCCCTTCGTGATGCTCGAGACGCACGCGCGGCAGTTGTTCGACATCATCGGCAAGGCGCCGGCGCCCAAGGGCGTCATCACGGGCGAGCAGATGCCGGCGGCCATCGCCGCGCTCGAGTCCGCCATTGCGCGCGAGGGGCGCAACACCCACAACTACGACGACTATGCCGTCGAGGGCCACGACAACGAGGCCGAGAAGCAGCACATCGGGCTGCACCAGCGCGCCGTGCCCTTGCTGCACATGCTCAAGGCGTCACTGGCCGACGGCAAGGACGTGACCTGGGAGGTTTAGCTCGCCGCAAGGCGAGCCAGCCTCGGGCTTAGTCCACCTTCGCGCCCGAAGCCTTCACCACCTTCGCCCACTTGATGTGCTCGCTGTCGATCAGCTTGGCGAACTCGGCCGGCGTGTTCCCGCTCGGGATCGCTCCCTGGGCCTGCAACTTCTCCTTGATGGCGGGCGTTCCCAGCGACTTGGCCACTTCCTGCTGGATGCGGTTGACGATCTCCGGCGAGGTGCCGGCCGGCGCCAGCAGGCCGAACCACGAGCTCGCCTCGTAGCCCTTGAGCGCGGGGCCGCCGGCCTCCTCGACCGTCGGCACGTCGGGCAGGGCCGGCGAGCGCTGCGAGCTGGTCACGGCCAGGGCCTTGAGCTTGCCGCCCTTGATCTGCTGCATCGACGAAGGCAGGTTGTCGAACATCACGTCTGCATTGCCGCCCACCAGGTCGAGCAGCGCCGGGCCCGAGCCGCGGTAGGGGATGTGCGTCATGAAGCTGCCCGTCATCGTCTTGAAGAGCTCGCCGGCCAGGTGGATCGAGGTGCCGCTGCCGCTCGATGCCATGTTGAGCTTGCCCGGGTTGGCCTTGGCGTACTTGATGAAGTCCGCCACGCTGTTGATGTTGAGCGCCTTCGCCTTGTCGGCGTTCATCTCCATCACGTTCGGCACCGCGGCCACCAGCGTGATCGGCGTGAAGTCCTTGATCGGGTCGTAGGGCAGCTTGGGATAGAGCGCGCGGTTGATGCCGTGCGTGCCCACGGTGCCCATCAGCAGCGTGTAGCCGTCGTTGGGTGCCCTGGCGACGATCTCGGCGCCCACGTTGCCGCCGGCGCCCGCGCGGTTGTCGACGATGAACTGCTGGCCGAAGGCCTTCGAGAGCTCCGGCGCCACGGCGCGCGCCAGGATGTCGGTGGTGCCGCCCGCCGCGAAGGGCACGACGATGCGCACCGGCTTGTTCGGCCAGGCGCCCTGCGCGCCCGCGGGACCCGCGGCCAGCAGCAAAGTGGCGGCGGCGGCCGCGGCGAGCGCGCCGCGGCGGGAAACGGAAGAAGAATGTCTCATGTTGTGATCCTGTGAATGCTTGGCGCCGTGTTGTACATGCCGCGGATGACATCCGCCGCAGGGAATAACCCCGTGTTCATGCCGGCGCGACGCAGGCGCCCTGCATGCGTTCGGCGAAGCCCTGCTCGCGAAAGCGTTCCACGACGAAATCGACGAAGGCGCGTGTCTTCGCCGGCAACAGGGTGCGGCTCGGATAGTAGATGGAGATCGGCCCCGCATCGGCCCACCAGCCCGGCAGCACCCGCCGTAGCGCGCCGTTCTGCAGCCAGGCCAGCGCGAAGGGCATCGGCAGCAACGCAATGCCCAGCCCCATCGCGGCGGCGCGGCACATCGCCTCGGGGTCGTCGAAGACCAGGCGCGGCTTCGGCTCCACAGCCACTTCCTCGCCGGCCTCGTTGTGCAGGCTCCAGGCACCCACGCGCCCGGTTGCGGAGGAGCGCCGGAGGATGCCGTCGAAGCCCACGAGGTCCGCCGGATGCACGGGCACCGGCCGCACGGCCAGGTACTGGGGCGCGGCCACCGCGACCACCCGGATGCGACCCAGCTCGCGTGCCACCACGCCGGGCGTGAGCGGAATGCCGCCGCCGACCGCGGCATCGAAGCCCTGGCCGATCAGGTCCACCGGGCGGTTGTCGAAATGCCAGTCCGGCAGCACCGCCGGATAGCGCGCCAGGAAGTCGCCCAGCAGCGGCACCAGGTACTCCCGCCCGAAGGCCTGGCCCATGCTCACCTTGAGCGTGCCGGCCGGCTGGCCGTCGGTCCCGGCCGCCCCTGCCATGGCATTGGCCAGCGTGCCCAGCGCGCCGGAGATCTGCCCCAGAAGCCGTTCCCCGCCTTCGGTCAGCGCAAGCTTGCGCGTGCTGCGCTGGAACAGGCGCAGGCCCAGGCTCTTTTCCAGGCGGGCGACGTTCTTGCTCACCGCCGCCGGTGTCAGGCCCAGCTGCCGCGCTGCGGCGGAGAAGCTGCCCGTCTCGGCGCTGCGGACGAAGGACTCGAGATGGCTCAGGGGCTGCATGGGCGGATTCTCAACCCAAAGTTGAAATTGATAGGGCTGGCCGGCGACTACCGCAAGCGCAATCGAAGGCGGACACTGGAGACATCGCAACACACTTCCCAAGCCAACCATGACCCAAGCCACTTCTCCCAAGCCCGTCCTCGTCGGCAAGGCTGCCTTCGTCACCGGCGGTTCGCGCGGCATCGGCGCCGCCATCGTGCGGCGCCTCGCCGAGGACGGCGCCGCCGTCGCCTTCAGCTATGCCAGCAACGATGCCGCAGCCAAGGACCTGGCCGCAAGCATCGAAGCCGCAGGCGGGCGCGCGCTCGCGCTGCGCGTCGACAGCGCCGATGCGAATGCACTGCGCGCCGCAGTCGACCAGGCCGCGCAGACGTTCGGCAGGCTCGACATCCTGGTCAACAACGCAGGCGTTCTCAAGCTCGGCGCCGCCGACGAGATCTCGCTGGAAGACTTCGACCTCACGCTGAACGTCAACGTGCGCGCGGTCTTCGTCGCCATCCAGGCGGCGCTGCGCCACCTGGGCGAGGGCGGCCGCATCATCAACATCGGCAGCACCAACGCCGAGCGCATGCCCTTTGCCGGCGGCGGTGTCTACGC
Organism: Variovorax sp. Soil_C_17; assembly: GCF_057657265.1. NCBI lineage: Bacteria > Pseudomonadati > Pseudomonadota > Betaproteobacteria > Burkholderiales > Comamonadaceae > Variovorax > Variovorax sp. Soil_C_17. The sequence continues at coordinate 1,385,118 of NZ_JBDGIT010000001.1, forward strand.
CATGAGCAAGTCCGCCCTCAGCGGCCTCGTGCAAGGCTTCGCGCGCGATCTCGGACCGCGCGGCATCACGATCAACAACGTGCAGCCCGGCCCCGTCGACACCGACATGAACCCGGCCGACGGCCCGATGGCTTCCACCATGCATGGGTTCATGGCCATTCCCAGACATGGCCGCGGCGCCGAGATCGCCGGCATGGTGGCCTACCTGGCCGGCCCGGAGGCCGGGTTTGTGACCGGGGCGAGTCTCAACATCGATGGCGGCTTTGCGGCCTGAAGATGTAGCGCTACGCCTTCGACGTCGTTGCCGTGGTCGGCACCGACTCCGCCCATCTTCTCGAGCGTCGGATCCAGCCATGAAAGGGTTGCTGACCCGGAACTGGAGCGGGGTCAGTGTTACTCAGTTTTCGCGACAACTCAACTCAGAGAAAGGCGAAAGCGATGCCGCACGACTATTTGGCCGGTGAACTGGACCGTTTGACTTCGACAGTATCTTCGCGTGGCGAGGATGCTGCCGTCCAATGGGCCAGGACCGAAATTTGGGGTGAAGACTTCCTGCTCACTCGTCAGCCGCTATGGCCCGAGGGGACATTGATCTACGCGCACCGTCCGATTGCCGGGGATGCGCAACGCGCGGCCCTGATGCAGGCAGCGCTCGAAACCAACCTGGGCATCGTGCATCCCGCAGGCCCGACCTACTGCATGGAGGCTGAAAGCGACCAGCTCGTGGCGGTGCTCAGGATCTCGTACGACCACGCCCACGCCGGTGACGTGCTCGCGCGCATGGAGGGCGTCGCACGGCAGTTCGGCGCGTGGACCGCGGCGGGTCTGCTTCAGTCCATGTGAAGGGGAATCATGACGAATTTCACATCGGCCTATCAGCCTCCAACTCTGCATGGTGGACAGCCCCGCATCTCGAGCAACCTCGAAGTCCCCTTGCCGCAGAAACCACGCGCTGGCTTCAGCGAATGGCCGCAGGGCGTCGTCAAATCGAAACGGGCGAAAAGCCCGGAGCACCTTCCACCAAAGACTATCGCCTCCATCCAGAAGGCGCAGATCAAGGCGGGCGTGCGCCTCGAAGACGTGCAAGGCGCCCATCAAGAGCCGCCGCCGGTGACGAGTGCCGGCTCGCGCGCGGAGCCCGGTTGGGGCGAATGGATCGCTTCGTGGTTCAACGCGTCGCAGCCGCCCGAGGTCGCCGAGACCGCTGCGCAGCCGCTCGACAAGCTTTCCGCCCGACCCACGCGTGCCGGCATCCTGACGCCAAAGATAGACATGCCACCGGACCTCCCCGTGAATTCCGCGGAGAACGAAAGGGTCTGGGTCGAGGTCCTGCAGAAGCTTTTTGAACCCGGCAACGTGCATGTCCTTCCCCTGCCGCCCTTCACCTCGCCCTTTGTCCGAAATGTCGCGACCAGCGCTCCCGACGGTACGCTGGTCACGTCGGAGATCCGAGGAAAAGAGTCGCTCGAGCTGAACCAGGACCTGACGCGAGACGCGGTCGAGGAATACGTCCGCAGTCTCGGCTTGCGCGTCGTGCGTCTGTCGAGCCAGACCAATTTTGCGAATGTCGAATATGTCGAGTCAAAAGATGCGCTGATCATTGCCCACTCCAACATCGCCGTGCTCAGGGATACCAAGGAGCTTGAGGAAGTGTTCGGCTCCCCAAAGTACGTCCTGCAGGTCTGGCTCGATCTCACCAAGAAGAACGGCGACCACTCCAGGTGCTACGACCTCGATCTCGCATTCCACGTGGCGATGAACGCGCATGGAAAGCCTGTCGCGCTGTTGCACTCCGACTGTTTGAAAAACGACCGTGGCCTCCCTGACAACGTGTTGACTGGCAACAAGTTTCGCCAGGAGCTCGCCAAGCTGGGATTCCTTGTTATCGATATTTCCAAGGAAGACCAGCTTGCCCTGGCGACACAATCGGTGTCGAACCCCGATGAGCCCGGCAAGCTGCTTTTGACGCGGGACCGCATCCCGCCGTCGCTCGTGCAGGAACTCGCCGACGCCGGCGTCGAGGCAGTTCCGCCCAACAGTGGGAAACTGATCGGCTACAACGGGAAGGAGCTCCCGCTGTTCGGACTGCACTGCCTGACCGTGAACATCCGCGTTCCCATCGAGGAGGAGGAGCCCAAGGACGGACTTTGAGGAGGCGGGGCGCCGTGTCCGCTCAGCGGCCCAGTGCCCGGGCCGCCTCGGCAATCCGCTCGACGCCCACGCGCGATTGCGTTTCGAGCACCGGCGCATAGCCCACCGGAATGCGCGGCGCGCCCAGGCGGGCGATGCGGCAGCCGGTGGCTTCCGCCGCGCTGGCCGCGATCTCGGCGCCGAAGCCGGCCGCTTGCACCGCCTCGTGCACCACCAGCAAGCGCCGCGTGCGCGCACACGAGGCCAGCACGGTCTCGCGATCCCAGGGCCACAAGGTGCGCAGGTCGAGCAGCTCGACCGCGATGCCTTCGGCCGCGAGCGCGTCGCAGGCGGCGCTGCAGGCCTGCAGCTGGCGACTCCAGCTGACCATCGTCAGGGCATCGCCCCGGCGCAGAGTGGCGGCCTTGCCTAGCGGCACTTCGACCGATTCGTCCACCGCATCGCGCAACGCCCACAGGTTCTTGTGCTCGATGTAGACCACCGGGTCCCCACACTGCAGCGCCGAGCGCAGCAGCGAGTGGTTGTCCTGCGGCGACGATGGGCACACCACCACGACGCCAGGCAGATGCGCGAACCAGGCTTCCAGCGACTGCGAATGCTGCGCCGCCGATGCATCCCAGATGCCGCCCGGCATGCGCGCCACCAGCGGCACCCGGCCCTGGCCGCCGAACATGAAGCGGTTCTTCGCGGCCTGGTTCACCAGCTCGTCCATGCCGCACAGCGCGAAGTCCACCACGCGCATCTCGACCACCGGGCGAAGGCCTGCCAGCGCCATGCCCACGCCGGCGCCCATGATGGCGGCCTCCGAAATGGGCGTGTCGATCACGCGCTCCACGCCGAAGCGCTGCTGCAGGCCCTTGTACTGGCCGAAGATGCCGCCGCGGCCCACGTCCTCGCCGAGCACCACCACGCGGGCGTCGGCTTCCATCTCGCGCTGCACGGCCAGCGCCGCGGCCTCGGCGTAGCTGAGCTCCTTCACCGTGCCTGCGGCCGCGCGGCCGGGTGCCATGTCGCTGCTCATGTCCATTGGCCGGCTCCGGTGCTCTGCACATCGGTGAAGGCGGCCGCAGCCTCGGGCCAGGGCGCGGCATCGGCTGCGGCGAGGGCCGACTCGACCTCCGCCAGCGCCTCGCGCTCGATCGCATCGAGCAGAGCGGGCGCCGTGCCCTCGGCCAGCAGGCGCGCGCGTGCGCGTGCGAGCGGATCGGTTTCGAGCGCTGCGGCCAGCTCGGCCGGATCGCGGTAGGCCGCCGGGTCGACCGACACGTGTCCCTTCACGCGGTAGGTGAGGGCGTGCAGCAGCCGCGGCCCGCAACCGGCGCGCACCTCGGCCACCAGCGTGCCCGCCGCGGCATGCACCGCGAAGACATCGTTGCCGTCCACGCGCGTCGCCGGGATGTCCATCGCCTCGGCGCGGGCCGAGGCGCCGTCGCCGGCCGTCATCGGCCCGCTGGCCGTGGTCGCGCTCCACTGGTTGTCCTCGCAGACGAAGAGCACCGGCAGGCCGTAGACGTGCGCCCAGTTCAGCGACTCCAGGAAGGGCCCGCGGTTGATCGCGCCGTCGCCGAAGAAGCACACGGTGATCGCCGCCTTCCCCTGGAGCTTCTGTGCATGCGCCGCCCCCACCGCGATCGGCAGCCCGGCCGCGACCACCCCGTTGGCGCCCAGCATGCCCACCGAGAAGTCCGCGATGTGCATGGAGCCGCCCTTGCCGCCATTGAAGCCGCTGGCCTTGCCGAAGAGCTCGCACATCATGCGCGTCAGGTCGGCGCCCTTGGCCAGCGTGTGGCCGTGGCCGCGGTGCGTGGAGGTGAGGTAGTCGGTCTTCGCCAGGTGGGCGCAGACGCCGGCGGCCACCGCCTCCTGGCCGGTGGACAGGTGCAGCGGGCCGCGCACCCGGGCAGCGCCCGCCGCTTCCTGCCCGTAGGCGCTGACGCCGCCCTGGCTGGCCGCCTCGGCGGCGTTCTCGAAGGCGCGGATGCGCCGCATCGTTCGGTAGAGCGCCAGGCGCTCGGGCTCGGATCTTTGGGGGTTCATCTCGACTCCAGCGCAGGGCAGGGCTGCGCCTGGCGGGCCATCGTATCGGCCGCGGCCGTTGGGGCCGAGCGGGCTAACCCGGGCGCTCGCCGCGGGGCCTCAGTCGCCCCGGCTGTCCTGGTCCCAGCTGCGCAGCCGACGGTAGAGCGTGCCGCGCGACACCCGCAGCTGGCGCGCCGCGTGCGAGATATTGCCGCCGTGCGCGGCCAGCGTGTCCTCGATCAGCTTGCGGCTGTGGCTGCGCAGCGTGCCGTCGACGCCGGGAAGCGTTTCAGTGGCAGCGGGCGGCTGGGTGGTCTCGATGGCGGGCGGGCTCGCGTCCGCAATGCCTGCCATGCCGACCGCGTGCCTGAAGTCCACCCCGTCGCGCGCCTGCAGCCGCGCCTGCATCCACACGCCCAGCCCGCTCGCCAGCCGTACCGGCTGCGCTGCCTCGCGCCGACCCAGGCGCAGCAGCGTGGGGAGGTCCAACCCGAGCAGGCGTTCCACGTCGCGCGGCCCCGATGGGGGCAGCCGTCCGACGAGGCGCGCCGCGGCCGTGTTGAGCCAGGCCACGCTCCCGTCCGGCGCCACGCCGGCCAGCGCCTCCAGCGGCGTGCCCAGCAGCGCCGGGCTGGCCTGGAAGCGCAGCACCAGCCGGTCGGCCGATTGCGCCAGCAGCAGCCGGTTCTCGATGGTGGTGGCATAGAGCGCGACCATCGAAGCGGCATCGAAGCCGAAGGGCCGCGACTCGACCGTGACGTCGAGCACCGCGGCCAGCCGGCCGTGGATGTCGTGGATGGGCGCCGCCGCGCATTGCATCTCGCGCAGGTAGTCGAAGTAGTGCTCGGCGCCGTCGACCGTGCAGGCCTGCCCGGTGCACGTGACGATGCCCGGCGCCGTGGTGCCGACCACGCTCTCGGCGATGTTGACGCCCAGGCGCGCGGTCTTGTGCAGGATCGGCTGCTGCGCTGCCGACGGGTTGTGCGTGACATGCACGATCACGCCCTGCGCATCGGTCAGCAGCACGCGCGAGCCGGTGCCGGTGAGCGAGTTCTCCATGCTCGCCAGCTCGGCGCGCGCGGCGTCGAGCAGCTCGCGGTTGCGGTTCAGCGTGGCATGCAGGCGGCTGGGCGTGACCGCGTCGAAAGCCACCAGGCGCCGCCGGTCGGTGTGGGCGCGGGTGCAGCGCATCCACGACTGGATCACCGCCTCGCCGACCAGCCCCGAGGGGCGCACCCCTTCCTCGAAGAACTGCTGACGCGCCAGCGCCACGCGCTCGGCGCGCGTGCTCGAGAACAGCTGTCGCGGCGCGCCTGGGGCGCTGCGGCTCGGGGACTGGGGCATGGCCTTCTCCTCGTGTGGGCGCCTCGGGAAGCGCATCGAATTTGTTCCGCAATGGAACAGTCGCGCGCTAGGGAAATCCCGAAGGTGAACAAAGTTCCTGCGCGAACGATCCTTCGCTTGATAAGGACACTGGAGACGACACGATGAACAAGCTCCACACCGCGCTGGCGCTCGGCGCGCTGCTGTGCCTGGCTGCCATGCCCGCCGCGGCCCAGGACAAGGGCTCGCCCGATCACATCAAGGCCGCCACCGGCCGCGTCGACGGCGCCTTCATCCGCGCCAACGCCGCGAAGACGCCCGACTGGCCCAGCTACGGCCTCGACTATGCCGAGACCCGCTTCAGCAGGCTCGACCAGATCAACGCCGGCAACGTCAAGGACCTCGGCCTGGCCTGGTCGTACAACCTCGAGTCCACCCGCGGCGTCGAGGCCACCCCGCTCGTGGTGGACGGCATCATGTACGTCACCGCTTCCTGGAGCGTGGTGCATGCCGTCGACGTGCGCACCGGCAAGAAGATCTGGAGCTTCGATCCCAAGGTCGACAAGTCCAAGGGCTTCAGGGGCTGCTGCGACGTGGTCAACCGCGGCGTCGCGCTTCATCAGGGGAAGGTCTTCGTCGCGGCCTACGACGGGCGTCTGATCGCGCTCGATGCCGCCACCGGCCAGCCGGTCTGGGAGAAGGACACCATCGTCGACCGCTCGAAGTCCTACACCATCACCGGCGCACCGCGCGTCTTCAAGGGCAAGGTCATCATCGGCAACGGCGGCGCCGAGTACGGCGTGCGCGGCTACGTCTCCGCCTACGACGCGAACACCGGCGAGCAGAAGTGGCGCTGGTTCACCGTGCCGGGCGATCCATCCAAGCCCTTCGAGGACGCCTCCATGGCCAAGGCCGCCAAGACCTGGGACCCTTCGGGCAAGTATTGGGAGGCGGGCGGCGGCGGCACCGCCTGGGACACGCTGGCGTTCGACCCCGAGCTCAACCTCATGTACGTGGGTACCGGCAACGGTTCGCCCTGGGCACGCAGCAAGCGCAGTCCGAAGGGGGGAGACAATCTCTACCTGGCCTCGATCGTCGCGCTCGACCCCGACACCGGCAAATACGTCTGGCACTACCAGGAGACCCCGGGCGACAACTGGGACTACACCTCGACCCAGCCGATGATCCTGGCCGACCTCAAGATCGACGGCAAGCCGCGCAAGGTGATCCTCCATGCGCCGAAGAACGGTTTCTTCTTCGTCCTCGACCGCACCAACGGCAAGTTCATTTCGGCGAAGAACTTCGTCGACGTGAACTGGGCCACCGGCTACGACAAGAACGGCCGTCCCATCGAGGTCGCCGCTGCGCGCCAGAACGAGAAGCCCGGCGACAGCATCCCCGGCCCCTTCGGCGCGCACAACTGGCACTCGATGTCCTTCAATCCGCAGACCGGCCTGGCCTACCTGCCGGCGCAGAACATCCCGTTGAGCCTGATGGACGACAAGGCCTGGAAGTTCAATGAAAACATGCCGGCCCGTCCCCACGCCGCGCTGGGCTGGAACACCGCCATGTTCATCAACGCAGAGCCGCCCAAGAGCAAGCCCTTCGGCCGCCTGATCGCCTGGGACCCCGTGGCGCAGAAGCAGGCCTGGGCCGTCGAGCACGTGTCGCCCTGGAACGGCGGCACGCTGACGACGGCCGGCAACCTGGTGTTCCAGGGCACGGCCGACGGGCGCCTCGTCGCCTACGACGCCAAGACCGGCGAGAAGCTCTGGGAGACCGCCACCGGCACCGGCGTGGTCGCTGCGCCTTCGACCTACATGGTGGACGGCAAGCAGTACGTCTCGATCGCGGTGGGCTGGGGCGGCGTCTATGGCCTGGCCGCGCGCGCCACCGAGCGGCAGGGCCCCGGCACGGTCTACACCTTCGTGGTGGGCGGCAATGCGCCCAAGCCGGAGTTCGTGCAGTACCGCATGGACAAGCTGCTGCAGGGCGTGAAGTACGACCCGGCCAAGGTGCCCGACGGCACGCTGCTCTACGTGAGCAACTGCGTCTTCTGCCACGGCGTGCCGGGCGTGGACCGCGGCGGCAACATCCCGAATCTGGGCTACATGGATGCGAGCTACATCGAGAACCTCGACAAGTTCATCTTCAAGGGGCCGGCCATGGAGCGCGGCATGCCCGACTTCACCGGCAAGCTGAGCGCCGACGACGTGGAGAAGATCAAGGCCTTCATCCAGGGGACGGCCGATGCGATCCGGCCGAAGTAGGGGGCGTGCCTCCGCTGGCCCGCAGGGCTACGGCTGCAGCAGCGCCATGCAGTAGCTGTCGTGGTAGTGGCCGTCGATCCGGAACGCGTGGCGCATGAACCCTTCGGTCTCGAAGCCGAATCGTTCATAGAGTGCCTTGGCGTTCGTGTTGTCCGCGCGTACCGTGAGCTCGATGCGCGTGAATCCCCTGGACCATGCCGCAGCGATCGTCGCCTGCATCAACTTCGCGCCGATGCCGCGCCCTCGAGCGGAGGGAATCAGGCCGATGCCCAGGGTTGCGACATGTGATCTGGCCTCGCCGTGCGTCGGCAATATGTCGCACCAGCCCACGACCTGTCCGTCGACCAATGCGACGAGTTGGCATCCGGCCCCGGCGATGACGGAGCGATAGAAGGCGAATGCCTCCTCTTCGGAGGGTGCCTGCGTAAAGGCAAGAAAGCGCTTCTCGCGCGCGACTGCATCCAGTGCAGCGCGCACGCCTTGGAAATGCGCCTCTGCGACGGGCTCGATTGACAGGGTCATGATTCGATTCTGCCGCCGGGGCAGAGCGCCTTCATCATGAACGCCGGATACAAGCCCTTCGTGTGCCTGTCGATGCGGCCGAACGCCTCGCAGCCGCGCATCGCTTGGAAGCTCCGCGCCTGCCATTCGAAGGTCTTGCGCTGTGCGCTGTGCGCGCCCAGATGCTTCGCCGTGGCTTACCGTCCGGGCCCGCCGCCACCGCCGCCGCCGCCCGGTCCTCCGCCGCCGCCAGCACCGGCACCTCCAGGCCCGCCACCGGCGCCACCACCGCCGGGTCCGCCTCCACCCGACCCGCCGCCGGGGCCCCCACCACCAGCGCCGCCACCACCGGCACCACCACCGGCACCACCACCAGCACCGCCACCGGCACCACCGCCGGCACCACCGCCGGCACCGCCGCCAGCACCGGCACCAGCACCGCCGCCGGCACCACCACCGGCACCGCCACCAGCGCCGCCGCCGGCACCGCCACCAGCACCGCCACCAGCACCGCCACCGGCACCGGCACCGGCACCGGCACCGGCACCAGCACCGGCACCAGCACCAGCACCAGCACCGCCACCGGCACCACCTCCGGCACCGGCACCGCCGCTACCACCCGCCCCACCATCACCCCCCGCGGAAGCCCCGCCCCCACCGGCGGCGAAAACCAGACGGTCGTTGTAGCCAAAATTCGACCCCTTGGAATTCCCCGTACCCAGAGAGCCGGCAGCCGCCCGAGATGACTGTGCCGTCGACCCCGCCAGCCGGGCGTTCACGCAGGCAACTTCCCCGAACGGGTTGTAGCGGTCGCATTGGCTCGGAGCCATCGGGCCCCGCGGCAGGGCAGCCTGAAGCTGCGGAGCCGGGACCGCGCGCGGCCGGGCCTCGACGGTCGCCGGCCGCGGCGGAGCCATCGGCTGCTGAATCGGTGGCTGCTGAACCGCCGCGGAAACCGCGCTGCCGCTCGTGTCTTGAACCTGGGGCTCGGCGGTGCTCGCCGGCTCGGCGACTCTCGTAGGCTCGGCGGTTCGGGCAGGCTCGATCGGCCTCTGAAACTCATTCTTCCTCGCGGGCGCGGGTGAGCGAGCCCTGGCGGCCTCGACGGTCGCCGGCCTGGGCAACGGCGCCGGCACCGCTTCGGGCGGCGCCGCTGCCGGCTCGGCGGCTGGCGCGGCCGCCGCCGTCTCGACTGGCGAGGCAGAAGGTGCCGGAGCGGGATCTTCCTGCACTTGCTCCTGCAGTCGCGGCGCAGGCGTTGCCGGCTCGGCGACCCGAGCCTCCGATGCCTGCGGCGGGTCGGGCTCGCGCCTGGCTTCGATCACCGGCGCGGCCGGCGGAGGAAGCGTGGTGGCCGGCAAAGGAAGCGTCGCGGCCGCCGTCCGGCTCTCCGGCTCGGTCGTCGGCTGCTGCACAGTTGACGCCGGAAGAGACGGCGCCTGGTTTTGCATCGCCGAGCGGCCGAGATACCAGAGCACGAAGGCGCCATGCGATACCGCGAGCACCAGCAGCAGCCACACGATGGACGCATCGACGCCCGGCGGCACTGGGATTCCCAGCACGCGCCGAGCCGTCCTGCTCCCGCGCGACTTGCGCACCGGAGGCCATTCGTCCAGCGCGAGGTGCGGTTCCGGCCGTCCGTTCGGCTCGCCGGTCGCCGTCTCCGCGGGCTCCGCGACGCCGGGCGGCAAGAGCTTGCGCGCGCAATGCCGGCAGTACTGGGCGGTATCCCTGTTGAGCGTCTGGCACCCCTCGCAGACCCGCGTCAGCTGGTGCGGCGGGATGGCCGGCCCGGGCGGCTGCCAGTCCGTCCAGTCGGGCTGCGCTGGTGACGTCGTCCGCGACAACCCTGGGGCGCCGGCTTGCAAGGGCTCGTTGGCGGCGGGATTGGCGTGATCGAAGGCCGGCGAGCGGATGGCGGTCTCGCGCATTTCGCTGGCGGGCTGGCTGGCCTTGTCTCGCATGGCAGCGGGGTGGTGGGCGCCTACCAGCTGATGCCGAACGCCGTCGCGCCGGCCAGCGAATTGATGACGAGCCAGAAGGCAGCCAGGTCCCATGTCCACGCGTGCCCTTGCCTGGGCGCTTCCCGCAACTTGGCGGGTGGTTCCGCCGGGTCGCCGGCAGGTTGCTGCTCGGCATAGAACGCCGGCAGCTTGTGCGAACAGCCCTTGCAGAATCGCGCGGCGCCGAGATTGATGGTGCTGCACGCTTCGCAGACTTCCACCGAGACGGCGCCTGTTCGCACCATCGCCAGATCGATCAGGCTGCCGAAGGCGACGTCCGAAAGGCCCGGCTGGCGGGCGAGGGCGGTCGAGCTCATGGCTGCTCTCCTTGTGAAGGATGGGTGGGCGGCGGCCTCCGCAGCCGGCGCTCGAGCCTTTGCTCCGCGATTGCCAGCCTTGCGAACTTCAGTAGCTGCTCGTCCGTCGGTCCCGGCCCGGACCCGTCGAGGTACCTCCCGAAAGCCGCGGCAATGCTGGCCTGCACGGCTTTCCTCGCGTCCGCCGCCGCGACCCACGCGCTGCGTGCCTTCTTCTCGCGCGGCTCCCACGACGTCTGCATGGACGTCCAGGCGTACCGCGGGACGCCGTTCGCGCGACGGCTGCGCGAGGCGGCCGAGCTCTTCTGATGTGTGACAGGCTTTGACATTTTTTCCTTGAAGCATCGGCCGCTTGGCATGTGAAAACTTCACATCGAATAATGCGCTTGTCTTATAGTCAGACCCAGCTTTTTGTAAGACGGTTACGCATGTCACTGTCCATTTGGTAACTGGGCGTCAATGCCTGTCATCTTCTGCACTGGGGAGCATCGTGTCGCATAGGACTTTGCGGGCTTTGTTCGAGATCAGGTTGCGCTGGTCCGACGAAGTCCTTCAGGAAGGCGCTGTCCCGTACGGCAGCCTGTGGCTTCCCGACATTCCCCGCAACCGAGATCAACTCAACGAGGCCATGGCCTTGGGCAACCGGCTTTATGGCGACAAAACGCACTGGATCGAGCAGCGCCAGGCCTGACGAAGGCGGCGCCGCCGCGCACGTCGAGGCTACCGGCTCCGTCGGCGAGGGCCCCATCGGCTGGGCGCTTCAGGCCTGCGCGCGCGTGATGCGGCCCATCATTCGGCTCGCGCTGGCGCTTGGCCTCAAGCACGCGAACCTCGAGCTGATGCTGCGCGAACTCCTCATCGACGAGGCGCGCCGCGCATGGCTCGCCAAGGGCGTGGAGCCCAACCTCAGCCAGATTTCGGTGACCACCGGCCTGAACCGCAAGGCCGTGACGGCCAAAGTGCGCGAGGCAGAAGAACCGCTGCCGCACACGGAGATGTCGGCCGCGGCCAAGACGCTAACCCTATGGCTGCAGATGTCCATCGACGACCCGGCCCTGGTGAGCTTGCCGATCGCGGCAGAGGGCGAGGCGGCCACCTTCGAATCCGTGGCCCGGCATGCCAGCCGCGGCAATGTGCATCACCGCACGGTCCTCGATGAGCTGGTGCGCCTGAACATGGCGATCGAGCGGGCAGGCCGCGTCGAGTTGAACGCCGCCGCCTTCGTGCCGGCGACGGATCTGAAGGGCATGCTCGCCTTCCTCGGCGACAACGCACGCGACCATCTGCTGGCCGGCGTGGCCAACACCTTGGGCGCGTCTGCACCCCTGCTCGAGCGCTCGGTGTTCGCCACCGGCATTTCGGTCGAGGATTGCGAGCGGATCCACCAGTTGGCGCGGCAACGCTGGAGCGCGCTGCACCATGAGCTGACGCGTGAGATGACGCGTGCATTCGAGGCGGCCGACAACACGGCCTCGGGGCGCATCCGCGTCGGCATTTACACCTACTACGAAGACGCGGCGGAAGTGGCAAAAGCTTCCGTGGCGACGTCCTCGAAACGATCGGACAGAAAAGCATGAAGTACGCATCCCTGCGCGCCGGCCTGCTGGCGCTGTCGACCGCGCTGCTGCTCTCGTGCGGCGGTGGTGGCGGCGGCGGTGGCGGCGGTGTGGCCGTCGGCGGCACCGGCGTGGCCGGGTCGGGCGCGGTATGGAGTTCGCTCGACGGGAGCAGCCCGGCTGGCGGCGGCGGCGGAGATGGCCAGGGTGGCGTCGGCTCGGGCGGCTCGGACGGAACGGCCTCCGCCCCCGGCGGCACCGGCTCGGGCGGCACCGGGACCTCCACTGCAGCGGGCGGCGGCGGCGACGGCGGCGTCGGCTCCGGCGGCACGGGCGTGAGCACCGCCGATGCGTCCGGCGTCGGCGCGGTCGACGGCTCGGGCAGCATCATCGTCAACGGCCTGCGCTACAACACCGACACCGCGGTGCTGAACGTCGAGGACGCGCCTGCCTTGCAGCTGGGCATGAGCGCCAAGGTCACCGGGCCGGTCAACGCCGACTTCACCAGCGGCATCGCCCGCAGGGTCGATTCCGCCGCCGATCTGCGCGGCACGCCCTCTTCGGTCGATCTCGCGCAGGGCAGCTTCGTGATCCTCGGCACCACCGTGACCACCGACGAGGCCACCGTGTGGGCCGATGCCGCCGGCCTCGCGGCCATCCCGCCGGGCGCCACGCTGCAGGTGTGGGGCCTGCCGGGGGCACCGGGCATCCTGCGGGCCACGCGCATCGAGCAGCGCGGCCCCTCCGCGGCCATCCTGACGGGCACGGTGCAAAACCTCGATCCCCTGCGGCACACCTTCACCCTCGGCGGCTTCACGGTCGACTACAGCGCGGCGGTGCTCTCCGGCAGCCCGGATGGCAGCGCGCTGGCCGATGGCACGCTGGTGCGCGTGCGCGCCAACACCGTGCTGCCGGGCCGCTTGCCCGCCACCCTCGTGCAGTGGTGGTATCCGGTGCCGAGGGCGAACGCCACGCCGGTGCAGCTCGCCGGCCTCGTGACCGACTACGCCGGGCTGGGGTCCTTGCGCGTGCTCGGCGTTCCGGTGAACGCCGCTTCGGCGCAGATCACCGGCGGGCTGGCCAGCGCGGTCGGCAACGGCGTCAAGGTGCAAGTCGGCGGCATCATGTCCAACGGCATCCTCCAGGCTTCCAAGCTCAGGATCCGCCACGTGCCGGGCGCCGGCGGACCCGCGTCCTTCACCCTCATCGGCATCGTCGGCAACTTCGCCTCGGCCGCGAGTTTCCAAGTGAAAGGCCAGCCCGTCGACGCCAGCGGCCCGGACGTGGTGTTCGTCAATGGGACGGTGGCCAACCTCGGCAACGGCGTCAACGTCAACATCGAGGGGTCGCGGGTGGTGAACGGCGTGCTCGTCGCCACGCGGGTCAGCTTCGAGTGAGGACAGGCGCGTCCGTGTAGTGCCTTCGCTCGCAGGGATTCACCGGATGGCCCGGGCTGAAGTGCCTCGCCATAGTTAGTTCGCTGCTCGAACTAAGGCGTGTGCAAACCAGCGCACGCACAACGAACCCGGAGACCTGCACATGAAGAAGCCGCTTCGCGCCCTGGGCGCCCTGGCCCTCGGCCTTTCCGCGATCGCCGCCTGCGCCCAGACCGTCGTCGGCGTGAGCTGGTCCAACTTCCAGGAGGAGCGCTGGAAGACCGACGAGGCCGCGATCAAGGCCCAGCTGGAGAAGCTGGGCGCGAAGTACATCAGCGCCGACGCCGGCGGCTCGCCCGAGAAGCAGCTGGCCGACATCGACGGCCTGATGTCCAAGGGCGCCAAGGCGCTGATCGTGCTGGCGATGGACAAGGACGCGATCCTGCCCGCGGTCAACAAGGCGGTGCGGCAGAAGGTGCCGGTGGTGGCCTACGACCGGCTGATCGAGACGCCCGGCGTCTTCTACATCACCTTCGACAACGTCGAGGTCGGCCGCATGCAGGCGCGCGCGGTCTACAAGGTGCAGCCCAAGGGCAACTACGTGTTCATCAAGGGCTCGCCCACCGACCCGAATGCCAACTTCCTGCGCGCCGGCCAGCAGGAGATCGTGGCCGAGGCAGTGAAGAAGGGCGACATCAAGATCGTGGGCGACGAGTACACCGATGGCTGGAAGCCCGAGGTGGCGCAGAAGAACATGGAGCAGATCCTCACCAAGGCCGGCGGCAAGGTCGACGCGGTGGTGGCGGCCAACGACGGCACGGCGGGCGGCGCGGTGGCGGCGCTCAGCGCCAAGGGCATCCGCGGCATCCCGGTGTCGGGGCAGGACGCCGACTTCGCGGCGCTCAACCGCGTGGCCCTCGGCACGCAGACGGTGACGGTGTGGAAGGATTCGCGCGAGCTCGGCCGCGAGGCGGCGAGCGCCGCCATCGCGCTGACCCAGGGCAAGACGCCGGAGAAGGCGGCCACCTGGAGCGGCGGCGAGAAGAAGGTCGCCATCTCCTCGCGCCTGCTGACGCCGGTGCCGATCACGCGCGACAACCTCGACGTGGTGGTCAAGGAAGGCTGGATCAAGAAAGACGAGCTCTGCAAGGGCGTCTCCGGCGACAAGGCCCCGGCGGCCTGCAAGTAGCGCGCACGCAGAGCGATGAGCGAATCCCCGGGGCTCTGGCGCCGGAGCGGCGTCGACCTGCGCCTGCTCCTGATGTGCGCGCTGCTGGCGATCATGGCGGTCGTCTTCCACTGGCTCTCGGGCGGCATCTTCCTCACGCCCGAGAACCTCTACAACATCGCGCAGCAGACCGCGGTGGTGGGCATCGTCTCCACCGTGATGGTGCTGGTCATCGTGGCCCGCCACATCGACCTCTCGGTCGGCTCGGTGATGGGCTTCGTCGGCGTGCTGGTGGCCTACCTGCAGTACACCTCGGGCTGGTCCTGGCCGGCCTCCTGCCTGGCGGGACTGGCGGTGGCGCTGCTGGTCTCGCTCTACCAGGGCGGGCTCACCGCGATGCTGGGCGTGCCCTCCTTCGTGGTCACGCTGGGTGGGCTGATGTCCTTCCGCGGCGCCGCCTTCCTGGTGGCCGACGGCAAGACGCAGCCGGTCAACGACGAGTTCTTCCAGCGCCTGGGCGGCGGCTACGACGGCGGCATCGGCACCACGGCCACCTGGGCG
The DNA here is from genome assembly GCF_057657265.1 of Variovorax sp. Soil_C_17. Classification (NCBI taxonomy): domain Bacteria; kingdom Pseudomonadati; phylum Pseudomonadota; class Betaproteobacteria; order Burkholderiales; family Comamonadaceae; genus Variovorax; species Variovorax sp. Soil_C_17. The sequence goes on from NZ_JBDGIT010000001.1 coordinate 1,400,363, forward strand.
CTGGCCGCGGGGGTGGCGCTGGTGCTGTTCGCGCGCATGCTGCAGCAGCGCCGCGCGCGCCAGCGGCACGAGATGCCGGTGGAGCCGCTGTGGCTCGACGCCCTGCTCACGGCGGTGCCGGTGGTGGTGGTGTTCGCCTTCGCGGCGACCATGAACAGCTACCAGATCTCGTCCAAGACCGAGCCGCAGGGCATTCCCGTTCCCGTGCTGATCTGGGCCGTGGTGGCGGTGGTGCTGTCCTTCATCGTCCACCGCACGCGCTTCGGGCGCTACGTGTTCGCCATGGGCGGCAATCCCGATGCCGCGGCGCTGGTGGGCATCCCGGTCAAGCGCGTGACCTTGCTGCTGTTCGCGCTGCTCTCGGTGCTGGTGACGGTGGCGGCCGTCGTCTCGATCGCGCGGCTCAACGCCGGCACCAATTCGCTGGGCTCGGGCATGGAGCTCTACGTGATCGCGGCCGCGGTGATCGGCGGCGCGGCACTGGCCGGCGGCAGCGGGTCCATCTTCGGCTCGGTGCTGGGCGCGCTGATCATGCAGTCGCTCGACAGCGGCATGCTGCTGCTCGACGTGGCGATCGGCAAGCGCATGGTGATCATCGGCCAGGTGCTGATCGTGGCCGTGGTGTTCGACGTGCTGTACCGAAAGCGCTTCGGGGAGGCTCGATGAGCGCGGCTCCTCCTCTCGTCGAGCTGCGCGAGATCCGCAAGTCCTTCGGCGGCGTGAAGGCGGTCGATGGCGTCAGCGTCAACCTCTACCCCGGCGAGGTCGTCGCAGTGCTGGGGCACAACGGCGCCGGCAAGTCCACGCTGATGAAGATGCTCGCAGGCGCCTACCCCGTCGACGCCGGCGAGATGTGCATCGCGGGCCGGCAAGTCCACATCCGCACGCCCTCGGAAGCGCAGGCGCAGGGCATCGAGACCATCTACCAGACCCTGGCCCTGGCCGACAACCTCGACGCCGTGGCCAACCTGTTCCTGGGGCGCGAGAAGCTCACGCCCTGGCGCACGCTGGACGACCACTTCATGGAGAACGAGGCGCGCAAGGTCTTCCGCCGCCTCAACAAGAACTTCACCAACATCCGCGTGCCGGTGCGGCGCCTCTCGGGCGGCCAGCGGCAGGTGGTGGCGATCTCGCGCGCGCTCTACTTCAACGCCCGCATCCTGATCATGGACGAGCCCTGCGCCGCCCTCGGGCCGGAGGAGACGGCGATGGTCGGCGCGCTGGTCAAGCAGCTGAAGGCCGACGGCGTGGGCATTTTTCTGATCACGCACGACATGCCGGATGTCTTCGGCCTGAGCGACCGTCTCGCGGTGATGAAGAACGGGCGCCTGGTCGGCACCTACCGCACCGCCGACGTGAACGAGGACGAGGTGCTCGGCATGATCATTGCGGGCAAGCGGCCCGAGGGGAAGGCGCAGGCCGAGCACGCTTCGGGATGACGACCCTCGGCGACCAGCAACTGGTCAAGCGCATCAACCGCAGCGTGCTGCTGCGCCTGCTGCGCGCCAGGCCGGGCCTCTCGCGAGCGAGGCTGGCGGACGAGAGCGGGCTCACGAAATCCACCGTCAGCCTGCTGGTGCGCGAACTGCTCGAAGACGGCTGGCTGCATGAAGCCGATGCCGCCGTGGCCGACGGCCTCGGGCGGCCCTCCATCCCCTTGCAGATTCACGCCGGCGTGCGGGCCCTGATCGGCGTCGAGATCGCGGTCGAGACCTTGCGCGTCGTGTCCGTCTCGCTGCTGGGCGAGCTGCTCCATTCGGAGGCCCAGCCCCTGCGCGAGCAGGCGCCGCGCGCCGTCTGCGTGCAGGTCGCAAGCATGGTGGCCGCCGCGCACCGGCATCTGCTCGCCACGGGCCTGAGCGCCTCGGGCATCGGCGTCGGCGTGCCCGGGGCGGTGGACGACGCGACCGGCCAGGTCCGCTTCGCGCCCAACCTCGGTTGGCGCCGGGTGAGCTTGCTGCCCGGCCTGGTCCAAGCGCTGGCGCGGGAGGGCATCGAAGACGTGCCGGTGCAGCTGCAGAACGACGCCGATGCGGCGGCGCTGGGCGAATACGAGTTCGCCGGCGGCGAGGGCGCGGACCCGCTGGTCTTCGTGAGCTGCGACGTCGGCGTGGGCGCCGGAGTGGTGCTCAACGATCGCCTTTTCACCGGCGCGCACGGCATGGCCGGCGAAATAGGCCACACCATCCTGCAGGTGGACGGGCCGCTGTGCTCCTGCGGCCGCCGCGGTTGCGCCGAGGCCTTCCTCGGCTCGCGCGTGCTCGGCGGCAGCGCCGATGCCGCGCCGCGCGGCGCGGCCTTCCTGGGCGTGCTGCTTCAGAACCTGTGGGTCACCTTCGAGCCGCGCGCGATCGTGGTCGGCGGCCACTCATGCCAGGCGCATCCGCGGCTGTTGCCCGGTGCGATCGAGGTGGTGCGGCGCTATGCCGGGAGTGCCGGCATGCAGGCGCCGGTGGTGCGCGGTGCGCGCCATGGAGAGTGGGCGCCGGCGGTCGGAGCGGCGGCACTCGCATTGCACGAGTACCTGCGGCCGCTCCATCCCGATTCGAAGGCGCGGCGCGCGCGCGCCGCAGCCTCCGCCAAGCTGCATCAGTCCGCGTAGACCCCCGCCGCCTTGATGATCGGGCTCCACTTGGCGATCTCGGCGGCAACGAACTTCTTGTGCTCGGCCGGCTCGACGCGGCTGTCGCTGGCGACCACGGCGCCCAGGCCTTCCTGCTTCTTGATGAAGTCCGGGTCTTTCAGCGCGACCTTGAGCGCGTCGTTGATCTTCTTGGTGACGGCCGGCGGCGTGCCCTTGGGCGCGTAGAGGCCGTGCCAGATCGTGACCTGGAAGTCCTTCAGCCCCGATTCCTGCAGCGTGGGCAGGTCCTTGAGCAGCGGCGTGCTCAGGCGCTTCGAGGTGGTCACGGCGTAGGCCTTGACCTTCTTGGCCTCGATCTGCGGCGAGGTGTTGGTGGTCTGGTCGCACAGCAGGTCGATCTGGCCGCCGATCAGGTCGGTGATGGCGGGGGCCGTGCCCTTGTACGGCACCGGCGTCATCTCGGTCTTGGTCGCGCTCTGGAACAGCAGGCCGCACAGGTGCGAGGCCGAGCCCACGCCCGCGTTGCCGAGGTTGATCTTGCCCTTGTTCTCGGCGAGCCAGGCCGTCAGCTCCTTGTAGTTGTTGGCCTTCATCGTGGGCTTGGCGATCAGCGTCATCGGCACGTCGTTGACGATGCCCAGGTACTCGAAGTCGCTCTCGACCTTGAAGGGCACATTGCGCACCAGCGTCGGGACGGTCGCCATGCCGATGTGGTTCAGCAGCAGCGTGTAGCCGTCGGGTGCGGCGCGCGCCACCTTGGCGGCGCCGATGGAGCTGCCGGCGCCGGGCACGTTGTCGACCACGATGCTGACGCCCAGTGGCTTGCGCAGGGCCTCGGCCAGGTCGCGCGCCACCCGGTCGGTCGGGCCGCCGGCGGCGAAAGGCACCACGATGCTGATGGGCTTGCTGCCCGGGAAGTCCTGGGCATGGGCGCCTGCGGCTGCGGCGGCAATTGCCGTGAGGACGAGCAGTTTCTTCATGATCTCTCTCCGTGTTCAATCCAAGTCAAGGGGCCGCGATCTTATCGCCCGCCGTTGGGCGGCGACTACCGAAATGCCCTTAGGAAATCTTCCGCGACGTTTCCTCCCGCCGGCCTATCGGTCCCGCGTGCGGTTGTAGACCGGGCCCGGGCCGACCGCGATCGGCGGGCCCGCGTCGTTGGCCGCCCAATTCGGCGTGCGTGCCGACTCGTAGAGCGGGCCTGGGCCCGGCGCGATCGGCGGTCCCGGGTCGTCACGCCCCGATGACGAACTGCCCGGCGAGCTGAAGTTGTAGACCGGCCCGGGACCGGGTGCGATCGGCGGCCCGCCATCGCCACGGATCGAAGCGGTCGCGCGCGGCGTTGCTTCCACGGGCACCGGGCGGCGGCCGATCGGCGTGCCGGGATCGTCGCGGGTCCAGCCCGGCGGGCGGATCCACGGCGTTGCAGGTGCGGCCGCAACCGGCGGCTCCGGATCGCTCCAGGCCGCCGTGCGCGGCTGCCGAACCACCGGAGGCGGCTCGTCGCGCTTGCGTTCCGGCGCCGCGGCCGAGGCGGTGCGGGGGGCCGGCGCTGCCGCGGGCGGCTCCGTCCGCGCCGCTGCCGGCGAAGGCGGTGCGGACTTCTCCGGCGCGGCCGACTTCGCGAGTGCGGCCTGCTTCTCGGGCGTGGCGGCCGCGGGCGCTGCCGCCTTGGCGGACTCTCGCCTGGACGGGCCCGGCGCAGCAGGAGCTGCCGGCGCAGGCACCGACGACGCCTGCGAAGGCGTCGTGGCCGAGCTCGAAGTCGCCGTGCTCGGAGCCGCCGGCGCCGTCGGCGGCTCGTCCGAAGCCGGCTTGCGGTCCTCCAGCGTCAGCGCCGCCGTCACCTGGTTCAGGAAAGGCGGGTCCGCCAGCTGGCGCGTGACATACAGATACCAGCCGATGAAGCCGATCCCCATCGCCAGCCCCAGTAGCGCCAGGCGCAGCCAGAAGCCCGCCGTTTCCGCCGGCAGCAGCGCCAGCGGATCGTCGCGGCGCCAGACGCGGGCCGAACGGGCGGGCGCGCGCGGGTGCGCCTGGTTGAGGGTCTCGAGGGCCGAGGGTCCCGTGGCCACGAAACCGGGCAGGCGGCGCGCGCAGCCGATGCAGAACTTCGCGTTCTCCCGGTTCTCGCTTCCGCAAGCCCCACAAAGGACGGGCATGGATGAATTCCTCCGTAATCGCCAGAAGCCACCCACTGTCCACGCGAACGCGTGCCTGTCTGTCGGCCGTTTCCTACCCAATGCTTCGGAGATTGGCGCTTGCCAGCCGTCCGCACCACCGGCGCCCCCCCGTTGTGGCGGATCGCCTTGGCTTGCAGGTGAGCGACCCCACACTTGCCGATTTGTCCGACACGGGGAGGCGACACAGGCCCATCCGTCGGCGCGCGGAGGGCCTTAGCGTGAAATCTCCACTTGCATGAAAGGACCTCCCATGATCAAACGCCAGCTCGAGGGCATGAAGGTTGCCATCCTCGTGACGGACGGCTTCGAGCAGTCCGAGATGATCGAGCCGCGCCGCGTGCTCGATGCCGCAGGCGCGGACACCAGCCTTGTATCGCCAAAGAAGGGCGAAGTGCGCGGCTGGAAACACCACACGCCGGCCGACCGCTTCGAGGTCGACATCCCGCTCCAGCAGGCGGCAGCCCACGAGTACGACGCATTGGTCCTGCCGGGCGGCGTCATGAACCCCGACGCGCTGCGCATCGAGGAACAGGCTGTGGCCTTCGTGCGCGATTTTGTCAAGGCCGGCAAGCCCATCGCCGCGATCTGCCACGGCCCATGGACCTTGATCGAGGCGGACGCCGTCAAGGGACGCACGATGACCTCGTGGCCGTCGTTGCGCACGGACCTGCAGAACGCAGGCGCCAAGTGGGTCGACCTGGAGGTGGTGGCCGACGGGCCGCTGATCACGAGCCGCAAGCCCGCGGATCTGCCGGCTTTCAACAGGGTGATGGTGGAAGCGTTCGCCGGCGTGCACGCGCACGCCTGAGGCCGCGAGTGCGATCGACAAAGGCCGAAGCTACTTGTAACTGCGCGCGTCCTCGATCACCTTGCCGTCGTTGGGCAGGCTGCCGGGCTCCATCAGCTCGACCTCCCCGCGCAGCTTGGTGACATCACGCACCGCCTCGGCAACGCGGCGGGCGAGGCCCTCCGGCTCCGAGGCGCATTCGAGCCTGAGCGTCATGCGGTCCTCGCCCATCTCGCCCTCGACCACCAGCCGTGCGCGTTGCACCTCGGGAAAGCGCCGCGCGATCTCCGCCACCTGGCTCGGATGCACGAACATGCCGCGCACCTTGGTGGTCTGGTCGGCCCGGCCGAGCCAGCCCTTGATGCGGGTGTTGGTCCGCCCGGTGGGGCATTGGCCCGGCAGCACGGCCGAGAGGTCGCCGGTGCCGAAGCGGATCAGCGGGTAATCGGGGTTGAGCGTGGTGACGACGATCTCGCCCACCTCGCCCTCGGGCACCGGGTCGCCGGTGCCGGGGCGCACGATCTCGACGATCACGCCCTCGTCGAGCACCAGGCCTTCGCGTGCCGCGGTCTCGTAGGCGATCAGGCCCACGTCGGCCGTCGCGTAGCACTGCAGGCCGGTCACGCCGCGTTCGGCGATCCAGTCACGCAGGCTGGGCGGAAAGGCTTCGGCCGAGACGAGCGCCTTGGTCAGCGAGGCCAGGGCGATGCCCCGCTCGGCCGCTTTCTCGAGGAGGATCTTCAGGAAGCTCGGCGTCCCGGTGTAGCCCGCGGGCTTGAGCTCGGCGATCGCGTCCACCTGCTGTTCGGTTTGACCGGTGCCGGCCGCGAACATCGTGCAGCCCAGGGCGCGCGCCCCGCTTTCCATGATCGCGCCCGCCGGCGTCATGTGGTAGCTGAAGCTGTTGTGCACCAGATCGCCGCTGCGAAAGCCCGCGGCATGGAGCGCGCGTGCCGTGCGCCAGTAGTCGCTCGCCTCGCCTTCGGGCTCGTAGATGGTGCCGGGGCTGGCGAACACGCGCAGCATCCGCGGGCCGAAGCGAATGGCGGAGAAGCCGCCGAAGGCATCGCGCGCGCGCTCGGCCTTCTGCCGCTCCAGCAGCTCGTGCTTGCGCGTGACGGGCAGCCGGGCGAGCGCCTCGCGGCTGGTGATGTCAGCGGGCTTCACCCCGTCGAGGATGTTCGCGAAGGCGGGAGCGGCGGTCTGGGCCTGGGCAATCTGCTTCGGCAACGCAGCCAGCAAGTCCTGCTCGCGCTCCGCCGGGTCGCGCACCTCCAGCTTGTCGTAGAACGCCGTCATGCCAGCCACCTCTTGCGGCGCTTGTAGCTCTTCACGTCGCGGAAGCTCTTGCGGTCCGCGCCGCCCACGCCCAGGTAGAACTCCTTGACGTCCTCGTTCTCCCGGAGGCTGTGCGCCTCGCCGTCCATCACGATGCGGCCGTTCTCCAGGATGTAGCCGTAGTCGGCATAGCGCAGCGCCATGTTGGTGTTCTGCTCGGCCAGGAGGAAGGTCACGCGCTCCTTCTGGTTCAGGTCCTTCACGATGCCGAAGACCTCCTCCACGATCTGCGGTGCCAGGCCCATCGAGGGCTCGTCGAGCAGCACCATGCTGGGGTTGGCCATCAGCGCGCGGCCGATGGCGCACATCTGCTGCTCGCCGCCCGAGGTGTAGGCCGCCTGCGAGGTGCGCCGCGTCTTCAGGCGCGGGAAGTAGGCGTAGACCTTCTCCAGCGTCTGCGCCACTGCGGCCTTGCCGTCGGTGCGGGTGTAGGCGCCGGTCATCAGGTTGTCCTCGATGGTGAGGTGGGCGAAGCAGTGGCGGCCCTCCATCACCTGGATCAGCCCGCGCCGCACCAGCTCGGCCGGCGACAGCGCCTCGATGCGCTCGCCGCGCAGCGTGATGTTGCCCTTGGTCACCGCGCCGCGTTCGCCCGCGAGCAGGTTCGAGACCGCGCGCAGCGTGGTGGTCTTGCCGGCGCCGTTGCCGCCGAGCAGCGCCACGATGCCGCCCTCGGGCACCTGGAGCGAGACGCCCTTGAGCACCAGGATCACGTGGTTGTAGATGACTTCGATGCCATTGACGTCGAGGAGGATGTCGGCTTGCTTCATGGTTGTGTGTGGAGCATTTGGAAGCCCGGCGGCGCCGCGCTTCCAGATGCCGGCTCCGCAGAGCCGGGATCGTTCACGCCTCGTTCAGGACTGGCAGTCTTCCGGCGGCCGCGCGCTGAGCTTCTTCTCGGCCGCGTACTTGGCCGCGGTGGAGCGCACCAGCGGCTTGATCACCTGCTCGTCGCCCTGCAGCCAGTCGGAGGTGAAGTTCCACTTCGTGCCGTCCCAGGTGTGGATGCGCGCCCACGACGCCCCCATGTGGTCGGTGCACGAGGTGCTGATCGGCCGCATCACGCCGGCGAAGCCCAGTGCATCCAGCTTGGCCTGCGTGAGATTCAGGTTCTCCAGGCCCCAGCGCACCTGCTCGCCGGTCACGACCTTGCCCTTGCCGAAGCGTTCCTGCGCGGCGCGGATGCCTTCCACGCCGAGCATCGCGCTCATCGCGCCGCGCATGTAGAGCACCTGGCCCACCTCGGTGCGCGGGCCGGTGCCCTGGCCCTTGTCGTGCACCATGGTCAGCACGTCCTTGACCAGCTTGGACTGCGGCTCCGCGCCGTGCTGCATGGTCACGGCGTTGTAGCCCTTGGCGCCGTCGCCCACGTCCTTCACGTCGGGCTCGGCGCCGGCCCACCACACGCCGTACATCTTCTCGCGCGCATAGCCGGTGGCCTGGGCTTCTTTCAGCGCGGTGGAGTTCATCACGCCCCAGCCCCACAGCAGCACGTAGTCGGGCCGGTTCTGGCGGATCTGCAGCCAGGTGGCTTTCTGCTCCACGCCGGGTGCGGTCACGGGCAGCAGCTGCAGGTCGAAGCCGTGCAGCTTGGCGCGCTCCTGCAGCAGCGGGATGGGCTCCTTGCCGTAGGGGCTGTCGTGGTAGACCAGCGCCAGCTTCTTGCCCTTGAGCTTGTCCAGGCCGCCCTCCTTCTTGGCGATGGCCTGCAGGATCGCATCGGAAGCCACCCAGTAGGTGCCGGCGATCGGGAAGTTCCACTTGAACACCGTGCCGTCGGCGCTCTCGCTGCGGCCGTAGCCGATGGTCACCACCGGGATCTTGTCCACCGGCGCCTTTTCGGTGATGGCGAAGGTCGCGCCGGTCGACAGCGGCTGCACGAACGAGGCCCCCTTGCCCTTGAGCCGCTCGTAGCATTCCACGCTGCGCGCGGTGTCGTAGCCGGTCTCGCACTCCTCCCAGCTGAGCTTGACCCCGTTGAGGCCGCCGCGGGCGTTCACCAGCTTCAGGTAGTCCACATAGCCATTGGCCCACGGCGCCCCGTTGGGCGCGTAGGCGCCCGTGCGATAGGACAGCACCGGGATGAACTGCTCCTTGGTCTGCGCGACGGCGGCCAGGCAGGCCATGCATGCGGCTGCTGCGATGATGGAATTGACGAGTCTCATTGAATGTCTCCTTGAATCGGTTCTTGGGTGCGGGGGACTCTGCGAAGTGCGAAATTGCGGTACTGCGATATCAATAAGGGAAGGGCCACAGCCGAAGCTTCTGCTTGGCGGTGGACCACAGCCGTGCCAGCCCGTGCGGCTCCACGATCAGGAACCAGACGATCAGGCCGCCGAAGATCATCAGCTCGGCATGCGCGATGCCCGCGGTCGAGATCTCGATGCCGAACAGCCCGGCCAGCAGCGGCAGGAACTGGTTGAGCGCGATTGGCAGGATCACGATGAAGGCCGCGCCGAAGAAGCTGCCCATGATCGAGCCCAGCCCGCCGATGATCACCATGAAGAGCAGCCGGAAGGAGTAGTCCACCGAGAAGGCCGAGGGCTCCCACGCGCCCAGGTAGATGAAGGCCCACAGCGCGCCCGCCAGCCCGATGATGAAGGAGCTCACGGCGAAGGCGCTGAGCTTGGCGTACATCGGGCGGATGCCGATCACCGCGGCGGCCACGTCCATGTCGCGGATCGCCATCCACTCGCGCCCGATGGCGCCGCGCACCAGGTTCTTGGCCATCAGCGCGACCAGGGCCAGCACGACCAGGCAGAACAGGTACTTGCTCACGGCGCTCTCGATCGGCAGCCCGAACACCTGCAGGTTCGACACCGCCACCGAGCCCGAGGGCGTGTCGAGCGTGAACCACTTGATGCGCAGGAACATCCAGTCGGCGAAGAACTGCGCCGCGAGCGTGGCGACTGCCAGGTACAGGCCCCGCACGCGCAGGCTCGGCAGCCCGAACAGGATGCCGAAGACGGTGGCGCACAGCCCGCCGAGAATCAGTGCCGGGATCAGCGGCATGTTCGGAACGCGGGCGAAGAAGTTGTAGGCGCCGTAGGCCCCCACCGCCATGAACGCGCCCGAGCCCAGCGAGATCTGGCCGCAGTAGCCCACCAGGATGTTCACGCCCACCGCGGCCAGCGAGAAGATCAGGAAGGGGATCAGGATGGCGCGGAACAGGTAGTCGCTCGCCAGCAGCGGCACGCCGACGACGGCGAAGGCCAGCAGCAACATGATGAACACCCGGTCCTGCAGGATCGGGAAGATCTGCTGGTCGGCGCGGTAGCTGGTCTTGAACTGGCCGTTTTCGCGGTAGAGCATGTGAAATCCGATGGTCCTGAGCTTTGTCGAAGGGTCACACGCGATCGATGATCTTTTCGCCGAACAGCCCCTGCGGCCGGAACAGCAGGAACAGGAGCGCGAGCACGTAGGCGAACCAGATCTCGATGCCGCCGCCCACCAGCGGCCCGAGGTAGACCTCCGACAGCTTCTCGCCGACGCCGATGATCAGCCCGCCGAGGATGGCGCCGGGCACCGAGGTCAGCCCGCCCAGGATGACGACCGGCAGCGCGCGCAGCGCCACCGTGGCCAGCGAGAACTGCACGCCCAGCTTGCTGCCCCAGATCATCCCGGCCACCAGCGCCACCACGCCCGCCACGCACCACACGATGACCCAGATGCGCGCCAGCGGGATGCCGATGGACTGCGCGGCCTGGTGGTCGTCGGCCACCGCCCGCAGCGCGCGGCCGGTGCCGGTCTTCTGGAAGAACAGCGACAGCAGCGCCACCAGCGCGGCGGCGATGGCGGCGGCGATCAGGTCCTCCTTGTTCAGCAGGATGCCGCCCTGGAACGCCGACTCGAAGGCGAAGATCGGCTCCTTCGGCATGCCGATGTCGATCTTGTAGATGTTGCTGCCGAAGATCGTCTGCCCGAGTCCGTCGATGAAGTAGGTGATGCCCAGCGTCGCCATCAGCAGCGTGGCGCCTTCCTGGTTGACCAGGTGCCGCAGCACCAGCCGCTCCACCAGCCAGGCCACCGCGAACATCAGGACGCCGGCCAGCGCGAAGGCCGCGAGGTTGGCGAACCAGCGGTTCTCGATGCCCGTCCACTGCGGCACCCACTCGGCGAAGCGCGCCATCGCCAGCGCGGCGAACAGCACCATCGCACCCTGCGCGAAGTTGAAGACGCCCGAGGCCTTGTAGATCAGCACGAAGCCCAGCGCGATCAGCGAATAGAGCATGCCGACCATCAGGCCGCCGAAGAGGGTTTCGAGAAAAAAGCCCATCAGTGTTCCGTCCCGAGGTAAGCCCGGATCACGTCCTCGTTGTTGCGCACTTCGAGGGGCGTGCCGTCGCCGATCTTCTTGCCGTAGTCGAGCACCACCACGCGGTCCGAGATGTCCATCACCACGCCCATGTCGTGCTCGATCAGCACGATGGTGGTGCCGAACTCGTCGTTCACGTCGAGGATGAAGCGGCTCATGTCCTGCTTCTCCTCCACGTTCATGCCGGCCATGGGCTCGTCCAGCAGCAACACCTGCGGCTCCATCGCCAGGGCGCGGCCCAGGTCCACGCGCTTCTGCAGGCCGTAGGGCAGGCGGCCCACCGGCGTCTTGCGGTGCGGCTGGATCTCGAGGAAGTCGATGATCCGCTCGACGGATTCGCGCTGCGCGATTTCCTCGCGCTCCGCCGGGCCCCAGCGCAGCGCCTGTGCGAGCAGGCCGCTCTTCATCTTGAGGTTGCGCCCGGTCATGATGTTGTCGAGCACGCTCATGCCCTTGAACAGCGCCAGGTTCTGGAAGGTGCGTGCCACGCCCATCTCGGCCACCTGGCGCGAGTTCATGTGCCGGAAATGCTGCCCGCGGAAGGTGATCGAGCCCTGCTGCGGCTGGTAGACGCCGTTGATGCAGTTGAGCATCGAACTCTTGCCCGCCCCGTTGGGGCCGATGATGGCGCGCACCTCGTGCTCGCGCACGTCGAAGCTGATGTCGGTCAGCGCCTTCACGCCGCCGAAGGACAGGCTGATGTTCTGCACGTCCAGGATCACCTCGCCCGGGGATTTGCGCGCGCCGCCACCGCCCGCCGTTCCTGCCGAGCCGGTCGAAGCACGGTCCGGGAGCACGGCTTCGACAAGCTCGGCCCGAACGGTTGCAGTGGGTAGAGCTGTCGCCATCATGCCGCCACCTTCATTTGCGCGAAGCGCTTGGCTTCGACGATCTTCAGCGTGGCGTTGACCACGCCCGTGCGCCCGTCCTCGAACTTGACCTGCGTCTCGATGTACTGCTCGGTCTTGCCGCCGTAGAGCGCATCGACCAGCACGCGGTACTTCTCCGCGATGAAGCCGCGCCGCACCTTGCGGGTGCGGGTGAGCTCGTCGTCGTCGGGGTCCAGCTCCTTGTGCAGCACCAGGAAGCGGGCGATCTGGGTGTCGGCCATGCCCTCCTCGGCGGCCAGGTCGGCATTGACCTTCTCCACGCATTCGGCGACGAGTTGCAGCACCTCGGGCTTGCCGGCCAGGTCGACATAGCCGCCGTAGGGCAGGCCGCGGCGCTCGGCCCAGTTGCCCACGGCCTCGAAGTCGATGTTGATCGCCGCGCAGACCTGCTCGCGACCGTTGCCGAAGCACACGGCTTCCTTGATCTGCGGAAAGAACTTGAGCTTGTTCTCGATGTAGTTGGGCGCGAACATCGCGCCGTTCGAGAGCTTGCCCACGTCCTTGGCGCGGTCGATGATGCGCAGGTGGCCTTCGGCGTCGATCACGCCCGCATCGCCGGTGTGGAAGTAGCCCTCGGCATCGAGCACCTCGGCCGTCGCATCGGGCCGCTTGTAGTACCCCTGGAGCACCGAGACGCCGCGCACCAGCACTTCGCCGTCCGGCGCGATGCGCAGCTCGATGCCGGGCGCCGCGCTGCCCACGGTCTGCAGCTTCACCTTGCCGTCCTGCTGCAGGCACACATAGGCGCAGGTCTCGGTCTGGCCGTAGAACTGCTTGAGGTTGACGCCGATCGATCGGTAGAAGCGAAACAGGTCGGGCCCGATCGCCGCGCCCGCGGTGTAGGCCACGCGGATGCGGCTCATCCCCAGCACGTTGCGCAGCGGCCCGTAGACCAGCAGGTCGCCCAGGCCGTAGAGCAGCCGATCGCCCAGGCCCACCTTCGCCCCGTTCAGGATGTCGGCGCCCACGCGCTGCGCCAGCGCCATGAATTTCGCGTAGAGCCAGCGCTTGGGCGCCGCCGCGTCCTCCATGCGGATCGACACGGCCGTCAGCAGCCCCTCGAAAGTGCGCGGCGGGCCGAAGTAGTAGCTGGGCCCGATCTCGCGCATGTCGTTCATCACCGTGGCCGAGGACTCCGGGCAGTTCAGCGTGAAGCCGCCCACCAGCCATTGCGCCACCGAGAACAGGTGGTCGCCGACCCAGGCCATCGGCAGGTAGCTCATGATGTTGTCGGCGGGGCCGAGCCGGTCGGTCTCGACGCCGCCGCGGCCCGCCGCGATAAAGCTGGCGTGCGTCTGGCACACGCCCTTGGGCCGGCCCGTGGTGCCCGAGGTGTAGAGGATCACGGCGACATCGCCGGGCTCGACGCCGTTCAGGCTTTGCTCGAAGAAAGTCGGCTGCGCGCCGTCGAAGGCGCGGCCCAGCGCGCGCAGGGCTTCGTAGCCGAGCAGGCCGGGCTGCTCGTAGTGGCGCAGTCCCCGGGGGTCGTCGTAGACGATGTGGCGCAGGCCTGCCTTGCCCTGGGCCGCCAACAGCTCGCGGCATTCCAGCAGCTTGTCGACCTGCTCCTGGTCCTCGGCAATCACGAAGTCGATGGCCGCGTCTTCCAGCATGAAGACCATCTCGCCCGCCACCGCGTCCTGGTACAGCGGCACCGGCACGCCGCGCAGGCTCTGCGCCGCCACCACCGCCATGTACAGGTGCGGCCGGTTGGCGCCGACGATCGCCAGGTTGTCGCCCGGCTTGAAGCCCAGGCTGGCGAGCCCGCAGGCGAGCTCGCGCACCTCGCGGGCGACGGCCGACCAGCTCCAGGTCTGCCAGATGCCGAGGTCCTTCTCGCGCACGGCCGGCGCGTCGGGCTGGCGCTGCGCGTGGGCCAGCAGCAGGCGGGGAAAGGTATTGGCGTTGATTTGCACGATGGGCGGACTTTAGAACCGCGCTTGTCGCCAGCTTGTCGTTTCAACGACAATCCTAGGGACAGTACTCCCCGGAGTTTCCCGATGAGTCACGGCAATTCCACCGGCACTTCTTCCTTGCGCGAGCGCGTGCGGTCCGCCACCGCCGAGGAGTTGCAGAACATTCCCTGGCTTCACACGCTCACGCCCGCCGAACGCCGCCGCGCGGAGACCGCGGTGGTGGTGGGCGACGCCGAACCCGGCGAGCTGGTGTGCCGCATCGGCCGCTCGCCCACCTTCTGGTTCGGCGTGGTCGAGGGCCTCTTGAAGATGAGCAACGACAACGCCGACGGCACCTCCATGACCTACAGCGGCCTGCCGCCGGGCGGCTGGTTCGGCGAGGGCACGGCGCTCAAGCGCGAGCCCTACCGCTACAACATCCAGGCGCTGCGGCGCAGCGTGGTGGCGGGCCTGCCGGTGGATGATTTCCACTGGCTGCTCGACCACTCGATCGGCTTCAACCGCTTTGTGATGAACCAGCTCAACGAGCGCCTCGGCCAGTTCATCGCCGCGCGCGAGGCCGACCGGCTCAACGATCCCGATGCGCGCGTCGCGCGCAACCTGGCGGCGCTCTTCAACCCGGTGCTTTTCCCCGGCGTGGGCGAACTGCTGCGCATCACGCAGCAGGAGCTGGCCTACCTGATCGGCCTCTCGCGCCAGCGCGTCAACGAGGCGCTGCGCACCTTGCAGGCCGCGGGTGCGATCCGCGTCGAGTACGGCGGGCTGCGCGTGCTCGACCTCGCGGCCTTGCGTGCGGGCGGAGTGGCGGGCAGGGGGTGATGAGGCGATCACGCCTCGGGTGCCCTTTCCGGCAGGGGAATGCCCGGGTCGCGGACGATCGCACGGCGCACCAGCTTGTCGAGGGCGTAGGGGCGCAGGTAAGCGGCCGTCTCCTCGACCGGGCAATGCAGCCAGTCGTCGATCCAGGCCTCGCGCAGGAACACCACGCGGCGCTGCGAGGGCTGCTCCACCGCCGGCAGCGTCAGCAGCGCGAAGCTCTCGACGCACTCGCCGTCGGGGGCGCGCCAGCCGTTCCACAGGCCGGCCATCGCCAGCGGCTGGCCGTCGTTGCGGGTGACGCGCACCACCGTGTCCTGGCTGTCGCCGCGGCGGTACAGCGCATCGGCCAGCACCACGCAGCGGTGGCCGCGCTTCCAGGGCTGGTAGAAGTTGCGTTCGCTCGCGGCCGTTTCGCCCCTGGCCTCGAAGGTGTGGGGGTAGTCGCGCTCCTTGGCGAACAGCGGGATCAGGCCCCAGCGGCCCTCCGCCGCCTCGAAGCGCGCGGTGAGGGCGCTGCCCTCGCGGTCGCCCCGCGGCCGTCGGATGAAGACGCCCTGCCCACCCGGCCTGACCACCGAGGGCTGCGCGGGACTGGCCAGGCCGAAGCTCTCGGCAAAATGCGCGTCGCTTGCAGGCTCGTACTGGATGGGCATCGGCTGAATGTAAGAAGCGGCCTCGCGCTTCGTCAATCCGCCGATAGCATGCGAGCCACACGGCATATCCGCCGCCAATGACGCATTTCACGAGAACCGCCATGAATTCACACGCACTCACCATCATCACCGGTGCCTCGCGCGGCCTGGGCCGCGCCATGGCCGAGCAACTGCTGGCCCGGCCCGGACAGCGCCTGCTGTGCATCTCGCGGCAGGCCGACGAGCAACTCGCCGCGCGCGCACGCGAAGCAGGCGCCGAACTCGAACAATGGCAGCAGGACCTGGCGGACCCGGTGCAGGCGGCGGCGCGGCTCGCGGAATGGCTGCAGGGCCTGGATGGGCAGGCCTTCGACAGCGTCGCTCTGATCAACAACGCCGGCGTTGTCGGCCGCGTCAGGCCGCTGTCGCAGGCGGTGGCGGCCGAGCTGTCGCAGGCGCTGCGCGTCGGGCTGGAGGCGCCGCTGCTGCTGACCTCCGCCTTCCTCGGCGCCACCCGTGGCTGGCGCGGCGAACGCAAGGTGCTCAACATTTCCTCGGGCCTGGGCCGCAACGCCATGGCCAGCCAGGCGCCGTACTGCGCGGCCAAGGCGGGTATGGATCATTTCTCGCGTGCGGTGGCGCTGGAGGAGGAAGCGCTGGGCAGCGGCGCGAAGATCGTCTCGCTCGCGCCCGGCGTGATCGACACCGACATGCAGGTGCAGCTGCGCGGGGCGGAGGCCGAGATGTTCCCTGACCGCGCGCGTTTCGAGCGGCTCAAGGCCCAGGGCCAGCTTTGGTCGCCCGACGAGGCGGCGGCGAAGGTGCTGGCATATCTGGAGCGTGCGGACTTCGGCAGCAAGCCGGTGGCCGACGTCCGCGACGCGTAAAACTCGGAGCCCTAAGGGCCGGGCCGCCGGTGTTGCCCCCCCCGTGAAGGAGTGGGCGGCTACACGAAGTGAGCCAACCTGCGGGAGAGCCTATTCAATCGTTGCGCCCGACGCCTTCACGATGTCGCGCCACTTCAGGTAGTCGGTCTTCAGCAGCGTGCCGAACTGCTCCGGCGTCATGCCTTGCGGCTCGGCGCCCTGGGCGATGATCGCGGCCTTCATCTCCGGCGTGGCCAGCAGCTTGTTCACCTCGGCGTTCAACGTGGCGACGACCTCCTTCGGCGTTCCAGCGGGCGCGAAGAGACCGTACCAGGTGCTGACGTCGAAGTCCTTGTAGCCCAGTTCGGCCACGGTGGGCACTTCGGGCACCGAGCTGCTGCGCTTGGCCGAGGTCACGGCGAGGGCACGCAGCTTGCCCGACTTGATCTGCCCCATCGCCGAGGGCAGCGAGGACACCATCAGGTCCACGTTGCCGGCCAGCACGTCCATCATGGCCGGGTTGGAGCCCTTGTAGGGCACGTGGCGCATCTTGATGTTGGCCGCGCTCTTGAAGATCTCGCCGGCCAGGTGGATGGTGGTGCCGTTGCCGGGCGAGCCGTAGGTGATGGTGTCGGGCGCGGCGCGGGCGGCATCGACCACGTCCTTCAGCGTCTTGAACTTCGACTAGGTGCGCGTGACGATCACCACCGGCGTGTAGGCCACGTGGGCCACCGCCGCGAGGTCTTTGGTCGGCTCGTAGCTGAGGTTCTTGTAGAGCCAGGGCGCGACGACCATGTTGTCCTTCTGGCCCATCACGATGTCGTAGCCGGTGGGCGCGGCGCGCACCGCTTCCGCGATGCCGATGGTGCCGCCGGCGCCGGCGCGGTTGTCGGGCACCACCGTCCACTTGCTGACCTCGGTCAGCCTGGTGGCCACCAGCCGCGACAGGATGTCGGTGCCGCCCCCAGGTGGGAAGGGCACGATGAGGCGCACGGGCTTGGCGGGATAGGGCTGGGCCTGCACGGCGGCGAAGGCCAGTGCGAGGACGGCGGAGGTCAGCAGCTTGCGGATCATGGGGTGTCTCTTCGTTCAGGCGCAGCCTGAAGGCTGCGCACGGGCCGGCAGTGTGCCGGATCGGGGGCGACGAAGGGTACGCGATTCGAGATGCCGCCCTTGCCCAAGGGCGATGGAAGGGTGCGTCTGTCGGCGGCGCGCCTGCGCCTCAGTGCACAGTCCGTGCCCCGCCGCTGCCTCGCGCATCGTTGCGCCGCTGCAGCGCCGCAATGCCGGCCATCATGGCCGCGCCGTAGGTGGGCATCGGCCCCGCGGCGGCGTCGATGGGGCGGCAGTCGTTGCCGTCCTGCTTCTGCAGCACCCAGTAGAAGTGGCCGGCAATCGGTTCGTCCACGATGAGTGCGATGGCTTCCGTTTCCATGTGATTCCTCGTCGTTCAGTCCATGCGCCGGTTGTACGCAGGCTCGGCACGAACGGCTAGCGAGGAATTCACAAAGCGGCACGCCCTGCGCCACAAAGGGGCGGCGAGTGTGCAAATGCGCACGGCGCGGGTGTCGTTTTTACGCCTTCTTTACGGCCGGCCGCCGACTCTGTTCCCCATCTTTACGTGCCTCTCGCGAGACTGCCTGCACGTGCTTCGCATGCAGGAGTTGAAAGATGGATCTCGTTTGGATCGCCGCCCTCGCGGTGTTCTGGGTCGTCATGGCGCAGGCGGTCATCGGCCTCGGCAAGCTCGACGCGCCCAAGGGAGAGGCTCCATGATCGGCCTCGATGTGCTCTATGGGTTCGCCGGCCTGCTGGCCGTGATCCTCTTCGCCTACCTGGTGTTCGCGCTCATCTGCGCCGAGGAATTCTGATGAATCAAGCTCTCCCCCAGGTCGGCTCACTTCGTGTAGCCGCCCACCCCCTCACCGGGGGCAACACCAGCGGCCCGGCCCTTCGCCGGGCTCAGGACAGGCCAAGGCCGGTTCCGCGGTGTTCGCTGGCGAAGGCATTCCACTGCGGAGGCCACTTCCGTGAATAGCGCTGCCTGGACCCTTCTTGGTTTGTTCCTCGTGGTGCTGGGCCTGCTCGCCTGGCCGCTGGGCCGCTGGCTCGCGGCGTTGTGCGAAGGCCGGCTGCCCAGCTGGATGCAGCGCGCCGAAGCGCCGCTCTACAAGCTCGCCGGCGTGGACGCCGAGCGCGCCATGCAATGGCATGGCTATGCGCTCTCGCTGCTGGCCTTCAATGCCGTCGGCGCCTTCGCCGTCTACGGCCTGCAGCGCTTGCAGCACCTGTTGCCGCTGAACCCGGTCGGCATCGGCGCGGTGCCGCCCGACTCGGCCTTCAACACCGCGGTGAGCTTCGTCTCCAACACCAACTGGCAAGGCTATGCCGGCGAGTCGACCATGAGCTATCTCACGCAGATGCTCGGGCTCACGGTGCAGAACTTCTTTTCCGCCGCCACCGGCATCGCGGTCGCCTTCGCGCTGGCGCGCGGCTTCGCGGCGCGCAACACGGACGGCAAGGGCTTCGTGGGCAACTTCTGGGTCGACGTGACCCGCATCACCGCCTGGCTGCTGCTGCCGATCGCGTTCGTGATCGCCATGGTGTTCGCGGGCCAGGGCGTGATCCAGAACTTCGACACCTACAAGACGGTGACCACGCTGGAAGCCACGGCCTACCAGAACCCCAAGCTCGACGCCGCCGGTCAGCCGCTGAAGGATACGGCCGGCAACGCGGTGACCGAGGACGCGAGCACCACCACCCAGACCCTGGCCATGGGCCCGGTCGCCTCGCAGGAGGCGATCAAGATGCTGGGCACCAACGGCGGCGGCTTCTTCAACGCCAACTCGGCGCACCCTTTCGAGAACCCGACGGCGCTCGCGAACTTCGTGCAGATGATCGCGATCTTCCTGATCCCGGCCGCGCTGTGCTTCGCCTTCGGCCGCGTGGTCGGCGACCCGCGCCAGGGCTGGGCCATCCTCGCGGCGATGACCGTGCTGTTCGTGCTGGCCGTGACCGCGGTGATCCCGGCCGAGCAGGCCGGCAATCCGCTCCTGCCGCCGCTCGGCGTCGACCAGGCGGCCAGCGCGCTGCAGGCCGGCGGCAACATGGAAGGCAAGGAAGTGCGCTTCGGCATCGACGCCTCCGCGCTCTTCGCGGCCGTCACCACCGCCGCCTCCTGCGGCGCGGTCATCGCCATGCACGACTCCTTCACGCCGCTGGGCGGGCTGGTGCCGCTGGTGCTGATGCAGCTCGGCGAAGTGGTGTTCGGCGGCGTCGGCACGGGTCTGTACGGCATGCTGATCTTCGCGGTGCTGGCGGTGTTCATCGCCGGCCTGATGATCGGCCGCACACCCGAGTACCTCGGCAAGAAGATCGAGATCCGCGAGATGAAGCTGAGCTCGATCGTGATCCTGGTCACGCCGATACTCGTGCTGGCCGGCACGGGCGTGGCCGTCATCGCCGACCCCGGCAAGGCGGGCGTCGGAAACCCGGGCGCCCATGGCTTTTCCGAGATCCTCTATGCCTTCGCCTCGGCCGGCAACAACAACGGCAGCGCCTTCGCCGGCCTCTCGGCCAACACGCCCTTCTACAACGCGATGCTGGCGGTGGCGATGTGGTTCGGCCGCTTCGGCGTGATCGTGCCGGTGCTCGCCATCGCGGGCTCGCTGGCCGCCAAGAAGCGCCTGCCGGTCACGGCCGGCACCATGCCCACGCACGGCCCGCTTTTCGTCACGCTGCTCATCGGCACCGTACTGCTGGTGGGCCTTCTCAACTACGTTCCGGCGCTGGCCCTGGGCCCGGTCGTCGAACACCTGATGCTGTGGAAGCCTTGACGAGATGCAGATGAGATCGTCCCTTCCCCTCTTCGACGCCTCCCTGGTACGCCCCGCGCTATGGGCCGCCGTCGCCAAGCTGGACCCGCGCGTCCAGTGGCGCAACCCGGTGATGTTCATCGTCTACATCGGCAGCATCCTCACGACGCTGCTGTGGGTGCATGCGCTGAGCTTCCCGGGCGACACCGGCATGGCGCCGGCCTTCGTACTGGCGATCTCGATCTGGCTGTGGTTCACCGTGCTTTTCGCCAACTTCGCCGAGGCGCTGGCCGAAGGCCGCAGCAAGGCGCAGGCCGCCTCGCTGCGCGGTCTGCGCAAGGACACCTGGGCCAAGAAATTGGTCGAGCCGTGTCACGGCGGCAAGTGGCTGCCTTTGCAGGCACCCGAGCTGCGCCGCGGCGACGTGGTGCTGGTCGAGGCCCATGACGTGATCCCGCTGGACGGTGAGGTGATCGAGGGCGTCGCCTCGGTCGACGAAAGCGCCATCACCGGCGAATCGGCGCCGGTGGTGCGCGAGTCCGGCGGCGACTTCTCGGCCGTGACCGGCGGGACGCGCGTGCTGTCCGACTGGCTGGTGGTGCGCATCACGGTCAACCCGGGCGAGTCCTTCCTCGACCGCATGATCGGCATGGTCGAGGCTGCCAAGCGCCAGAAGACGCCGAACGAGATCGCGCTCACCATCCTGCTGGTGGCGCTGACGCTGGTGTTCCTGATGGTCACCGTCACGCTGCTGCCGTACTCCATCTTCAGCGTGGGCGCGATGAACGCGGGCACGGTGGTGCCGCTGACGGCGCTGGTGGCGCTCCTGGTGTGCCTGATCCCGACCACCATCGGCGGCCTGCTGTCGGCCGTGGGCGTGGCCGGCATGAGCCGCATGATGCAGTCCAACGTGATCGCGACCTCGGGCCGGGCGGTGGAGGCGGCGGGCGACGTCGATGTGCTGCTGCTCGACAAGACCGGCACCATCACGGTCGGCAACCGCCAGGCCAGCGCCTTCCTGCCGGCGTCCGGCGTGGTGCAGCAGCGGCTGGCACGCGCCGCGCTGCTGGCTTCGCTGGCGGACGAGACGCCCGAGGGCCGCAGCATCGTCGAGCTGGCGCGCCGCGGCGGTGTCGACGAGGCAGCGGCCGAGAGCACGCGATTCGTGCCCTTCACCGCGCAGACCCGCATGAGCGGCGTGGACCTGCCGCCCGCACCCGACCGCCTCGACGCAGACCACGTTCCGCTGCGCAAGGGCGCGGTCGACGCCGTGCGCCGCCATGTGGAAGCGCTCGGCGGGTCGATGCCGCCCGAGGTCCTGCGCGCCGCCGACGAGGTTGCACGCCGCGGCAGCACGCCGCTGGCGGTGGCCGAGGGCCACCGGGTGCTGGGCATCGTCGAGCTCAAGGACATCGTCAAGACCGACATCCGCGAGCGCTTCGCCGAACTGCGCCGCATGGGCATCCGCACCGTGATGGTCACGGGCGACAACAAGCTCACGGCCGCCGCCATCGCGGCCGAGGCCGGTGTCGACGACTTCCTGGCCGAGGCAACGCCCGAGGACAAGCTGGCGCTGATCCGCGAGTACCAGTCCGAAGGCCGCCTGGTCGCGATGACGGGCGACGGCACCAACGACGCGCCCGCGTTGGCCCAGGCCGACGTGGCGGTGGCCATGGGCACGGGCACGCAGGCTGCCAAGGAGGCCGGCAACATGGTCGACCTCGACTCCAACCCGACCAAGCTGCTGGAGGTGGTGGAGACCGGCAAGGCGCTCCTGATGACGCGCGGCTCGCTCACCACCTTCTCGATTGCCAACGACGTGGCGAAGTACTTCGCCATCATCCCGGCGATCTTCGTCTCGACCTATCCGCAGCTCTCGGCGATCAATGTGATGCGGCTGGCCAGCCCGTCGTCGGCCATCCTGTCGGCGGTGATCTTCAACGCGCTGGTCATCGTGTTCCTGATTCCTCTCGCGTTGAAGGGCGTGCGTTACCGGCCGGTGGGCGCCGCCGCGCTGCTGCGCCGCAACTTGGCGATCTACGGCCTGGGGGGCCTGGTCGTTCCCTTCATCGGCATCAAGCTCATCGACTGGCTGCTGGTTGCCATCCACCTGGTCTGAGGAAGCCATCTCCATGTTCAAGTTTCTTCGCCCCACCCTCGTGATCTTCGTGCTGCTGAGCGCGCTGACCGGGCTTGTCTACCCGCTGGCCGTGACCGGTGCCGCCCAGGCGCTGTTTCCGGCGCAGGCCGAGGGCAGCCTGGTGCTGCGCGGCGGCAAGCCCGTGGGCTCCTCGCTGATCGGCCAGAACTTCAGCGATCCGGCGCACTTCTGGGGCCGTCCCTCGGCCACCGCGCCCATGCCCTACAACGCGGGGGCTTCCAGCGGCTCCAACCAGGGGCCGCTGAACCCAGCGCTCGCCGAGGCGGTCAAGCGCCGCGTCGAGGCACTGCGCGCGGCCGATCCCGGCAACGCGCAGCCGGTGCCGGTGGACCTGGTCACGGCTTCGGCCAGCGGGCTCGACCCGCACATCAGCCCGGCCGGGGCGCGCTACCAGGCGGCGCGCGTGGCGCGGCTGCACAAGCTGCCGCCCGATCTCGTCGGAAAGCTGATCGAGGATCACACCGAGCGGCCGCTGCTCGGCCTGCTCGGCGAGCCGCGCGTGAACGTGCTCGCGCTCAACCTGGCGATCGACGCAGCACGCTGAGCCGGCCCGTGACCGATGCCTGGCTTCATGCCCTCTGCGCGCTGGCGGCCTTGTTCATTCCGCTGGGCTTTGCGTGGTTCATGGTGTCGCGCGCCGCGCGCCGGAGCCGTCGAAGGAAGAGGCCGATGCGATAACCTGATGCGTTGGCCTGCCCCATGAACGACGCCGCCCGCCCGGACCCCGACGCCCTGCTGGCCGAGCTGCGCGCGCAGGAAGCGCAGGCGCAGCGCGGCAAGCTGCGCATCTACTTCGGCGCGAGCGCGGGCGTCGGCAAGACCTGGGCGATGCTGAGCGCCGCGCAGCGCGAGCGCGCGAGTGGGCGTGACGTCGCGATCGGGGTCGTAGAGACGCATGGCCGCAGCGAGACCGCGGCGCTGCTGGCCGGTCTGGAGCTGCTGCCGGTGCGCGAGGTGCCCTACCGCGGCCGCATGCTGGCCGAGTTCGATCTCGACGGTGCGCTGGCGCGCAAGCCCGCGGTGCTGCTGGTCGACGAGCTCGCACATTCCAACGCACCCGGCTCGCGCCACGCCAAGCGCTGGCAGGACGTGCAGGAGCTGCTGGCAGCCGGCATCGAGGTCTGGTCCGCGCTCAATGTCCAGCACCTCGAAAGCCTCAACGGCACCGTGGGCGCGATCACCGGCGTGCGGGTACACGAGACCGTGCCCGACACGGTGCTCGACGAAGCCGACGAGGTGGTGCTGGTCGACGTCACGCCCGACGAGCTCACCGCGCGGCTTGCGGCCGGCAAGGTCTATCTGCCCCAGCAAGCCGAGCGCGCGGCGCAGAACTTCTTCCGCAAGGGCAACCTCATCGCGCTGCGCGAGATCGCGCTGCGGCGCACCGCCGAGCACGTGGAGGACGACGTGCGCGGCTGGCGCATCGAGCAGTCCGGGCGCGGCGGCGAGGCGGGTCCGCCGGCCTGGAACACCTCCGGCGCGATCCTCGCCTGCGTGGGCCCGCACGAGGGCGCGGGCCAGACGGTGCGCACCGCGGCGCGGCTGGCGGGCCAGCTCAACGTGCGCTGGCATGCGGCCTACGTCGAGACGCCGCGCCTGCAACGGCTGGAGGCAGCGCAGCGCGACCGCATCCTGGCGGTGCTCCAGCTCGCCGAAGCGCTGGGCGCCGAGACCGCGGTGCTGACCGGCCAGAACGTGGCCGAGGCGCTCGCGGCCCAGGCCCGGCGCCTGAACTGCGCCACGCTGGTGGTCGGACGGCCGGAGCCGGCGCAGGGCTGGCGAAGGGCGTGGCCGCGGCGCGTGCTGGCGCGCGAGCTGGCGCGCCATGCGCCGGGCATCGACATCGTCGAGGCGGCGCGCGCCGACAGCTCGCGCCGCCTGGCCGCGCCGCGGCCGGGCCGGCGCGGCGCCTCCGACGTGGAGGACAGCGACCGCCCGCACGCGCGCTGGCCCGGCTACGCCTGGGCCGCCGCCAGCAGCGTCGCCGTCACGCTGCTGGCCACGCCGCTGGCGGGCAGGCTGGAGCTCGCGAACATCGTGATGCTGTTTCTGCTCGGCGTGGTCGGCGTGGCGATGCGATTCGGCCGCGGGCCGGCTGCCTTCGCGGCGCTGCTCAACGTCGCGGCCTTCGACTTCTTCTTCGTCTCGCCGCGCCTGTCCTTCGCGGTCAGCGACGTGCAGTACCTGCTGACCTTCGTGGTCATGTTGGGCGTGGGCCTGCTGGTCGGTCAGCTCACCGCGGGCCTGCGCTTCGCGGCCGGCGTCTCGACCAGCCGCGAGCGGCGCGCGCAGTCGCTGTTCGAGCTCACGCGCGAGCTGTCGGCCGCACTCGAGACCTCGCAGGTGGTGCAACTGGGCGCGGACGCGGTGCAGGGCCATTTCGGCGGGCGCGCGATGGTGCTGGTGACCGATGCGAACGATCGCCTGGTGGTCCCCGCCGAGCCGCCACCCGGCTTCGATCCGAGCGTTGCCGACTGGACCCTCCGCCAGGGCCAGCCCGCCGGCCTGGCCACCGCCACGCTGTCGGCTCAACCCTGGCACTACGTGCCGCTGAAAGCGCCGATGCGCGTGCGCGGCGTGCTCGCGCTGGAGCCGGCACAGCCGCGCTGGCTGATGATCCCGGAGCAGGCGCAGCAACTCGACACGCTGGCGCGGCAGATCGCGATCGCGCTTGAGCGGGTGCACTACGTCGACGTCGCCCAGCAGGCCGTGGTCGAAATGGAGTCGGAGCGCCTGCGCAACGCCTTGCTGGGCGCGATCTCCCACGACGTGCGCACGCCGCTGACGGCGCTGATCGCGCTGGCCGAGTCGCTGCAGGCGCCGCACGGCGCCGGCGAGGTGGACCGCCCGGCCGTGGCACGCGCCATCGTCGTGCAGGCGCACCAGCTGCACGCGCTGGTCAACAACCTGCTGGACATGGCGCGGCTCGAAAGCGGCATCGCCCGCGGTGCGGTCCAGCTGCGGCGCGAATGGCAGTCGGTCGAGGAGGTGGTGGGCGCGGCGATCCGCGCGGCGCGGCCCGCGCTCGGCGAGATGGAGGTGCGAACCGAGCTGCCGCCCGACCTGCCGCTGGTCGAGTTCGATGCGGTGCTGATCGAGCGCGTGCTGGTCAACCTGCTGGAAAACGCCGGCAAATACGGTGCGGCGCCGGTCGTGGTCAGCGCGCGCACCACCGAGCGTTCGTTGCTGCTCGGCGTGCGCGACCACGGGCCCGGGCTGCCGCCGGCGCTCAAGGGCCGCGAGCAGACCCTGTTCGACAAGTTCACGCGCGGCCAGGCCGAGTCGGCCACGCCCGGCGTGGGCCTGGGGCTGGCGATCTGCAGGGCGGTGGTCAGCGCGCACGGCGGCGAGATCACCGCGGCCAATGCGGTGGAGGGCGGGGCCGAGTTCACGGTGACGCTGCCGCGGCGCGAGGCTCCGTCGGCCGAGGAGACGGTGTGAAAATCCGGGCCCCCTCCCGATTCCCCGAGCCATGCCCAGCCCCACCGCCATCGTGATCGAAGACGAGCCCCAGATCCGGCGCTTCGTGCGCGGTGCGCTGGAGGCCGAGGGCTGGCTGGTGCACGAGGCCGGGACGCTGCGCGACGGGCTGGCGGCGGCCGGCACGCGGCAGCCCGATCTGCTGGTGCTGGACCTGGGCCTGCCCGACGGCGATGGCGTGGCGCTGATCCGCGACGTGCGCGGCTGGTCGGGCGTGCCGATCATCGTGCTCTCGGCACGCACCGACGAGGCCGACAAGATCGCCGCGCTCGACGCCGGCGCCGACGACTACCTCACAAAGCCCTTCGGCACCGGCGAGCTGCTGGCCCGCGTGCGCGCCAACCTGCGCCGGCCGCGCACGGCCAATGGGGGCGAGGAGGCCGAGCCGGTATTCCGCTTCGGCGAAATCGAGGTCGATCGCACGGCCCGCCTGGTACGGCGCGCCGGCACCGAGGTACACCTCACGCCCACCGAGTACCGGCTGCTCTCGGTGCTGGTCGCCAATGCCGGTCGCGTGCTCACGCAGCGCCAGCTGCTGCGCGAGGTGTGGGGCCCCTCGCATGCCGGCCAGAGCCATTACCTGCGCATCTACATGGGCCACCTGCGGCAGAAGCTGGAATCCGATCCGGCGCAGCCGCGGCACTTGCTGACGGAGACCGCCGTCGGCTACCGGCTGGTACCCTGAGGGCCTCGCTCACTCTGCGGTCGTCGGGCTGATGATGGCGCGCACCCGCGCCACGCTGTCGGCCGGGAAGCCGCCTCGCTTCGCATGTTCGCGGATCATCTCGTCGTTGGGCGCGACGTAGACGCAGTAGAGCTTGTCGTCGGTGACGAAGCTCTCGACCCAGTTGATCTCGGGCCCGAGTTCGTGCAGGACGCCGTTGGATTTGATGGACAGGGCCTTGAGGTCGCGCTCCGACAGCTTGCCGGCGCCCGGGAGCGTGCGTTCGATGACATAGCGGGGCATGGTGTGTCTCCGGTGAGGGTAGCCAAACGGTTTTCCAGTATGGCCGCTCGCGTGTCGAATTGCGATGTGCCATCCGGCCTGCGGGTCGGCAGCGGCTCTGTCGAATGGCGGACAATGGCGCGCCGCCTCGCCAGCCTCCGCCCCATGCCCGACAGCCCCGAACCGACCCGACTCAACAAGCGCATGGCCGAGCTCGGCCTGTGCTCGCGCCGCGAGGCCGACGACTGGATTGCGCACGGCTGGGTCAAGGTCAACGGGCGGGTCGCGGAAATGGGTCTCAAGGTCGGCCCTGCCGACCGCATCGAGGTCGATCGCAAGGCGCAGAACCAGCAGCAGCAACAGGTCACCATCCTGCTGCACAAGCCCATGGGCTATGTCAGCGGGCAGGCGGAGGACGGCCACGAGCCCGCCGTGGTGCTGATCAACCCGCGCACGCACTGGCGCGAAGACCCGAGCCGCCTGCGCTTCTCGCCGCCCCAGCTGCGCGGCCTGGCGCCGGCCGGACGGCTGGACATCGACTCGGTGGGCCTCTTGGTCCTCACGCAGGACGGCCGCGTCGCCCGGCAGCTGATCGGCGAGGACTCGGGCATGGAGAAGGAATACCTGGTGCGCGTGAGCTACGGCGAGGTGGCGCAGAACCCGCAAGCCACCTTCCCGCGCGAGCAGCTGCAGCGCCTGCGCCATGGGTTGAGCCTGGACGGCCAGCCGCTCAAGCCGGCGCTGGTCGACTGGCAGAACCCCGAGCAGCTGCGCTTCGTGCTGACCGAGGGCAAGAAGCGGCAGATCCGCCGCATGTGCGAGCTGGTCGGGCTCAAGGTGGTGGGTTTGAAGCGCATCCGCATCGGGCGCGTGGTGCTGGGGCATCTGCCGATCGGGCAGTGGCGTTATCTCGGTCCGCACGAGCGCTTCTGAGGAAGCCTGACGCTCAGGTTTTGCTCCCCTCATGACACGCTAAGAATCCGCGTGTAGCCTTCATTGCTTCGCGAAAGAGGAGGCGCCGTGCGCACGCTGCTGGTGGAAGACGACGAGATGATCGGGAGCAGCCTGCGGCATGCCCTCGAAGGCGCCGGATGGTCGGTCGACTGGGTGCGCGACGGCGCGCTGGCGCAGAGCGCCTTCGCCGACGGCGGCTACACCTGCGTGCTGCTCGACCTCGGCCTGCCCAAGCAGGACGGCACCGAGGTGCTGCGCCGGGCGCGCGAGCGCGGCGACACCACCCCCGTGCTGGTGCTCACCGCGCGCGACGGCCTGGAGGACCGCATCCAGGGCCTCGACCTCGGCGCCGACGACTACCTGCTCAAGCCTTTCGAATTCCGCGAGCTGCTGGCGCGCATGCGCGCGGTGATCCGCCGCCGCGACGGCGCCGCGCACTCGGTGATCGGCGGCACCGGGCTGCAGCTGGACCTGACCACGCGCGAAGTGCTGCGCAACGGCACGCGCGAGGCCCTCACCGCGCGCGAATTCGCGCTGCTGCATGCGCTGCTGGAGCGGCCCGGCGCCATCCTGTCGCGCGAGCAACTGGAGAACCGCATCTACGGCTGGGGCGAGGAGGTCACCAGCAACGCGGTCGACGTGCTGATCCACGGCATGCGGCGCAAGCTCGGGCCCGATGCGATCCGCAACGTGCGCGGGCTCGGATGGCGGGTGGCGGCAGCAGCATGAAGAAGATGAATCCGCGCCCCTGGTACATGCCCTGCTCGCTGCGGGCCAAGCTGCTGCTGTGGCTGGTCTCGCTGCACCTGATCGCGGCCGGCGTCACCGGCTGGGCTTCCTACATGAGCTACGGGCGCATGGTCCACACCTTCATGGACGACCAGATGCAGCTGCTGGCCAACTCCTATGCGGCCAACGACAGCACGCCGGCGCTGCTGCCGCTGGCGGACCAGAGCGTCTTCAAGTGGGGTTCCTTCATCGTCCAGATCTGGAGCCCCGACGGCCGCCTGCTGGCCAGCTCCTGGCCCAAGCTCGCGGTGCCCCTGCAGGCCGAGCCTGGCCTGCGCAACGTGCGCACCGGCGCCGGCAGCGACGAGAACTGGCGCGTCTACACCGCCGAGGCCGGCCCGCGCGCGAACCAGCCGCGCGTGCAGATCGCACAGAGCGGCAGCTTCATGCGCCATGAGGTCGCCCACCGCGCCCTGTTCGCGGCGCTGCCGATCGCGTTGCTGCTGCCGGTCTCGCTGGCGGTGCTGTGGCTGGTGGTGTGGCTCAGCTCCTATTCGCTGCACGCGGTGGCGCGCGAGGTGGCGGCGCAGGACGAGCGCAGCCTCTCGGAGCTCTCGCTGACGCGCGTGCCGGACGAGATCGCGCCGCTGGTGAGTTCCTTCAACAGCCTGCTGGCGCGCCTGCGCGATGCCTTCGCCGCCCAGCGCCGCTTCGTGCAGGACGCCGCGCACGAGCTGCGCACGCCGGTCGCCGCCATCGGCCTGCAACTGGAGAACCTGCGTGCGCACGTTCCGCCCGGCGATGCCGCCGATCGCTTCGCGCAGCTCGAGGCCGGCGTCACCCGCGCCCAGCACCTGATCGAGCAGCTGCTGCGCCTGTCGCGCCAGGAGAGCGCCGCGCCCGCGGCGATGGCCGAGCCGGTGGACGTGGCCGCGCTGCTGCGCGAGAGCCTGGGCCAGCTGATGGTGGTGGCCGACCGGCGCCGCATCGACGTCGGCTTCGACGGCACGGTGACGCCGGTGGTCAGCGCCCCCGCGGCCGAGCTGCGCAGCGTGTTCGACAACCTGATCGACAACGCCCTGCGCCACGCGCCCGAGGGCGGGGTGGTCGACGTGCGCCTGCACGAGGTGCAGGGCCAGCCGGTGGTGGACGTGGTCGACAACGGACCGGGCATCCCGCCGGAGTTCATGACGCGCGTCTTCGACCGCTTCTTCCGCGTGCCCGGCACCTCCGCCGGCGGCAGCGGCCTGGGCTTGGCGATTGCGCGCACCGCAGCCTTGCGCCACGGCCTGCGCATCGCGCTCAGCAACCGCAGCGAGCAGGAGGAGGGCGGCACCGGGCTGATCGCCCGGGTCTACCTTCCGGCTTGAGAAGGCATCCCGCGAGCGTGCCGTGACGATGCAGGCGAAAGTGTTAAAAAAATGAAGAAGTTGGCTTGTTACTTTGTGTTTAACTAGGCACAATGTATTACATGCAACATCACTCCGACTCCCAAGCTCAGTGGTCGTCGAACGGCCTTCTCCGCCTGCTGCGAGCCACGCTGCCGCCACCGGGCAAACGGCGAGCGCGGGCCCAGCGGGCCGAGCTGGATCTGCCGCCCCAGCGCCTCGACAGCGAGCAGCTGTCGGCGCTCGCGCAGAAGTGGCGCCGGCGTCTGGAAGAGGGCGACCAGGGCGCGGAGTCAGTGGCCATGGCGCTGGAGCAGTTGGCCGAGCGCCGCGCCGGTGAAAAGCGTTCGCGGATGCAGGCGGTCGGCCGCCGGCTCTCGGAGCTGATGCAGCTGAGCTGAAGCATGGCAATCTCCGCCCCGGCGGATTTTCGGGAAACCAAGACCATGAAGACCCAAACCGAAGCAATTTGCGAAGGCTACGACGTGGATCTGTCCGGCCCCGGCCGTCCGCTGGGCGCGCGCGGGCACTACCCCAAGTACGAGGTCATCCCGCTGCTGACGGACATGGAGGCGGAACTGCTCAACACGCTGGGCCTGATCCGCCAATTGCTGGTCGAAGGCGCGCCCACGCCCGAGGCGCGACGCGGCGTGGTCCACGCCATCGACGGCCTTCTTTCCGTCGCCCGCGCCTGAATTCGAGGCGCTGCCGAGGGGCTAAGACTCGGCTAAGTTTTCGCTAACGATCGGCTCAGTGTGGCTGCCTAGAGTGCATCCCAGGTCAGCCGAGACGCATGTCGCACCCGGCGCGAGACCTGCCAGTCACCCCGGAGTTCATCGCCATGCAAGCCTCCCTGAAGTTCCTCGCCGTCACCACCCTGAGTGCCCTCGCGGGCCTGGCCTCGGTGGCCGCCCAGGCCGAAAGCTACGACGGCGTGCTCACGCACGCTTCGGCCCTGAGCCGCGCCGACGTGGATGCGGAAGCCGTCCGCACCGCCTCCGCCCCCAACCAGAACGTGGTGCGCGGCTCGCGCGGCGCGGAGCCCTTCAAGTCGGTCGCCGATTCGAAGGCCGTCTCGCAGGAGGCGATGCGCGCGGCCGCGGCGCCGGACCAGAACGTGTCTTCCGGCTCGCGCGTGAACAGCAAGGTCATCTCGACGATGCCGCATCCGATGGATGTGCGCACCTCCAACGCCAACGGCGGCAACCGGCTCTGATCCGCCGCCGACCCGGCACGGAACGCAGATGTCGCAAGCGGCTTGGGATCGAAGCACCATCGGCGGCCCCGGGGCAGGCGCCGCCCGCCGCCGCATGCTCGGCGCGGCAGCTCTCGCGCTGGCCGCGGGTTTTGCCAGTGGCGCCATGGTGGCGCAGCCCCAAGCGGCTGCGACGGCATCGGCGGCGTGCCGGGCAGGGGACGCGTGGCATGCATGGCATGACCCCGAGACATCGCCGCCTTCGCGCGGCGCTGAGGTCAGCCTGCCCTAAGTCCGGCTTCATGTCGGGCTGCTCGTAGGCAGCTGGTACTCGGCGGTGGCTGGGCTGTAGGCGGCGACCTACAGGCTTTTGTAGGACTTGGTTGGCGCGTTCGAACGCGCCGTGGCTCGCGCGGGCGCGCTCTTGTAAAGTTCTCGGTTCGCCCAAGGTGGCGCCTTTCACCTGTTTCCAACCGAGTCATGACGCTTTCCAAGACCAAACTTCCCTTCCAGGCCGAAGTCGCGCAACTGCTTTACCTGGTCACGCATTCGCTCTACTCCAACAAGGAAATCTTCCTTCGCGAGCTGATCTCGAACGCCTCCGACGCCTGCGACAAGCTGCGCTTCGAGGCCATCGACCGGCCGGCGCTCTACGAGGACCAGCCCACGCTGGAGGTGCGCGTGTCCTTCGACCCGGCCGCCAAGACCCTCACCATTGCCGACAACGGCATCGGCCTGTCGCAGCAGGAAGCCATCGACAACCTGGGCACGATCGCCAAGAGCGGCACCAAGGAGTTCATGAGCAAGCTCTCGGGCGACCAGAAGGCCGACGCGCAGCTGATCGGCCAGTTCGGCGTGGGCTTCTATTCGGGCTTCATCGTGGCCGACAAGATCACCGTCGAGTCGCGCCGCGCGGGCCTGCCGGCCGAAGAAGGCGTGCGCTGGGTCAGCGCCGGCGCCGGCGACTTCGAGGTCGACGCCATCACCCGCCCGCAGCGCGGCACCAGCGTCACGCTGCACTTGCGGGATGACGCCGGGGAGTACCTGAACCTCTGGAAGCTCAAGTCGATCATCTCCAAGTACTCCGACCACATCTCCCTGTCCATCCTGATGGAGAAGGAAGAGTGGAAGGAAGGCGAAGACAACAAGGGCGGCCAGATGGTCAAGACCGGCGAGTGGGAGCCGGTCAACCAGGCCAGCGCGCTGTGGAGCCGGCCCAAGAAGGACATCAGCGACGAGCAGTACGTCGAGTTCTACAAGAACATCAGCCACGACTTCGAGGCGCCGCTGGCCTGGAGCCACAACCGGGTGGAGGGCAACACCGAGTACACGCAGCTGCTCTACATCCCGGCCAAGGCGCCGATGGACTTGTGGAACCGCGAGAAGCACGGGGGCGTCAAGCTCTACGTCAAGCGCGTCTTCATCATGGACGACGCCGAGGCGCTGCTGCCGACCTACCTGCGCTTCGTCAAGGGCGTGATCGACTCGGCCGACCTGCCGCTCAACGTGAGCCGCGAGCTGCTGCAGGAAAGCCGCGACGTGAAGGCGATCCGCGAGGGCAGCACCAAGCGCGTGCTCGGCATGCTCGAAGACCTGGCGAAGAAGCAGCGCAAGACCACCAGCAGCGGCGACGACGGCAAGCTCGACATCGGCTCCGGCGAATCGGTGCCCGCGCCCAACCCGGCCGACGGGGTGACCGACGTGGTCGACAAGAACGCCGACACCACCCTGGCCGCCGAGGCCGCGGCCGAGTACGGCGACGAGTCGGGCAAGTACGCCAAGTTCTATGCAGAGTTCGGCGCCGTGCTGAAGGAAGGCCTGGGCGAGGACTTCGGCAACCGCGAGCGCATCGCCAAGCTGCTGCGCTTCGCCTCCAGCACCAGCGACACGGTGAGCGTCGGCTTCGCCGACTACAAGGCGCGCATGAAGGAAGGCCAGGAGGCGATCTACTACATCACGGCCGAGACGCCGGCCGCGGCCAGGAACAGCCCGCAGCTCGAGATCTTCAAGAAGAAGGGCATCGAGGTGCTGCTCATGACCGACCGCGTCGACGAGTGGGCGCTCAACTACCTGACCGAGTTCGACGGCACGCCGCTGCAGAGCGTCGCCAAGGGCGCGGTCGACCTGGGCAAGCTGCAGGACGAGGCCGAGAAGAAGGCGGCCGAGGAAGCGGCCGAGTCCTTCAAGCCCATGCTGGAGCGTCTCAAGGAAGCCCTCAAGGACAAGGCCGAAGACGTGCGCGTCACCACCCGACTGGTCGATTCCCCGGCCTGCCTGGTGGTGCAGGACGGCGGCATGAGCACCCAGCTCGCGCGCATGCTCAGGCAAGCCGGCCAGCCGGCGCCGGAAGTCAAGCCGGTGCTGGAGGTGAATGCCGAGCACCCGCTCGTGAAAAAGCTGGAGGGCTCGCCGCACTTCGAAGACCTGGCGAACATCCTGTTCGACCAGGCCTTGCTCGCCGAGGGCGGCCTTCCGGCCGACCCTGCCGCCTATGTGCGGCGAGTGAACGCACTGCTGGTCTAGGCGGGGACCCGAGGCCGCGCCGCCGGCCGGCCCGAATCCCGCACACGGGGGCGATCCATGAACGCCGAGCCTTGTGTCGTCGATCTCTCGGGCTTCGACCTGCGCAGCCCCGGCCCGGCCTTCTACGAGAACCCCTACCCCTGGTATGCGGCGCTGCGCGAGGAATCGCCGGTGCGCCGCATGCCCGATGGCTCGCTGCTGCTCACACGTTATGCCGACTGCGTGGCGGTCTACAAGGACACGCACGCCTTCAGCTCCGACAAGCGCGCCGAGTACGCGCCCAAGTACGGCGTCGGCAGCCCGCTCTACGAGCACCACACCACCAGCCTGGTGTTCAACGATCCGCCGCTGCACACGCGCGTGCGCGGGCTGATCGCCGGGGCGCTCACGGCGCGCGCCATCGAATCGATGGAGGAAGGCCTCACCCACCTTGTCGCTGGCCTGCTCGACCGCATGGAAGAGCGGCAGCACGCCGGCGGGGAGGTGGACCTGATCGAGGACTTCGCCGCCGCCATTCCTGTCGAGGTCATCGGCAACCTGCTGGGCGTGCCGCGCGAGGAGCGAGGCCCGTTGCGCCACTGGTCGCTCGCCATCCTCGGCGCGCTGGAGCCGCAGCCCAGCGCGGCGCAGCTGGACGCCGGCAACCGCGCGGTGACGGAGATGGTGGCCTACCTGCGCGGGCTGGTGCAGGAGCGGCGCCGGCACCCGGGCGACCCGGCGCACGACGTGCTCACGCGGCTCATCCAGGGGGAGGAAGCTCCTTCGGCAGGCTCAGGACAGGTCCCTTCGACGGGCTCAGGACAGGCTCCTTCGGCAGGCTCAGGACAGGATCGGCTCAGCGAGAACGAGCTCTGCCAGAACTGCATCTTCATCCTCAACGCCGGGCACGAGACCACCACCAACCTGATCGGCAACGGCCTCGTCGCGCTGCTCGAATGGCCTGAGGAAAAGCAGCGGCTGCTGGACGATCCGTCGCTCATTCGCGGCGCCATCGAGGAGTTCCTGCGCTTCGAAAGCTCCAACCAGCTGGGCAATCGCATTGCCACCGTGGCGACAAGCGTGGGCGGCATCGAGGTGCAGCCCGGCACGCGGATCACGCTGTGCATCGGCGCGGCGAATCGCGACCCGGCGGTGTTTGCAGAGCCGGACCGGCTGGACATCACACGCTCGCCCAACCGGCACCTGGCCTTCGGCTCCGGCACGCACCAGTGCGTCGGCATGAACCTCGCGCGACTGGAAGCGCGCGTGGCCATCGCTGCTTTTCTGGCGCGCTTTCCGGACTACCGGCTGTGCGGGCCGGTGGTGCGCGGCGGGCGCGTGCGCTTTCGTGGCTATCTCAAGGTGCCGCTGAGCCTGGGGTTGCCCATCGAGTCTTGACTGCTGCTCAAGACCTGCCGCCGAGGTGAAAGGCTGTCGAGGCGAGAAGGAACCGTCGAGAGCGTCGAGTTACATAGGAATGATCTTTGTCGTCCTGTGTACCCCATGAATGAATTCGAACTTCGCAGCCTGCTTGCGGATGTAGGCACTGAACTCGGCCATGCCGACCGCTACTTGCTGGCGGACCTTCGCCACACCGTCGTCGACGACGTCGTCGTGGATGTCATTCACGACCCGCAATTCGACCCCAACCGTCTCATTCTGCATTTCGACATGGGCGAGTTGCCTGACTACAAGCCGCTCGTTGCCATGGAGCGCCTGTTGCGGCTCAACTTGCTGAGCGGGAGCAAAACCACCGGCGTCTTTGCGCTGGCGCCGTCCACCTCGCAGGTTGTCTACGCCGTGCACTTCTTCGAGCCGCAGCGCAGCACGCCGCGGGCCGTGGCCGATGCACTGCGCGAGCATGCGCAAAAGGCCAAGCACGCGGAAGAACTCATGCGTGCGGAGGTGGCCGAGGCATGAAAAGTGACAGCACTCGCCTTCAGTTTCCTTCGTCGATATTGAACCTGGATGTGGACAACGCGCCCGCAGAGAAGAAGCAGCGCCAATTGCAACAACCTCAGTCACCGGCGCTGATCCAGGACCAATGTCCCGACGTTCCGCTTGATGTGCCCGCAGCTGCCACGCTAGTCGAGCAGGAAACATCGATCACGCAGGGGCGACCCGGCTTGACGACCGTACCGGCCTCGGTGAAACAGCTTCTGTCCCAAGTCGGAACACTGGACAAGTTGGAAGCCGCCTTCAAGCTGCTGGATGACTCTTCGATCCACCCCCTGACAGGCGAACTCTCCGGCGCCCTCGCAGCACTGTGCATGCGGCTCGCGTTCCCGCACCCTGATGTCCTGTGCCGGATGCTCCGGCAACTGCTGATGCCCAGCCACGTCCACGAGCAACACCTGGCGGCCCTGGAAGCCATCTTGGCGGGCGCCAACAATCTTCCCCTGCCGGCGCTGCGAGCCGTCGTCTTGCTGCTCCAGGAGACGCACAAAAGTACTGAAGCCTGGCCGGACAAGACTGAGGAAAAGTTCGACGTGCTGTTCAGCAGCTATCTCCAACGCCAGGCGATGGAGGGCGCGGTCAGCCCCCTGTCAGAGTCGACGGACGCATCCGCTGCGCTGCTGAACCAACCGCTCGAGTTTGGCGATCCCAGGGTGCTCGACGCCACCGAGTCCAACGGGCCGGCCTGCCCGGGCGTGCAAAGCTCGCTCCTGCATCAGGTCCAGCAACCCTTTTCGGATGCGCTTCCCAAATTGTTGTGCAGCGACGTGGGTGGTCTGATCATCGGCTGGATCAAACCAGATCTGGAGCTGCTGCCCCCGCAAACGGGCGTTTCCTTAGCGAAATCGCAAGAAATCCTGGGGACCATGTGGCTGGTGAACAAGCAAATTTGTAGCCGAATGAAAGGGCAGTGGTATCCGGAGTGGGCGGCGCTTGCGTGGTGCTTCAAGCTGAACAGCTTTGAACGAACGCCATGGGCGGGTCTCATGGGACTCGTCAATCTTCGACAGGCACTTGTGAAACTGATCTCCCCGGACCCCCAAACCGCCGTGGTACTGGAAAACTGGCCCAACGCCCTCCAAGTCCGGATCGACATTCTTATAAGGCGCTTGACCTCATCCATGCCCCTGGATGTCGAGATGTCTCTCGTGGACCAGCTCTTCGGCGAACTGGCTCAACTTGGCGACTCGAAAAGAAAAAGTGAATGCGAATTCGTCGACCTCAAGCATTTTGTGCGACTCGTGATCCTGGCAGCCCTGCGCAGACCGCACCACCGACGGGACGCGATCGTTCAGCACGTCTGCGATGCCCTGAACTCGTCAAAAGCAGTGCCCCCCGAGCAATTCGCCGAGTGCCTGGTCGAGCTTTGCATTGCCTACCACGACTATCCCCAAACATTCCCTGCCATGAAGGCCAAGTTGGAGTCCCTGGCCGGCGAGCATCCAGCCGTTAAGCCGCTGGAGGCCCGACTGGATCGCGTCCTCAGTTTCCTGCGGGCACCGGCGATGGCGTCAGAAGAACTGATGGCGACAATGCTCGAATACCTGAGCACCGCCGTTTTCTGGACCCTGTCGGAATTCAGCGTGCTGCTGAAGTTGGCCGATCGCGCGGAAGGAGCGCCACTGCCCCAGCCTTTGCAGGGCGCGCTCGAAGATGCCGTTGCGGCCTTTATCCTGCACACGTGCTGGCTCGACAAGAACCGTGTTCATCCCGACGGCGTCTTCTTTATCGGCCCTGCGTTCAGCTTGACGGAAATTGCGCTGATAAGAAAGCTTCCCATCGGACTCTTGGTACGTGTGTTCCCGCGGCTGGACGCCCGGGTCAAGTTGATGCTCACGATGCAGAAGCACCGATTCGATCCAAGCTGGCTCCCGCTCCTCAGCGCCCTGGCAGAAGACGAAGATCTCCCGCGCGAGGACCGCTTGATCGTCGTGAAGCACTGGCTTCAGCCGTTTGCTGAAGATCCGGGCAACCAGTTTCGCAAGCAACTGGACTCCATGGTCGAGGCGCTCACAACCTGACCAACAACTCGGCAATGATGCATTCCTTGACCGCGCCTGTGGGTCGCGCAATGGCGAGGATTCCCGTCCGGCAGCTCACCCGTACAGCGGCTCCTCCGCCATCGCCTCGCACTGGTCCTGCAGCATCTGGATCTGCTCCTTCCAGTAGTCGCTCGAACCGAACCATGGGAAGTTGATCGGGAAGATCGGAT
The DNA here is from genome assembly GCF_057657265.1 of Variovorax sp. Soil_C_17. NCBI lineage: Bacteria > Pseudomonadati > Pseudomonadota > Betaproteobacteria > Burkholderiales > Comamonadaceae > Variovorax > Variovorax sp. Soil_C_17. The sequence continues at coordinate 1,438,031 of NZ_JBDGIT010000001.1, forward strand.
CGCGCCAGCGTCGCGCGAGCCAGGCGCTGTAGTGGATCTGGCGCAGCGTGCGCAGCGGCTCGATCAGCGCCAGCTCGCGCCGATCGAAGGGGCGGAACTGCTCGTAGCCCTCGAGCAGGCCGCTGAGCTGCGCGGTGCGCTGGGCGCGGTCGCCCGACAGCAGCATCCAGAGGTCTTGCACCGCGAAGCCGGTGCGCGTGTCGTCGAGGTCGACGAAATGCGGGCCGCCGTCGGGGCGGTCGGTGGGCGTCCACAGGATGTTGCCGGGGTGGACGTCGCCGTGCAGCCGCAGCTTCTGCAGCTCGGTGTAGGTGTCGGCGCCCAGCGCGGTGAGCGCGATCATCTCGAAGGCCTCGCTGCAAGCCTTTTCCCAGTCGCGCTGCACGTCCAGCGGAATCATCTCGTGCTCGAGCAGCCAGTCGCGCGAGGCGAGGCCGAAGCTCTGCAGGTCGAGCGCCGGGCGTTCGACGAAGGGCCGCGCCGCGCCCACCGTATGGATGCGCGCCAGGAAACGGCCCACCCATTCGAGCACCTCGAAGTCGTCCAGCTCCGGCTGGCGCCCGCCGCGGTAGGGGCTCACGCTGAAGGCGAAGCCGCCGTGGTGGTGCAGCGTCGCGCCCTCCAGCGCGAGGGGCGCGATCGCCGGCACCTCGGCCGCAGCCAGTTCGGCCGAGAAGCGGTGCTCCTCGGCGATCTGAGCATCGCTCCAGCGCCCCGGCCGGTAGAACTTGAGCACCACCGCGCGGCCGTCCTCCAGGTGGGCCTGGTAGACGCGGTTCTCGTAGGAGTTCAGCGCCATCAGCCGGCCATCGCCATACAGGCCAAACCCGGCGAGCGCGTCCAGCACCACGTCGGGCGTGAGCGATTCGTAGGGATGGGCGCCGGCGGCTTTCTCTTGCTCTGCGGAAGTCATCCGCCCATTGTCGCTACCTGGAGAGCGACAGGATATGTCCGACGCGCGGATCGCCCCGGCCCGACAGCACTTGCGCATAGGCGGCCTGCACCGCCTCGGCGCCATCGTGGTGCTCCGCCGTCAGCCAGGGCGTCGCGGGCTGCGCCACCTTCGCGAGGAAGCCCTGCCAGGCCTGCACCATGCGCTGGCCGAAGCCGTCGGCGCCCCATTCCTCGGTGCGCTTCTTGATCTGGGCCGGCGCGAAGAAGAAGGCGGCGCGCGGGCCCGGCAGGTCCTTGGCCGTCCCGGCCGGCGCGAGCTGCTCCACGTGCGTGCCCCCGATCACGCAGTCGTGGCGCAGCTGAGGGAAGCGCGTGTGGATCGCGCGCCGCAGCTCGCCGTTGCCGGCGAAATCCACGTACACGCAGGGCACATCCGCCGCGACCTGGTCGAGCTCCTCGTAGGCCAGCACGCGGTGGTAGCAGCCCAGGCTCTGGCAGAAGGCCTTGTTGGCCGCCGAGGTCAAGCCGACCACCTCGATGCCGGGTCGCTGGTGCATCTGGAAGGCGGTGCCGTAGGCCGTCTTGCTGGACGCGCTGGAAAGCAGGGCGATGCCCGGCCGCGCGCCGAAGAAGTCGTTGTCGTCGAAGAAGTCGTCGATGAGCCAGGAGGTGATGAAGAGCGGGCGCAGCAGGGCCTGCAGGTCTTCGGAGTCGGGGGTGTAGAGCGGGTCGCGCGCGCAGCGGAAATACTGGTTGTAGACGGCCGGCAGGGCCGCGCGGTGCGACGTGCCGTCGGCGAAGCGCGCGGGCGAGAGCCGCTCGGGCGCCAGCACCACGCTGGAGGCCATCGGCACGTAGCCGTAGAGCCGCTCGCCCACCGCCACGCCCGGATGCAGCGACTGCACGACCGAGGCGAAGCCCCAGACCGGGATGCAGCCCCAGCCTTCCTCCCCGGTCGGGAAGAACTGCCAGTAGTTCATCGACTCGCCGAAGGCGGCGTAGGTGATGTTGTTGGACGTGAGCGCGAACCGGTCGATGCGCAGGCGGACCTGGCCCTCGGCCAGTGCTGCGTCTTCGATCGTGCGCACACGGGTGGAAGAAAGATCGTCCTTGCGGATCAGCAGCTGGGTGGTGGTGCTCATGAAAGCCACCTTAGCGCGAAGCCGCGTCCGCTGCATGAAAAAAGCCCGGCGCCGCGTCACCTGGGTGACGCGGCGCCGGGCCGTGCAGGCTGAGGCGAGGCGCTATCAGGCGATCGCGAGCTCGACCTCGATGTTGCCGCGGGTGGCGTTCGAGTACGGGCAGACCTGGTGGGCGGTCTCGACCAGCAGCTTCTTCTGCGCGTCGTCCAGGCCCGGCAGCGTGATCGCGAGCTTGACCGCGATGCCGTAGGCCTTGCCGCCATCCGTCGGGCCGAGCGAGACGCTGGCGTCGACCGCCACGTCTTCCGGCACCTTGACGTTGATCTTCGGCGACACCGCCTTCATCGCACCGATGAAGCAGGCCGAGTAGCCGACAGCGAACAGCTGCTCGGGGTTGGTGCCGGGCTTGCCGGAGCCGGGCGGGTTGAGCTTGACCTCCAGCGCGTTGTCGCTGGACTGGCCGGCACCGCCGTCGCGGCCGCCTGTGGTGTGAGACTGGGCAGTGTAGAGGACCTTGTCGAGCTGCTTGACCATGATGATTCCTTCGGGTTGGTGGTTGCGGGAAAAAATGCTTCGATGCCGAAGCGGTGGGGGAACGAGAAAAGACAAGAACCTAGGCGGCCGCCTTCACGCGGTCGCGCAGTTGCTGGATCTGATGCGTGAGCGCCACCAGCTCTTCGATCGAGCACTGGCTGGCGGCCATCAGGCAGGCCGGCACGGCAGCCGCGCGCGCCTTGAGCCGGCGCCCGGCGGCCGTGAGGCTGACATGCACGCGGCGCTCGTCGGCCACGTCGCGGATGCGCGCCACCAGGCCGTTGGCCTCGAGGCGCTTGAGCAGCGGCGTCAGCGTGCCCGAATCGAGCGACAGGCGCTCGCCCAGCTCCGACACCATGAGGCCGTCACGCTCCCATAACACCAGCATCACAAGATACTGGGGGTAGGTGAGGTGGAGCTTGTCGAGCAGCGGCTTGTACAGCTTGGTCATGGCCAGCGAGGCGGAATAGACCGCGAAGCACAGCTGGTTGTCGAGCTGGAGCATCTCGTCGGCGGTGGGGGCTTTGGAGGGCATGGCTGAATTGTAGTACTCAATTAAGTTGTGTGCAAGTTAATTGTTCTTCTTCTCCGGCCCCGCCTTGGCCCTCCCCGGACAGGGGGGAAGCAACGCGTCAGCGTCCGCTGAAGCGGGCAGGCCTTTTCTCGATGAACGAACGCACCCCTTCCGCCGCATCCTCGCTGTTCGCCAGCCGCTGCTGCACCGGAATGAAGTCCTCCACCGCCGCCAGCGGCCCCTGCTCGATGGCCTTGATCACATTCAGCCGCGTCGCCACCACCGCCAGCGGCGCCTGGGCGGCAATGCGCTGCGCCAGCGCCAAGGCTTCGTCCAGCTCCTCCCCCGCCGGCACCACCCGCTGCACGAAGTTCAGGCGAAAGGCCTCGGCGCTGTCGAATTCGTCCGCCGTCAGCAGGTGCAGCATCGCGTTGCCCAGTCCCGCGCGCTCGGCCATGCGCAGCGTCGCGCCGCCGGTCGCCATGATGCCGCGCTGCACCTCCATCTGGGAGAAGCGGCAGTTGTCCGCCGCCACCACGATGTCCGCGCCCAGCATCAGCTCGATGCCCACCGTGAAGCAGATGCCCTTGACTGCGACCACCATCGGCTTCGTGCGGCGGCGGTAGTTGGGCAGCCCGAAGTCGTGCGGCTCCACCAGGCCCTCGGGGGTCGCCTTCTCGCCGCGCTTCATGAATTCGGCCACCGCAGGCAGATCGAGGCCCGCCGTGAAGTGATCGCCGAACGCATGCAGCACGCCCACGCGCAGCGCGGGATCGTCGTCGAGCCGCGTGTAGGCCTCGGCCAGCTCGCGGAACATCTTCGGCGTCCAGCCGTTGCGCTTGGACGGGCGGTTGATGCCGATCAGCAGCACATGGTCGAGCACCTGGGTGTCGATGCAGCCCTCGGGCGGGGGTGTGGTGGGGATGGCGGTCATGGTGCCTCCGCGTTCAGTAGGTGTAGACCCCGCGCCCGGTCTTGCGGCCCAGCTGGCCCGCGGCCACCATCTCCTTCAGCAGCGGGCACGGCCGGTACTTGGAATCGCCGAACTGTTCGAGGTACACCTCCATCACGGCCAGGCACACGTCGAGCCCGATCATGTCCGCAAGCGCCAGCGGCCCGATCGGCTGGTTGCAGCCCAGCTTCATGCCCGCATCGATGTCCTCGGCCGTGGCCAGCCCTTCGGCCAGCACGAAGAAGGCTTCGTTGATCATCGGCACCAGGATGCGGTTGACCACGAAGCCCGGCGCGTTCTTCACCGTGATCGGCGACTTGCCCAGCGCCACGGCCAGCGCCTTCACCGCGTCGTGCGTTTCGTCGCTGGTCAGGTAGCCGCGGATGATCTCCACCAGGGCCATCATCGGCACCGGGTTGAAGAAGTGCATGCCGATGAAGCGGTCCGGCCGCGAGGTGGCGGCGGCCAGCTGGGTGATCGAGATCGAGGAGGTGTTGGAGGCGATGATCGCCTCGGGCGCCAGCATGGCGTCGATCTGCTTGAGGATCTTCAGCTTGAGCGCGTGGTTCTCGGTCGCGGCCTCGATCACCAGCTGGGCGGCCTTCAGCTCTTCGTAATTCGTCGAGCCCTTGATCAGCGCCAGCGCCGCATCCTTCTGCTCGGTGGTGAGCTTGTCTTTCTTGATCAGCCGGTCGAGGCTGCCCGCCACCGTGGCGAGGCCCTTGTCGACCGCGGCCTGCGCGATGTCGACCATGACGACGTTGACGCCCGCGACGGCGCAGGCCTGGGCGATGCCGTTGCCCATCGTGCCGGCTCCGATGATGCCGACGGTCTGGATAGCCATGTGAGATGCTCCTTCAACTGAAAGCTGCGATTGTGGAACAGCGCGCGCGCCGCACGTGTAGCCGCCGGTGACATCCGCGGTGATTTAAAGTGCCGGGCTTCCCCCTTTTCACCGCCATCACTCCCATGACCACCCTCGGCACGCCCCTTTCCCCCACCGCCACCCGCGTGATGCTGCTCGGCGCCGGCGAGCTCGGCAAGGAGGTGCTGATCGCGCTGCAGCGCCTGGGCGTGGAGACCATTGCGGTCGACCGCTACGACAACGCCCCCGGCCAGCAGGTGGCGCACCACGCGCGCACCATCGCGATGAGCGACCCCGAGCAGCTCAAGGCGCTGATCGAGGCGGAGAAGCCCCAGCTGGTGGTGCCCGAGATCGAGGCCATCGCCACGCCCATGCTGCAGCAGCTGGAAGAGGCCGGCACGGTGCGCGTGATCCCGACTGCGCGCGCCGCGCGCCTCACCATGGACCGCGAAGGCATCCGCCGCCTCGCGGCCGAGACGCTGGGCCTGCCCACCAGCCCCTACAAGTTCTGTGATTCGCTGGCCGAGCTGCAGGCGGCGATCGACGGCGGCATCGGCTACCCCTGCATCGTCAAGCCGGTGATGAGCAGCTCCGGCAAGGGCCAGAGCAAGATCGACGGCCCCGCCGACGTGCAGAAGGCCTGGGACTACGCGATGGCCGGCGGCCGCGTGAGCCACGGCCGCGTGATCGTCGAGGGCTTCATCGACTTCGACTACGAGATCACGCTGCTGACCGTGCGCGCGCTCGGGGCCGATGGCGCGGTGCAAACGCAGTTCTGCGAACCCATCGGCCACGTGCAGGTCAGCGGCGACTACGTCGAGAGCTGGCAGCCGCACCCGATGTCGCCCGCCGCTTTGGAGAAAGCCCAGCGCATCGCCCGGGCCGTGACGGCCGATCTGGGCGGCCAGGGCCTGTTCGGCGTCGAGCTCTTCGTCAAGGGCGAGCAGGTCTGGTTCAGCGAAGTGAGCCCGCGGCCGCACGACACCGGCATGGTGACCATGACCACGCAGTGGCAGAACGAGTTCGAGCTGCATGCCCGCGCCATCCTCGGCCTGCCGGTGGACACCACGCTCAAGAGCGCGGGCGCCAGCGCGGTGATCTATGGCGGCGCGGATGCCCAGGGCATCGTCTTCGATGGCGTCGACCATGCGCTGCAGGTGCCCGGCAGCGAGCTGCGCCTGTTCGGCAAGCCCGAAAGCTTCGTCAAGCGGCGCATGGGCGTGGCCCTGGCGCGTGCCGGCGACATCGAGACCGCGCGCCGCAACGCCAAGGAAGCCGCCGCGCGCGTCAAGCCGCGCGCTGCCTGAACCCCCACTGAAAGGAGTCCCGCCATGCTGCACCCCGACGCCCAGGCCTTCATCGATCTGCTCATCGCGCGCAAGGTGCCGCCCACCCACACGCTGACGCCGGCCGATGCCCGCAAGCTCTACCGCGAGCGCCGCGCCGTCGCGCAGCCCGAACCGGGCGAGGTGGCCGAAGTGCGCGAGCTGAGCGCGCCGGGCCCGCATGGCGCGATCCCCTTGCGCTACTACCGCCCGCTCGGCAGCGCGAGCGATGCCGCGTTGCCGGTGCTGGTCTATTACCACGGCGGTGGCTGGACCATCGGCGACCTCGACACGCACGACACGCTGTGCCGCGAGCTGTGCAATCTCTCGGGCTGTGCGCTGGCGGCGGTCGACTACCGCATGGGGCCGGAGCACCGCTTTCCCGCGGCGGTCGACGATGCGCTGGCCGCCACGCGCTGGGTACACGATCAAGCGTCGGCGCTCGGCGTCGATGCGAGCCGCCTCGCGATCGGCGGCGACAGCGCCGGAGGCAACCTCGCGGCCGTGGTCGCGATCGCGGCGCGCGATGCCGGCGACCTGCCCATCGCCTTCCAGCTGCTGATCTATCCCGCCACCGACATGCGCTGCGTGCACGCGTCGCACACCACCAATGGCCAGGGCTATGTGCTGACCAGCGACAGCATCCGCTACTTCCACGATCACTACATCGCCGATCCGAAGCACGACCTCGACTGGCGCGCCTCGCCGCTGCTGCACCCCGACCTCTCGCGCCTGCCGCCGGCCCTGGTGCTGACCGCCGGCTACGACCCTTTGCGCGACGAAGGGATGGACTATGCGCGGGCCCTGACCGCGGCCGGCAATCGCGCGGCTTACGTCTGCTTCGAGCGGCAGATCCACGGCTTCATCACCATGGGCCGGTTGATCGATGAGGCGAATGCGGCGGTGTCGATGTGTGCGGCCGAAGTACGGCGCGCGCTGGGAAGCAGATCGGCGTACTGATCGGGAGGGTCCGCATGGCGGACCCGCTCCGGGCCCTTTCGTGTCGAAAGGTTGACCGTACCGGGCACTGGGTGAATCTTGGCGGCATGGAACGATTCGCGCGCTCGTGCCACCAATCCAAGATTTCGCGAGACACGCGAAACGCTTTCACAAATCAGGGCAAGACACACATGGAACGACTTTCCTCTCGAGGGACGGGCGCGAGCACGCGTAACGTCATCACATTGACCGCAGCCGAAACGACCGAGCCTGGCGACTTGAAGACCAACCTCGCCGTGACGCTCAAAAAAACTCAGCATGACAGCTCCCTCGAATTCGATCTGCTCATTGGCGTCTGCACCACCAAGGACGTCACCGACGATCAAAGACTGACTCTGAGCGCGCTGCGCGAGATTCTGGCGAACACGACCGCGAAGAGTCTGTGCATACAGGGAAAGATCGACGAGCATGGATGGGAAGCATTGGTCAAGGCAATGCCGGACAAACTCTCCATCGAGACCCTGACGCTATCGCAAGTACCTCTCGACCGTTCCAGCAGCAAGCTGTTGTTCATGGCGCTTGGCCGGATGCCTGCGCTGAATTGCCTGTCCCTTGAAAGTGTTGAATTCGACAATGGCTTTTTCTTCGGCCACTTCGACCTCCTCGATCACTTCGATCAAACGGACTGCCCGAATATGCCGCTGCTCGCGACGCTGAATGTCGTTGCCACATCCAACCCGAAAGTCAGCGTCACTCCGCTCCTGCTCAAGATCCTTGCGGCTTGCGAGCTCCTAAGGCTGAGTATCAAAGACTATAGGGGAATCTCTCTCGACGGGCACGCAAGGCTGGCCAAAGCCCTCATCAAGCAACCCCGGCTGAAATCCTTGCGGTTGAAGATCGCGAGGCGCGAAACCCCGGAGCAGTTCGAACGCTATTTGGAGTTCCTCTGTGGCAAGACGCCACTTGCTGTTCTGGACCTGAGTGGTTGCAGTATCGGAACACGCACTTTCAACCCGTTGCTCAAAGCGCTGTCGCAAAATCAACCCACCTTGAGGAGTCTGTCTCTGAGCGGGTGCTGGCTCGCGCACAATCCAAATTGCAAGGAGCCGATCAGCATCGACATCTTGCCCTTGGCTGAGATGAGCAGCCTTCAGCATTTGGATCTAAGTCACAACTCCCTTCCACCGCGCACCACGGCGGCGTTGCTCGACGAACTGAAGAAGACGACCTGCCTCACGACCTTGAATCTGGACGGAAACTGGGTCGGGCCACTAACCATTTCTGCGATGGCGTCCCTGCTACAGGAGAACAAAACGCTCCTTCGCCTTTCGTTCGAGCCCTCTGTCATGCAAAAGTACTTGGGCTACACCGATGAAGTGATGGAGCAGCTAACCCAGGCCATGGAACGCAACCAGTCGTTGCAGGAGCTCGATGTCCATCGGATGCGCTTCCCGGATACCTACAGCGGTAGCCTGACCACTGCGCTCAAGCGCAACAAATGGCTCGTCATGCAAAACGCCATGCAGTTCGGGGTGAGCCTTGTGCTGAACAATACGAGAGGAACGAGATCCGAATTCCCGAGCGAACTTGTCAAACTCGTCTCCGAGCAGGGGTTGTCCAAGAACGACGCCTTGCAGGTGTCTTCGGTCACCAGAGAAGCCTGGGCGTGGCGGCAAAAGTTCCTGCCAGGAAATGGCTCTTCGGAGTGATGTCTGGCGACAAGATCTGACGACTTAACTGCACGCATCAGTCGTTGTTCCTCTCGCACCGCCGCGCATTGACCAGGCAGCGCGCATAGTCCGGATCGTGCTTCAGCAGGAACATCGCTCGCGCCGCGACCGCGGTGTCCGCGAAGTCGCTGAACAGCCCGTCCACGCCGGCCTCGTAGAACGCGAGGTACTCGTTGACCGGGTTGCCCTCGAAGCTACCCGTCAGCCGCTTCTGTTCGTTGCGGAAGGTGTAGGGGTGCACCAGCAGCCCCAGCTTGTGCGCGTCGGCGATCACGTTGGTGGGCGGCAGCAGCACGCGATCGCGCTCATCGACCACGCCGTCGCCCGTCACGTCCACGCAGGCACCGTTCTGCACCGACTTGCAGGCGCTGGGAATCAGGTAGGGCTTCCAGGGACCGATGCCGTCCGCATAGCCCTTCACCTCCTGCAGGCCGCGCGGCGTCAGCAGGTCCGCGAACAGGCCGTCGCGGTTCGACACCACCCAGTCGTAGGGCTTGTCATAGGGCTTGGTGAAGTCGAGCGAGCCGTCGGGCTTGACGTCGTTGGCGTCCACCAGCTGGATCAGGCGCACGCTGGTCTTGGTGCGCAGGTAGCGCAGGTTGGCCGTCTCGAAGGACTGGATGAAGACCGGCGCGTTGCGATGGTTCCAGCCGGCCCTGCTGAGCACGCCGAGCAGCCGGTCCTCCAGCGGCAGGCCGATGCTCTGGTGGTAGGTCGGGTGCTTGGTCTCGGGATAGATGCCGATGCGGCGGTCCTCCTCGCGCGACTTGCGCTTGGCCAGCTCGATCACCTCGGCCAGCGTCGGGATCTGGAACTTGCCGTTGAAGGACGGGTCGCGTTCCGGGAAGGACTGCACGGCGCGCAGCTGCTTGATCTCGGCCAGCGTGAAGTCGCTGGCGAAGAAGCCTTCGGTGGCAACGCCGTCGAGCATCACCGTCTTCCGGCGGTCGGCGAACTGCGGCAGGCTCTTGACGTTCGTGGTGTCGATCAGGTTGGGCTCGTGGCGCGCGATCAGGTGGCCGTCCTTGGTGGCGACCAGGTCGGGCTCGATGTAGTCGGCGCCCAGCTCGATGCCGAGGGCATAGGCTTCCAGCGTGTGCTCGGGCAGGTAGCCGTTGGCGCCGCCGCGGTGGCCGATGACCAGGGGCGCATTGTCGGCACGCCGGCGGGCGCCCTCGTCGTGCGCGGCGGCAGGGGCGGCGGCCGTCAGCAGCAGACCCACGGCCAGCAGGGCGGAACAGAGGCTCTTCGGACGGTTCATAAAAAGGTTCTCCTCGTGATGTGGCTGAACGACGGTATGCGGCCTTCGTGACAACTGAGTGAAGCGAACTGCGGACAGTGGACAGGGGAGCCGATGCGTCCGCACAGCAGGGCGCTGCACGCGCGGATTTTCGGTTGAATGGAACGATCTAGCCACTGCCGTCACCAACAAAGTCGCCGCGATGGATGCGAGACACTTTCATCAGTCCCTCTACGAGATACATATCATGGAAAAGACCAGCTCGCGATACACGTCCACTCGGTCTCGCCCGCCCGCTACCAAATCGGTTGATTGGAAGGTCGGGCTCAGGTTGAAGTTTTCGCCCCATCAAATTCCCGATGAGTTGGAGAAGTTGATCAATGACTACATCGAACACAAGGTCCCTCCCGGTCAAATGCCAGGCCACGTGAGTTCTCTGGTCTGCGAATCCATGAGAGCGAAGGAGGTCGAAGGACTGCGCGCCATCCTGACGAATGAGGACATGGAGAGTGTCTTCAATGAGCGCAGGGAGAGTCTCTGCATATGGGGTCCGGTCGAGGTGAGTGGATGGCAAACCCTGGCCAAGGCCATACCAGACGGCTTTTCTCTCAAGTCGGTGAAGCTGGAGGGGATGGTGCTGGACGAAGAAATGGCAAAACATATGCTTGATGCACTGAGTCTGATGACTCAACTTGATAGCTTGGTGCTGAACGTAGTCGTGGTGGAGATGGCCGGACACACGGCCGCGCAGAAGGCCCTGGGAAAGATGGCGGGGCCGAACTTGAAAATCCTGGAGATCCAAGCGATCGGCAGCCGAGATCGCCCTGACTTTGACTGCAACGCCCTTCCGCTCCTGCTCAAGCTGTGCGGGAACAATTCTGAGGTCACGACGCTGCACCTGAGCGCTTGGAATGCAAAGAACTACCAGTACTACGCGCTGTTCGACGTCCTGCTCAAGGGCGCTGTTACGGACCTTCGATTCCGCAACATTCCCGCCAACGACATGGACCCTCCTGATCTGTCGCCGATTGCCAGAATTCCAAATCTGCTAAAGCTGGATCTCAGCGGGAGCTCCCTGCAACCCTACTCGATGGAATCGTTGCTCGTCGCGCTGAAAGAAGAAGAGAATCGCCTCGAAAAACTGGATTTGAGCGGGAACCTGGTTAGGGAACAAACTGTCATCGCGCTGGCGTCGCTGCTGGAGTCACACAAAACACTCCAGTGGCTCGAGTTCAATAATCCCCGGGATGACGTGACTTGCCAGCCGCGGTCGTGGACACCAGAGGAACTTAAGGTGCTGATCAAGGCGCTGCAGACGAACACCTCGTTGCTGCATTTCGATATTGGCATGTCCGACCATCCCTTGCTCCAGTTGGCGCCCGAATTGCTGGCGCGCAACAATAAATGTTTAGGTGACCCTCTGTAGCAGACCTCTGAGCGCAGCCCTGGGGAAAATCCCCGGACCGCCGCGCGCTCAAGGCCGACCCACGTCGCTACGATGGCCCTCGCGCGCTGCCGGTTCTGGTCGCGTGCCCCGACATAGGAGCAAGGTGCATCGTGGCAACCAGGCAAACGACGACAGCACTGCGCGGCAGCGGCGGGCGGCTCATGTGGCTCGGCCCCTCGCGCGTGTTCTACGCCGGCCTGCTGGGCGCCACCTCGCACCGCAGCCTGGGCGGCCACGGGATCTATGTCTCCCCCACCGGCGAGCCGCTGCGCATGCGCGTGGCCGGCGGGGCGTGGCGCAGCGGCGAACTGCTGGTGGTGCCGGCCCGCGTGTCGCACCAGGTGGCGACCGAGCACCCCCTGGTCCTCAACCTGCTGCTCGAATCGGAATCGATCGATCCGGCGTGCCTGCCATCCTTCCTGCGCCACTGCGGGCCCGTCGAAGCGCCCGCCTTCGCGCAGCGCGTGCGCGACGGGCATGCGCATCTGCTCGCCCTCGGGCGCCCCGAAGGCGCAGCGCGCTTCCCAGATTTCGACGAGCTCTTCTTCGGCGCACCGCTCGCCCAGCCCGCGCTCGACACCCGCATCCGCCAGGTGATCGATCGCATCAACGCCGACCCCGCCGCGCCCAGCCCGGCCGACGCGTGCGCCGCCGCGGTCGGCCTGTCCTTCTCGCGCTTCCTCCACCTGTTCAAGCAGCAAACCGGCGTCACCTTCCGCGCCTTCCGCGCCTGGAAGCGCGCGCGCAGCCTGCTCTACCACGTCGACCAGCCGGCCAGCCTCACCGACATCGCGCTCGACACCGGCTACCCCGACTCCACCCATTTCAGCCACTCGATCCGCCAGGTCTACGGCCTGCGCCCCAGCGACATCCTGGCCGGCTCCCGCCGACTCGCGGTCCATCGCTGAGGCGGCGCCGGGGCGTCCGGCCCCGGCATGCGGGTCAACCCTCTGCGCCTCGGGGCAGGCGGCCGATATAACGCGCCAATCCCATCCGAGGCCCCGTTGCTTCAAATCCTCCAACTCCTGCTCTCAGGCATTGCGCAAGGCTGCATCTACGGCCTGATCGCGTTGGGGTTCGTGTTGATCTACAAGGCCACCGAGACGGTGAGCTTCGCCCAGGGCGAGCTGATGATGCTGGGCGCCTTCTGCGCCTTTGCCGGCATGTCGCTGGTGGGCTTGCCCTTCTGGCTGGCGGCGCTGCTGGCCATCGCGGCGATGGCGGCTTTCGGCGTGCTGCTCGAACTGGTGGTGATCCGGCCCATCCTCGGCCAGCCGCAATTCTCGATCGTGATGCTGACCATCGGCATCGGCTACGTGGCGCGCGGGCTGATCACCATGATCCCGGGCATCGGCACCGACACGCACTCGCTCGCCGTGCCCTACAAGGACGAGATCTGGAAGATCGGCGCGCTGGTGGTCAACGTGGAGCAGGCGGTGATCATCGTGGCCACCGCCATCCTGTGCGGGCTGCTCTATGCGATGTTCCGCTACAGCAAGCTGGGCATCGCGATGCAGGCCGCTTCGCAGAACCAGCTGGCGGCCTACTACATGGGCATCCCCGTCAAGCGGCTCAACGGGCTGGTGTGGGGGCTGGCGGCCGCGGTCGCAGCCATCGCGGGCATGCTGCTCGCGCCCATCACCTTCGTGCACGCCAACATGGGCTTCATCGGGCTCAAGGCCTTTCCGGCGGCGGTGGTGGGCGGCTTCGGCAGCCTGCCCGGCGCGATCGTCGGCGGGCTGGTGATCGGCATCGTCGAATCCTTCGCGGGCTTCTACCTGCCCGACGGCTTCAAGGACACGGCACCCTACATCGTGGTGCTGGTGATGCTGATGGTGAAGCCCAACGGCCTGTTCGGCGAGAAGCTCAGCAAGAAAGTCTGAGGCCCGACCCATGCGCTACATCTTCAAGACCAGCTACGCGCAGGACATCGCGCTGGCCAAGCACGGGGGCCACGTGTTCTGGTACGGCCTCCTGGGCGCGCTGCTGATCGCCGCGCCCTGGCTGCTGCCCGAGTACTGGCTCGCGCAACTGACCTTCGTGCTGATCTACGGCATCGTCGGCCTGGGGCTGATGCTGCTGGCCGGCTTCACCGGGCAATTCTCGATCGGGCATGCGGCCTTCCTGGGGACGGGCGCCTACACGCAGGCGGTGCTGGCCAACGCGGGCGTGCCCTTTCCGCTCGCGCTGGCGGCCGCGGCGGCGCTGTCGGCCGCGGTCGGCGTGGTGGTGGGGCTGCCGGCGCTGCGGGTGAAGGGCATCTACCTGGGCATCGCGACGCTGGCCTTCGGTTTCATCGTGGAGGAGGTCTTCGCGCGCTGGGAACGCGTGACCGGCGGCAACTCGGGGCTGCACGTGAAGTCGCCCAAGCTCTTCGGACTGGACATCAGCTCCGGCGAGAGCTTCTACATCGTGTGCCTATTGGTCGCGGTGCTGTGCACCTTCGCGATCCTGAACCTGCTGCGCTCGCCCACCGGCCGCGCCTTCGTCGCCATTCGCGACTCGGAGATTTCGGCGCAGAGCATGGGCATCCACCTCGCGCGCTACAAGACGATGTCCTTCGCCATCTCGGCCGCGCTGGCAGGGCTGGGCGGGGCGCTCTATGCCCACAAGCTCAGCTTCATCTCGCCCGAACAGTTCAACATCCTGCAGTCCATCGACCTGCTGCTGATGGTGGTGATCGGCGGGCTGGGCTCGGTGCATGGCGCCTTCCTGGGCGCGATCTTCCTGATCGCCATGCCGCAGCTCATCTCGCTCGGCAAGGACTGGCTGCCGCCGGTGATCGGCCAGGCGCCGGGGCTGCAGGGGCTGGTCTACGGGCTGGTGCTGATCGGCTTCGTGCTCTTCGAGCCGCTGGGGCTGTATGGGCGCTGGCTCAAGATGCGCACCTACCTGCAGCTCTTTCCGTTCTACCGCAAGGGCTTGTTCAAGCGGCAGAAGTCCTTCACCAAGTCGGACCGCCTCCGATGACGACGGCCCCCCGGCTTGCAACTTCGTCTGCTGCGCCGCCCCCCGAGGGGGAGCGCCGGCCGCCTCGGGGCGGCCCGGCGGCGGCCGGCGAAGTCCTGCTGTCCGCCAAGGACCTGAGCGTGCGCTTCGGTGGCGTGCTCGCGGTCAACAAGGTGAGCTTCGAAGTGCGGCGCGGCGAGGTGTTCACGCTGATCGGACCGAACGGTGCCGGCAAGACCACGGTCTTCAACCTGATCAGCCGCATCTACACGCCCACCACGGGCGAGATCCTGTGGCATGCCGAGGGCGCCGCGCCGATCGTGCTGACCGAGCACGCGCCGCACGAGATCGCCGCGCTGGGAATTGCGCGCACCTTCCAGAACATCGAGCTTTTCGAGCATGCGACGGTGCTGCACAACCTGCTGATCGGCCTCCACACGCACCGCCGCACGGGCTTCTGGAGCGAGGTCTTCTTCACCCCCGGCACCAGGCGCGCCGAGATCGAGGCGCGCGAGAAGGCCGAGCGCGTGATCGAGCTGCTGGACCTGCAGCATCACCGCGACGCGATGGTGGCGGGGCTGCCCTACGGCGTGCGCAAGGTGGTGGAGCTGGCGCGGGCGCTGTGCACCGAGCCCAAGCTGCTGCTGCTCGACGAGCCTTCGTCGGGCCTCAACGTCGAGGAGACGGCGGACATGGCCTTCTGGATCCAGGACATCCAGCAGGAGCTCGGCATCTCGGTGCTGATGGTGGAGCACGACATGTCGCTGGTGTCCAAGGTGTCGGACCGCGTGCTGGCGATGAACATGGGGGAGGCGCTGGCTTCGGGGACGCCGCGCGAGGTGCAGTCGGATGCGCGGGTGATCGAGGCCTATCTGGGCGCCGTGGACGATCTGAGCAGCTTGAGGAGGGGGGCGCCATGAGCGACGACAACACCGTCCTCCGGCTGCTCAACGTCGAAAGCGCCTACGGCCCCATCAAGGCCATCCGCGGCGTCAGCCTGAAAGTGCGCCAGGGCGAGATCGCCACCGTGCTCGGCTCCAACGGCGCCGGCAAGACCACCATCCTCAAGACCATCTCCGGC
Organism: Variovorax sp. Soil_C_17; assembly: GCF_057657265.1. Classification (NCBI taxonomy): domain Bacteria; kingdom Pseudomonadati; phylum Pseudomonadota; class Betaproteobacteria; order Burkholderiales; family Comamonadaceae; genus Variovorax; species Variovorax sp. Soil_C_17. The sequence goes on from NZ_JBDGIT010000001.1 coordinate 1,453,643, forward strand.
ATCATCGATCCGCGCAAGGGCAGCATCGAATTCGAGGGCCGCAACATCACGGCCCAGGACCCGGCCCACATCGTCCAGCAGGGCCTTTGCCACGTTCCCGAGGGCCGCGAAGTCTTCCCGCTGCTGTCGGTCAAGGACAACCTGCTGATGGGCGCCTACACCCGCAGCGATCGCGACGGCGTCGCGCGCGATATGGAAACCGTCTACGGCTACTTCCCCATCCTGCGCGAGCGTGCCACGCAGCACGCCGGCCTGCTCTCCGGCGGTCAGCAGCAGATGCTCTCCATTTCGCGCGCCATCATGGCCGCGCCCAAGCTGATCCTGCTCGACGAGCCCAGCCTGGGCCTCTCGCCCAAGCTCACGCGCGAGATCTTCGAGATCGTGGTGCGCATCAACCGCGAGCGCGGCACCACCATCCTGCTGGTCGAGCAGAACGCCAACATGGCCCTCAACGCGGCCGACTACGGCTACGTGCTGGAGAACGGCCGCATCGTGATGGAAGACACCTGCGAGCGCCTGCGCGAGAAGGAGGACATCAAGGAGTTCTACCTCGGCCTCAAGGACCAGGGCGTGCGCGGCGAGCGGCGCTGGAAGAAAAAGAAGACCTGGAGGTGAAGGCCATGCAGGGACTCTGGGACACCGCCCACATCCATCCGTGCAACGACGTCGTCGTGCCCGGCGACACCATCCCGGCCGTCTTCTGGAACGCCGTCGCCGCGCGCGGCGACCAGGTCTGGATGCGTCAGAAGGAATTCGGCATCTGGCGCAGCTGGAGCTGGCGGCAGACCGCCGAGGCGGTACGCGAGATCGCCGGCGGCCTGATGGCGCTCGGCTTCGCGCCCGGCGAATGCGCCTCCATCCTCGCCAACACGGCGGTCGAATGGGTGCTGGCCGACCTCGCCGTGCTCAGCTGCGGCGGCGTCGCCAACGGCATCTACCCGACCGATGCCGCTTCCCAGGTGCAATACCTCTGCGAGGACTCGCGCAGCACCGTGCTCTTCGTCGAGGACGACGAGCAGCTCGACAAGGCCCTGGAGGTGCGCGCCCGGCTGCCCTTGCTGCGCAAGGTGATCGTGTTCGACATGAAGGGCTTGCGCGACCTCGACGACCCGGGCGTCATGAGCCTGGAGGCCCTGCGCGCCCTCGGCCGCGAGCACCTGCAGGCCCACCCGCAGGACCTCGGGCAGCGCATCGCCGCCTGCCGCCCCGAGCAGCTCGCCATCCTGGTCTACACCTCGGGCACCACCGGCAAGCCCAAGGGCGCCATGCACTGCCACCGCGGCCTGGTCCATACCATGCGCGGCTACAACACGCTGGCCGCACAGGACGAGCGCGACGAGCGCATGTGCTTCCTGCCGCTGTGCCACATCGCCGAGCGCCTGGGCGGCGAGTACTTCGCGATGTACACGGGGGCCATCCTCAACTTCGTCGAGAACCCCGAGACGGTGCCCGAGAACGTGCGCGAGATCGCGCCCACCGTCTTCACCGCCGTGCCGCGCGTCTGGGAGAAGTTCTATTCGGGCGTGATGATCGCCCTCAAGGAGGCCAGCGGCCTGCAGCAGGCGGCCTACGGCTGGAGCATCGGCGTGGGCAGCGCCATCGCCGAGCGCGTGCTGGCGGGCCGGCCGGTGGGCGCTCTATTGCGCTTCAAGTTCCGCCTGGCGCGCTGGCTGGCGCTGGACAACGTGCGCAAGCTGATCGGCATCCACCGCTCGCGCCTCCTGGTCACCGGTGCGGCGCCGATTTCGCCCGAGCTGGTCAAGTGGTATCTAGCGCTGGGCATCCCCATGCTCGAGGTCTGGGGCATGACCGAGACCTGCGGGGCGGCCACCGGCGTGCCGGCCGGGCGCATCAAGCCCGGCTCCATCGGCCCGGCGGCGGCCTACAACGAGGTGCGCGTCGACCCGGCGACCGGCGAGATCCTGGTGCGCGGCACCAACGTCTTCATGGGCTACCTCAACCTGCCGGAGAAGACTGCCGAGACCATCGATGCCGACGGCTGGCTGCACACCGGCGACGTCGGCAGCATGGACGAGGACGGGTATTTCCGCATTACCGACCGGATGAAGGACATCATCATCACGGCAGGGGGCAAGAACATCACGCCCAGCGAGCTGGAGAACGAGCTCAAGTTCAGCCCCTACATCACCGACGCCGTGGTGATCGGCGATGCCAGGCCCTACCTGACGGTGATCGTCATGATCGACCAGGAGAACGTCGAGAAATTCGCCCAGGACCACGACGTGCCTTTCAGCAACTACCAGAGCCTCACACGCGCCCAGGAAGTGCAGGACCTGATCCAGGGCGAGATCGACCGCGTCAACGCCAAGTTCGCCCGCGTCGAGCAGATCAAGAAGTTCTTCCTGCTCGAGACCCAGCTGAGCGCCGAGGACGAGGAGCTCACCCCGACCATGAAGCTCAAGCGCAAGCTGGTGCAGACCAAGTACCGCGAACGCATCGACGCCATGTACGCCTAGTTATTTGCAACCGAGGAGACCACGCTATGAAGATCCAGGCTTTGATCCCGCTGGCCGCGACGGCCGGTCTCGCACTGAGTGCCGGCCTGGCCGGTGCGCAGTCGCAGGGCGTCACCAAGGACGAGATCCGCATCGGCACCATCCAGGATTTGTCGGGCCCGCTCGCCGGCTTCGGCAAGCAGGCGCGCAACGGCATGCAGCTGCGCGTGGACGAGCTCAACGAGCAGGGCAACGTCCACGGCCGCAAGCTCAAGCTCTTCGTCGAGGATTCGGGCTACGACCCGAAGAAGGCGGTGCTGGCCGCGCAGAAGCTGGTCAACCAGGACAAGATCTTCATCATGGCCGGCCACATCGGCACCGCCCAGAACATGGCGGCGATGCCCGTGCAGTTCGAGAAGAACGTGGTCAACTTCCTGCCCATCACCGCGGCACGCGAGATGTACGAGCCGCACCACAGGCTCAAGTATTCCTTTGCCGCCACCTATTACGACCAGATCCGCCTGGCGCTGCCCAAGATGATCAAGGAGAAGGGCGCCAAGAAGGTCTGCACCATCTACCAGGACGACGAGTTCGGGCTCGAGGTGCAGCGCGGCGCCGAGGCCGGCCTCAAGGCCGCGGGCATGGAGCTGACCGAGAAGACCTCGTACAAGCGCGGCGCCACCGATTTCTCGTCGCAGGTCGCGAAGATGAAGGCCGCCAACTGCGACCTGGTGGTGCTGGGCACCATCATCCGCGAGACCATCGGCACCGTGGGCGAGGCGCGCAAGACCGGCTTCAACCCGACCTTCCTCGGTTCCAGCGCGGCCTACACCGACCTCATCCACAAGCTGGGCGGCAAGGCCATGGACGGCATCTACGCCACCCACACGGCGCAGCATCCGTACCTGGACGAGGCCTCGCAGCCGATCCGCTTCTGGGCCAACAAGTACAAGACCAAGTTCAACGAGGACCCGACGGTGTTCTCGGTCTACGGCTACACGATCATCGACGCCTTCATCAAGGCCGCGCAGAAGGCCGGACCCAACCTCACGACCGACAGCTTCGTCAAGGCCATGGACACCATGACCTTCGAGCCCGACATGTTCGGCGCGCCGAAGAGCACCTACACCGCCACCAAGCGGCTGGGCAACGATCTGTCGCGGCTGTCGCAGATCGTGGATGGCAAGTGGAAGGTGATGTCGGATTACGTCGCGCCCTGAGGGTGGGGCGCGGCCAGGCCCGATGCGGTGTAGGAGAATCAAGGCCCCCGAAAGAATTCATTTCCCCCACCGAGCATGACCGCAGCAAGCCTGGACGAGCTGTTTGCCGAGAACCATTCGCTGCCCTCGGTCCCGAAGGTGGTTCGCGACCTGATCGAGGTCCTGAGCAACGACAACGCCACGCTGTCGCAAGTGGCCCGCAAGATCGACGTCGACCAGGTGTTGACGGCCAAGATGCTGCGCCTGGCCAATTCGCCCTTCTACGGCGTGCGCCGGAAGATCTCCACGATGGAGGAGGCCATCCGGATGCTCGGCCTGTCGGCGATCCGGACCCTGGTGATCAGCTCCAACCTCACGGGCACCTTCAAGAAGGTCCCGCACGTGGACCTGCCGGGCTTCTGGCGGCACAGCCTGCGCGTCGCCTCCGCGGCCCGGCACCTGGCCGCCGAGTCCCGCGCCGTCGACCCGAACCTCGCCTTCACGGTGGGCAGCATGCACGCGATCGGCCACCTGATCATGTGCATCGTCATGCCCGAGGAGATGGGGCCGCTCAACGCCTCCTGCCCGATCGACACCGTGAAGCGGCTGGGTGCGGAGGAGCAGGCCTTCGGCTACCACTTCGGCGACGTCAGCGCGCGGCTGGCTTCGCGCTGGAATTTCTCCGACGAGTTCGTCACGGCGCTGGACGGCTTCGCGCGGCCCATGCGCGTGCAGCCCTTCGATCCCTTGTCCGGCATCGTGCATCTCGCCGTCTGGCGAGTGGCGGTGGATCGCCAGGAAGACCCGGAAGGCCCAGGCTGGCCCGCCGAGGTGGTCGATGCCCTGGGGCTGTCGCGCGAGAAGCTGCAGCAAATGCCCACGCCGGCCGAACTGGCGGCGGATCTCGAATTGATGATCGCCTGAAGCCGGGCGCCGGATTTGCCGCTAAGGCTGCTCGCTCGCGTCGAAATCCAGCTCCACCTTCGCCCCGTTCGGGTCATGGCAGAACAGCTGCCAGGTCCCCGCGCCGGCCTGCTGCCGCAGCTCGTACTTCGTGCCGCTCTCGTCGAAGCGGGCTTTCACTGCCCGCAGGTCGCGCGCGGTGAAAGCCATGTGGTCGATCACGCCCGTGCGCTGCGCCGGCACCGGGCGGCCGAAGTAGAGATGCACCAGCGCCTGCGGTCCTTCGCCGTAGAGCCAGGCGCCGGCAAAGCCGAGGTCCGGCCGGTGGCCGACCCGCAGACCGAGCAGGCCGGTGTAGAAGTCCAGCGTCTTCTTCTCGTCCTCCGCGGTGACGGTGAAGTGGTTCATGCCGACGATCATGGGATGGCTCCTTCCGGGTTGTTCAGGGCCGCAGCACCAGCGCGCCGAGGGTGGCGCGCGATTCGAGGCGCGCGTGCGCCTGCGCCGCGGCTTCGAGCGAATGGCGTTCGATCGGCGGCAGCTGGATGCTGCCGTCGGCCAGCGCATCCCACACCCGCTGCGCCCGCTCGGCCAGCTGCGGCTGGGTCGCCACGTAGTCGAACACCACCGGCCGCGAGAAGCTCAGCGACTTGGCGACCAGCGCATCGGGCGGCAGCGGCGCCAGCGGGCCGCTGGCCTGGCCCAGGCTGATCCAGTGGCCGCGGCGGGCCAGGGCCGCCAGGTTCTCGTCGCGGGCCGCATCGCCCAGACCGTCGACGAGCACGTCGGCGCCGCCGCAGGCGCGCTGCACGGCATCGGCGAAGCGGTAGTCGCGCGTCACGATCACATGCTCGCAGCCATGCTCGCGCGCCACGCGGGCTTTTTCTTCGCTGGAGACTGTGCCCAGCACCGTCGCGCCCAGCCGGCGCGCCCAGGCGCACACCAGCAAGCCCACGCCGCCGGCCGCCGCATGCACCAGCAGCCGCGTGCCGCGCTGCACCCGGCCCAGGTCGCGCAACAGGTAATCGGCGGTGATGCCCTTGAGCAGCAAGGCGGCCGCCACCTCGTCCTCGATGGCCGCAGGCAGCCGCACCACCCAGTCGGCGGGCACGCAGCGCACGCCGCAGTAGGCGCCGGGCAGCGGGCCCAGGTAGGCGACGCGATCGCCCGGCAGCAGCCCGCCCACCTGCGGCCCGACATCGAGGACGCTGCCCGCGGCTTCCATGCCCGGCACCAGCGGCAGGGCCGATGGAATCCAGCCGCGCCGCAGGTAGATGTCGATGAAGTTCACGCCGATGGCGCGCTGCCGGATGCGCACCTCGCCCGCGCGCGGCGCCGGCGCCTCGCCCTCCTGCGCTCGCAGCATCTCGGGCCCGCCATGGCGCTCGACCACCATGCGGCGCGTGGGCAACGGCAAGGCTGCCGGCATCGGCTCGGCCAAGCCGGGGGGGCGCAAGTCGCCACCCTCGCGCAGGTAGCGCCGCAGGTTCTCGAAGCCCGCCTCGTACACCCCCTGCGCCACCATGTCGCGCAGCTCGCGCTCCCGGCCGGGCGGCGTCGCAAAGCTCGATTCCCAATGCCAGAAGGTGCGGTTGCCGTCCGTCACGGGCTTCAGCGTGACGGTGGCCACGTAGCGCTGCAGCGGCACCGTCGCCTCGACGATGCAGTAGGTGCTCTTGTGCTCGCGGTCCGACAGCGTCAGCAGTTGCTCGCGGATGCGGTTGCCGTCGCGCAGCGTGAAGCTGCGCACGCAGCCCACCTGGTCGCTGCGCTCCCCGCCCTCGATGCGGCTGGCCTCCACCACCTCGTGCCACTGGTCGTGGCTGTTGAAGTCGCGCAGCACCGCCCAGACGCGCTCGATCGGCGCGTCGATGATGGTCGAGCGGACGACGCGTTGCAGCATCAGGCCTCCCGCCGGGCCGCCCCCAGGGAGGCCTTGTGGAGGCGCAGCGAATGCACGAAGCGATGCGCGTGGGGGCTCATCAGCCGCGCCCGAAATGCCGCTTCAAGGCATCGAAGCCAGCCTGGAAAACCCCCTGGCCGATCGTCTCGGCGAGCTCCCGCTCGCGCCCCTCCTCGCAGTCGAACTCCGCGCTCCACTCCGCGAAGCAGCGCGCCCCGTCCGTCACCGGCGTGAGCTTGAGCGTCGCGACGTAGTTCGCCACGCCCATCGGGCTCTCGAGGATCTCGTAGCTGCAGCTGTATTCGTAGTCCGACAGCGCCAGCAGCCGCTCGCGGACGGTGCCGCCGTCCTTGGCATGGAATTGCCGGATGCAGCCCACGCGGTCGGCCGGCTGCCCGTTCTCGATGCGGCTGTCCGCGATCGACGGGTGCCATTGCGGCAGGCCGTTGAAGTCGCGGATGCGCGACCACACGGTGTCGGCGCCGGCATCGATGACGCTGGAAACATAGACCTGCACCATCCGTCATTCCTTCTTCTTCGCGCCGCCCGAAGGCAGCGCCGCCTGCGTGCCGGCGGGCTCGCCCACCAGGCGCTGGATGTCGCCGCCCTCGATGCCGATCTCGCGCAGCAGCTGGTCCACCAGCGGCGCCTGGGCGCGGAAGCGCAGCGCCGAGTTCACCAGGCCGTCCGCAAAGCCGCCGTTCGACTCGCCGTTGGGCACGCCGCCGTGGCCGCCGCCGCCCAGCCCTTCCACATGCAGGATCTTGATGCCCTCGATGCGCTCCATCGGCCGCACCGACTCGCGGATGATGGCCTCGGCCTTCTCCACCAGCTTCATGCGCAGCGCCGACATGCGGGCCTCGGGCGACAGCATGTTGTGCGCCTCGTTCATCATGCGCTGCGCTTCGGCCTCGATCTCGGCGCGCACGCGGATCGCCATCGACTTGATCTTGTCGGCGTCGGCATCCGCCTCGGCCTGGGCGCGCAGCGCGGCCCCCCGGTCGGCGCTGGCTTCCTTCTCGGCCTGCGCGGCAGAAGTCAGCCGCAGCGCGTCGCGCTCGGCCGCCTGCGCGGCGGCGATCAGCTCGATGGCCTTCTTGCGCTCGGCCATCTCCACCTCGCGCGCGGTGAACACCTTCTCTTCCGCCGAGACCGCCTGCGCCCGCGCGGACTCGGCCTCGGCCTGGGCCTCGCTCTGTGCCTTGCTCTCGCGCGCCACCGCAATCGCGCGCTGCTGCTCGGCCAGCTCCAGCGACAGCCGGCGCTCGATCTCCGCGCCCTGGATCGCGCGCTCCTTGGCGATGCGCTCCTCCTCGACGGTCTGCTCGGCCCGGATGCGGGCGGCGTCGATGCTCTGCTTGGCCGCGATCTGCGCGCCCTCGGCATCCTGCTCGCGCTGGGCGCGCTCGGTCGCCAGCTCGGCGCGCTGGCGGGCGCGCGCGATCTCCACCTCGCGCTGCTGCGAGAGGCGGGCATGCTCGCCCTCGCGGTCGATCTCCAGCGAGAGCTTCTCGGCCTCCAGGTTCTTGTTGCGGATGGCGATCAAGGTGTCCTGCTCGACGTCGTTGCGCTGCTTCTTGCGGCGCTCGATCTGCTCCGTCAGGCGCGTCAGGCCCTCGGCGTCGAAGGCGTTGCTGGGGTTGAAGAACTCCATGCCGGTCTGGTCCAGCTGCGTGAGGGAGGCGGCCTCCAGCTCCAGGCCGTTCTTGGTCAGGTCCTCGGCCACCGATTCGCGCACCCGCTTCACGTAGGCGCCGCGCTTCTCGTGCAGCTCTTCCATGGTCATCTCGGCGGCGGCGGTGCGCAGGGCATCGACGAACTTGCCCTCGACCAGCTCCTTCAGCTGCTCGGGTTCCATGGTGCGCAGGCCCAGGGTCTGCGCGGCCGCGGCCACCGCGTCGGGATGGGCGGCCACGCGCACGTAGAACTCGGCGATCACGTCCACCCGCATGCGGTCCTTGGTGATGAGCGCCTTGTCGCGGCCGCGGCTCACCTCGAGCCGCAGCGTGTTCATGTTGACCGGAATCACGTCGTGCACGATGGGCAGCACGAAAGCCCCGCCGTCGAGCACCACCTTCTGCCCGCCCAGGCCGGTGCGCACGAAGGCGCGCTCCTTCGAGCTGCGCAGGTAGAGCCAGTGCAACAGCCAGACGGCGAGCGCGACCACGATCGCGACGACGATCAGGCCGAGGATGAAGCCGCCGAATTGAGAACCTGACATAAGGGTCGTCTCCAGTTATCGCGTGATCTGAACGAAGCGCCGCGTGGTCTCGGTCAACGCGGTCTCGGTGGGCAGCCGCTCCATCGAGCTGGCGCCGTAGAAGCCGTGGCAGTCGGGGCAGCGCGACAGCACATGCCGCGCGTCATCGGGCGTGGCGATGGGCCCGCCATGGCACAGCACGATGGCCTCGGCGTTCACCGCATGCGCGGCCGCCGCCCAGGCGTTGATGCGCGCCACGCAGTCGTCCAGCGTGAGCGCCGTCTCCGCGCCGATGGCGCCGCCGGTGGTCAGGCCCATGTGGCACACGATGATGTCCGCGCCGGCCGCGGCCATGGCGCGCGCGTCGGCCTCGCCGAACACATAGGGCGTGGTCAGCAGGTTCATTGCATGGGCACGCGCGATCAGCTCGACCTCGAGCCCGTAGCCCATGCCGGTCTCCTCCAGGTTGGCGCGGAACGTGCCGTCGATCAGCCCCACCGTCGGAAAGTTCTGCACCCCCGAGAAGCCCAGGCCCACCAGCCGGCGCAGGAATTCCTCCGGGATCATGAAGGGGTCGGTGCCGTTCACGCCCGCCAGCACCGGCGTGTGCTTCACCACCGGCAGCACCTCGTGCGCCATCTCGCACACGATCTCGTTGGCATTGCCGTAGGCCAGCAGCCCGGCGAGCGAGCCGCGGCCGGCCATGCGGTAGCGGCCGGAGTTGTAGATCACGATCAGGTCGATGCCGCCCGCCTCCTCGCATTTGGCCGACAGGCCGGTGCCGGCGCCGCCGCCGACGATCGGCCGGCCGGCAGCGATCTTGGCGCGGAAGCGTTCGAGCAAAGTGGTGCGGGCGATGCGGGGCATGGTGGTCAGGCGCGTCGTGCGCGCGGGGTGGTCGTCGAGAGCTCGTGCCAGGCGCCGACCAGCGCGTCGGCGAAGGCCTCGTCGTTGATGTGCAGGGGCAGGCGCTGCAGCTTGCGATCCGTGCCGGGCCGGAAGCCCTGCTCGATGGCGGCGAAGAGCGCGCGGTCGGCCTCGGGGTCGTGGAAGGGCTGGCCGGGGCGGTCGATCGCCGACACGCCGCCTTCGGGGATCAGGAATCGCAGCGGTCCGCGCATGGCGTTGAGCTTGGCGGCGATGAAGAGGCCGATCGCCTCGCACTCCGCCGGCGTGGTGCGCATCAGCGTCACCGTCGGGTTGTGCCGGACCAGCTTGCGCGCGCGGAAGCGCTCGGGCACGCTGTCCCAGGCGCCGAAGTTCACCATGTCCAGCGCCCCGCAGGAGCCCACGTAGGGCAGGGCATGGCGCGCGAACACGTCCAGGCGCGTGGGGCCGGCCGAGAGCACGCCGCCCGCGATCTCGTCGGCGATCTCGGTGGTCGTGACGTCGATCACGCCCGCGAGCAGGCTCGAGTCGGCCAGCTTCTCCATCGACTGGCCGCCCACGCCCGTGGCATGGAAGACCAGGCAGTCGTAGGACGCCTCGAGGTGCTTGGCGACGGCCTGCACGCAGGGCGTGGTGACGCCGAACATGGTCAGGCCGAGCGCCGGCTTGCTCTCGGCCGAGACGAGCGGCGGATGCGCGATCATCCCCGCCAGCGCATGCGCCGCATTGGCCAGCACGCGCTCGCTGATGCGATGGATGCCCTGCACGTCGGTCACCGAATACATCATGCAAATGTCGCTCGGCCCCACGTAGGGCCGCGTGTCGCCGCTGGCCATGGTCGACACCATGACCTTGGGCACGCCGATCGGCAGCGCGCGCATGCCCTGCGTGGCCATCGAGGTGTTGCCCGAGCCGCCGGCCGCGATGAGGCCGCCCAGGTCGCGACGCGTGCGCACGAAGGCCTCGAAGGCCAGCGCCATGGCGGTGGTCGCGCTGCCGCGGTCGCCGCTGAAGACGGCCGTTTCGCCCTGCGGATGGTGGCGCGCCACCTCGCGCGGATGCACGCTGGCCGGCGAGGTTCGGCCGGAGGTCGAGAGATCCACCGTGACCACGCGCAGGCCCAGCCGCTCCAGGCACTGGCGCAGGAAGAACAGCTCGCGGCCCTTGGTGTCGAAGGTGCCGGCGACATAGGCGGCACGGGTGCTGCCGGCCGCCACCGGAAAGTCGAAGAGCCGCCCGGCAGCACGGTCCTCCGATTCCGTGCTCCCTCTCCCGCTCGCGGGAGAGGGTTGGGGTGAGGGCGAGGCCGGTGGCGCCGCACGCGAGATATCCACCACCGGCGCCGCCGCGTCGCCCGCATTCCAGCGCGTGAACCCGCGCACCGTGCGCGGCGCCGGTGCATCCAGCGAGGGCACGCCGTCGCCATGCGCCCGGCGCACCGTGTAGACCTGCGGCGCCGCCGCCTCGGCCGCCGCCGGGGGCGCCACCACCTCCTCGTGCCCGTTCGAGCGCACCCCCAGCAGCCGCTCCTGCAGCGCCTGGTCCGCCGCGAGTTGCGCGGCCGGCATTTCCTGCGCGATGCGCCCGTTGACCATCACGCCGATGCGGTCGGTCACCGACATCGCCACGCCCAGGTTCTGCTCGATCAGCAGCACCGCGATGCGGCCCTCGGCCGCGAGATCGCGCAGCGACTGCGCCACCTGCTCCACGATCATCGGCGCCAGGCCTTCGGTCGGTTCGTCCATCACCAGCAGCCGAGGCTCCAGCAGCAGCGCGCGGCCGATCGCCAGCATCTGCTGCTCGCCGCCCGAGAGCTGGGCCCCGCCGTGCCCGCGCCGCTCGGCCAGCCGCGGGAACAGGCCGTAGATGCGGTCCAGCTCGCGCCGCCGGCGCGCCACCAGGCGCAGCGTCTCGTCGACCGTGAGCGAGGGCCACACGCGCCGTCCTTGCGGCACGTAGGCGATGCCGCGCCGCGTGATCTCGTGCGGCGCGAGCCCGAGGATCTGCTCGCCCCCCAGCAGGATGCTGCCCCGGGCCGGCACCAGGCCGGTGATGGCGTTGCACAGCGTGGTCTTGCCCATGCCGTTGCGCCCGACGATGCCGAGCACGCCGCGCTCCAGCACCAGGTCGACGCCCTGCAGCGCATGGGCGCGGCCGTAGAAGACGTCGAGCGCCGCGATGGCGAGCAGCGGCGCGCCGGTGGCGCCGATGCGGCCGGCCTCCTCGCGGTGGCGCTCGAACCAGGCCATCAGTGGTGGCTCCCCATGTAGATCGCCTGCACCTCGGCATCGGCCTCGATCTCCCGCGGGGTGCCGGTGCGGAGCTGGCGGCCGTTGTGCATCACGGTCACGCGCTCCACCACGCGCAGGGCGATCTCGAGGTCGTGCTCGATCAGCACGAAGCTCATGTGTGCCGGCAGCGAGCGCAGCAGGGCCACCAGTTCGCGGCGCTCCGCCGGCGACAGGCCCGCGGCGGGCTCGTCGAAGAGGATCAGCCGCGGCGCGCCGGCCAGCGCCATGCCGATCTCGAGCTGGCGCTGCTGCCCGTGCGCGAGATTGGCGACGCGCTCGCCGGCGATGTGGGCCAGCCGCGTGCGCTCCAGCAGGTCCTGCGTGGCCAGCGTCGAAGCATGTCCGGCGCCGGCGCGCGCCAGGCTGAAGCGTCCGTTGCCCACGCCGCGCACCGCCAGGAACAGGTTGTCGCGCACCGTCAGGTCGCGAAACAGCAGCGAGGACTGGTAGGTGCGCCGCAGGCCCTTGCGGATGCGCTCGTGCGGCGGCAGATCGGTGATGTCCTCGCCGAAGAAATGGATGCGGCCGGCGGTGGGCGGAAAGTCGCCGGTAATGGTGTTGAAGAGCGTGGTCTTGCCTGCGCCGTTGGAGCCGAGGATGGCGTACTTCTCGCCCGCGGCCACCGTGAGCGACACCCCGTCCACCGCGCGCAGCGCGCCGAAGGCGCGCGTCACGCCGCTGAGCACCAGCGCGTCGCCCGAGGCGAGCGGCACGTGCGCCACCGCCCCGCCCCGCGGGAGCGCGGCGGTGCCGGTGCGCAGCGTGGTGACGGAGGCCACCCTGGTTTCTCCCTCAGGGGCAGGCCGGCACGTCGCGCGAGCCGATCTTGAATTCCTCCTTCTTCATCCCCAGCAGCTGGTCGACGTTGTCGATCTTGCTGTGCACCTTGTTGAAGAGATTGCCCTTGTCGTCCTTCACCACCTCGGTCACGAAGGTGGTGCCGATCGCCTGCCGGTTGGCGTCGAGCTTGACGTCGCCGTTCGGCGTCTTCAGGGTCATCTTCGACAGTGCCTCGCGGTACTTGGCCTGGTTGCCGGAGAGGTCGCCCTTCACCGCCTCCAGCCCGTCCAGCGCCGCCTTCATGTTGACGTAGTACACGTAGGCGAACAGGCTCGGGCTCGGGAAGCCGCCCGCCGACACCGGATAGGCCTTCTGGTAGTCGGCGACGAAGGCCTTCCAGTCCGCGCCGTCGTAGGCGTCGGCCAGCGGGCCGGCCGACAGCGTGCCCACCAGCGACTCGCGCCGCTTGCCCTTGTAGTTCAGCACGTCCTGGCTCACCGTGATGGAGCCGCCCAGCATCGGCTTGTCGCCGCCGGCGTTCTCGTACTGGGTGAGGAAGTTCACCGCGTCGGCCCCGCCGAGCACCACCAGCAGCGCGTCCACGTCCTTCGGGATCTTGGCGATCACGGAGGAATAGTCCTTGCCGCCCAGCGGCACCCAGGCCTTCTCGGGCACCTTGCCGCCGGCGCGGCAGTACTCGGTCATGAAGCCCTGCACCTGCGAGTAGGGGAAGGCGTAGTCTTCGGCGATCACCATCACCCGCTTGTAGCCCTTGGCCATGGCGGCCTTGCCCAGGCCGATCATCCACTGCGCGCCCTCGGTGTTGAAGCGGAAGAAGTTCGGGCTCGGGTTGTCCAGCGTGGTCGCCTGCGCGCCGGAGGCGCCGTTGATGAAGGTCACCTGCGGCTGCGTCTTCGAGTAGTCCTTGACGGCGATGCCTTCGCCGCCCGACAGCGGGCCGACCATGATGTCGACCTTGTCCTGCTCGACCAGCTTGCGCGTGGCGTTGACCGCCACGTCCGGCTTGGCATCCGAGCTGGCCTTGATGATCTCGATCTTGCGGCCGGCGACCGTGCCGCCGCGCTGCTTGACCGCCAGCTCCGCGCCGCGCATGCCGTCCGCGCCGCCGGCCGCGAACGGCCCCTCCAGCGTGGCCAGCAGGCCGATCTTCACGGGCTGGCCCTGCTGCGCCCATGCGCCACCCACCAGCGCCGCCAGGGCGGCCGCACCCAACATCGAACGAACCCAGAGTCGCTTGTTCACGTTCACGGTTGTCTCCTTTGGTTGGAAGTCATGCCTGGCCTCGATCCGAGGCGCGAGCGCAGCGCCGCCCACAGTCCGAGCAGGCCGTCGGGGGAAAACAGGACGATCGCGAAGAACACGCCGCCGATCAGGAGGTTGAAGCGCTCGCGGTCGATCAGGTCGATCGCGAAGGTCTGCAGCAGCACGAAGACGATGGCGCCGAGAAAGGCGCCCATGGGGTGCCGCATGCCGCCGAGCACCGCGACGACGAGGATGTTGATGAGCCAGGAGATGCTGACCGAGCCCGGCGTGATCAATCCGTTGTACCAGACCAGCAGCACGCCCCCCACCGCCGCCAGCAGCCCGGCCAGTGCATAGGCCGCCACCCGGTGCGCGACCACGTGGTAGCCCAGCGCTTCCATGCGCCGCGGGTTGTCGCAGATGCCCTGCAGCGCGATGCCGAAGGGCGCGCGCACCACCCAGCGCACCAGGAAATAGCCCGCCATCGCGCAGGCCAGGCAGAGGAAGTAGAAGGGCACCGGGTCGCGCCAGGCGACGCCGAGCACCTTCGGGGGGTAGATCTCGCGCAGGCCCTGGAAGCCGTTGAACACGCTGTAGTTCTGCAGCACCAGGTAGTAGAAGGCGACGCCGATCGCCAGCGTGATCATGATCGTGTAGATGCCTTCGGTGCGCACCGAGAGCCAGCCGATCAGCGTGGCGCAGAGGGTGGCGATGGCCAGTGCGAAGGGCACCGCCACCCACCACGGCCAGCGCATCGCGATGTCGGCGCCGCTGCTGCTGGTGCCGAGCACCGCGAGCGCATAGCCGGCGATGCCGGCGACCGTCATCTGCGCCAGCGACACCATGCCGCCGTAGCCGCCGAGGAAGGTGAGCGAGAGTGCGATCAGGCCCAGCACCAGCGACTGCGCAGCGACCTGGAAGGTGATGAAGGGCGTGGCGACGAAGGGGAAGACCAGCACGAAGACGAGCACGGCGAGGTGATGGGGCCGGACCGTGCGGCGCAGCGCGGCCAGCCAATCGAGGCGGGCGGGTGCCGGCGCGGGCAGGGCCGCCGGCGCGACGGGCGCGAGCGGAAGCGCCTGTGCGCCCGAGCGCATCGCGCGGCGCCATTGGGCGGCGCTCATAAGGCAACCTCCGCGCGCCGCGCTGCGGTGCTGTTGGACCTGGGAGCGGCCCGGCGTCTCATGCCGCCGCCCTCCCCATGATCCCGCGCGGCCGGAAGGCCAGCACCAGGATCAGGATCACGAAGGTGAAGACCACGCTGTACGTCGGCGCATAGGCCAGCCCGTAGGTCTCGGCCAGCCCGAGGATGGCCGATCCCAGCGCGGCGCCGGGCACGCTGCCCATGCCGCCGACGATCACCACGATCAGCGAGGCCAGCAGCAGCCGGGTGTCCTCGCCCGGCACCATCGACAGCTCCACCGCGCCGATCACCCCGCCCAGGCCGGCCAGGCCGGCGCCGAGCATGAAGGTGATGGCGAACACCATGTTCACGTTCACGCCCGAGGCGGCGAGCATGCCGCGATCGTCCACGCCGGCGCGGATCATCATGCCCACGCGCGTGCGCGTGAGCAGCCACCACAGGCCCAGGCCGATGACGATGCCGAAGCCCAGCAGGGCCAGGCGATAGGCCGAGTAGGCATTGATCAGCGGGATGCCGCGGATCGGCCCCCGCAGCCAGGCCGGAGCCTCCATCTGGTGCACCTGGCCGGTGAAGACCCACAGCAGCACGTCGGCGATGACGATGGACAGCGCGATCGTCACCAGCGTCTGGCGCAGCTCCTGCCCCTGCATGTGGCGCAGCACCAGCAGCTGGATCAGCAGTCCGCCGAGCGCGGCCACCGCGAAGCCGGCGGCCAGCGCGAGGAGCCACCAGCCGGTGTGCTCCGAGACCACGAAGGCGACGTAGCCGCCCAGCAGGTAAAGCGAGCCGTGCGCGAGGTTCACGTTGCGCATCAGGCCGAAGACCAGGGTGAAGCCGCTGGCGACGATGAAGTAGAGCGAAGCCAGCGTGAGGCCGTTGAGCAGGGTCACCAGGTACAGGCGCGCGTTGTCCGCGAGCGCCCAGGCCGAGAACACGGCGATCGGGCCGCCGACCAGCAGCCAGACGAGCCAGCGTGCGGTCCGGCTCGCTGGAGTACGGCTCATGCGGCGTGCTCCCAGGCCCGCTGCGAGGCGATCTCCGGCGCCTTGGCGAACTCGCCGTCCTTCATCACCGCGAGGATGCGCTTCGGATCGCGCAGGATCGCGAGGTTGGCCAGCGGGTCGCCATCCACCAGCAGCAGGTCGGCCAGGTAGCCGTCCTGGATGGTGCCCAGCTCGTCGCCGCGCTTCATGATCTGGCCGCCGTAGAGGGTGGCGCAGCGGATCGCCTCCATCGGCGTGAAGCCCAGGTAGCGCACGAAGAACTCCAGGTCGCGCGCGTTCTGGCAGTGCGGCGTGAAGGCGAAGCCGTAGTCGCCGCCGGGCAGGACGCGCACGCCGCGGCGGTGCATGGCCTTGAGCGATTCGAGGGCGGCGTCCCATTCGACCTGGTAGCCCATCGCCACCGCCTTCTCGTGCGTGATGCCGTAGGGCTCGGCCTCGTGCAGCATGGCGTAGAGGATGGCGATGCCGGGGGCGACGAAGACGCGGTCCTTGGCGGCCTCCAGCATGTCCAGCGTTTCCTCGTCGGTAAAGCTGGCGTGGTAGATCACCTCGATGCCATGGCGCAGCGCCTGCTTGACCGAGGCGGCCGAGCGGGCGTGCGCGGTGCCGCGCTTGCCGCGCACGCGGACCTCTTCCATGGCGGCGGCCACCTCGGCGTCGCTCATCCAGGTGGTGTCGGCCGGGGAGTCGGGCGTGAAGTTGTCGCCCGAGAGGTTGAGCTTGATGGAGTCGACGCCGTACTTGAGGAACATGCGCACGACCTTGCGCATCTCGTCGGCGCAGTTCACGTTGACGCCGAAGCTGAACTCGGGGAAGGGCAGGTGCGGCAGGGTCTCGTCGCCCAGGCCGCCGGGGACGGTGATCTCCTGGCTCGCGGCCAGGTAGCGCGGGCCGGGGATCTGGCCGGCGTTGATGGCGTTGCGGATCACCACGTCCAGCCGCGGCTTGGCGCAGGCGGCGCCGACGCAGGAGGTGAAGCCGGCTTCGAGGTAGCGCCTGGCGACCTTGGCGCACCACAGCACGTGCTCCTCCAGCGGCATGCGCTGGATCGCCGAGAGCGTGGCGGCGTCGTTCCAGGAGAAGTGCGTGTGGGCCTCGCACATGCCGGGCATCAGCGTGGCGCCGGCGCCGTCGACCACCATCGCGCCGCCGGGTGCGATCGGCGCGGTGCTGCGGCCCACCTGGCGGATGCGGTTGCCGCGCACCAGCACGCTGCCGGTGTAGGGGTTCTGGCCGGTGCCGTCGAGGATGCGGACGTTGGTGAAGACGACATCGCTCATGAAAGTCTCCCGTGTTGCTCCCAGCGCGTCGTGTGCGAACGCCGCACCGGCGGCGCGCGGTGGAACTCGCCGTCCTTCATCACCGCCAGGATGCGCGCCTTGTCCTGCAGCACCGTGATGTCCGCCAGCGGATCGCCATCGACCAGCAGCAGGTCGGCGAGATACCCTTCGCGCACGTAGCCCAGCTGCTTGCCCATGCGCATCATCGGCCCGCCCCACGCGGTGGCCGACAACAGGGCCTCCATCGTGCTCATTCCCACGTACTTGACGAAGTACTCCAGGTCCTTCGCGTTGGTTCCGTGCGGCGTCCACGCAAAGCCGTAGTCGCCGCCCGGCAGGATGCGGATGCCCCGCTTGCGCATCGCCCGCATGCTCTCCACCGCGGCCTCCAGCTCGCGGTGGTAGCCCATGCGCCGCGTCACCTCGGGCGTCAGGCCCCACTGGCTCGCGTGGTGGCAGGTGTTGATGAGCCAGGCCAGGCCCGGCGCGATGAAGTGATCGAACTTGTGCGCCTCGAGCAGGTCCAGCGCCTCCTCGTCGGTGAAGCTGGCGTGATAGATCACCTCGATGCCGTGCTTCACGCACTGCTTGATCGACCAGGTCGAGCGCGCATGCGCCGCCACCCGCTTGCCCCAGGCCTTGGCCTCCTGGACGCACACCGTGACTTCTTCCTCGGTGAACTGGCTCATCTCGCTCGGCATGCCGGTGATCGATTCGCCCGAGAGATTGATCTTCAGCGAATCGACGCCGTACTTGGCGAACATGCGCACGCAGCGGCGCATCTCCTCGGCACCGCTCACCACCGCGCCGAAGGCGAACTCGGGCTGCGGCAGGTGCGGCTGCGTGGTGTCGCCCAGGCCGCCGGGCACGGTGATCTCCTGGCTCGCCGCCAGATAGCGCGGGCCGACGATGGTGCCGTCGTTGATCGCGTTGCGAATCACCACGTCCAGCCGCGGCTTGGCCGCCGCGGCGCCGACGCAGCTCGTCCAGCCCATGTCCAGGTAGCGCTTGGCGACCTCGGCGCACCACAGGATGTGCTCCTCCGGCGGCATGCGCTGGATGGCGTCCAGGCTGGGCTGGTCGTTCCACGAGAAGTGCGTGTGCGCCTCCACCATGCCGGGCATCAGGAAGGCGCCGGCGCCGTCGATCAGCTGCGCGCCCATGACCGGCGCCGCGTGCTGGCCGTAACCCGTCTTGACGACGCGCGCGATGCGGTTGCCCTGCACCAGCACGTCGCCGGTGAAGGGCGCCTCGCCGCCGCCGTCGAAGACGCGGACGTTGGTGAACATCACGTCGGCCATCGGTTCAGCTCCTTGCGTTCGCGGCCAGGAAGTCGCTCAGTTCGCGCTGGCATTCCTCCGGCCGCTCGACGGGCGTCCAGTGGCCGCAGCGCGACAGCACCACCACGCGCTTGCTGGCGGCGTTGTGCAGCCGGTCAGCCATCGCGCGCACCGACTGCGGCGGCGCCACGCCGTCCTCGTCGCCGGTGACCAGCAGCACCGGCGCCTCGATGCGTTCCACCGCCGCGCCCTGCGCGCCGGCCAAGGCCTCGCAGCTGCGCGCGTAGGCCTCGCCGTCCTGCCGCATCAGGCTTTCGCGCACGAAGGCCACGGCGAGCGGCAGGCGCCGGCGCGTGTCCGCGGAGATCGCGGCCTGCAGCAGCCCTTGCGTGATCTCGTGCATGCCGGCCGCGCCTTCGCGGGCCTTGGCGGCACGCGCCTTCATCGCCGTGCGCGCGGCCTCCGGCGGTGCGATCAGCGGGCCGAAGAGTGCCACGCTGGCCGCCAGCTTCGGATGCGCCGCGGCAATGTGCTGGCAGACGATGGTGCCCATCGAATGACCCACCCAGTGGGCCCGTGCGATGCCCAGGCGCTCGCAGACGCGCAGCAGCGCCTCCATGTAGCGCTCGATCGAGAGCTCGCCCTCGGCCCGCTGCGAACGGCCGCTGCCGGGGAGGTCGACGCGGACCACGCGATGCCGCGCCAGCGCCGGCATCAGCGGCGTGAAGCTGTTGGAGCTGCCGCCCAGGCCGTGCACGCACACCACGGCCGGGCCGTCGCCTTCTTCTTCCACCGCCATGCGGTCGATCAGCTGGAATGACATCGTCGGGCGGCCTACTCGAAGGCGTTCTCGATGACGCCCACGCCATCGACCTCGATGCGCACCACGTCGCCGGACTTCAGCCACTGCGGCGGCGTCTGCCCCATGCCCACGCCGGCCGGGGTGCCGGTGGCGATCACGTCGCCCGGATACAGGGTGATGCCGCGCGAGCAGGTCTCGATCAGCGTGGGGATGTCGAAGATCATGTCCTTCGTCTGGCCGTCCTGGCGCAGCGCGCCGTTGACCCAGCCGCGCACGCGGGTGGCGCGGCCGTCGAGTTCGTCGGCCGTGACGATCCACGGCCCCATCGGGCAAAAGGTGTCGAAGCTTTTGCCGAGCGACCATTGCTGGTGCCGCATCTGCACGTCGCGCGCGGTCACGTCGTTGACCACCGTGTAGCCGAACACGTGGTCCATGGCGCGCGAGCGCGGGATGTCGCGTCCGCCGCGGCCGATGACCACCGCCAGTTCCGACTCGTAGTCGATCTGCACCGAGGTGGCGGGCGAGGGCAGGCGCACCGCATCGCGCGGGCCGATCACGCATTCGCCCAGCTTGCCGAAGACGATGGGCCAGGGGTCGCTCTGCGGCATGCTTTCGCGGAACACGGTGCCGGCGAGCTCGCTGGCATGCGCGTGGTAGTTGCGGCCGACGCAGAACAGGCTGCGCAGCGGCCGTGGCAGCGGCGCGCGCAGGGCGAGGACTTCGACCGGCAGCCGCGCGCCGGCAGGCGAGGGCAGGGATTCGCCGCGGGCGAGCGCCTGGATCAGGGGAAGGGTGCCGAGCGAGGCGTCGCGCCATGCGAGCGGCGTGGCTTCGCGCCCGTCGGCCGAGATCGTGCCCACGTGCTCGCTTCCGCCCCAACTCCAGCTGGCCAAGCGCATCGCCTTTGTCTCCGGCTCGTCTCGTGGTCGTTGCCGCTCGTGCCGGCTGCCGCGAGATCAGGGAACTTAGCTTTATGAGACTTGCGTCTCAAATCGGGATCGGTGCATCATACGTGCCGACCTCGGACCTTCACAAGCAAGCCCGGCCCTTCGGCACTCCGTAATAACCCCATGGCGCAACTGAAGCACAAGCTGAGCGAACCGCCGGTGCCGCCCGAGCGCGGCGTCAAGGCGGCCACCTTCAAGCTGCTGCTCGACACCGCCATGGACATCATCCGGCAGAGCGGCCACATCCCGTCGGTGGCGGAGGCCGCGGCGCGCTCGAAGGTCTCGCGCGCGACCGCGTACCGCTATTTCCCGAGCCGCAGCGCGCTGGTCACCGCCGTCATCGACAGCTCGCTGGGGCCGGTGCGCAAGCTGGCCTCCGACAACCCCAGCGGCCGCGAGCGCGTGCACGAGCTGTTCCTGCAGACCTTCCCGCGCTTCAAGGAATTCGAGGCCCAGTTGCGCGCCGCGGCGCAGCTCTCGCTGGAGCAATGGGGGCTGGAGCGCGCCGGGCTGCTGGAGGAAGAGCCATACCGGCGCGGGCACCGCGTGCGCATCCTGGAGCATGCGATCGAGCCGCTGGTGCCGCAGCTGCGGCCGGACGTGCGCAAGCGGCTGCACCATGCCCTGTCGGTGGTCTACGGCATCGAGCCCTACGTGATCCTCAAGGACATCTGGGGCCTGCACGACCGCGAAGTGGAGCGCACCGCGCTGTGGATGGCCGACGCGCTGATCGATGCCGCGTTGCGCGAGTCGGACCAGAAGCCCGCGCCGCGCGGCAGGCCGAAGCCCAATGGCGCGAGGGTGCCGGCGGCGGCCGGCGCGAAGCGGCGCTGAAGTGGCCGAAGTTCAGCCGGAGTTGCGCCCGAAGATGACCGAAGCCACGCCGTCGCCCGCCTGGTACGACGCCCAGTACAACAACCGCGCGCGCATTCCGGAGCATCCGGAGATCCTTGCGCACTGGGCCGAAGCCTCGGCCCGCGCCTACGAGCGGCCGGGCTGGGTGCTCGACGTCGCCTATGGCGAGGACCGCAGCGAGCGCCTCGACGTGCTGCCTGCCGAGCGGCCCGGCGCGCCGGTGCTGGTCTACATCCACGGCGGCTACTGGCGCGCGCTCGACAAGCGCGACCAGAGCTTCGTGGCCCCGCCTTTCGCCGACGCGGGCGCGATGGTGGTGCTGGCCAACTACGCGCTGTGCCCGGCGGTCACCCTCGAGCGCATCGTGCTGCAGCTGGTGCAGGCCCTGGCCTGGGTGCATCGGAATGCGCGCACGCACGGCGGCGACCCCGGGCGCATCGTGGTGGCCGGCCATTCGGCGGGTGGGCACCTGGCGACGATGCTGCTGGCCTGCCACTGGAAGGCGGTCGCGCCGGATCTGCCTGCGGACCTCGTCAAATCGGCGCTGTCGATTTCAGGTCTCTACGAGCTCGAGCCGCTGCGGCATGCGCCCTTCCTGGCCGCCGATCTCGGCCTCGATGCGGCAAGGGCGCTGCAGCTCAGCCCTGCCGCCATGCCCGCTCCCTCGCAGGGCTCGCTGGCGACGGTGGTCGGCGGCGACGAGAGCGAGGAGTTCCATCGGCAGGCCGGCCTGATCGGTCGTGCCTGGGGCTCGCGGGTCATTGCGGCGGAACGGGTGCCCAGGCGCAACCACATGGACGTGCTGAACGAGCTGGCGCAGCCGAGTTCGCGGACGTTCCGGCTGGCTCTGGAGCTGCTGGGTCGAGGGTGATCCCTTGGTAGCACAACAGTGCTACAGTGGTCGCTTTCCGGGAAGCCAACATGTCGACGACCACCATTCGCATCGAAGACGATCTGAAGGCACGCATTGCTACCGCTGCCGAGCATGCGGGAAAGAGCGCGCACGCCTTCATTGTCGAAGCGATCTCCCAGAAGGTGGAACAGATCGAGGCAGAGGAGGAACTGCACCAGCTGGCGCAGAAGCGTTGGGCCAAAGTGCTGCAAACCGGCAAATCGATTGCCTGGGACGATGCCAAGGAATACCTGGTTGCGCGGGCCGCGGGACGGCCGGTGGTACGACCATCGGCGCGCAAGATGCGTGGAGCCTGAAGAACTCGATGACGCGGATCGAGCTCGCGCCGGAGGTCCTCGAAGATTTCGATCGGATCGTCGATCATTTGCTGCGCCACGAGGTCGAGGACATCCCGGCCCGCATGGCCGGCATCGTTCAGGCGCTGGACATCCTGGCGCACAGTCCCCTGATCGGCCGACCCGCCAAGGCAGGTCGGCGCGAGTTGCTGATCGGGCGAAATGCTCGCGCGTACGTCGCGCTCTATCGATTCGTTCCTGAGATCGATACGGTCTTCGTGCTGGCATTGCGCAGCCAGCGCGAATCGGGGTTCAAGCGGCCGGCGCCGTGAGTCGCCGCCATGCGGACCAGCAAAAAGGCCGCCTTCAAGGCGGCCTTTGCGTTCGGAAAACGCGGCGGAACCGGGCTGCCTCAGTCTTCGACAAAGGCCTCTTCGCGCTTCGCCTTGATCGACGGCAGCAGCACGATCCCCAGCAGCAGCAGCGCGGCGACCAGCAGGCCCGCCGACAGCGGCCGCGACACGAACACGCTCCACGTGCCGCGCGACAGCAGCAGCGCGCGGCGCAGGTTCTCTTCCATCATCGGGCCCAGGATGAAGCCCAGCAGCAGCGGTGCCGGCTCGGTGCGCAGCTTGAGGAAGAGGTAGCCGACAAAGCCGAAGATCGCGACCATCCACACGTCGAAGGTGTTGTTGTTGGTCGAGTACACGCCGATGGCGCAGAACAGCACGATGGCCGGGAACAGGAACTTGTAGGGCACCGTCAGCAGCTTGATCCACATGCCGATCAGCGGCAGGTTCAGGATGATCAGCATCGTGTTGCCCAGCCACATGGAGGCGATCAGGCCCCAGAACAGCTCCGGGTTGCTGGTCATCACCTGCGGGCCGGGCTGGATGTTGTGGATGGTCATCGCGCCCACCATCAGCGCCATCACCGCATTGGGCGGGATGCCCAGCGTCAGCAGCGGGATGAAGGAGGTCTGCGCGCCGGCGTTGTTGGCGGATTCGGGCGAGGCCACGCCGCGGATGTTGCCCTTGCCGAAGGCGATTTCACCGGGGCGCATCGCGATCTTCTTCTCGAGCGCATAGGCTGCGAAGGCGGCCAGCAGCGCGCCGCCGCCGGGCAGGATGCCCAGGGCCGAGCCCAGCGTGGTGCCGCGCAGCACCGCGGGCGCCATGTTCTTGAAGTCCTCCTTCGTCGGCCACAGGCCCTTGACCTTGGAGGTGAAGACTTCGCGCTCGTCGTCGGGCTGCGAGAGGTTGCCGATGATCTCGCCGTAGCCGAACACGCCCATGGCGATCACCACGAAGCCGATGCCGTCGGTGAGCTCGGGGATGTCGAAGCTGAAGCGGGCCACGCCCGAGTTCACGTCGGTGCCGACGATGCCCAGCAGCAGGCCCAGCACGATCATCGCCACCGCCTTGAGCAGCGAGCCCGAGGCCAGCACGACGGCGCCGATCAGGCCCAGGACCATCAGCGAAAAATACTCGGCCGGGCCGAACTTGAAGGCCAGCTCGGTCAGCGGCGGCGCGAACGCGGCCAGGATCAGCGTGCCGACACAGCCCGCAAAGAAGGAGCCCAGGCCGGCTGCCGCGAGCGCGGGCCCGGCGCGGCCTTGCCTCGCCATCTGGTAGCCGTCGATACAAGTCACCACCGAGGACGATTCGCCCGGCAGGTTGACCAGGATGGCGGTGGTGGAGCCGCCGTATTGGGCTCCGTAATAGATGCCCGCCAGCATGATCAGCGCCGACACCGGCGGCAGCGCATAGGTGGCCGGCAGCAGCATCGCGATGGTGGCGACGGGGCCGATGCCCGGCAGCACGCCGATCAGCGTCCCCAGGATGCAGCCGATCAGGCAATACAGCAGGTTGGTGAAGGTGAAGGCGACGCCGAAGCCGGTCGCCAGGTTGTGGATCAGGTTCATGGCGCTCTCGTCCTCAGCCGGAAATGAAGGTGGGCCAGACCTGGATCTGAAGCTTGAGCGCCCAGATGAAAGCCACGTAGCTGCCGGCCGCCAGGATCGTCGCGAGGACCAGCACGTCGCGCAGCTTGAAATGGGCGCCGGCCATGCTGGAGATGATGGTCAGCGCATAGATCGCGAGGATCATGCCCATGGCCGGCAGCCCGATGGAGGGCAGGCCGCCGAGCAGCACGCCGAAGGCGAGATTGGCGCCGAGCACGTAGGCGAGCGGCTTCCACGCCCACTTGCCGATCTTCTCGCCGTCGACGGTCTCGACCACGAGCGCCTCGAACATGATGGCGGCTCCCAGGACCGCCAGCAGGATGCCCAGCATGAGCGGGAAGTAGCCCGGCCCCATGCGGGCGCCGTCCCCGATGTTGTAGCTGGTGGCGCCGATGGCGAAGGCGCCGCCCACCGCCGTGAACATGACTCCCGAATAGAAGTCGGCCTGACTCTTGATGCGCATGTCTCAACCCTCGTTGTGGAGCTTTCGAGGGTCGTTCGCGGCGGCTGACCGCCGGCTGACCGGTGCCGTACGGACTTCCACGTAGCGGGGCGCGGGGTCGGCGGAGGGCGGCGGTCTTGCTCCCTCTCGCCTTGGGGAGAGGGCTGGGGTGAGGGCAGCGGAGGTGGCAACCGGCGCGCGTCATCCACGGCCCGGTGCCCTCACCCCCACTCTCTCCCAGAGCGAGAGGGAGATGGAGTCAAGCGGGCGGCCGCTTCGCGATCCCCATCGTCTTCGCCAGGATGCCCAGCATCACCTCGTCCGCCCCGCCGCCGATCGACGCCAGCCGCCCATCCCGGTACAGCCGCGACACGCGGTTCTCCCAGGTGAAGCCCATCCCGCCCCAGAACTGAAGGCAGGTGTCGGCCACCTCGCGCGTGAGGCGGCCGCACTTGAGCTTGGCCATCGAGGCCAGCGCGGTCACGTCCTCGCCCTGCACATGCAGGTCGCAGGCGCGGTAGGTCAGCGCGCGCAGCGCCTCGACCTCGGTCTGCAGTTCGGCCAGCTTGAACTGCACCCACTGCTGGTCGGCCAGGGTGCCGCCGAAGAGGCGGCGCTCCTGCGCCCATTCGATGGTGTCGCGGATGCAGTCCTCCATCGGCTCGAGCGAGCTGGCGGCGCACCACAGGCGCTCCTCCTGGAACTGCTGCATCTGGTAGACGAAGCCCTGGCCCTCCTCGCCGATGCGATAGCGCTGCGGCACGCGCACCTCGTCGAAGTAGATCAGGCCGGTGTCGCTCGAATGCATGCCGATCTTGCGGATCTTCTTCGCCTTTTCGATGCCGGGGCTGTCCATCGGCACGATGACCAGCGACTTGTTGCGATGCGCGGGCCCGTCGCCGGTGTTCACCAGCATGCACATCCAGTCGGCCTGCAGGCTGTTGGTGATCCACATCTTCTGGCCGCTGACGAGGTAGTCGCCGCCATCCTTGCGCGCGCGGCTCGTGAGGCCCGCCACGTCGCTGCCCGCGCCGGGCTCGCTGACGCCGATGCAGCCCACGGACTGCCCCGCGATCGCCGGGGCCAGGAACTCGCGCCGGAGCGCGTCGCTGCCGAAGCGCGCCAGCGCCGGCGTGCACATGTCGGTCTGCACGCCGATGGCCATCGGCACGCCGCCGCAGCGCACATGGCCCAGGGCCTCGGCCATCGCCATCGCGTAGGAGTAGTCGAGGCCGGCGCCGCCGTAGTCCTCGGGCTTGTTGAGTCCCAGCAGGCCGAGGGCGCCGAGCTTGCCGAACACCTCGTGCGCGGGGAAGCCTTCCGCCGCTTCCCATTCGTCGACGTGCGGGTTGATCTCCTCGTCGATGAAGCGCCGCAGCGTCTTCTGGATCTCGAGGTGCTCGTGGGTGTACTGCATGCCCCACTCTAGGCGCGGCCCGCGGCGAGCCGCTTGCGCCAAGTGGCTATGCGTGGCGCGGCGAGACCGCCTTGCGGGGCTCGTCCAGCGCGCGCCCGGTCACCACCCAGAGGATGAAGATCAGCACCGCGCCGGCCGTGCCGAACACGCCCAGGCCGAGGTTGCTGCCGCCAATGCTCAGGCTGCCGGGCGGCGTGGGCGCGGTGCACACCATGGTGGCGGCCGTCATGCCCACGTAGTGCATGGAACACACCGCCACGCCCATCACCGCGGCGGCGACCACCTGGTGCGTCAGCTCGGTCAGGTTGAAGGCCAGCCACAGGGCGGAGGCCGCCGCGATGATCGCAATGGCCACCGAGCCGGCCACGATGCCCCAGTCCAGGGTCATCGCCGCGCGCAGGCTCATCGCGTACATGCCCATGTAGTGCATCACGCAAACGCCCAGCCCGGCGAGCAGGCTCCCCATGACCCAGCCCTTGCTGTTGAAGCGCTTGCCGCCCGCGAGGTAGAGCGCCAGGCCGGAAATGACGATGGCCGCCACCAGCGAGACCACCGTCAGCGGCAGGTTGTAGGCGACCGGCACCGGCAGGCGATAAGCCACCATGCCGATGAAATGCATCGACCAGATGCCGATGCCACCCAGGGCCACCGCACCGCCGGCGAGCATCGCGAGGTCCACGCTGCCGTCGCTGCGCACCATCTTGCGCGTGCACAGCAGCGCGAGCAGAGAACCGAAGAAGGAGATCACGTACGACAGCGCGACGGTGCCCATGGCGTAGGTGGGGTTCAGCACTTGACCGACGAGAGGGTCCATGACTTCTTTCCTTTTCGACGAGTGGAGAAAGACCGGCTCCTGGATGGGAGAGCCGGCGTGATGCCCGGAGACATCACGAGTCTGTTACATGTGTTGCCGCAAGTAAATTAAGCGCTTGTTACTCAAAGGCGGGCGCGAGCGTGACTTTGTTCCGCTTTTCCGGCCGGCGATCAGCGCTGCGGTCGAATCCTGTAGAGCGCGTTGTTGCGGTCGGCCGAGAAATAGATGCTGCCGTCGGCACCCACCGCCACGCCGGTCGGCACATAGGGCGGCGGCATTCCCGGCCCGCCGGGCAGTCCGATCGGCAGGTTCTCGGCCACGGTGCGACGCGCGCCGTTCGCCGGATCGATCTCGACCAGCCGCCGTGCCGCGCTCTCCGCGACGATGAAGCTGCCCCAGGGCGTCTGGGCCAGGCCTTCGGGCAGCGCCAGCCCGTCGGCGACGACGCGCAGCGGCGCACTGGCGTCCAGCGGGATGCGCGTGAGCTTGCCCGCGGCCTCCGTGAGGTACAGCGCGCCGTCGCGGCCGAGCACCATCTGCACCGGCCCTCCCAGGCCGCTGGCGACCAGCTGGCGGTTCTCGAACTTAGGACCGCTCGCGCGCGTCACGCTGCCGGTGGCGAGCTCGGCATAGACCAGGCTGCCGTCGGGCATCGGGATCGCGTCCACCGGCGCCTTCAGGCCGTGCAGCACCGCGGTGGTCTTGAAGCTCTTGCGGTCCACCAGCTGCACCGAGCCGGTGAACCAGGAGGACAGCGCGATCGTCGATGCCGACAGGCCCACGCCGAAGGGGTAGTCGAGCTCCGGCTCGCGCTGCATGCGGAAGATGTCGCGCACCTCGCCGGTCTGCGCATCGACCTGGCGGAAGCCGAAGATGTCGGCCACGAAAAGCGTGCCGCCGTCGATCTTGAGGCCCGCCGGCACGGCCAGCTTGCCGCCGGTCAACAGCCGCGAGGTGCCGGTCTCCGGCTCGAAGGCCTCGATGGAGTTGTCGGCCATGTTCGAGACGTAGATCGTCCCCTCGGGCGCGATCGCGAGGTTGTCGATGGAGGGCTTGAACTGCCTGGCGACCGTCTTGCGGCCGCTGGCCAGCTCGACGCGCACCAGCTCGCCGCTGCGGGTGTCGACCACCCACAGGTTGCCCTTGCCGTCCAGGTTGGCCGCGGCCGGAATCCGGAAGCCCTCTGCGATCACCGTGAGCCGGCCGTCCGCCGGGTCGATCTTCACCACCTGGCCCTTGAACCACAGCGGCCCGTAGAGCAGGCCGTCCGGCCCGACCTCGAAGCCGTTGAAGCCGCCCATGTCCTTCTTGATCAGGCGCGGCGGCTTCTGGCCGGCGACGTCGATCTCCCACAGCGCGTCGCCGAGGAAGACCTGCGAGGCGTAGAGCTTGCCGTTGCGGCGGTCGAAGTCGAGCGAGTTGATGCCGGGCAGGTCCTTGGCGAGCACGCGCATCGGCGCGCCGTCGTTTTCGCGCAGGCGCACCTGGCCCATCAGGTAGTTGGTCCAGGCCAGTTCGCCCCTGGGGCCGATCGCGACGTCGTCGGACTGGCCGTCGGGCGCATCGATCAGCACCCGCGCGGCGCCGGTGCTGCGGTCGACCTGCCACAGCTGGCTGCCGACCACCGTGCCGGCGAGCAACCGGCCCTGGCGGTCGATGGCGAGGCCATGGACGCCGGAGAAGGAGGAGGGCGCGACCAGCGCCTCGGGCGGCCCCCACGCCGCGGGGCGGCTGGGCGGGGCGGCGGCGGTGCGCAGAGGAGCCGGCGGGGTGCAGGCGCAAAGGGCGAGCACGCAAGACAGCAGGGCAGCGGCGAAGGCACGTGGCACTCTGGACTCCTCGTATTTCTCAAGACGCCAGCAGGCGCTCCTGCGCGATCACCAGCAGCCCGTCCATGATCAGGCTGTCGACCTGCTCGAAGTTCCCGTTCATGCTGGGCGCCATCTTCCAGGCCGCGCCGCCCGTCATGTAGCAGGCCGGCTCGGCGCCGCAATGGGCGCGCACATGCTGGACCATGCGCTCGATCGCACCGGCAATCGCATAGGTGCCGCCGCTGGTCAGCGCATCGCTGGTATTGGTGGGGAATTCGCACACTTCGCCGGTCGGCACGTGCAGGCCCGCCGTGCCCGACTCGAGCGCGCGCAGCATGATGCCGTGGCCCGGCAGGATCAGGCCCCCCAGGAACTTGCCATGAACGTCCACCGCCTCCACCGTGACCGCGGTGCCGATCATCACCACCACCATCGGCCGCGCAGGCCCCTGGGAGAGCATGCGGTGGCGCGCGCCGATCATCGCGACCCAGCGGTCGGCGCCCAGCCGCGTGGGGTGGTCGTAGCCGTTGACGATGCCGGCCTCGGCGGCGCTGGACACCACCCAGCGCGCGGCGCAGTCGAAGCGCTCGGTCAGCTGTTCCTCCGCGCGCCGTCGCACGGCATCGCCGGCCACCACGCAGCCCAGCATCGAGGCGGGGGCGGGCAGCTCGGCCCACGGCCCTTCGGCAAGCCGTTCGATGTGGTCCAGGAACTCGGCGCCATGGGCCATCAGCGACGCGCCCGGCCGGGCCGCATCGTAGAGCGACCACTTGAGCCGGGTGTTGCCGATGTCGATCGCAAGGAATGCCATGCGCGGCATTATTGCGATTTGTCTTCCCGGATGGTTGCGATTGCGACTGCGGCCTACGCGTGCCCGTCACGCCATGCCATTACAGTGGCCTTCCCCTCAACCGGCACAAGGAGAACCCCATGGGATTGCTGAGTTTCATCAAGGAAGCGGGCGAAAAGCTGTTCGGAGGCTCTTCGGCCCAGGCCGCGGAGCCCGATGCCAACAAGGTGGCGGGTGATGCCATCAAGACCTACATCGAGACCCAGAACCTCGGCCTGACCAACCTCGAGGTGAGCTACGTCGCCGCCGAGGGCCTGGTGACGCTCAAGGGCAACGCGCCCTCGCAGGAAGCCAGCGAGAAGGCCTCGCTCGCGGCCGGCAACGTGGCCAACGTGACCAAGGTCGACAACCAGCTGGTCGCGCCCGCGGCCGACCCGGCGCAGTACCACGACGTGGTGAAGGGCGACACGCTCTCGGCCATCTCCAAGAAGTACTACGGCGACGCCAACAAGTACAACGCCATCTTCGAAGCCAACAAACCGATGCTGACGCACCCGGACAAGATCTACCCGGGGCAGAAACTCAGGATTCCGCCGCAGAAGTAGGCGGGGGCGTTGACCTTTCGATCGAGCCGCCTAGTTCTGCTTCCACGGCAGCCCGCGCAAGCGCCACCCGCCCTTGCGCCCGCGGTGCCCTTCCGCGTCGGCATCGCCCTCGAAGCCCTCGAGGATGTTGTAGGCCTCGAAGCCCAGCTCGGTGGCCCGCCGGGCCGCTGCAATGGAGCGCACGCCGCTGCGGCACAGCATCAATGCCTTCTTGCCGGCCGGCACGGCGGCGCGCAGGCCGGTGTCGAAGCCGGGGTTGAAGGCCATGCCGGGCCATTGCTTCCAGGCCAGGCCGATGGCGCCCGGCACATAGCCCACCCACTCGCGTTCGGCGTCGCTGCGCACGTCGACCACGACGGCGTCTCCGTTCGTCATCCACGCGTGGGCCAGTTCGGGCAGCACGTCGCCGGCATAGCCCTCGGCGGGCCGGACGGCCTGCTGTTCACCGGCCGGTGCGTTGCCCGCGCCCGCCGGGATCTGGACTGCTTGAGTCATAAGGCTGTGTTCCTTCAAAGTCGCTAGGGTTTTTCAGGGTTAGTGCGTAGGAGTGCCCCGGTCGGATCGATGATTTTTCACTAGTTCGTGAAAACCCTCTTTGTCACGCTTGTTCACATGTCCAAAGATGGAAGCCTGGGGTTTTTTCCAGTCCACTTACGGAGTCACACGCAATGACAGACACCAAACCGAACCGCCGCCGCAGCCTGCTCAAGGGCGCCGCCGTGGCGGCCGGCGCCATGTCCGCACCCATGGTCAGCATGGCGCAGACCACATCGTTCCGCTTCCAGAGCACCTGGCCGGCGAAGGATATCTTCCACGAGTACGCACAGGATTTTGCCAAGAAGGTCAATGACATGGCCGGCGGCCGTCTCAAGATCGACGTGCTGCCGGCCGGCTCCGTGGTGCCGGCTTTTCAGCTGCTGGATGCCGTGGCCAAGGGCACGCTCGATGGCGGCCACGGCGTGGTGGCTTACTGGTACGGCAAGAACTCGGCCCTCGCGCTCTGGGGCTCGGGTCCCGGCTACGGGATGGACGCCAACATGGTGCTCGCCTGGCACAACTACGGCGGCGGCAAGGCGCTGCTGGAGGAGATCTACAAGGGGCTCAACCTCGACGTGGCTTCCTATCTTTACGGCCCCATGCCGACCCAGCCGCTGGGCTGGTTCAAGAAGCCGGTCGCCAAGGCCGAGGACATGAAGGGCCTGAAGTTCCGCACCGTGGGCCTGGCGGTGGACGTGTTCACCGACATGGGCACGGCGGTCAATCCGCTGCCGGGCGGGGAGATCGTGCCGGCCCTGGACCGCGGGCTGATCGACGCGGCGGAGTTCAACAACGCCTCCAGCGACCGCGTGCTCGGCTTCCCCGACGTCGCCAAGAACTGCATGCTGCAGAGCTTCCACCAATCCGGCGAGCAGTTCGAGATCCTGTTCAACCGGGCCAAGCTCAATGCGCTGCCGCCCGAGCTGAAGGCGATCATCGAATACGGCGTGCAGGCGGCCAGCGCCGACATGAGCTGGAAGGCGATCGAGCGCAATTCGGCGGACTACGTCGAGCTCAAGAAGGCCGGCGTCAAGTTCTACAAGACGCCCGATGCGATCCTGCGCGCACAGCTGGCCTCGTGGGACAAGACGGTGGCCAAGAAGGCGACCGAGAACCCGATGTTCAAGAAGGTGCTCGACTCGCAGAAGACTTTCGCGGAACGCGCGGGCCAGTGGTACAACGACTACACCGTCGACTTCAAGATGGCCTACAACCATTACTTCGGCCGCCAGCCCAAGAAGTCCTGAAATCCAGGATCCACCAGCGAGGGGCACCGGGGGGTGCCCCTCTTTTTTCGAGGCTCTGCAGGAATCTTCATGCAATCCATTCTGTTGAGGGTCGATCGCTTCTCGACCTGGATCGGCAAGACCTTCGCCTGGTGCGCGGTGCTGCTCACCGTGCTGATCAGCTGGGAGGTGTTCTGCCGCTACGCGCTCAACCGGCCGCACGCCTGGGTGCTCGATCTGCAGATCATGCTGTACGGCACCCTTTTCATGACCGCCGGCGCCTACACGCTCGCCAAGAACGGCCATGTGCGCGGTGACGTGCTCTACGGCTTCTTTCGACCGCGCACGCAGGCGACCATCGACCTGACGCTCTACATCCTCTTCTTCCTGCCGGGCATCGTCGCGCTGACCTGGGCCGGCTGGATCTACGCCGGCGAGTCGCTCTCGATCCGCGAGCAGACCTTCTCGGCCGATCCGATCCCGCTCTATCCCTTCAAGTACGTGATCCCGCTGGCCGGCCTCACGCTGCTGTTGCAGGGCATGGTCGAGATCGTGCGCTGCGTGCAGTGCATCCGCGACGGCGAGTGGCCCTCGCGCGAGCAGGACGTCGAGGAAGTCGACGTCGAGAAGCTGAAGGAAATGGTGCACGTCGACGATGCCGACATTCGCGCCCTCGACCAGGTGGTCGTCGCGAAGGGGGCGAAGCCATGATCCGCCGCGAGCTCTGGTTCGGCCTGTCCTTCATGGTGCTGATCGTCGCCGCGGCGGTGATCATGCTGCTGCGGGTGGAGACCATCACCAACGGCCACCTCGGCCTGCTGATGCTGTCGCTGGTCGTGGTCGCGATCATGCTGGGCTTTCCCACCGCCTTCACGCTGATGGGCATGGGCATGATCTTCACCTGGTTCGCCTACGACCGGAACACCACGCACACGCTCGACCTGATGGTGCAGGCGGCCTACAAGACGATGGCGAACGACGTGCTCATCGCGGTGCCGCTGTTCGTCTTCATGGGCTACCTGGTGGAGCGGGCCAACCTGATCGAGACGCTGTTCAAGAGCCTGCACCTGGCATTGGCGCGGCTGCCCGGTGCGCTGGCGGTGGCCACGCTGGTGACCTGCACCATCTTCGCCACCGCCACCGGCATCGTCGGCGCGGTGGTGACGCTGATGGGCCTGCTGGCGCTGCCGGCCATGCTGCGCGCGGGCTACAGCATTCCCCTGGCCGCGGGCTCGATCACGGCGGGCGGCTGTCTCGGCATCCTGATCCCGCCCTCGGTGCTGCTGATCGTCTACGGCGCCACCGCCGGCGTGTCGGTGGTCCAGCTCTATGCGGGCGCTTTCTTCCCGGGGCTGATGCTGGCCTCGCTCTACGTCGTCTACGTGATCGTGGTGGCCAAGCTCAAGCCCGCCTGGGCGCCCCCGCTGTCGGCTGCCGACCGCGCGGTGACGCTGCCGCCGTTGACACGGCGGCTCACCGCCGATTCCGATCGCCATGCGCTCGCCGGCCTGGTCGGTGCGCTCAAGGGCCGCCGCAATGCCGAGGTGCCCGCCGGCTTCCTGCTGCGGCAGCTGGGCATCGTGTTGCTGCCCGGCCTGCTCTTCGCGCTGCTGGCCGTCACCAGCTACGAGGCCGTGACCACGGTGGCGGCGGCGGCGAAGTACGACATCCAGGAGATCGGCGCCGGGCGCAGCGCGCCCGAGGCGGCTTCGGGTGGCGTGCAGGAGCCGCCGGCCGAGAACGAAGGCGGCCTGCAGGAGCCGCCCGGCGAGGGCGAAGGCGGGCTCGCCGAGCCTCCCGGCGCTGGCGGTGTGCAGGAACCCCCGGGAGCGGCCGGGAGTGCCGTGCAGGTGCCGCCCGGCAGCACTGCCGCCACGCCCGCGGCGGAGCCTGGTGCCGCTGCGGCCACGGATGGCAGCTCCATTCGGCCGGCGCCCACCTGGTGGTGGGTCTGCTTCGCGGTGATCGGCGCCATGGTCGCGCTGTTCTACCTGTTCCTGAGCTTTGCGCGGCTCGAGATCTTCAAGATGCTGCTGGCCTCGTTCTTCCCGCTGATGATCATGATCCTGGCCGTGCTCGGGTCCATCGTGCTGGGCCTGGCCACGCCCACCGAGGCTGCCGCCATGGGCGCACTCGGGGGCTTCCTGCTGGCCGCCGCCTACCGCCGGCTGACGCTGGGCGTGCTCAAGGAGTCGGTGTTCCTCACGGCCAAGACTTCCGCCATGGTGTGCTGGCTCTTCGTGGGCTCGGCCATCTTCTCGGCCGCCTTCGCCCTGCTCGGCGGCCAGCAGCTGGTCGAGGAGTGGGTGCTGAGCATGAACCTCTCGAAGGTGCAGTTCCTGGTGCTGAGCCAGGTGATCATCTTCATCCTGGGATGGCCGCTCGAGTGGACCGAGATCATCGTGATCTTCATGCCGATCTTCATCCCGCTCCTGGACAACTTCGGCGTCGATCCGCTGTTCTTCGGGCTGCTGGTCGCCATGAACCTGCAGACCGCTTTCCTGTCGCCGCCGGTGGCGATGGCGGCCTTCTACCTGAAGGGCGTGAGCCCGCCGCACGTGACGCTGAACCAGATCTTCCTCGGCATGCTGCCTTTCATGGGCATCCAGGTGCTGGCGATCCTGATGCTGTACATCTGGCCGCAGATCGGGCTGTGGCTGCCGCAGCTGCTCTACAAGTAGGGCGGCGAGGCGGGGGCGAGGGCTGGCCGACAATCGGCCCTTTTTTCCCGTACCCGACGTGACAACCCTGCTCGAACGACTGGCGCGCTGGATGCGCGCCGTGCCGCGCGCCATGCGGCGCATCGGCCTGCTGCGGCCCGCGGCGCCGGACCAATGGCTGGACGGCCATTTCGAGCACCAGCACCGCAGCGTGGCCTACAAGCTCTTCGTGCCGGCCCGCCGCGCGGGCGGGCCCCGCCCCTTGCTGCTGATGCTGCACGGCTGCACCCAGGACCCGGAGGACTTCGCCACCGGCACCCGGATGAACCGGCTCGCCGCCGAGCTCGGCTTCCTCGTGCTCTACCCGACGCAGACCCAGAAGCACAACCCGGGCAAGTGCTGGAACTGGTTCCTGCCGCAGCACCAGCAGGCCGGGCGCGGAGAGCCTGCGCTGCTGGCCGCGCTCACGCAGGCGGTGATGCGCGAGCACGGCGCCGATCCGGCGCGCGTCTACGTGGCCGGCCTGTCCGCCGGCGGCTCGATGGCCGACATCCTGGGGCGCGTCCATCCCGAACTGTTCGCCGCCATCGGCGTCCACTCGGGGCTGCCGGGCGGCGTGGCGGACAACCTCGTCTCCGCCATGGGCGCGATGAAGAACGGCCCCGGCAAGTCCACGGCCAACGGCCCGATGCGGCCGACCATCGTCTTCCACGGCGATGCCGACGAGACCGTGCATCCGCGCAACGGGGAGCAGGTGGCGGCGGATGCGGTGGCACGCCTGCTGGCGGGCGGCGAGCATCCGCCTGCCCACGAGATGCGCGGGCGCTCCGAGGGCGGCCGCGCCTTCACCCGCTGGACCTATGCCGATACCCGCGGCGTCATCGCGGTCGAGCACTGGCTGCTGCACGGTGCCGGCCATGCCTGGGCCGGCGGCAGCGCCGACGGCTCCTTCACCGACCCGGCCGGGCCGGACGCCAGCGCCGAAATGCTGCGCTTCTTCCTCAGCCATCCGAGGCTGCGATAAGTCCCTTGCTTACACGCGGTTGCGCCGCAGGCAGGATAGTTCCAAAGTAGTTCCGAAGCTTTGCAAAGCAGATGCCAGCGCCGGCCTGCGCTGGCGCGTTGCAGGGTCTGGACACGAGGACCCATCATGAAACATCGCACCCATGCACACGCCATCCGCCGTGCCGCCGGCTGGCTGCTCGGCCTGGTGCTGCTGCTCGCAGCCGGCGCAGCAGCCTGGGCGCAGCAGGACCCGCCGGGACGCGTGGCCCGCATCAACGAGCAGCAGGGCACCGTCAGCTTCTCGCCGGCCGGCGACGACAGCTGGTACGACGCGGTGC
Source organism: Variovorax sp. Soil_C_17 (assembly GCF_057657265.1). Taxonomy (NCBI): domain Bacteria; kingdom Pseudomonadati; phylum Pseudomonadota; class Betaproteobacteria; order Burkholderiales; family Comamonadaceae; genus Variovorax; species Variovorax sp. Soil_C_17. Next base: position 1,489,634 of record NZ_JBDGIT010000001.1, read on the forward strand.
CCAACCGGCCGATCACCACCGGCGACCGCCTCTGGACCGACCGCAACGCCCGCGCCGAGCTCTACGTCGATTCGACCGCCCTGCGCCTGGACGACCAGACGCAGCTGGTGGTCAACGAGCTCGACGACGACAGCGCCCGCTTCACCGCCACCCAGGGCCGCTTGCAGCTGCGCGTGCGCGAGGCCCCCGCCGGCCAGCGCCTGGAGATCGGCACCGCCAACCTCGCGATGGTGGTCGAGGTTCCCGGCGACTACCGCATCGAGGTCGATCCGGCCGCCGGCACCACGCGCGTGGCGGTCGCTGCGGGCGGGGTCACGCTGTTCGGCGAGAACGGGGAATCGGTGGCGCTGGGCGCCCACCAGCAGCTCACCGTGACGGGGCGCCAGCTGGCAGCCGTGAGCGGCGCCGCGGTGCGTGCCGGCGACAACGCCTTCGACCGCTGGGTGGCGGAGCGCGACCGGCTGGAAGACCAGTCGATCTCGGCGCGCTATGTCCCGCGCGACCTGCTCGGCTACCAGCAGCTCGACCGCTACGGCGAGTGGCAGAACGATCCCACCTACGGCAACGTCTGGGTTCCGCGCAACGTCGACGCCGACTGGGCCCCTTACCGCGACGGCCAGTGGGCCGACATCCAGCCCTGGGGCTGGACCTGGATCGATGCCGCGCCCTGGGGTTTCGCGACCTCGCACTACGGCCGCTGGGCGCGCATCGGCCCGCGCTGGTGCTGGGTGCCGGGGCGATCGACCGCGCGGCCGGTGTATGCGCCGGCGCTGGTCGGCTTCGTCGGCGGCGGCGGCCATGCCAACGTGGTGGCCGGCGGCCGGCCGGGCGTGGGCTGGTTTCCGCTCGCGCCCGGCGAGCCCTGGCGGCCGGGCTTTCGCGCCAGCCAGCACTACATCGACGCGGTCAACCGGGCCATCGCCCACCAGCGGCAGCTCGCGCGCGCCGACTACCTGAACCGCAACACCCCCGGGGCGCTCTCGCTGGTGCCGATCGACATCTTCGGCCGCGGGCCGATCGCCCGCCGCGACTTCCTGCGCGTGCCGGAGGATCGCGTCGCGCAGCTGCCGATCACCACGGCCGTGCCGATCTCGCCGCGCGGCGAGCGGCACTTCGGCGGCTTCGGGCGCTCGGCCGCGGCAATGCCGCCGCCCGACCTGCGGCCACGGCAGATCCAGGAGCTGCAGGCGCGGCAGCTGCAACAGGCCCAGCAGGCCCAGCAGGTCCAGCAGCAGTTGCTGTTCCAGCAGCGAGCCGTACAGGCCCAGCAACAGCAGCAGCTTCAGTTGCAACAGCAGCAGGGCGTGCGTGCGCAGCAGGAGATGCAGCAGCGCGCAGCCCAGGCGGCGCAAGCCCAGCAGCTGCAGCAGCTGCAGCAGGCGCAGCAGTTGCAACAGATGCAGCAACGCGCCGCGCAGGCCCAGGCCCAGCAGCAACTCCAATTGCAACAGCAACAACAGGCGCTGAGGGCCCAGCAGGAAATGCAGCAGCGGGCCGCGCAAGCGGCGCAGGCCCAGCAGCTGCAGCAGATCCAGCAAATGCAGCAGATGCAGCAGCAACAGCAGACGCTGCGGCAGCAGCAGATGCAGGCGCAACAGCAGGCCCAGCAACAGGCCCAGCAGCTTCACCAGCAGCAGCTCAACGCGCAGCGCCAGGCGCAGGAGAGCCATCAACAGCGCGCGCTGCAGCAGATCCAGCAGATGCAGCAGCGCGGCGCCGAGGCGCGCGCCCAGCAGCAGCAACGCATGATGTCGAGGGATTCCGCCCAGCAGAACGACCGGCCCTGACACCGGATCGAGGCGCGCGGCAGCCCGCCCCGCGGCCGGCTACAGTCGGCCGCAAGGAGCGGGCCTTCCATGCGCACATTCGACTTCGACCTCTTCGTGATCGGCGGCGGCAGCGGTGGCGTGCGCGCGGCACGCATGGCGGCCCAGCGCGGGGCCCGCGTGGCGGTCGCGGAATGCGCCGAGCTGGGCGGCACCTGCGTCAACGTCGGCTGCATTCCCAAGAAGCTGTACAGCTACGCGGCCGGCTATGCGGAGTCGTTCGAGGAGGCGCCCGGCTACGGCTGGACCCTCGACAGCCCGCCGCGCTTCGACTGGGACCGGCTCAAGGCCAACCGCGCCAGGGAGATCAAGCGCCTCAACGGCGTCTACCGCAACCTGCTCGAAGGCGCGGGCGTCACGCTGATCCAGGGTTGGGCGTGCCTGGCCGATGGCCATACCGTGCAGGTCGGCCAGAAAAAACACACGGCGCGCCACATCCTGGTGGCCACCGGCGGCATGCCCTTCGTGCCGGAGCTCGCGGGGCGCGAGCACGTCGTGGTGTCGGACGCGATGTTCGACCTCGACCCCTTTCCCGAGCGCCTGCTGGTCGTGGGCGGCGGCTACATCGCCTGCGAGTTCGCCTCCATCTTCAATGGCCTGGGCGCGCAGGTCACCCAGCTGTACCGCGGGCCGCACCTGCTCAACGGCTTCGACGAGGACCTGCGCCAGTTCCTCGCGAAGGAGATGGGCCGCGCCGGCGTCGACATCCGGTTCAACTGCGAGATCGACATGATCACGCGCCTGGACAGCGGCCTGTGCGCGTTGCTCTCGCGCGGCCAGCGCGTGGAGGCCGACGTCATCCTCTATGCCACCGGCCGGGCGCCCAACACGGAAGGCCTGGGCCTGCAAGCCGCCGGCGTGGCGCTCGACGAGCGCGGCGGCGTGGTGGTCGATGCGCACTACCGCAGCTCGGTGCCGTCGATCTACGCCGTGGGCGACGTGTCGACGAAGCAGCAGCTCACGCCGGTGGCGCTGGCCGAGGCCATGGTGGTGGTGGACACCCTGTTCGGCCCGGGGCCGCGCGAGCTCGACTACGAGTTCACGCCCACGGCCGTCTTCACCCATCCCAACATCGGCACCTGCGGCTACACCGAGGCCGAGGCGCGCGCGAAGTTCGGCAAGATCCGGGTGTTCTCGAGCGAGTTCAAGGCCCTGCGCCACACCCTCTCGCAAAGCGGCGAGCGCACCTTCATGAAGCTGGTGGTCGAGCGCGACACCGACCGCGTGGTGGGACTGCACATGGTGGGGCCCGATGCCGGCGAGGTGGTGCAGGGCTTCGCGGTCGCAATGCGCGCGGGCGCGACCAAGCGGGTGTTCGACAGCACCATCGGCATCCACCCGACGGTGGCGGAGGAGTTCGTGACCCTGCGGGAACCGATGCCGTGACAGGCCCGCTGTCGCGTCGGGCATCCGCGGCAAGCTGCACAATCGCCGAATGCCCTACATGCCCACCTTCATCGCCCCGGCCCGCTTCACCGACCCCGTTGCCGCGCTCGAGCAGGTGCGGCTGATCTACGGCAGCGGACTCGCGCACCTGCGCGACGCGATGCAGCGCTTCGTCGCCGGCGAGAGCATGCCGGGCCGGGTGCGGGCCTGCTATCCCTTCGTGCGGGTGCACACCCACACCGTCTCGCGCCGCACGCCGGTGGCCAACGCCTGGCTCAGCTACGGCTTCGTGGCCGGCCCGGGCCGCTACGAGACCACGCTGACGCGGCCCGACCTCTTCGAGCGCTACTACCGCGAGCAATTCCGCCTGCTGCTGGAGAACCACGAGGTCGAGCTCGAGGTCGGCACCAGCACCCAGCCGATCCCGATCCACTTCTCCTTCGCCGACAACGAGCACATCGAGGGCGACCTGAGCCCGGAGCGGCGCGCCCTGATGCGCGACGTCTTCGACCTGCCCGACCTGGGCGCGATGGACGACGGGATCGCCAACGGCACCTTCGAGGCCCGGCCGGGCGAGGCGCAGCCCCTGTCGCTCTTCACTGCGGCGCGGGTGGACTACTCGCTGCACCGGCTGCGCCACTACACCGGCACCGCGCCCGAGTGGTTCCAGAACTTCGTGCTCTTCACCAATTACCAGTTCTACATCGACGAGTTCGTGCGCCTGGGCCGGGAGGCCATGGCCGACGAGAACAGCGAATACATCGCCTTCATCGAACCCGGCAACGTGGTCACGCGCCGGCGGGGGCTGGAGGCCGGCTCGAGCACCTTCTACGGCTCGATGCTCGACGGCAGCCAGGGCACGCCGCCCGGGCGCCTGCCGCAGATGCCGGCCTACCACCTGGTGCGCGAGGACTGCAGCGGCATCAGCATGGTCAACATCGGCGTGGGCCCGGCCAACGCCAAGACCATCACCGACCACGTGGCCGTGCTGCGGCCGCACGCCTGGATGATGCTGGGCCACTGCGCCGGCCTGCGCCAGGGGCAGCAACTGGGCGACTACGTGCTGGCCCACGCCTACGTGCGCGAGGACCATGTGCTCGACGAGGAGCTGCCGCTGTGGGTGCCGATCCCGGCCCTGTCGGAGATCCAGCTCGCGCTCGAGAAGGCGGTGGCCGATGTCACCGGCATGCAGGGCACCCAGCTCAAGAAGATCATGCGCACGGGCACCGTGGCGAGCACCGACAACCGCAACTGGGAGCTGCTGCCCGGCAACCAGCCGCAGCGCCGCTTCAGCCAGAGCCGGGCGGTGGCGCTGGACATGGAGAGCGCCACCATCGCGGCCAACGGATTCCGCTTCCGCGTGCCCTACGGCACCCTGCTGTGCGTGAGCGACAAGCCGCTGCATGGCGAGATCAAGCTGCCGGGCATGGCCAACCACTTCTATCGCGAGCGCGTCGAGCAGCACCTGCGCATCGGCATGGCCGCGATCGACGTGCTGCGCCGCGAGGGATCGAGCCGGCTGCACAGCCGCAAGCTGCGCAGCTTTGCCGAGGTGGCGTTCCAGTAGCTGTCCGGCGCGCGATTCCGTGAAATCCTGAACCCCGCCCGACGTTTTCGTGCCACAGGCGCAGGCCTGAGGCAGCGATGCCTGGCTACGATTTCCAGGATCGAAATTCCGGGAGACATCATGGTCCAGCCGACGCGGCGCCTCTTCACCTCGTGGCTCGCTGCCACGGCCGCCGGCGTCTTGCCGGCCGTGGCCTCGGCCCAGGCCCCGCGTCCGGCCGCGGCCCCGGCGGCGACCCTGCCCAGGCTGCGCATCGTCATCCCCGCCAACGAGGGCGGCGGCTGGGACCAGACCGGCCGCGCCCTCGGCGCCGCCATGGTGGCCGCCGGCGCGGTGGCGCAGATCGAGTACGAGAACGTCGGCGGCAAGGGCGGCACCATCGGCCTGGCGCGCTACGTCGAGAAGTACGACGCCGACCCCGACACCCTCTTGATGAGCGGCATGGTCATGGTCGGCGCCGTCGCGCTGCAGAAGCCCGCGGTCGACATGAGCCGCATCGCGCCCATCGCGCGGCTGACCAGCGACTATGAAGTCGTCGTGGTCAAGGGCGACTCGCCGATCATGACCGCGAAGGACCTGATCGCGAAGATGCGCAGCGATCCGGCCAATGCCGCCATTGCCGGCGGCTCTGCGGGCGGGATCGACCACATGTTCGCCGGCATCCTGTCGCGCGCCACCGGCAATACCGCCGCGCTGGTCTACCAGCCCTTCGCGGGCGGCGCGCAGGTGGTGTCGGCGGTCGAGTCGGGCAAGGCCATTGCCGGCATTTCCGGCTACAGCGAGTTCAGCGAACACATTGCCAGCGGCAAGCTGCGTGCGATCGGCGTGTCCGCGAGGAATGCCTTCATGGGCGTGCCCTCGGTGCGGCAGCAGGGCGTCGATGCCGACCTCGCCAATTGGCGCGGCGTTTTCACGGGCAAGGGCGTGCCCGCAGCGCGCCAGGCCGTGCTGCTCGAAGCCGTGCGGCGCGGCGTGGCCACCGATGCGTGGCAGAAGGCGCTCAAGCGCAGCAACTGGGACCACTACTGGATGGAGGGCAAGGACTTCCAGTCCTTCCTCGAACTGGATCAGTCCATGGCGGGCGTGCTGACCTACATCCTCAAGCTCAAGACCTGAACCGGCGCGGCGCCCTCAGGCCAGTCCGAAGAGCTCCGGCATCTCCCGCTGCGCCTTGGGCGTGAGCGTGAGCGCGCGACCGTCGAGCGCCTGTCGCACCCAGCCTCGGCGCAGCGACAGCTGCAGCCAGGCCGCACCCAGCGCGCCGCCCAGGTGCGGCCGCCGCTCGCTCCAGTCGAGGCAGGCGCAGGCGAAACGGCGGCGCGAACGGCGCGCGCTTTCGATGTCCAGGCCCAGGCTTTCCAGCGCCACTGCGCCCTCCGCGGTCAGTTCGTAGACATCGCCCTCGGTCCTGAGCCATCCCTGGGCATGCAGCCGGTCGTGCAGCGCGACGCCGGCCGTGCCGGCCATGTGGTCGTAGCAGGTGCGCGCGGCGCGCAACCGGCTCGGGGTGCCGGGCTGGAACCCGCTGCGCGGCGCGCCGGCCACCACCAGCAGTCCTTCGAGCACCGCGGCGACCTCGCTGCCGGCCAGGCGGAAATAGCGGTGCTTGCCCTGCGCGACGGATTCCACCAGCCGCTGTTCCTTCAGCCGCGCCAGGTGCGCGCTGGCGGTCGAGGCGGCGACCTCGCCGACCGCCGCCAGCTCGGTCGCGGTGCGGGCATGGCCGTCCAGCAGGCAGCACAGCATGCGGGCGCGGGCCGGCTCGGCGATCGCGCCGGCCAGGCGCGCGAGGTGGGTGTCGGCACTCGGTGCATCCATGATTCGATGCTAAGCGAAGTGTGGGCGCGCGCGAAGGACGACACTGCGCGGCATGGAACAAGCGCACATCGACCCGCCTGCCGACGCCATCGCGGCCGTCACCCACCCCGACCCCTATCCCTGGTACGCGCGGCTGCGCGAGGGCCCTGCGCTTGCGCGCGACGAGCGCCTGCGCCTCTGGATCGCGAGCCGCGCCGAGGTGCTGCAGGAAGCCTTTGCCCATCCCGCGCTGCGCGTGCGCCCGGCGGCCGAGCCGGTGCCGCGGGCCATCGCGGGAACGCCGGCCGGCGAAGTCTTCGGCCGGCTGGTGCGCATGAACGATGGCGCGGCGCACGCCGCCCACAAGCCGGTGCTGCAGCGCGCGCTGGGCCGGCTCGATCTCGGCGGCGTGCGCTCGGCCATGCCGCGCATCGCGGCGCAGCTCCCGGCGCCCACGGTGGACGAGGCCTGCTTTGCCTGGCCGGTCGCGGGCGTGGGCCACCTGCTGGGATTTGCCGACGAGGCGCTGCCGCTGCTTGCGCACTGGACGCGCGATTTCGTCGCGTGCCTCTCGCCGCTGTCCACCGAAGCCCAGTTGCACGCCGCCGGCGAGGCCGCGGCCGCGCTGATGGCGCGCTTCGAGGCCCTGGTGGCGGCGCGGCCGGGGCGCGAGGGCAGCCTGCTGGCCGCGGTGCGCGCAGAGGCGCCCGGCGATGCCTCGCGCGCGCTGCTGGCCAACCTCGTCGGCCTGTTGTCGCAGACCTGCGAGGCCACGGCCGGACTGATGGGCAACAGTCTGGTGGCGCTGGCGCGCGAGCCGGGCCTGGCAGATGCAATCGCCGCGCGCGCGGAACGGATCGCGGCCCTGGTGGAGGAAACGGCGCGCCACGACCCCTCGGTCCAGAACACCCGCCGCTTCGTCGCCGAGGCCACCACCGTGGCGGGTACGCGGCTCGAAGCGGGCGATGCGGTGCTGCTGGTGATGGGGGCGGCGAACCGCGATCCGCTGCTGAACGCGCAGCCCGAGCGCTTCATGCTCGAGCGCAGCGATCGCCGCATGCTGGGTTTCGGCCATGGTCCCCATGGCTGTCCGGGCCAGGCGCTGGCCTGCGCGTTGGCTGCGGCCGGGGTCGAGGCCTTGCTGGCGCGTGGCGTGGACGTCGCGGCGCTGCGCCGGCGCGGCTGGGTCTATCGGTCCTCGGTCAACGGCCGTATTCCCATCTTCCGATAGGAAGGGAGCAAGCCATCAAACCCCGTCGGGCCAGCGTCCGGTGGCTTCCAGAAAGGGCGAGAGGCTTGCCGCCCCGAAGCGCAGCGGCAGCGCGGCTGGCGCATGCTGTGCGCACAGCACCTCCATGCGCAGCAAACGTTCGGCGCCTGCGAAGGCATCGACCTCCGGCCCCTCCCACAGCACCTCCGCCTTCACCGACAGCTGCAGCAGGTCGCCCGTCTCGAAGTCGACGAAGAGCAGGCCGGCCATCGGATTCAACGCGATGTTGCCCAGCGTGTTGAAGAAGGTGTTGCCGACGAAATCTGGAACCGTCAGCGTGCCTTCGCCTTCGATCCGCACGAAGCCCGGCCGTCCGCCGCGGTGCGAGACGTCGACGCCTTCTGCGGGCGAGCGTGGATGGCCCGCCGAAGGATGCGCCGTGGCGATGAAGAAAGTATCGGCCGCGCGCACCATGTGCCGGGCTGCCGCGTCGAGGCCCTGCACGCGTGGTCCGAAGCCCGCGCCCGGCACGCCGCCGACGAACACCGGCTCGCGCGCCTGGATGTACTTCGGGCAGTTGCCGAAGCTCTGACCCACCGCCACGGAAAAACCGCGCGCATCCAGCGCCTCGACCGTGCCGTTCATCCGGTTGCGCCGCCGCGTATGCGGCTCGATGCCGAGCAGCCCCAGGGGTGCGCCGCCCGCCAGCGCTTGCGCCAACGGATCGTTGGCCAGGGGCAGTGCATCGACGCGCAGATGCCGCGGGTCGGGCGAGTGCGCAAAGCCGGGCGGGGCCGCCAGGACGCTGGCCCAGGGCCGGCCTTTCTCATCCAGGCTGCCCGCAATCAGGAAGGGCAGCTGCGCGAAGAAGCTGCGATGCTGCTCCGGCATGTGGTCGCGCAGCACGCGCGGCCCGATCTCGGCCATGCGCGCGGCGATGCCGGCACGCGCTTGCAGGGCGCGCTCGCCTTGGTGCCAGGCGGGCGTGTTCATGCTGCCAACCCGATCGGCGAGGCGACCATCGGCACAAAGCCCGGCAGCGCCTCGATGCGCCGCAGCCACTGGCGAACCCGCGGGTAGGGCTCCAGCGAAACGTTGCCTTCGGGAACGTGGGCCACGTAGCTGTAGTTCGCAATATCGGCCAGCGTCACGCTGGCGCCCGCGAGGAAGGGCTGCTGGGCGAGCTCCGCTTCCATCACCCGCAACAGGTTGTGCGAGCGCGCGATCACGTCGGATGGGTCGGCGGCCAGGCCGAAGAGCACGATCACGCGCGCCATCGACGGGCCCTGCGCCAGCGGGCCGGCCGCCACCGAGAGCCAGCGCTGCACGCGCGCCGCGCCCAGCGCATCGCGGGGCATCCAGCGCGCGGGGTCGGACGCATAGCGCTCATTCAGGTACAGCAGGATGGCGTTGGAGTCGGCCAGGGTCACCTCGCCGTCCTCGATCACCGGCACCTGGCCGAAGGCGTTGCGGCGCAGGAAGTCGGGGCGGCGCTGTTCGCCGGCGCGCAGGTCGACCTCGACAGTCTCGAAGGGCTGGCCCAGCAGCGAAAGGAACAGCCGCACGCGGTGGCAGTGGCCTGAGATGGACGAGTTGTAGACGGTGATGGGACGGGCTGTGGGCATCGATGTTCTCCGGTCAGGGTGGATGAAGACGATTGTTCTTTGAGCCGGTCTGCGGAGTAATGGCGCAATTTGCATTTCACTGCTTCGATATACGGTCTAATCGCCTTCATGGACCGCCTCAAAGCCATGCAGACCTTCGTGCAGATCGCCGAGCAGGGCAGCCTGACCAAGGCTGCCGATGCGCTGGAGAGCTCTCTGCCGGCGGTGGTGCGCTCGCTCGCGGCCTTGGAAGCGCACCTGGGCGTGCGGCTGTTCCACCGCACCACCCGGCGCATCTCGCTCACCGAGGAAGGGCGCCAATACCTGCAGAGCGCGCGCGAAGTGCTGGCCGCGGCCGACGCGGCCGACCGCGCGCTCACGCTGGAGTCGGCCGAGCCCGCCGGGCAGATCACCGTCACCGCGCCGGTGCTCTTCGGCCACATGTACGTGGCGCCGGCAATCGTCCGCTTCCTCCAGCGCTACGAGAAGGTGCGCTGCAGCGTGCTGCTGCACGACCGCACGGTGAACCTGCTGGAAGAGGGCATCGATGTCGGCATCCGCATCAGCCCGCTGGAGGATTCTTCTCTCGTGGCCCAGCAGCTCGGCACCATCCGCCGCGTGACCGTCGCGAGCCCGGACTACCTGCGCGCCCACGGCACGCCCCGGCATCCGCGCGAACTGCCGGGGGCCAACTGCGTGCGGGTCCAGCCGAGCGCACCGGTGCATTTCCGCGAGAACGGCCGCAACTTCGCCGTCGCTGCGCGTGGCAACCTGGAGTTCAACCACATCGCGCCCGCGGTCGAGGCCTGCGCGGCCGGCATGGGCTTCGGCTTCTTCTTTTCCTACCAGGTGCTGCCGTTGGTGCGGGCGGGGCGGCTTCGCATCGTGCTCGAGGATTTCGAGCTGGCGCCGCGGCCGGTGAGCGTGATCTACCCGCATGCGCGCCTGCTGCCGGCGCGCACGCGGGCTTTCATCGACTGGATGAAAAACGAGTTCCAGGGCTTGCACCTGTAGGAGTCTGTGCGGCCCAGGCCATTGCGCCACAATGCCCCGGTGCCCAGCCCTTCCGCCCCTCTCTTCCAAGCGAACCACCTGCACAAGCGCTACGGTGCGACCACCGTGGTGGACGACCTCTCGTTCACCATCGCACCCGGCGAATGCCTGGGCGTGATCGGACCGAACGGCGCGGGCAAGACCACCACCATCCGCATGTGCCTGGGCCTCACCGCGCCCGACGGTGGCAGCATCGAGGCACTGGGCGGGCTCTCGATGCCGCGCGACGCGCGCGCCATCAAGGCGCAGCTCGGCGTGGTGAGCCAGTTCGACACCCTCGACCCGGACTTCAGCTGCGCCGAGAACCTGATGGTCTATGCGCGCTACTTCGGCATGAGCCGGCGCGAGATCATGCCGCGCATTCCGCAGCTGCTGGATTTCGCTTCGCTGTCGCACAAGGCCGACGTCCGGCCGGGCGAGCTGTCCGGCGGCATGCGGCGGCGGCTGTCGCTGGCGCGCGCGCTGGTCAACGACCCGAAGCTCCTGATGCTCGACGAGCCCACCACCGGCCTGGACCCCCAGGCGCGCCACCTGATGTGGGAGCGCCTGCAGTTGCTGCTGCAGCAGGGCAAGTCGATCCTGCTGACCACGCACTTCATGGACGAAGCCGAGCGGCTGTGCTCCCGGCTCATCGTGATCGACCACGGCCGCAAGATCGCCGAAGGCCGGCCGCGCGACCTGATCGCCGAGCATCTCGAGCCCGACGTGGTCGAGGTCTACGGCAACGGCGCGCTGGGGCTGGCGCAGTCGCCGCTCAAGGACTATGCCGCGCGCGTCGAGGTCAGCGGCGAGACGGTGTTCTTCTACACGCAGGATGCGCGCGGCCTGCTGAACGCGCTCGATGGCCACAAGGGCCTGCGCACCTTTCATCGGCCTGCGAACCTGGAGGACCTGTTCCTCAAGCTCACCGGCCGCCAGATTCGGGAAGACGGTTGAAGATGACCGCTTGGAGAAATACGTGAGCGCCCTGATCGACGACGCATTGCCGCCCGCGCCTTCCGTGTGGCGTCCGCCCGAGCTCTCGATGCGCTGGTGGCCGGTGTTCCTGCGCAACCTGCTGGTGTGGCGCAAGCTCGCGATCCCCAGCCTGATCGGCAACATCGCCGAGCCGCTGATCTGGCTGGTGGCCTTCGGCTATGGCATGGGCGCGCTGGTGGGGCAGGTGTCGGTGGAAGGCACGCAGGTGCCCTACATCCTGTTCCTTGCCAGCGGCTCGATCTGCATGAGCTCGATGAACGCCGCCTCCTTCGAGGCGCTCTACTCCGCCTTCTCGCGCATGCATGTGCAGAAGACCTGGGACGGCATCATGAACGCGCCGGTGGGGCTGGACGACGTGGTGCTGGCCGAGATGCTGTGGGCCGCCTTCAAGGCCATCTTCACCACCACCGCCATCCTGTTCGTGATGCTGGGGCTGGGCATCAGCCACAGCCCCAAGCTGCTGGTCGCGTGGCTGGTGCTGGGCGGAGTGGGCGTGACCTTCTCGTGCATCGCGCTGATCTTCAATGCGCTGGCGAAGGGCTACGACTTCTTCACCTACTACTTCACGCTGTTCATGACGCCGATGATGTTTCTGTCGGGCGTGTTCTTTCCGCTGGAGCAGCTGCCCGACGTGGTGCACCGGTTCGCGAACTGGCTGCCGCTCGCGAACGCGGTGGCGCTGGTGCGGCCGCTGTTCATGGACCAGTGGCCGCAGGACTGGTGGCGGCATGCGGTCGTGCTGGGGGTCTACACGGTGGCGGCCTTCTGGGTGGCGCTGGGCCTGACGCGCAAACGGTTCCGGGCGTGACCCCGGCTTGTTCCCTCCCCCGGAAAGGGAGGTGGATTCAAGCCAGCGCCTGGGTGATCGAGTGAATGAGCAGACCCACCAACCCGCCCACCAGCGTCCCGTTGACCCGGATGAACTGCAGGTCCCGCCCGATGTGCTTTTCCAGCTCCACGCTCATCTCCTCGGCGTTCCACTGCCCCACGCGCTCCACGATGTAGCGCCGGATGTCCTCCCGGTAGCGCTCGATCGCCCGCGGCGCCGCATCCACGATCTGCTCGTTGATCCAGCGCCGCATCGCCTCGTCGGCTTCCAGCCGCGCGCCGAGCGTGCCGGCCATCGCGACGACGCGCTGCCGGATCGCCGAGTCGCTCTTCGCCAGGTCTTCATGCAGCCAGCCCAGCAGCTCGCTCCACAGCCCGTGCAGGTACTCGCCGATGGCCGGATGCGCCTGCAGCTCCGCGCGAATCGCCTCGCCGCGGCGCTGGAACTCCGGGTCGGTCTTGAGCTTGTGGACGAACTCCTGCATGAACGCGTCGAAGCGCTGCCGCATCGGATGCGCAGGGTCGCTCGCCATCTCGGCCACCGTGCGCGCGGCGGCCGCCACGATCTTGCGCGTGGCCAGCCGGGCCGTGACCTGGTCCAGGCCGACGTAGCGCAGCGCCCGGATCTCGCGCGCGATCGCCTCGGTGATCTGCAACTGCACTTCCTCGCCCTCGACCGCGGCCGCAACCTGGGCCAGCAGATCGTCGAGCAGGGCCTGATGCCGCCCGTGGGCGGTCAGCGCATCGAGGGCCTGCCCCGCCAGCCGCGCCATGTCGACCTGGGCCAGCCCGGCCGCTGCCGCACGGGCCAGGAATTCGCGCACGCGTGCGTCGTCGAAGGCGGCCAGGCCGTAGCGCGCCGCCCCCGCCAGATGCCCGCCGAGCGTGGCCGCATGCGCGGGCTGCGACAGCCAATGGGCCAGCCGCGCGGCAGGATCGAGCTGCTCGAGCTTGGCCAGCACCTGCGGCGTGCTCAGGAAGTTGTTGCAGATGAAGCCCGCCAGCCGGGCGCCGATGCGGTCCTTGTTGGACGGGATGATCGCGGTATGCGGGATGGGCAGTCCCAGCGGGTGCCGGAACAGCGCGACCACCGCGAACCAGTCGGCGATCGCGCCCACCATCGCGGCTTCGGCGAAGGCGGCCACGTAGCCCCAGGCCGGATGACGCGCCGCCAGCGCCGTCGCCGCCGCGTAGAGCAGGGCAGCGGCGCCGAGCAGGCCGAGGGCGACGCGCTTCAGCGGATCTCCCGGGTCGCCGCGAGCCCCTGCAGGAACTGCTCGCAGCGTGCGAGTTGGGCCAGCGTGACGTACTCGTCGGGCTGGTGCGCCTGGGTGATGCTGCCGGGGCCGCACACCACGGTCGGGATGCCGGCCTGCTTGAAGAGGCCGGCCTCGGTGCCGAAGGCGACCAGCGTGGTGCCCGCTTCGCCGGCCAGCCGCTGGGCCAGCCGGGTGACGGGGTCGTCGGCCGTGGTCAGGAAACTGGGGATCTCGCAGATGGTTTCGAAGCTGAAGCCGGCCTCGGGCGCGATCTTCTTCATGCCGGCCTCCAGGCGGTTGGCATGCAGCCGCATCTCCCGCTGCATCTTCTGGGCGTCGGCCGTGGGCAGGTCGCGGAACTCGTAGCGGAACTCGGCGTCGCGCGGCACCACGTTGTCGGCGATGCCGCCGTGGAACTGGCCGACGCTGGCGGTGCTGTAGGGCACGTCGAAGCCGGCGTAGCGGGGCTCGTCGCGCTCGAAGCCCTCGGCCATGTCGCGCAGCTTGCCGACCAGGCGCGCCGCCATCTCGATCGCGTTGACCGAACGCGGCGTGAGCGAGGAATGGGCCTCCTTGCCGCGCACGCAGCAGCGGTAGCGGTAGACGCCCTTGTGCGCGATGGCCGGCACCATCATCGTGGGCTCGCCGACGATGCAGGCCAGCGGCCGGATGCCCTGGTCCTTCATGTCGGCAATCAGTTCGCGCACGCCGAAGCAGCCCACCTCCTCGTCGTAGCTGAAGGCGAAGTGCACCGCGAAGGGCGAGTCGCTCTCGACGAAGCGCTCGGCGTTCGCCAGCGCAATGGCGATGAAGCTCTTCATGTCCGCCGAGCCGCGGCCGTAGAGGCGGGGCTCGACCTGCATCGCCTCGCCGTCGTGCTCGTCCTGCGGCCAGTCCTGGACCAGGGCCGAGAGCGGGTCCACGCTCCAGGCCTGTCCGTCCCAGGGCACGGTATCGGTGTGGCCCGAGACGATCACGCCGGCCGGCTTGCCCGCGCCCAGGGTGGCGAACAGGTTGGCCTTGGTCTTGTCGGCGTTGTAGGTGAGGCGGCTGCGCACGCCCAGGCCCGCCAGGTGGTCGCGCGCGAAGTCGATCAGCTCCAGGTTGCTGTGGGTGCTCACGGTATTCATGCGAACCAGCGTCTGCGCGAACTCGAGGCTGCGGGTGGAGAGAGGGGGAGACGGCATGCGGGCCATTGTCTCGGAACTTGTCCCGCGGCCGTAAGGAAATTGGCCTCTGACTCGACAGAGCCACGGGCTTTGCGAGTACTTCCGGCTAAGCCTAGACTCTTCCCCATGAAACTCATCGACTCCCTGGTCACCCAGGCGGGCGGCATCGCCGCCGTTCGACGTGACCTGCACGCCCACCCTGAACTCTGCTTCCAGGAGCAGCGCACCGCCGACGTGGTGGCGGCCAAGCTCACGGAATGGGGCATCCCCGTCCACCGCGGGCTGGCCACCACCGGCGTGATCGGCATCGTGAAGAACGGCAGCAGCGCCCGCGCCGTCGGCCTGCGCGCCGACATGGACGCGCTGCCGGTCACCGAGCTCAACACCTTCGCCCATGCCAGCAAGCACCCCGGCAAGATGCACGCCTGCGGGCACGACGGCCACACCGCGATGCTGCTGGCCGCGGCGCAGCACCTGGCGAAGAACCGCAACTTCGACGGCACGGTCTACCTCATCTTCCAGCCGGCGGAGGAGGGCGGCGGCGGCGCGCGCGAGATGGTCAAGGAGGGCCTTTTCGAGCAGTTCCCGATGGAGGCCGTGTTCGGCATGCACAACTGGCCCGGCATGAAGGCGGGCCAGTTCGCCGTCAGCCCCGGGCCGGCAATGGCCTCGAGCAACGAGTTCACCATCACCATCCGCGGCAAGGGCGGCCATGCGGCGCTGCCGCACACCGGCATCGACCCGGTGCCGATCGCCTGCGAGATGGTGCAGGCTTTCCAGACCATCATCTCCCGCAACAAGAAGCCGACCGAGGCCGGCGTGATCTCCGTCACCATGATCCACGGCGGCGAGGCGAGCAACGTGATCCCCGATCGCTGCGAGCTCAAGGGCACGGTGCGCACCTTCACGCTGGAGGTGCTGGACCTGATCGAGGCGCGCATGAAGAAGATCGCCGAGCACGTGAGCGCGGCGCACGACGCCGAGTGCGACTTCCACTTCCACCGCAACTACCCGCCCACCATCAACACCGCGGCCGAGGCCAACTTCGCGCGCCGCGTGATGGCCGGCATCGTCGGCGAGGACAACGTGCTGGCGCAGGAGCCGGCGATGACGGCCGAGGACTTCGCCTTCATGCTCCAGGCCCGGCCCGGCGCCTATGCCTTCATCGGCAACGGCGACGGCAGCCACCGCGCGCTGCACCATGGCGGCGGCCCCTGCATGCTGCACAACGCGAGCTACGACTTCAACGACGAGCTGATTCCGCTGGGCGCGACCTGCTGGGTGCGGCTGGCCGAGGAGTTCCTGAACAGCCCGAAGCCGGCCCAGGGAAGCGCCGCATGATCGGCGTCGGCGAGGCGTTTGCGCCGCGCTACGCACAGGCCCGCCGCAAGTTTCTCGAAGCTTGCGCGAGCGCGGGCCTGGCCGTGCAGTCCCATGTGCATCCGCTGCGTGGCCGCGACGGCGAGGAGCTGGCGATCGACGTGGCGCTCGATGGCGATGCGAATGCCGCAAGCCTGCTGATCGTGAGCAGCGGCTGCCACGGCGTCGAAGGCCATTGCGGCAGCGGCGTGCAGGTGTTCGCGCTGTACGACGCCGAGTGGCGCGAGAAGGCACGCGACCAGGGCGTCGCGGTGCTCTACGTGCATGCGCTCAATCCGCACGGCTTCTCGCACGGGCGGCGCGTCACGCACGAGAACGTGGACCTGAACCGAAACTTCCTCGACTTCTCGAAGCCGCCGCCCGTGAACGAAGCGTATGCCAGCCTGCATGCGCTGCTGGTGCCCGAGCAGTGGCCGCCGTCCGCGGCCAACCAGGCAGCCATCGACAGTCTCATCGCGCGCGAGGGGCTGGGCTTCTACCAGGCCGCCGTGTCGCGCGGCCAGTACCAGTTCGCCGACGGCCTGTTCTACGGCGGCAACGCGCCGACGTGGAGCAACAGGAGCGTGCGCGAGGTGCTGCGCACCCATGCAGGCCGGGCACGCCGGCTCGGCTGGATCGACCTGCACACCGGCCTCGGGCCCAACGGCATCGGCGAGCGCATCTTCGCCGGCCGCAACGACAAGGCCGCGTATGCGCGAGCCAATGCCTGGTGGGGCAGCTCGGCGGCGCCGGTCACCTCGATGTACGACGGCTCCTCGACCTCGTCCTTCTTGACCGGACTGATGTGCTACGCGCTGGACGACGAATGTCCCCAGGCCGAGCACACCTCGATCGCGCTGGAGTACGGCACCGAGCCGATGCTGGAAGTGACCGCCGCGCTGCGCGGGGACCACTGGCTGCACCGCCACCCGGAGGCGCCGGCCGAGCTGGCCGAGTCCATCCGCGCGCGCATGTTCGCGGCCTTCTACAGCGACACCGATGCCTGGCGCGGGCAGGTGATCAGCCAGGCGCGGCAGGCGATGTTCCAGGCGGTCGACGGCCTGGCGTGACGTCCCTCAAGTCCGGATGCGGCCATCCCCGGTGATCATCGACAGCTCCACGAACTTCGATGCCACGTGGTTGCGCGGCGAGAAGGACACCTCGAAACCGCCGAACTGCTGGCGGTCGATGCTCTCCAGCCCCGCGATCAGGCTCTCGCGCGTGAGCTTGCCGGGCGCGCGGCGCAGGCCTTCGGCCAGCACCTTGGCGGCCAGGTAGCCCTCCATGCTGGAGAAGTTGGACTGGACCGAGCCGCCGCTCTTCTTCACCGCCTCGTTGAACTCGCGCGTGATCCCGTTCGCGGCGTAGTAGGGGGAGGGCACGACCTGGGTGACCACCACCCCGGCACCATCCTTGCCCAGCTCGTCGGCCAGGGCCTGCGTGCCGACGAAGGACACGTTGTAGAAGGTACCGCCATAGCCCGCCTTGCGCGCCTCGCGGATGAAGGCGGCGCAGGACTTGTAGGCGCTGACCTGGACCACGGCGTCGGGCCGGGCGGCCACGATGGTCTTCACCGCCGCGGCGACGTCGACCGTGTTGCGCTCCACCGTCGCCAGGGCCGCCGGCTTCAGGTCGAGCTGCGCGAGGGCCAAGGTCACGCCGTCCAGGCCGGCCTTGCCGTAGGCGTCGTTCTGATAGAAGACCGCGATCTTCTTCAGGCCCAGGTGGGTGAGCTGCTTCACGATCAGCGCCGTCTCGTCGTTGTAGGAGGCGCGCAGGTGGAACACGTTGCGCTGGAACGGCTCGCGCAGCGCCATGGCCCCGGTGAAGGGCGCGATGAAGGGCACCTTGGCATTCACCGCCAGCGGCAGGGCCGCCAGGCTGGTGGGCGTACCGATGTAGCCGAAGAGCGCGAACGCGTCTTCGTCGATCAGCTTCCTGGTGTTGGCGGCGCAGCGATCGGGCTCGTAGCCGTCGTCCAGGAACTTGATCCGCACGTCGCGGTGGCCGGAGGTCGCGTTGTACTGGTCGAGGTACAGCTTGGCGCCCTGGTGGAACTGGATGCCCAACTGCGCCGCCGGCCCGCTGAAGGGCGCCGACTGGCCGAGTACGACGGGCGCTTCGCTCTGGGCCCTCGCAAGGTTGAAGCCGCCGAGTGCCGCGGCACCGGCCGCCATCGAAAAGTGCCTGCGATGGATCATCGTGAAAACTCCAGAGCGCCGCTGCGGCGCAGAACTTAGACTCGACCGGTCGCTCTTGTTGTTGTTGCCCGGCCCATTTCATGACCTCCCCGACCCAGGTGCTCGGCGCCTGTCCCCACGACTGCCCCGACACCTGCTCCCTCCTCACCACCGTGCAGGACGGCAAAGCCGTCAAGCTGCAGGGCAACCCGGCACATCCGCATACGGCCGGCGTGCTGTGCACGAAGGTCTCGCGCTACATCGAACGCAACGACCACCCCGAGCGCCTGCTGCAGCCCCTCAAGCGGGTCGGCCCCAAGGGCAGCGGCCGCTTCGAGCCGGTGAGCTGGGAAGCGGCCCTGTCCGACATCGCCGAACGCTTGAACGTGTTACGGCGTAACAATTCGTCAGAATCGATTCTGCCCTACAGCTATGCGGGAACCATGGGTTTGGTGCAGGGCGAGTCGATGGATCGTCGCTTTTTCCACAAGATCGGCGCATCCCTGCTGGACCGCACCATTTGCTCGACGGCAGGGGGTGAGGCCTTAAGTTTTACCTTGGGCGGCAAGGTCGGCATGCGCGTCCAATTTTTTGCCGAGGCGAAGCTGATCCTCATCTGGGGCAGCAACTCGATCGCGAGCAACCTGCATTTCTGGCGCCATGCGCAGGCCGCCAAGCGCGCCGGCGCCAGGCTGGTGTGCATCGACCCGCGCCGGACCGAGACTGCCGACAAGTGCGACGAGCACATCGCGCTGCTGCCGGGTACCGACGCGGCCCTGGCCTTTGCCCTGATGCACGAGCTGATCGTCAACGACTGGCTGGACCACGACTACATCGAGCGCCACACCCTGGGCTGGGAGCAGCTGCGCGAGCGCGCCCTGCAATGGCCGCCCGCGCGCGCGGCCGCGGTCTGCGGCGTGCCGGAGGCGCAGATCGTGGCGCTGGCGCGCGACTACGGCACCACCCGGCCGGCGGCGATCCGCCTCAATTACGGCATGCAGCGGGTGCGCGGCGGCGGCAACGCGGCGCGCGCCATCGCCTGCCTGCCCGCGCTGGTCGGCGCCTGGCGCGAGCGCGCGGGCGGGCTGCTGCTGAGCAGCTCGGGCCAGTTCCCGGTGGATCGCGCCGCGCTGCAGCGGCCCGACCTGCTCGCCGGCCGGCGCCCGCGCACCATCAACATGAGCACCATCGGCGATGCCCTGCTCGACACGGCGAACCCGGTCCGCGCGCTGATCGTCTACAACAGCAACCCGGTGGCGGTCGCGCCCGAGTCGGCCAAGGTGGTGGCCGGCTTCGCGCGCGAAGACCTCTTCACCGTGGTGCTGGAGCAGTTCCAGACCGACACCGCCGACCATGCCGACTACGTGCTGCCGGCCACCACCCAGCTGGAGCACTGGGACATCCACACCAGCTACGGCCACACCGACGTGCTGCTGAACCGGCCGGCGCTGGCGCCGCGCGGCGAGGCGCGCAGCAATGCCTGGGTGTTCCGCGAGCTCGCCCGCCGCATGGGCTTCGACGAGCCCTGTTTCTCCGACGACGACGAAACGCTGTGCCGCAGCGCTTTCGCCCCCGGCACGATCGATGTCGAGGAACTGCAGGCGCAGGGCTTCAGCAGCCTGAAGCTCCCCGACGCGCCCTTTGCCGAAGGCGGCTTCCCCACGCCCTCGGGCCGCTGCGAGTTCTTCAGCGCGCGCCTCGCGGCGCAAGGCCAGGACGGGCTGCCCGACCACCTGCCCAACTACGAGCCGGCCGGCAGCTCGACGGAGTTTCCGCTGGCGATGATCTCGCCGCCGGCGCGCAACTTCCTCAATTCGAGCTTCGTCAACGTCAGGAGCCTGCGCGCGATCGAGGGCGAGCCGCTGCTGGAGATCCACGAGGACGATGCCGCCGCGCGCGGCATCGTCGACGGCGCGATGGTGCGGGTCTTCAACCGGCGCGGCGAACACCGCTGCCGCGCCGAAGTCTCGCGCCGCGCCCGGCCCGGCGTGGTGCACGGCCTGGGCATCTGGTGGCGCAAGCTCGGGGTGGACGGCACCAATGTCAACCAGCTCACCAGCCAGCGGCTGACCGACATCGGCCGCGGGCCCACCTTCTACGACTGCCTGGTCGAGGTGGCCCCCGATGCCTGACGAGCGCAAGGCCTTCTTGCTCCCTTCCCGCAACCGGGAGAGGGAGCAAGAGGCGGTGCGCAGCAAGGGGGTCGACCGATGAGCCGGTGGCGCGCGGTCTTCGCGGCCACGGCCGTGCTGGCCCTGGGCGGCTGCGCCGACCTGGGCTATTACTGGCAATCGGCCAGCGGCCACCTGGCGCTCATGCGCGCGGCGCGGCCGGTGCCCGAGTGGCTGCACGACCCGAAGGCCTCCGAGGCGCTCAAGGCCAAGCTGGAGCTCGCGCAACGCATCCGCCGCTTTGCGGTCGCCGAGCTGGGCCTGCCCGACAACCCGAGCTACAAGGCCTACGCCGACCTGCACCGGCCCGCCGCCATCTGGAACGTGGTGGCGGCGCCCGCTCATTCGCTCACCCTCAAGACCTGGTGCTTCCCGGTCGCCGGCTGCGTCGGCTACCGCGGCTACTACGACGAGGCCGCAGCCCGCGCGGAGGCGGCCGCCCTGAGCGCCCAGGGCCTGGAAACGGTCGCCTATCCGGTGCCGGCCTACTCCACGCTGGGCTGGATGAACTGGGCCGGCGGCGACCCGCTGCTGTCCACCTTCATCGGATATCCCGAAGGCGAGCTGGCCCGCATCGTGTTCCACGAGCTGGCGCACCAGGTGCTGTACGTGGCCGGGGACACCACATTCAACGAGTCCTTCGCGACCGCGGTGGAGCGCATCGGCGGGGCACGCTGGCTGCAGACCCAGGCCAGCGAGACGGCGCGGCTCGAATACGCCCAGTTCGACGGCCGGCGCCAGCAGTTCCGCGCGCTCACCGCGCGTACGCGCCAGGTGCTGAAGGACATCTACGCCTCGAAGGAGGCGCAGGCCCAGGACTGGGCGGCTGTCGATGCGCAAAAGAAGGCCGCCATGGAAGACTTCCGCCAGCGCTACGCGGCCATGCGCGCCGGCTGGAGCGGTCCGCGGCAGGGCGCCTACGACGGCTGGGTGGCCCGCGCCAACAACGCCCTGTTCGGCGCGCAGGCCGCGTACGACGAGCTGGTGCCCGGCTTCGAGGCCCTGTTCGAGCGCGAGGGGCGGGACTGGCAGCGCTTCTATGCAGCCGTCAAGCGCCTGGCCGCGCTGCCCAAGGACGAGAGAATGGCGGCGCTGCGCCCCGGGGCCGTCGCGGCGCCCGCGGCCCGCGAGCCGATCGAAGAACCCCAACACCCAAGCCGACAGGGAGGGCCCGGTGCCTGACATCCACATCGAACGCAGCCATCAGCTCGGCATCGACGCCGCGCGCGCCATCGCGCGCAAATGGGTCCGCCAGGTCGAGCAGGAATACGGGCTGGAATGCAGCTACGAGGAAGGCCCCACCCGCGACCTCGGCCGCTTCAGCCGCGCAGGCATCGACGGCAGCGTCGAGGTCAGCGGCGACAGCTTCAGGCTGCAGGCGACGCTGGCCGGACTGTTCGCCAGCTTCAGCGGGCAGATCGAGCAGCGCCTGCGGCAGAAGCTGGACGACCTGCTGGGCCGGCGCAAAGACGAAGACGAAGACGACGACGCCTACAACGACAAGGACTGGTTGTAAGGCCGCAGCGCCTGCTGCTCAGCGCAGCGACTCGATCAGGTCGATGTACTTCTGCTTGGCCTCGTCGGCGCCGAGGCCCTTCTGGGCGGTCCAGGCGTCCCACTTGGCGCGCGCGACGATGTCGCTGAAGCTGGGCTTCTTCTCGGTGTTGTCGCCCTGCGTCGCCTGCTTGAACAGGCCGTAGATCTTCAGCAGCGTCGGGTTGTCAGGACGCTCGGCGAGCAGTTTGGAGTTGGCTTGGGCGGCTTCGAAGCGGGCGTTCAGGTCGGACATGGCGGCAATCGTTGGGCTGGGGCCCGCATCTTAAGTGACGATGCCGTTTACAAAGCGGCCGGAGTTCATTCGGACAGCCCCGCGCGCGCCAGCTCGACGTCGAGCCGCTCGCGCGCGTCGACCGGCTCGATGGCGGCGGCCCGTTCGTAGAGGGCGGTGGCCTCGGCCGTGCGTGCCTCGCCTTCCAGCATCAGCAGGCCGCGGGCGTATTCCATCAGCGCGCCCGGCGAGTTCGGGTGGAGTTCCAGCCCGTGCTTGAACAGCTCGATGGCGGTTTCTGCCCGTACGCCGTAGGTCATGCGCCCGACCAGCGCCCCGACCTTGTCGATCACCTCGGCGTGGAAAGCAGCCAGCGCCACATGCGCGGCGGCATGCCGCGGCTGCAGTGCGATCACGCGTTCCAGTGCGCCCTTGACCTTCGAGCCCAGGCCCTGCGCGAGCGCCCTTGCCACGCTGATCCCCTGGCTGTAGCGGCCCAGCGCGTAGGCCTGCCAGTACAGGGCCTGCCAGTTCTCCGGTTCGTCTTCGACCTGGGCGGCGGCGCGCTCGGCGACCTGCTTGAACATGGCCTGCCGGCATGCCTCCCGCGGCTCCAGGTAGTTGGCATAAATGGCCGTGGCCTGGTTGGCCAGCACCAGGCCTTCGCGGCCATGCCGCAAGCCCAGGTTGGCAGCCCGCTCGAACTCGCCGCTGTGGTAGAGCGCCCAACCCTCCGCCAGCGGGCCGGGGGCCGGCGGCGGCATCCCGTGGCCGACATGCAGCCGCCGCCACTGCTGCAGCACCGTGGCGGCATCGAAGCGCGGCGCGTCCCGATAGGGCATCGCAGCCCAGGGCTCCATGCCCGGCACCGTGTCGGAGGCCAGCAGCGAGAAAGGGTGAAGGTCGGGGTGGGCCATGCGATGTTCAGACGATTGCCGCCTGATCTTCGCCTGTGTAGGCGCTGCTCAGTGTCAGCAAATGCCGTCGTTGTTCGGCGGCGAGATAGGGAGCGAGCAGATGCAGCGTGTGGTGCGCGCCGCGCAAGAGGGCACCCTGGGCATGGCCGGGCTCCAGCGCCTCCCGCGGATTGCGCACGTACTCGAAGCTCAGCCAGTAGGTCAGCACCACCACCATGCTCTGGGCCAGCGGATCGACCTCGCGCGGGTCGATGTCCAGGTGGCCGGCCCGGCTCATGCCGGCAAGCAGGGTCCGGATGGCGCGTGCCTTGTTCTGCAGCACCAGCTGGAACTGCATTTCCAGGTGCCGGTTCTTGGACAGCAGGTCGTTGAGATCGCGGTAGAGGAAGCGGTAGCGCCAGATCAGCTCGAACAGGCTGTGCATGAAGAACCAGGCGTCTTCCACGTCGTGCACGCCTTCGCTGGCGTGCAGCAGCTCGTTGAGCTCGGTCTCGTAGCTCTCGTAGAGCCGGTTGATCAGCTCATCCTTGGCGGGGTAGTGGTAGTAGAGATTGCCGGGGCTGATGTTGAGCTCGCCCGCCACCAGCGTGGTCGAGACGTTCGGCTCCCCGAACCGGTTGAACAGGTCCAATGCGGCTTCGAGGATGCGTTGCGCAGTGCGTCGTGGCGCTTTCTTGGCCATGTGCTCGTAGCCCCCGGGTTGTCTCTGCAGGCGACTCTAGCGCAAGTCCCGGGCCGCGGGGGATTGCTGCACTGCGGCGGGACCGCCGGTGGTCCCGCCGGGCCGGCGGGGGTCAGGCGTCGCTGCTCGGCTTGCGTCGCCGCGAAGGCTTCGCCGCAGCTTCGGCCGGATGGCGAGCGGCCGTCTTGCGCGGGGCGCGCGCGGGGCGGGTGGCGCCGTCCTTGTGCTTGAGCTGGGCTTCGAGCGCCTCCACGCGTGCCTTCAGCGTCGCGACCTCCTCCGCCGAGGGGATGCCGAGCTTTTCGAGCGCGCGCGCCACGCGGTCCTCGAAGATGGATTCCAGCTTGCCCCAGCCGCCCGCGGCCCGGTTGCCGAAATCGCTCGCGAAACCGCTCATCCGGGCCTGGGCCTGGGCCAGGGTTTCCTCGGCGGCCTGCTGCGTCTTCTTCTGGACGCCGAGACCGTCGTTGACCAGCGCCTCGAAAGCCTTGCTGCCTTCCTGCTGCATCTTGGCGAAGGCGCCGAGGCCGGCGAGCCAGATTTGTTGGGCGGAGTCCTTGATGCGCTCGGACTTGTCGTCCGGCTTGTCGTCGGGCTTGTCGGTTGGCTTTTCCATGGGTTGACCTCCGGATGCGAATGGGGCGACTTTAGAGCACGAGCTCCGCGGCTTTTAGAGCCGGATGCTCATCTGCGTCAGACGTCGTGCTGGAGGCGGATCGACGGCCGGCGGGCGGACCGACCCCTGTCTCGCGATGGGATAATCCCCGGCTGCCGGCGCAAGGCGGGCTTTTCACATTCCACAACGGGAGACTGCATGATCCTGGTTACCGGCGGCGCCGGCTTCATCGGCGCCAACTTCGTTCTCGATTGGTTGGCTCAAAGCGACGAGCCCGTTGTCAACCTCGACAAGCTGACGTACGCCGGCAACCTCGAGACGCTGGCGTCGCTCGACAACAACCCGAAGCACATCTTCGTGCAGGGCGATATCGGCGACAGCGCGCTGGTCGACGGGCTGCTGGCCGAGCACCAGCCGCGCGCCGTGCTGAACTTCGCGGCCGAGTCGCATGTGGACCGCTCGATCCACGGGCCCGAGGACTTCGTCCAGACCAATGTGCTCGGCACCTTCCGCCTGCTCGAATCGGTGCGGGGCTACTGGGGGGCTTTGCCGGCAGAGCAGAAGGCCGCCTTCCGCTGGCTCCATGTCTCGACCGACGAGGTCTACGGCTCGCTCTCGGCCAGCGACCCGGCCTTCACCGAAGAGAACAAGTACGAGCCCAACAGCCCCTACTCGGCCAGCAAGGCCGCGAGCGACCATCTGGTTCGCGCCTGGCACCACACCTACGGCCTGCCGGTGCTCACCACCAACTGCTCCAACAACTACGGCCCCTTCCACTTCCCCGAGAAGCTGATCCCGCTGATGATCGTCAACGCGCTCGCCGGCAAGCCGCTGCCGGTGTACGGCGACGGCATGCAGGTGCGCGACTGGCTCTACGTCAAGGACCACTGCAGCGCCATCCGCCGCGTGCTCGAGGCCGGCCGGCTCGGCGAAACCTACAACGTGGGCGGCTGGAACGAGAAGCCCAACATCGAGATCGTCCACACCATCTGCATGCTGCTCGACGAGCTGCGCCCACGCGCCGACGGCCGCAGCTACCAGCAGCAGATCAGCTTCGTGACCGACCGGCCCGGCCACGATCGGCGCTACGCCATCGACGCCCGCAAGCTCGAGCGCGAGCTGGGCTGGAAGCCGGCCGAGACTTTCGACAGCGGCATTCGCAAGACTGTCGAGTGGTACCTGGACAACGCAGCCTGGGTGCACAACGTGCAAAGCGGCGCCTACCGCGACTGGGTAAAGAAGCAGTACGAGGCCGCATGAAGCTGTTGCTGCTCGGCAAGACGGGGCAGGTGGGCTGGGAGCTGCAGCGCAGCCTGGCGCCGCTCGGCGAACTCGTGGCGCTGGGCTCCGCGAGCACCGATTTCGCGGGCGACCTGCGGCATCCGGAGCAGGTGGCGCAGACGGTGCTGACGCTTCGGCCCGACGTGATCGTCAATGCCGCCGCCCACACCGCGGTCGACAAGGCCGAGAGCGAGCCCGAGCTCGCGCGCACCCTGAACGCGACCGCGCCCGGCGCCATCGCGCAGGCTGCCCAGGAGGTCGGTGCGCTGATGGTGCATTACTCCACCGACTACGTGTTCGACGGCAGCGGCGAGCGCCCCTGGCAGGAAGACGATGCCACGGGGCCCCTCAGCGTTTACGGCCGCACCAAGCTCGAGGGCGAGCAGCTGATCGCCGCGCATTGCCAGAAGCACCTGATCTTTCGCACCAGCTGGGTTTATGCCGCGCGCGGCGGCAACTTTGCCAAGACCATGCTGCGGCTGGCCAAAGAGCGCGAGCGGCTGACCGTGATCGACGACCAGTTCGGCGCGCCGACCGGCGCCGAGCTGCTGGCCGACGTGACGGCCCATGCGATTCGCGACACGCTGCGCGATCCGGCCAAGGCCGGGCTCTATCACCTGGCGGCCGGTGGCGAGACCACCTGGCACGGCTATGCGCGCTTCGTGCTCGAGCAGGCCGAGGCGGCCGGCATGGCGTTGAAAGCCGGCCCTGCCGCGGTCGACGCCGTGCCGACGAGCGCATTCCCGACGCCGGCGACGCGTCCGCGCAATTCGCGCTTGAGTACGATCAAGCTCCGATCGGCCTTCGGCCTCAGCCTCCCGCACTGGCAGACCGGCGTCGCGCGCATGCTGCACGAGACGCTCTGATTCAAGACCCGAGAAAAATCCATGACGCAACGCAAAGGCATCATCCTCGCCGGCGGCTCCGGCACGCGCCTGCATCCGGCCACGCTGGCGATCAGCAAGCAGCTGCTGCCCGTGTACGACAAGCCGATGATCTATTACCCGCTCAGCACGCTGATGCTGGGCGGCATGCGCGACATCCTGATCATCAGCACGCCGCAGGACACGCCCCGCTTCCAGCAATTGCTGGGCGACGGGAGCCAGTGGGGTATCGACATCCGGTATGCGGTGCAGCCGAGCCCGGACGGGCTGGCGCAGGCCTTCATCATCGGTGACAAGTTCGTGGGGAATTCGCCGAGCGCCCTGGTGCTGGGCGACAACATCTTCTACGGCCACGACCTCGTGCCCCTTCTCGCCGATGCTGATGCCAAGGACAAGGGCGCCACTGTCTTTGCGTATCACGTGCAAGACCCTGAACGCTATGGCGTGGTGGCCTTCGATGCGAACGGCAAGGCCAGCAGCATCGAAGAAAAGCCGGCCAAGCCCAAGAGCAGCTATGCGGTGACCGGCCTTTATTTCTACGACAACCAGGTGGTCGACATTGCCAAGGCGGTGAAGCCCAGCGCGCGTGGCGAGCTGGAGATCACGGCCGTCAACCAGGCCTACCTGGAGCGCGGCCAGCTCAACGTCCAGATCATGCAGCGCGGCTATGCCTGGCTGGACACCGGCACCCACGAGAGCCTGCTCGAAGCCGGGCAGTTCATCGCGACGCTGGAGCACCGGCAGGGGCTCAAGATTGCTTGCCCCGAGGAAATCGCGTGGCGCAATGGCTTCATCACCACCGAGCAGCTCGCGATGCTGGCCAAGCCGCTGGAGAAGAGCGGGTATGGCAAGTATCTGAATCACCTGATGAAGGATGAGGTGCGCTCGTGAAGGTCACGCCTACTGCGATTCCGGATGTGCTCGTGATCGAGCCGAAGGTGTTCGGCGATGCGCGCGGGTTCTTTTATGAGAGCTTCAATGGAAGGGCCTTCGATGAGGCGGTCGGCCGCCACGTCGAGTTCGTGCAGGACAACCATTCGCGATCGGTCAAGGGTGTTCTGCGCGGGCTGCACTACCAGATCCAGCAGCCGCAAGGGAAGCTGGTGCGCGTGGTGCGCGGCGCGGTTTTCGATGTCGCGGTGGATATTCGCAAGTCATCGCCGACCTTCGGAAAGTGGGTGGGCATGGAGCTTACTGAAGAGAACCACAAGCAGATGTGGGTGCCTGAGGGATTTGCGCATGGGTTTCTGGTGATGAGCGAGTCGGCGGATTTTTTGTACAAGACGACGGACTACTATGCGCCGGCGCATGAGCGGTGCATTAAGTGGGATGACGAGCGCCTGAGCATCCGCTGGCCGGACGTTGGCGCAGCACCGCAGTTGTCGGCAAAGGATCAGGCGGGCGCTGCGCTCGTCGAGGCCCAACTCTTTGCCTGAGGCAAGGCCGAAGCTGGCGGCCTTGCCGCCACTCGTGCTCGGACTTTGCGTCGCGGCACTCGCCTTTCGCATTACCCTCGGCGTCGACTTGGGAGACGAGTCCTACTACGCCGCCTTCATCGACGGATGGCTGAAGCGGGGCTTGGATGGCTCCCCGTTTCTGATGGTCCACCAGACCGCCGATCTCCTCGTCTATCCGCTGGCGCTTCTCTATCGAGCGGTGCGCGGGAATCCGGAAGGTCTTGTTCTGTTCCTGCGGGCTGTCTATCTGGGCGTCTCCGTTCTCTCGGCTGCTTGCTTGTATCGCGCAGTCGCTGCTTATCGAGGCGGGGTTGCAGCCACGTTGGTCGCGGCATTCGCACTTTTGTTCATTCCCTTCGGCTTGCCGGCCCCTTCGTACAACACTTTGGGCATGTGCTCTTTCGTCGGGGCAATGTCACTGTTTGCCATCGGAATGAGTCGTTCGTCGGCCGAGCGCATTCCTGCTGCTGGTTGGATTGCTCCCTCGCTGTGGCTCTCGGCCGTCTGGTGGGCGGTTGCATGTACCGCCTACCCGCCTTTGCTGGCGCCGCTGGCGGTATTCCTTCTTCTTGCACTGGCTGCACTGCGAGCCCCCGCCCAGCGATCGCTCATCGTCCGCTACGGGATTGCGTGCGCTTTTCTTCTCGCAGTGGCAGCTTTGCTGCTCTGCTGGGTGCTGGGGCCCTCACGCCTGCTTGAAATGGTGCGATTCACCAATGCTTTCAACAACATTTCAGGCGGCTTGAGTGGCAAATTGGGCTTGGCGATCGATGCATTCGCCGCACACCGGGCCTTTGCGCTCATGTGCCTCATGGCCTTGCTGGTCGCGAGCGCCCAATGCCTGAGGACGCCCAGCGTGCGCCTGCCTTGCGACATGGTGCTGGGCCTGCTCGTTGTTGGTGTAGCAGCGTCGGAGGCACCGACATTCTTCAGCCGGGCACATGACTTGGTGCTGCTGTTGTCCTTGACGGGCGTTTGCGTCGCGATCCGTGCTTTGGTTTTTGCTGACGCGAACCATCGCGAGCGCGTGATCGCCGTGATCTATGGTGGAAGCTTCATGGGAGGACTGGCCACTGCGGCCACAGCATTTAACGGGCTTTTCAACTTTCCGATCGGTGGTTTGCTTGCGTCCGGCCTCGCCTTGGTCCTGCCCAGGAGGGAGGCTGCAACTTCTCGCATTTCGGGCTTGATCGTCATGATGCTGGCGTGCGGGGTGATGACCTCGGCCACCTTCGGTAACTACTACGGGCAGATCGGTGCCTTTTCGCCGCGCAATACGGTACAGGTGCCGGGCGGTGCTTTTGCGGGCCTCCGTACGGATGCGGACCAAGCAAATTTCATTGCACAGATGTCCGAGGCCATTGAGCGACAGCGCGGTTGTGGAAACATGTTTGCGGTGCTCGGCACGGGGCCGGGGTTCTACCTTATGACAGCCATGTTGCCGAGCGCGCTGTCGACCTGGAACTATCCCGGCGACGACCGGAACTTTGCAACCGAGGCAGTGAGGGCGTTCTACGAAGTTCCGGTAAATCGACCCGATGTCCTTGTGGTCAACAACTGGCAGTGGGCCACGCCGTTGTCGGTGTCCGACCGCGCTCTCCTGGACAACTATGTGCTCGCTCAAAGAGTCCAGCTCGGTCTGCGCGATGCTTCCGTCTATCGGCGAGGCGATTGCACTTCGCCCGGCTAGGCGCTAGAGAGGCAGCCCTCGACCAGCGCAGTTGCCGCACATCCGAGGCCATTCTCATGAAGGCTTCGGTCGGAGTTAAACCACCGTATTACCCGCAGTCCGGTCCGCGACGACATAGGCCTCCAGCACCTTGGGCATGTCTACCCCGAAGTTTGAGGCGCCCAGACTCACGCAGTGCATTGCCATGCGTGCGAATCTGGCGCTTGGCAGCGGGGGAGCCCAAGAGTTCACTGCGACTTCAGGCATGCGGCCGGGACTATTGCGTACGTGGCGCTTTCCGCAAATCGCTCGTTGCAGGTTGCATCGAGACTGGGGGAGCGCTTGACCATCACGTACTCGGCTATATCCGCAGCCTTCGTTTTTCTCTGCAGCCAATCGATCCCTTTGGCGTCGAACGGGTACTCGAAAGATGTGAAGGAAACGAGGCCGTCGACAAAATCCGAGTGCATCTCGGCCAACGTGGTGCCAGGCCGGTACCCAGGCCAGCGAAACTGCGCCGCGCCGTTCGCGTAATTGATTGCTTCCACGATCGGACGCACGGGCGTTGTGAACGAATGAAGTATGACGAGTGACGCCAATCCTGCAGCTACTGACGACAGCACACGTGCAGAGAGAAGATCTTGACCGATATGGATGCGCCGCGCGATCAACCTTGCGCCGTTCATGGCCCCCAAGGTCACGATCAGGAACATATGCTTCTTGACTGCATACAGTGACCCATCGTGACCTAGCTTCCAAGCTGCAAACTGGAGCAGAGCCAAGCCGCTCGCCGCAGTGACGGCGCATCCGAGAACAGCATCGGTGAAGTCAGCTCTCTTCGTGAGCCATCGCCAAAGATTGAGTAGACCCACCGCTGAACATACGGACGTCACGAGCATCAGATTCGAATAGCCGAGGTTGAGCCCCCCGTTGTTCGCGGAGATCATTCGCATGACCTTGAAAGCAGGGTGGGTCGCGACGACTATCGCGCTCACCGTCAAGACGCCCAGCAATGCAAGAACACACCATTTGACGGACGGCGATCTGGCTCGCCATAAGCCAATGCACTCGAGCGCCAGCAATGCAATCCCGGCGGCAAATATATGGAGTGCTACCAAAGGCTGTATCCACATCGTTGCCAGCCCGGCGATCACGATGACGACTACACGCTCCGGGATTGCGGAGCTCCTCGCCAGCCAAAGCAGGGTGCCGAGATATACGACGTCTGCGACCAACTGGGGATAGAAATAGTTCTCGATGACTTCCCAGCCGAGCAATGAACGAGACCGGATCAGGGCAACGAAGAAGATGCCAAAGACGATGATGGCAACAGGTTTGTCTGTCCCCACCAGTCGGGCAATCAGAAGATAGGCAAGGAAAACCGCCGAGATGGTCACCAGCGTGATACCTACAAGACCTGATCCACCCACCCACCCGATGAGTGCAGCCATCCAGTGAGACCCGGGAGGGTAGATGGCCATGGTCGCGATGTTGGGAATCGGCGGCGGCCGGACGGCGCCATGCTTCATTATTTCGTCGACAAGGAAATAGTGCTGGGCCAAGTCGAAACTGAGCGACTGTATATACGGACCAAATCGAAAAAACAGTGCCAAGAGAATGCCAAGCGGCAAGACTACGGAAAGAACTACGTTGCGACGCATCGATACAGCTTTCAAATATCCGATGCAATGTCCATGTTGATTCTTTCCCGCTCAACGACCAGCGGTCTTTTCATCACGTGCGTAAGAATTGCGCCTACGTATTCCCCCAGCAGTCCGATAAAGAACAACTGCACCGACGCAAAGAAGAACATGCCGATCAGAATTGGCGCAGTGCCGGCGGAGAACTCGTTCCAGAAGACGAGCTTCAGCACGAGATAGATCAGCGAGATGAGCAGGCTCAAGCCGGAAAGGACGAAGCCCGCCATGGTTGCAATTCGCAAGGGCACGCGCGAATGCGAGGTGATGCCCAGCATTGCGATGTCGTACAGCGTGTAGAAGTTGTTCTTCGTGATGCCTCGCTTGCGCCGAGGCTGGTTGTACGGGATCTGGACGGGCTCGAAGCCCACCTCCGAGATGAGGCCTCGAAGATAGGGGTAGGGATCGTCGATCCTGCGCAACTGCTCCAGCACCTGCCTGTCGTAGAGGCCGAATCCGGTGAAGTTCTGGATGAGCTTGACGTCCGCAATGCGCGTCACTGTCCGGTAGTACATCCGCCGTATCGCGAACATCAAGCTCGACTCGTCCGCACTCGGCTTGACGCCAATGACCAGCTTCGCTCCCTTGCGCCACTCGTCCAGGAAATTCCGGATGAGTTCCGGTGGATCCTGGAGGTCGCAGACGAGCAGGATGGCCGCATCGCCGCCTGCCTGCAGCAAGCCGTGGTATGGCGAGCGGATGTGCCCGAAATTGCGCGCGTTCAGGATCACCTTGACATGGGGATCGGCTGCGGCCATGACACGCAGCAGGTCCGGCGTGCGGTCGGACGAACAGTTGTCGATGAAGAGGTGTTCGTAGCTCACGCCTTCGATGGTCGCGAAGACCTCGCGGGTCTGCCGGTAGACCTCTTCGACATTGTCTTCCTCGTTGTAGCAAGGGGTGACGACGGTAATGTGCTTCATGAAACTTCAAAGACGAATCGGCGCTGGAGCACGAAGGCAAGAAGAGCCAATGGGAGAATGACCAAGGCGTTCGCGAGGTAGACATTGAGCCCGGTGCGCAGCAGAAGGGCTACCGAGCCGACGTTCACGAGATAGACCACGACGTAGACGGCGACGAAGCGGCCGAGGTGAGACAACGGAGCACCGCCGAAGACAAGCCGTCCTGTGCTCTGGAAGTTGAAGGCGACGCCCAGCACGGTCGCCAGGCCGATCGCGATCGGATACGGAACGCCGGCCCAGGTGAACCCGGCGAAGAGCCCGTAGCCTACGACGGTGTTCAATCCGCCGACGAGCAGGAAGCGAAAGAGCTGCGAACTCACCACTTCAGGAGGCCTTCCATCGGGCTGCGAAGGGAAGAACCCTTGCGCGGACCGAGGCGAGGTCCAGGCCATGCTCGCGAATCGCATGCGCGTAGCTGCCGCATGTCTCCGAGAAGCGCTCGCCGATGCCGACGCGCAGCACCGGCAGCGGGGCGGTCTCGGAGAGCATTTCCAGGACAGCGCCCCCCAGCCCTCCCGACGTCGAGTGCTCTTCGAGCGTTATGAGCGCCGTGGCGCTTCGGGCGAGCGCGTCGAGTTGCTGCGCATGGAGCGGCTTGAGCCACGGCGCGCTCCAGACGGAGGCGTCAAGCTCGTCCCCAAGGGCGCAAGCTGACTTGACCATGGACCCGGTGGCGATCAGCGCTACGGGATGTCGGCCGTTGCGGACCTGCAGGAGTTCGCCGCGCCGCAGCTGCGGCAAGGAGGCATGAACCTGCCCGACGTCGGCCTTGCCCATGCGGATGTACACCGGAGTTTCCTCGCGCAGCGCCATCCTCATGCAGGCGGTCAGCTCATGGGCGTCGCAGGGGGACATGATGTCGATGTGCGGCACGGCCCGCAGGCAGGCGATGTCCTCAAAACTCTGGTGGCTGGTGCCAAGGGTGCTGTAGACGAGGCCTGCTCCGTCGCCGGTGAAGATGACCGGAAGCTTCTCGTAGCAGACGTCGATCTTGATTTGTTCCAGCACGCGCACGGGAACGAAGGCACTCAAGCCGTAGACGATGGGCCGCAGCCCTGCCTTCGCCAAGCCGGCAGCGACACCGACCATGTTTTGTTCGGCGATGCCGGCATTGATGTACTGACCCGGGCATCGCTTGCGGAACTCGTCGAACAATGCGTAGCCGTGGTCTCCGGTCAAGAGAACCACGCGCTCGTCCTGTGTGGCGGCCTCGACGAGGGCGTTGGAAAATGCCGTTCTCATGGCGTTGTTCCTTCGAGTTCGCGCAGGGCCTGTGCATACAGGTCCGGGTTCAAGCGCGAGTAGTGCCAGGCGTTGACGTTCTCCATGTAGGAGACGCCCTTGCCCTTGACGGTCTTGGCCATCAGCGCCTTCGGGCGGCCGTTCTTCCTGGCCTCCAGGCCCTCGATTGCGGCGGAGATGGCATCGAGGTCGTGGCCGTCGACCTGCTGCGTGTCGAAGTCGAAAGCGGAGAACTTTGCGCAGAGGTCTCCGAGTTGCATCACCTCGTCGGTGGTCCCCATTGCCTGGAACCCGTTCGCATCGACGATGACCATCAGGTTGTCCAGCTTGGCATGGGCCGCGAACAGCATCGCCTCCCAGATCGGCCCTTCGTTCATCTCGCCGTCGCCAACGACGGCGTAGCACTTTTGCCCCGTCTTTTTGCGGGCTGCCGCGAGCGCCAGACCCACCCCGACAGAGAGCCCGTGGCCCAGCGTACCGGCGGTCACTTCGCAGCCCGGCACGTGCGCGTCGGAGAGGCCTTTGAGCCGCGATCCGTCATGAAAGTAGTTGTCGATGTCCTTGCGATCGAGCCAGCCCAACTCGTACAGGCAGGCGTACTGCGCCATCACGCCATGGCCTTTGCTCAGCACCAGGTAGTCGCGTGCCGGATCGTCGGGGTTCGTCTCGTCATAGCGCATATGGCGGCTATAGAGTCGCGAGAGCAACTCGACGATCGAGAAGGCACAACCCAGGTGGACAGCGTTGCCGGCGAACGCCATTTCGACGACCGTCTTCCGCAGTTTTGCGGGATGGAAGGAGGGTTTCATATTGAAGCCGTTGAAGTTGCGTCTGGCGCTTGCCGGCGCCATGCGAGAGTTCGTCGAATCGCTTCTTCGAGATCGACAGCGTTGGCCAATCCGAGCTCCGCGCGTGCGCGTCGCAGGTCGGGTATATAGCGATGGCCTGCAAGCCCCTGCGTGGGTAGGCCGGCGATGCGTGGGGGGATACCGGTGCCAGCAAGCCGTGTCACTTCCGACGCCAGACGGGCAATTGTGACCGCTCTGTCGCTTCCGATGTTGTAGACGCGGCCAGGCGTCCCGAGGACCAGGCAGCTCAAAAGCCAGCGCGCCATGTCGGCTGCGTACTGATAGGTGCGCATGGCTTCGCCGGTGCCCTGCACGACAATGCCTTGGCCGCTCGCTGCATCCTCGATGAACTGGGCAGCGGCCGCGCCGCTCGACGGAAGCAGGCAGGGGCCGATGAACGCGAAGCAGCGTGCGATCACCACGTCGAAAGGACGGTGCTGCAAGACAACCGTCTCGGCGAGGCGCTTGCCGCGCGTGTAGTCATTGACGATCTCTGCGTCATCCCAGCTCGCTTCCTCCGCCAACGGAGCGGCAGTGCGCTGAGCGCCATAGACCGCACCGGAGCTGATGTGCAGGAGTCGTCGCACCCGGCTGGACGCAGCGAACTCGCAAACGCGCCGCGCGCCCGCCAGGGCCAACTGGTCGAGTTTGCCGCCGCCGGACTGCGGCGCGACTGGGAGGGCGGCGTGGATCACCGAGGAGAACTCGCCAGTTGGAACCGAGAAGTCCTGCACGTCGCCGCAGACCAGCGTCACGGCCGACGAAAGCGCGAGATGCGGGCTGGTTCGGGCGAAGGCTTCGGGGTCGCGCGTCAGCACCGTCAACGTGATGCCAAGCCCCATCGCCCGCTCGGCATGCAACAGGCATTCGAGCAGCCATTTGCCCACGAAACCCGTGCCTCCGGTGATGAACAGCGACTGCTTGCGCAATCCGGTCCATACATCCGGAGAGGTCATGCGCAGGACCTCATCGAGATCCATTGCCGGCACGGGTGGAATGGGGTCAGTCAAATCGCAAACCGAGATAAGTTTCAATGCTCTCGATGGTGTGGTCGAGCATGTCTTCCGTGAGCCCAGGGTAGACGCCGACCCAGAACGTGTCGTTCATGATGCGGTCGGTATTCCTGAGCTCGCCGACCACGCGATAGTTGCGGCCGGCCATGTAAGGCTGGCGAACAAGGTTGCCGGCAAACAGCAGACGCGTCCCGACCTTCTGTTGGTCGAGATAGGTCAGCAAGTCGACGCGCCGGGTGTTGGCCGCTTCGCGCAGGGTGATCGGAAAGCCGAACCACGATGGTTCCGAGCCAACAGTGGCTTCCGGCAATTCCAGGAACTCTTCGGCCCCGCGCAGACGCTCCTTCAGATAGTCGAAATTCTTCTTGCGGGCAGCTATGAAGCCATCCAACCGATCAAGCTGGGCAAGCGCGCAGGCGGCTTGCATGTCGGTGATCTTCAGGTTGTAGCCGAGGTGTGAATAGGTGTACTTGTGGTCGTAGCCTTCGGGCAGATCGCCGAGCTTCCAGCAGAAGCGCTTGCCGCAAGTGTTGTCCTTGCCAGGCGGGCAATAGCAATCACGTCCCCAGTCTCGGATGGATTCGGCAACAAGACGAAGCTCATCGCTGTTGGTGAACACCGCGCCGCCCTCGCCCATCGTGATGTGGTGGGCCGGATAGAAGCTCAGGGTGCCGATGTCGCCGAAGGTGCCGACCAGTTGGCCCTCGTATCGGGACCCGAGCGCGTCACAGCAGTCCTCCACCAGCCAGAGCCCGTGTTTTTCGCAGGCCGCCTTGACCACCTTCAGGTTGTAGGGGTTGCCCAGCGTGTGGGCCAGCATGATGGCCTTGGTGCGTGGGCCGATGGCCGCTTCAAGCAGATCGGCGTCGATGTTGTAGGTCGGAATGTGAACGTCGACGAAGACCGGCACCGCGCCGCATTGAAGGATCGGATTGACGGTCGTCGGAAAGCCGGCCGCAACGCCGATGACTTCGTCGCCTGGTTTGATGGCGCGATCCCCGAGCTTGGGCGATGTCAGGGTCGAGAACGCCACCAGGTTCGCTGAAGAGCCGGAGTTGACCGTGATCAGGTGCTTCACCCCGATATAGGCGGCCAGGCGACTTTCGAACAAGGTATTGAAGCGGCCCGTGGTCAGCCAGGCGTCGAGCGAAGCATCGACCATCAATTGCATTTCGGGTGCGCCGACGACCTTGCCGGAGGGCGGGATCAGCGTTTCGCCCGGAACGAAGGGTTGCGGCTTGCCGGCCAGTTCGCCGTATTCGGCCACCAGCGCCAAGATCTTCTTGCGCAGTTCGTTCTTCTGAAATGAGACTTCAGTCATGAGTGGGGGTGCTTTCGTATTGCTCGATCTGTTCGAGGGTGAAGTCAGTCATGTCGCGGTCGGCTAGCCAGGCTTGTTGCCACTCGACGATCGCGCCAAGGCTTCGAGGCAAGTCCCAACGCGGAATCCAGCCGAGGGTTTGCCGAGCCTTGGAGCAGTCCAGCTTGAGCCAATTGGCCTCGTGAGGTTGATCCTTGCGCACCTCGGTGCGCCACTGCGCGTTGCCGCCCCACAGCGCCGTCAGCTTGTCGGCGATCCAGGACACGGGTCGCGTGTCTGAATCGTGGGGGCCGAAGTTCCAGGCCTGGGCCCATGGCGCGCCTTCGGTGTACAGCTTTTCCGCCAACATCATGTAGCCGTGCAGCGGTTCGAGCACGTGCTGCCAAGGACGCACGGCGGAGGGATTGCGAACTTCCGCGGCCCGATTTTCGCCGAAGGCGCGAAGCAGGTCGGGCACGAGCCGGTCGTCCGACCAGTCGCCCCCGCCGATGACGTTGCCGGCGCGGGCCGTGGCCAAGGCGACGCCATGCTCGACGTGCCGGGCTTCATTGAAGAAAGACGATCGATAGGAGGCTGCGACAAGTTCCGCGCAGCCCTTGCTGTTGCTGTATGGGTCGTAGCCGCCCATCGGCTCGTTCTCGCGGTAGCCCCATTGCCATTCACGATTCTCGTAACACTTGTCGCTCGTGACGACGACAACCGAGCGCACGGAGGGGCACGAACGAATAGCTTCGAGCAGGTTGACCGTCCCCATGACGTTGGTCGAATAGGTCTCGACCGGATCCGAATAGGAGCGGCGAACGAGCGGCTGGGCGGCGAGATGGAACACTATGTCCGGCGCGCACGCGTGCATGGCTTGGCGCACTGCATCGAGGTCGCGGATATCGCCGATGACGGAGTGGGCAGCTGCCGCTGGCGCCGTGAGCGCATGAAGGCTGGGTTGAGTCGAAGGGGCGAGTGCGTACCCTGTAACGGTGGCGCCTTGCTTAGCCAGCCACAGCGCCAGCCAACCGCCTTTGAACCCGGTGTGGCCCGTCAGGAAAACCCGTTTGCCGGACCAGAAAGAATCGCTGCGCATCACCAAACCTTCCAAGGCGCCTTGCCGCTCTGCCAGAGTTCTTCGAGGTAGGTTTTGTCGCGGAGCGTGTCCATCGGCTGCCAGAACCCCTCGTGTCGGTAGGCGCCGAGTTGCGCCTCCTCTGCCAGACGCTCCAGGGGATCCCTTTCCCAGACCGTGTGATCGTCCGTGATGTAGTCGATCACTGATGGTGATAGCACGAAGAAGCCCCCATTGATGAGGCCGCCGTCGCCCATGGGCTTTTCCTTGAACGCCATCACCTTGTCATCGCGCAAGTCCAGCGCGCCGAAGCGGCCGGGAGGCAATGTCGCCGTCAGGGTCGCCTTGAGTTTGCTGGCACGATGGAACGCCACGAGCTTCGTGATGTCGATGCTGCCCACCCCGTCGCCGTATGTGAAGCAAAAATCCTGTTCTTCCAGGAGATGCTCCGACACCCGCTTGAGGCGACCGCCCGTCATCGTTTCCTCCCCGGTATCGACGAGGGTCACCTTCCATGGCTCGGCGTAGCGCTGATGCACCCGCATCTGGTTGTGCTCCATGTCGAAGGTCACGTCGGACATGTGCAGGAAATAGTTGGCGAAGTACTCCTTGATGATGTACCCCTTGTAGCCGCAGCAGATGATGAAGTCGTGGATGCCGTGGGCGGAGTAGATCTTCATGATGTGCCAGAGCACGGGCTTGCCCCCGATTTCGATCATCGGTTTGGGCTTGAGATGGGTTTCCTCGGAGATCCGGGTTCCCAGGCCGCCGGCAAGAATGACTGCTTTCAAAATTTCTCCTTTGGCTGCGCTGAGTTTTGGGGGTGGGGGCGCGCACGAAGACGGGGACAACTGCGCCGATTCAGGCCGAGCCCGGGGGTCGAAACTGGGACGAAGGCTGCAGCTGGCGAGTGATTATCGCAAGTGTCGCAAGGCTCGCCGCCCTCGTGCCCGGCCCTGCCTCGTCCCGCTGTGGTGTCCACCGGCCTGATACCATTCTCGCCTTCCATCGAGGCCGAAGCGCTGCTCCACGGGGCAACATGCCGCGTACACGGGAGATCCGCTTATCGCAGACGGAGACTGTCCACAATTGAATACTCCACGGCCACAAGAGCAACTGAGCCTTTTTCGACGGGTGGGACGCAAGGGTCTACGCGGCATTCGGCCGCTGATCCTGCCGCTCCTCAACCGATTCCAAACGCGCCTCCAATCCGCCATCGACCAATCGGCACGACTGGATGCCATCGATCGAGGGCATTCTGCACGTCTCGATGCCATCGAGCGCGATTGCGTCGCGGTACTTGCTGCACTCAAGTCAGGGGAGGAACTCGCGGGCCAGAGGTTCGAAAGCCTTCGAGTCGCTATCGACGCACTGCGGAAGGACCAGGCGGAGACGGTGAGCACGATCGAAGCTGCGGCCGAACGCGTATCGCTCACATCGGCGGGAATTGCCGCAGGTCGCTCCGAGGATGCCGTCGCTGAGGCACGCCTGCTGTCGCGCATCGATGCTCTCCTTCAGCGCTCATCGCTTTCTCTCGGCAGCGAGGTGATGCTGCAGACCCCCGATGGCTTTCTCCTCGTGCCCGCCGAGGATCGGACCTTGCTGGCGGCCGTATGGGAGTCGGGTGGCCGCCTGGAGCCCGGGACCATCAAGGTCATGACGGCGCTGCTGCGCGAAGGCGACTATGTCGTCGATGTCGGGGCTCACATCGGGCTGACCGTACTCCCGGCTGCCAGGAAAGTCGGCCCTAAGGGCCATGTACTTGCCATCGAACCGGGTTCGCGAGTGGCCTCCTTATTGCGGCAGAGCATTGCGCTGAACTTCCTCGGCGACAGGGTGGTCGTGCAGCAGTGCGCTGCCGGGGATCAGCCTGGAATGGCGCGCCTTCATCTATCCGGCATTCTGGGTGAGTCGTCGCTGCTGAGCCTGCCGACATCGAAGGAGGCGGAGGACGTGGAAGTGAAGACCATCGATTCCCTCATCGAGCCGCAGCAGCCCGTGCGCCTCGTGAAGATAGATGCGGAGGGCTTCGAGCCGCACGTCTGGCGCGGGATGCGTCGGATCATTCGCGAGAGCCCCGAACTGTTGCTGTTGGTCGAATTCGGCCCTGTCCATCTTCAACGGGCGGGCATTTCGACCGAAGAATGGCTCGCTGAATTCAAGTCTTCCGGATTCACTGCGTATGAAATTCACGAGATGAGCGGTGTGGTAACCCCTTTGCGTCCCACCGACGCGCTCGGCTCGGTCGTTTCGCTCAATTTGCTCATGTCGCGGCAACCGCTCGAGATGTACCCGGAGCTCCAGGTCGGATGAAGAAGACACTGAATCGACGCATCGTCGTCGTAGGGGCGGGAGGTCACGCCAAGGTGGTGATCGAGTTGCTTCAGGCCTCCGGAAAATGGGATGTGGTTGGTCTGGTCGATCCGTCTCCCGCAGGAGACAAGGTGCTGGGTGTGCCGGTTCTGGGCGGCGACGAGGCATTGCCAGCGCTTTTGGCCGACGGCGTGTCGTCCGCGGTCATCGCGCTCGGAGGCAACCGATCTAGAGAGCGCCTGGGTCGGATGGTTCAGGCCATGGGCTTTGAACTTCCGGCCGCCGTGCATCCTTCAGCCCTGGTTTCGCCAAGCTCGCGACTTGGCGCTGGGGTCGTGGTGATGGCCCGTGCCGTGATCGGCACCGAAGCCTTCATCTCGGATATGGCCATTGTCAATACAGGGGCGGTGCTCGACCACGACAATTTTCTGGGTGTCGCCGGACATGTGGCGCCCGGTTGCGCGTTGGCCGGCAATGTGTCCGTGGGAGACCGGACGCTCGTCGGGGTCGGGAGTGCTGTCCGTCCCCAGATTCGCATAGGGGCAGACGTTGTGATCGGCGCAGGCTCGGCGGTTGTTTCCGACGTGCCGGACGGAGCAGTGGTCGGCGGCGTCCCGGCCCGCCCGCTGCGCAGGAAAGATTTGCAGTGAAGGTCGGCATCATCTCGACAGCGGTTCCGCTGGTGAAGGGGGGCGGCCGCTTCATCGTCGATTGGCTGCACGAAAAACTGGTGGAGCGAGGGCACCAGGCAGAGATCGTCTACATCCCCTATACCGACGAGATGGAGCACATACTCCCTCAAATGGCCGCGATTCGGATGATGAAGCTCGATGACTATTTCGATCGGGTAATCACGATTCGACCGCCGGCGCACGTCGTGCGCCATCCTCGCAAGGTCGTGTGGTTCATTCATCACATCCGCATGTTCTATGACCTGTGGCAGACGCAGTATTGTCCAGTGCCCGATGATGCTCGGGGGCGTGCGATGCGCGCGGCAGTCATGGATGCGGACAATGTTGCGCTCGATGAGGCCTATGCCGTCTTCACGAATTCGCGCGTCGTTGGCGATCGCCTGAGAGACTTCAACAAGGTCGACAGTCAGATTCTGTATCCACCAATCCTGCGGCCCGAGATTTTCCGCAGCGGAGAATACGGCGGCGAGATCGTGTCCGTTTGCCGCATGGAGCACCACAAGCGCCAGCACTTGATGGTGCAGGCGCTGGCGCATACCCGTTCGCCGGTGCGTCTTCGCCTTTGCGGCACTTCGATGAGTGCAGCGTACATCGGTGAGTTGGAGAGCGCCGCGCGGCGGCTCGGCGTCGAAGAGCGCGTCACCGTGGAGGCGCGTTGGATAACGGAGGAGGAGAAGGCGGCTCGACTCGAAAATGCTCTCGCGTCCGCCTATCTGCCTTTTGACGAAGACAGCTATGGGTATCCCACCATCGAGGCCGCGCACGCAAAGAGATGCACGATCACGGTCACCGATTCCGGCGGTGTGCCGGAATTCGTCACCGACGCCGTGACCGGTCTCGTCGCGGAGCCTACGCCGGAGGCCGTCGCCAATGCCTTCGATCGACTGTAC
This sequence comes from Variovorax sp. Soil_C_17, assembly GCF_057657265.1. Taxonomy (NCBI): domain Bacteria; kingdom Pseudomonadati; phylum Pseudomonadota; class Betaproteobacteria; order Burkholderiales; family Comamonadaceae; genus Variovorax; species Variovorax sp. Soil_C_17. The sequence goes on from NZ_JBDGIT010000001.1 coordinate 1,531,330, forward strand.
GAAGATCGCGATTTGGCGCGCCGCTTGGGCCAAGCGGCGAGCGACCGCGTCTTCGAACTCGGCATCGACTGGGACACCGTCATTGCCAGGTTGCTCGCATGAAAGTGCTTGTGCTGAGCACGATGGTTCCTTTTGTCCACGGTGGTGCCGAGGAGTTGTTCTTCCATCTCGTTGACAGGCTCCAAGCGGCTGGCGTGGAGGCGGAGGGATTCCGGATTCCGTTCACCTGGAATCCTGCCGAGCGTCTGATCGACGAAATGCTCATCGCGAAGAGATTGCGGCTCTACAACGTCGATCGAGTCATCGCGTTGAAGTTTCCGGCGTATCTGGTGCCCTGGCACGACAAGGTTCTTTGGCTTCTTCATCAGTATCGCCAGGCTTATGACTTGCTCGATGCGGGTCAAAGCAACATTTCTTCCGATGCGCGCGGAGTTGAAATTGTTCGGGCAATTCGCACGGCCGACAACGCGGCCTTCGCCGAATCACGACGAATATTTGCCAACGCGCCGACAACCGCACGGCGCCTGGCGCACTACAACGGCGTCGCCAGCGAGGTATTGAGGCCGCCACTCAACGATCCGGAACTGTTTCCCGGCGGTGACAGCGACGGCTACGTATTGGCCACGGGACGCGTGAACTCGGGCAAGCGACAGCATTTGTTGATCCGTGCGCTTCGTTACGCGACCTCGACGCGATTGGTGATAGCGGGACCGCCAGACTCAGCCGAAGACGCGATGACCTTGAGGCGCCTTGCTGCAGAGGAGGGCGTTGGAGATCGCCTGGAACTCAGGCTTGGGTTTGTTCCCCGCCGCGAATTGGCCGAACTTGTGAACCGTGCGCTTGCCGTTGCTTATCTTCCATTCGATGAGGATTCATTGGGCTACTGCACGATGGAAGCCTTTCAGGCCGCCAAGCCGGTGCTGACTACGACTGACGCGGGCGGTGTCCTCGACATCGTGCGTCACGACGAGACCGGGCTGGTGTCCGCACCCGACCCTGAAGCCTTGGGCGCGGCACTCGCTGCGCTTTCAGGTGATCCGGCCCGCGCTGCCCGACTCGGTTGCGCAGGACGCGCGGCCATGAATGCAGAGGAGCTGACCTGGTCCGCCACGATCGAGAAGTTGGTCTCATGAGCCGCCTGAAGATCGCTTGGCTGACGCCCTGGAATGCCGAATCTGCAATTGCCAGATCGGCGTCGCAAGTGGCTTTCGAACTCCAACGACGCGGACATGAACTCACCATCTTCCGTACCGAGATTGGGGAAGCGTTGGATCTGCCCCCGCTGCCCGCAGCCTGCGGAGTCGAGGTGGCGGCACATTGGTCGGGGCACGATATTCGCCGTGAGTTCGATGTCTCAGTGGCGCAGATTGGCGATCATCTCGGTTTTCACGGTGCGCTCCTGCCCAAGCTGCGCGACCTGGACGCGGTGGGCATCTTCCACGATGCGTTCCTGGCAGATCTTGCTTATTGTTGGCTCGACGGAGACGAAGCGGCGCTGCGGGAGTTGACGACGCGAACCTACGGCGAGGACGCCTGGCCGAGCGGCGAGCCCTTTCTGCACGACTTGGCGAACGTTATGAAGCATCGGCCGATGCTCGAATGGCTGGCCTGCCAGACCCAGGCGGCTGTTGCGCATGCGGAGCACTACGCGCCGCGCCTGCGTCGGTCGTGTCCTGGTCCTGTCGCGGTCATCCCCCTGGCATTTGCATACCCCGACCTGCCGCCGATGCCCGCGGTTTGGAATCGGATCACGATCGCCACCGTGGGGCATGCCAATGCCAACAAGCGAATCGATCAGATCGTTATGGCCGTCGCTTCGTCCTATGAGTTGCGCTCGCGCTGCCGGATCAAGGTGATTGGCGCAATCGTCGAAACCGAGCGTACCCGGCTCGAGCGGCTTGCGAGGGCAATGGGCGTGGCGCCATTGGAATTCACCGGATGGGTGACGGACGACGATCTTCCCTTTCGGTTGCGCGATGTCGATGTCATATCGTGCCTTCGCAACCCAGTATTGGAGGGCGCCTCGGCTTCGCTGATTCTGGCCATGTGCTCCAAGCGGCCGACACTTGTAACGGACCACGGCTGCTATGCCGAGCTCCCGGACGATACCCTGCTGAAGTGTTCGCCGCATGACGAAGCCGTCGACGTGATGCGACATCTGGAGCGCCTGTTGCGCGATCCTTCCCATATCCAGATGCTCGGCGAGCGGGCCCATGCGCTTGCGGCCCGCCGTCATGCGCCCTCCGCTTACACCGATGCGCTCCTGCCTCTGCTACAAGAGACCGTCGAGCGGCGGCCCAGGATGGAAGCTTTGCGTGCTCTCAGGGGCACGCTCGCCAGCTTCGGTCTGGGGGAAGAAGACCCGGCCGGGGCGCGTGCTCAGGACGCGCTGACCCTGCTGCTCAAGCGACGAAGCACATCTCGCGATAATTCGCCATGACTACAAGACAAACCCTTCCGACGCAGAAAGAGGCCATGCGCACCATCCCCGTCTATGAGCCTGACCTTTCGGGAAACGAGCGCAAATATGTGCTCGAATGTGTAGACAGCAGTTGGATCTCGTCCATCGGAGCGTTTATCGGCAAGTTCGAAGCCGCTATAGCGTCGACGACCGGCGCGCCGCACGCGATCAGCGTATGCAATGGCACGGTCGCCCTGCACCTTGCGCTTCATTGTCTGGACATTGGCCCTGGTGACGAAGTGATCGTTCCGACGTTCACCTATATCGCATCGGTCAACACGATTGCACAGACGGGAGCGACACCGGTGTTTGCTGAGAGTCGCAGGGGTGACTGGCAGCTGGATGCTGCGGATGTAGAGCGCCGAATCACGCCAAGGACCAAGGCCATCATGCCCGTTCACCTGTTCGGTGGCGCCTGTGACATGGCGGCGTTGATGAAGGTCGCCGAACGGCACGGACTCAGGGTCATCGAAGACTGCGCTGAGTCGCTCGGAACAACCATCGCAGGCCAGCACGTCGGCACCTTCGGGGATGTCGGCACCTTCAGTTTCTTTGGTAACAAGACGGTGACCACCGGTGAGGGTGGCGCAGTGATCGCAAACGACGATGCGCTGGCTGCTCGGCTGCGCATGACCAAGGGGCAAGGTCAATCCCTGACGCGCCGGTATTGGCACGAGGTATTGGGCTTCAACTACAGGATGACGAACATTGCCGCTGCCATCGGTCTGGCGCAAATCGAGCGCCTCGAGCCTGTGTTGGCGCGCAAACGTAGCATCGCCACCGCATACAGGGAACGGCTTTCGCGTCTTCCCGTCACCTTTCAGGTGGCGAACCGCGATGTCATCGGTTCCGATTGGCTGGTCAGCCTGCTTCTGCCGCCGGGCACAGACAGAGATCGTCTCATGCAGGACATGAGCGAAGCCGCCGTCGATACGCGGCCCGTGTTTTACTGTGCGCACACCATGCCGATGTACCGGAGCGATGAGAAGTTTCCGATCGCGCAGGACATTGCTGCACGGGGCCTATCCGTTCCCAGCTATCCCACGATGACGGATGATGACGTGGCGCGGGTTTGTGAGGCACTCCAAGGCGCGCTCCAGCGACAAGAAAAAACCACTCGCGAGAGCCGACCCGAGCGGAAGACGGCGGCAATGGGCGGTTAGGCTCGTCCCATAGATGGGGTGCTCGGGCGCGCATGGCGAACTTGACGGAGCCGCTTGCGCGGCCCCATCGCTGCGTCCGCGGGAGCGGTCAGAATGAGCGCCCCTCGGCGTTCCGACGCAGATCCGCCTCCACCATCATCGTGCACAACTGCTCCAACGTCGTCGTCGGCTCCCACCCGAGCTTCTCCTTGGCCCGCGCCGGGTTGCCGATCAGCAGATCCACTTCCGCCGGCCTGTAGAACTTCGGGTTCACGCGCACCAGTGTCTTGCCCGTCTTCACGTCGACGCCAATCTCGTTCTGTTCCGTGCCTTCGAAGCGCAGCTCGTAGCCGGCTGCCTTGAAGGCCATGTCGACAAATTCCCGGACCGTCTCTGTCCGGTTGGTGGCCAGCACGAAGCTGTCCGGCTCCTTGGCCTGCAGCATCATCCACATGCCCTCGACGTATTCCTTGGCGAAGCCCCAGTCTCGCTTGGCGCCCAGATTGCCCAGCTCCAGCATTTCCGCCTTGCCCAGCTTAATCTTGGCCACGCCGTCCGTGATCTTGCGCGTCACGAACTCGCGCCCGCGCAGCGGGCTTTCGTGGTTGAAGAGGATGCCGCTGCAACCGAAGATGTCGTAGCTCTCGCGGTAGTTGATGGTCATCCAGTGGGCGAACAGCTTTGCCACGCCATAGGGGCTGCGGGGATAGAAGGGGGTGTCCTCCACCTGCGGAATGGCCTGCACCTTGCCAAACATCTCGGAGGTGGACGCCTGGTAGAAGCGGATCTTCGGATTGGTAAGGCGAATCGCTTCGAGGAGATGCAATGCGCCCATGGCGGTGATCTGCGCCGTGGCGTCGGGCTGGTTGAAGCTCACGCCCACGAAGCTCTGTGCTGCCAGGTTGTAGACCTCGTCGGGGGCTGCTTCCTTGATGAGGGTCAGCGAGCTGCCGAGGTCCGTGAGGTCGTACTCGACGAGGTGCAGGTCGGGGTTGTCTTGAATGCCGAGCTCCTCGATGCGCCAGAAGTTGACGGAGCTGGTGCGGCGGTATGTGCCGTAGACGACATAGCCCTTGTTCAGCAAGAGTTCGGCGAGATAGGCGCCATCCTGGCCAGTGATGCCCGTGACTACAGCACGTTTCTTCATGGGGTCCTTCCGATAAGTACAGGCGCGCCATCCGCATGGCGCTGAACCTGGGGATTTTGCCCTAAAGCCCGCGGCGGCTTTTCGCGGGCAGATGCTTGAGAATCGACCCTCTCGCTTGCCCCCGTAAAATCGGAAGCTGGCGGCGAGCTTGAGGCGTGCTCTGCATGCGGGAGAAACAAGCCATGGCAAGACCTAGAAGAAGCGAGGCGCCGGCGTGCAAACGCAGAGGCGAACGCCCACTTTCAGAGAGAGGGCAGATACATTTTCTCCGATGTTTTTTCGTTTCGGTTCGTGGCCAGGCCCGAATCGTGCTCCGCCTTGTGTCCCAATGGCGTGCCTTGCAGGTGGGAGCAGCGTGCCGCGGGCCGATGTCGCGTACCCGCCCCCCGCACGTTTGCCTGTATCTATTGAATGATGAGTGAAATGAAACCGCGCCTGGCGCTGGATATGTATGTACTGGCGCAGGGCGTGAAGACCGGCGTCTATCGCGTCTGCGACGAGCTCTATGGGAGGCTGGCGGTTTCTTCGCGGTTCAGCCCGCGCCTGTTCGTGCGGCCGGGCGACGAGCTCAGGACCAGTGAGTACGTTGCAGCGAGGCGCCTGCCCGGCAAGCTGCACGACAGCCCGATCGCGCCTTCTGGCGACGCCGACATCCTTCTTTCCCCGTTCGGCGTTGCGCCAAGCGCTTGGCTGGACGACGAGAACGTTCTTCAGGCGCACATCATCTACGACCTGATAGCGATCCATCGGCCCGAGTACTTCAGCCTGGAAGCGTCGACGGAAGTGCGCAACATCGTCGCCAGCCTCGATGAGCGCACGGTGATCTTCGCGATCTCCGAGTACACCCGGAAGGAGCTGCTGGCCTATCGCCCCGACCTGAGCCCCGCACAGGTGACCGTGATCCCGCTGGCCGCGGGCGAGCGCTTCAAGCCTTGCACCGACGCCGGCGAGCGAGCAAGGGCGCGGGCAAAGTACGGTGTCCCCGCGGGCGTGCCGTACGTCCTGAGCCTGGCGACGCTGGAGATTCGCAAGAACCTGGACCAGGTGGTCAACGCCTTCGTTCGATACATGGAGGAGCACGGCGGGAGCGATATGCGCCTGGTGCTCGCCGGCATGTCCGGATGGAAGCTCGAGAAGCTGGACGAGGCGCTTGCGGCCGCCGGCCCGTGGCGCGATCGCATCGTCCTGACCGGCTTCGTGGACGACGACGACCTGTCGGCGCTCTACAGCGACGCGCTTTGCTTCGTCTACCTGTCGCGCTACGAAGGATTCGGCCTACCTCCTTTGGAGGCAATGGCCTGCGGCACACCGGTGATCTGCGCGGACAATTCATCGCTTCCGGAGGTAGTAGGGGACGCTGGCTTCATGCTGGATGCCGACGACGTCCAGGGCGTTGCGAACGCTATTCACGAGATCGCCACCTCCGACAGCTTCAGGAAAGAGCTTTCTACCAAGGGCCTCCAAAGGGCCTCCCTCTTCGACTGGAACCGCTGCGCCGAGATCGTGATGGATACGCTGGCCGCTGCATACGAACGGCATGCCGCCAGGCCCGCGCATCAAAGGCGCCGGCCTGCGGTGCTGCCCGCAACGCCGGAAGGGCTGGAAGCCATCAACGTGGACAGCCTGACCGAGGCCAGCTTCCTCGGATATCGAAATGGCAGCCTGGGGCCATCCTTTGTTGCGCATGGCGCCCCGTTGTCGAGCCGCGTCGACGCCGCTTGGCCCCTCTGGGCAGATCATCTGCCCAACAAGGGGGTGGAGAATCGCGTCGAAGGCGGGCTGCGGACCCTGGGCCAGTTGAAGTCGGGCCGTCCCGATTGGCCCTTGATCAGCTATGTCACCGTGGTGCGCAACAACACTGCCACGTTGGCGCGGACCATCGAGAGCGTCCAGAAGCAGACCTACGGCAATGTCGAGCACATCGTGCTGGACGGCGCCTCGACGGATGGCACGCTCGAGCTCATCCAGCAGTACGGCGACCGGCTCGACTACTACGTGTCCGAGCCCGATGCCGGCCTGTACGACGCGATCAACAAGGCGGTGCCGCTGGCGCGTGGACAGTTGATCTGCATCCTGAACTCGGACGACTGGCTGGAGCCGCATGCGGCCGAGATCGCTGCCTATCGCATGCGCGACCTGTGCGATGACCCGGCGCTGCTGCTGACGACCGCGCTGGTGCGCGATAGCGCGGTCATCCACGAATGGCATCCCGCCTTCGTGCACCCAGGGAGCTATTTCACCTGCGCGAATGATTGTCACAACGGCATCTACGCTACGCGCGCGGCCTATGAGCGCTCCGGGCCCTACGACATCGCATACAAGATCGCTGCCGATTTCAAGTGGATCATGACCTGCCTGGAGTCGGGTGCTCGCTTCGTCTATACCCGCGAGCCCACCGTCAACTACTCGCTGGGCGGGACTTCGGGCGACGTGCGCAAGCACAGCATCGAATGCATGCGCGTGGTCAGCGATCGCTTCGATTTCCTGTCCCCGATCGAAGTCAGCGGGCTCTATCACAGCTTCTTCGTGCTGGCGGGCTCGTTCGCCGCAGAGCAGGGTGGCCGCCCGAGCAACCACACGCTGTTCCTGCGAAGAGTCTTTGCGGCTCATGAGGGCAAGCCCGATTTCTTGAGTGCTCTGGGCTGGGCCTCGATGGCGACCCTCGAGCACCCGGTCGACGTGGCCGTTGCTCCTGAGCCAGCGGCTGCAGTCGGTGCTGTGCCGCCGCCGGTGCCCACTTTCAAGCGTTCTGTCAAGGAACTGGCAAAGAGCCTTCTCTACAAGCACCCCGGTCTCTACGGCGCCGCCGCGCGCGGGTACCGGCGGCTTCGAGGGTAATCGACGTGGCGCGAATAGCCTATATCGACCACTCGTTCCACCGAACCACCCGTTCCACCGAATTCCTGCCGGAAATACTGCGGCGCCACGGGCACGTGGTCGAGCAGTTCTGGGACGATGCCTGGCAGGGTGGCCCGCCCGTGGCGTGGCGCGAGGTCGCCTCGCACGACGTGGTGATCATGTTCCAGTCCTTTTGCCGGCCGGACGGGCCCTATTTCAGGCAGGCGCACCCGAACGTCATCTACATCCCGATGCTCGACCAGTTCGGGCTGTGGCAAGGGCCGATCTACAACCTGTCGGCGTTCTGGGAGCCGTTCCAGGGCTCGAAGGTGCTGAACTTCTCGAATGCGCTGCAATCGATGACGACCGCCTTCGGCATTGCCAGCCATTTCGTCCGTTACTACCAGCCTGCGACGACCTTGCCTGTACCGGTGCGGGCAGGCCTGCACGGCTTTTTCTGGCTGCGCCGGGAACTTCAATTGCCGTGGAAGACCATTCGCCAGCTCATCGAGGGCGTGCGCTTCGACAGCTTCCACATCCATCTCGCGACCGATCCCGGCACGCCCGCGCCACAGTTGCCCTCTCCGGAAGACATCGCGAGGCATCACATCACTACATCCACGTGGTTCGAGCACAAGTCGGATCTCCATGCCGTGATGGAGCGGGGGAATGTCTACTTCGCGCCGCGCGTGGAGGAGGGAATCGGACAGTCCTTTCTGGAGGCCATGGGGCGGGGCCAGTGCGTGGTGGCGCCCAACCAAGGGACCATGAACGAATACATCCTGCCCGGCGTCAACGGACTGCTCTTCGACATCCGGAATCCGAAGGCGCTCGATTTCTCCGAGGTGGCACGGTTGGGCGCACGGGCCAGGGAGAGCGCGGTCGCGGGCCGCGCTGCATGGGAACAGGCCGAGGAAGATCTGGTGCGCTTCATCCTCACGCCGAGTGAAGTGCTGTACGAGGGCCGTTACCAGCATGCGTTCGCCGCCCTTGCGCCGTCGGATCCACCGCCCGCCGAACAGGTCGCCGCGTCACTCGGGGCCCGGTTGCGCGCGTTCTCACAACGGCATGCGCTATTCCGATCCACACGGTCCATCTGGCATCCGATGATCCGGCTGGCCCGGCAGCTCCTCGGCCGTTGAGCATCACCATTCGCTGCTCTTGATTGCATTCACTGCGAGTTTCATGGAATCCACGATGGAAAAGAAAAAGGTATTCGTCGCCGGCCACAGGGGGCTTGTCGGCACGGCCACGCTGCAGGCCCTGAGCGGCCGCGCCGACTACGAGGTACTCACGCGTACGCATCGCGAACTGGATCTGGAGGACCGCGACGCCACTCGGGCGTTCTTCCTGGAGCACCGCCCTCATCATGTCGTGATGTCTGCGGCCAAGGTGGGCGGAATTCTCGCGAACTCGAATTTTCCGGTCGACTTCCTGCACAACAACCTGCGCATCCAGCTCAATGTTTTCGACGCGGCCCATGAGGCCGGCATCGAGCGGATGATCTTTCTCGGCTCCTCGTGCATCTATCCGCGCGATTGCGCGCAGCCGATCAAAGAGGACTACCTGCTGACCGGCCCTCTGGAAGCCACCAACCGCCCCTACGCGCTCGCAAAGATTGCGGGGGTGGAATCGTGCTGGGCCTTCAACCGCCAGTACGGCACGCGTTATCTTGCCGCCATGCCGACCAACATGTACGGGCCGGGCGACAACTACCACCCCGAGCATTCGCATGTGCTGCCCGCGCTGATTCGGCGCTTCCACGAAGCCAAGACCAAGGCCGACCCGGCCGTGGTGGTCTGGGGTTCCGGTACGCCGCGCAGAGAATTCATGTATTCGTCGGACGTGGGCGAGGCGATTCTGTTCCTCCTCGGGCTCCCGGAGGACAGATTCGCCGAACTCACCCGGCCCGACGTAACCCCGCTGATCAACATCGGGGTGGGAGAGGACGTGACCATCCGCGAAGTGGCCGAACTCGTGAAGGCGACGGTCGGTTACGCGGGCGAGCTCAAGCTCGACGCCAGCAAGCCCGATGGAACGCCGCGCAAGCTGCTGGACGTAGGGCGGCTGGGCTCGCTCGGATGGAAAGCCCGCACACCGCTTGCGGTGGGCCTCAAGAACGCGTATCAGGACTTTCTCCAACGCCATGGCTGAGCAATTGTTGAAGCGCTATGCCAGGCGTGTCGCCAAGGGTGCCTGGTGGCTCGCCACGCCCTGGCGCATGGGTGAGCGCCTGGAGTTCTTGCGCGAGCGCGCCGCAGCGCAGGCGCGCGCGACCGCATTCGAGATCCTGGCCAAGGTCGAGCGGGAGCGGCTCGCACTGCGTGAGCAGGGAATGCCCGTGCCGGTGCTTCCGCCTCTCGACCTGTTTGACGACGCAGCGGTGCGCCAGGCCGCCGAGTTGCCGCCTGACAGCATCTTCTGGCCCCCTGTCGCGCCTGGCGACGTGACCGACCGTTGGTCGGCTGCGCGCTTCCTCATCGATCTATGGCGCAAGCGCGCCGATGTTCGGGCGCGATTCCCGCAGGCGCTGGAGACTGGGCGAGCCGGCCCATTCGGCCAGTGGTTGCAGCAAGAAGGCGCTGCGCAGCTGCGTCTGGGCGATGCGCCCCTGCAATGGGTGCTCGATGCCTTGGACGCAGGCCTGGCCGATGCCGCGCGTCAGACCTTCCTCGCGAATCCCTTGCTGGGTCCCGTGTTGCCGCACGGCTTGACGCCGGCCGGCATGCCGCACCTTTTCCGATGGCTCATGCATCACGGGTCGGGCGAAGCCGGCCTGCGCCAGGAAGAGCTCTGGTGGCTCTTTCTCCAGGCGGCACAGGATCCTGTGCGTGAGCTCATGCTGGCCTATGCCTTCACACCGGCGTGGCAGGAACTGCATCCCGACGGGTTGACCGCCTTCGGCCGGGAGGCCTTCTGCGCCTGGTTCGCTGCGGAATACGGCGCCTCGGGTCCGTGGGTCGATGTGTCGACCTGGCCCGACTGGGAGAAGCCATCCATTCAGATCCGAAACGCCTACGCGGCGCGAAGTGGGTGGCGCAAGGCACATCCCGACGCCTTGGCCGACGAAGTGCATGCGCGCGCATTGCTGGACTGGCTGTCGTCGCCGGCGGCCGATGTGTCCGACGCGGCTCGCGCCTGGTGCAGGCGACTCGATGTCTCGTCGGTCGCGCGCGAGCTCGTCCAGCCGGGCGTCAACATGCTCGGCCACTTCTGCTATGCCTCCGGCCTGCGGGTCTCCGCCGAATCCATGGTGGAGGCCATGAGGCGCGTCGGCGTCTCCGCCTCGCTGCGCGATGTGTGGACCGACGCGAAGGACGATCCTCATCACGTCGACTTTCACGGCATGGAGACGTACGACGTCACCGTCATCCATACCCAGCCCGAGCCGTTCTTCGACGAGGCCTACCGGCGCGCCCACCTGTTCGAGCGCAACCCCCGCACCTATCGCGTCGGCTACTGGTACTGGGAGTTCGACTCGATCCCCGATTCATGGATCGGGCATGCGGAGAAGGTCGACGAAGTGTGGGCCGCGACCGAGTTCGTCGCCCGCGGATTCCGGGACCGCCTTTCCATCCCCGTGCGCACGCTGTTTCCCGGCGTCAAGCTGGCGCCGTACACGGCACGCACCAAGAGCTACTTCGGGCTGGAGGAGAGCCCCTTCACCTTCCTCTTCACGTATCACATGATGAGCGTGATGGAGCGAAAGAATCCCAAGGGCCTGATTCGGGCGTTCAAGCAGGCTTTCCGGCCGGACGAACCCGTGCGCCTGGTCCTCAAGAGTTCCTTCGGCGACAGGCACCCGGCGCAGATGCAGGAGCTGCGCGACGCCGCTGCGGGCGCCAACATCACCATCATCGACAAGATCCTGAACCCCGACGAAGTCCTGTCCCTCATGGACGCCTGCGACGCCTACGTCTCCCTGCATCGCAGCGAAGGCCTGGGCCTCACCATGGCCGAAGCCATGCTCATGGGCAAGCCCGTGATCGCCACCAACTTTTCCGGCAACGTGGACTTCATGGACGACAGCAACAGCCTGCTCGTCCCCTACAAGCTCGTGAAGCTGGGCAAGCCCATCCCGCCCTACGACGCCGACCTGGAATGGGCCGAGCCCTCGGAGCAGCATGCCGCCGAGCTCATGCGCCGCGTCTACGACAACCAGGCCTGGGCGAAAGGGGTGGGGGCGCGCGGCAAGGCCAGCGCCGAGGCCAACCTGTCGCTCGAGGCGGCGGGCCGCCGGATCGCCGCCCGCCTGGAAGAGATCAAGTCGCTGCGACGGCGCTCGGCAGGCTGACAGGCTCGCTGGCCGCCTGCTCGACGATCCGCCCGTGCTCCAGGTGGATCACCCGGTTGCACTCCTTCGCGATCAAGGCGGGCGAGTGCGAGGCCAGCACCAGGATGCCGGACTTGGCCACCACGTCCTTCATCCGCTGCTCGGCCTTCTCGGTGAACTCGGCGTCGCCCACCGAGAGCCACTCGTCCATCAGCAGGATGTCGGCCTGCACGCTGGTCGAGATCGAGAAGGCCAGCCGCATCAGCATGCCGGTGGAGTAGGTGCGCACCGGCATGTTGACGTATTCGCCCAGGCCGCTGAACTCGCAGATTTCGGGCGTCAGCGCGTCGATCTGCTTCTTGCTCAAGCCCATCACCAGCCCGCGCAGCATGATGTTTTCGATGCCGGTGGCGTCGTGCTCGATGCCCAGCGCCGGGTCGATCAGGCTGGACACGCTGCCCTCGCGCACGAACTCCCCCGAGGAGGGCTCGTAGACGCCCGCCAGCGCGCGCAGCAGCGTCGACTTGCCTGCGCCGTTGTGGCCGACCAGGCCCAGCCTGTCGCCGCTCTTGAGCTCCAGGTTGATGTTGCTCAGCGCCTGCACCACGTTGACGCCGGTCTCCTTGCCGAAGCGGCCCCCGGTGACGGAGGCGGCCAGCGTCTTCTTCAACGAGGCGGCGCCGGCGCCGTAGATGGGGAAGTTGACCGAGACGTTCTTGAGGGAGATGAAAGCCATGTTCTTTTTACAGCCAGTAGACGACGCGGCGGCGGTATCTCGCGAACAGCAGGCCCGAGACGGCCACGCTCAGCGTCGTCCACACCAGGATGCCCCACCAGTTGTGGGCATCGGCCACGCCGCCCATGAGGGGCGCGCGCACCAGTTCGAGCATCTGTGCGAAGGGGTTGTAGAGGATGTACTGCGCGCGTCCCGGCAGGCTCTCCGGCAGCCAGAAGACGGGCGTCAGGAACATCAGCATCTGCATCACGCTGGTGACGATCTGGGTGACGTCGCGGAAACGCGTGCACACCAGCCCGAGCGCCAGGCCGAGCGCCTGGGCGTTGACCATCAGCAACAGGAAGGCCGGCACGAAGAGCCAGGCCGGCCAGGACAGCGAAATGCCGGCCCACAGCGCCACCGGCACGTAGAGCACGATCTGGTGTGCGAACTGGATGAGGTTGCGCGCCATGCTCCGCCAGACGAACAGGCTGATCGGGAAATAGCCCTGTTTCAGATAGTTGCTGGAGCCGATGAACGCATTGCACGAGTCCGTCACCATGCTGGAGAAGAAGGTCCAGAAGATGATGCCCAGTGCCAGGTGCGGGAAGAACTTCGACAGCTCGGTGCCGAACAGCGAGCTGTACAGCGGTCCCATGCCGCCGATCATCGCGCCCATGCTGAGGGTCAGCCACAGCGGACCGAGCATCGAGCGGCGGTAGCGCAGCACGATGTCGAACCAGGCCAGCGTCCACCAGATGTCGGTGCGGCGGGTGCCCTCCCACCAATCGGACCAAGCGCTGCGATGAAGGTTGGAGTGAGCCTGACTCATACACTCATACGCGTCCGTAGGTGTCCACCAGGCGAACGATGTCGTCCTCGCCCAGGTAGCCACCGCACTGGACTTCGATGAGAACCAGTTCATCCTGTCCGATGTTGGTCAAGCGATGCTTCTCCTTGAGCGGGATGTAGCGGTATTCGCCGGGCAGCGTCCGGTGCTCCACGTCGCCGATCTGGACCATGGCCGTGCCCTGCACCACCACCCAGTGCTCCGCGCGCTGGTGGTGGTACTGCAAGGACAGCGCCTCGCCCGGCTTCACGGTGATGCGCTTGACCTTGTAGCCGTCCTCTTCCTTGAGCGAGGCATAGGTGCCCCAGGGGCGGTGGACGGTGGCGGGCAGCGTCACCGTCTCGTGCTTGCGCGCCTTGAGGATGTCGACCACCTGCTTGACCTGTTGCGCGCTGTCCTTGTGCGCCACCAGCAGCGCGTCGGGCGTGTCGACGATCACCAGGTCGCGCAGGCCCAGCGCCGCGACGATCTTGGGGCCATGGCTCTCGATCTGGATGTGCGTGCCCGTGGTGTCCACGGCCACGACGTGATCGTCGGGGAAGGTGTTGCCGCTGGGATCGGAAGGCTGCGCCTTGGCAACGGACGGCCAGGAGCCGACGTCGCTCCAGGCGAACCTCGCAGGCACGACACGCACGTTGTCGGCGTGCTCCATCACCGCGTAGTCGATGCTGATGTCCGGCTGCAGGCCGAAGGTATGGAGGTCGAAGCTGATTGCGTCGCCCTTGGTCTGTGCCGTGTCCAGCGCATGGCGCGCGGCGTTCATCACGTCGGGCGCGTGCCGCTCCAGCGCGGAAACGATGGCGGAGGCGGTGAAGCAGAACATGCCGCTGTTCCAGTAGTAGCGGCCCGTCGCCAGGTATTCCTGCGCCGTGGCCAGGTCCGGCTTCTCGACGAAGCGCTTGGCGAGCTGGCTCTCGCGCGACACGCGCTCGACCTCCACGTAGCCGAAGCCGGTGTCCGGCGCGGTCGGCACGATGCCGAACAGCACCAGCGAGCCTTCCTGCGCGAGCCGGAAGGCCTCGCTCGCGCTGGCGACGAAGGCCTCCACGTCGGGCACCAGGTGATCGGCCGAGAGCACCAGCATCACCGTGTCGCCGCTGAACTGGCGCTCGCACTGCAGGGCGGCCAGGGCGATGGCAGGCGCCGTGTTGCGGCCCTTGGGCTCGAGCAGGTAGGTGGCCGAGGGCGGATCGCTCATCTGGCGTAGCACGTCCTTGGTCAGGAACTGGTGGTCTTTGTTGGTGACGACCATCAGGTCGCCGGTGCCGCAGGCCTGTCCGCGCTCGATCGCCTGTTGCAGCAGGGTGGAGCCGCCCAGCGTCATGAAGGGCTTGGGCAGGGCCTGACGGGAGACGGGCCAGAGTCTGGAGCCGGAACCTCCCGAGAGCACCACAGAAAGCAATCGCATTTTTGTCCTTCTCTTTGAGAGGGCGCGATTTTACCGGCCCGAGCCGGACGGCCACCCGGCGCGACGGGCGGTGCACGAAGGCGGCATCACGTTGCGAAGATAATCACGCGCTTGCCCGCGACGCCGAGTCGCCGGCCGATCCGCCCCGCCCAGACCGCGCCCGCATGCCCCCCCAAGAAGAACAGTCCCACCTCGCCCACCCCAAGTACCGGCCGGACATCGATGGCCTGCGCGCGATCGCGGTGCTCTCGGTCGTCGGCTTTCACGCCTTTCCGCACTGGGTCAAGGGCGGGTTCATCGGCGTCGACATCTTTTTTGTCATTTCTGGTTACCTGATTTCCACGATCATCTTCGGCAGTCTGGCCGGAGCGGGCTTCAGCTACCGCGAGTTCTACGCGCGGCGCATCCGGCGCATCTTCCCGGCGCTGCTGGTCGTGGTGGCGGCGACCCTCGCTTTCGGCTGGTATGCGCTGCTCGCGGACGAGTTCCGCCAGCTCGGCAAGCACCTGCTGGCGAGTGCCGGTTTCGTGGTCAACCTGGCGCTGTGGAACGAGGCCGGCTACTTCGACACCGTTGCCGAAAGCAAGCCGCTGCTGCACCTGTGGTCGCTGGCGGTCGAAGAGCAGTTCTACATCTTCTGGCCCGTTTTTCTCGGCCTGGCCTGGCGCTTCCGGGGCGGGCAGGGGCGCCATCTCGCCATCTGGATGTGGGTGGCGACGGGGCTGTCCTTCCTGCTCAACGTGTACGCGGTCCATCGCCATCCCACTGCCACCTTCTATTCGCCGCTGCCGCGCATGTGGGAACTGGGGGCCGGCGCCTTGCTGGCATGGAACGCGCTGCGACGCGAGCCGCATCGCAACTGGTACAGGCGCGAACTGCGCAGCGTGGGGGGGCTCCTGCTGATCGTTGTCGGGGTGCTGCTCATCCAGCGCACCAAGTCCTTTCCTGGATGGTGGGCGCTCCTGCCCGTGCTCGGCGCCTGCCTGTGCATCTCGGCCGGCCCCGGTGCGTGGATCAATCGGCGGCTGCTCGGATCGCGCATCGCCGTCTGGTTCGGGCTGATCAGCTATCCGCTCTACCTCTGGCACTGGCCCTTGCTGGCGTATGCGCGGGTGCTGGAGAACGGCAGCGATCCGCCGCGCACCGTGCGCATTGCGGCGGTCCTTGCGGCGATCGTGCTGGCCTGGCTCACCTATCGCTACGTCGAGCAGCGGCTTCGCAGGCACCAGGGGCCGTTCGTCGTGCGCGGCCTCGCGACGAGCATGGTCCTCGTGGCCTTCGTCGGTACGCTGGCCCTTGCGCGCGTGCTGCCCTCGCGCAACGACGATCCCGGCCTGCAGGACGTCATGGCGGCAAGCGCCGACTGGGCCTATCCGGACGGCATGCGCACCGTCAAGGTCGAGGGCGAGACCATCTACCGTGTCGGCGAGGGCCGGCCCCACGTGCTGCTGATGGGCGACAGCCATGTCGAGCAGTTCGGTGCGCGCGCGGTCGAACTCGAAGAAAAGCGGCCCGATTCGGTGGGCACGATGTTCTTCGCCACGCGCGGCGCCTGCCCCCCGATCCCGCACGTGCTGGAAGATCGCGATCCGGTCTGCGGCGAGCGTTTCGACCGGACGCAGCGCTTCGCGCTCGGTTCGCAAGTCGACGTGGTCGTGATCGGCGGCTGCTGGACCTGCTATTTCGACATCGGCGACGCCCCGCCCAGTCCGGCCGCGCCTCCGCCCGACAACTATTACTACCTGGATGTCAGGGGGCGCCATCCGCTGCGCGGCGGCGACGGCATTCCGCGCTCCATGGAGTCGCTGGAGCTGTTCATCCGGTTGCTGCGCGCGGCCGGCAAGGAGGTCTATCTGCAACTGACCATTCCCGTCGGCCCCGACTTCGAGCCGCGCACCCGCGTCGCGGGCAACCGGCTCGGCGTGATGCATGCAACGCCGGTCGGTCCCAGGGCGCCGCTGTCGCCGAGCCAGCAACAACTCCGCGAGCGGCTGCGACAGGTGGCGGAGCGGGGCGGCGCGAAGGTCATCGACCCCGTGGCGGCCCTGTGCACGCCGCAGGGCCAGTGCCTGCGGACCACGCCGGACGGCGCCCCGATCTACAAGGACGCGACGCACCTTCGGGCGGCGTATGTCCGTCATTCGGCCACCTTCCTCGATCCGGCCCTCGAGGCGCGCAAGTAAGCGACTTTGCCCAGCATTCCATGAAGCACATCGCCCGATTTCTCCGGCTCGCCCAACTGGCCGTGCGGCACGGCCCGCGACTGATGACGCGGGTTCCGCAGGCCTGGCGCGTCTTCCGCAGGGCCGGATGGCGCGGCGTCGTGTGGGAAATGCGCCGGCGGACGTGGCCGCGCAGCGACTACGCGAATTGGGTGCGCCTGCATGACACCCTGTCGTCCGAAGCCCGGGCAAGAATCGCCGAACGCGTGAGCGCCATGCGGGAGGCGCCGCTGATCTCGGTGCTCATGCCCTGCTACAACCCCGACCCCGCCTGGCTGCGCGCCGCGATCGAGTCGGTACGCGACCAGCTCTATCCGAACTGGGAGCTGTGCATCGCCGACGACGCATCGCCTTCGCTCGAAGTTCGCGAGCTCCTGCGTGAATACAGCGCGCGCGATGCGCGAATCAAGGTCGTCCTGCGCCCCGAGAATGGCCACATCTCGGCCGCCTCGAACAGCGCGCTGGAGCTGGCAACGGGGCCCTGGATCGCGCTCATGGACCACGACGACCTGCTCCCCGCGCACGCACTGTTCTGCGTCGCCCAGTGCATCGTTGCGCATCCGGACGTGCAGCTCATCTATTCGGACGAGGACAAGATCGACGAGTCGGGTCGACGATTCGACCCCTACTTCAAGCCGGACTGGAACATCGACCTGTTCCGTTCGCAGAACACCTTCAGCCACCTGGGCGTCCTGGCCACCGAGCTGGTGCGCGCGGTCGGCGGCTTTCGCGTCGGCCTCGAGGGATCGCAGGACTGGGACCTGGTGCTGCGCTGCGTCGAGCGCGTGCGTGCCGACCAGATTCGGCATGTGCCGCGGGTGCTCTACCACTGGCGCGTGCACGGCGCCAGCACTGCGCGCTCGATGAAGGCCAAGCCCTACGCGGCCGTCGCCGGCGAGCGGGCGCTGAACGAGCACTTCGCGCGCCTGGGCGTCGAAGCGAAGGCCGAGTACATCGGCATCGGCTACCGCGCACGCTACGCCTTGCCGCATCCGCCGCCGCTGGTGTCGCTGATCATTCCGACGCGCAATGCGCTGAAGCTGGTGCGCCAGTGCATCGAATCGATCGTCGCGAAGACCACCTATTCGCCCTACGAAATCATCCTCGTCGACAACGGCTCGGACGATCCCGCGGCCCTCGACTACTTCCGGGCCCTTTCGCAGAGGCCGAACATCCGGGTGCTGCGCGACGAGCGCGATTTCAACTATTCGGCGCTCAACAACGCGGCGGTCGCAGTGGCTCGGGGCGAGGTCATCGCGCTGGTCAACAACGACATCCAGGTGATCTCGCCCGAATGGCTGTCCGAAATGGTGAGCCTGGCCCTTCAGCCCGGCGTCGGCGCGGTCGGCGCGCGGCTGTGGTATCCCGACATGACCTTGCAGCATGGCGGCGTGGTGCTCGCCCGCGACAACCTGGCCTTGCATGCGCACAAGGGCCTGCCGGCCGGGCTGAACGGCTATGCCGGACGCGCCGCGCTGATCCAGACCTTCTCTGCCGTGACGGCGGCCTGCCTGGTGATCCGCAAGGCGAGCTATCTGCAGGTGGGCGGGCTCGACGAGGTCCATCTGCAAGTGGCCTTCAACGACGTCGACTTCTGCCTGCGCCTGCGGCAAGCCGGCTTTCGCAACGTGTGGACGCCCTATGCGGAGCTCGTACACCACGAGTCCGCGACGCGGGGCGAGGATGTCGCCCCGCACAAGCGCGAGCGCTTCGAGCGGGAAATCGCCTATATGCAGGGGCGCTGGGCCGACGTGATTCGGAACGACCCGGCCTACAGCCCGAACCTGACCGTCGACAGCGACGACTTCGGCTACGCCTGGCCGCCGCGCGTCGAAGCGCTCGGGTGATGGCCGCAGTCTCCGTCGCGCTGTGCACGCGCAACGGCGCGCGCTACCTGCCGGCGCAGGTGCAGAGCATCTGCACGCAGGACCTGCTGCCGCGCGAAATCGTGCTGTCCGACGACGGCTCCAGCGACGACAGCGTGGCCGTGGTGCGCCAGGCCATGGCGGCCTGCGGCGCCGCCTCGAGCGTTGCGCTCACCGTCTTCGAGAACAAGCCGGCCCTCGGCGTCACCCGCAACTTCGAGCAGGCGATACGCGCCTGCCGGCACGAGCTGATCGCCCTCAGCGACCAGGACGACGTCTGGCATCCGCGCCGCCTCGCACGCATGGCGGCGCGCTTCGAGGCCCAGCCGGAGCTGCTGCTGCTGCACACCGATGCCCGGCTGGTCGACGGCGAGCTCCGCCCCCTGGGCGACACGCTGTTCCACGCGCTGGAAGTGCAGCCCGGAGAGCTCGAAGCCATCGCCCAGGGACGCGCCTTCGACGTGTTCCTGCGGCGCAACCTCGTGACCGGGGCGACCACCCTGTTCCGCCGCAGCCTGCTCGCGTCCGCGCTGCCTTTTTCCGACGAATGGGTGCACGACGAATGGCTGGCCGCGCTGGCCGCGGCCACCGGCCGCGTGGACGTGCTGCCCGAAGCCCTGATCGACTACCGCCAGCACGGCAGCAACCAGATCGGCGCCAAGCGGCCCACCTTGGCCGACAAGCTCGCCAAGGCCATGGAGGCGCGCGGTGGCAAGCACATGCAGCGCTGGCGCCGTGCGCAGGCGCTGCTCGATCGCCTGCTGGCGCTGCGGGGGCTGGTCCCCGAACCCATCGTGAACGCCCAGCGTGGCAAGGTGGCGCACCAGCGCTTCCGGGCCGAACTGCCGGCCTCGCGCCTGGCGCGGCTGCTGCCGGTGCTGCGCGAGGCCGCGAGCGGGCGCTACGAGCGCTTCGGCCGCGGCAAGCAGGCCATCGCGCAGGATCTGCTCGAGCGCGGCTGACTAGCGCTGGCCGGCGCGCGACGCCGCATCCAGGCGGCGAAAGCGCCAGAACGCCGCCGAGCTCCACACCTTCAGCAGGCTCGTCAGGTGCCAGTACAGGTGCCGCTTGCTGCTGTGGCTCGCGCGCTGCGCATCGTGCCGGGCCTGCAGATGCTCCGCGATCGACAGCTTCCAGCCCGCCAGCCGAAGGCGCGCGCAGATGTCGAAGTCCTCGCCGTACATGAAGAAGCGCTCGTCGAAGCCGCCGATCTGCCGGTACGCTTCGCTGCGGAACAGCATGAACAGGCCCGGAATCCAGGCCGGCTCCGCCGGTATCGCATAGCCCGGGCGCCGCCGCGTGAGGATCTCGCGCGGCGTGATGATCGCGCGGTGCTGCTCCGGTGTGTTCTTGCCGGGCTCCAGGATGCGGGGCGCCAGCAGGCCGGCGTCCGCTGCTGCGAATTCGACCAGCGGCGCCAGCACGTCGGCGTCGAAGCGGATGTCCGGGTTGAGCACCAGGAACCAGGGCGTTTCGCAGCGCGCGAAGGCCTGGTTGTGGTTGGCGCCGAAGCCCATGGGGCTGCCGTTCTCGATGCGCTCGATCGGAAAGCCCCAGCGCCCGCCCGCCAGCGCATCGGGCTCCGGGATGTTCACCGTGAGCAGCACCTTGGCCGTCGCGCCGCGGCTGAAGCGGTCGAGCTGGTCCAGCAGCGGGCGGATGAGTTCGAGCTGACCATGGCTCACGACAGAGACCGTGACGGCGGGCGGGGAGGGCGGGAAGGGCGGGGGTGAGGGCATGGTCTAATTTCGCCCGGGGATTCTAGGAGCAGGCTCCTGGGGCCCGCCTCACGACCATGCTTACCCTGATCGTCATCAGCTTCCTCCTCTCCGCCATCGCCGTGCAGCTGTTCATGCGGCGCGCACGCCGGCATGCGCGGCGCTATGGCACCGACATGCCCCAGCGCTTCCACAAGGGCCATGTGCCCCGGCTCGGCGGTGCCGGCATGCTGCTCGGCACCGGCGTGGCCTGGCTGGTGGCGGGGCTGCCTTCCGATCCCTTCAACGTCAACTGGCCGATCAAGGCTTCCGGCATCGCCCTGCTGTGCATCGCGCCGGCCGTGCTCGCCGGCATCGTCGAAGACCTGACCCAGCGTGTCTCGGTGCGCTACCGGCTCGGCATCACCATCGGCTCGGCGCTGCTCCTGTGCTGGCTGCTCAAGCTCGGCGTGGCGCGCACCGGCATTCCCTTCGTCGACGGCTGGCTGCAGGCCTGGCCTTACGCCGCGATGCTGTTCGCGGTCGTCGCCATCGGCGGCCTGCCGCACGCCTTCAACATCATCGACGGCTACAACGGCCTGGCCGGCACGGTGGCCATCCTGGTCTGCCTGGCGATCTCGCACGTGGCGCTGCAAGTGGGCGACCGGCAGCTCGCCGCCATGGTGATCTGCCTGGTCGGCGCGACGGCGGGCTTCCTCATCTGGAACTACCCGCGCGGCAAGATCTTTGCCGGCGACGGCGGGGCCTATGTCTGGGGCATGGTGATCGCCCTGGCCGCGGTCACCCTGGTGCAGCGGCACCGCGTGGTCTCGCCGTGGTTTCCGATGCTGCTCTTGATCTACCCGGTCTGGGAGACGGTGTTCTCGGTCTACCGCCGCTTCGTGCGCGGCCAGTCGCCGGGCGACCCGGACGCGCTGCATTTCCACCAGCTGATCTTCCGCCGCATCGTGCGCGTCGCCTTCGCCGACGACGAGGCCCGTCAGCTGCTGGCGCGCAACAACCGCACCTCGCCCTACCTGTGGATCTTCGCGGCCCTCACCGTGGTGCCGGCCGTGCTGTTCTGGAACAACACGCCGGTGCTGATGGCCTTCAGCGCGCTGTTCATCGCCACCTACGTCCTGGCGTACTTCATGATCGTGCGCTTCAAGGTGCCGCGCTGGCTGCGCCCCTGAACCAATAAGCTCTCCCCCAGGTTGGCTCACTTCGTGTAGCCGCCCACCCCCTCACCGGGGGCAACACCAGCGGCCCGGCCCTTCGCCGGGCTCAGGACAGGCGAAAGCCGGTTCCGCGGTGTTTCCCGAATTTGGCTGCAAAATCCCGTCGTCTTCAGCGTGAGCACCATGACCGATCCTGTCCTCAATATTCCCCCCCGCGACAAGGCCGAGATCCTGGCCCAGGCGCTGCCCTACATCCGCAAGTTCCACGGCAAGACCATCGTCATCAAGTACGGCGGCAACGCCATGACCGACCCGGCCCTGCAGGCCGACTTCGCGGAAGACGTGGTGCTGCTCAAGCTGGTGGGCATGAACCCCGTGGTGGTCCACGGCGGCGGCCCGCAGATCGAGGCGGCGCTCAACCGGCTCGGCAAGAAGGGCCACTTCATCCAGGGCATGCGCGTGACCGACGCCGAGACCATGGAAGTCGTCGAGTGGGTGCTGGCCGGCGAGGTGCAACAAGACATCGTGGGCCTGATCAACCAGGCCGGCGGCAAGGCAGTCGGCCTGACCGGCCGCGACGGCGGCCTGATCCGTGCGCAGAAGCTCAAGATGGCGGACCGCAACGATCCGAACGTGGAGCATGACGTCGGCCAGGTGGGCGACATCGTCGCCATCGATCCGGGCGTCGTGAAGGCGCTGCAGGACGACGCCTTCATCCCCGTCGTCAGCCCGATCGGCTTCGGCGAAGAGAACGAGAGCTACAACATCAACGCCGACGTGGTGGCCGGCAAGCTGGCCACCGTGCTCAAGGCCGAGAAGCTGATGCTCCTGACCAACACGCCGGGCGTGCTCGACAAGGACGGCAAGCTGCTCACCAACCTCAGCGCCCGCGAGATCGACGACCTGTTCGCCGACGGCACCATCTCCGGCGGCATGCTGCCGAAGATCGAGGGCGCGCTGGATGCGGCCAAGAGCGGCGTCAACGCGGTGCACATCATCGACGGGCGGGTGCCGCATGCGATGCTGCTGGAGATCCTCACGGACCAGGCCTACGGCACGATGATCCGGGCCCGATAGGGGCGGGCCGGATCGAGGACACGGCGCCTACAGTTCCTCGGGCACCGCCGCCAGCTTCAGTCGCAAGGATGAGTCAGGCGGCTGCGATGCGACGATGCGTGCCAGCTCGCGCTTCATGGGCTCGGGCATCGCTGCGGCCTTCACCGTCGTATTCGTGGCGACGCAGATCGAATTCGGAAAGGTGATCGGTGGCAGGTCCGAGCGACCGCCGTTCATGGCGAGATCTCTTCTGTAGGCGCGGTAAGCCTTGTCCGCTTCCGGAACCGCCTTGTCCAGGTCGATGAACGAGTACACCAGCTGGTCGGAATCCCTCGGCTCGCCGGCCCGGTCCATCTCCATCTGGACGACTGAGAGGTCGCCCTCCGTCATTCGTTCGAGATGGCCGTCGTGGTACTTGTCTGCGTAGGCACGTACCCGCTCCATGACGGGGTTGTTCTGCAAGTCGTTTCCATCGAGAACCAGGGCCCAGTTCCTCCCATCGACCAGGAAGGTGCCGATCACCAGGACCGCATGGTGCCCGGCGTACTGTGCGCCTCCCTGATCGCTCGCCAGCATCCGTGCGAGCGCCAGAACGCAGGGGCCATGTTGCTCCACCAGGTGGACGATGTCCTCGACCGTCGGGTCGTGACGGTACTCCCGATCCAGCTCTGGAGTCCTGATCGAGCCGAGCATCTGCTCCAGCCGATGAAGCAGACCTCCGCTGGTATCGCTGCTGCCGGCAATCTCGATTTGGTGTCTGCGATGTAGAGCGTGCAGGATGTGCGCCTGCATGACTTCTGAATTGCTCACGCACTCTCCCGGGCTCTGGAACTGGTAGTTGTGCACGAGCGTCTCTGCCCAGGGGCTGCGCCGGAGGACGTTGAGCACGGGCCTGTTCACAAACTGGCGAGTCTGTTGCCCTGGCCGTGCTTGCAAGGCTGCCGAGCCGGGCGTGCGGCTTCGAAATGGGTGTGTCTGAAACTGGGCCGCCGATCTGCTCGCCATGTACATCTCTTTGTGTCTCCGGGTGGTACGTGTCTGTGTGGCGGCGGCGCGGATTTGGTTCCATGACGTACAGAGCCCATGATCTTGGCTGGACGAGGCTCGATGTTCTGGCACTTTGCTGGGTCCGCGCAGCAAAGAGAACGATCCGCATCCCCTGCGCCATGGCGCGCATGAACACCGTCGACCCGCGTGCCTTCGTCCGCGTCAGGCGCTGGCTTGCGGCGCGCAAGGAGCGCGATCCGCTCAAGCGAAGAAAAGACCGCTTGCAGGCCGACGTCGTCGACTCGCTGATCGAGAACTACCTGCCGCAGCT
The DNA here is from genome assembly GCF_057657265.1 of Variovorax sp. Soil_C_17. Taxonomy (NCBI): domain Bacteria; kingdom Pseudomonadati; phylum Pseudomonadota; class Betaproteobacteria; order Burkholderiales; family Comamonadaceae; genus Variovorax; species Variovorax sp. Soil_C_17. The sequence continues at coordinate 1,555,500 of NZ_JBDGIT010000001.1, forward strand.
CGGTGCTCAGGTATAGCCCTTCGGATTCCCCTCCTGCCAGCGCCAGCTGTCCTCGCACATCTGATCCAGCCCGCGCCGCGCGCGCCAGCCCAGCAGCGACTCGGCCAGCGTTGGGTCGCCCCAGTAGGCCGGCACATCGCCCGGCCGCCGCGGTCCGATCTCGTAGGCAATCGTCTTGCCGCTTGCGCGCTCGAAGGCCTTCACCACGTCGAGCACCGAGGCACCCTGGCCCGTGCCCAGGTTCAGCGTGACCAGGCCCGGCTGCTTCTCGGCATGGCGCAATGCCGCCACATGCCCCTCGGCCAGGTCCATCACGTGCACGTAGTCGCGCACGCCGGTACCGTCCGGCGTCGGGTAGTCGCCGCCATGCACCGAGAGCTTGTCGCGCAGCCCCACCGCCACCTGGCTCACGAAGGGCATCAGGTTGTTGGGCTTGCCCTGGGGGTGCTCGCCGATCAGCCCGCTTTCGTGCGCGCCCACGGGGTTGAAGTAGCGCAGGAGCGCGATGCGCCAGGCCGGGTGCGCACGGTGCAGGTCGCGCAGCGCGTCCTCCACCATCAGCTTCGACCGGCCATAGGGGTTGGCCGGCCGCAGCGCCGCGCTCTCGGGAATCGGCGAACTGTCCGGGTCGCCGTACACCGTGGCCGAGGACGAGAAGATCAGCGTGCGCACGCCCGCTGCCTGCATCGCCTCGGCCAGCACGAAGCTGCCGTGCACATTGTTCTGGTAGTAGGTGATCGGGTCCGCCACCGAGTCGCCCACCGCCTTGAGACCGGCGAAATGGATCACGCCCCCGATGGCCTCCCGGCGGAACACCCGGTCGAGCAGGGCCCGGTCGCGAACGTCGCCCTCCACGAAGCGCGGTGCCGTGCCGATGATCCGGGCCAGCCGGTCGAGCACGCGCACGTCGCTGTTGCCGAGGTTGTCGAGGATCAGCGGCACATAGCCCGCCGCTGCCAGCGCCACGCAGGTGTGGCTGCCGATGAAGCCGGCCCCGCCGGTCACCAGAATCGTTGGGCTCATCGTTCTTTCTCGCCGATCGTTAAAAAATCCCGTTGATTCTGCGCGACGTACAGTGCATGTCCGGTTGGCACGCGCTCACGTCGCTGTGCGAGAATCATTTTTTTACATTTTGCACGTGCCCATGCAGAACGATGACGAGACTAGCGCCTCCGGTGCTCCGCTGAGTTCCGTGAGTTCCGAGCCGGTGGCAGCAGCAGCGCCGACGCGCAAACGTCCCAGGCCGGGCGAGCGGCGCGTGCAGATTCTTCAGGCTTTGGCCGCCATGCTGGAGCAGCCCGGCGCCGAACGCGTCACGACCGCGGCCCTGGCGGCCCGGCTCGAGGTGAGCGAGGCCGCGCTGTACCGCCACTTCGCCAGCAAGGCGCAGATGTTCGAGGGCCTGATCGACTTCATCGAGCAGAGCGTCTTCACCCTCATCAACCAGATCACCGAGCGCTCCGCGCCGGGCCAGGAGCAGGCCGCGCGCATCATCGCCATGCTCGTCCAGTTCGCCGAGAAGAACCCCGGCATGACCCGCGTGATGGTCGGCGACGCGCTGGTCTACGAGAACGAGCGCCTGCAGAACCGCATGAACCAGTTCTTCGACAAGATCGAGGCCACCCTGCGCCAGGCCCTGCGCGGCGCGGCCGCGGCCGAGGGTTCGGCCACGCCCAGCGTCGATGCGCAGGTGCGGGCTTCCGCGCTCACGGCTTTCGTGGTGGGGCGCCTGCAGCGTTTCGCGCGCTCGGGCTTCCGGCGCCAGCCCTCGGAGCATCTCGAAGCCGCCGTGGCGCTGATGCTCTGAGGCGCCGCCGGGTCAGTTCGTCACGGTGAGCCGGTTGTCGACCGAATCGACGCCGCTCACGGTGCGCGCGATCTGCTCGGCGCGCGACTTCGCTTCGGCGCTCGGTGCCGAGCCGCTCAGCTTCACGGCACCGGACCTGGAGACCACCTCGATCTGCCGCGGGCCGAGCTCCGGATCGCGCGCGATCGCGGCCGACACCGAGGCGGTGATCGCCGTGTCGTTGGCAGACGAGCCCAGCCCGCTGCCGGCATTCTTCAGGGCCTGCTTGGCCGCGTCGATGTCCTCCTTCACGTCCGGCGACTTGAAGTAGTTCACCGTGTTGTCGCGGGCCTTCTCCGCCAGCTCGGCGGCCTTGCGCGCGGCGGCGACGGTGGCATCTTCCGTCTTCTCGACCGCAGTATCGACGCTCTTGCGGGTTTCGGCCTTCTCGCTCTCGCTGCAGGCCGACAGCGCCGCCACGATGGCGCCCGCCACCAGGCATGCGCAGTTCAAACGCAGAAGGCGAAGCAGCAGTTCTTGCTTCAGGATCATCGGCGCTCTCCTTGTTGCGGCCACCGGCCACCGCGAAACTGCTCCAGCAGCCCCGCCAGCCGCGCCACGCCGCCCGTGCCGCTCGCTGCGCGTCCGATGAAGGCGCCGGCGGCGGCGGCGACCAGTGCCCGGCCGATCAGCGAGCGGCTGCGCCCGGTCGCCATCAACAGCAGCACGCCGGTCGCCAGCACGATCAGGTGTTCGCCCGGCAGGTCGGGCCGGCGCGCGTCCGCTTCCTTGAGCTTCGCGAGCCACGATTTCAGTTCCATGAGGACTCCTCGTTGAGCGCCTCCTTCATAGGCGCGCCGCGCCGAACCCGGTGTAGGCGGGTTTCGAATACGCAACGAAGATCGCGCCGCCATCCACCCCGTTGAAGGGGCCGGGGGGCGCGCCGCCTCACTCCGTGTCGCGCACCTTGTGCTGCGACATCAGCTGCTGCTGCGTCCCCGGAGGCACCGCCTCGTAGTGCGACAGCTCGATGGTGTAGCGCCCCTGGCCGCTGGTCATCGCATTGAGCCGCGACTGGTAGCCCGAGAGCTCCGACATCGGCACCTGGCCGCGCACCAGCACCGTCCCCGCCGCCGCGTTGGCCGTGCCGGTGACCAGCCCGCGCCGCGACGACAGGTCGCCGGTGATGTCGCCGATCGCGCTGTCGGGCGCGGCGATGTCGATCTTCACCACCGGCTCCAGCACGATCGGCCGCGCCTCTTGAATGGCCGCGATGAAGGCCTTGCGCCCCGCGGTGGCGAAGGCGATGTCCTTGCTGTCCACGCTGTGGCTCTTGCCGTCGTAGACCGTCACCCGCACGTCGACCACCGGATAGCCGGCGATCGCGCCGTGCTCCAGCACCTCGCGCACGCCCTTTTCCACGGCCGGGATGAACTGGTACGGAATCGCCCCGCCCTTGACCTCGTCCTTGAACTCGAAGCCCATACCGCGCGCCAGCGGCTCCACCCGCAGGAAGACCTCGCCGAACTGGCCGGCGCCGCCGGTCTGCTTCTTGTGCCGATGGTGGCCCTCGGCCGGCGCCGTCACCGTCTCGCGGTAGGCGATGCGCGGCGGCCGCGTGTTGACCTCGAAGCGGTACACGTCGCGCAGCCGCTCCAGCAGCACGCGCAGGTGCAGCTCGCCCAGGCCGTAGACGATCGTCTCGTTGGTCGACGCCACATGCTCCACGCGCAGGCACGGGTCCTCGTCCACCAGCTTGCCCAGGATCTCCCACAGCCGCTGCTCGTCGCCGTGCCGCTGCGGCTCGATCGCCAACCCGTGCACGGGAATGGGGAAGTCCAGCGGGGCAAGGTGCACGTGGTCGTCTTCGGCGGCGTCGTGCAGCACGGCGTCGAAGTGGATGTCCTCCACCTTCGCCACCGCCACGATGTCGCCCGGCAGCGCGCGCGACACTTCGGTGTATTCCTTGCCCTGCAGCATGAACAGGTGGTTCACCTTGAAAGGCTTGCGGCCGTTGCCGATGAAGAGCTGGCTGTCGCGCGTGAGGGTGCCCTGGTGCACCCGGAAAATGCCCATCTTGCCCACGTACGGATCGACCGTGACCTTGAACACATGCGCCAGCACGTGCGCCGAGGGATCGGGCTTGGCTTCCATCGGCTTGGCGTCTTCGCCCTCGCCGACGAGGAAGGCCGGCGGATTGGCTTCGGTCGGATCGGGCAGCAGCTTGACGATCACGTCCAGCAGCTCGCCGAGCCCGGCCCCATTGCGCGCCGAGACGAAGCACACCGGGATCAGGTGCCCCTCGCGCAGTGCCTGCTCCAGCGGCGCATGCAGCTCGCCGGGGTCGACGTCGCCTTCCTCGAGGTAGCGGTCGACGAAGGCCGCATCCACCTCCACCACCTGCTCGACCAGCGCGCGATGCGCCGTCTCCACGTCGCCCATCTTGCAGCCGCCCTCGCGGTTGTAGAAGCAATCGAGCACCTTCGTGCCGCCGTCGTCGGGCAGGTTGACCGGCAGGCACTCGCGGCCGAAGGCGGCCTGGATCTGCGCCAGCAGCCCGGCCATGTCCACGCCCTGCGAGTCGATCTTGTTGACGATCACCATGCGCGCCAGATTGCGCGCGGCCGCATGTTCCATCATGCGCACCGCCATCTGCTCGATGCCCGTGGCCGCGTTGATCACCACTGCCGCCGTTTCCACGGCTTCCAGCGCCGGCAAGCTCTGGCCGAGGAAGTCGGCGCCGCCGGGCGTGTCGAGCAAGTGGATGCGCGTGCCTGCATGCGCGAAGTGCATCACCGAGGAGTTGAGCGAATGCTGCATTCGGCGCTCGAGCGGGTCGAAGTCGCTCACCGTGCTGCCGCGCTCCACGCTGCCCGGCGCGCCGATGGCGCCAGACTTGAGCAGCAGGGCCTCGGCCAGGGTGGTCTTGCCGGCGGCGGACGGGCCGACCAGCGCCAGGGTTCGCACCGCTTCCATTTCGGCCACGAGGCCGTTCGATCGGCTTGGCATGGGCAACTCCTTTGCGCCTCGCAGGGCGCCTTGGGCGGTTCAGGGTACGGGATTGCCCAGCGTGGCGCAAGGCCGAGAACCTGAGACGGGGCGGCTCGCAATGCCGGCGGCCCGAGGACTATCATGCTCGCCCAACCGGAGGATCTCCCCAGCATGAACACCCCGACCTTGCTCGTCTTCTCGCTCGTGGCGCTGATCGCCATCGCCACCCCCGGCCCCACCGTGCTCCTGGCCCTGGCCAACGGTTCGCGCTTCGGCGTGCGCCGCGCGCTGCCCGGCATGCTGGGCGCGGTTGCCTCCGACTTCGTGCTCGTGGGCGCCGTGGCGCTGGGCCTGGGCGCCTTGCTGGCCGCCTCGGAGTTCTGGTTCTCGGTGCTCAAGTGGGTGGGCGCGGCCTACCTGGCCTGGCTGGGCTTTCGCTTGCTGCGTTCGCAGGGCGGGCTCGATCTCTCGCAGCAGGGCGCGGCCGACGGCCGCGGCAGCCCGCGTGCCATCTTCGCCAGGTCCTTCCTCGTGGCCGTCACCAACCCCAAGGGCTACCTGTTCTGCTCGGCGCTGATGCCGCAGTTCATCGACCCCGGCGCGCCGCAGTGGCCGCAGTACGCGGCCATCAGCATCGTGTTCGCGGGCTTGGACTTCTCGGTGATGCTGGCCTATGCCGTGATCGGCGCGCGCGCCGTCAAGCTCCTGCGCCGGCGCGCCGTGCTGTGGCTGGACCGCTGCTGCGGCGGTGCCCTGCTGGCCCTGGCCGGCTCGCTCGCCTTCTACCGCCGCAGCGCAAGCTGAGCGGCATTCCTCCCTCTCCCGCCGGCGGGAGAGGGCCGGGGTGAGGGGGGTCACCCTTCCTCGAGCTCGAACGCCTCCACCTGCCGGCCGTCGATATCGGCAAACCCGTACTCCCGCGCAAGGTCCGCCACCCGGTGCACCGCGCCGCTTTTCCCCAACACCCGCGCATCCCCCGCCAGCGCCACCGCAGCCCGCCCCAGATAGCGCGGCGATTCCGTGCGCGCCAGCGCAGGCCGCTCCTGCCAATGCGCCTCGTCCGTCTTGTGCCCCATCAGAACGAACTCCGTGCGCATCCATCCCGGCGATACCGCCAACGAGGCGACCCCATGCGGCCGCAGCTCCTGCGCCATCCCGAAAGCCAGCCGCGTCATGCTCGCCTTGGCCAGGTCGTAGAACAGGTTGCCGTGCAGATAGCGGTCCCGGTCCCAGAAGGTCGTCGTCACGATCAGCCCGCGCTTGCGCTTCACCATCATCGGCGCCGCAAAGCGGCTCGCCAGCAGGTGGTTGCGCACGCCGCGGTCGAACATCGAGTCCCAGTTCGCGAGCGGGTGCTCCCAGAAGGGCGCATCGAACACCCCGTTGAAGGTCTCGTGCCCGCCCCAGGCGTTGTTCACCAGCAGGTCGATGCGGCCGGCTTCGCGCTGCACGCGCTCGAACAGCGCCGCCACCTCGTCCTCGCGCGTGTGATCGCAGCGCAGCGCGATGCCGCGGCCACCCATGCGCGTGACCTCCTCGGCCGTCTCGTCGATGCTGCCGGGCAGGGCGCCGCGCCCGGCCAGGCCCAGCAGTTGCCCATAGGTATCGGGTTGCTGCTCGCGCGTGCTGCGCCCGGTCACATACACGGTCGCGCCCGCCGCGCCCAGCTCCTGGGCGATGCCACGCCCCGCGCCACGGCTCGCGCCGGTCACTACCGCCACGCAATCCTCGAGCCTTGGTTGTTGCTGCATCCGCTGTTCCTTTCTTCCTTGTTGGTCGAGTCCGGAAACGATAGGCCGCGTTCAACCCGCCGTCTTGGAAGAACCCGAAACCGCACGACCCAGGAACTCCGTCGGCGTCAGCCCGCACAGGGCCCGGAACTCGTTGACCAGGTGCGACTGGTCGTAGTAGCCATGGTCCACCGCCACCTCCGCCCAGTCGGGCGCCGCCTGCCCGCGCAGCCCGCGCAGGCAGCCATGCAGCCGCGCCAGCCGGGCCCAGGCGCGCGGCGACAGGCCGACCTGCGCGTGGAACAGCTGTTGCAGCCGCCGCTCCCCGACGCCGACGGCCGCAGCCACCTCGCGCAGCGGACGCCGTCCGCCCGAGGCGACGATGAGTCCCGCCGCATGCGTTGCGGCCCGTTGTGCCGTGCTGGATGCGCGCGCGGCCTCGGCCAGGCGGCGCTGCAAGGCGGACTGCAGCCACGCCATGCGGACAGCATCGTCCGGCGCCTCGGCCATCCTTGCCAGCAGCTGCGCGCCTTCGCCGTGCCACAGCGCGTCCAGCGGCAGCGCGATCCCTGCCAGCTCCCCGGCCGGCAACCCCAGAAGGCCCGCCACCGCACCGGGACGCAGCGTCAGCGACACCCCGTCCACCCTTCCACGCAGGCGCACCAGCGCCGGCCCCGTCGAGGCGCCGACCACCGCCGCCGAGGGGCTGGCCGGCTCGCCCAGGTTGAAGATCAGGCGCACCGCCCCATCGGGCAGCACGCGCTCGACCACCTCCTGCCCCGCCGCGAAATCCTCCCGGCACAGCAGCACGTGCGACACATGCGCCCGCAGCGCCGCGCCCACGCGCAAGGCGCGCAGCGTGCCCGCGGGCGCGTCTGCTTCCGGTCCTTGCACCGGGTCGTCGTCGAGGCGAAGGAAAAGGCGTTCGTTCATGCAGGGCTTGCGAGGAAGGGCACGCATCATCCCGCCGAAGGCCGCAGCTGCGCAACGAAGGCGGCCGCCGGCTGCACCTGCTCACTTCGGCGTCTGTGATTCCCTGACCGGCGGGGGTGCCGCCTTCACCGATGGCGGCGCCACAGGCGGCTCGCTCGGTGGAGCGGGCGGCGGGGGCGCGAACCAGACCTCGACCGTCCTGGCCCTCGGGCGATAGGGGGCCGGCAGCGGCTCCACGGGCCAGTCGACTTGCTCGACCGCGCCCGCCAAGGCGCGAGCGCACATCACGGCATCCAGATCATGAAACCGCACCGTCGTCTTCGACACCACGGGCGGGCTGGCGAAGCCGCGTGAGTGCGCCGTGGCCACCACGTCCTCGATCGGCGGGAGCTTCGCGCCGAGGCGTCCCCAGCCTGCGGCGTAGCCCTCCGCAGTCGCGCGTTGTTCCGGCCGGTAGATCAGCCGGAAGAGCGAGATGTCGCTGCACGGTCCCCCACCCGGGGCCGGCGCGGCGGTAGCGCCGGCGGGCGGCAAGCTGTTCAGCAGCCCCGCGAAGCGCCCCGTGAAGCTGCACGCCGGCCGCGGCAGCACGCCCATGTTCAAGGCCCGCCTTTGGGCGTCTTCCCGCTCGGCCACCACGGGATCGCAAGGATGGGCATTCGTGGCGTTGCCCGCCCCCGTGTAGTCGTAGATCCAGTAGCGCGGCGGCGGCTTGACGCTGATGACCTCCGGCCCCGGCGCGAGGCAGGTTGCACGGCTGCCCGCATCCCGGCCTTGCGCCGCGTACAGCAGCGCGCCGCAGGCGGCGGGCTTGTCGCCGGGGATTGCCGCGCAGAGTTCGCGCGCCGCGCTGTCGATGCGCACCGCCAGGTCGGAGCGCGCGAACCAGTCGGCGCCACCGGCGGGGCAGAGACTGTCCGCGGTGCGCAGCAATGCGGCAGCCAGCGTGTTCGCCGCCGCCGGCCTCTCTTCGTCCTTGGCCGCCGCGGCCTGGGTCCACAGCTGCGTGAGTTCCCTCATCGCGCCGCGCTCGTCCGTGCTCTGCCTGGCATAGCTGCTCTTGGTCGACTCGATGGCCTGCCACGTCGCCACGCCCACCGTTGCTGCCGCGCTGAGGCTGAGCGTCGCGCCCACGGCCGTCACACCGCTGGCTGCCGTGGCAATGCGCGCTCCGATGCGTCCGTTGCCGGCCGTCGTCGAGGCCAGAGCGGCGGGCGCGGCCGCCTTTGCCGCCACGAAAGGCGAGCACTCGTCGTCCTCGAACCAGGCGTCTGCATTCGCCAGCAGGGCTTCGATGAACACGCGATCGAGGTGCTGGCCCAGGAAGCTGCCCAGATGAAAGTAGCTTTCCCACTGCGCTTCGGAGAAGAACTGGTCCGATGTCGCCTGCTGCGGAAACTCCGCGTACTGCCGCTTGAAATTCATCAGGTCGACCGGCAGTCCCGCGCACACGTTCGGCTTGATCACGATCAGGATGCCGGTGCTCGCGCGCTCATCCGCGTACTGCACCTTCGCCAGCGCGAGGCAAGCGCTGCTCGTCGCCGATTCCAGATCGTCCAGGGAACCGAAGCGGTCCAGTGCCGCGGGCCGGGGAGCCGCCGGAGCCACCCGCCGCGCGGTCCTGAAGCGCCGCGGCGAGGCGGCCGTTGCGCCTGCCGTCTCGCCGGCCTTCGGCTTCTGGAACAGGATCTCCGCCTGCAGGTCGATGCGCGCCTTGCGCACCAGGTTCTCGAGGTCCTCGAAGCGGTACTGCGGGTCCGCCCCGCAATCGGCGATCACGATGACCTGCGCGCGCTCGGCGAGCAGCACATAGGCTGCCGTGTTCTCGAAATGCCCGCCGTCCGTCAGGAACCAGTCGTCCTTGTCCGTGCCCTTGAAGACGCCGAAGGTCTCGTTGAGCACGCCGCGCGACTTGGCCCCGAGGTGGTACGGCGTCGTGATGCACCCCGTGCGCGCGGAGCGGTCCCACCAATAGCCCAGCCGCACGCCCGCGAAAGTGGCGAGCGCGGAGATGCCGCCACGCGTGCGCCCGCCCAGGCCCGGCGCCACCGCCGCGCCGGAGATCGCCGCCCAGTTGCCCAGGCTCAGCGCCCCGGGCCCGGTGAGGTCTTCCCACTCGCCCTGCGAGGCCTTGCGCAGCCCGCCCGACGCGACCGACAACGCCAGACCGCGGCGGTCCTGGTTGAACAGCCCGCCGCGCGGATCGCGGGTCTGGTTGATGCACACGTTGAGGATATGGATCGGCCCGCCCTTCTCCTGGGGCCGGTAGGCGTCCAGCGCGATGTCGTCATCGGCGTGGACGTCGTCGATCGAAGCGATCTTGTGGTCGGTGCGCAGCACCTGCGGCACGCGATCCAGCGCCGTGAGCGGCGGCACGGCAGCGTCGCTGGTGAAGCGCGCACCGTTCGCCGCGCCCAGATAGCTGCGCACGATGCGCGCCTTGTAGAAGGCATGCAGCGACGAGACGTTCAGAAACTCGACGTTCTTGCCCGTCAACAGCAGGAAGCCGAGCACCGGCACGGCCAGCATCAGGCAAGCCATCCAGGCGCTGCCGTAGGAAATCCCCTCGGGCGTGAAGAGCGCGCCCAGCACCATCTTGTGCGCCAGCGAAGCCCACCACACGCACAGCAGGAAGACCAGCGCATAGCCCAGAAACCGCCCCACCGCCAGCGCCACGCTCGTGCTCGGGCTCGAGGGCAGCAGCTTCGAGGCCAGCGGCAGCACCGCGCGGATCACGGCCGCGGCGATGGCCAGCCACAGGCCGGCCACGCCCTGGCCCGTCTCGGTGAGCGGCTCCAGCTCGAAAGCCAGGAACCATGCGCAGCGGTCGATCAGCCCCACCAGCACGATGGCGCTGAACAGCTCGAAGGTCTTGGCCAGCGCCCGCGTCACATAGGTGCGTGCGGCCTCCGGGCGCAGGGCGCCCTGGTCCCTGGATCGCCACAGGAAGTTGGCTGCCACCGGCATCGCCGCAAGCCACAGCACGAGCAGTGCGATGGTGATGGCGAGCAAGGTGTTCCTGAGCACCTGCCCCACCGGATGATGGTTGCCTTCGAACTGCAAGTACCACCAGCACAGCCCCCAGGTCAGGGCCAGGCTTCCCACCCACGCCGCGACCAGCCAGTACCACTTGGTCTCGTCCACCCACGGGATGGCCCAGTAGGCTGCCGCCCGCCAGGCGCCCACCATGAACACCAGCGGAAGCGCCAGCCACACCACCGGAATCCACAGCGGCGCCCAGCCGGGCAGGTCTTGCAGCAGCGCGAACACCGGATCGGAGGCGGCCGTGCCCAGCGCCGCCAATCCCTGCCAGGCATGCAGGATCACCACGTCGAGCACGAGCGCGAAGGTCAGCACGATCAGCGCGAACTCGAAGTGGATCGCGACCAGGTTGCGGACGAACAGCGCCGCCACGAACAGCGTGTCGCGCGTGCCGCGCGGGATCAGGTAGCGCCCGTTCGCCCGCAGCCACCAGGCGAACCAGCCGGCCTGTATCTCGCCGAGTGCCCGCTGCACCCTGAACATGTCCGTGCGCCGCGTGCCGCGCGAGAACAGCCGCCCCAGCATGCTGCCGATGTACCCGCCGCCCGATACCGTCGACAGCAGATCGAAGCGCAGCAACAGCCGGTTGCGTGCCAGGCTGCGCAGCAGCCCGAAGCAGAAGGTCGCGCTGCGAATGCCGCCGCCCGACAGCGCCAGGCCCCAGAGGGCCGAGCCGTCTGCGGGAAGGTTGCGAATGCCCAGGGCCCGGCGGCGGGCCGTGACTTGCTCAAGCAGCTTGCTCACGGGTGCTTCCCTCCAGGGTGGCCGCCTGGCAGGAGTCGTCGTTGTCGGTTCGAGCGCAGGCGCGCGCCGAGTATCTCAGTTGGCCGGCGCGCTTGAAAGCCCGGATCTCACTCGCGTGGAGGAGAGAAGAATGCCGTCATGCCCCGGCTGCCTACTGCCGAGCCGCATCCGCCGCGGGCGGCGGTTCGTCGTCGCGCAGCCAGGCATCGAGCAGCGTGTACGACACCGCCAGCATCACCGGCCCCACGAAGATCCCGACCAGTCCGAAGCCCAGCAGTCCGCCGATCACCCCCGCGAAGATCAGCACCAGCGGCAGGTCGGCGCCGCGGCGGATCAGCAGCGGGCGCAGGAAGTTGTCCATCGTCCCCACGATGATGGTCCACACCAGCAGGAAGATGCCCCAGCCCGTGTTGCCGCTCCAGAACACCCAGATGGTCGCCGGCGCCAGCACCAGTGTGGGCCCGACCTGCACGATGCACAGCATGAACATCACGGCCGTGAGCAGCGCCGCGAAGGGCACCCCCGCGATCGCCAGCCCGACCCCGCCCACCACGGCCTGGATGATCGCCGTCACCCCCACCCCCAGCGCCACGCCGCGGATCGCCTTGCCGGCCAGCACCACCGCATCTTCGCCGCGCTGCCCGCCCAGCTTGAAGCCGAAGCGCCGCACCACCGCTGCCGCCGACTCGCCGCCCGCGTACATCATCCCGGCGATCACCACCGTGAGCAGGAACTGCAGCGTCAGCGCCCCCAGCACGCCGGCTTGCGCGAGCACGAACGACGTGACCTGCCGGAAATAGGGCGTGACCTGCGCCTCCAGCCCCGACACCCCGGCGGCCACCAGCTCGCTCCAGGCCTCCGTCAGCCGCTTGCCGACCAGCGGCAGGCGCTGCACCCAGCCGGGCAGCGCGGGCGGGCCCTGGCTGATCAGCTTGCGCACCCAGTTGACGACTTCCTCCGCATTGGAAGCAACGGTGGTGATCGCGAGGGTGAGCGGCAGCACGAACAGCAGCAGCAGGATCACGACCATCACCAGCACCGCGAGGCTGCGGCGCCTCCACAGCCGGGCCTGGATCCAGAGGAAGGCGGGCCAGGTGGCGACGACGAGCATGGCGGCCCAGATCGTGGCGCCCAGGAAGGGGCGGAGGATCCAGAGCGAGGAGGTGATGAGCAAGACCAGCGTGAGTACGACGAAAGTCGTCTTGGCGAGGTCGGGGCGGGCGACGGACATGAATGGGAGGCGAGTGCGGCTCGCAGCAGTGTGCGCACGGGCGATGGCGCATTGTGCGGCCTGTGGTGTGCCCGCGAGCCGCCCTGCCTTTCGGCCGATTGATGCCGACGCGCGAAGGGATCATCATGCGTCGCCCCTGAACCGCGAGGAGGTGTGCGATGAAGATCGAACGCATCGAGATTCACTTGATCCGCGTGCCCTTCGACATGGGCGCAGCGCCCACGGCCTTTGCCGGCATGAACTGGACTTCCGTCGATTCCCTCTTCGTGCGCGTGCGCACCGATGCGGGGGTCGATGGCTGGGGCGAGGGCTGGGGGCACGTGGCCTGCCCCATCACCAGCGCCGCGCTGGCCGGCCTGGTCGGCCCGGCCTTCATCGGACGCGACCTCACCGACCGATCGGCATTGATGGCCGAGATGGCCCATCGCTTCCACATCCATGGCCGAAGCGGCCCGGTGGTGTACGCGCTCTCCGCCATCGAGATCGCGCTGTGGGACATCGCCGGCAAGCTCGCTTCGCAGCCCATCGCCACGCTGCTCGGCGGCGCACCGCGTGAACTCGATGCCTATGCGAGCCTGCTGCGCTACGCCGAGCCAGCGTTGCTGGCCCAGGCCGTCGAGCGCGCGGTGGGCCAAGGCTTCAGGCACATCAAGCTGCATGAGGTGCGCCTCGACACCGTGCGTGCGGCGCGGGCTGCGTGCGGCGATGCGGTGTGGCTCGCGCTGGACACCAACTGCCCCTGGAGCGTGTCGCAGTCCATCGAGCAGGCGCGCGCGCTCGAATCCGTGCGCCTGGCTTGGCTGGAAGAGCCGGTGTGGCCGCCTGAGGACTTCGCCGGGCTGGCCCGCGTGAGAGCCTCGGCGGCCATGCCCATCGCCGCAGGCGAGAACGTCGCAGGCATCCATGAGTTCGGGGCCATGCTGCGCGCGGGGGCGGTGGATATCTGCCAACCGAGCGTGATCAAGTTCGGCGGGATCGAGGCGGTGGCGCAGGCGGTGACGCTGGCCCGCACGCATGGCATCGACTATGTGCCGCATTGCTTCTACTTCGGGCCGGGCTACCTGGCTTCGCTGCACCTGGCGGCGGCGTTTGCGCCGGGGGTGGCGTTCGAGTTGTTCTTTGGGGAGTTGGAGGCGAGTCCGTATCACGAGGCGGTGCGGGCGCGGGAGGGCAGGGTGGCGGTGCCGGCGGGGCCTGGGCTGGGAGTGGAGCCGGATATGGCGGTGATCGAGCGGTATCGGGTCGGGGCGCCTGTGGTCATCGAGGCCTGATCTCGATGTCTTGCCGGCGGTGCTCACCGCTAGGGGCCTGGCTGTACTCACAGAGAAAAATCTTCAACCGAGATCGGTACTTGTTGGCGCTTCGGCCAGCGGCCGACCCGCATGCAGGACGCCCAGCCTTGTGGTCCATGCGGTTGCTGCCCAGAATTCGCGAGCTGACGCGACATCTTCGATTCGCGGATCGCCTGAAAGCTTGCGTCACTGCGTAGCTGAAGCCGTCGTCGGTGAAGGAGGCCTCTGAAACGGCGGTGAGCTGGGGGTCTCTGAGGCAAGTCCGCGCGTCGGAGCCGACGTCGCATCAACAACAAGAACGAGGAGACGCGCGTGCCGAAACGCAGAAGATCCAGCCCGCTGGACGACATGATTGAGCTGGTGTCGATGCTGCCCTGGTGGGTGGGTCTCTCGATGGCGCCAGTCTCCTACTTCCTCTTGCATGGCTGGGCGGTACGCTCCGCGGCCGAGATGGCGACCAAGCCGCAGCTCACTTCAGGCCTCTACTACGGATTGGCCACTGTCGGCCAGTTCCTGTTGCCCTTGGTCTGCCTTGTCGGCGCGGCCGTGTCGGCATGGCGACGCCACCAGAGACGAGCGCTGGCAGACAACGTGACGGCTGCGAAGTCCGCAGACGTGCTCGAACGCATGGACTGGCGCGAGTTCGAGTTGCTGGTGGGCGAGGGCTTCAGGCGCAAGGGCTTTCATGTCGAAGAACTGGGCGGTGCTGGCGCCGACGGCGGCGTCGATCTCGTTCTGCGCAAGGGCGGAGAGAAGCACCTGGTGCAATGCAAGCAATGGCGCGCCTACAAGGTCGGCGTGCAGGTCGTGCGGGAACTCTATGGGGTCATGGCTGCAAGCGGTGCCGCCGGCGGGTTCGTGGTGACCTCGGGGCGCTTCACGGACGACGCGCGCGAGTTTGCCAAGGGGCGCAATGTCGAACTGATGGGTGGCGATGCGCTCTTCGAGTTGATCCGGTCGGCACGGGCTGGCGGGCGGGGCGGCGAGCGATCAGGAAGCGCTGAAGTCGAGAGCCGGCCTGAAGCGGAGGACAAGAGTCGCGCTTCGGCACCCGCGTGCCCCCGCTGCGCAGGACAGATGGTCCGAAGGACCGCGACGAAGGGCGCGCGCGCAGGCGAGTCGTTCTGGGGCTGTGCCGCGTTTCCCAGATGCCGGGGTACGGCATGAATGACAGCCGAGGTCGGCTATGAAGAAGCTGATCGTTCTGGCGATCGTGTGCCTGATCGGATGGAACGCGTACTCGCACCACGAGGAGCGCCGTCAAGCCAGTCACTCTTCTGCTCCTGAGACCGTATGGAGCCCCACATCGAGCAGTCGACTCACGGCCGAGAGTCCATCGTTCAAGTGCGATGGCCGAACGCGTTGCTCGCAGATGACTTCATGCGCAGAGGCAACGCACTTCTTGAAGAACTGTCCTGGGGTGAGGATGGATGGGAACAACGATGGGGTGCCGTGCGAGCAGCAGTGGTGTCGGTGAGTGCGGTCGAAGGTCTTCAATGCAGCGGGAGCGGTCGTTCGGCTTATCCTCGCGGACTGGCGTAGACGGCCAGGAGCGGTCCGTCGTTCTTGCGGCGTATGGCTGTCGCTCGACCTGGGCGACGGGCCTATGGCATAGCGTCGGCCCTCCAACTGTGAGGTCCGAAAGCAGACTCTCGGTGGCGGCGGACAAGTGAACGTGATCTTGGCCAACGTGCATTCCCATGGCGGCGCCTCGACGGCCCGTTTGCGCTTGGATACTAAGGAGCGCATGATGCTTTGGCGCGCACGACGCAGTCTTTCTGCACCGTGACGGTAGGCTCCAATCGAGGAACACAATGGCGAGCGCCCCAATCCTGCCAAAACTTTCAGCAGTTCTGCTCGCGGCATGCATGGCCGACGCCGCGCAAACTCAGACTGTGCAAGAGATCTCAGGTGCCGCTCTGGTTGAACTGGTCAGCGGGCGAACCTGGGGACTCTCAATCTATGGGACCCCGGAACGCCCTTCGCACACCAACCTCTTTGACTTTCGCAAGGACCGGTCGGTGTGCGCGAGAGCAGTTGGGAGCAAGCATACGGACAAGTGCGCGGACCAGGGCAAATGGGAAGTTAAGAACAACGTGCTCTGCTGGGAACTGACATGGATGGGTGCTGAGTCAGGCTTGAAGGCTTCCTGCGTGTCCGTGAGACAGGTTGCCGGCAACCGGTTTGAACTGAGAAGCGAGAAGACGCCGGACCTGGTGTTCGCCGTAATGCAGGTCATGTGAGACTCGACGCGACAGTTCCATTCTCGACTCCCCGCAGCGACGCTGGTGCGGTAGATGAGTCAAAGCCGTGGAGGTTCAGCGCTCCACCGCGCTCTGCATTGAGCGTCAAGGCCTTCAAGCGGAGTCCCGGCATCCCTCGAACTTGGCTCTTGCGGATGCGACGGTTCACGATCGCGAACTGGAACTGTCGGCCATCACCATTCAATGTCAATGCCAAAAAGCAGCCGCTCGACGCCGCTCTCGACCCATCAGAGACATTCTCTTCGCTGAATTGGTCGACGCAAAGCAGGCGGCCCAGCGTGACGAGTAGGCGAGGGGCAGGTAGGCGCGACGACCATACCTAGGCGCCGGTCGACGCTCGAGCGAAACGCCTGCGGCCGGGGGCCCACGGGCGAGAAGCAGCCGCAAGGTGAGACACGGTGGCGGATGTCGGTTACAAGCTTGGAATGCCATGGACCCTGACCCGGGTCGCAGGCGCGCCCGTTCCATCCGATGGAGTAAGCACATGCCATTCGTCACCGAAAACGTCCTGGGCAGCATCGGCAATACGCCGCTGGTCGAATTGCGCAAAGTGGTGCCGGCAGGATGTGGGCGGGTGTTCGCCAAACTGGAATGGGCCAATCCGACCGGCAGCATGAAGGACCGGATGGCTGCGGCGGCGATCCGCAGTGCGGAGGCCGACGGTCGGCTGCAAGCCGGCGGCACTGTCGTCGAATACACCGCCGGTACGACGGGCATCTCGCTGGCGCTGGTCTGCGCCGCCAAGGGCTATGGCCTCGAGATCGTCTTTTCGGACGCCTTCAGTGACGAGAAGCGCCGCACCATGCAGGCCTTCGGCGCCCGCATTACGGACGTGTCGAGTGACAACCAGCAGATCACCGAGGCGCTGATCAAAGCCATGATCGACACGGCCGCCGAGATCAGCCGCCGGCCCGGGCACTGGTACTGCGACCAGCTCAACAACCACGATGCGACCCAGGGATACCTACCGCTCGGGGAGGAAATATGGCGTCAGACCCAGGGCGAGATTACCGCCTTTGTGCACTCTGTCAGCACGGCGCACTCGATCCATGGCGTCACGAAGGCGCTGTGGCGGCACGATCCGAAAATCCGGGTGGTAGCGGTCGAGCCGGCCGAGTCCGCGGTGCTGTCGGGCGGGCCTTCCGGTTCGCACAAGATCGAGGGCATCGGCATCGGCTTCATCCCGCCGCTGTGGCGTCCAGACCAGGTCAACGAGATCCAGCCCGTCGCCACCCGGGAAGCCAAGGAGATGACCCGGCGGCTGGCGCGCGAGGAAGGCATCTTCGGCGGCACCTCGTCGGGTGCCAATGTGGTGGCGGCGATCTGGGTCGCGCGCAGCCTGGGGCCGGGGGCCAACGTGGTCACCATCATCTGCGACTCAGGGCTGCGCTACCTGAGTACCGACGTCTATCGCGCGCCGGCTTGACCGGCACCTCGGCCCTGGCATGATCCACCACCGTCCACGGAGTCCGTCCTTGCACGCCACTACCCTCAAGCACTTCGACCAGCCCGACGAGGTGCGGACATTCCCACATGGGCGCTTCGAGATCGTTCACCTGGCCGGCGCCAGCCTTGGCCGAGCGACCTATCAGCCTGGCTGGAAATGGTCTGAACACAATTCACCGCTGGTCGGCACGGCGCTGTGCCATGCGCCTCACACCGGGGTCGTCATTTCCGGTCACGGGGTGGTGCTCTACGAAACCGGCGAGCGGCTGGACCTGCTCCCGGGGCAAGCCTTCCACATCACGTCAACGCCGCACGACAGCTGGGTCGAGGGCGACCAGCCCTATGTCTCGCTGCACCTGTTGAGTCCCCCGCCGGCATGAGCGGCACTCTCCAACCTGTCCTCTCGAAAGGGAGCATTCGAGGAGCCGTCGCATCGCCAGGTTCGAAATTGCGGTCCTCGACCTGGGTCGAGCCATCGCGTTCAATTCCGGGGTGCTCGGCGTGCCGATCAACAAGGAGGGCTGGCCGGGTTTCCGTGTTCGGCCCGGTGCCGGATACCACGACGAGATCGGCGGCTTCCTGTGGTCGCCCGAGGACGGCAATGCACCGTCGAAAGCGGGTCCACTGGTCTACCTCATCGTCGAAGGTCGTTTGCCGCAGGCCGTCGAGGCCGCGGCGGCCCATGTCGGCGAAGTGATGCGGTCCATCCACTCGATCGGCCCGCACGCTTCGCGGTTCGCGCGCATCGTGCTGGACAGCGATGGCAACCGCATCGCGCCGCACGCCCCCGCCCGGCAGACACCGACTTCTGTATCAGCGGCCCGGAACAGTGCACCCGAACCGGACCGCCACGAGCACCCGCTCTTGGCCGTTCAGTAACTTTGACGAGGGCCAGCTTCTCTTGATACTGAAAGACGGCAACGGGCCCGGACTTGCCTGCCGATCCGCTGCCGCAAATGACCGCAACCAGTCTCAAATTGTCATCCACGCGGTGGCGCTGAAGTCCGAGTTAGTCGGAACCAGCTGATTTGCTGCAGAGGCATCGAGGCATCTCAAAGGCGACACGCACTAGTCTCTGGCACTCTGCATTCCCCCCGGGCCAAACTGGTCCCATGCAGCCCGCTCCTATCGTCCGCGCCGAGCCCATGCGCCCCATGCGCCAGTTGCTGGTGCACCTTCCACGCCTTCCTTTCTCCGACAACGGCGCTGTCGACGTCACTCGTGCCTCGCCCGAGCTGCTGCGATCGGTCGCCGAGGACGCAGCATGAAATGCCGCACGCCTAACGGCGGTGTGCGGCTCAACGGGCCGGCTATTTCTTCGTCGCCCGGGTCATCAGATAGTGCTGGCGCACCACGTTGTTCTCGAAGTAGCGCGCGATGAATCCGTCGAGCTCCGCCCGGAAGGCCGCGAGTTTGTCCGGCTCATCCTTCAAGGTGGCAACCAATTTCACTACGGGGCCCAGCGTTTCCTCGATGCCCTTGCGATAGTGCTGCGGACTCAACGCAGGAAATAACATGACCGAGCGATCGAACATGATATCGGTCACGGCATCGCCGAGCCTCTGCCGGATGATGGTGGGGTCACCCCATTGCGGCGGCGGGGCTGCGCCCGGAGGCGGAGGGACGAATTTTCCGACCAGCGCGAACATCTGCCCCACGTAGTGTTCCGGCGGCCACGTGGAAAACGCAATGGTGCCGCCCGGCTTGAGCACACGCAGCATCTCAGAGATGGTGATGTCCGGCCTCGGCGCGAACATGTGACCGAACTGGCTGACCACTGCATCGAAAGTCGAGCTCTCGAAGGGCAGAGCTTCGACGTCGCCCTCGCTGAATTCAATCTCGACGCCGGCAAGCGCCGCATGCTGCCTGCCGTGCTGGATCAACACCGGAGAAAGGTCGAGCGCGTGGACCTTCGCACCTGCGCGCGCTGCAGTCAGCGCCACCACGCCGGTGCCGCAGCCAACATCGAGCACGACCTGCTCCGCCCTTATGCGCGCGTGTCTGACGAGTTCAGCTGCCGTCGCCGTGGTGACGGCTTCGAGCGGCGCGAAGAGCGACCATCCTTCTCGCTGGACGGCCTTAAGCTGAGCAAACGGATCGTTTGACACTGGCGAACTCCTCTTTGAAGCGGCGACGGAGACAACGATTGTTTACCTTCGGCCGCAGCCTTGCAAGAAACCAAGAGTCACGTTCCCTTTTTGCTTACGAACCATCCGGCCTCATGTCCGCTGGGTCGGACGCACCATTTCATAGCAAGCGCCGTTCTATTCCTTGATGGTGAATGACCGTTTGGGGCATCCATGAGCAAGGGGACCATGCCGACCCACCATGCTCCCCCGCTTGTGCCTCCCCGCCCATTGCGGAACAATGCTCGCCCGACTTGCACGCAGCGCTCGAAAAGCGCCGTTCGACAAGGCGGCACGCACCGCATCGCGGGCTCCTGGCCCGAAGGGAGGTTGTGATGACGAAGTGGTCCCGAGCCCCCGCAGCCCTCCTGCTCGCCCTCGCCTGCGCCACCACCGCCGGCATCCTCGAAGGCGTGGGCTCGATCCATCCGATGCCGCAGCTCTGGCTGGACCGCAACCGCGACCTCAAGAGCGACGTGATCCTGCCCTCCACGCTGTTCAACAAGATGAAGGGCTGGAGCTGAAGGCCGAGGCGGGCAGGCATCATGAAGAAGACCGGTGTACTCGCGATCGCAGGCCTTGCCCTGGCCGGGCTCGTGTGGGTGGTGTTCGGGTGGCAGCAGTCTCCCGCACCAACGGCGCAGCGGCAGGAATCGCCCGGGTCCGCCTCCCGCGGGAGCGATCAAGGCGCATCCGCCGCAGCGGCCGCCGGCAGGTACGCGGCAGCGATCACCATCGCCAGGAACACGCCGGACCCTCAGAACCCGCTGGTCGCGTACGTCCCCAAGCCCGGCATCGCGGGCCGCAACGAGCTCGACCGGATCTTCGCCCAGGGAGTGCCGCTCACCACGCAGTCTGCATTGGCCGCGCGTGCCTTGTTGCAGCGCGGGCTCAGCGACGATGAAAAGATTGCGCTGGCCCGCATCCTCGCCCGCCTGTATGCGCCGGACGACCCGACCGGCTACAACGCCGAACTCCTGCTCGACCTGCGTGGCCTGATGGCGGACGCCAACAAACAGGTGGCGCGATCGGCCGTGCTGAGCTTCTCGCGCCTGGGCTATCTGCCCGGCTCCGATGCGGTGCTGAAGGACGCGTTCGACAAGAAGATCCTCGGGCCCGACGACTACTACGGCGAACTGGCGCACATGGCGCCGCTGGCGCCCGCGCGCTTGCAGGACGAGCTGCTGTCCACCGTGCGCGCCTCGTCCAATGGCTATGCGGCCGACATCCTGGCGCATGCGATCAACGACAACCCGAAGGTGCTGACCAGCTACTCCGCCCACGCGCTCGGCGAGATCATCGAGCTGCTGGGCCGGACCGAGCCGCGCTTCCCGCCGGCCACCGGCGAGTTCGGGCTCACGGATGCGGTGCGCTACGCCAACTGGCTGCGCGCCACCGCGCAGCTCGAAAACCGCATCCACGGGATCGATCCTGAGCGCGCGATCGTCGACCGGCTCGGCCTGCCCGGAACCGATCCACGCAAGATCACGGCCTATCTGTTGACGTCCGAGGCGGCCCCGCTGCTGGCGGGCGCGCGCCTCGGCTCGCCGGCGAGCAGCCTGGTCGCCGTGTCCAACCAGTACGCGGCGCAGCACCCGGGGAACAGGAGCCTTCAGGCGGCTGCGCAGGAGATCGCGCAGAGGAGTGCAAGGGCCAAGGGCACGGGCCGCTAGGCGCAAACGCTCAATGCCGATGGCCGCCCGCCCGTGCGCGGCGGTAGTGCTCGCCGAGCACGTCGCGCCCCCAATCCCCTTCGAAGTCGCGCCACACGTTGTGGATGTGGTTGCCGCCCGAGTTGTCCCACTCGATCAAGAAGCGTGCGCCCTGGATGCGCCAGTAGTGCGGCTGGCCGCGCTCGGTGGCGCCGGCCCATCCGAAGCGAATGCTGTCCAGGCCACCCGCCCGCACGCGCTCCAGCCGCTGCTGCGCCAACGACGCTTCCGCCACCGAGGCCAGCGACTCGACGATGCGCAGCAGCAAGGCCTGCTGCGCGGCGTCCATGGCGTTGAAGGCCACGCCCACGGGTGCCAAGGGGTCCAGCTGCGCGGCATTGCGCGTGACGATGTCCCCGAACGGCCGCTCGCTGAAGATGGCCTGCCGGCGCTGCGCGGGCGAGAGCGCGGCCAGCAGCGCAAAGGCGCGGTCTTCCTCCTCGCCCAGCGCGCGCTGGTCCTTGCGCGGGCCCTTGCTGCCGATGTCGCGCGGCACCTGCGCCGGATTGGCGCCCAGGAACTGCGGCAGCGTGGCCACGACCTGGCCGTCGGCCAGCGTGAAGTGCAGCGAGAGATGGTGCCCTTCGATGCGCCAGCCCCAGGGCGAAGCCGCGTCCGGCGTGCCGAACAAGGCAAGGGCGTAGTTCTCCGGATCGCGCGAGAGCCCAAAGGTTTCGAGCTCGCGCAGCGCGATATCCAGGGCGATGATGGCCTGCACCTTGACCAGGCCCGGCTGCGACAAGGCCGCGGCCAGCAACTGCTGCGCGGCCTGGCGCTGCGCGTCTTCCATGGCCTTGAACGCAATGCCGGGACGGCTGCGCGGCGTGTAGTGCCAATCGCCGCGCGCCTCCAGCGTGAACGGACGCAGCAGCTCGGACCGCTGTGCCGCCGGGGTTGCCTCCAGCAGCGCGCGCGCAGCGGCCGTCATCGCCTGCGCCGCGCGGCTGGTGTCGGCCGCCGCGGCGGCCGGGGGCGCCACGGTGAGCAAGGTCCAGCAGCTCATCCAGGCGGAGAGAGAGCGCAGCAGCATGGTGGTTCCTTGTGCATGAGTCGACCCGTCGACAGGTTCGAGAATGCCCGAGTCGCGACGATGCGTCGAGGTTGTCGAACCACGCTGACAGACGAAGCGTGCTTCATGCGGAAGGCTATCCGATCCAAAGGAGCATATGCATGGAAACACAGGAGTTGCACCGCGGCCGCTTGATCGACCACCTCCAGCTCGTCGTGAAGGACCTCGCCGCAAGCCGGGCCTTCTACGAGGCTGCCTTCGAAGCGCTGAAGATCCCGATGGCCGGCAGTGGCGAGGACTATTTCTGGGCCGATGAGCTCTTCGTTTCGACCGCCAGCAGCAAGGCCGCCAACGGCCAGCTGACCGGACGCCACCACCTGGCTTTCCAGGCCCAGGACGAGGCGATGGTCGATGCCTTCTACAAGGCCGTGCTCGCGCATGGCGGCAGGGACAACGGCGCACCGGGCAAACGCTCGTATCACCCGGGCTACTACGCCTGCTTCGTGCTGGACCCCGACGGCAACAACATCGAGGCCGTGTTCCACGGCGAGGCCCAGCGCAGCGCGCCCTCGGTCAAGGTCACTTTCTGATCCTGGGCATCGCGCGCGACTCAGCCCCTGGCCGCCTGCGCAGGCTCCGGCCCGCGTCGAAAGCTGATCGCCAGCCGGTTGAAGGCGTTCATCAGGCCGATCGCGATGGTGAGGTCGGCGAGTTCCTTGTCACTGAACACGGACGCGGCGGCCTCGAACGCGTCGTCCGGCACATGCGTGTCGGCCACGCGCGTCACCGATTCGGCCCACGCCAGCGCCGCGCGTTCGCGCTCGCTGAAGAGGTCGCCGGCTTCCCGCCATGCCTGCACCAGGGCGAGCTTCTGAACCGACACGCCCTTCTTCGAGAGGTCGCGGGTGTGCATGTCCAGGCAATAGGCGCAGCCGTTGATCTGGCTGATGCGCAGGTACATGAGCTCGACGAGCACGTCCTCGAGGCCCGATTGGGCGATGTAGCCGTACACGCTGCCGAAGGCCTTGACGCCGCCCGGAGATGCTTGGGTGTAGTCCAGTCTCATGGTTCGCTCCTCGGTCATTCGTTGGTGGTTAGCGGGTGGTCGCCGCTGTCCACGACGAACACGGCCAGCAGCTTGGCGGGCTTCGTGTTGCTGGCGTTGCGGCTCACGGGATGGCGCGAGCCCGGGTCCTCGTGGAAGCTTTCGCCGGCCTTGTAGACGCGCTCGGGGCCGTCGTCGACCTTGCTGGCGATGCTGCCCGAGACCACGTAGGCATAGATGAACGCGGACTTCGAATGGACGTGCGGAAGCGAAGCCCCGCCTGGCGGGTAGAGCACTTCCAGCGCGATGAGCGACTTGCCGGGAACGTTGGCGATGGGGCGGTCGAAGTTCGGCTTCACCGTGTCGCCGGCGCCGTGTGCGGCCGCGGTGGCGGCGAAGGCCGCGCCGGTGGCGAAGAGGAGGGGGAGAAGAAGGCGTCGGAGTTTCATGGGTCGGTTTCCTGGGTTGGGAGCCTCGATGGTGCGCTCCGGTTGGTCCAGGGAAAAGACCTGAAAAGTCGAAATCGGGATGTACCATGCCCCGATGGACAACGGCTTGCAGATCGTTCTGGACCGCACGGCCAAGACCTCCCTGGCCGAACAGATCCGCATCGGAATCTCCGGCGCGATCGAAAGCGGCGTGCTCGTACCCGGCGCCAGGCTGCCCTCGTGGCTCGATCTCGCGGCGCAACTGGGCGTTGCGCGCGGCACGGTGAAGACGGCGTACGAGCGGCTGGCCGATGCGCAGTTGATCGTCTCGTCACGGCCGGCCGGCACCCGCGTGGCGGGCCAGCCGGTCAAGCGCGCCGTGAAGGAGCAGCGATCGATCGAGACCGATCTGCAGTCCGACCTGTACCAGCATTTCGTGCCCGGGCCCGCCGTGTTCCAGATGGGCGTGCCGGCCTCCGACTGCTTCCCCGCCGCGCTCTTCGCGCGCATTCGCTCGCGGGCGGTGCGTGACGAGGTGGAAGCGCCCGCCTTCTATCACGACCCGCGCGGCGAGCACGCGTTGAGGCGCGAGATTGCAGCCCACCTGGCGCTGTCGCGCGGTATCGAGTGCCGGCCGTCGCAGATCTTCATCACGGCGGGCTTTTCGGGCGCACTGGGTGCCACTCTGCAGGCCCTCCGCGCCGAAGGGCGTGCTGCATGGGTCGAGAACCCAGGCTTCCTGCCGGCGCGCAGGGCGCTGCGGATCTCGCGTCTTTCGACGGTGCCCGTTCCGGTCGACGAAGAGGGCATCGACGTTGCCCATGGAGAGGCGCACGCGCCCGATGCGGCCGTGGCGCTGGTCACGCCGGGCCAGCAGGCGCCCCTGGGTTCGACCTTGTCGCTCGCGCGCAGGCTTCGGCTGCTCGATTGGGCTAGGCGCGCACACGCCTGGATCATCGAGGACGACTACCTGGGCGAGCTGCAGCTGAAGCGGCGCGCCGCGCCCGCGCTGGCGGCGCAGGACAGGTCCGGGCGCGTCATCCACATCGGATCGTTCAGCAAGACCATCAGCCCCACGCTGCGCCTCGGTTTCGTCGTGGCGCCGCTCTCGCTCGTCCCCCGCTTCGACGAGGTCATGGCCTGTCTTGCGCCCGCTCCCGGCCCGGCCGTGCAGACGGCGACGACCGAATTCATGCGGGACGGCCACTACCTGCGGCACCTGCGGCGGATGAAGCGCATCTATGCCGCGCGCAGCAGCGCATTGCTCGCCCACCTGGAGGCCGAAGGCCTGCGTGGCTACGCCGCCGGGCTGGCCGTCGTGCTTCAGTTGCCGGACGGTGCCGACGACAAGGCGATCGCTCGCGAGGCGTATGCCTACGGCATGGCCCCGGCGCCGCTGTCGATCTGGTACGGCGCACCCGGTACGGCGCGTTCGGGACTGCTTCTCGGCGTCGCCACCGCCATCGAAGCCCAGCAGGCGACGGCTTGCCGGCGCCTGGGTCAGCTCATACAGCGGTTCTCGTGAGGGCTTGCTGCGCGACGCTGCCCAGCCGCCGCAGCTTCTCCGCTTCCGCAGCACTGAACTCCGGGGACTGCACGCACCCGGACGCCATCGCCTCCGCGGCGAAGCGCATGGCCGCGTCCGGCAGCGCATCGCGCCCTTGGAGGCGAAACGAAACGGGCGCAAGCGGCCCGAACAAGAGCGCACGCCGAAGCGCGGGCCAGCGTTCCGGTTCGGGCTCCACGCCCGCGGCGCGCGCGAACAGCAGCGCCATGAGGTTCATCTTCGTCTTCTGCGGCTCGCCGCGGCGGGCGCGGCATTCGGCAACGCCGAGCTGCATCGCTTCGAGCGTCGGCGCTGCCACGGCACCGCTCCACACATAAGCGAGCCACCGCGCCTGCAACTCGATGGGCGGGAACATCGGCCCGGACTGATCCCACATGCCGACGAAGGCAAGCCCCGGCAGCGCCGGATGGAAGGTGTGCTTGTAGAGCTCGATGTGCTGCGCATCCAGGTCGAGCGTGCGGCGGATCGCTTCGCCCAGAAAGGGCAGGCTCATCGCGAAGCCCGTGCCGAAGAGAATGCCGTCGAAGGGCTCCACCCGCCCATCGCTGAAGGCGACCTGCGTGCCGTCGATCCGGTCGAACCACGGGCGCACCTCGATGCGGCCCTCGGCGACCAGGGGGAGGTAGTGCTGGCTCAGCGTCAGGCCCGCGTCGAAGATGCTTTCGGCGGGCTTGGGGGCGCCGTACTGTTCCGGGCTGCCCACCGCGCCCACCACCAGTGCCTTCAGCAGCGCGCCGAATTCGCCGAGCGGCAGCGACTCCTCGGCCAGCGCCTGGTAGCGCGAGAACACGCGCTGGTCCGAGGGGACGCCGGCCATCAGCTTCGGAAGCACGTAGCGCTGCCGCCGCTGGCACACCACCACGCGCGACGCACCGAGCATGCAGAGGTCGCTGGCAATCTCCAGCGCGCTGATGGCGCAGCCCGCCACGAGCACGCGCTTGCCGCGGTATTGCTCCGGGTCCTTGTACGCGAAGGTGTGCGCCACGCCGGCGCTGCCCGAGAACGACGCCAGGCCCGGCACCTCGGGGATGCACGGATGCTGGAAGCGGCCGCTCGCGACCACGACCTTCTCGAACACCTCCTCCTGCGCATCGTGCCGCACGGCCCATCCGCCGGGCACGGCCCGGATCTCGCGCACGGGCGTGCGCAGGCGCGTTTTCGCCGTCAGGTCGAAGCGGGCCGCATAGCGCAGCAGGTAGTCGCCGATTTCGCGATTGGAAGGGTAGATGGCCAGGCCCGGCGCGTGCGGCAGGTCGCTGAACTGGGTCAGCACGCGGCTGGTGTTCGTGCGCATGGACGGCCATACGCCGCTGCAGCTCGCGTCACCGCTCCACTGGCCGCCAGGCCGTGCCGCCTGCTCGAAGAGCACGGGCGCGAAGCCTTCCGATTGCAGGTAGCGCGCGGCGACCAGCCCGCCGGGCCCGGACCCGATGATGGCGACCCTTTGCATCGTCTCTCCTCCTTGGTTCGTTGCAGCCTCAGGACGCGGCCGGTCCGCTTTCCGCATCCGTCCTCTCCGTCCCCGGGACGCGGTGCGCCACCAGCAGCCACCCGATGGCCCATGCCGCGCCCAGCGCCCACCCCGCCAGCACATCGGTCGCCCAATGCACCCCCAGCGCCACGCGGCTCAGTCCCACCAGGAAGGTCGCGATCGAAGCCGTCGCCAGGATGAAGACCCGCTCCACCCAGCGGCTGCGCGTGTTCGCCAGCAGCGCGCCGAGCGTGAGGAACACGATCGCCGACATGCTGGCGTGCCCGCTCGGAAAGCTCATGCCCCAGGCTGCGTGGTCGGCAAAGGCGAGGTCCGGCCGCAAGCGCCCGAAGGCGGGCTTGAGTAGCAGGTGGATCAGCACGGCGCCGGCCGCGGTGGAGGCAGCCACCAGGATGGCGGCGGTGCGCGCCGACAGCACGACCAGGTAAACCACGGTGGCGAGCACCAGGAAGCTCAGCACCACGGTGCTGCCCAGGCCGCTCAGGTCGCGCATGACCTCGCCGAAGCGCGGATGCACGGCCCTGAATCGCTGGGCGGCCTGCAGCAGCTGCATGTCCAGGCCGCGGGTGCCGCCCTCGAAGACCTCGTCGGCCAGCAGGGCGAAGAGCAGCAGCAACAGCACCACGCCCAGCCCGGCCAGGAGCGGCGCGACCAGCGTGCGCAGGCCCTCGATGTGGTGCAGGCGCAGTCGCGCCGCGACGGCGCGCAGAAGCGGCAGGGGCCGGGCTGCGCGGCCCCTCACTGGCCGGCGCTCCTGGTGGCGGTGTTGCGGGGCATGGCGGTTTCCTGGAGACATCGGCGCATCGTGCCCGATGCGCGCGAGTGTCCGCCGAAAGCGCCGCCGCCCGCAACGCGGCCCGCAACGCCGCTCGCGGCGCGGGCCTCAGTGCAGCGAGGCGCCGCGGTATTCCGCCAGCTCGGTGCGCTGGAACGCGCCCACGGGCACCCGCTTGTCCTCCAAGCCGGGAAAGCGCCCGACGATCTCGCCGCGCTCGCGCGCCCAGCAGCCTTGCAGGGTCTCGACGCCCCACCAGGTCAGGTAGGCCACGCGGGCGAGGCCCTCGCAGTTGCCCTGGGCATCGGTGAGGCTCATCACGTCGAATCCGGTGCCTTCGGTGGTGTAGAGGATGCCGGGCTGCGTGTCGCAGGCGGCCAGCAGCGCGCAGCTCAGGGCCAGCGCCGATGCGGAAAGAAATGGCTTCATGACAGGCTCCCTTGACGGCCGAACCCAGGCCGCCTGGGCCGATTGGGCGCGCCGGCGGCCCGTGCGTCATCCTCCAGCCGGACGAGAAAAGCCCGGCGAACACAGGACGGGACTGGCCGAAGAGGGGATGACTCCCTACAGCGCGGCCGCTTTACAGGCCTTACATTCAGCGACTCCTTAGTTCTTTCGTAGAACGTTTTCGGGGGCTGGAAATGAAGGCAAGCACACCGCCCACGGGCGGCAGCAACAAAGCGCAGGAGTACGAGCTGTTGAAAATGGGCGTCCCGGGACTCGACGATGTCCTGGGCGGCGGCCTCACGGCGCACCGCCTCTACCTTCTGGAGGGCGCGCCCGGCGCAGGCAAGACCACGGTGGCCATCCAGTTCCTGCGCGAGGGCGTGCTGCACGGCGAGTCGGTGCTGTACGTCACCCTCTCCGAAACAGCGCAGGAGCTGCAGGGCGTGGCCGAGTCCCACGGCTGGGACCTGAAGGGCATCGAGGTACGCGAAATGCTGCCCGCGCAGGACGTGCTGGAGCCGGACGACCAGTACACGATGTTCCATCCCTCCGAGGTCGAGCTCGGCGAGAAGACGCTCCGCATCCTGGCCGACGTCGACAAGATCAAGCCCTCGCGGGTGGTGTTCGACTCGCTGTCCGAGCTGCGCCTCTTGGCGGGCGGGTCGCTGCGCTACCGGCGGCAGATCCTGGCGCTCAAGCAGTTCTTCACCGGGCGGCAGTGCGCGGTGCTGCTGCTCGATGACCTGACGGCCACCGAGCAGGACCTGCAGGTGCAGAGCATCGCGCATGCGGTGATCCGGCTGGAACAGGTCAACCCCGACTACGGCGCGTCGCGCCGCCGGCTGGTGGTCAGCAAATACCGCGGAAGGGAGTTTCGCGGGGGCTACCACGATTACAAGATCGGGCGCGGCGGGCTGCAGGTGTTTCCGCGGCTGGTGGCTTCGGAACATTCGCCGCCGGTGACGCAGACGCGTATTCCCAGCGGGCTGGCGGCGCTCGACGACCTGCTGGGCGGCGGCATCGAGAATGGCACCAGCACGCTGTTCGTGGGCGCGCCCGGCACGGGCAAGTCGAGCGTGGCGGTGCAGTTCGCGATCACCGCGGCGCGTCGCGGCGAGACCGCGGCGCTCTTCATCTTCGACGAGAGCATCAACACCCTGCGCACGCGCTGCAAGGGCCTGGGCATGGACCTGGGGCCGTTCATCGACGCCGGACGCATCCGCGTGCGCCAGATCGACCCCGCAGAGTTGTCGCCCGGCGAGTTCGTCTTCGAGATTCGCCAGGCCGTCGAGCGGCACCACGCCACGATGGTGGTGATCGACAGCCTGAACGGCTACCTCAACGCCATGCCGGACGAGCGCTTCCTCATCGTCCAGCTGCACGAGCTGTTGACCTACCTCGGGCACAACGGCGTTGCCACCATGCTGATCGGCGCGCAGCACGGCCTGATCGGCATGCAGATGCAGACGCCCGTCGATGCGAGCTACCTCGCGGACTCGGTGGTGCTGCTGCGCTACTTCGAGGACGAGGGCGAGGTGAAGCAGGCGATCTCGGTGCTCAAGAAGCGCGGCGGCGCGCACGAGCGCACCATCCGCTCCTTCTCGCTGGACGCGCAGGGCATCCATGTCGGGGAGCCGCTGCGCAATTTCCGGGGCATCCTGACCGGCGTGCCCATCCCGATCGACGGAGTCCGGTCGCCATCGTGAGCGCTGCTCCGCCCGATCTCGACGAACGCATCCTGCTGCGGACGGCGACCACCAGGGACGCCGGCATGGCGCGCGCCGTGCTGGAGCGCGCGCATTTCGTGTCGCATGTGTGCGGCGACATGCACTCGCTGGTGGAGGAGCTGCTGCGCGGCGCCGGCGCCATCATGCTGGCAGAGGAAGTGCTCGCCGGCCCCGCGCTGGCCGAGCTCACCGGCGCGCTCGCCGCGCAGCCGCCCTGGTCCGACGTGCCGGTACTGGTGCTGGCGCGCCAGGGGGCGGATTCCCGCGCCGTCGCCAACGCCATGGACGAGTTCGCCAACGTCACGGTGATCGAGCGGCCGATGCGCGTGGCCGCGCTGGTGAGCGCGGTGCGCACCGCCCTGCGCTCGCGCCGCCGGCAGTACGAGTTGCGCAACCTGCTGGAGGGGCTGCGCGAAGCCGACCAGCGCAAGACCGAGTTCCTCGCCACGCTGGCGCACGAGCTGCGCAATCCGCTGGCGCCCTTGGGCACGGCCCTGTCGCTCCTGCAGCGCAAGAGGCCGGCGCCGGAGGAGGCCGGCAAGTACTACGAGCTCATGAACCGCCAGGTCGAGCACATGGTGCGCCTGGTGAACGACTTGATGGAGGTCTCGCGCATCACGCGCGGCAAGATCGAGCTGCACCTGGGCCCGGTGCTGCTCGACGCGGTGATCGACGACGCGGTCGAGCTGAGCCGACCGCTCTTCGAGCGCGCCGGGCATACGCTCACGGTCGATGTCGCGGGCGAGCCGCTGGTGGTGCGCGGCGATGCGGTGCGCCTCACGCAGGTGTTCTCGAACCTGATGAACAACGCGGCCAAGTACACGCCCGCGGGCGGCCGGGTGACCGTGGCCGCGCGGCAGGAAGGGCGGCAGGCCGTGGTGTCGGTGAGCGACACCGGCACCGGCCTCGCGCCGGAGATGCTGAAGTCGATCTTCGAGATGTTCGTGCAGGTGAGCGGCACGGCGCGCGAGGCGCAGGGCGGGCTGGGCATCGGCCTCACGCTGGTGAAGAGCCTGGTCGAGCTGCAGGGCGGCAGCGTCGAGGCTGCGAGCGAGGGCCTGGGCCGCGGCGCGACCTTCACCGTGCGCCTGCCGCTGGCGAAGAGCACCACCGTGACCGGCCGGCGCGCGCGCATGTCGCAGGATGGATGGGCGCCTTCCATCGAGGGCACGATCCTGGTCGTCGACGACAACCGCGACGCGGCCGACAGCCTGGCCGAGCTGCTGGCCTCGATGGGCGCGACGGCGCTGGTTGCCTACGGCGGCGAAGAGGCGCTGCAGCTGGCACGGGAGCATGACATCGACATCGCCGTGCTCGACATCGGCATGCCCGGCATGGACGGCTGCGAGCTCGCGCGCCATCTGCGCACCGGGCCCCGCGGCGCGGACCTGAAGCTGATCGCGCTCACGGGCTGGGGCCAGCAGGGCTACCGCGACCGCATCGCGGCAGCGGGCTTCGATCACCACCTGCTCAAGCCCCTGAACCTGGGCGAGTTCATGGCGCTGCTGTAGCGCCGTGGAAGTCAGCCGATCGCCACGCCCACCTTCGCCCCCGCCGCCACGATCTCGCTCCAGGTCGCGTCGTCGATCCAGATGCCTTCGCGCTCGCGGGCGGCGCGGGCCTTGCGCTCGGGCTCGCCGGCAATCTGCACGCCGTCGAAGCCCTGGCCCGGCGGGCTTTGCCGCAGCCAGTCGACGAAGGCGCGCGCCTCCTGCTCGAAGCTGGCCTGCGTGCCCAGCTTGCCCGGGTCGATCACGATGGCCAGCATGCCGTTGAGCACCGTGCGCGCGGTGTCCGCCTGCCGGTGCCAGGTGCCGCCGCCGGTGAGCGCACCGCCCAGCAGCTCGCAGGCCACGGCCATGCCGTAGCCCTTGTGCTCGCCGAAGGTCATCAGCGCGCCGAAGAGGCCATTGCCCTGCGGCACCACGACCACACCGGGGTCGTCGGTGGGCGCGCCGTGCTCGTCGATCAGGTAGCCGGGCGGCACGCGCTCGCCCTTGTTGTGGGCCACGCGCATCTTGCCCTGGGCGACGCGGCTGGTGGCGTAGTCGAGGATGAAGGGTTCCGCGCCCTTCAGCGGAATCCCGATGCAGCACGGATTGGTGCCGAAGCGCCCGTCGCCGCCGCCCCAGGGCGCGACCACCGGGCGCGAGAGCACGTTGACGAAGTGCAGGGAGACCAGGCCCTGCGCCGTCGCCATCTCGGCGAAGTGGCCGATGCGGCCCAGGTGGTGGGCGTTGGCCAGCGACAGGACGCAGCTGCCGTGCTGCTTCGCGCGCTCGATCGCCATTTGCATGGCCTGCACGCCGACGATCTGCCCGTAGCCGCGCTGGCCGTCGAGGGCGAGCATCGGGCCGGTGTCGAGGTTGATCTTGACCGCCGCATTGGGCTTCAGGCCGCCCTCGGCAGCGGCATCGACGTAGCGCGGGACCATGCCAACGCCGTGGGAGTCATGGCCGCTGAGGTTGGCGAGCACGAGGTTGGCGGCGACCTGCTCGGCTTCGGCCGGGGTGCTGCCGGTGCCGGCGATGATGGAGGCGATCTGGGTGCGAAGCGTCGCGGCTTGAAGGGTCAGAGGCATTGAAAAAGGCTCCTTGGTATGGGCTCCCTCCCCCGGAAAGAGAGGGAGCAAGACGGTCACATCACGGCACCGACCTGCCACGGCACGAACTCGTTCTGCCCATATCCATGCTTCTCGCTCTTGCTCGGGTCCCCGGAGGCCGTCGCCAGCACCAGCTCGAAGATGCGCTGCCCCATCTCCTGGATCGAGACGCTGCCTTCGACGATCTCGCCGCAGTTGATGTCCATGTCCTCCTCCTGCCGCTGCCACAGCGCCGAGTTGGTCGCGAGCTTGAGCGAGGGGGAGGGCGCGCAGCCGTAGGCCGAGCCGCGGCCGGTGGTAAAGCAGATCATGTTGGCGCCGCCCGCCACCTGGCCGGTGGCGCTCACCGGGTCGTAGCCCGGCGTGTCCATGTAGACGAAGCCGTGCGCCGTGACCGGCTCGGCGTACTCGTACACGGCTTCGAGGTTGCTGGTGCCGCCCTTGGCCACCGCGCCCAGGCTCTTCTCGAGGATGGTGGTGAGCCCGCCCGCCTTGTTGCCGGGCGAGGGATTGTTGTTCATCTCGCCCTCGTTGATGGCGGTGTAGTGCTCCCACCAGCGGATGCGCTCGACCAGCTTCTCGCCCACCTCGCGCTTCACCGCGCGTCGCGTGAGCAGGTGCTCGGCGCCGTAGATCTCGGGCGTCTCCGAGAGGATGGCGGTGCCGCCGTGCGCCACCAGCAGGTCCACCGCCGCGCCCAGCGCGGGGTTGGCGCTGATGCCCGAGTAGCCGTCCGAGCCGCCGCACTGCAGGCCGATGGTGATGTGCGCCGCGCTGCAGGGCTCGCGCTTCACCGCATTGGCACGCGGCAGCATCTCGTTGATGAGCGCAACGCCTTTCTCCACCGTCTTGCGCGTGCCGCCGGTGTCCTGGATGTTGAAGACGCGCAGGTTCTCGCCCTCGCGCAGGTTGCCGGTGGCAAGCCAGGCATTGATCTGATTGGCCTCGCAGCCCAGGCCCACCACCAGCACCGCCGCGAAGTTGGGGTGCGTGGCATAGCCGGTGAGCGTGCGCTCCAGCAGCTGCATGCCCATGCCCTGGGTGTCCATGCCGCAGCCGGTGCCGTGCGTGAGCGCGACCACGCCGTCGACCATCGGGTAGGGCGCGAGCGCCTGCGGGTTGGTCCGGCGCGAGAAGTGATCGGCGATGGCGCGCGCCGCGGTGGCCGAGCAGTTCACGCTGGTCAGCACGCCGATGTAGTTGCGCGTGGCGACGCGGCCATCGGCGCGCTTGATGCCCATGAAGGTGGCCTCGCGCCGCGGCGGAGGCGCCTTGACGTCGGCCCCGAAGGCGTAGTCGCGATCGAAGTGGCCCTTGTCCGGGCCCATGTCGAGGTTGTGCGTGTGCACGTGCTCGCCGGGCCCGATGGGGCGGCTCGCGAAGCCGATGATCTGGTTGTAGCGGCGCACCGGCTCGCCCTGGGCGATGGCGCGCACGGCAACCTTGTGGCCGGGCGGAATCAGGCCGCGGGTGGTCACGCCTTCGACGGACGTGCCGCCGACCAGCTGGCCGCGCGCGATCACGACGTCGTCGGCGGGGTGGAGGCGAATGAAGGGGTTCATCGTGGGGTCCTGCGTCGGGAATTCAAAAGAACATTTTCGGCAGCCACAGTACCAACTTGGGCATGTAGGTGATGACGGCCAGGCTCAGCAGCAGCGGCGCCAGCCAGGGCAGGATCGCCATCGTGGTGCGCTCGAAGCTCAGGCCCGCCACCCGCGCCAGCACGAAGAGCACCATGCCCATCGGCGGATGCAGCAGGCCGATCATCAGGTTGAGCACCATCACCAGGCCGAAGTGGATCGGGTCCACGCCCAGCTGCGTCGCGATGGGCAGCAGGATGGGCACGAGGATGGTGATGGCCGCGGTCGGCTCCAGGAAGCAGCCGACGAAGAGCATCAGCAGGTTGGCCAGCAACAGGAAGACCCAGGCCTCCTTGGTGAAGCCCAGCACCCAGTTGGCGATGTCGGTGGTAACGCCGGTGGCCGTCAGCATCCAGCCGAAGATGGAGGCGGCGGCGACGATGAAGAGCACGGTGGAGGTGGTCTCGATGGTGTCGAGGCAGACCTTGACGAACATCTTCCACGAGAGCGTGCGGTACCAGGCGAAGCCGAGGATCATCGCCCACACGCAGGCGGCGATGGCGCCCTCGGTGGGCGTGAAGAGCCCGGTGCTCATGCCGCCGATCAGGAGCACCGGCGTCATGATGGGCAGCAGCGCCTCGAAGGCGAAGATGCGGTCGAGCACGAAGAGCAGGGCCAGGCCGCCGAACACCGTGATCTGCGCCGGCGCGCCCAGCTTCGCCACCGCCACCCACAGCAGCAGCGGCCAGCCGATCACCACCGCCAGTTCGCACAGCGCCTTGAAGAGCCGCGTGCTGGAGAACTTGACGTCGCCGCCCCACTTGTTGCGGTGGGCGTACCAGCCGACGGTGAACATCATCAAGAGCGCCATCATCGCGCCCGGCAGGATGCCCGCGAGGAAGAGGGCGCCCACCGAAACGTTGGCCATCATCCCGTAGATCACGAAGGGCAGGCTCGGCGGGATGATCGGGCCCAGCGTGGCGGAGGCGGCCGTCACGCCCACCGCGAACTCGGTCGCGTAGCCGTGCTCCTTCATCGCCTTGATCTCGATGGTGCCGAGGCCGGCCGCGTCGGCAATGGCGGTGCCGCTCATGCCCGCGAAGATCACCGAGCCCAGCACGTTCACGTGCCCCAGGCCGCCCTTGAGCCAGCCCACCAGCGCGAGCGCGAAGTTGTAGATGCGGGTGGTGATGCCGGCGTTGTTCATCAGGTTGCCGGCCAGGATGAAGAAGGGCACCGCCAGCAGCGGAAAGCTGTCGATGCCGCTGACCATGCGGTGGATGACCACGAAGGGCGGCAGGCTCCCCGAGCTCAGGATGTAGACCAGCGAGGCGCCGGCCATGGCGATGGCGACGGGAATGCCGCCGGCCATGAAGATCAGGAAGAAGATCTTGAGCATGGGTCAGCGGTCTTCCAGCGTCGATTCGGGCCGCTCCAGCACGCTGTAGCCGCGGCGCCAGTGCACCCGCGCCACCTGCAGCGAGCGCCAGGCCATGGCCGCGAAGCCGAACAGGCACAGGCCGTAGACCAGGTTCATCGGCAGGTCGACGATGGTCATGCGGGTCTGGTTGCCGATCTTCATCATCATCTGCACGGTCATGACCACCGCCGCGACGAAGAAGCCGACGCGCAGCACGTCGACCGCGCGCGAGAGCCAGCGGCCGACCGCGCCGGGCAGAAAGCGGTAGAAGAAGTCGACCTGGATCTGGTTGTTCTTGGACACCCCGATGGCCGCGCCGACGAAGACCACGCCGATGAGCATGTAGCGCGCGATCTCCTCCGTCCAGGCGGCGGAGTCGTTCATGACGTAGCGCGTGACGAACTGGTAGAAGACCGTGAGGCCGAGCAGCCAGAAGAGCGCGAGCGCAGCCCAGCCCTCGGCGATGGTGCCGGAGAGGTCGACCACTTCGTCCTCGGCATGGAAGTGGCCTTCGTCGTCGATGATTTTCTGTTCGGTCATGGGGGAGCCGGACTCACTTGATCGCGATGATGCGGTCGTAGTCCTGCTGCCTGTAGCCGTGGTCCGTCGGCTTGGTGCTCTTCAACACCGCCTCGCGGAATGCGTTCTTGTCGACGGTGATCACGTTGTTCCCCTTCGTCTTGAACTCCTCCACCAGCCGCGCCTCCGAGGCGATGATCTCGCGCCCGGTCTTCTCCGCGGCCTCCTGCATCACCTCGGTGAAGATCTTCTTCTCGTCCGCCGAGAGCTTGCCCCACAGCTGCCCGGAGACGATGGTCAGCAGCGAGTCGACGATGTGCCCGGTCAGCGAGATGTTCTTCTGCACCTCGTAGAACTTCTTGGCCTCGATGGTCGGCAGCGGGTTCTCCTGCGCATCGACCGTGCCGTTCTGCAGCGCCAGGTACACCTCGGCGAAGGCGATCGGCGTCGGGTTCGCGCCCAGGGCCTTGGGAAAAGCCAGGTAGGCCGGCGCATCGGGCACGCGGATCTTCAGGCCCTTCATGTCCTCGGGCTTGGCCACCGGCCGGGCCGCGCTCGAGGTGACCTGGCGCGCGCCGTAGTAGGTCAGCGCCGTGATGTGGTTGCCGCTCTTGTCGTCGTAGCCCTTGGCCAGTTCCTTGAAGACGTCGCTCTTGGCGTACTTCAGCTGGTGCTCCGCATCGCGGAAGATGAAGGGAAAGTACGACACGGCCAGCGGCGCATAGGTGCGCCCGGCGAAGCTCGCGCCCGAGAGGATGATGTCCACCGTGCCCAGCGTCAGGCCCTGGTTGATGTCGGCCTCTTTGCCCAGGCTGGAGGCCGGAAAGACCTGCACCTCGTACTTGCCGTTGGTGCGCTTCTTGATCTCCTCGCCGGCCCACACCGAGTACTTGTGGAAGGGCTCCGAGGTCTCGTACACATGCGCCCACTTGAGCTTGGTCTGGGCCTGTGCCATGCCGAGGGCTCCCGCGGCGAGCACGCAGGCGGCGATCGTCTTCAGTGCGAAACGCTTGGTATTCATCGTCTTGTCTCCGTCGGTGGTTGAATGAAGAGGTTGGCCCGGCGCCAGCTCGCGCTGAAGCGCTGGTGCGACTTGTCCATGTGCGCATGCATCGCGGCGCGCGCGCCCGCCGGGTCGTGCGCGGCGATCGCGTCGCGGATCGCCTCGTGCTCGGCGATGGCCGAGCGCCAGGACTTCGCGCTCTCGAAGTAGCCGCCCAGGCGCGTGAAGATCGGGCCGCGGCGGGAATCCCAGAAGCCCTGCACCGTCTCCGACAGCACCACGTTGCCGCAGCACTCGACGATCGCCAGGTGGAAGGCGCGGTCGCCGTCCAGCGGCATCACGTTGCGCTCGGCCAGCTCGCGCATGAGCGCGATGGCGCGCGTCATCGCCTCGATGTCCTTGCGCTTGGCGGAGACGGCGGCGATGGCGGCGGTTTCGCCCTCGACCACGCGGCGCGCGCGGATCAGCTCCAGCGGGCCCCACTCGGTGCTGGTCTCCGGTGCGGCCGCCAGCTGCGCGCGGCCGCGCACGTAGACGCCGGAGCCGGTGCGCACCTCGACCCAGCCCTCGACCTCGAGCGCGATCAGCGCCTCGCGCACCGAGGGCCGGCTCACGCCCAGCTGCTTGGCCAGGTCGCGCTCCGCCGGCAGGCGCGCGCCCACGGCGAACTCGCCCTTCGCGATCAGCGCGCTGAGCTGGTCGGCGATCTGGCGGTAGAGGCGTCTGGGTTCGAGGGTCTGGAGCGGCACTTAGGGGTTGTCCTGGATTGGCCAAGTGGTCAGGCCAATTCAGAATACGAGGCGCTTCGCGATGCAGCCATCGGGCCAAACCCTGAACGCCGGCATCGCGGCTCCATCCATCAGCGAGAAGGACATCCCATGAGACTCGAGGGCAAGACCGCGCTCGTCACCGCGGCCGGGCAGGGCATCGGCCATGCCAGCGCGCTCGCACTGGCCGCCGAGGGCGCGCAGGTCTGGGCGACGGACATCAACGAGAAGCTGCTGGAGCGCTTCGCGGGCGTGGCCAACATCACGGCCGCCAGGCTCGACGTGCTCGACAAGGCGGCGATCGACGCCTTCACGAAGAAGCTGCCCGCGCTCGACATCCTCTTCAACTGCGCGGGGGTGGTGCACAACGGCACCGCGCTGCAGGCCAGCGACGACGACCTGGACTTCGCTTTCCGCCTCAACGTGCGCGCCCAGTTCTGGATGATCCAGGCGGTGCTGCCGGGCATGCTGGCGGCCGGGCGCGGCAGCATCATCAACATGGCCAGCGTGTGCTCCAGCATCAAGGGCCTGCCCAACCGATGCGTCTACGGCACCACCAAGGCGGCGGTGCTGGGGCTGACCAAGAGCGTCGCGGCCGACTACGTGGGCCAGGGCATCCGCTGCAATGCGGTGTGCCCGGGCACGGTGGACACGCCTTCGCTGGCCGACCGCATCAACGCCAACGCAGACCCGGCCGAGGCGCGCAAGGGTTTCATCGCGCGCCAGCCCATGGGGCGCCTCGCGCAGGCCGAGGAGATCGCGCCGCTGGTGGTCTTC
This sequence comes from Variovorax sp. Soil_C_17, assembly GCF_057657265.1. Lineage (NCBI taxonomy): Bacteria > Pseudomonadati > Pseudomonadota > Betaproteobacteria > Burkholderiales > Comamonadaceae > Variovorax > Variovorax sp. Soil_C_17. Next base: position 1,593,955 of record NZ_JBDGIT010000001.1, read on the forward strand.
CTGGCGAGCGACGAGTCGCAGTTCGTCACCGGGCAGGCCTACGCGGCCGACGGCGGCATCACCATATGAACCAGCTCGACTTCCGGGAGCGGCATGCAGTCGTGACCGGCGGTGCGACCGGGCTGGGCCGCGGCATCGCGCAGCGGTTGATCGAATCGGGCGGCAGCGTCACGCTGTGGGACCGCGATGCCGGGGCGGCCGAGAAGGCGGCCTGGGCGCTGGGGCCCCGCGCCTTCGCGCTGACGGTCGACGTGGCGCAGCAGGCCTCGGTGACCGAGGCCGTGGCCGCCACGCTGGCGCAGGCCGGGCGCATCGATGCGCTGGTCAACAGCGCGGGCATCACCGGCCCCAACCTCAAGCTGTGGGACTACCCGGCCGATGCCTGGCGCGAGGTGATGGACGTCAACCTCAACGGCCTCTTCCTCTGCTGCCGCGAGGTGGTGCCGCAGATGCGCAGGCAGGGCTACGGTCGCATCGTCAACATCGCCTCCGTCGCGGGCAAGGAGGGCAATCCCAATGCCAGCGCCTACAGCGCGAGCAAGGCGGCGGTGATCGCGCTGACCAAGTCGCTGGGCAAGGAACTGGCGGACACCGGCGTGCGCGTCAACTGCGTGACGCCGGCGGCGGTGAAGACGGCGATCTTCGACCAGATGACGCCGGAGCACATCGCCTTCATGCTCTCCAAGATCCCGATGGGCCGCTTCGGCACGGTGGAGGAGGTCGCCGCGCTGGTGGGCTGGCTTTGCACCGAAATTTGCTCTTTTTCCACGGGCGCCGTGTTCGACCTGTCCGGCGGCCGCTCCACTTACTAGTCTTCCAAGAAGAAAGGACTTCATGAAACTCGTTCGCTACGGCAACCCGGGCAAGGAAAAGCCCGGCCTCATCGACGACAACGGCCAGCTGCGCGACCTGAGCGCCGTCGTCGAGGACATCGGCCCCGAGCAGCTCGGCGACGCCGCGCTCGCCAGGCTGCGCAAGCAGAAGTTCGACAAGCTGCCGCTGGTCAGGGGCAAGCCGCGCTACGGCTGCCCGGTCGCGGGCGTGGGCAAGTTCATCGCCATCGGCCTCAACTACGCCGACCACGCGGCCGAGTCCGGCCTGCCGATCCCGGCGGAGCCGGTGGTCTTCATGAAGGCCAACAGCTGCGTCCAGGGGCCGAACGATCCGGTGATGCTGCCCAAGGGCTCGGTCAAGACCGACTGGGAGGTGGAGCTGGGCGTGGTGATCGGTGCGACCGCGCGCTACGTCTCGCAGAAGAGCGCGCTCGACTGCGTGGCCGGCTACTGCGTGATCAACGACGTGAGCGAGCGCGAATACCAGATCGAGCGCGGCGGCACCTGGGACAAGGGCAAGGGCTGCGACACCTTCGGCCCCATCGGCCCCTGGCTGGTGACGCGCGACGAAGTGGCCAACCCGCAGAGGTTGTCGATGTGGCTCGACCTCAACGGCAAGCGCATGCAGACCGGCAACACCAAGACCATGATCTTCAACGTGGCCAGGATCGTGAGCTACGTGAGCCAGTTCATGACGCTGGTGCCCGGCGACGTGATCACCACCGGCACCCCGCCCGGCGTGGGCCTCGGTATGAAGCCGCCGCTTTACCTGAAGAAGGGCGACGTGATGACGCTGGGCATCGAAGGCCTGGGCGAGCAGCGGCAGGAAGTGATCGGCTTCAAGGCCTGAATTCTTGTTCCCTCCCCCGGGCAGGGGAGGGAGCAATAGCCGGCTTACTTGGCCGTCGGCATCACGAACTCCGCCCCCTTGGGCGTGCTCTCCGGCCAGCGCTGCATGATCGACTTCTGCCGCGTGTAGAAGCGCACCCCTTCCTCCCCGTAGGCGTTCATGTCGCCGAAGAGCGAACGCTTCCAGCCGCCGAAGCCGTGCCAGGCCATGGGCACCGGGATCGGCACGTTGATGCCCACCATGCCCACCTCGATGCGCCGCGAGAACTCGCGCGCCACGTTGCCGTCGCGGGTGAAGCAGGCCACGCCATTGCCGAACTCGTGCGCGTTGATCAGCTCCACCGCTTCCTTCAGGTCGTGCACCCGCACGCAGGAGAGCACCGGGCCGAAGATCTCTTCCTTGTAGATGCGCATCTCGGGCGTGACGTGGTCGAACAGCGTGCCGCCCATCCAGAAGCCGTTGTCGCACCCTTCGCCGACTTGCGTCGTATCGAACTGCCGGCCGTCGAAGACCAGCTTCGCGCCTTCCTTCTCGCCCTGCGCGATGTAGCCGGTGATGCGCTCGTGCGCCGCGCGGGTGACGATCGGGCCCATCTCGGCCTCGAGGTTGGTGCCGTTGCGCACCTTCAGCGTGCGGGCGCGCTCGGCCAGCATGGGCACCAGCTTGTCGGCCACGTCGCCCACCAGCACCGCCACGCTGATCGCCATGCAGCGCTCGCCGGCCGAGCCGTAGCCGGCGCCGATCAGTGCGTCGACCGCCTGCTCCAGGTCGGCATCGGGCATCACCACCATATGGTTCTTGGCGCCGCCCAGCGCCTGCACCCGCTTGCCGTGGTGCGCGCCGGTCTCGTAGATGTAGTTGGCGATCGGGGTGGAGCCGACGAAGCTGATGGCCTTCACGTCCGGGTGCTCCAGGAGCGCATCGACCGCCTCCTTGTCGCCCTGGACCACGTTGAACACGCCGTCGGGCAGGCCCGCCTGCTTCAGCAGCTCGGCGATGCGCAGCGAGGGGCTGGGGTCGATCGGGCTGGGCTTGAGGATGAAGGTGTTGCCCGCCGCGATCGCGACCGGGAACATCCACATCGGCACCATCACCGGGAAGTTGAAGGGCGTGATGCCCGCGACGACGCCCAGCGGCTGGCGCAGCGTCCAGTTGTCGATGCCGGTGGAGACCTGCTCGGTGTAGTCGCCCTTGAGCAGTTGCGGGATGCCGCAGGCGAACTCGACGATGTCGATGCCGCGCGTCACCTCGCCCTGCGCGTCGGTGAAGACCTTGCCGTGCTCGGCGGTGATCAGCTGCGCCAGCTCGTCGCGGTGCTTGTTGAGCAGCTCCAGGAACTTGAACATCACCCGCGCACGGCGGATCGGCGGCGTGTCGGCCCAGGCCGGGAAGGCGGCGCGGGCGGCGGCGACCGCCGCATCCACGTCGGTGCGGGCGGCCAGCGAGACGCGGCCGGTGACGGCGCCCGTGGCAGGGTTGAAGACGTCCTGGGCGCGCTCGGAGGCGCCGCCCGAGCGCTGGCCGCCGATGAAGTGAACGATGGGGGTGGGGACGATGGGCTGCTTGGTCATGGCGAGGTCCTGCGGTACTGGAGGTGCCGCGAGTCTAGGAAGTGCGGCCCCTCGTGCCAAGGCCGCAGGGTTGAACTGATTGTTCGCTATCGTGAACAATAGACCCCATGAATGCCAAAAATATCGAGCTGCTCTGGACCCATCTCCACTGGCTGATCGTGCTGGCGCAGCAGGGCAGCTACACGGCAGCGGCCGCCCGCCTGGGCGTGAGCAAGGCGGCGATGAGCCAGCGCATTGCCGAGCTGGAGCGCGCGGCGGGCGTGCCGCTGGTGCGCCGTACCACCCGCAGCGTGCGCCTGACCGAAGCCGGCCAGCGGCTGGTGGACGACACGCGCGCGCCCTTCGAGCAGATCGCCCACAGCTTCGCCGGCGTGCGCGACCTGGCGGGCGTGCCGCGCGGCCTGTTGCGGGTGACGGCGCCGGTGGCCTTCGCGCGCCAGCAGCTGGTGCCGCGGATCCCGGACTTCCTGCGCGCCAACCCGGAAGTGCGGCTGGCGCTGGATCTCTCGGACCGGCTCAGCGCGCTGGCGGTGGAAGGCTTCGACCTCGCGATCCGGCATGCGGCCTCGGTGCCCGATACGCACGTGGCCTGGCAGCTGTGCGCCACGCGTTCCCTGCTGGTCGCGAGCCGCGCCTACCTGCGCCGCCGCCCTGCGCCGCAGACGCCGCAGGAGCTGTCGCAGCACGACTGCCTGCACTACCCGCGCGCGCAGGACACGCCGGCCTGGACGCTGGAATCGCCCAACGGGCGCCGCGCGGCGGAGCGCGTCACCATCCCGGTCGCGGGCCCCTTCGCCGCCAACAACAGCGAGGCCTTGCGCGACGCGGCGCTGGCCGGGCTGGGCATCGCGCTGGTGCCCGACTTCAGCGCCCAGGCCGCGCTGCAGGCCGGCAAGCTGGTGCAGGTGCTGCCGCAGTGGACGCCGGTGGGCGCCTTTGCCGGGCAGCTCTATGCCGTGCGCCCCTACGCCAGCCATGTGCCGCGGGCGGTCACGGTGTTCGTGGCCTGGCTGCGGGAGGCGTTGAAGGAGGGCTTTGCGGCTTGAACTCGCAAGTTGTGAGCGGATCCGGCGCGGCGAACTCCTCGACCGCTTCTTCAGATCTCCAGAAGCGAGGCCAGCTCTTCACATGCCGAGCGGAGTTGAAGGCCTTGACCGAAAGAACCAGCAATGGACGCTCGCCCGGCATCTCCTTTCCCGCGACGTGTATAAGCACGTGGGTGGAAGTCTTCGTGTGCGGGTCTTTTCAGCTTGCAGTTTTTCGCTGCGCTGCGCCGTGACAGCGGTCACGATGGCGTTCAGAATGGCGGTCGCCACCATCCGAGGAGCCGGCCCTTCCACCGGCGCTGCGCGACGTGCAGCGGCTCACAGGCCGCGACGCGTGGGAGTCGCTCATGACGAAACGTAAGGATGAGGAAACGCTGCCGCGCCCGCCGTGCCGGCCTTTCGAGCGGCCAGCAGACGCCTTGCTTCGCGAGCACGCCGACCTGCTGAATCTCACGCACGACGCCATGATCGTGCGCGATCTGGAAGCATCGATCACCTACTGGAACCGGGGCGCCGAGGAGATGTATGGATGGTCCGCCGAAGAGGCGCTCGGCCAGTCCGCGCCCGAGCTGCTGAAAACCCTCGCCGCCGTGCCCCTCGAGCAGATCCAAATGCAGGTGCTGCGCACCGGTCGCTGGGAAGGCGAGCTGGTGCATCACAAGCGAAACGGAACGCCGGTGGTCGTGGAAAGCCGCATGGCATTGCAGCGGGACGAGCGAGGCGAGCCGGTGGCGATCCTCTCGACCAATACCGACATCACGCGGCACAAGCGGGCCGAGGAGGCCCGGCAGGATCTCGAGGAGCAATGGCGAGTCGCCTTCGAGGCGAATCCCACGATGTACTTCATCATCGATGCGGCCGGTGCGATCCTGTCGGTGAATCCCGTCGGCGCAGAGCAACTGGGTTGGCGCGTGAACCAGCTGATCGGCCAGCCCGTGCTGAACGTGTTCCACGAAGCCGATCGGGACTTCGTGCAGGGAAATACGGCGGAGGCTTTTCGACATCCGGGGCGCGTGATGCGCTGGAGGGCGCGCAAGGTCCGCAAGGACGGCACGGTGCTGTGGGTTCGGGAGTCGGCCAACGCGGTCGTGCTTCGCAGCGGCCCGGTGCTGCTCGTGGCGTGCGAGGACATCACCGAGCGCAAGCACGCGGAGGAGGCGTTGCGCGAGAGCGAGGAGCGCTTTCGCACGCTGGTGAAGTTCTCTTTCGACGTGTACTGGGAGAGCGATGCCGAACATCGCTTCACCCGGCAGGAGTACTCCGCCAGGTTCGACCGTGCGCCGGCAGCGGGCTCGGAGATCGGCAAGACGCGATGGGAAGTCCCCTACCTGGCGCCGGACGAGGAGGCCTGGCGCCGGCACCGCGAAGCCCTCGATGCCCATGTCCCGTTCCGCGACTTCGAGCTCGCCCGGGCGACCGCCGACGGCGGGATACGCCATGTGTCGGTATCCGGGCTGCCGATGTTCGACGAGGCGGGGCGCTTCACGGGGTACCGGGGGGTCGGGCGGGACATCACCGAGCGCAAGCGCGCCGAAGAAGCGCTGCGCGCGCACCTGGGGTTTCTGGAAAGCATGAACCGCGTCAACCGCGCCATGCAGGGAACGAACGATCTCGAGAAGATGATGAGCGATGTGCTCGATGCAGTGCTCGACATCTTTGCCTGCGACCGGGCATGGCTCACTTACCCGTGCGATCCGGACGCTGACTCCTGGCAGATGGTCATGGAGCAGACGCGGCCGGAGTTTCCCGGCGCATTCAGGCTCGGCGCCGAGCTGCCCCTCGATGCGGACGTCGCCATGGTGTTCCGGACGGCGCGCGCTGAGAGCGGTGCCGTGCCCTTCGGTCCGGGCTGCGATCTGCAGGTGTCGGCGCAGCTCGCGGAGCGTTTCAGCATCCAATCCATGCTCGCCATGGCGCTGTACCCCAAGGGCGATCAGCCCTACCTCTTCGGGCTGCACCAGTGCTCGCGCCCTCGCACCTGGACGGCGCAGGAGAGGCGGCTGTTCGAGGAGATCGGGCATCGGCTGTCGGACACGCTCACCAGTCTTCTCATCTTCCGCAGCCTCCGCGAAAGCGAATACTTGACGCGGCAGGTGTTCGAAAGCGCCTCCGATGGCGTGGCCGTGATCGGCCGGGATTACCGCTATCAAAGGGCCAACGAGGTCTACGGGCGTACCTGGAGGACGTCGGCGGAGGCGATCGTCGGCACGCATGTCGCCGATGTACTCGGGAGCGACTTCTTCGATCGCACCGTGAAGCCGAGCCTCGACCGCTGCTTCGCCGGGGAGCAGTTCACGTTCGCGGAATGGTCCACGACCGAACTGGGGCGCATCTATCTGTCGGTGTCCTACTCGCCGCTGCGGCTCGGCTCGGAGCATGCGGAGGCTGCGCTCGTGATCACGCGCGACCTCACCCACCACATCCTCGCGTCCGAAGCCCTGCGCGAGGCACAGGCGGCGCTTGCGCGAGTCAACCGCGTGACCACGCTCGGCGTGCTGGCGGCCTCGATCGCGCACGAGGTCAACCAGCCGCTGGGGGCCATGGTCGCGAGCGCCGGGTCCTGCGCGCGCTGGCTCGCGGCCCAGCCGCCCGAGATCGGCAAGGCGCAGCGCTCGCTCGAGCGCATTGCCAGGGATGGCAAGCGCGCGAGCGAGGTCATCGACCGCATCCGCGCCCTGGTCATGCGCCAGCCGCCGCGGCGGGACCGCGTCGATCTCAGCCAGCTCATCGTCGACGTGATTGCGTTCGCGCACGACCAGATGCGCCGCAACGACATTGCGCTGGAGACGACGCTGGCCGAGGGCCTGCCGCCAGTGTGGGGCGACAGGGTGCAGCTGCAGCAGGTGGTCGTCAACCTGATCGTCAACGCGATCGAGGCCATGAGCGCGCCCGGCGCGCGCCCGCGACAGCTGGTCATCCGCGCGAGCGAAGCGAAGGGCGAGGTGTGCGTCGAGGTGCGCGACTCGGGCCCCGGCATCGCGCCCGACATCTCGGACAAGCTCTTCGAGCCCTTCCATACCTCCAAGGCGCAGGGCATCGGCATGGGGCTCTCGATCAGCCGCTCGATCATCGAAGCCCACGGCGGCCAGCTCTGGAGCGAACCGAACCTGCCCCACGGCGCCGTGTTCCTGTTCTTGCTGCCGGTCGGGCATCGGGAGCCGTAGTGACCACCGAGCGGCCCGTCGTCTTCGTGGTCGATGACGACCTGGCAATGCGCGAGGCGCTGCAGGATCTCCTGGCCTCCGTCGGCATGGACGTGCGGGTCTTCGCCTCGACGCAGGAGTTCATGCAGGCGCAGCGCCCGGATGCGCCCGGCTGCCTGGTGCTCGACGTGCGGCTGCCCGGCGCGAGCGGGTTGAGCTTCCAGGAAGAACTCCCGCGGGCGGGCGTCGACCTGCCGGTGATCTTCATCACCGGGCACGGCGACATTCCGATGACGGTGCGCGCCATGAAGGCCGGCGCCGTCGAATTCCTGAGCAAGCCCTTCCGCGACCAGGAGCTGCTCGATGCGATCGATGCCGCGATCGAGCGGCACCGCGCGCAGCGCCGCGAGACGGCGCTCGTCGCACAGCTGCGGCAACGCTACGCCGCGCTCACCCAGCGCGAGCGCGAAGTCATGGCGCTGGTGAGTGCCGGGCGCGTGAACAAGCAGATCGCGGCCGAGCTGGGCATCAGCGAGGCCACCGTGAAGGTCCACCGCGGGCAGATCATGCGCAAGATGCAGACCACATCCCTGGCGCAGCTCGTGCGCATCGCGGACACGCTCGGCCTTTCCGATCCGAAGGCCTAGGTGGGCTAGGCGCCTAAACCAAAGTCGTAGAGCGCGCGACGCATGTGCAATGGTCTTGCGCACGCGCTGGGCCTACTCTCGCGTCGATGCTGACGACCCGCCAAAAAATCCCAACCCCCAACCGACCGACCGTCGCGATCGTGGACGACGACGCGTCGGTTCGCGACACCACGAAGGACCTGCTCGACTCCGCCGGCTTGTCCGCCGCCACCTTCGACTCGGCCGAAAGCTTCCTGCAGTCGAAGGGCACGTGCGCCATCCGGTGCCTCGTCACCGACATGCGCATGCCGGGCATGAGCGGGGTCGAGCTGTGCAGCCACCTGGCTTCCGCCGGCACCCCGATTCCCACGATCCTGATCACCGCCTACTCCGACGAACAGGCGTGCGTGCGTGCCCTGGAGACGGGCGTGACCTGCTTTCTCACCAAGCCCTTCCGACCGGAAGACCTCCTCGCCTGCATCGAGACCGCCCTGCGCGAGCGCGAGCCTGCGTGAGGTGCAAGACCTCGTTTCCTGGAGCCGCTTCATCGCAATGAAACACGACGACACCGCCATGCATGCCGCCCCCGATTCGTCCGTCGAGCAGTCCGCCTTCGAGCTGCGCTTTCCCTCGCTCAGCGGCACGGGCCGCGCCCTGTCCTTTCCCTGCGATTCCAGCGGCAAGGTACACATGGACAGCTTGAGCGCACGCGCGCTGAACAACTACCTTCTCGCGCGCGCACTGACCGGCCGCGAGTACGGGTGGCCCATCGTGCAGGCTTCGTGCCAGGCGCAAGGCTGAAGAACGAGGAGCCAGGCAATGAACGATCGATCCGCCGAAATTCCGGGTGGCGGGGTGTCTTACCAGCATCCGGCTCTCCTTGCATCGCTGGCGCGCGAAGAAGACGCGGCGGAGGCCGACGCCGCAGTGACCGTGATCATCGGCGTCGCCTCGCCCGCCCTTGTGCGCAGCCTCGAATCGCTGGTGAGCGGCACCGAGGGCCTCGTTTTCGGCTGTTCGGCGCCCACCACCGACCGTTTGCTCGCCTGCTGCATGGAGGCCGGGGACTGCATCGCCCTGGTGGACCCAGCGCTCGGTCCGCAGGGGCTGCGCGCATTCATGCAATTGCTCCGCATGATGGCGGCCGGCGTGCGCGTGGTGCTCATCAGCGACATGAGCTCGCCGCACATGCTGCGGGAAGCGATCCGTTGGGGTGCCAGCGGATTCGTCGAGAAGACGGCCCCGCCCGCCGAGATCCGCGCCGCGCTGGTCGCGGCCGCCCGCTCGCAACGCTACCTTTCCCCGCGGATGGCGGAGGACCTGGCCGATTCCTTCGGGCTGCGGGACCTGACCCCACGCGAGCGGAATGCGCTCGCCGTCCTGACGCGCGGCGATTGCAACAAGCTCATCAGCTCCTTGCACCCGGATTGGCGGTGACGCCTCGGCGGACGGGCCCGCAACGCTCGCATCTCACAGCGGCGTCGGCCGGCCCGGCAGCGTCATGCGCCCGCGCGCACGCAGGCGCTCGATGAGCCGCAGTTCCATCTGCGCCACCTGGTCGTCGGCATCGAGCGCCAGGCAGCGCCGGTAGCGCGCCTCGGCCTCTTCCAGGCGGCCCATCTCGATCAGCGCGAAGCCCTGGCCGCGCAGGGCACGGGTCTGGTGGCGGACCTTCTCGTCGTCCAGGGAGAACGCGGTGGCGCGCTCGGCCTCAGTGAAGGCTTCGAGCGCCTTCGTCCAGCTCTTGTCGATCTGGTAGGTGTGGCCGAGCTCGGAGCGGAACTGGGCGTTGGCCGGCGCGAGCTCGATCGCACGCTCGAGCGCGCGGCGTGCGTCGGGAATGCGCTGGAGCTCCACCAGCGCATAACCCTTGAGGTACTGGGCGTGGCTCCAGGTCGGGCCGACGTCGATCGCGCTGCGGCGATCGTTCGCCGCCTGGCGCATGTAGTGCAGGCTTTCGGCCCGTGTCCGCGCGCTGTAGATGCGCGCCTTGCTGTCGCGGTAGCGGGCCTCGAAGCGGCCGATCAGGCCGTCGAGCACCTGCAGGCCCTCCGCGGGCTTGCGCTGCTTGACCAGCAGGCCCGCCTTCTCGAAATCGGCAAGGTCCTCGGCCTGCGTCGCCTGCGCGTCGGGCGGCTGCGGGCTCGTGCCTGGACTGCTCGCGCAGCCCGAGGCAAGAACGATGAGGGCCATGGCCGGCGCCAGCAGCAGTCTCTTCATGGCTCGCGCGTCTCCTTGATCCGAAGGAGCTTAGCGGAGAGCCGGTCGAATCGCTGCGGGTCGGTGCCCTCGTTCCTGCTCCGCGTTTTTCCCAAGATAACCTTCCTGCGCTGTCGGACTTTCATCGAGTGGAGAACAAAAGGCCTGCAAAATAGAACGACCGTTCGTTTTATTCCAACCCCCTCCACACATGCCCGCCGCCGCGCCTCGCAAGGCCACCCGTGCGCCCCAGAAAGGCCAGCAGACCAAGGCCGTCATCGTCGATGCGGCGCTGAACCTGGCCGCCCAGATCGGGCTCGAGGGCCTGTCCATCGGCGCGCTGGCCGAGGTCACGGGCATGAGCAAGTCGGGCGTGTTCGCCCATTTCGGCTCGCGCGAGGAACTGCAGATCTCGGTGGTTCGCGAGTACCACACGCGCTTCGAGCAGGAGGTGTTCTACCCGGCCTTGCAGGCGCCGCGCGGCCTGCCGCGGCTGCGCGCGCTGTTCGCCAACTGGATGAAGCGCACCTCGGCCGAAATCGACTCGGGCTGCATCTACATCAGCGGGGCGGTGGAGTTCGACGACCGCCCGGGGCCGGTGCGCGATGCGCTGGCCGAGTCGGTGAACATCTGGCTGGCCGCGATGCTGCGCGCCGTGCTGCAGGCGCAGGAAGAAGGCCAACTGCACGCCGAGGCCGACGCCAAGCAGATTTCCTTCGAGATCCACGCGCTGATCCTGGCGCTGCACTACGAGGCGCGCTTCCTGCGCTCGCCCGATTCGCTGGCCCGCGCCAATGCCGGCTTCGACAACATCCTCGCGCGCTGCGCCACGCCGGAGGCGCTGGCCGCTTCCGATCCCGCCGCAGGGGCACCGCGCCGGCTCAAGCCGGTGCGCTGAACACGACTTCCTTTTCTCTTTATTTTCCGGAGACCTTTCCATGCCCGCCTACACCCCGCCCCTTCGCGACATGCAGTTCGTCATGCACGAAGTGCTCAAGGTCACCGACGAATTCAAGGCCCTGCCCAAGCACGCCGAAGTCGACGCCGACACGATCAACGCGGTGCTGGAGGAGGGCGGCAAGTTTGCCGCCGAGGTGACCTTCCCGCTCAACATCTCGGGCGACGAGGAGGGCTGCGTGCTCGACAAGAGCACGCACGAGGTGAAGACCCCCAAGGGCTTCAAGGAGGCCTATGCCAAGTACGTCGAGGGCGGCTGGGCGGCGCTGTCCTGCGACCCGCAGTACGGCGGCCAGGGCCTGCCCTTCGTGGTGAACCAGTGCATCTACGAGATGCTCAACTCGGCCAACCAGGCCTGGACCATGTACCCGGGCCTCTCGCACGGCGCCTACGAGGCGCTGGTGGCGCACGGCACCGAGGAGCAGAAGAAGACCTACCTGCCCAAGCTCACCAGCGGCGAGTGGACCGGCACCATGTGCCTGACCGAGCCGCACTGCGGCACCGACCTGGGCCTGTTGCGCACCAAGGCCGAGCCGCAGCCCGACGGCAGCTACAAGCTCACCGGCAACAAGATCTTCATCTCGGCCGGCGAGCACGACATGGCCGACAACATCATCCACCTGGTGCTGGCCCGCCTGCCGGACGCGCCCAAGGGCAGCAAGGGCATCAGCCTGTTCGTGGTGCCCAAGTTCAACGTCAAGCCCGACGGCTCGCTCGGCAGCCGCAACGGCATCTATTGCGGCGGCCTAGAGCACAAGATGGGCATCCACGGCAACGCCACCGCGCAGATCGTGCTCGAGGCCGCCAGCGGCACGCTGGTGGGCGAGCCCAACAAGGGCCTGGCGGCGATGTTCGTGATGATGAACGCGGCGCGCCTGGGCGTGGGCAACCAGTCGCTGGGGCTGACCGAGGTGGCCTTCCAGAACGCGCTGGCCTATGCCAAGGACCGCGTGCAGATGCGCTCGCTCTCGGGCGTGAAGGCCAAGGACAAGGAAGCCGACCCGATCATCGTGCATCCCGACGTGCGCAAGATGCTGATGACGGCCAAGGCCTATGCCGAAGGCGGCCGCGCGCTGCAGATCTTCTGCACGCTGCTCCTGGACAAGGAGCACCACCATCCCGACGAGAAGGTGCGCAAGGATTCGGGCGAGCTGGTCGCGCTGCTCACGCCCATCGTGAAGGCCTTCATCACCGACAACGGCCACATTGCGACCAACGCCTGCATGCAGGTCTTCGGCGGCCACGGCTTCATCAAGGAATGGGGCATGGAGCAGTTCGTGCGGGACAACCGCATCAACATGATCTACGAGGGCACCAACACCATCCAGTCGCTGGACCTGCTGGGCCGCAAGGTGCTGGGCAACAACGGGGCCACGCTCAAGAAGTTCGGCAAGCTGGTGGCGACGCTGGTGGAGGAAGAGGGCGTGAACGAGAAGATGAGCGAGTTCATCACGCCCATCGCCGTGCTGGGCGAGCAGCTCACCAAGTTCACGACCGAGCTGGGCTTTCGCGGCTTCCAGAATCCCGACGAGGTGGGCGCCGCGGCGGTGGACTACCTGCGCGTGGCGGGCCACTTCGTGTTCGGCTACCTGTTCGCGCTGCAGGCCCGGGTGGCGCTCGCCGCGATCGCGGCCGGCAACTCCGACCCCTTCTACCAGGCCAAGCTGCAGACCGCGCGCTTCTACTTCGCCAAGCTCTTCCCCGAGACCGCGACGCTGATGCGCACCGCGCGCGCCGGCGCCGCGCCGCTCATGAACACCGACGCCGCCTTGGCCTGAACGCCATGAAGCGCCTGCTTGCTGCCATCGCCCTGGTGTGGGCCGGCTCGGCCCTCGCGCAGATGACGCCGGTCGGCGTCTGGCAGAGCGTCGACGACAAGACCAGCGAAGCCAAGTCGCAGATCCGCATCGCCGAGTCGGGCGGCGTGCTCACCGGCCGCATCGAGAAACTGCTGCGCAAGGAAGCCAAGCAGGACGCGGTGTGCGACGAATGCACCGACGACCGCAAGGGCAAGCCGCTGGTCGGCCTGGAGATCATCCGCGGCGCGAAGAAGGCCGAGGGCAAGGAAGTCTGGGAAGACGGAAAGATCCTCGACCCCGAAAACGGCAAGAGCTACACGCTGCGCCTCACGCCCGTCGACGGCGGCAGGAAGCTGGAAGTGCGCGGCTCGGTGCTGGGCATCGGCCGCACGCAGACCTGGGTTCGCGTCCAGTGACTCACCTTCACCCGTTCGCCCTGAGCTTGTCGAAGGGCATTGAACATCACGCAGAGGCTTCGACAAGCTCAGCCCGAACGGATTTCTGATTCAAGACATGTCTCAAGACCCCAAATTCCAGGTAAAGAAGGTCGCCGTGCTCGGCGCCGGCGTGATGGGCGCGCAGATCGCAGCCCATCTCGTCAACGTGCGCGTGCCGGTGGTGTTGTTCGATCTCGCCGCGAAGGAAGGCCCGAAGAACGGCATCGTGACGCGCGCGATCGACAACCTCAAGAAGCTCAAGCCCGCACCGCTGGGCGACGTGGCCGATGCCGAGCTGATCGAGCAGGCCAACTACGAGGACGACCTCGCGAAGCTCGGCGAATGCGACCTGGTGATCGAGGCCATCGCCGAGCGCATGGACTGGAAGCTCGATCTCTACAAGAAGATCGCGCCCCATGTGGCCAAGCGCGCGATCCTGGCCTCGAACACCTCGGGCCTGTCGATCACCAAGCTCGGCGAGGCGCTGCCCGAGGCGCTCAAGCCGCGCTTCTGCGGCATTCACTTCTTCAACCCGCCGCGCTACATGTTCCTGGTCGAGCTGATCGATACGCCGGCCACCGAGCCGCAGGTGCTGGACCAGCTCGAGGCCTTCGTCACCAGCACGCTCGGCAAGGGCGTGGTGCGCGCGCACGACACGCCCAACTTCATCGCCAACCGGGTGGGCATCGCCGGGATGCTGGCCACCCTGAAGGAAGTGGAGAAGTTCGGCCTCACGCCCGACGTGGTGGACGACCTCACCGGCAAGAAGCTGGGCCGCGCGAGCTCGGGCACCTTCCGCACCGCCGACGTGGTGGGGCTGGACACCCTGGCGCACGTGGTGAAGACACTGCAGGACAACCTGAGCGCCGAGACCGATCCCTTCTACGCCAACTTCGCGACGCCGCCGGTGCTCGCCAAGCTGCTGGAGCTGGGCAACCTGGGGCAGAAGACCAAGGCCGGCTTCTTCAAGAAGGCCGGCAGGGACATCCTGCGCTTCGACTTGGCCCGGGGGGACTACGTGCCGTCCGGCGAGAAGGCCGACGAGGTCTACGGCCGCATGCTCAAGAAGCCGGCGGCCCAGCGACTGAAGCTGTTGCGCGAGAGCGAGGGCGCGCAGGGCCGCTTCCTCTGGGCCATCCTGCGCGACGGCTTCCACTACGCAGCCGTGCACCTGGCGACCATCGCCGAGAGCGCGCGCGACGTCGACTTCGCGATGCGCTGGGGCTTCGGCATGAAGCAGGGGCCCTTCGAGCTCTGGCAGGAAGCCGGCTGGGCGCAGGTCGCGGCGTGGATCCAGCAAGACATCGATGCCGGCGAGGCGCTGTCGAAGGCGCCGCTGCCGAAGTGGGTGTTCGAAGGCCCGGTGGCGGAGGCCGGCGGCGTGCACACGCCCGAGGGCTCGTGGAGCGCCTCGCAGAATCGCTTCGTCCCGCAGCGCAGGCTGCCGGTGCATGAGCGCCAGCTCTTCCCCGAGAGCGTGCTGGGCACCAACGCGGCCGATGCGAGCCGGGCCGGCACCACCATCCAGGACGAGGGCGACGTGCGCCTGTGGACGCTGGACGGCGAGGTGCTGATCGCCAGCATCCATTCGAAGATGCATGCCATCAGCCCCGACGTGGCCGATGCGCTGGCAGCCGGCGTGGAGCTGGCCGAGCGCGAGTACAAGGCGATGGTGATCTGGTCGCCCGACGAGATGTTCTCGGTCGGCGCCGACTTGCAGGCCATGCTGCCGGCCTTCGTGGTCGCGGGCATCGGCGCGGTCGAGGGGGCGGAGGAAGAGCTGCAGAAGGTGATGCTCAAGATCCGCTACGCCGGTGTGCCCGTGGTGTCGGCCGTGCGCGGGATGGCGCTGGGCGGCGGCTGCGAGCTGGCCGTCCATTCGGCCAGGCGCGTCGCGGCGATGGAAAGCTACATCGGCCTGGTCGAAGTCGGCGTGGGCCTGGTGCCCGGCGCCGGCGGCCTGACCTACATCGCGCGCCGCGCCGCCGAGAACGCCGCCGCTTCCACCGGCAGCGACCTGCTGCCCTTCCTGACGGAGGGCTTCACGGCCGCGGCCATGGCCAAGGTCGGCACCAGCGCGCTGGAATCGAAGAAGCTGGGCTACCTGCTGGACAGCGACGTGATCGTGCCCAACAAGGACGAGCTGCTGTACGTCGCGCTGCAGCAGGCCAAGGCGATGGCGGATGCCGGCTGGCGCGCGCCGATGCGGCGGCTGTTCAAGGTCGCAGGGCGCAGCGGCGCCGCCACCATCAAGGGGCAGCTGGTCAACATGCGCGACGGCGGCTTCATCAGCGCGCACGACTTCCACATCGCCGGGCTGATCGCGAACGTGGTCACCGGCGGCGATGTCGATGCCGGCAGCCTGGTGAGCGAGGAGTACCTGATGGCGCTGGAGCGCAAGGCCTTCTGCTCGTTGATTCTTCATCCCAAGACGCAGGAGCGGATCATGGGGATGCTGAGTACCGGGAAGCCGCTGCGGAACTGAGCGGGCGAATCATGACCGCCGACGACGATGTCTCTGGTCCCCGACGCGATTGCGTGCGACGAGGCCCGCACGCGATTCTTGAAAGCCGAGGGCTTTCGCGTGCTGCGCTGCCGGAACAACGACGTGCCGAGGCAGGTTGATCTGGTCAAGGAGCAGATCCTGCAAGCGCTGCAGACCCTCACCCCGGCCCTCTCCCACAAGCGGGAGAGGGAGCAAGACACCAAGGACTTATCGCCATGAAACAACTCCAAGACGCCTACATCGTCTCCGCCACCCGCACCCCCATCGGCCGCTCGCACCGCGGCTTCTTCCGCAACACCCGCCCCGACGACCTGCTCGCGGCCACGCTCAAGGCGGCGCTGGCCGCCGTCCCGGGCCTCGATCCGAAAGCCGTCGAGGACATCGTCTGCGGCTGCGCCATCCCCGAGGGCCAGCAAGGCCTCAACGTCGCCCGCATCGGCGCCGTGCTCGCGGGCCTGCCCACCAGCATCGGCGGCATCACCGTCAACCGCTTCTGCGCCTCGGGCCTCTCGGCCGTGCAGATGGCGGCCGACCGCATCCGTGTCGGCGAGGCCGAAGTGATGATCGCCGCCGGCGTCGAGAGCATGAGCATGGTGCCGATGATGGGCAACTCGCCATCGCTGTCGCCCTCGATCTTCGAGCGCGACGGCGACGTCGGCATCGCCTACGGCATGGGCCTCACCGCCGAGAAGGTGGCGCAGCAGTGGAAGGTCAGCCGCGAGGCGCAGGACGCCTTCGCGCTGCAGTCGCACCAGCGCGCGCTGGCCGCGCAGCAGGCCGGCGAATTCGCCGACGAGATCACGCCGATCGAGGTGACCGATCGCACGCCCGAGCTGGACAGCGGCGAGGCCGTCGTCAAGACCTGCACCGTGTCGCTCGACGAAGGCGCGCGCCCCGACACCAGCCTCGAAGGCCTCGCCAAGCTGCGCACCGTGTTCGCCGCACGCGGCAGCGTCACGGCCGGCAACAGCTCGCAGACCTCCGACGGCGCCGGCGCGCTGATCCTGGCGAGCGAGAAGGCCTGCAAGCAGTTCGACCTCGAGCCGCTGGCGCGTTTCGTGAGCTTCGCAAGCAAGGGCGTGCCGCCGCACATCATGGGCATCGGCCCGATCGAGGCCATTCCCGCGGCGCTGCGCTACGCCGGGCTCACGCAGGACGCGATCGACTGGATCGAGCTCAACGAAGCCTTCGCCGCGCAGTCGCTGGCCGTGATCAACACCCTGGGCCTGGACCCGGCCAAGGTCAACCCGATGGGCGGCGCCATCGCGCTGGGTCACCCCCTCGGCGCGACCGGTGCCATCCGCTCGGCCACCGTGGTGCATGCGCTGCAACGCAAGAAGCTCAAGTACGGCATGGTCACCATGTGCGTGGGCATGGGGCAGGGCGCGGCCGGCATCTTCGAGAGGGTCTGATCCGCACGCGCCAGGCGGGCCACTCAGGACAAGGAGACAACGGCATGCAACGGAAGACCCTGACCCTCGAGGACGGCACCCCGCTCGCGCTGCGGCGCTACGAAGCCGCGGGACCGCAGCGCGCGAGCGTGGTGATCGGCGGCGCGATGGGCGTGCGCCAGACCTTCTACGAGCCCTTCGCGCGCTGGCTGGCGCAGGAGGGCATCGACGTCTGGACCTTCGACTACCGCGGCTCGGGCGACTCGCGGCCGGGTGGCGCCACGGCCTCGCTGCGCGGCTTCGAGGCCGACCTGTTCGACTGGGCGCGCGACTACGAAGCCGTGATCGATGCCGCCAAGGCCGCGCGGCCCGACCGGCCGCTGTACCTGCTGGGCCACAGCCTGGGCGCGCAGCTGCCGGGCTTCCTGCAGCGGCCGCAGCAGGTGGATGGCCTGGTCAGCATCGCGGCGGGCAGCGGCTACTGGCGCGAGAACGCGCCGCGGCTCAGGCGCAGCATCCTGTACTTCTGGTTCGTGCTGGTGCCCCTGGCCACGCGCCTGTGGGGCTACTTCCCGGGCCGCAGGCTGCGCAAGGTCGGCGACCTGCCCCGCGGCGTGATCCTGCAGTGGCGGCGCTGGTGCCTGGACCCGCGCTACAGCGTGGGCGCCGAGGGCGAGGCGGCGGCGCGCAGCTACGGCCGCGTGCGCTTCCCGGTGCTGGCGCTGTCGATCACGGACGACGAGCTGATGACGCTGGAAGGCACCCGGAGCCTCCTGAGCTTCTACGCGGGTGCGCCCAAGGCGGTGCAGCGCATCGCGCCGGCCGACGTGCAGGCCGGACGCATCGGGCACTTCGGCTTCTTCCGCGAGCAGTTCAGCCTGAACCTGTGGCCGCGCCTGGCCGACAGCCTGCACCGGCTGGCGGCGCTGACCGCGCCGCCGGCGGCGGGCGTCACGCACACGACTGCCTGAGCCGCATCGACGGAGCACACTGCGATGATGATGAGCACACATCCCCTGGACCAGGCCCTGGCGCTCGCGCACAGCGACCTCCGCGCCGGCCTGTTCGCCGGCGCCACCAGCGCCGACTACTGGAACATGGTCGGGCCCTTCGGCGGCACGACCGCGGCCGTGATGCTGCAGTCGGTGCTGAAGCATCCCGAACTGCTCGGTGCGCCGGTGGCCTTGACGGTGAACTACGCCGCGGCACTGGAGGCCGGCCCCTTCGAGCTCCTGGCCGTGCCGGTGCGCACCAACCGCTCGACCCAGCACTGGACGATCCAGATGTCGCAGGCCGATGCCGAGGGCAAGCCGCAGGTCGTGAGCACCGGCACCGCGGTCACGGCCCTGCGGCGCGACACCTGGGGCGCCAGCGACCTGCCGATGCCGGAGGTGCCGCCGCCGATCGAGGTCGAGCGCCTGAGCATCGGCCCGGGCAAGGTGGCCTGGCTGGACCGCTACGAGATGCGCCCGATCAGCGGCACGATCCCGACGCGCTGGGACGGCAGCGGCGATCACAGCGAGACCCGCATGTGGCTGCGCGATGCGCCGGCGCGCCCGCTCGATTTCGCGGCGCTGGCGGCGCTGTGCGACTGCTTCTATCCGCGGGTCTGGCTGCGCCGCGCCAAGCCGGTGCCGATCGGCACGGTGTCGATCACCACCTACTTCCATGTCGACGCCGCACAGCTCGCCGAGGTGGGTGACGGCTACCTGCTCGGCCGCGCCACCGGCCAGCAGTTCCGCAACGGCTACTTCGACCAGGCCGCGCAGCTGTGGAGCGAGGCCGGTGCGCTGCTGGCGACCTCGAACCAGATCGTCTACTTCAAGGAGTGAAGGCGGCGAGGCCCGACACTTCTTCCACTTCTCCTACTTCTTTGAGCAAGGACCTTCCATGAGCGACATCCTCGTCCACACCGAAGCCGGCGTGATGACCCTGACCTTCAACCGGCTCGACAAGAAGAACTCCATCACGCGCGCGATGTATGCCGAGCTGGCCGATGCGCTGGCGAAGGCCACCGAAGACGGCACCGTGCGCGCCGTGCTGATCCAGGGCGACGCCACCATCTTCAGCGCCGGCAACGACATCGGCGACTTCCTCAACGCGCCGCCGTCGACGCCGGAATCGCCGGTGTTCCGCTTCCTGCACGGCATCGCGGCCTTTCCGAAACCGCTGGTGGCGGCCGTGTGCGGCCCGGCGGTGGGCGTCGGCACCACGATGCTGTTCCACTGCGACCTGGTGTATGCCGGCGACAACGCAGCCTTTTCGATGCCCTTCGTCAACCTGGGCCTGTGCCCCGAGGCGGCGTCGAGCCTGCTGGTGCCGCAGATGTTCGGCTATCACCGCGCGGCCGAGGCGCTGCTGCTGGGCGAGCCCTTCATGGCCGAGGCGGCGCTCGAGGTCGGCCTGGTCAACCGCGTGGTCCCGCCCACCGAGGCCAATTCCATCGCCCAGGCCCAGGCGCGCAAGCTGGCGGCCAAGCCGCTGTCGGCGCTGATCGAGACCAAGCGGCTGATGAAGAAGGCGCAGCAGCCGGCCGTGCTGGAGCGCATGGGCGAGGAGGGCCAGAGCTTCGGGCGCATGCTGCGCGAGCCGGCGGCGCGGGAGGCCTTCACCGCGTTCATGGAGAAACGGAAGCCGGATTTCTCGAAGCTTTGATGGGTTGGAGGCTGCTGAAAGCGAGCCGGCCCGCCGCAGGCTGGCTTAGTGGATCGTCGTTGGTGGCTGCTCCGGCGGCTTTTGAATCGAGAACGTGACGGTGTAGTCCGGATCGATCACCACCTCGCCCGTGGCATGCAGCCGGTACTCGCCGGGCTTGGCTTTGCGGAACGAGCGCGTGTCCGGCGGAAGCGCGTATCGCTCTCCTGCGCGGCGCCCTTCCAGCCGGAGAGAGATACCGCCGCGCGGCGTGGCAGACAGGACGCGGCCGAAGATCTGTTGCTTGTCGATCAATGCGCCATCAGCGTCGAGGTAGGTCAGGCCCACCAGGAGCAGCTTGCCGGGAAGCGCACTGGCGAGTGCGGCATTCCAGGGGACGCGGGCATCGGGTTTATCGTTCATCCGGGAAGCTCCTTGCGTCATCGTTCAGCATGGCGGAGATGGTGCTCCGCTCGGAGCACGCAGCGTGTGGCGTGCGGCTGCCGAGTCGCGCGTTGCCACATCGGCGGGGCGATCAGGGAGAGTCGCTGATCCAGATGCTGACCGCTCGTCCTTCGGCGTCCATCCCGAACTGATTGAAGAGGAGGGAGTCTGGCAGTTGCTGGTAGTGCAAGCGCCGCTGCCCAAAGCGACTCCCATAGACGGATCCCTGGTAGCGACGATCTCTTGTTTCTCTCTCAACCGCATCATCAATTCGCCCTGGTTTGCCAAGCAGCCGTTCGATGTCATGTCGGGAACTGCCCAACTTCAAACCGCGTTCTGTATGCGCGATCGAGAACGTCCCAATTCCACCTCGATCGCAGACTCCTTGAGTTGTCAAGAACAGGCTGTCCAGCTTGCTGCGGCCTACCGGGCCATCGCCAGAGAAGCCAAGAATGAGGTAAGCCTTCGAACGACGATCCCGGATGCACAGTGTGCGCCGGGCATCCTCACCCGGAACAGCAGCTCCTGTGCGCGATCCGAGACTCGATGCCCATACGTCGTAGGTCTTGGCTCGTGGGCCTACACAGAAGCGATCGATGCACTGCTCCAAGCCTTCCGCAAGTGCCTCGTGTGTAGTGGCCGTGGCCATCATCAGGACAACGCTGGCCGCAACGACCCTGGCGCATTGGGTGGCGGCATTTACCATCTGGAGTAGGGGATAGTTTGACCTGGGTTTCGCTGAAGCCAACCATCAGATCTTCGGCAGAGATCTTCCACGTCCATATTCTGTGCGCGAGTGCAACCGTATGTCGGAACCCAGCCTTGCCTTGGCGCCAAGGGGTCGGCCAATCCGGTGCCGCCACCGTGAATCCATCTGTACCGTGAATCCGTCGTGCGCCACTTTGCCGTCCCGAATGCCTTGGAGTTCGGATACTCGCAGTAAGTGAATTCGCCGCTGTAAGGGCCGGCGGCGCCAAGTGCGGCACCACGCGCTACCGTGTTCTTGGAATCGTAAATTGGCAATTCTCGTGTCATCGGGTCATAGAAGGTCGTGGTACCTCCAGCCATGTCCGTGTAGACACGTGCAGGGCCGCTCGCCTGTCGATCAAGGCCTGTAGCGTCGCTATAGGTCAGTGGGTTCCCGTCCACATAAGGAATCCGATTCCAGCCTCCATCGAGCCCAATCGGATCAGGTTGAATGTATCGTGCCAAGGCGATGCCGTGGCAAGCGATGAGTGCTGTCATCAACAGGCTGGCGCGAGTGAGTTTGTGTTTTTTCATGCGGTTCCTCCGGTTCATTTGTTAGTTCGATTTCACCGTCTTCACCATCTCCCGGTATCTGCGATCCGTGCCAGCGTCCGGCTCGCGCCAACCCAACGCTTCGGCCTTTTCGTACCAAAGGCGGTTATCGCGCTCCAAGGCCCGAAAACGCGACCTGTCCTCCATGGGAATGTCCCTTGGCGTCGGGTACCTTTTCAGGAAATCCCGCTTGAGCAGAAGGTAGTAGGCGTTGCCCTTGTGGAGCATGGCATCGACATCTCGCGGGTAATGCTCGAGCACAAGATCAGCGATCGCGATGGTCCGTTCAAGCTTGCCGGTGCTGCTGTAA
This sequence comes from Variovorax sp. Soil_C_17, assembly GCF_057657265.1. Taxonomy (NCBI): domain Bacteria; kingdom Pseudomonadati; phylum Pseudomonadota; class Betaproteobacteria; order Burkholderiales; family Comamonadaceae; genus Variovorax; species Variovorax sp. Soil_C_17. The sequence goes on from NZ_JBDGIT010000001.1 coordinate 1,616,000, forward strand.
TGCTCCATCAGCGTGCCGATCATGGTGTTCGCGACGGACTCTTTCTTCGAGAGCGGTCGCATGTAGATCCCGTTCTTGAGCGCCAGCGGTGTCATCGGCGTGTCCCGCTGGTAGGACTCGTCTTTCCGGGGGTAGCCTCCCGATGTGGTCTCCAGGTTGTATCAACGCCCGGTGTCGTCCCGGAACTTCACGAAGATGTGGCCAGGCGATGCCGCGAAGGTCGCGTCGAGCCCCAGTCTTTGGGCCAGCAGGACGAACAGCGTGGGCATCGAAACGCAATTGCCCTTCCTGGTCGCCAGGTAGTTGGTCAGCAGCTTGCCGGAAATCTCGCGGCCAAGGGGGTCGCCTTCCAGGTCATACCGGAAGGGCTGTCGATGGTTCCATGCGCCTGCGTCATACAGGTACGTACGGAGCACCTGCGCGATCTCCGTGCTCTTGGCTCGCGGGCCGGCCAAAGCCTTGATCGTCGCGGCCATGGCGTCGAGCTTGGCCAGTGTGCCCTCGATATCGACGGCGCGGTCGATGAGTTGGTCAATGGTCAGCTTGGCCCGGGCAAGATCGATGTCCGCCTCTGGCTTCTCGAGGATGGCTCTCAGCACCCGAACATCCGGGTCCAAGCGTTGCGCATACGCCGGCATGGCCTGCATACAAGCCACCATGGCCGTACAGGCAAAAATTACCCTCGTGACCGTAGCCCCTCCCGTTGCCAGTTTCATTGATCCCTCTGCTGTCTTGTATGCCGAAGGAGTAGATGTGAAACAGGGCGCCGGGGCAACTACCAACATTGGTAGGTTCGGCCAGTCGTTCTATGGGGCGCAGATTCCGGGGCTCCCACGCCCCGGCGCAATCAACCGCTCAGCCCTGCGCGATCGGCCGCGGCCTCCCGTTGTCGTCGATCGCCACGTAAGTGAAGGTCGCCTGCGTCACCTTGATGTACTCGCCTTGCGCCTGGTAGCGCTCCGCGAACACCTCCACCGTGACCGTCACCGAGGTCCGGCCGATCCGCACCAGCTTCGAATAGAAGGACAGGATGTCGCCCAGCCGCACCGGCTGCTTGAAGACGAACTCGTTGACGGCGACCGTGGCCATGCGGCCTTTGGCATGGCGCGCCGGAATGACGGAGCCGGCGAGGTCGCACTGGGCCATCACCCAGCCGCCGAAGATGTCGCCGTTGGCGTTGACGTCGGCCGGCAGCGGGATCACCTTGAGCACGAGTTCCATGTCGGCGGGCAGGCTCTTGAGGGGGGCGGCGACATTCGAGGGAGCAGACATGGGCACAATCCGGGAAAAGCAACAGCCACGATTGTCTCCTCATGCGCCGTAGCGGCGAAACCCTTTCCTCCGCCCATCACGCTTCGTCCAGCGAGCCCGCGCGCGCCGACCGCTCCGACTGGGCGACGCTGCGCCGGCTCTTTCCCTACCTCTGGCGCTACAAGTGGCGCGTGTTCGCCGCGCTGCTTTTCATGGTGGGCGCCAAGGTCGCCAACGTCGGCGTGCCGGTACTGCTGAAGAACCTGGTCGACACCATGACGCCCAAGCCCGACATGGCGCAGGCGCTGCTGGTGGTGCCGATCGCGCTGCTGGTGGCCTACGGGCTGCTGCGCTTCTCGACCTCGCTGTTCGGCGAGCTGCGCGAACTGGTGTTCGCCAAGGCGACGGAGGGCGCGGCGCGCAGCATCTCGCTGGAGGTGTTCCGCCACCTGCATGCGCTGTCGCTGCGCTTCCACCTGGAGCGGCAGACCGGCGGCATGACGCGCGACATCGAGCGCGGCACGCGCGGCGTTCATTCGCTGATCTCGATGTCGCTCTACAGCATCGTGCCGACCATCATCGAGCTCGCGCTGGTGCTGACCATCCTGGGCGTCAAGTTCGATGCGCTTTTCGTCTGGATCACCGGATGCGCGCTGGTGCTCTACATCGTCTTCACCGTCACGGTGACCGAGTGGCGCACGCAGTTCCGCAAGACCATGAACGAGCTCGACTCGGTGGCGCAGAGCCGCGCGATCGACTCGCTGCTGAACTACGAGACGGTCAAGTACTTCAACAACGAGGAGTTCGAGGCCGGGCGCTACGACGCCAGCCTGGACCGCTACCGCCGCGCCGCCATCAAGAGCCAGAACACCCTGAGCCTGCTCAACACCGGCCAGCAGCTGCTGATCGCGGTGAGCCTGGTCCTGATGCTGTGGCGCGCCACCTCGGGGGTGGTCGAGGGCCGCATGACGCTGGGGGACCTGGTGATGGTCAACGCCTTCATGATCCAGCTCTACATCCCGCTCAACTTCCTGGGCGTCATCTACCGCGAGATCAAGCAGAGCCTGACCGACCTCGACAAGATGTTCGTGCTGATGGAGAAGGAGCGCGAGGTGCGCGACGCGCCGGGCGCAAAGCCGCTGGCAGGGCGCGATGCCAGCGTGCGTTTCGAGGATGTCAGCTTCGCCTACGAGCCCGCGCGGCCGATCCTCCAGCATGTGAGCTTCGAGATCCCGGCCGGGAAGACGGTGGCGGTGGTCGGCCCTTCCGGCTCGGGAAAGTCCACATTGGCGCGGCTGCTTTACCGCTTCTACGACGTCCAGCAGGGCCGCATCCTCATCGGCGGCGAGGACATTCGCGAGGTGACGCAGGCCAGCGTGCGCCAGGCCATCGGCATCGTGCCGCAGGACACGGTGCTCTTCAACGACACCATCGAATACAACATCGCCTACGGCCGCCCGGGCGCCAGCCGTGCCGAGGTCGAGCAGGCGGCGCGGGCGGCGCGCATCCACGACTTCATCGCCGCCACGCCCAAGGGCTACGAGACGGCGGTCGGCGAGCGCGGCCTCAAGCTCTCGGGCGGCGAGAAGCAGCGGGTGGCGATCGCGCGCACGCTGCTGAAGAACCCGCCCATCCTCATCTTCGACGAGGCCACCTCGGCGCTGGACTCGGCCAACGAGCGCGCGATCCAGTCCGAGCTCAAGAGCGCGGCGCAGAACAAGACCACCCTGGTCATCGCGCACCGGCTCTCGACCGTGGTCGACGCGCACGAGATCCTGGTGCTCGAGGGCGGCGTGATCGTCGAGCGCGGCACCCATGCGCAGCTGCTTGCCAGGGATGCCCGCTATGCCCAGATGTGGGCCTTGCAGCAGATCGAGGCTGCCGAGCCCGTTCTTTGATTCCCGCCGCTTTTTCCGGAGATCGGACGATGCCCGACAAGATTCCCCTCCTGGTGCTCAACAGCCTGTCGAGCGCGCACCAGGCCCAGATTGCCGCCGTCTACGACATGACCTACGCGCCCACGGCCGCCGCGCGCGCGGCGGCCATCGCGGCGCACGGCGCCCGCTTCCGCGCGGTGCTGACCATCGGGGTGATCGGACTCACGCCCGACGAGCTGGCCGCCATGCCGAAGGTCGAGCTCATCTGCGCGATGGGCGCGGGCTACGAAGGCCTTCCGCTGGATGCGGCGCGCTCGCGCGGCATCGCGCTGGCCAACGGCGCCGGCACCAACGACGACTGCGTGGCCGACCATGCCTTCGGCCTGCTGATCGGCATCGTGCGCGGCATCCGCACGCTCGACCGGCAGTGCCGGGAGGGCGTGTGGCGCGAGGCGATCCCGCAGCCGCCCAACGTCTCGGGCAAGCGCCTGGGCATCCTCGGCCTGGGCACCATCGGCCAGAAGATCGCCAAGCGCGCGGCCGGCTTCGACATGGAAGTCGGCTACCACAACCGCAAGCCGCGCGAGGGCGCCGTGCACCGCTACTTCGACAGCCTGGAGGCGCTGGCCGCCTGGGCCGACGTGCTGATGGTCGCCACGCCGGGCGGACCCGGCACGCGGCACCTGGTCGATGCCGGCATCCTCGACGCGCTCGGGCCGCGGGGCTTCCTGGTCAACATCTCGCGCGGCAGCGTGGTCGACACCGAGGCGCTCGCGGCCGCGCTGCGCGAGGGCCGCATCGCCGGCGCCGGGCTCGACGTCTACGAGAGCGAGCCCCAGCGCCCCGAGCCGCTCATCGGACTCGACAACGTGCTGCTGACGCCGCACATGGCCGGCTGGTCGCCCGAGGCCACGCAGGCCTCGGTGGATCGCTTCATGGCCAACGCCGAAGGGCATTTCTCGGGACGCGGCGTGGTGTCGCCGATCTAAGCCCGAGGGGCGGCTCGTCATGGCGCAGACATAATCGCCGCTCATGGAAACCAAGTGGCTTGAGGACTTCGTCAGCCTTGCAGAGACACGCAGCTTCAGCCGCTCGGCCCAGCTGCGCCATGTGACCCAGCCGGCCTTCTCGCGCCGCATCCAGGCGCTCGAAGGCTGGGCCGGCACCGACCTGGTCGACCGCAGCTCCTATCCCACCCGCCTCACACCCGCCGGCCAGACGCTCTACGGCCAGGCCATCGAGATGCTGCAGGCCCTGCAGAGCACGCGCGCCATGCTGCGCGGCCATTCGGCTGCGGCGCAGGACGTGATCGAGGTCGCGGTGCCGCACACCCTGGCCTTCACCTTCTTCCCGGCCTGGGTCACCAGCCTGCGCGAGCAGTTCGGGCCGCTGAAGAGCCGGCTCATCGCCCTGAACGTGCACGATGCCGTGCTGCGCCTGGTGGAAGGCAGCTGCGACCTGCTGATCGCCTACCACCATCCCTCGCAGCCGTTGCCGCTGGACGCCACCCGCTACGAGATGGTGAGCCTCGGCGAGGAAGTGGTCGCGCCCTGGGTCAAGCCCGATGCCGAGGGCGCGCCGCGCTACCGGCTGCCGGGCCGCCCCGGCCAGCCGCTGCCCTACCTGGGCTATGCCCCCGGCGCCTACCTGGGCCGCGTGGTCGACCAGCTGCTGAAGGAATCGCACACCGCCATCCATCTCGACCGCGTCTACGAGACCGACATGGCCGAGGGCCTCAAGGTGATGGCGCTCGAAGGGCACGGCATCGCCTTCCTGCCGCAGAGCGCGGTGCGCAAGGAGGTGCGGGCGCGCACGCTGGTGAGCGCGCTGCCGCCCGAGATCGAGAAGCTCGAGGTCACCATGGAGATCCGGGCCTACCGCGAGCGGCCGGCGGCCTCGGCGCCAGGCAAGCCCGGCGCGCGTTCCGTCAAGGGCGAGGGCGCCCCGGTGCGCGGCAACAAGGGCACGGCCGATGCGTTGTGGGCCTATCTCGTCGGCACCCAGCCCGCCGCGTGAACGAGACCCGCTCTTTGTGCGCTGCACAAATCTATGACGCGCCGGCATGCCGACCGCCGCAAAGGGCATTTGCCTCCGGGCCCGCATGGCGCCTACATTCTGGGCGCACGTTTTCTGCTGTCGAGGCTTCGGAGAACACGCGCCATGCGCGTGTTTTTTTTCGGGCACAAAGGCTGCTACAGCGGATCACGTGAAGCGCTTTGCAACACCGCGCACCGCATCGGAACTGCTGCACACTCCGCATGGTCGCAGGCGGTGCGCGGCGCACCGGGTTGGCCCGGGTATGCCGCAGAATGCGGGTGTCTAGAATTTGTGTATCTCTCAGTCACAGGAGTTTTCCTTATGAAGAAGCAAGTATTGGCGCTGGCCGTGATGGCGCTCGCTGCAGGGGGCGCACTGGCGCAGGCCAATGACACCCTGGCCAAGATCAAGGCCAGCGGCACGGTCACGATGGGGGTGCGCGACTCGTCCGGCGCGCTGGCCTACACCATCGGCGACGGCAAGTACGTCGGCTTCCACACCGAGATGGCACGCAAGATCCTGAGCGACATCCAGAAGCAGCTGGGCCTTCCCAAGCTGGAAGTGAAGGAGCAACTGGTCACCTCGCAGAACCGCATTCCCCTGGTGCAGAACGGCACCGTCGATCTGGAATGCGGCTCGACCACCAACAACGCCACCCGCCAGAAGGACGTGGCCTTCGCGGTCACCACCTACGTCGAGGAAGTGCGCATCGCCGTCAAGGCCGACTCCGGCATCACCAAGGTTGCCGACCTCAACGGCAAGAGCGTGGCCACCACCACCGGCACGACCTCCGTGCAGACCCTGCGCAAGAACGAGCGCGCCCAGGGCATCGACTTCAAGGAAGTCATGGGCAAGGACCACGCCGACAGCTTCCTGCTGCTCGAATCGGGCCGTGCCGATGCCTTCGTGATGGATGGCCAGATCCTGGCCGGCAACATCTCCAAGTCCAAGAATCCGGCCGGCTTCAAGGTCGTCGGCGAGGCGTTGTCGGTCGAGCCCATCGCCTGCATGATGCGCAAGGACGACCCGGCCTTCAAGAAGGCGGTCGACGACAGCATCAAGAACCAGATCAAGGACGGCTCGCTGGCCAAGCTGTACGACAAGTGGTTCATGCAGCCGATCCCGCCGACCAACACCAAGGTCGGCCTGCCGCTGTCCGAAGCCACCAAGGCCGCGTGGGCGGCCCCCAACGACAAGCCGATGGAAGACTACGTCAAGAAGTGATGCTCGTGGGCTGAGTCGAAACGCCCGCCCTTTGCGGCGGGCGTTTGTTTTCAGGTTTTCTTTTTCTTCTTCAAGCAACAACGACTGAGGAGGTCCCGATGGGAAGTTGGGATTGGCAGGTCTTCCTGCAGGACCCGGGGGGCAAGGACCCGACGTATTGGCAATGGCTGCTCTCCGCATGGGGCTGGACGGTGTCCGTGGCCCTTTCGGCGCTGGTCGTTGCGCTGGTTCTCGGCTCCATCGTCGGCATGATCCGCACGCTGCCCAACAGCCCGGGCTGGGTGCGCGCCGGCAATGCCTGGGTCGAGCTGTTCCGCAACATTCCGCTCCTGGTCCAGATCTTCCTCTGGTACCACGTGGTGCCGGCGCTGTTCCCGGTCATGCGCGAGGTGCCGCCCTTCGTGCTGGTGGTGCTGGCCCTGGGCTTCTTCACCTCGGCGCGGATCGCGGAGCAGCTGCGCTCCGGCATCCAGGCCTTGCCGCGGGGGCAGCGCTACGCCGGCATGGCGGTGGGCTTCACCACGCCGCAGTACTACCGCTACGTGCTGCTGCCGATGGCCTACCGCATCATCATTCCGCCGCTCACCAGCGAGTCGATGAACATCTTCAAGAACTCGTCGGTGGCCTTCGCGGTGTCGATCGCCGAGATGACGCAGTTCGCGATGCAGGCCGGCGAAGAGACCGCCCGGCCGATGGAGATGTACCTGGCCGTGACGGTGCTCTACGTCATCTCGGCCTTCGCGATCAACCGCATCATGGCCTCGATCGAGAAGCGGACGCGGGTGCCGGGCTTCATTGCCCAGGCCGGCGGGGGAGGACACTGAGATGCTCGCAAACCTCGACTTCTCCTTCTACAACTGGGACGTCATCACCGGCTTCCTGCTGAAGGGCCTGTACTTCAGTCTGTTCCTCACCGTCGTCGCGACGCTGGGCGGCATTCTCTTCGGCACCCTGCTGGCGCTGATGCGGCTGTCGGGCAAGAAGTGGCTGGACGCACCCGCCGCGATCTACGTCAACGGCATGCGCAGCATTCCGCTGGTGATGGTGATCCTGTGGTTCTTCCTGCTGGTGCCCTTCATCATCGGCCGTCCCATCGGCGCCGAGGTCTCGGCCATCATCACCTTCGTGGCCTTCGAGGCTGCGTACTTCAGCGAGATCATGCGCGCGGGCATCCAGTCGATTCCGCGCGGCCAGGTCTTCGCCGGACAGGCGGTGGGCATGACCTACAAGCAGAACATGACGCTGGTGATCCTGCCGCAGGCCTTCCGCAACATGCTGCCGGTGCTGCTGACCCAGACCATCATCCTGTTCCAGGACACCTCGCTGGTGTATGCCATCGGCGCCTACGACCTGTTGAAGGGCTTCGAGACGGCCGGCAAGAATTTCGGGCGGCCCATCGAGTCCTACCTGCTGGCGGCGGTGCTTTACTTCGTCATCTGCTATGCGCTGTCCTATCTCGTCAAGCGTCTTCACAAGAAGATCGCCATCATCCGCTGAACACCGAAAGGCAAAGTCATGGCCGACAAAATGATTGAAATCAAGAACGTCTCCAAGTGGTACGGCCCGGTGCAGGTGCTCAACGACTGCTCCGTCAGCATCGCCAAGGGCGATGTGGTGGTGGTGTGCGGGCCCTCGGGCTCGGGCAAGTCCACGCTGATCAAGACGGTGAACGCGCTCGAGCCCTTCCAGAAGGGCGAGATCACCGTCGACGGCACGCCGCTGCACGACCCCAAGACCAACCTGCCGAAGCTGCGCTCCAGGGTGGGCATGGTGTTCCAGCATTTCGAGCTGTTCCCGCATCTGTCGGTGACGGAGAACCTCACCATTGCACAGATCAAGGTGCTGGGCCGCTCGCAGGACGAGGCCAAGGTGCGCGGCCTGAAGATGCTCGACCGCGTGGGACTGATGGCGCACAAGGACAAGTTCCCGGGCCAGCTCTCGGGCGGTCAGCAGCAGCGCGTGGCCATCGCCCGCGCGCTCAGCATGGACCCGATCGTGATGCTGTTCGACGAGCCCACCTCTGCGCTCGACCCGGAGATGGTGGGCGAGGTGCTGGACGTGATGGTGGCGCTGGCCAAGGAAGGCATGACCATGATGGTGGTCACGCACGAGATGGGCTTCGCGCGCAAGGTGGCGAGCCGGGTGATCTTCATCGACGTGGGCGGCCGCATCCTGGAAGACTGCTCGAAGGACGAATTCTTCGCGCATCCGGAGAACCGGCAGGCACGGACGCGGGACTTTCTCAACAAGATCCTGCAGCACTGAGCCCGGCGTTCTTCGGCAAAAAGCCCCGCTGTGCGGGGCTTTTTGCTTTTAGGCTTTTCTTTGCGCTACTTCTTGCGAGCGGCAATCGCCTGCTCGGCTTTCGTCACCAGCTCCGCACCGATCTGCGGCTTCCACTTCGCATACACGGGCCGCGTCGCCTTCACGAAGGCCTCGCGCTCGGCAGGCGACAGCCGGGTGATGGTGACGCCGAGCGCCGCAATGTCCTTGAGCAGTGGCTGGTCGGCCTCGACGAGGCCTTTGCGGGCGATCGCGATCTCTTCCTTGCCTGCATCGATCGCGGCCTGGCGCACGATCGCCTGGTCGGCCGGCGTCCACGAATTCCAGACTTCCTTGTTGACCACGAACACCAGCGGATCGGCCACGTAGCCCCACATCGTGACGTTCTTCTGGCCCACGGTGTGCAGCTTGGCCGCGGTATAGATCGACATCGGGTTCTCCTGCCCGTCGACTGCGCCGCTGGCGAAGGCCGGCTGCGCGTCGGCCCAGCTCATCTGCGTCGGGTTGGCGCCCAGCGCTGTGAAGGTGTCGACGAAGAGCGGCGATCCCACCACGCGGATCTTCAGGCCCTTCAGGTCCTCCGGCGTCTTGATGGGTCGCTTGGAATTGGTGAGCTCGCGATAGCCGTTCTCCCCCCATGCCAGCGGCACCACGCCCGACTTCTCGAGCGTCGCGAAGATCTCCTTGCCGACCTGGCCCTGCGTCAGCGCATCCACTGCCGCATAGTCGGGCATCAGGAAGGGCAGCGAGAACAGGTTGAGCTGCTTGACCTGGGGCGACCAGTTGATGGTCGAGCCGATGGCCATGTCGATCACGCCCTGGCGCAGCGCGCTGAACTCGCGCGTCTGGTCGCCCTGGATCAGCGAGACGCCCGGATAGAGCTTGATGTTGATGCGGCCTTGCGTGCGCTCTCGAACCAGGTTGGCCCAGATCTCTCCGCCCTTGCCCCAGGGGAAGGCGGTGCCGACCACCAGCGACATCTTGTACTCGGGCTTGTAGGTCTGTGCGGATGCGGCGCCCGAGAAGCTGCCCAGCGTGGCAGCGACGGCCAGAAGGCCGAGCAGGGAACGACGGAATTTCATGGGTGTGTCTCCTTTGGAACGAAGCAAGAAAATCAATAGCCCAGCGCATGCGGCAGCCACAGCGCAAGCTGCGGCCACGCGATCACGGCCACCATCACCAGGAACATCGCGAACAGCATCCAGCCCACCCAGCGCACGGTCTCTTCCATGCGCACGCCGGCGATGCGGCAGGACACCATCAGGTTGACCGCCAGCGGCGGCGTGAACTGGCCGAGCGCCACCTTGAGCGTGAGGATCACGCCGAACCACACCGGGTCCCACTTGTAGTGCTGCACGATCGGCCACAAGAGCGGCACGAAGATCAGGAAGATCGACACGCCGTCGAGGAACATGCCCACCGTGATGAGCAGCAGGATCAGCAGCGACAGCACGCCGTACTCGCCCAGCCCGGAATTCACGATCGCGCGCGTCACCGGATCGATCACGCCCAGCGTCGACAGCGAATAGGCAAAGATGCCCGCGAGCGACACCACCAGCAGGATCACTGCCGAGAGTTCCCCCGATTCGCGCAGGATGACGAACAGGTCGCGCACGCGGATCGTGCGATGCACCGCCATCCCGACGAAGAGGCCGTAGAACACCGCGACCACCGCCGCCTCGGTGGGCGTGAACCAGCCGGCGCGCATGCCGCCCAGGATGAGCACCGGCGCCGCCAAGCCCCAGATCGCGTCGCGCAAACTCTTCCAGAAGGGCGGGTGCAGCAGCGAGGCCTCGAGCGTGCCCATGCGGTGCCTGCGCGCCATCCAGACGGCCGGCACGATCAGCGCCAGGCCTGCGAGCACGCCCGGCACCATTCCGGCGGCGAACAGCGCCGGCACGGAAGCCCCCGGCACCAGCACCGAGTAGACGATGAAGGCCACCGAGGGCGGGATCAGGATGTCGGTGGCGGCGGCAGCGCCCACCACGCTGGCCGAGTAGGCGGCCGGATAGCCCGCGCGCGACATCGCGCCGATCATCACCGCGCCCACCGCCGCTGCGTTGGCCGGGCCCGAACCCGAGATGCCGCCGAGGAACATCGCCACCACGATCGCCACCAGCGGCAGCATGCCGGGCCCGCGCCCGACGATCGCCACCGCGAAGTTGACCAGGCGCAGCGCCACGCCCGAGCGGTCGAAGATCGAGCCCACCAGCACGAACATGGGAACCGCCAGCAGCGGGTACTTGCCCAGGCCGGCATAGAAGTTCTGCGGCACCGCCAGCAGGCCGAACCACTGGGCCTCGGCATTGGCCAGCCCGATGGCGACCGCGCCCGCGAGGCCCAACGCGGCGCCGATCGGCACGCCGACCAGCATCATCAGGATGAAGGCGGCGAAGAGGAGCGCCGGGATCATTCGCCCGCGCCCTCGGCGCGCCCCTCGCGGCTGCGCCGGATGAACAGGCCCACCGCGCGCAGCCCGATCGCGAAGCAGACGATCGGCAGCCAGACGGAGTACCACCACTGCGGCACGCCGATGCCCGGCGAAGTTTCTTCGAAGCGGTAGTCGTCCCACACCACGCGCAAGCTCAGTGCGGCGATCAGGAAGAAGAGCGCGGCCACCATCAGCGCGCCGAACTGCGCGAGCCGCGTGCGCCGGCCCCTGGAGCCGCTTTCCGCGAAGTACTCGATGCGGATGTGGCGGTCGCGCGCCACTGCGGCGGAGCCCGCGACCATCGCCAGCAGGATCATCAGGAACACCGAGAACTCCTCGGTCCAGGCGAAGGAGGAATCGGTGAAATAGCGCACCAGCACGTTGGCGAAGGTGATGCAGGCCAGGAGGCCCATGATGATCACCGTGGCCCAGTCCTCGATGGCCAGGGGCACGCGGGTGGGCTCGGCAGCGGCTTCGATCTCGGGGGGCAGGGGGCTGGCGGCGTCCAGCGTGGGGCCGGACTCGGGGAGAGAAGACATTCGGGAAACGACGCAGCGGCCGGGATTCGGCAAGCTCCGATCGTAACGATCGATAACGGTTCCCCTATGGGGGCTTTCCTTAGCCGCGTTCCGAGCTCACGGCCGCGTGCCCGGTGGCCGCATTCTGCGGCCCGACGCCGACGTGCACCCGGAGCTCGCCCAGTCCTTCGATCGCGCCGATCATCGTCTGTCCGGCTTGCACGGGGCCGACGCCGGCCGGCGTTCCCGTGTAGATGAGGTCGCCCGGATGCAGCTCGAACCAGCCCGACAGATGCGCGATCGTTTCCGCGGCATTCCAGATCAACTGGTCGATATCGCTGTCCTGGCGTGTCCGGCCGTCCACGTCGAGCCGGATGCGCCCGCGCTCGGGGTGGCCGATGGTGGCGGCGGGCCGGAGTTCGCCGAGCAGTGCCGAGCCGTCGAAGGACTTTCCGATTTCCCACGGCCTGCCTTGCTCCCGCATCCGGATCTGAAGGTCGCGCCGAGTCATGTCCAGACCCACCGCGTAGCCGAAGACGTGATCGAGCGCGTCGCGCACCGGAATGCCGCTGCCGTGCCTGCCGATGGCGACGACGAGCTCGATCTCGTGCTGGAAGTCCGTGGTGCGGGCGGGATAGGGGATCTCGGTCGTGGTGCCTTCGCGGACCGGCACGATGGCGTCCGTGGGCTTGCAGAAGAAGAAGGGCGGCTCGCGATCCGAGAAGCCCATCTCGCGGGCATGCGCCGCGTAGTTGCGCCCGACGCAGTAGACACGGCGCACCGGAAAGAGCAGGCCGCTGCCTGCAACGGGCACGGCCGTCGCGGGCGGAGGGGGCAGCACATGGGCGCTCATTCGAGCGCTCCCGCCGCCCGGCGCGCGCCCGCGCCGGGCACCGCTTCGCGGCGGCGCATCGTTCGGCGAGCCAGCAGCGCGACCGCGACTGCGGCCATCCACGCCGGGAGCGCGGCCACGGCGAAGAGGGATTCGAGGGCCACGCCGGTGCCGACCAACAGGCCGCCCACCACCGGCCCGACGATCGAGCCCGCCCGCCCCACGCCCAGGGCCCAGCCCACGCCGGTCGAGCGAATCTCGGTGTCATAGAGGCCGGATGCCAGCGCGTTGATGCTGATCTGGGCGCCGATCACGCAGAAGCCGGCGACGAAGACCATCGCCATCAGCGCGGGAAACTCCGCCTGCGTCATGCGGCCGATGGCGAAGGTCGCCACGCCTGCCGCGGCGTACGCGGCAAGGAGCACCCGGTACGGGCCCAGCCGATCGATCAGCCGCGCGAACACCAGGGCGCCCGCAATGCCGCCGAGATTGAGCAGTGCCGTGGACACGATGGCCTTGTCCAGCGGCACGCCGGCCTGCCGCAGCAGGGCAGGCAGCCAGTTCACCAGGAAGTACAGCACCAGCAGGTTCATGAAGAACACCGCCCACAGCAGCAGGGTCTGCGCCGTGCGCAGGCCGCCGAAGAGCTGCAGCACGCTCATGCCTTTCTGCGGCTGCGCCTGCGCCTCGCTCCTGTTGAAATGCACCTGCGCCGCGCGTCCGGCGCCGAGGATCGGGACCAGCAGCGCCCGCAGCGTGGCCTCGGGCGTCCGCCGCGCGGCCAGCAGCCGGATCGACTCCGGCAGCCAGACGAAGAGCGCGGGCAGCAGCAGCAACGGCAGCGCGCCGCCCAGCCAGAAGGTCGACTCCCATCCGAGCGAGGGGATCATCCGCGCCGCCAGGAAGCCGCCGAGCACGGCGCCCAGCGGGAAGCCGCAGAACATCAGGCTGATCAGCGTGGCGCGCGAGCGCGCCGGTGCGTACTCGGCGGTCAGCGCAATGATGTTGGGCATGGCGCCGCCCAGGCCGAGGCCCGTCAGCAGCCGCAGGATCAGCAGCGTCGTGAGCGAATCCGCCCAGGGCGTCAGCAGGGTGAAGGCACCGAAGATGGCGGTCGTGGCCATGATCACGCGGCGGCGCCCGAAGCGATCCGCTGCCGGGCCGAAGACCAGCGCGCCGAGCATCAGCCCGGCCAGCCCCGCGCCGAACACCGGGCCGAAGGACGAGACCGGCAGGCCCCATTGGGCGGCCAGCACCGGCGCCACGAAGGCAACCACCTGGGTGTCGAAGCCGTCCAGCATGGCGATCAATGCGCAGAGGAAGACGATACGTTTCTGGGCGCGGCCGAAGGGCGCCTGGTCGATTGCCGTCGCTGCATCGACGGAAGGAGTCGAGGACATCTTGTGCTCCGTGTGTATGTGTCGGGACCGGGCAGCGATCAGTCCTGGTGAGGCGCCTTGCCCTCGACCATGTGGAAGGTGCGGCCGATGGGCTCCTCCCAGATCAGGTTGCGGTCCATCGCACGCGCCGGCATGTCCTGGATGACGTACTGGATGGCCGGCTCGCTGCCGGTGTTGATGTGCTCGTGGCTGGCCATCGGCGGGCAGCCGAAAGTGTCGCCGCGCTTCCAGTCGAAGCGCTGGCCGTCCAGCACCGAATAGCCCTCGCCCTGGATGATGTGATAGAGGGCGTAGGAGTTGTGCCGGTGGGCGACGATGTGTTCGCCGGGGCCGAAGATCTGGATGCCGAGAAAGATCGACGGGAACACCCCGCCCGCTTCGCCGGTGTCGCTGTTGACCAGCGCGATGAAGCGGCGATCGGCGCGGCGCAGGGGGTCGCGCAGCACCTGCTCCAGACGGGGCTCGAGATCGTTCCAGCGCCAGATGGCCGCGCGCAGGTTCTTCTTGACGAGGAAGGGGTAGTACTCGTCATCGGTCATGAACCGTGCCCACTCGGTGCGATCGACGGTCGACGTGGTCTCCGGGGCGTGGGCTTCGGTGTCGAGTTGTGCGCTCATGAATGTGTCTCCTGGGGGTTGCTAAAAAAATGCGTCAATCGGGCAGGCGTCCGCGCAGATGCCAGTCGAGGAAGACCAGGCTTCTTCTCCAGGCCTCGGCAGCGGCGACCGGGCGGAAGACGGCAGGCCGGAACCATTCGTCGAACGCGTGGGGTGCGCCTGCATAGGTGTGGATCTCGTGGTGCCGCTGGGCTTCGCGCAGCTGCGCCGAGAAGTCGGCCAGCTCGTGCTTGTCGATCAGCCTGTCCATGTCGCCGAAGTGCCCCAGCAGCGGCGCCTGCAGGCGCGCAGCCACGCCGATGGGGTCCGCCGCTTTAGGGCGCGAGCGGCGCAGCTGCCCGTAATACGCGACCGCGCAGGCCGGCCCGTCCGCCTCGCTGGCTGCGAGCACGGCATAGCTGCCGCCGATGCAAAAGCCCAGCACGCCTGCGTGCCGGCGATCGATGCCGCGTTCGCCGAGCCAGCCGAGCACATGGCGGACGTCGGCCAGCACGCGATGGTCATCGACAGCCGCCACGGCGGCATCGATGCGCTCGGGCGTGGACAGGTCCGGCTGCGACGCGCTGCGGCTGAAATAGTCGAGCGCGGCGACCAGGTAGCCGGCGCGCGCGAGCTGTGCGGCGCGCCCCGCGACATACGCGTTCACGCCGGCAATGGCAGGGAGCAGCACCACTGCGTGGGTCGCGTCGGCGAGCTCGGGTTGATGAACGTGGATCGCGAATCTTTCGCGTGCGTCTTCCTGCAGGAGGACGTGCTGTTGCAGGGGAGTGGGGCTCATGGTCTCGGTTCCGGATTTCGTTGCGGCAAGTATTCGTTCCAGACCCCTCGCCACGCAATGCGAATGGTTTAGTCTGTACTATTCGTTGAATGAATAAGCAGGCGCTCGACCTCAACCGTCTTCGTGTCTTCCGCGCCATCTGGGAATGCCGCAACGTCTCGCGCGCGGCCGAGGCGCTGGGTGTCTCGCAGCCCACGGTCAGCCATGCCTTGCGGGATCTGCGTGCGCATTTCGGCGATCGCATCTTCGTGCGCTGCCCGGGCGGCGTCATGCCCACGCCGCTGGCCGAGACCATCGCGCGCCGCATCAGCCAAGCCCTGGCCCTGCTCGAGCAAGGGCTCGACATCCGCGGCGAATTCGACCCCGCGTCGAGCCGCCGCGAGTTCACGATCGTGATGACGGACATTGCCGAAGCGATCATCCTTCCGCGCATCCTCGGGCTGTGCCGGCGCGAGGCGCCTGCGGTGGGCTTTCGGGCCATCCAGCTGCCCACCGAATCCGTCGTCGGCGCGCTGCGCGACGGGGCTGCCGACGTGGCCATCGGCTTCAGCCCCGCGCTACGCGCGAGCCTGCTGCACAAGTCCTTCTTTCGCAGCGAGTACGTGTGCATCGCCAGTGCCACCCACCCGCGCATTCGCGAGCGGATGAAGCTGCAGGACTTCACGCGCGAGCGCCACGCCGTGGCCCAGGCCCAGGGCACCGGGCACCACGCCGTCGAGGCCGCGCTGCAGCGCATGGGGCTGCTCGATGCCATCGGTGCGCGCGTGCCGCACTTCCTCGCCTTGCCGACCATCGTGGCGGCCAGCGACATGATCGCCACCATCCCCCGTCCGCTCGCGGAGCTGATGCTGCCGGTGGCGGCGGTGCGCGTGCATCCGCTGCCGATCCGTCTGCCGAAGCTGCTGATCGAGCAGTTCTGGCACGAGCGCTTCCATGACGATGCGGCATCGCGCTGGCTGCGGGCGCTGCTGCCGCGGGCGATGCAGGAGGTGTTCGAAACCGGCCCGCAGGGCTTCAGGCAGGCCGCCGACTGAGCCCGGCCGATCCTTATCGGTAGACCAGGCCCGAGAGCCGCCACGCGAGCTGCCGGCGGACCATCGGCAGGCGCGACAGCGTGCGCAGCAGAAGGTTGCGCGCCGCGCGCAAGCCGGGCCGGGCCGTCGCCATGCGCGTGAGGCGATCGGCCAGCGCGATCACCTGGCCCGCAACCGGGCGCCGCATCGTGCCGTAGGCATCCAGCGCGGCTTCGTTGCCTGCCAGTGCCTGGCTCAATGCATCGGCCAGAGTGATCGCATCGACGATGCCGACGTTCATGCCCTGGCCGCCGGCCGGGCTGTGCACATGCGCGGCATCGCCGGCCAGCAGCACGCGCCCCGCGCGGTAGGCATCGGCCAGCCGGTGATGAACCCTGAAGCGCGAACCCCAGAGCACCTGGCGGACCACCGCTCGCTCGCTCGCGGGGCCGCGCGCGTCCAGCAGGGCCTGCAGGTAGCCGGCGTCAGGGTGCTCCGGCGCATTCGCCACCGTCGCGACGATGCGGTGCGCACCGCCCGGCAGCGGCGCCACGACGACCATGCCCGCGGGCGAGAAATAGAGGATCACCTCGTCGTGCGGCACCCCGCCCGTCAGGCGCACATCGGCCAGCAGGAAGGACTCGCCGTAGCTGCCGCCCGTGAAGCCGATACCCGCGCGCTCGCGCACCGTGCTGTGCATCCCGTCGGTGCCGACCGCGTAACGCGCCCGCACTTGCCGGCCGTCGTCGAGTGTGGCGGTGACGCCCGTGGCGTCCTGGCGCAGGTCGGTCAGCACGCATGGACGCAGCACCTGGCCGCCGAGCTCGCGCAACCGCTCGAGCAGCACGCTTTCGGTGACCGCCTGCGAAACCATCAGCGTGTAGGGATAGCGCGTCGGCAGGTGCTCGAAGCCGATGGGCACCAGCACGCGGTCGCGGTCGCGGATCGTGAAGCGCCGCGCCGGCACGCCGCGCTCGACCAGCCGGTCCGCGACCTGCAGCGGCTCGAGCGCTTCCAGCGTATGGGCATGGACCACCGCGGCGCGCGACGTGTTGGCACCCTCCGCCTGCCGGTCGATCAGCATGAAATTCGCGCCGCGTGCGGCGAGCGCGGTCGCCAGCGTGAGGCCGGCGGGGCCTGCGCCGACGATCAGCACGTCGGTGTCGAAGGAGGAAGTCGAGGGGTTGCGGGGGTCGGACATGAGGGGTCTCCTGTAAAGTCAACAAGTGTTGGTCAACACGTGTTGGCAATTCTGGGCAAGACCGATCCGTTTGTCAACAACTGTTGGCCTATACTTGTTGACATGGCTGAACCCGACCCCATCGTCCCTCCCGCCCGGCGCTCCGACGCGACCAAGGCGACCATCCTCGCGGCCGCGCGCGCCCAGTTCGCGGCTCTCGGCTACCAGGCCACCACCATCCGCGCCGTTGCGAACGCAGCCGAGATCGATCCCGCGATGGTGATGCGCTACTTCGGCAACAAGGAAGGGCTGTTTGCCGCGGCGGCCGATTTCGACCTGCGCCTGCCGGATCTGGCCGGCGTCCCGCGCGATGCGCTGGGTGCCGCGCTGGTGGCGCACTTCCTGGATCGGTGGGAGGACGACGAGACGCTGATGGCGTTGCTGCGCACGGCCTCGACCAACGAGGCCGCCGCCGCGCGCATGCAGGCGCTGTTCTCGTCGCAGATGGCGCCCCTGATCGCGCGCCTGAGCGGCGACTCGCGCGCCGGCGCCGCCGCGCGTGCAGGCTTGATCGCCAGCCAGGTGCTGGGCCTTGCCCTGTGCCGCTATGTGCTGAAGCTGCCGCCGGTGGTCGCGCTCAAGCGCCCGGAGATCGTCCGGCGCATCGGTGCGACCGTGCAGTCCTATCTGTTCGACGCCTGAGCCGGCGCCGGTTCAAGGCGAGTCGAAGTACCCGCGCGCCCGATCCAGGTGCTCGCGGCATTCGCGCACCATGCGCTCGATCAGCTCGGCGCAGGTCGGCACGTCGTCGATCAGCCCGATGCATTGGCCGGCCGAGATCACGCCGCCGTTGACCTCGCCGGCCTCCAGCGCCGCGCGGCCGCGCACGCCGGCGACCAGTGGGCGGATGTCCTCGAACTGGCAGCCGCCGGGGCGGTTTTCGGTGGCCACCACTTCTTCCGAGATGGCGTTGCGGAACACACGCGCCGTGTTCTTCAGGGTACGGAACATCAGCTTGGTGTCGCGCTCCGAGGCCGCCACCAGCGCCTGCTTGATGTTGTAGTGGATCGGCGCCTCCTGCGTGACGCAGAAGCGCGTGCCCATGTTCACGCCCTCGGCACCCAGCGCCAGCGCTGCCGCCATGCCGCGCCCGTCGGCGATGCCGCCCGAGGCGATGATCGGGATGCGCAGCGCGCGCGCCGCGATCGGCAGCAGCACGAGGCCGGGCACGTCGTCCTCGCCCGGGTGGCCGGCGCATTCGAAGCCGTCGATGGAGACCGCGTCCACGCCATTGCGCTCGGCCGACAGCGCATGGCGCACCGTGGTGCACTTGTGCACGATCTTCACGCCCTGGGCCTTGAACTGGTCGATGAAGTCGCGCGGGCTGTTCCCGGCCGTCTCGACGATGCGGATGCCCCCGTCGAGGATGGCCTTCACGTACTCCGCATAGGGCGGCGGCTTCACGGCCGGGAGGATCGTGAGGTTCACTCCGAAGGGCTGGTCCGTCAGCGTCCGCGTGCGGGCGATCTCGTCGCGCAGTGCATCGGGCGTCTGCTGCGTCAGCGCCGTGAGGATGCCCAGGCCGCCGGCGTTCGACACTGCGGCCGCCAGCTCGGCGCGGCCCACCCATTGCATGCCGCCCTGGATGATGGGGTAGCGAACGCCGAGCAGCTCGGTGATGCGGGTCTTCATGCCTTCGTCCTCATTCGAGCTTGGCGCCGGATTGCTTGATCAGCCGCTCCCACACCGGCCGCTCCTTCTTGTACTCGGCGGCGAAGGCTTCCGGCGAGCTGTCCTTCAGCTCGAAGCCCATGGCCGCCACCTTCTGCTGCACGTCGGGCTGCTGGGTGGCCTTGCGGATCTCGTCGGCCAGGCGCTTGACGATGGGCTCCGGCGTCTTCGCCGGCACCGCGATGGCGAGCCAGCCGGTGATGCGATAGGCCTCGTCCTTCAGCCCCTGCTCGGCCAGCGTGGGCACGTTGGGCAGCGAGGAGATGCGGCGCTCGCCGGTCACGCCGATGGCCTTGAGCTTGCCGGCCTCGATCTGCGGCTTGGCCTGCAGCGAGCTGGCGTAGGCCATCTGGATCTGGCCGCCGATCAGGTCCGCGATCATCGGCGCCTCGCCCTTGTAGGCGACGTGGTTCATGTCGGCGTTCTGCGTCGCGCTCATGTGCGCGCCGGCCAGATGCGGATAGGCGCCCACCCCGTAGGAGCCGTAGGCCAGCTTGCCCTTGTTGGCCGCCACGTACTTCAGGAGCTCGGGGCCGTTGCCGGCCGGCACGCTGGGATGGGTCACCAGCACCAGCGGGCCCATGGCCACCTGGTAGACCAGGGTCAGGTCGCGCTCCGGGTGGTAGGGCAGCTTCTCGTAGAGGAACTGGTTGGTCAGCAGGGCGTTCGAGAGCGACATCACGATCGTGTAGCCGTCGGGCGCAGCCTTGGCCACCGCGTCGGTGCCGATGATGCCGGCCGCGCCGGGCTTGTTGTCGATGACCACCGGCTGGCCCATGCCGGCCGCGAGCTTCTCGCCGATGACGCGCGCCAGCACGTCGGTGCCGCCGCCGGCGGCGAAGGGCACGACCATCTTGATCGGCTTGGCGGGGTAGGTCTGGGCGAGCGCGGGTGGGGCGGCCCCGAGGGCGAGGATGGAGGCGGTGGCACAGAGCCAGCGGCGGCGAGTCAGGTCTCGAGGGAACATGGATGTCTCTTGTGGGAATGAAGAAATTCGGGGCGTCATGGGAGAAACGGCGGCGGCGCTACTGCACGATCACCTGCACTTTGAGCGGCAGCTTTCCCAAGGCCTCCTGCAACCGCGACTGCAGCGCCTGCACCGCCGGCCCCGTCGCAGCAGCGTCGATGGTCACCGTGAGCGCCTTCTCTCCCTGCGCCTGCACCGTCGGCCGCGCGGCGCCGGGCAGGTCGAGGTCGGCCCAGGCCTCCTCGACCAGTGCCTCGGCCACGTGGCGGGCGGCGAGGGCGCGCAGATCGGGCTTGAAGATCTTGCCGACATTGGTCATCGGCATGTGGTCGATCACCACCACCGACTTGGGCTTGGCCGGCGCCTCGTCCACGCGCTCGGCGGCAAAGGCCAGCAGCTCGGCCGCGCTCGCCTTCGCGCCCGGCACCAGCGTGGCGAAGGCCACCGGCAGCTCGCCCGCGTAGGCATCGGGCGCGCCGACGGCGGCGCACAGCTGCACCGCGGGGTGCGCGCCCAGCGCGTCCTCGATGGTCTTGGGGTCGATGTTGTGGCCGCTGCGGATGATCAGGTCCTTGGAGCGGCCGCTGAGGTTGAGGCGCTCTTGCGTGTCGAGCCAGCCCAGGTCGCCGGTGGCCAGCCAGCCGTCGGCGGTGAAGGCCTTCGCGTTGTCCGCCGGATCGACGAAGCCCGAGAACAGGTTGGGCGACTTGAAAAGCACCATGCCCTGCTCGCCGGGCGGCAGCTCGCGATCGCTCGCATTGCCGTGCGCGTCGAGCGCCACGATGCGGATCTGCGACCAGGGCAGGCGCAGGCCCACGCAGCTCGGCGGCCCGATCACCCCAGGTGGCGTGATGGTGGAGATGCCGGCCATCTCGGTCATGCCCAGGCTCTCGTGAACGTGCAGGCCGAACAGCCGCTCGAAACGCGCCGCCAGCTCCGGCGGCAGCACCGCGGCGCCGGTGCGGCAGTATCGGATGGAGGAGATGTCGGCGCCAGCCAGCGGCACGTTGGCCAGCGCGGCCAGCACCGTGGGCACGGCCGACAGGGAAGTCGGGCGGTGCTTTTGCACCAGCTTCCAGTAGTTCGCCATCACCTGCCTGTTGCGCAGCAGGGTGGTGGTGGGAATGATCACCTCCACCCCGGCCGAGAGCGACGCCAGCGAGGCCGGCAGCACGCCCGCCACGTGGAACAGCGGGTAGCCGTTGATCGTGATGTCGTCCGGCCCCTGGCCGGTCATGTTCACGCTGGCGAAGGCGGTGAAGACCTGCGCGCCATGGCTGTGGCGCGCCAGCTTGGGCGCGCCGGTGGTGCCCCCGGTGTGGAAGTAGGCGGCGATGTCGGCGGGCTGGATGTCGCGGCCGCTCACCAGGCAATCGTCGGGCTGGGCGGTGCGCTCCGTGCCGAAGTCGAGCACGCCCTCGGGCAGCGCGCCCGCGGCGCCCGGCGCTTCGTCGTGCGGCGCCACGCGCAGCACCGTGGTGAGCGTGGGCACCTGGCCGCGCAGGCGCATCGCCTTGGACCACATGCCCGCATCGTCGTCCGCGCCCCAAGCGATCAGCACCTTGGCGCGGCCGGCCGTCATCAGCGAGACCAGCTTTTCATCGGTGAGCAGCGGATTGAGCGGCTGCGCGATGCCGGCCGCGGCGCCGCCCCACAGCGCCAGGTGGTAGTCGAGGCAGCCGGGCAGCAGGATCGCCACCGCGTCCTCGGGCCCGACGCCCAGCTTGTGCAGCAGGTTCGCGGTCTGGTGGATGCCCGCCAGCAGCTGGGCATAGGACCAGCGGATCGGCTCGTCGGCCGGGTCGCCGGTGCGCAGGAAGGTCAGGGCCGTCTTGTCGCCGAAGGCCGCGGCCGAGTTGCGGAAGATCTCGTAAGTGCTGCGGACCGTCAGCACCTCGGCCAGCGGCTTCGCTTCGAGCCGGCGCACGTCCTCGATGCTGCGGATGGGGAAGGGCGCGCTGAAGGGCGCCTGCGCCGGGGATTGGCTTGTGCGGCTCATGGACTTGTCTCCATATCCAGCCGTTCGGGCCGGGCTTGTCGAAGCGGTGCGCGGCGCTTCGACAAGCTCAGCGTGAACGGAGTGGTTGTTCTGGTTGCTCGTGAACGGATGGGTGGTTCTGTTCGTGAACGGGCGCGTATTTCCGTTCGTGAACGGATGCGCATTTCCGCTCGTGAACGGATGCGTCGTCGTTCTCCTCGTGAACGGGGGTGTCGTTCTCCTTGTGAGGGGGCGTCGTTCTGCTTGTTGGCGGGGGCGTCGTTCTGCTCGTGAACGCGGTTGTATTCACCTGCTCTCGACAGGCTGCGCGCGGCCAAGCTGCGCGTAGCGCTGCAGATGATGGTCCTCGTCGCCGAGCTGGTGGTCGATCATCACCAGCCGCTTGGCAAAGTGGGCCAGGGGCAGCTCCCAGGTCATGCCGATGCCGCCGTGCATCTGGATGCTTTCCTCGGCCACCAGCGTGCCGATGCGTCCGATGCTGGCCTTGGCGGCCGAGAGGGCGCGCTCGCGCGCCACGCGGTCCTCGCCGTCGATCGCCGCGGCAGCATTGATCACGGCCGAGCGCGCCTGCTCCACCTCGAGCAACAGGTCGGCCATGCGGTGCTGCAGGGCCTGGAAGCTGCCGATCAGCTGACCGAATTGCTTGCGCGTGCGCAGGTATTCGAGCGTCGCCGCCTTGGCCGCTTCCATCGCGCCCAGGCTTTCGGCGCACAGGGCGAGCAGGCCGCGGCCGACGGCGCGCTCCAGCGCCGGGTAGCCCTGGCCTTCGCTGCCCAGCAGTGCCGCGCCTTCCAGCTTCAGCCCGTCGAACACGACTTCGGCCACGCGACCGCCGTCGATCGCGGGGCAGCCGCGCACGTACAGCCCCTTGGTCTTTGCCGGCACGAGGAAGAGCGAAACGCCGGCTTCGTCGTCGTCCGCGCCGCCGGTGCGGGCCGAGACCACGAACAGGTCCGCCTGCTCGCCCTGCGGCACCACGGCCTTGGCGCCGTTGAGCAGCCAGCCCTCGCCGCTGCGCTCGGCGCGGGTCTGCACATGCGCGAGCTCGTAGTGCGTGCCGGGCTCGTCGTGCGCCAGCGCCGCGACGGTGCTCCCCGCGATGATGCCGGCCAGCTGTTCCTTCTGCGCGTCGCTGCCCGCGGCGGCAATGGCTTCGCCGGCCATCACCGCGCCCAGCACCGGCTCGACCACCAGGCCGCGGCCCAGCGCCTCGAAGACCACGGCCAGGTCGAAGCCGCCGCCGCCGAAGCCGCCATCCTCTTCGCGGAAGAGCGCGCCGATCACGCCCAGCTCGGCGAACTGCTCCCAGATCCTGGTGCTGAAACCCTGCTCCGACTTCGCGATGCGGTCGCGCGCCTCGAAGGTGTACTGCTCGGCGATGAAGCGGTTGAGGCTGTCGGCGAGCATGCGCCGGTCTTCGGTGTGTTCGAAGTTCATGGTCTTGCCCTCACAGTCCGAGGATCATCTTGGAGATGATGTTCTTTTGAATTTCGTTGGAGCCGCCGAAGATCGACAGCTTCCGGTTGTTGAAGTACTTGGCTGCCGCAGGCGCTGCCTCGGCCGGGCCGAAGGGCACGCCGCTGAAGCCTTCCTCCAGCGCTGCCTCGACGTAGGGGCGCGCATACGGCCCCATCGCGCGCCGGATCAGCGAAGAGATTTCCTGCCGGATCTCGGTGCCGCGGATCTTGAGCATCGAGCTCTCGGCCCCCGGCACGCCGCCGCCGGCCACCGCCGCGATCACGCGCAGGTTGGTGGTCTTCATGTTCTCCAGGTCGATCTCGACGCGCGCCATGCGCGCCGCGAAGGCCGGGTCTTCCGACAGCGGCTTTCCGTTCTTCGTCCGCTTCGCCGCGATGGCCTTGAGCTGCTCCATCGCCGCCACCGAGAAGCCCACGCCCGCGATGTTGGTGCGCTCGTAGGTCAGCAGATACTTGGCGCAGGTCCAGCCCTTGTCCTCCTCGCCCACCAGGTTTTCGGCCGGCACGCGCACGTCGGAAAAGAAGACTTCGTTGACTTCGTGGTCGCCGTCCAGCGTGATGATCGGCCGCACCTGGACACCGGGCGACTTCATGTCGATCAGCAGGAAGCTGATGCCCTCCTGCTTCTTCGCCTCCCGGTTGGTCCGCACCAGGCAGAAGATCATGTTGGCGTGCTGGCCCAGCGTGGTCCAGGTCTTCTGGCCGTTGACGATGTAGTGCGGGCCGTCTGCATCCACGCCGCGCACGGCCGAGGTCTTGACCGAGGCGAGGTCCGAGCCCGCGCCCGGCTCCGAATAGCCCTGGCACCACCAGTCCGAGCCGTCGAGGATGCGCGGGAGCCAGCGGCGCTTCTGCTCCTCGTTGCCGTACTTGATCAGCACCGGCCCCAGCATGTTCACGCCGAAGGGCACGATGCGCGGCGCATGGGCCAGCGCGCATTCGTTCTCGAAGATGAACTTCTCCACCGCGGTCCAGCCCGGGCCGCCGTACTGCTCGGGCCAGTGGTTGGCGAGCCAGCCGCGCGCGTTGAGGATGGCGTGCCATTCCTCCATGTCGGCCTTGCCCAGGTGCTTGCCATGGGCCACCTTGTCGGACAGGCGCTTGGGCAGCTTCTCGGCCAGGAAGGTCCGCACCTCGTCGCGGAAGGCCTGCTCTTCAGGGGTGAAGTTGAGATCCATGACAGCGGTCTCCTTCAATAGATTTCGAACAGGCCCGCCGCGCCCATGCCGCCGGCGATGCACATCGTCACCACCGCGTACCTGGCGCCGCGGCGGCGACCTTCGATCAGCACGTGGCCCGCGAGCCGCGCACCCGTCATGCCGAAGGGGTGGCCGATCGAGATCGCGCCGCCATCGACATTGAGACGCTCGGACGGAATGCCGAGCTTCTCCTGGCAGTAGATGGACTGCGAGGCAAAGGCCTCGTTGAGTTCCCAGAGGTCGATATCGTCGACCTTCAGGCCGTTGCGCGCCAGCAGTTTCGGCACGGCGAACACCGGGCCGATGCCCATCTCGTCGGGCTCGCAGCCGGCCAGCGCGAGGCCGCGGAAGGCGCCCAGCGGCTTGAGGTTGGCGCGCTCCGCGTCCTTGGCCTCCATCAGCACGCAGGCCGAGGCGCCGTCGGAAAGCTGCGAGGCATTGCCGGCCGTGACGAACTTGCCGGCGCCCATCACCGGCTCCAGCTTGGCCAGCGCCTCGTAGGTGGTGCCGCGGCGGTTGCAGGTGTCGACGTCGACCGTCGCTTCCTTGTGGCTGACCTGCTTGGTCTCCTTGTCGGTCACCGCCATGGTGGTGGTGCAGGAGACGATCTCTTCCTTGTAGCGGCCGGCGAGTTGCGCCTCCTCGGTCTTGCGCTGGCTCTCGGCCGAGAAGCGGTCCTGCGCCTCGCGGCTGATGTTGTAGCGCTGGGCCACGATGTCGGCGGTCTCGATCATCGACAGGTAGAGCGCGGGCTTGTGCTCGACGATCCACGGGTCCATCCCGGAGTCGCCGCTGTCGGTGGCGCTGCGGGTGCGGATCTGCGAGATGCTCTCCACGCCGCCCGCGATCATGGCCGGCGCGCCCTCGACCACGATGCGGCCCGCCGCCATCGCGATGGCCTGCAGGCCCGAGGCGCAGAAGCGGTTGACCGTGGTGCCGGCGATGCTGATGGGCAGCCCGGCGCGCACGATGGTCTGGCGCGCCACGTTGCGGCCGGTGGTGCCCTCGGGGTAGCCGCAGCCGAGGATGGCGTCCTCGATCTGCGCCGGGTCCAGCCCCGAGCGCTCCACCGCGGCGCGCACCGCGAAGGCGGCGAGCGTGGGGCCGGGCGTGATGTTGAATTCGCCGCGGTGCGCCTTGGTCAGCGGGGTGCGGGCGGTGGAAACGATGACGGCTTCGCGCATGATGTTTGTCTCCTTACTCGGATTGATTGAGACTCGAGAAATCGGCGCCGCGTTCGACCAGCTCCACCAAGAGCGGCGAGGGCTTCCAGAACAGCGGGTCTTCCTTGGCGAACTCGCGGATGTCGGCCAGCACCTTCGGCAGGCCCACCGTGTCGGCGTACTTCATCGGCCCGCCGCGGTGGCGCGGAAAGCCGTAGCCGTAGAGGAAGGTCACGTCCACGTCCAGCGGGCGCAGCGCGATGCGCTGATGCACGACGTTGGCCCCTTCGTTGATCATCGCGGCCATGTAGCGGCGCATGATTTCCTCGTCGGTGAACGTGCGCGGCGCGATGCCGGCGCGCCGGCGCTCGGCGTCGATGATGGCCTCGACCTCCGGGTCCGGCGTGCCGGTGCGCGCGCCTTCGGGGTACAGGTAGTAGCCGCGGCCGGTCTTCTGGCCGAACCAGCCGCGCTCGCAGATGCGGTCGGCGATCTGCACGTAGCGCGCCTTCGGGTCGCGGGTGGCGGCCTTGCGCTTGCGCGTGGCCCAGCCGATGTCGCCGCCGGCCAGGTCGGACACCTGGAAGGGGCCCATCGGGTAGCCGAACTCGCGCACCGCCTTGTCGATCTGGTAGGGCGAGGCGCCGTCTTCCACCATGTAGTCCGCGGCCTGGCGGTACACGGCGAGGATGCGGTTGCCGATGAAGCCGTCGCACACGCCGGCGCGCACCGGCGTCTTCTTCAGCTTCTTCGCCAGCTCGAAGCCGGTGGCGACCACGTCGGCGCTGACCTTCGCCGGCACCACGATCTCCAGCAGCTTCATGATGTTGGCCGGCGAGAAGAAGTGCAGGCCCAGCACGTCGCCCGGGCGCGAGATGCTGGCCGCGATCTCGTCGATGTCGAGGTAGGAGGTGTTGGTGGCGAGCACCGCGCCGGGCTTGCACACACGGTCGAGCTCGGCGAAGACGGCCTTCTTGACCGCCATGTCCTCGAACACCGCCTCCACCACCAGGTCGGCCTTCGCGAGCGCGTCGTAGGCGGTCGAGCCCGCGAAGCGCGCCATCACCGCCGCCTTGGCCTCGGCCGTCATGCGGCCCTTCTGGATCAGGCCGTCGTACACCTTCTCGACGTGCGCGCGGCCGCGTGCGAGGCTGGGCTCGTCGCGCTCGATCATCGTCACGGGCAGGCCGGCATCGAGCATGGCGACCGCGATGCCCGCGCCCATGGTGCCGCCGCCGACGATCCCGCAGGATTCGATGGCGCGCGGCTTGGCGGCCTTGGTCTCGGGGGCCTTGAGGACTTCGCGCTCGGCGAAGAAGGCGTGGATCAGCCCGGCGCGCTGCGGGCTGTCGATGCATTGCATGAAGAGCTGGCGCTCCAGCGCCATGCCTTCGTCGAAGGGTTGCGAGAGCGCGGCCTCGGTGGCTTCGATGATCTTCATCGGGGAGAACAGGCCGCGGCTCTTCCTGGCGGTCTCGGCGCGGGCGGTTTCCAGCGCCGTGCGCTGGGCGTCCTTGTCGGCGAGCGCAGCGCTTGCGTCGCGCGTGCGGCGCACAGGTGCCTTGGCCGCGGCCAGTTCCTTCGCATAGGCCAGCCCTTCGGCCAGCGCATCGGCGCCTTCGCCCAGGCGATCGATCAGGCCCAGGGCCAGCGCTTCCTTGGCGCCGGCGTGGCGGCCGCTCAGCATCAGGTCCAGCGCGGCCTTCACGCCGATCAGGCGCGGCGCGCGCTGGGTGCCGCCGGAGCCGGGCATCAGGCCCAACTGCACTTCGGGCAGGCCCAGCTTGGCGGAGGGCACGGCCAGGCGGTAATGCGCCGACAGCGCGATTTCCAGTCCGCCGCCGAGCGCGGCGCCGTGGATGGCGGCGACCACCGGCTTGCTGCAGTTCTCGATGCGGTTGCAGACCTCGGGCAGCGAAGGCTGCTGCGGTGGCTTGCCGAACTCGCGGATGTCGGCACCCGCGATGAAGTTGCGGCCGGCGCCGACGATCAGCACCGCGGCTGCGGCACCGTCGGCCTCCGCCGCGTCGATGGCGGCCACCAGGCCGCGGCGCACGTCCACGCCGAGCGCATTGACGGGCGGGTTGTCGATGGTGACGACCAGCACATCGGCCTGGCGCTGGAAGGTGACGAGTTCGGGGGAGGCGTTCGTGGCCATGCTGCGTGTCTCCTGGGGGGCGAACCTGCGCCGGTTCGCTGGGGCTTGGGGGGAACCCCGCATTCTTGGACAGCCATGGCGCTTTGACAATTGCATGGCCGGTTGACAGACTGTCAAAGAATTTTTGACACAATGCGCCGATCTTCATGGACTTGCAATCCCTCACCCTGCTGGTCGAGATCCTCGATGCCGGCAACCTGAGCGAGGCCGCGCGCCGGCTCAAGATGAGCCGCGCGAACGTGAGCTATCACCTGAACCAGCTCGAGCGCTCGGTCGGCGCCCAGCTCGTGCGCCGCACCACGCGCCGCGCCGAGGCCACGGAGATCGGCCAGCGGCTCTATCAGCATGGCGTGGCCATCCAGAACGAGCTGCAGGCGGCGCGCGAGTCGGCCACCGCGCTGGGCGAAGGGCTGGTGGGGCGGGTGCGGCTCAGCGTGCCCAGCGGTTACGGGCAGCTCGTGATGTCGGACTGGCTGATCGACTTCAAGCGGCTGTACCCCGGCATCGTGCTCGACGTGCTGTTCGAGAACCGCATCGAGGACCTGCTGCGCGACGAGGTGGACATTGCCATCCGCGTGATCCCCGAGCCGCCGCAGAACCTGGTGGCCCGCGCGTTGGGGCCGGTGCGCTACGTGGCCTGCGCCTCGCGCGCCTACGCGCAGGCGCACGCGCTGCCCACGCAGCTCGACCAGCTCAGCGGTGCGCCGGTGGTCACCGCGGCCGTGATCGGCAAGCAGCTGCGCATCTCGGCCTACCAGGGCGAGGAGCGTCGCGAGGTGGTGCTGGAGCCCACGCTGATCTCCGAGAACTTCCTGTTCCTGCGCCAGGCCGTTCTCGCCGGCCTGGGCATCGGGCTGGTGCCCGACTACGTGGTGCAGGACGACGTGCGGCGGGGCGAGGTGGTGACCACGCTGGACGACTGGCGCCTGAGCATCTTCGGCACGCAGATGTTCATGCTCTACATGCCGAACCGCCAGCACACGCGGGCGACCCGGACCTTCATCGAGTTCATCCTGGAGCGGGCTCGGGCGGGTTCGACGGGCGGAGGCGGTGCCTTGCAGGCGCCTGCAGCGGCCCAGCCCCTGCCCCGATAGCGCACGTCAGTGGAGCCCTTGCTCGGCCTCCATGACTAACTTTTTCGTGTTTGAAGTACGGGAAAGTTAGAAAACTTGCATATTCTCGCTCTGAATGCTAACTTTCCCGTATCTGAAACACGCAAAAGTTAGACGTGCCCCTCCACCTCGTCGGCGAGAACATCGACAAGACGCGCAGCCACTACCAGGCCGAAACGGGCAAGCTCGTCCAGCTCATGCGAGGCATCTATGCAGACGCGGGCGACGACGACATCGATCAAACCGTCCTCGCGCACGCCGTGCGCATCGCGCGCTACCTGTACCCGAAGGCCTATTTGTCCGGCGCGAGCGCCATCCTGCTCGGCCCCACCCGCGACGGCCGCCTTTACCTGTCCGGCCAGCGGGTTCAGCGCACCCGCATCCGCGCCCTGGAAATCATCCAGAACAAGGCGCCGGCGAACCCTTCGGTCGCCAGCGCCTCGATCGCCGACAGTCTCGGCGAGTTCAGCGTTCAAGTCTCTGCCGTACGGCAGCGCTTCCTCGAGGCTTTTCGTCGGCGCAGCGAGCACGCGATGTCCATCGACCCGGCCATGCGCGAGGCGCTTTCGGCGCGGCTCATCGAGGAGTACGGCGACGTCAAGGGGGCCGGCGACGCCATCTGGGCGCTTGCGCGCGAGAACGAGTGGTATCGCGAAGCCGAGGCGGCACAAAAGTTCCTGTTGCGTCGCCCCACGGCCGTGGCCGTCCGGAACGAGGCTGCCTTCGATCTTCTCGTGGCCTGGCACGGACGGCCCATCGGCACGCTCGCGCACGATGGTTTCGAATGGCGCTGGTCGGCAAACCAGGAAGGCGCGCGGCTGCCGCCGGTCGTGCGGCAAACCGTGCCGGGAAAGCTGCCGCCCTTCATCGTCTCCCTGCTGCCCGAGGGCTGGCTCGAGTCGGTTCTGAAGGGCCGCCGCGACGAACGCGCCCTGCTGCGTTCAGGCAAGCGCTACATGTCGAACATCACCGTCGCCGCGACGGTGGACGAGTTGTCGGCATTGCCCGCGGACGTCCTGACCCACAAGCTCGCTGCCTTCACCCGCGACGGGCTCTTCACCGGCGCCTACGCCGGCCCCGGCAGGAGCGCCGTCGAGCGGGACTTCGAGCACCGGCTGGCCGCGCTCTTCGCGAACGCCGAAACGCCGCGCCTCTCCGGCGTGCAGATCAAGGCCCCCATGCATCTGGACGCGGACGGAAAGCTGGTGCCCAGCGTGACGCTGCCGTTCACGCACATCCTCAAGCCCGCCGGAACGGGCGCCTTCGAAGCATTGCCGCTCATCGAGTGGATCGGCCTGGCGCTCGCGCGCGCCTGCGGCCTTCCCGCACCGCAGACGGCGCTGGTTCCCATGCCGGACGGCATGCCTGCGGCCCTGCTGGTCGAGCGCTTCGACATCCGCGATCAGCCGGGCGATACGCGTTGGCTGGCCATGGAGGACATGTGCTCGGCGCTGGATCTCGAGCCTGAGCAGAAGTACGCCGGGCCCCTCGAACGTGTCGCGCGGGCCGTTCGCGCCTTGTCCACGGCCCCCGAGGAAGACCTGCTGTTGCTGCTTCGCCGTGTCCTGTTCGCCTGGCTCATCGGCGACGGCGACCTGCACCTGAAGAACCTGGCCCTTCTGAAGATTGCCCGCGGCGAAGGGCCGGCGTTCAGCGAAGTCCGCCTCGCGCCCGTCTACGACGCCTTGAGCACGCGTGCCTTTCCCGGCCTGGAGCACGACCGCATGGCGCTGAAGCTCAACGGCAAGGACGAGCGGCTGCAGCGGGCCGACTTCGCGGCGCTCGGCAGCATCGCGGGGCTGCGGGCAACGGATGCGCAGGCCGCCATCGACGACGTGCTGCAGCGCCTGCGGCAGGGACTCGACGCCCTGATCCTTCCGTCGGGCCTCGCGCTGGAGGCCGATGTGCAAGCCACTGTCGCGAGGACCCTGGATCTCTGTCGGGGGCGTGTGGCGGCCTTCGAGTAGTCTTGCGCAACTTCAAGAAAATCAGCGGCATCCTCAAGACCTGACCCCGACCGGACCTGCTCATGCCTACAGACCCCGCCATCGTCAAAGCCTTCACGCCCACCGGCGTCCTGCGCGCCTCCATCAATCTCGGCAATCCCATCCTGGCAAAGCGGAATGCCGGAACCGGCGAGCCCGAGGGGGTGTCGATCGACCTGGCGCGCGCCTTCGCCGCACAGCTGGGCGTTCCGCTCGAACTGGTCGTGTTCGACACCGCCGGCAAGTCCGTCGAGGCCGTGACCGCCGAGCAGGCCGACATCGGCTTCTTTGCCGTGGACCCCTTGCGCGGGCAGGGCATCCGCTTCACGGCACCTTATGTGCTGATCGAGGGTGCCTATCTCGTGAAGGAGGGCTCGCCCATGGCGTCGAACGACGAGGTCGACCGGGCCGGCGTCCGTGTCATGGTCGGGAAGGGCAGTGCCTACGACCTGTATCTCACGCGCGAGTTGAAGGCGGCCGGCATCGAACGTGCGCCGACCTCGCCCGCCGTCGTCGATTGCTTTCTCTCCGAAAACGCCGACGTCGCTGCCGGCGTGAAGCAGCAACTCGAAGCCGACGCGGCGCGCCTGGGTGGGTTGCGCCTGCTTCCCGGCCGCTTCATGGAGATCCGGCAGGCGATGGGGGTGCCGATCAGCCGAGGGGAGCCCGCCGCCGCTCTGCTTGCAAGCTTCGTCGAGTCCATGAAGTCCAGCGGCTTCGTGAGCGGCGCCTTGCAGCGCCACGGCATCAAGGGCGCGATCGTGGCGCCTGCGGCGTAGGGGCTGTTCGCAGGGCCGGCTCGACGCCGCCCGGCGCCGGCGCGTTCACCCGCCCCACCGGATCGGTACACACGTCGACCAGGCGCCGCAACATCGCCCCGTGGTCGGAAGAAGCCGCGGACGAGGGCGGTGTTCATTGCGTGCGGCCCAGGAGGGTTTGCGGCCATCGTCATCAGAACACGCCCAGCGCCATCCCCGCCGCGAGCGCGGCGCCGAGCTCGCGGCATTTCGCAAGATCATCGGCGCCGATCTGCTTGGGCCGCGCGATCGCCTCGGGCGTCTGCGCATGGGTGCAGACGATCAATGCCGGCGCGATGGCGTTCAGGCGCCAGCCGGTGGCGATTCGCTCGAGCTGCCGCGCGGCATTCTGGCCGTCGCTGCCGGCGCAGATCAGCGTGGCGTAGGGCCGGCCGTTCAGGCGGTCGAGTGCGGCGTAGTAGCAGCGGTCGAAGAAGTCCTTCATCAGCCCGGCCATCGCGGCAAGGTTCTCGGGCGTCGCGAACACGTAGCCGTCCGCCCCCAGCACGTCTTCGGGCTGCGCCTCCGGCGCGCGCAGCAGGCGCACCTGGACGCCGGCTTCGGAGCGCGCGCCCTCGGCCGCGGCCTGCGCCATCTGCGCGGTGCCGCCGGTCATCGTGTGATAGACCACGAGCAGGGTCTTCGGATCCATGCCGCCCAGCATAGCGGCCCGGGTCCGGGCGATCAGTCGTCCTTGTCCTTGCCCCTGGGCCGGTCGGTGAGGAAGTCGAGCGTGGCCTGCCAGGTCTGCGGCGAATTCAGGATGCCGAGGTGGCCGGTGCGCAGGATGGCGTCGTAGGCGCCTTGCCCCGTGAGCACGAGCTCGCGCGCGCCGCGCAGGCTGGCGCTCGTCGAGAAGTCGTTGGGCTTGCCGAACGAGTCGACGGCGGGCACCGGTGCGATCACGCCGTCCTGGACCGGGAAGTAGACGAAGCTGGCATCGCCGTTGCGAATGACCAGAACGCGCGTGGGCCCCTCGTTCTCGCGGCTGCCGTGGCGGCCGTTCAGCAGGCGCAGGAAGGGCGTGTCGGGCGAGCCCAGTTCCTGGCACACCTCGCTCGCCGGCGTGAAGCCGCCTGCCGCCGGCGCCTGGAAGTAGTTCGCGGGGTCCGGGGAGCAATTGATGATGCCGTGGTTGGGGCCGTCGATGGCCACCAGGCGGCGCACCATGTCGTGCGCCTCGTCCTGCCGCATCCATTCGCGCGCCAGCGTCACGCCCAGGCTGTGGGCGACGATGTCCACGCGCTTCGCGCCCGTGAAATCCATCACCGCACGCACGAAGCGGCGCAGGTCGGGCACGTTGGCCGCGTTGGTGTGGGCGATGCTCGAGCGGCGCGTCTGGTCGGCGGCCAGGTCGCACTGGTCGCCCTGGTAGCCCACGCCCCAGAGCTCGCTGGTGGAATAGCCGTTGTCCGCGAGGAACTGTGCCAGCGCCTGGATGCGGCCGAAGGGGCTGCAGGCGGTGGGGAAGGGCGTGTCGTTGTTGCCGTGGATGAGGATGACCGGCGTTCGCGTCACCGCGCCGGCGGCACCGAAGCCGATGAGCGGCTTGGCCAGGGAGGTGTCTTCGATCGAAGGGAAGCCCGTCGGCAGCGTGTTGCCCACGGTGCCTGCCGCCTGTACGGCAGCAGCGGCGGCAAGGGTTGCCAGGGCGGCGGCATGGCGAATCCACGTTCTCATCGGCGGTCTCCTTCCTCTGGGGCCGGGATGATGCCGGTGAAAGGCGGTGCTGGCAAGGCTCGCCGCGGCAGAGAGCGGCCGTTGCGGGCGTCACCCATCCCGGGCGCTATTTCGCGAGCTATCGGTTCATGAAGGCCTTCGGTGCGACTGCGCCGGAACCGGCGGTCATGGCCTGGCTTCGCGAAAGCATTGCCGACATCTCCATGTGCGGCTATCTCTTTTATCCGTGGACGAGAGCGGGTACGAGATCGCGGGCCGCTTCCCGCATGTCCAGGCCTGGCTCGAGCGCGTTCGGGCCATTGCGGGCTGGACAGACCCGTACGACATCCTGCCTGGCGAGCGAATCTTGCCCAGGTGGTGACGCATCGATTCGAAGGCGCATTGAAGACCTGAAACGAGGAACCAGGCTTCGGGTTCCACGAGGCGCGAACCGGGTCTGCACAGGCGATGGCCGCGCCGTTCAGGTTCCGCATTGCTGCCCTGGAGGCGGCGGCGTACGATGCACGACGCTTCGGGATTTGCAAGACATCGCCGTCGCATCAAGCCGAGGAGAAAAGGGATGAGTGCTGTCTCCGAGCGCCCCGCCGCCAAAGCGCAGCGGCCCACCTCGATCGACGAGCTGCCGGGTCCGAGACAG
The DNA here is from genome assembly GCF_057657265.1 of Variovorax sp. Soil_C_17. Taxonomy (NCBI): domain Bacteria; kingdom Pseudomonadati; phylum Pseudomonadota; class Betaproteobacteria; order Burkholderiales; family Comamonadaceae; genus Variovorax; species Variovorax sp. Soil_C_17. Next base: position 1,650,347 of record NZ_JBDGIT010000001.1, read on the forward strand.
TGGCCTCTCGCGGGCAACCTTCTGCAGATGAAAGTCCCTCAGCTGCATCGTCAGCTCGAGGGCTGGGCCAAGACCTACGGCGACATCTACCGCCTCAAGATGGCGAAGCAGGACGTCGTCGTCATCACCAAGGCCGAGGACATCGCGGCCGTCTTGCGAGCCCGTCCCGAGACCTGGAGCCGTCCCGCCAACTTTGCCTCCATCGCGCGGGAATCCAACGCATTCGGCGTGTTCGCCGCCGAGGGCGACGAGTGGCGCCGCCAACGCCGGATGGTCATGACGGGCTTCGACCCCGAGCACCTGCGCAACTACATGCCCTCCCTCGTTCGCGTGACCAGGCGCCTGCGCAACCGGTGGATCGTCGCCGCACACGCGGGAACGGTGATGAACCTGCAGGCCGAACTGATGCGGTATTCGGTGGACGCGGCATCCGGCATTTCCTTCGGCATCGACATCAACACCATCGAAGACGAAAGAAGCGACCTGCACGAGCACCTGAAGCACATGTTCCCGATGCTGTTTCGCCGAATGAACCTGCCGTTTCCGTACTGGCGCTACTTTCGCCTGCCATCGGACATTGCCTACGACAGGCACATCGCGGCGATCCACCGGGTCATCAAGGACATCGTCGAGCAGGCGCGCGAGCGCCTGCGGCAGGACCCGGCGAGACGCGAGCAGCCCACCGACCTGCTCGAAGCCATGCTCGCCGCGCGCGACGCCGACGGCAGCGCGCTGAGCGAAGCCGACATCACCGGCAATGTCTTCACCATGCTCAGCGCTTCGGAAGACACCACCGCCAACACGCTCGCCTGGACCATCTACCTTCTTCACCAGCACCCGGCGGCATGGGTTCGTCTTGTCGACGAAGCCCGCGCCGTCTTGAAAGAGGAGCCCGTCGCACAGTCCGTCGAGCAGCTCAGGTCGCTGAGGTACGCCGAGGCCTGCGCCAGCGAGGCGATGCGCCTTCGGCCCGTTGCGCCGCTCCTGATCCTCGATGCCATCGAAGACACGGCGATCCGGGACGTTCGCATCCCGAAGGGAACACGGCTTTTTCTCGCGATGCGGCCTGCCGCTGTCGACGAGTCCGTCGTCGAGGCCGCGAGCGAGTTCCGGCCCGAACGCTGGCTCGCGGACAACGCCGGCTCCGTTCACTCGCCCAAGCGCGTATCGATGCCGTTCGGCGCCGGGCCAAGACTCTGCCCGGGGCGGTATCTGGCCATGCTCGAGATCAACCTGGTCCTGAGCATGCTCGCGCACGATTTCCAGCTGCTCGACGTGTCGACGCCGGACGGCACGCCGCCGGAGGAGATCCTGGAGTTCACCATGCATCCGGTCGGCTTGCGCATGCGCCTGACGACGGGCGCCCGAGCAAAGCCCGGCTAAGACAGGAATCCTGCGGCGAGCACCCGCGTGCTCATTCCGGCAACGGCAGCGAGCTCGTGCACTTGAACTCGTCCAGGCAAACGCTGGACCGCACCCCGTCCACGCCAGGCAAGCGCATCAGCTTGTCGATCAAAAAGCGCGACAGCCCCTTCAGGTCGCGGGCGATGACCTTCATCACGAAGTCGTAGTCCCCGGTGATGGAGTAGCACTCCAGCACCTCCGGCATGTCGATCACCACGTCGGTGAACTTCGACAGGTCGCGAATATGCCCCTTCTCCATCGCGACGAGGATGAAGGCCACCACGTTCAGGTCGAGGCGCGCGGGGTCCAGGCGCGTCTCGTAGCGGGCGATGAAGCCGGCTTCCTCCAGCCGCCGGTGGCGCCGGTGGCATTGCGCCGGCGACAGGCCGACGGCCCCCGCCAACTCCAGGTTGGACGCGCGCCCATGCTCCTGCAGGAAGGCCAGGATCTTGCGGTCGGTGCGGTCGAGTTCGATGTCATGCAAGTTCGTCTCCTATTAACGTTGAATGGAGAAATTATGTTGCTTGCCTGAGGGTTCCTCCCCATATGGGATGAAAGCAGATTTTTTGGGCGGAAGTTCACACTTCTCCACCTGGAAAGCGGCTCGGCGATGGAGATCAAACAGATCTTCGGCCGGAGTGGCTTTCTCAACTGAACCACGCCGACTATTTCTCACAAGGACCTCATGGTGCAACATTCTTTCCTGCGTTCCTCCCTGGCCCTCATTGCTGCCGCAGCCGCGACGGCGATCGCCGCGCCCGCCCTCGCCGCCGAGAAGTCGGTGGCGGTCACGGCGATCGTCGAACACAAGGCGCTCGATGCCGTGCGTGACGGCGTCAAGGACGAGCTGAAGTCCGCCGGCTTCGAAGTCGGCAAGAACCTGAAATTCCAGTACCAGTCCGCGCAGGGCAACAACGGCACCGCGGCGCAGATCGCCCGCAAGTACGTGGGCGAGCGGCCGGACGTGATCGTCGCCATCGCCACGCCCTCCGCGCAGGCCGTGGTCGCCGCGAGCAAGGACATCCCGGTCGTCTACAGCGCGGTGACCGACCCGGTCGCCGCCAAGCTGGTCAAGACCTGGGAGGCCTCGGGCACCAACGTCACCGGCGTGTCCGATCTCTCGCCGCTGGACAAGCACCTCGACCTCATCAAGCGGGTCCTTCCCGGCGCGAAGCGCGTCGGCGTGATCTACAGCCCGGGCGAAGCCAATTCGGTGGCCATCGTCGACGCGCTGAAGAAGGCCGCGCCGGCCGCCGGCATGACGCTGGTGGAAGGCGCCGCCGCGCGCACCGTCGACGTGGCCAGCGCCGCGCAGAGCCTGGCGGGCAAGGTGGACGTGATCTACGCGCCCACCGACAACAACGTGATGTCGGCCTTCGAGGGCATCGTCAAGGTGGCCCAGCAGGCGAAGATTCCGGTGGTCGCGGCGGACACGGACGCGGTCAAGCGCGGCGCCGTGGCGGCGCTGGGCCTGAACTACTACGACATCGGCCAGCAGACCGGCAAGATCGTCGTGCGCATCCTCCAGGGCCAGGCGCCCGGCACGATCGCGTCGCAGACCAGCAAGACCTTCGAACTGCACGTCAATCCGGGTGCGGCCCTGAAGCAGGGCGTGACGCTGTCCGACGAACTGCTCAAGTCGGCCCAGGTGGTGGTCAAGTAAGCGGGCGCACCAGACATGTCGCTCATTGCTTCCCTGGGTGCCATCGAGATCGGCCTGATCTTCGGGCTGGTCGCGCTGGGCGTGTACCTCTCGTTCCGCATCATCAATTTTCCCGACCTGACGGTGGACGGCAGCTTCCCGCTCGGCGGCGCCGTGGCCGCGGCGCTGATCGTCACGGGCTGGAATCCGTTTGCCGCGACGGCGGCCGCGATGCTCGCCGGCGCAATGTCGGGCTACCTCACCGCATGGCTCAACGTGCGGCTGCGCATCATGCAGCTGCTCGCGAGCATCCTGGTGATGATCGCGCTGTACTCGGTCAACCTGCGCATCATGGGCAAGCCCAACGTGGCGCTGATCGACGACCCCACGGTGTTCAGCCTGCTCCAGTTCGGCGGCCTGCCCGACTACTGGCTCAAGCCGCTGGTGCTGCTGGCGATCGTGGCCGCGGCCAAGGTGCTCATCGACTTGTTCTTCGCCTCGGAGACGGGCCTCGCGATGCGCGCCACCGGCGGCAACCCGCGCATGGCACGGGCGCAGGGCATCTCGACCGACCGGCTGACGGTCTGGGGGCTGGCGCTGTCGAACGGGCTGGTCGCGCTGGCCGGCGCGCTCTTCGTGCAGTCGCAGGGCGGGGCGGACATCTCCATGGGCATCGGCACCATCGTCGTCGGCCTGGCCGCGGTGATCATCGGCGAGACCATCCTGCCGGCCCGCAGCCTGGTCGTCACGACGCTGGCGTGCGTGCTCGGGGCGGTGCTCTACCGCTTCTTCATCGCGTTGGCGCTCAACAGCGATTTCATCGGCCTGCAGGCCCAGGATCTGAATCTGGTCACTGCCGTGCTGGTCGCCTTCGCACTGCTCGTGCCCGCCTACAAGCGCAAGCTGGCCGCCCTGTGGCCCGGCGTACGCGCCAACCCCACAGTCGCCGTCGAGGAGGCCAAGTAATGCTGCGCGCCAAAGGCCTGGAAATCACCTTCAACCCCGGCACGCCGATCGAGAACCGCGTGCTGCGCGGGCTGGACCTGAGCATTCCCACGGGGCAGTTCGTCACCGTCATCGGCTCCAACGGGGCCGGCAAGTCGACCTTTCTCAATGCGATCAGCGGCGACCTGATGGTCGACCGCGGCAGCATCCACATCGACGAGAGCGAAGTCACCCGCCGCTCGGCCTGGCAGCGCTCCGACCTGGTCGCACGCGTCTTCCAGGACCCGATGGCCGGTACCTGCGAGGCGCTGACGATCGAGGAGAACATGGCGCTGGCATGGAAGCGGGGCGCGCGCCGCGGCTTCGGCTTTTCGCTGACGCGCAGGCTGCGCGAGCGCTTCCGCGAGAAGCTCAGCATCCTCGAGCTCGGGCTCGAGAACCGCCTGGCCGACCGCATGGGCCTGCTCTCGGGCGGACAGCGCCAGGCCGTGAGCCTGCTGATGGCATCGCTGCAGCCTTCGCGCATCCTGCTGCTCGACGAGCACACCGCGGCGCTCGATCCGAAGACGGCCGCATTCGTGCTCGAACTCACGGCCAAGATCGTCGAGGCCGGCAAGCTGACGGCCATGATGGTCACGCACAGCATGCGCCAGGCGCTCGACTACGGCACGCGCACGGTGATGCTGCACGAAGGCCGCGTGATCCTCGACGTCGAGGGCTCCGAGCGCGCCCGCATGGACGTGCCCGACCTGCTGCACATGTTCGAGAAGACCCGCGGCGAGAAGCTCGACGACGACAAGCTGCTGCTCGCCTGAACGCACCGAATCCCCAGAATCCTGAAAGACCGAGATGAAAGAACTGCTGACCCGTTTCGAGAACAAGGCGCCCGAGATCGTCTTCGAATGGCACGATGCCGAGACGCCCGCCAAGGGCTGGGTCGTCATCAACTCCCTGCGCGGCGGCGCCGCCGGGGGCGGCACGCGCATGCGCCCGGGCCTGGACCGCCGCGAGGTCGAGTCGCTGGCCAAGACGATGGAGGTGAAGTTCAGCGTGTCCGGTCCCGCCATCGGCGGCGCCAAGTCGGGCATCGACTTCGATCCGGCCGATCCGCGCAAGAACGACGTGCTCAAGCGCTGGTACAAGGCCGTGACGCCGCTGCTCAAGACCTACTACGGCACCGGCGGCGACCTCAACGTCGACGAGGTGCACGAGGTGATCCCGATCACCGAGAGCTATGGCCTGTGGCATCCCCAGGAGGGCGTGGTCAACGGGCACTTCGTGCCGAGCGACAGCGAGCGCATCCAGAAGGTCGGCCAGCTGCGCATGGGCGTGGCCAAGGTGGTGGAGGACCCGCGCTACACGCCCGAGCCCGCACGCAAGTACCTGGTGGCGGACCTGATCACGGGCTGGGGCGTGGCCGAATCGGTGCTGCACTACCTGCGGCTCTACGGTGGCCAGGTGGCCGGCAAGCGCGTCATCGTGCAGGGCTGGGGCAACGTCGGCTCGACCGCGGCCTACTACCTGGCGCAGGCCGGCGCGCGCGTGGTCGGCATCATCGACCGCGAGGGCGGGCTGCTCGATGCCGAGGGCTTCAGCTTCGAGCAGATCCGCACCCTGTTCCTTGAAAAGAAGGGCAACCAGCTTGCCGCCCAGGGCATGCTTTCGTTCGAGGAGATCGATCGCCGGGTGTGGAGCGTCGGGGCCGAGATCTTCCTGCCCTGCGCCGGGTCCCGCCTGGTGACGCAGCAGCAGGTCGAGCAGCTGATCGAGGGCGGACTCGAAGTCGTGTCCAGCGGCGCCAACGTGCCGTTTGCCGACCGCGAGATCTTCTACGGCCCCATCTACGAGCACGCCGATTCGCGTGTCGCGGTGATCCCCGACTTCATCGCCAATTGCGGCATGGCGCGCGCGTTCGCGTTCCTGATGCAGGGCGATGTCGAGATCTCGGATGAAGCGATCTTCGGCGACGTCTCGGCCACCGTGGCCGCGGCGCTGGAGCGCTGCCATGCGCGCTCCAGCCAACGCACCGGCATCGCCCGCACCGCGTTCGAGAACGCGTTGACGCAGATCGTCTGAGGCGCGCGAGCGTCCGCGGCCGCGCGGCGTGCCGCCGTCCCGGATGCCGGTCGAAGTGTTCAAGCGCGAGTGGGGCGAGTCTTGGTGTGAACTCGGAAAGATGCAATGGGACAATGCATCTCATGACCAGCCCCGCCCAGACCCTCACCCTCACCCGCCCCGACGACTGGCACCTGCACGTACGCGACGGCGCGGCCCTGCAAGCCGTGGTGCCGCATTCGGCCCGCCAGTTCGGCCGCGCGCTGATCATGCCCAACCTGCGCCCGCCGGTGACCACCGCCGAGCAGGCCAAGGCCTACCGCGGCCGCATCCGCGCCGCCGTGCCGGAGGGCCTGGACTTCGAGCCGATCATGTCGCTGTACCTGACGGACAAGCTCCCTCCGGAGGAGATCGGGCGAGCGGCCGCGGCGGGAGTCTGCGCCCTCAAGCTGTACCCGGCCGGCGCCACCACCAACAGCGATGCCGGCGTCACCGACATCCGCAAGACCTACCCGACGCTGGAGGCGATGCAGAAGCACGGCCTGCTGCTGCTGGTACACGGCGAGGTGACCGACCCCGCGGTCGACCTGTTCGACCGCGAGGCCGTCTTCATCGAGCGCGTGATGATCCCGCTGCGCCGCGACTTCCCGGAGCTCAAGATCGTGTTCGAGCACCTGACGACGAAGGAGGGCGCCCACTACGTGCGCGATGCGGACCGCTTCACCGCCGCCACCATCACCGCCCACCACCTGCTCTACAACCGCAACGCCATCTTCACCGGCGGCATCCGGCCGCACTACTACTGCCTGCCGGTGCTCAAGCGCGAGACCCATCGCGTGGCCCTGGTCGAGGCGGCCACCAGCGGCAGCCCGCGCTTCTTCCTCGGCACCGACAGCGCGCCGCATCCTGCGCACCTCAAGGAACATGCGCTGGGCTGCGCCGGCTGCTACACCGCGCTCACGGCGCTCGAGCTCTATGCCGAGGCCTTCGACAATGCCGGCGCGCTGGACAAGCTCGAAGGCTTCGCCAGCTTCCACGGCCCCGACTTCTATGGCCTGCCGCGCAACAGCGACACCGTGACCCTGCAGCGCGAGGCCTGGACGGTGCCCGAGACCGTGCCTTACGGCGAGGCGACGCTGAAGCCGCTGCGCGGCGGCGAGACCGTTGCCTGGAGGCTGTTGTGAGCGCCGCCGGCCGCCGCGTGATGCTGCTGATCGACGCCGACAACGTCTCGGCCGACGTCATCGAGCAGGCGGTGCAGCGCACGCTCGCCGACCAGGGCGCCATCCACGTGCGCCGCGCCTACTGCAACGCCGAGACCGCGCTCAAGCAGCAGGCGCTCTTCAAGCGGCTCTCGGTGCGGCCGATGGTCAACCTCGCCTCCGGCAAGAACTCGACCGACATCGCGCTGGCGGTCGATGCGATGGACCTGGTGGTGGCCGAGCGGCCCGAGCTGGTGGTGCTGGTGTCTTCCGATTCCGACTTCGCGCCGCTGGTGATCCGCCTGCGCGAGAAGGGCTGCCGCGTCTGCGGCATCGGCCAGCAGGGCAAGACGGGCGAGGAGACGGTGGCGGTCTACGACAGCTTCATCGATCTGCAGCACCAGTCCGCGGCCCGGCCTGCTGCCGCCAAGCGGCCCGCGCGCGCACGGCGCGCCAAGGCCCAGGAAGTCGCGCCGCCGCCGGTGCTGCCGGAGGACGTGCTGCGCATCCTCGATGCGGTGCCCGAACTCGCCGGCGGCGCGAAGCTGGAGCTCAATCACGCGGCCGAGCGGCTGCGCGGCGCCAAGCTGCTGGGCAAGAGCGCGAGCTCGCCCAAGCTGTTCAAGAAATTTCCCGAGCTGTTCCTGCTGACGCCGGAGAAGACGCCGAACAAGGTGCAGTACGTCGGCCCTGCCGCCTCGTGAACCTGCCCCTGGGCTTCGACCCGGCGCGGCCCTGGCTGGCGCCCTATGCGCCGCGGGCCGCGGCGATGGCCGCGTCGCTGGCACGAGGTGCCGGCGTGGCGGCCGTGCTGTCGGGCCAGGGCACGGACATCGACCTGCCGGCCGGGCCCCTGCGCTTCGTGCAGGCCGACGCCGCGCCGCCCGGCGAAGCCTACGAGGCCTTCATCTTCCGCACTGCGCAGGTGCCCACGCGCGACAACCTGCATGACCTCTTCAACGGCCTGGCGTGGCTGCATTTCCCGCGCGCCAAGCGACGCCTCAACGCCTTGCAGGCTGCCGAGATCGCGCGCGCCGGCATCGGTGCCACGCGCGGGCCCCTGCGCGATGCGCTGACCCTCTTCGACGAGAACGGAGCGGTGCTCGATGCGCCGGCTGCGTTGTGGGCGGCGCTGCTGGCGCGCGACTGGCAGCGCCTCTTCGTGCGCGAACGCGCGCTGTGGCGCGAGGCCCGCCTGCTGGTCTTCGGCCATGCACTGCTCGAAAAGCTGGTTTCGCCGCGCAAGGCGCTCACCGCGCATGTGCTGTGGGCACCGGGCGCGGTGCGCTCGATCGCGATCGACGATGCCGCGATTGCGGCCGCCCTGGAACCCGATCACCTGGCCGGCAAGCCCTTCGCGCCGCTCCCCGTGCTGGGCGTGCCGGGCTGGTGGGCCGCCAACGAGGCGCCGGAGTTCTACGACGACCCAACGGTCTTCAGGCCGGCACGGCCTCCGCAGGACTGAGCGCCGGCCCGTCGACGAACACATCGGCGTGAAAGTCGGCGGCGTCCAGCCCCAGCTTCTGCAGCGCCAACTCGCGCACCGCATGCACCATGCCCGGCGAGCCGCAGCAGTAGAGCTCGTGGCCCGCGAGCTCGGGGCAGTGGGCCTGCAAGGCCTGGTCCACGCGGCCCGGGAAGGCATGCTCGGCGTCGCCGCTTTCCTCGCTCAGGGCGGCGACGAAGCGGAAGGCCCCGGGCCATTGCCGCTGCCACTTCGACACGGCCGAGCGCAGGTAGATGCCTTCCGCGCGGCGCGCGCCCCAGATCAGCGTGATCGGCCGCTCGATGCGGCGCTTCGCCATGTCGTCCAGGATGGACTTGATGGGCGCGAAGCCGGTGCCGCCGGCCACGAAGACGATGGGCCGCGTCGAGGCGGCGTCCAGCGTCACGGCGCCGAAGGGCAGTTCGACATCGAGCAGGTCTCCCTGCTGCAGCGCCGGCACGCGGGCACTGAAGGCGCCGCCCTGCACATGGCGGATGTGCAGGGTCAGCGCGTCGCTCTCGTGCGGCGCATTGGCCATCGAATAGCAGCGCGTGCTGCCGTCGCCCACCGCGAGCTGCAGGTACTGCCCCGCGTGGAACTTCACGCGCTGGCCCGCCGGCAGCCGCAGCTGAAGCACGGACACGTCGGGCGCCGCCAGCTGGTTGCGAAACACCTTGGCCGTGAAGCGCTTGCGCGCGCCGGGGTCGATGCGATGCCAGCTCACCGGCTGGATCTGCAGGTCGGTGGCCGGCGTGCACATGCAGTAGAGCACCTGCTCCGGCGTGCAGCTCTCGTTGCGGATCGAAGCGCCCTCGAGGCCGGCGACCTCGCCCTGCGCGATGCCGCCGGCGCAGTTGCCGCACACGCCCCTGCGGCAGGAGTAGGGCAGCTCGATGCCGGCGCGCAGCGCGGCATCGAGCACGCTCTGGTTCTCCGCGCAGTCGAAGGCGATGTCGCTGCCGGCGATGGCGATGCGATGGCTCATGGTGTGGTGTCTCCCGGACCCGGGCCCGACAAGAGGTGAATGGTGCGCAGCACCGCGCCCGGGTCCGCGATGCCGCGCCCCGCGATGTCCATCGCGCTGCCGTGGCCCACGCTGGACAGCAGCACCTCGGCGCCGATGGAGAGGGCGCTGGCCGCGTTCGGCGCGAGCAGCTTGATGGGGATGTGGCCCTGGTCGTGCAGCATCGCGACGTAGAGCTGGTGCCGGCGTTGTGCCAGCAGCACGTCGGCGCCCTGCGGGCCGTCGACACGAAGGCCCTCGGCGCGCAGGGCGCGCACGGCCGGCGCCACGCAGGCCTCGTCCTCGGGCCCGAAGAGCCCGGCCTCGGAGGCGTGCGGGTTGATGCCGAACACGCCGATCGACGGATCTGGCACCCCCAGCAATGCACAGGCCCGAACACCGGCGCGCACGGCAGCGGCGATCAGTTCGGGCTGCAGCCGGTCCAGGGCATGGCGCACGCTCTCGTGCAGCGTCGCATGCACGATGCGCAGGCCGCCGCCGACCAGCATCAGGAACACGCTGTCTTCCCCCTGGCCGCAGACGCGCGCCACCAGCGAGGGATAGCCGCTGAAGGCGATGCCGGCCTGGTGGATCGCGGTCTCGTGGTGCGGGCAGGCCACCACGGCATCGAAGTCGCCGCGCCGGCACGCCTCGATGGCCGCGCTCGCCGACGCCACCGCGGAAGCGCCGGCCGCGGCTTCGATGCGGCCCGGCTGCGCGGCGTGGGCCGGCAGCGCGCCGGCATCGACCAGCCGCAGCGTCGGCAGCATCGCTTCGAGGCCCAGCTGCACCGCCGTGCGCTCGAGCACGCGGCGCGGCCCGAAGAGCGTGATGCGCCGGCGCGCATCGGCCGCCAGCGCCGCCAGCGCCTTCAGCGCGATCTCGGGCCCGATGCCGTTGGGATCGCCGGCGGCGAGCGCGAGGCGGCGGGGTGGTGTCGTCGCAATGCTCATCGTGCCCCCGCGCTTGTCATTGCGTGTGCTGCGCTGCCCACCGTGGGGCTTTCGCGCCTTCGGACGGCCACGCGGCGCTCACAACGGCAGGGCCAACAGCGTGTCGGTCACCGTGCTGTCGCACACCGCCACGCGCGACTGCAGCCTCAGCTGCCCGTCCTGCTGGACGAAGCGGTCCTGGTACACGCCGGTGGCGAAGACTTCCGTCTGGCCCGTGGCCATGATGCGCGCCACGATGAAGGGCGTGCGCGCCTCGGCGCCGTCGGCGCTGGCTCGTTCGAGCAGCGGAATGCCCAGCAGGTGCCGGTAGCGCTGCCGCTCGTAGATGTTGGCCTCGCGCAGTGCGGCGACGCGGTCTTGCAGCATCGCGCGCGAGTCGGCATAGACGATGCCGGCGGCCAGGCCTTCGCGCTCGTTCTCCACATGCGTGATGCGGTAGTGGCAGTCCTCGGTGAAGTAGTCCGGCCACTGCTCCAGCGCATCGCTGTCGATGGTGTGGGCATAGGCCGCGTTGAAGGCGCACAGCGCCAGCAGGTCGATCATCGTGTTCTCTCTCGTCGTCGCGCGTGCTCAGGCGCCCATGTGATGGCGGTAGGCCTTCCAGAAGCCGCGCACCGAGGCTTCGGTGGCGCGGCCTTCGCTCGACGCTGCGCCGTCGCCGCCCATCTCGACCACCGCCGCCTGGTCGTGCGCGCCGGCGATGCCGCGCTGCACGAAGCCGCCCACCGCGCCGTCCTCCATCGAGATGAAGCCGGCCGGCCCGATCAGGTTCGACTGCTTCAGGCGCACGCGGCGCGCTTCGGGCGTGTCGTCGGCATAGCCCAGGTAGGTCCAGTTGAGCTCGGTGCGCGCCACGCCCTTGGGCAGCACCTGCCGCACCGCCAGGCAGTTCTGGATCTGCTGCAGCACGAAGCCGGGGAAGACCGAGAGGATCTGCAGCGTCACGCCGTCCTCGTATTCCTTGAAGCCGGCGAGCAGGCTCGGGTCCTTCAGGCGCAAGCGGTCGTTGTCGGAGCGCAGTGCCTGTTCCTTGTACGAGGCGTCCTTCTCCGCGGCCGGATCGATCATCGAGTAGCTCACGTGATGGCCCCCGCTCTCGTCGACGATCACGCCGCCCTTCTGCGACAGGCGGTTGAGCTCGAAGGTGGTGAAGAACATGTGCAGCAGGCTCGCGTGGTAGCTGTCCTTCACGTTCTCCACGTAGAGCTTCCAGTTGTTGGGCAGCGCCTGCGTGAAGCGGCCGATCACCTCCACCGGCTTGTGCAGCACGCGCTCGATGCGCGCGCAGATCTCTTCGCCCAGGTAGTCCTCGATGCCGGGCACGTCCTCGCTGAAGCTGCCGAAGACCAGGCCGCAGAAGGTGGCGATGCGCAGCTTGCGCGGGCCGTGGGCCTCCTTGCAGAAATCCGGCGGCATGCCGCCCTGGCCCTTGACGCCCTTCTCGAAGGCGACGCCGGTCAGGTCGCCCCGGCGGTTGTAGCTCCAGGCGTGGTAGACGCACTGGAAGTTCTCGGCGCGGCCCGATTTCTCCAGCGCGATCAGCGCGCCGCGGTGGGCGCAGCGGTTCTCGAAGGCGTAGATCTCGCCGTCTGCGTCGCGCACCACCACCACCGGCGTCTCGCCGGCGAAGGTGGTGCGGTAGCTGCCGGCATCGGGCAGCTCGGCCTCGAGGCACAGGTAGTTCCAGACCTCGCCCCGGAAGATGCGGGCCTGCTCCTCGGCTGCGGTCTGCGCGTCGCTGTAGAGCGCGAAGGGAATGCGCGTGAGGCCGGGGCCGGCCCAGTGGATCGGTTGGGATGCGATGTCGTTCATGTTCGTGATGTCAATCGAGGCTGACCTTGGCGCTCTTGATGACCTTGTTCCATTTCGCGGATTCGGCCTGGAGGAACCTGCCGGTGCGGGCAGCGTCCCAGCCGCGCGGCTCGGCGCCCTGTTCGGCGAACTTCTGCTTCACGTCGGGCAATGCCAGCGCATCGGCGATCGCCTTCTGCGCAGAGGCGACCTTGTCCGCGGGCGTGCCGGGCGGCGCCACCACCGCGAACCAGGTCACGGCGTTCATGGCGGGCAGCTTCTGCTCGGCGAAGGTCGGGACCTCCGGCAGGGCGTGCGAGCGCTGCTCGTCGGCCACGCCAAGGATGCGCAGCTTGCCGGCCTGGTGGAAGGGCAGCGAGGAGCTCAGGTTGTCGAAGAACACGTCGATCTGTCCGCCCACCAGGTCCACCAGCGCGGGCGCCGTGCCCTTGTAGGGAATGTGGACCATCTCGACGCCCGTCAGCTGCATGAACAGGCTGGCCGTCAGGTGCGAGGTGGTGCCGTTGCCCTGCGAGCCGTAGCTGAGCTTGCCGGGGTTGGCCTTGGCATAGGCGATGAATTCCTGCACGTTCTTCACCGGCAGCCTGGGGCTGACCACCAGCACGTTCGGCACCGTCGCGAGCACCGTGACGGGCACCCATTGGGTGGGGTCGAAGGAGAGCTTCTTGTAGAGGTGCTGGTTGATCGCGATCGGTGCCGGCGGCGACACCAGCAGCGTGTTGCCGTCCGGCTCCGAACGGAACACCAGCTCGGCGCCGATGTTGCCGCCCGCGCCGGTGCGGTTGTCGATCAGCACGCCGCCGGGGTACTGGGCGCGCAGCTTCTCGGCCACCACGCGCGGCAGGATGTCGGCAGTGCCGCCGGCCGGGAAGGGCACGACGAGCTTCAGCGCCTGGGGGCTCTGCGCCGAGGCGAGGCCGAGCAGGCAGGCGCCCGCCAGGCAGGCGGCGCAGAGGCGCCGCGCAAAGGAATTCAGCATGGGGGTTTTGTCTCCGTGGCAGACGTTCATCGGGGTAGGAGGAGTGTCCGCCGCAGGGCCACGGCGAACAAGCTAGATTTGCGCCATGCGCAAAAACCAAGCCGCTGCCCAGGGAAGCGTGGAGCTGACCGACAAGAATTTCGTCGCCTCGCTGCAGAAGGGCCTGGAGGTGCTGACCTGCTTCGGCCGCCAGCACGGCCGGCTCACCGTGTCGGAGGTGGCGCGGCTCACCGGCTGCTCGCCGGCCTCGGCGCGACGCTCGCTGCTGACCCTGCAGGTGCTGGGCTATCTCGACAGCGACGGCAAGCGCTTCTGGATGCTGCCCAAGGCGCTCCTGGTGGCGCATGCCTACCTGGCCTCGCGCGCCACCCCCTCGCTGGCGCAGCCGCTGCTCGACGCGCTGTCGGAGCGCACGCGCGAGTCGGCGTCTTTGGGCAAGCTCCTGGGCGACGACGCGATCATCATCGCCCGCTCCACCGCGCGGCGCAGCCTCAGCACGGGGCTGGGCATCGGCTCGCGCCTGCCGGCGTATTGCTCGGCGCTGGGGCGCGTGCTGCTCGCCAGCCTGCCGCCGGCGGAAGCCGAGCGCCGGGTGCGCGCGATGCCGCGGCAGCCGCTCACCGCGCGCACCGTGTACGAGCTGAAGCCGGTGCTGGCCTTGCTCGCACGCTGCCGCGAGGAAGGCTACGCCGGCAACGACGGCGAACTCGAGCTGGGCGTGCGCTCCATGGCCGTGCCGGTGCACGACCGCAGCGGCGCGATGGTGGCCGCGATGAGCATCGCGGTGCGCGCCGAGCGCATGAGCTTCGTCGAATTCCGCGACGCCTTCCTCCCCGCGCTGCGCAAGGCCAGCGCCACGCTGGCGGGCCGGCTTTATCCCGAGTGAGCGTAGTGGCGTGTTCCGGACGTGCGAACTTTTGCTCCTATGATCGATCCGAGGCCTGGCGCCGCAGGGCAGAACCACCACAACGATCCGCCGTGCCGCGCTTGAAAACCTCCTCGCCGGGCCTCATTTGCTCGCCACGGCGGGCACTTCGCCTGAACCCCACGGAGAAATCAGCTTGAAACGCATCCTTCTGTTTGTCCTGACCAACGTGATGGTGGTCGCGGTGCTGGGCGTCGTCGCCAGCCTGCTCGGCGTCAACCGCTACCTCACCGCCAACGGGCTCAACCTGACGGCCCTGCTGGGCTTCGCGCTGGTGATGGGCTTCGGCGGCGCGATCATCTCGCTGCTCATCAGCAAGCCGATGGCCAAGTGGACGGCCGGCGTGCGCATCATCAACGAGCCGCAGTCGCCCGACGAAGCCTGGATCGTGCAGACCGTGCGCAAGTTCGCCGACAAGGCCGGCATCGGCATGCCCGAGGTCGGCATCTTCGAGGGCGACCCCAATGCCTTCGCCACCGGCGCCTTCAAGAACTCGTCGCTGGTGGCCGTTTCAACCGGCCTGCTCGCCAACATGACGCGCGAGGAGGTCGAGGCCGTGATCGGGCACGAGGTGGCGCACGTGGCCAACGGCGACATGGTGACGATGACGCTGATCCAGGGCGTGATGAACACCTTCGTGGTTTTCCTCTCGCGCGTGATCGGCTACGCGGTAGACGGCTTCCTGCGCCGCGGCAGCGACAGCAACACCGGCCCGGGCATCGGCTACATGATCACCACCGTGGTGCTCGACATCGTGCTGGGCTTCGCGGCCGCGATCGTGGTGGCCTGGTTCTCGCGCCACCGCGAATTCCGCGCCGACGCCGGCGCCGCGCAGTTGATGGGCCGCAAGCAGCCGATGGTGAACGCGCTCGCCCGCCTGGGCGGCCTGACGCCCGGCGAGCTGCCGAAGGCGGTGGAAGCCATGGGCATCACGGGCAGCATCGGCAAACTGTTTGCCACGCACCCGCCGATCGAGGAGCGCATCGCGGCACTGCAGAACGCCCAGATCTGATTGCCGACGCGCATGGAACAAGGGGCCGGGCGATCGGCCCTTTTTTCGTGGGGCCGACGCCCGCCGGCCAGGTGCCGTCGGCGAGCGGATGGCCGTCTTGCGCCGGGCCTTCGCTATCCCGCCGCCACGATCACATGCGCCTGAATCTTGCCGGCCACCGGGCCTTCGCCATGGCGGCTGGCGATCGCCTCCGTCGCGCGGTCCGTGGCGAGTTGAAGCAGGCTGGCGTCGCGCGCCTCGATTTCATTGCGCAGCGGCGTCCCCTGGCAATAGGCGGCGGCGGCGTCGCGTGCCGAGGGCGCGCGGCTCACCTTCTCCCTCGTCTCGATTTCGATGTCGGCGAACCCTGCGCGGCTCAGTTCCTCCCGGATCAGTGCGACGTCGTGATAGCCATGCGGCGTGCGGGCGAGGAAGCGCGGCGGCTCGTGCGGAAACACCTCGGCAACGGCGTTGGTGACCTCGTCCGCAAAGGCGTTCTCTTCGATGCGGTCCCAGACATTGAAGACAAATCGCCCGCCCGGCCTCAGCACGCGACGCGCCTCGGCGTAGCCGGCGATCCGGTTGGGGAAGAACATCGCGCCGAACTGGCAGCAGACGACGTCGAACGAGGCATCTTCGAATGGCAGGTCGAGCGCATCCGCTTGCCGCCATTCGATACGGGGGTCGGGCCCCTGCCGGATGGCGGCGTAGTCGAGCATGGGTTGGTTGAGGTCGGTCACCACGTAGCGGGCGCCGGCGCCGAGTCTTGGCGCCAGCGCCCGCGCGACCACGCCGCTGCCGGCCGCCGTTTCAAGCACCGAGCCGGGCGAGGAGGCAGCGACGAGCGCCGCCAGGTCGCTCGCATAGGCTTCGAAGATCAGCGGGACCATCAGCGTGTCGTAGAACTTCGGGATCGAGCCCGCGAAGACCTTGTCGCTCTCAGCCATGGGACCTCCTTGAAAGCGCCGAACGGCGCGGGGGACCGTCCACTCCTGCGCGGGCCAAGCCTCTTCGACGAGTGCGCAGCACCGGGTGGACATGGGTGGCGATGCCCTATGGTGGCCGCGCATGCCACCCTCGTCAACGTCGCGCCGGCGGCATCGCTGGCCTGATGGGCGCTCGACTTACCGCTCGTTCAACTCGCCGCCAAGGATGGCAGCAGTGTCTTGACGCTCGCCGAGCAGGCGAACGACGTCGAGATGATCATCCGCTTCGAAGTAGAACCACTGCACGGGAAAGCCTGTGACGCGCCACGCGCGAAGGCGTGGTATGTCGCACAGCTTCCCAAGCCGCGGAGATCCCATGGCCGGCATGCGTTGGATCGCCTCGAGTGCATCCAAAGCCGCATCGAAGAAGCGCGCGCCAAGGGCCCGATCGCCCGCCTGTACGTAGTACTGGGCGGTTTCGACGAGATCTTGCTCCGCCAGCGGCCTGAGTTTCGCCCGCTTCAACGCGAGCGTCCCAGCGCTCGTTCTTTCAGCTCAGCGGCGACCTTTGGAGTGAGCAGGCGCCCTTTGCCCGATTCAAGCCCTTCCTTGATCAGTTCACGCAATTGCTTTCTCGCCTGTTCCTCCTGATCCTTGCGAATCAGCTCCCGAAGGTACTCGCTCGTGTTTCCATAGGCGCCAGAGCGCACCCGTTGATCAACATAGCTGCGCAAGGCCTCGGGAAGCGCAAAACTCATGGTGTTGGTGCTCATGGGGAAATCTTGGTGTCACTATCAATAGTTGTCAAGATTGTTCGAGATTCCGCGTGCCACCGCCTCCGCGACCTTGATGCCGTCCACGCCCGCCGACAGGATGCCGCCCGCATAGCTCGCACCTTCGCCTGCGGGATAGAGCCCGCGCACATTCAGGCTTTGGAAATCGTCGCCGCGCGTGATCCTGATCGGCGACGAGGTGCGCGTCTCGACGCCGGTGAGCACCGCGTCGTGCAGGTCGAAGCCCTTGATCTTGCGTCCGAAGGCCGGAAAGGCCTCGCGCATGGCCTCGATGGCATAGCCGGGCAGGGCGGCATGCAGGTCGCCCGGCGTCACGCCCGGCTTGTACGAGGGCTCGACGCTGCCCAGCGCAAGCGAGGGCTTGCCGGCCACGAAGTCGCCGACCAGCTGGCCCGGCGCGCGGTAGTCGCCACCGCCGAGCACGAAGGCGTTGGACTCCAGCGCCCGCTGCAGCGCGATGCCTGCGAGCGGCGATCCGGTGCGGCCATCTTCCCAGCCGGGATAGTCGCGCGGATCGATGCCCACCACGATGCCCGCGTTGGCATTGCGCTCGTTGCGCGAGTACTGGCTCATGCCGTTGGTGACGACGCGGCCGGGCTCGCTCGTCGCCGCGACCACCGTGCCGCCCGGGCACATGCAGAAGCTGTAGACCGAGCGGCCGTTGCTCGCGTGATGCACCAGCTTGTAGTCGGCCGCGCCCAGCAGCGGGTGGCCGGCATGCCGGCCCCAGCGCGCGCGGTCGATCAGGCCTTGCGGATGCTCGACGCGAAAGCCGATGGAGAAGGGCTTGGCCTCGATGTGCACCCCGCGCGCATGCAGCATCTCGAAGCTGTCGCGCGCGCTGTGGCCCAGCGCCATCACCACGTGGTCGGTGCGCAATTCGTGGCGGGTGCCGCTGCGCTGGTCGAGCACGGTGAGGCCGCGCAGACGGCCGTTCTCGATGTGCACGTCGGTCACGCGCTGCTCGAAGCGGATTTCGCCGCCGAGGGCGACGATCTGCTCGCGGATGTTCTCCACCACCTTCACCAGCTTGAAGGTGCCGATGTGCGGGTGGGCAACGTAGAGGATCTCGGGTGGCGCGCCGGCCTTGACGAACTCTTCCATCACCTTGCGGCCGAGGAAGCGCGGGTCCTTGATCTGGCTGTAGAGCTTGCCGTCGGAGAAGGTGCCGGCGCCGCCTTCGCCGAACTGCACGTTCGATTCGGGGTCGAGCACGCTCTTGCGCCACAGGCCCCAGGTGTCCCTGGTGCGCTGGCGCACGGTCTTGCCGCGCTCCAGGACGATGGGCTTGAATCCCATCTGCGCCAGCATCAGCGCGCAGAAGATGCCGCAAGGGCCGAAGCCCACGACCACCGGGCGCTGCGAGCTCTCGCCGGCGCGCACGGGCGGGCGGTAGGCCATGTCGGGTGCGGGCTGCACATGCGGGCGGCCGGCATGCCGGGCCAGCACCGAGGCCTCGGCTTGCGCATCGGCCAGCGCCACGTCGACGATGTACACCGTGAGCAGCTCGGCCTTGCGCGCATCGAAGCTGCGCTTGAAGACCGTGTGCGAAGCGATGTCGCCGGGCGCGATGCCCAGCGTGGACGCGACCAGCGCGGGCAGCGCCTCGGGCGCATGGTCGAGGGGGAGCTTGAGTTCGGAGACGCGGATCATGGCGGGCGGCCCGTGGTGATCGGGCAGGTGGCGCTTGGGGGTTGCGATTGTAAATTCCGCAGAACAGGAGCCGAGGCATCCTGCCGCCGGGGCTGGGATAATCATGCCCGTGAAGCGCGCCGGACCGCCGCTGGTGCAAGTCCCGAAAGGGCGCACTGGAGGAAAGTCCGGACTGCACAGGACAGCGCAGGAGCTAACGGCTCTCCACCGCGAGGTGAGGATCAGAGCAACAGAGACGAGTCGGCCGGGGCAACCCGGCCGGGTGAAACGGGCAATCTCTGCGCGCAGCAACACCAAGTAGGCCAGCGTCGATATGGTTCCGTAGAGCTGGCGGGTAGGTGGCACCGAGCCGTCTGGCGACAGACGGCCCAGAGTAATGGCGGTCACGTGGGGGGCAACTCCAACGCACAGAATCCGGCTTACAGGCGCGCTTCACACTTTTTCTTGCTTCATCGCTTCCGCGCGGTGATCAGCAGCGCCGGCATCGCGAAGGCGACCTGGCCGGCGGCATCGACGAAAGGCCTGAATGCTTCCTGCGCCTCGCGCCGCAGGCTTTCGAACTGGTCGTGGTCGAGCAGGCCGCCGAGCGTCCACACGCAGGCGCGCTCCGTCGACACCAGGGCATCGACCGAATCGAAGCGCACCATGCCTTCGTGTTGCGCGACGCTCGCCTCGATGCCCGCCTCGGCGCACAGCGCTCGCAGCCTGGCCGCGTCTCCCAGCACGAAGGGCGCACGGAAGGCGTCGCCGACGCGCCGGCCGAACAGCCGATCGAGCAGCGCGGCCAGCGCCGCATAGCCCGGTGAGCTTTCAAGCGCATCGCAAACCGCCACGGCAAGACGGCCGCCGGGCCGCAGCACGCGCTGCATCTCGCGCAGCGCCGCCACGCGGTCGTCGAAGAACATCAGGCCGAACTGGCTCACGACCGCATCGAAGCTCGCGCCGGCGAAGGGCAGCGATTCGGCGCGGCCCTCGTGCCATCCGATCTCCGGATGCTTGCGCCGGGCGACCGCCAGCATCTCGGGATGGATGTCCAGCCCGAGCACCGACCCGCCGGGCGAGACGCGCCCGGCCACCGCCACGGTCAGCGCACCGGTGCCGCAGGCCACGTCGAGCACGCGCTGGCCCGGACCGATGTGCGCGGCCTCGCACAGCACCGGCCCCCAGTGTCTGAAGAGCGCCGGGACGAATTGCGTTTCGTACACCTCGGCCGGCGAGCACGGGGCGTCTTCGATGGGCGGCGTGAAGATCTTGCTCATGGCGTTCCTCTTCGGTGCAATCGCTGCGTGTAGCATCGTCCAGGCCATGAGCGCGAACCATGACCCGGCGTCCGGATCGCTTGCTGCGGCGTCCGGCTTCGACGTCCTGTCCGACGTGCTGCGCTGCGTGCGTCTCACCGGCTCCATGCTGTTCCTCGTCGATGCGCGTTCGCCGTGGATGTCATGGGCGCCCAGGGCCGATGCGTTCCGCCGTGTCGCGCTGCCCGACGCTCAACACCTGGTCTCCTACCACGTGGTCACGCACGGCAGCTGCTGGGCGGGGCTGCGCGATGCGGAACCCGAGCGCTTCGAAACCGGGGACGTGCTGGTCGTGCCCCACGGCGATGCTTACTTCCTCGCCGATTCGCCCGACACGCCCGCGGCCTACGGCCCCGAGGAAGCAGTGGATTTTTTCCGCAGCATGGCGGCCGGCGAAATGCCCTCGGTCGTGAGCGAGGGCGGAGCGGGCGCCGAGCAGGCGCAGTTCATCTGCGGCTTCCTCGGCTGCGATCGCAGGCCGCTCAACCCGGTGCTCGATGCGCTGCCGCCGATGATCCATCTGCGCAGCGCCATGCGGCCGGACGATCGCATGGGCCACCTGATCGAGTTCGCGCTGTGCGAGTTGCGCGAGCCCTCGTCCGGCGGCCGGGGCGTGCGGCTGCGCCTGGCCGAGCTGATGTTCGTCGAGGTGGTGCGGCGCTACCTCGAAACGGTGGGTGGCGCGCCGGCCGGCTGGCTGGCCGGGCTGCACGATCCGCTGGTCGCGCGCACGCTGGCGCTGCTGCACGCGTCGCCGGCCAGGCACTGGACGCTGGAGGCGCTCGCCGCGCAGGCCGGCAGCTCGCGTTCGGTGCTCGCCGAGCGCTTTGCGCATTTCGTGGGCCTGGCGCCGATGCAGTACCTCACGCAATGGCGCATGCAGCTGGCAAGCCGCCTGCTGACCGAGCCCGGCGCGGGGAAGGTCGCTGCGGTTGCGGAGGCTGTCGGCTACGAATCGGAGGCGGCCTTCAGCCGCGCGTTCAAGAAGTGCGTCGGCCTGCCGCCTTCCGCATGGCGCATGCGTGCGGCGCAATGAGGCCAGAAGTTCAGAAGCGCTCGTGCGGCAACAGATAACGCCATTGGCCGGCCAGCAGGCCCGCGAGCGCCACGCGCCCGATGCGCAGGCGCCGAATCCCCAGCAGCCGCAGGCCGGCGGCCTGGCATTGCTGCGCGATCTGCCCCGGCTGCAAGCCCTTGACGGCGAAGCGCAGGCCGGTGTGCCCCTCGTTCTGCTGGCTCACGCTCACGCGCGCAGGCGCCCGGTCCAGCCGCGCCAGCGCCTCCGGCCCGACCGGGCCGGCCACGTCGACGATCAGCTCGTGCTCCAGCAGCGCCGCGTCCTCGTGCAGCTTGCGCTCGATGCGCCATTCCTGCGTGAAGACGACCAGGCCGCTGGCGGCCGTCTCCAGCGGCGTCATGCAGCGCTGGGCCGCGACGTGGCGCGGCAGGAAGCGCAGCCCCGCGCGCTCCGGCGCGTGATGATTCGCGGGGACCAGCAGGCGATGCGCCTGCTCGATTGCGGTGCCGGCCGGCTTGTGCAGCAGCAGCGTGACGGGCACCACCGGCTCGGGCCGCGCGCCGGCCTCGATCTCGACCTGCTGGTGCGGCTGCACGCGCGACTGCGGCAGCAGTGCCGGCTGACCGTCGACGCGGACCGCGCCGTTCTCGATCAGCAGCTCGGCCTCGCGCCGCGAGCAGCCGGCCAGCGCGGCGACGCGCTTGGCCAGGCGGATGCCTTCGTCCGATTCGTTCATTGCGACGGGCGCTGTCGAATGCGCTCGATGTGTGCCGCCAGCGAGCGTGCGGCCACCGGCCACAGGCGCTGCGGCACGTCGTCGTAGGCGAGCGGCAGCCAGTCCTCGGGCGTGCCCTGCGGCAGGCGCTGCATCGCGGCGGCGATCCTGGCCTCGCGCTTCAGGCGGTGCGCCTTCAGGTGGGCGATGGCGGCGCGCGCCTCGCCCAGCACGTAGCCATGCGCCGGCAGGATGAAGCGGATGTCGCCCTCGGCGCAGACGGCGTCGAGGCGGTCGAGCGAATCGAGGTAGGCGTTCATGTTGCCGTCGGGCGGATCGACCACCGTGGTGCTGCCGTTGAGCACATGGTCGCCGGAGAAGAGCAGGCCGTCTTCCTCCAGCACCAGGCACAGGTGGTTGGCCGCATGGCCGGGCGTGTGCACCGCGCGCAGCGTGTGCGTCGTGCCCCGGCCGTCCTGCAGCAGCAGGCGCTCGCCATCCTCCAGCACGCGCTCGGGCACGAAGTGGGAGTGCGGCCGCGCGGTCGGTGCCGAGGCCAGGCCGAGAATGGGCGGCTTCGGGGATGCCGTGCTGCACATTGCCTGCAGCGGCGCCGCGCCCGGCGAATGGTCGGGGTGCGAATGGGTGCAGACGATCAGGCGGATGTCGCCGCCGGTGGCCTGGTACAGCCGCTCCAGGTGCGCGGCATCGCCGGGGCCCGGGTCGATCACGATGTAGCCCGTGGCCGCATCGCCCACGATGTAGCTGTTGGTGCCGGGGCCGGTCATGGCGCCGGGGTTGGGCGCCGTGAGGCGCCGCAGGTTCTTCAGCAGCGCCACCGGCGCCTCGGTCTGCCAGCCGAGCTCGTGCACGATCTGGCCGTCGGGGCAGACCAGGGCCAGCTCGCCGAAGGGCGATTCGTGCTCCATGTAGCGCGCTTCCTTGCCGCGCAGCAGGCCGGCGCGCGGGCAGCTGGTCCACAGCGGCCCTTCGCCGTCGGGCCGGTTGGCGCAGGCCTCGAGCACCGCCTCGGCCGTCGCGTAGGCGGCCAGCCGCTCCAGCGTTCGCAGCGTCGGGAAGATCATGAAGAAGCCGCCTGACTGGTGCCGCGCCAGCGCGTCGGCCGGCCGCACCCAGCAGGGCTCGAACTGCTCGGCCTCGTCGGCCGTGGGCGTCTGGCCCTCGGGCATGCGCGCGACCAGGAAAGGCACGTCGAAGCGCTTGGGCAGGTCGCGGTCGGTGATCCAGTGGGCGAGGGTGTAAACTTGGTCGGTGGCAAGAAGCAGGCCGTGCGCCGCGCACTGGTCCACCAGCGCGATCGCCGAAGTGGTGCTGCGGTCCATGGCCGCGACCACCGCCGGGTCCACCGCGCGGCCGTCCGGATGCCGGGCGAGCAGCACGCCGAGCTCCTCGAAGCATTCGCGCACCGCGGCGACCGATTGGGTGAGCTGCAGATCGCTCTGCGTGGGCCGGCGCCTTGCCACCGCCTGTGCGACCGCGTCCGCCTCCTCGATGCGCCCGCCCGGGAAAACATAGGCGCCGGGCGCGAAGCTGGCGCCGGCGGAGCGCCGCGTCATCAGCACCTCGATGCCCTCGGGCGTGTCGCGCAGGAGCAGCACGGTGGCGGCAGGCAGCACGGCGGCGGGCTCGCGCGGCGGATGGAGTTGTTGCGTGGGGCGGACCATGGGCCGTCATTATCGGGAGGCGGGCGACGGGCTGCACGATGGCATGGTTGCTGCTGAATAAGCTTCGATGCCATTGCGAATGAGGCGCGCGCCAAAATGCGCTCTCGCTCTCCTCTCTCATTTCAAGGACCGCCATGCCCGCTTCACCTTTTCGCCGCCCGTTCCTTGCCTTCGCCGGCCTCGCGCTCGCGGCGCCGCTGGCCTGGGCACAGGCCGATTGGCCGCAGCAGCCGGTCACGCTGATCATGGGCTTCCCGGCCGGCTCCGGCGTGGACGTGGTGGCCCGCACCATCCAGGAGCCGCTCTCGCAGAAGCTCGGCCAGCCGGTGGTGATCGACTACAAGTCGGGCGCTGCCGGCAACATCGCCAGCGAGTTCGTGGCGCGCGCGAAGCCGGACGGCTACACCCTGGCCTTCGGCACCGCCGCCACCCACGGCAGCAACGCAGCGCTCTACAAGAAGCTGAGCTTCGACGTCGAGGCCGACTTCGTGCCGGTGGCGCCGGTGCTGGACGTCTCGAACGTGCTCACCATCAACCCGGACGTGATCGACGCGAAGACGCTCAAGGAGTTCGTCGATCGGGTCAAGGCGAACCCCGGCAAGTACAACTACGCTTCCACCGGCAACGGCGCCGGCACCCACATGGCCTTTGCCGAGTTCAATTCGCGCCTGGGCCTGGACATGATCCACGTGCCCTACAAGGGCGGGCCGGAGGCCATCACCTCGGTGGTGCGCGGCGAGACCTGCTGCATCATGAACCAGGTGCAGACCGTGCTGCCGCATTACAAGGCCGGCAAGGTGCGGCTGCTGGGCGTGACCACCGCCAAGCCGGTGGCGGCCGTCCGGGAGGTGCCGACCATCGCCTCCAGCGGCATCGCGGGCACGCAGGGCTTCGACAGCTCGATCTGGTTCGGCGTGTTCGCCCCGAAGGGCACCGATGCGCGCATCGTCGAGAAGCTCAACAGCGCCATCCGCGCGGTGCTGGAGCAGCCCGAGATCCGCGAGAAGTTCGAGGGGCAGGGCAACACGGTGCGCATCGAGACGCCGGCGCAATTCAAGCAGACGGTGCACGCCAACCGCGTGAAGTGGGCGGAGGTGGCGAAGGCGGCGAAGATCAGCATCGATTGAGCGCCCACCCCGATCTGCGAAGGCCCGGTGCCCCTCACCGCCACCCGCTCCCGGCGGGAGAGGGCGCAGGAGCGAGCTATCCGCCGGCGCGCGCCCGCTTGAACTTCTCGATCTTCTCCTTCAGTTCCGTGTACTGCTCGCACGGGAACCAGCAGAGCTTGTCCAGCGCCTTCAGGTGCTTCTCCGCGCCGTCCAGCTGGCCGACCTGCAGATAGGCCTCGCCCACGTACTCGTGCGCGTCGCGGTGGCGGGGGTTGAGCTCCAGCGCTTTTTCGTAGTGCTGGAAGGACTTGTCCATCTGGCCCATGTGGCGATAGGCGAAGCCCAGCAGGTTCCAGGCATCGGCGTTCCTGGGGTCGGTGCGGATCGCCCTGTCGAGGTGCCCCACGGCCTGCGACCATTGCTCGGCCTTGACGGCGGTCTGGCCGGCGAGCAGGTCGGGGTCCACTTCCTGGACCGAGGAGCCGCCCCCACCACCCCCACCACCCCCGCCGCCCGCCGGCCATGCCGGCAGGCTGAAGCCGGCGAGACAGGCCAGCGTCGCCAGGAAGATTTTCTTGCGCATGATGAGTGCCTCCTGCTGAGTGCTCCCGCGCCCGCCTCCAACCAGGAATTCGATGCCTGCGGCCGCCGGGTGTCAATGGAGACTTCGCGCAATTGCCCGGCTGCGCAGACGGGCGAATTTCGCTAGGCTTTGCCTTGCAAGCGACAACAACGAGCTCGGAGACAAACACGATGAGCCAGGGCGCATCCCCGCTTCGTCTGCATGTGCCGGAGCCCACCGGGCGGCCGGGCCGCGAGACCGACTTTTCCTACCTGCATCTCTCGCGTGCCGGCGAGGTGCGGCGGCCGCCGGTCGAGGTCGCGCCGGCCGACACCAGCGACCTGGCCTACACGCTGGTGCGCGTGCTCGACGACGAGGGCAGGGCCGTCGGCCCCTGGGTGCCCGAGGCCGATGCCGCGCTGCTGCGCCGCGGGCTGATCGCGATGATGAAGACGCGCATCTTCGACGCCCGCATGCTGATCGCGCAGCGGCAGAAGAAGATCTCCTTCTACATGCAGTGCCTGGGCGAGGAAGCCATCGCCACCGGCCATGCGCTGGCGCTCGTGCAGGGCGACATGTGCTTTCCCACCTATCGCCAGCAGGGCCTGCTGCTCGCGCGCGACGACGTGTCGATGGTGGACCTGATCTGCGAGCTGATGTCCAACGAGCGCGACCCGCTCAAGGGGCGGCAGTTGCCGGTGTG
The DNA here is from genome assembly GCF_057657265.1 of Variovorax sp. Soil_C_17. Lineage (NCBI taxonomy): Bacteria > Pseudomonadati > Pseudomonadota > Betaproteobacteria > Burkholderiales > Comamonadaceae > Variovorax > Variovorax sp. Soil_C_17. The sequence continues at coordinate 1,676,207 of NZ_JBDGIT010000001.1, forward strand.
CTATTCGATGAAGCGCGCCGGCTTCTTCTCGATCTCGGGCAACCTGGCCACGCAGTTCATCCAGGCAGTGGGCTGGGGCATGGCCTCGGCCATCAAGGGCGACACGCGCATCGCCTCGGCCTGGATCGGCGACGGTGCCACCGCCGAATCCGACTTCCACACCGCGCTGACCTTCGCGCACGTGTACCGCGCGCCGGTGATCCTCAACGTGGTCAACAACCAGTGGGCGATCTCCACCTTCCAGGCCATCGCCGGCGGCGAGGCCACCACCTTCGCCGCGCGCGGGGTCGGCTGCGGCATCGCCTCGCTGCGCGTGGACGGCAACGATTTCCTGGCCGTGCTGGCGGCCTCGCGCTGGGCGGCCGAGCGTGCCCGCGGCAACCTGGGGCCGACGCTGGTCGAGTGGGTCACCTACCGGGCGGGTGCCCATTCCACCTCGGACGATCCGTCGCGCTACCGGCCCGCCGACGACTGGCAGCACTTCCCGCTGGGCGACCCGGTCGCGCGGCTCGCGCAGCACCTGCGCGGCATCGGCGCCTGGTCGGAGGAAGAGCACCGGAAGACGCAGTCGGAGCTCGAAGCCCAGGTGAGCGCGGCGATGAAGGAGGCCGAGCGTTACGGCTCGCTGGCCGACGGCCATCTGTTCGGCCCGGCGGCGATGTTCGAGGATGTCTACCAGACGATGCCGCCGCACCTGCAGGAGCAGCGCCGGCAGCTCTCGCAGTTTCAGCCGGAGGCCCGCCCATGCCCGCCATGACCATGATCCAGGCCCTGCGCTCGGCCATGGACCTGATGCTGGCGCGCGACGACAACGTCGTGATCTACGGCCAGGACGTGGGCTACTTCGGCGGCGTGTTCCGCGTCACCGAGGGCCTGCAGGCCAAGTACGGCCGCTCGCGCGTGTTCGATGCGCCGATCTCCGAGGGCGGCATCGTCGGCTCGGCCATCGGCATGGGTGCATACGGCCTGCGCCCGGTGGTGGAGGTGCAGTTCGCCGACTACTTCTACCCGGCCTACGACCAGATCGTGTCGGAAGCGGCGCGCCTGCGGTACCGCTCGGCCGGCGACTTCTTCGCCCCCATCACCATCCGCATGCCCTGCGGCGGCGGCATCTACGGCGGGCAGACGCACAGCCAGAGCCCCGAGGTGCTGTTCACCCACGTCTGCGGGCTGCGCACGGTGATGCCCTCCAACCCGCGGGATGCCAAGGGCCTGCTGATCGCCTCGATCGAGAACGACGACCCGGTCATCTTCCTGGAGCCCAAGCGCCTCTACAACGGCCCGTTCGACGGCCACCACGACCAGCCGCTGGTGCCCTGGTCCCAGCATCCGCTGGGCGAGGTGCCCGAGGGCTACTACACCGTGCCGCTGGAGTCGGCCACGGTGTTCCGGCCCGGCGGGGCGCTCACCGCCATCACCTACGGCACGATGGTGTTCGTCTGCGAGGCGGCGGCGCGCGAGACCGGCATCGATGTCGAGATCATCGACTTGCGCAGCCTGTGGCCGCTGGACCTGCCCACGCTGGTCGCTTCGGTAAAGAAGACCGGCCGCTGCGCGATCGTGCACGAGGCCACGCGCAGCAGCGGCTTCGGCGCCGAGCTCACGGCGCTGGTGCAGGAGCACTGCTTCTACCACCTCGAGGCGCCGATCGAGCGCGTGACGGGCTGGGACACGCCCTACCCGCATGCGCAGGAGTGGGCCTACTTCCCCGGCCCGGCACGCGTCGGCGCCGCCTTCCGGCGCCTGATGGAGGACTGAGCGAATGGGCGAGCTTGCGATCAAGGTCCCGGACATCGGCGAGGGCATCGCCGAGGTGGAGCTGGTCGCCTGGTGGGTGCAGCCCGGCGAGAAGGTGGCGGAAGACCAGGTGCTGGCCGACGTGATGACCGACAAGGCCACGGTCGAGCTTCCCTCGCCGGTGGCCGGCAAGGTGCTCTCGCTGGGCGCCACGGTCGGGCAACTGATCGCGGTGGGTGCGGAGCTGATTCGCATCGAGGTGGAAGGGGCTGGCAACGTGGAGGTGCCCGGCACGCAGACGGACGGGCCGACGCTGGCGCCTGCACCGGCGCCGTCGCTGGCACCAGCACCGGCCCTAGCACCGGCACCAGCACCGGCGCGCCCGTCCGTCGTCGCTTCGGCCGGCAAGCCCGCGCCCGCGCCCGTGCAACAGGGCGAGCGCCCCATCGCCTCGCCCGCCGTGCGTCGCCGCGCGTGGGAGCTCGGCATCGACCTGCGGCTGATACCCGCCAGCGGCACCGCCGGCCGCATCGTGCAGGCCGACCTCGACGCCTGGCAGGCCCGCCATCCCGACGCACGCCGTGAGTCGCAGCAGCCCCCCGCGATGGCCCCGCGCGGCGTCGAGCGCCACGACGAAGAGGCCGTGCCCATCACCGGCGTGCGCCGCCGCATCGCGCAGCGCATGCAGGAGTCGGCGCGCCGCATTCCGCATTTCACCTACGTCGAGGAGGTCGACGTCAGCGACGTGGAGCGCCTGCGCGCGCAGCTCAACGAACGCTGGAAGGGCGAGCGCCCGCACCTGACGCTGCTGCCCCTGTTGGTGCGCGCGCTGGTGCTGGCGGTGCAGCGCTATCCGCAGACCAACGCCCGCTTCGACGATGACGCCGGCGTGCTCACGCGCCACGGCGCGGTGCACGTGGGCATCGCCACCCAGACCGAGGCGGGCCTCATGGTGCCGGTGCTGCGGCATGCCGAAGCCCGCGAGCCGTGGTCCAGTGCCGCCGAGATCGCCCGCCTGGCGGCCGCCGCGCGCGCCGGGCATGCCACGCGCGACGAGCTGAGCGGCTCGACCATCACCATCACCAGCCTGGGTGCGCTGGGCGGCATCGCCTCCACGCCGATCATCAACCTGCCCGAGGTGGCGATCGTGGGCGTCAACCGCATCGTGCTGCGGCCTGTGATGCGCGACGGCGCGATGCTGCCCCGCAGCATGATGAACCTGTCCTGCTCCTTCGACCACCGCGTGATCGACGGCCAGTACGCGGCCGGGTTCGTGCAGGCGATGCGGGCCTCGCTGGAATCTCCAGCCCTGCTTTTTGTCGATTAGCAGCGGGTTTGCGAGCGTGTGACATCCATGCTGCCGACTCCTAGAATCCGCCGCATGGGGTCCGCCAGAACATGGTTGATGGCACTGGTCCTCCTGGCAAATGGGAGTGCCTTCGCCTGCGGCTTCGGTGCCAGTGCCTTCAAGTGGCCGGGCGGGGCTCATGCCACGGCAGTGGCCAGTTCTGAAGCCGTGTCTCCCGCGGCGCCGTCCGCCACCCCCGCCACCCCCGCAACCCGCATCGTGGTCCTGATGCAGCTCGACGGTGCCATCGGACCCGCCTCCGCCGACTATGTGCGCCGCGGCCTCGCCCTCGCCGCCCAGAAGGGCGCGCGCCTCGCCGTGCTGCAACTCGACACGCCCGGCGGCCTCGATGCCTCGATGCGCAGCATCGTCAAGGACATCCTCGCCTCGCCCGTGCCGGTCGCGACCTTCGTGGCACCCAGCGGCGCGCGTGCCGCCAGCGCCGGCACCTACATCCTCTACGCCAGCCACATCGCGGCCATGGCGCCCGCCTCCAACCTGGGCGCCGCGACGCCGGTGGCGATCGGCATGCCGACGCCGGGGCGGCCCGATGCGAAACCCGGCGACAAGAACGAAAAGGAATCCGCCCCCGATGCGATGACCGCCAAGCGCCTGTCCGACGCCTCGGCCTACATCCGCAGCCTCGCGCAGCTGCGCCATCGCAATGCCGAGTGGGCCGAGCTGGCGGTGCGCGAGTCGGTCAGCCTGTCGGCCCAGGAGGCGCTGCAGAAGCGGGTGATCAATATCGTGGCGCAGGACGTGGCCGACCTGCTGATGCAGGTCAACGGCCGCGATGTGGAGATGGACCGCGGCACCGTGCGCCTCGCCACGCAGCGCGCGCAGCTGCTGGCGTTCGACGCCGACTGGCGCAGCCGCCTGCTGTCGGTGATCACCGAGCCCAGCCTGGCGCTGATCCTGTTGATGATCGGCATTTACGGCCTGCTGTTCGAGTTCTCCAGTCCGGGCTTCGTGCTGCCCGGCGTGGTGGGCGCGATCTGCCTGACGCTGGCGCTCTTCGGGCTGCAGATGCTGCCCGTCAACTACGCGGGCCTGGCGCTGATCCTGCTGGGCGTGGCCTTCCTGGTTGCCGAGGCCTTCCTGCCCAGCTTCGGCGTGCTGGGGCTGGGCGGCATCGCCGCCTTCGCCTTCGGCGCGGTGCTGCTGATCGACAACGACGCGCCGGGCTTCGGCGTGCCGGTGTGGGTGGTCGCGCTGAGCAGTGCGGTCTCGGCGCTCTTCATCATCGTGGTTGCAGGCATGGCGGCCAAGGCGAGGCACCGCCCGGTGGTCAGCGGCGTCACGACGCTGGTGGGCACCACGGGCGAGCTGGTCGAGTTCGCCGATGGCGAGGGCTGGGCCCAGATCCAGGGCGACTACTGGCGCGTGACCGGCACCGGCGACCTGTACGCGGGCCGCCGCGTTCGCGTGAGCGGCGTGCAGGGCAGCGCGCTGCAGGTGGCGCCGGAAGGCCAGGAGTCGGCCGCGAGGGCCTGACCATGTTCTTCAACCTGAGCCTCGCGCTCACCGTGCTCGTCGTGGTGTTCGCGATCGTCATCATCGCCGCTTCGCTGCGCATCCTGCGCGAGTACGAGCGCGGCGTGGTGTTCCAGCTCGGCCGCTTCTGGAAGGTCAAGGGCCCGGGGCTGGTGATCCTGATCCCCGGCATCCAGCAGATGGTGCGGGTCGGCCTGCGCGTGATGGTGCTGGACATCCCGAGCCAGGACGTGATCACGCGCGACAACGTCTCGGTGAAGGTGAACGCGGTGCTCTACTTCCGCGTGGTCGATGCCCAGAAGGCCATCATCCAGGTCGAGAAATACTTCGAGGCCACCAGCCAGCTCGCGCAGACCACGCTGCGCGCGGTGCTGGGCAAGCACGAGCTCGACGACCTGCTGGCCGAGCGCGAGCGCCTCAACCTCGACATCCAGAAGACGCTGGAGTCGCAGACCGACGCCTGGGGCATCAAGGTGACCAATGTCGAGATCAAGCACGTCGACCTCAACGACAACATGGTGCGCGCGATCGCGCGCCAGGCCGAGGCCGAGCGCGAACGCAGGGCCAAGGTGATCCATGCGGAGGGCGAGCTGCAGGCCTCGGTCAAGCTGGCCGAGGCGGCCGAGATCCTGGCGCGCGAGCCGCAGGCGCTGCAACTGCGCTACCTGGAGACACTGACCGTCATTGCGGCCGACAAGAACTCGACCATCATCTTTCCGTTGCCGCTGGATATCGTGGGGCCGCTGTTGCAGTGGCTGCAGAAGAAGCCCGAGGGGTGATCGCGTCTTGCACCGGACCTATCCACGGCCGGCAGCCCCTGCGCGTGGCAAGATGCCGCGTCCTGTCCCCCCACCGCCCGGGTCCCTCGCATGCTCATCAACTGCGTCGCCTACGAGAACGGCACCAAGCTGGCCGACATTCCCGTTTCCGAGATCAGCGACTACGTCTCGCTGCCCGGCTGCTTCGTCTGGGTCGCGCTGCACGACCCCACGCCCGCGGAGCTGGCGGAGGTGCAGGAGGAGTTCGAGCTGCACCCGCTGGCGGTCGAGGACGCGCAGCACGGCCACCAGCGGCCCAAGGTCGAGGAGTACGCGGACTCGCTGTTCGTGGTGTTGCACCTGGTCGAATTGGGCCGGGCGGGGACGCCTTTCGAGCTGTCCGTGGGCGAGCTCGATGTGTTCGTCGGCCGCAACTACGTGGTCTCGGCGCGCAACCGCAGCGAGCACGGCTTCGTCGAGGTGCGCGAGCGCTGCGAGCGCGAGCCCGAGCTGCTGAAGAACGGGCCCGGCTTCGTGCTCTATGCGCTGATGGACGCGGTGGTCGACCGCTACTTCCCCGTCATCGATGCCTTCGAGGTCGAGCTCGAGGCCATCGAGCAGCGCATCTTCACCAAGGGTTCGGCGCGCGAGAACATCAAGCAGCTCTACGAGCTCAAGCAGCGCCTCACGCTGCTCAAGCATGCCGTCGCACCGCTGCTCGAAGGCACCGGCAAGCTGCACGGCGGGCGCGTGCCGCAGATCTGCGTCGGCTCGCAGGACTACTTCCGGGACGTGGTCGACCACCTGGGCCGCATCAACAACACCATCGACTCGATGCGCGACACCATCGGCACCGCCATCAGCGTCAACCTCTCGATGGTCACGATCGAGGACAACGAGGTCACCAAGCGCTTTGCCGCCTGGGCGGCCATCTTCGCCGTGTGCACCGCCTTCGCCGGCATCTGGGGCATGAACTTCGAGCACATGCCGGAGCTGAAGTGGCGCTACGGCTACTGGGCCGCGGTGGGCCTGATCGCGAGCTTGTGCGGCTTGCTGTACTACCGCTTCAGGCGGGCGGGCTGGGTTTAGTGGCCCGTCACCATCCGCCGGTGGCGAACAGGCTCGCGAGGTCCGGCGCCTGCTGCGCGGCGCCGGCGCCGGCGATCACGCGCTGCTCCAGCTCGTCGAGGTGCCCCAGGGCCACGGAGAGCGCCCTCGCGAGCGAGGCGGCCGAGAGCGCCTCGATGATCTGCTCGTGCTCCCGCGGGGCGCAGCTCGCGGCCTCCGCCGAGTCGTACAGGGCCTTGTAGAGCTCGGTGTTGGCGACCAGGCGCTGCAGATAGGACAGCAGCTCTTCGCTGCCCGTCATGCGCGCGAGCAGCAGGTGGAACTCGCCCGCCAGGCGGATCGCGTCTTCGCGCCGCCCTTCCTTGAAGGCCCGCTGCTCGGCCTGCACGTGCTTGCGCAGGGCCGCGCCCTGCTCGCGCGACAACTGTCCGAACAGCGTCGCGACCACCCCCGCCTCGACGATGCGGCGCGCGCGGTAGATGCCGCGCATGTCCTCGATCGAGGGGTTGGGCACGAAGGCGCCGCGGTTGTGTTCCAGCACCAGCCTCTTTTCCATGCCCAGCCGTGCCAGCACTTTCCGGATGGCACCGCGCGTGCAGCCCAGCGCCTCGGCCAGGGCGCGTTCGCGCAGCGGCGTGCCGGGGCGCAGCTTGCCGCTCAGCAGGGCTTTCGAGACGGCGGCGTAGACGCGCTCGTCCACGCTGGTGGAGTCGGCGGATGCCTTCGCCGGTATGCCGCGCGCAGCGGGTGCCCTGGAGGCGGAAGATGCGGTGGACGTGCGAAGGCGGGCGGTGGGCATGAAAGAGCGGGAAAGGCGTGCCGGAAATATTAACCGCCGTCCTCCCGTCGCGGCGATCCGGCCGGGATTGACGAAGCGATGGTCAATCTTTACCATGCGTTTGGTTAACCAAAAATATCGCAATAGTTGACCATACAGCTGGCCAAACCCCTGTTGCCCAACTCCGCTTCTTCGTTTTCCTGGAATCCGCCATGTCCCCACCCTCGCTGCTGCTTCGCAATGTGCGCCCGCTGGGCGACGCTGCCGTCGACCTGCTGGTGCAGGACGGCCGCATCGCCGCTCTCGGCCCCGCGCTCGCAGCCGTGGCGGACTGCGAGGTGGAGGAGGGCGGCGGCGCCCTGCTGCTGCCCGGCCTGGTCGAGGGCCACACCCACCTGGACAAGACGCTGTGGGGCCTGGACTGGTACCGCAACGAGGTCGGTCCCCGCCTGGTCGATCGCATCGACAACGAGCGCGCCTTCCGCCGGGACAGCGGCCACGACGCGGCGGCGCAGTCGCGGGCGCTGGCCAGGGCCTTCCTGGCGCTGGGCACCACGCGCCTGCGCACCCACGTGGACATCGACACCGAGGCCGGCCTGCGGCATCTCGAAGGCGTGCTGCGCACCCGCGATGCGATGCAGGACGTGCAGCAGATCCAGATCGTGGCCTTTCCGCAGTCGGGCCTGCTGGGGCGCCCCGGCACGGCCGAACTGCTGGACCAGGCCCTGGCGCGGGGGGCCGACGTGCTGGGCGGCCTGGACCCCTGCGCGATCGATGGCGATCCGGTGCGTTCGCTGGACCTGCTCTTCGAGATCGCGCAGCGCCACGGCCGGCCGCTCGACATCCACCTGCACGAGCCCGGCGCGATGGGCGCCTTCTCGCTGGAACTCATCCTCGATCGAACGGCCGCGCTGGGCCTGCAGGGCCGCGTCGCGATCAGCCACGGCTTCTGCCTCGGCGACCTGCCCGAGCGCGACTGCGAGGCGCTGCTGGCGCGCATGGCGAAGCTGGGCGTGGCGCTGATCACCAGCGCGCCGGCCGCGCGCGCCGTGCCGCCGCTCCTGGCCTGCCGCAGGGCCGGCGTCACGGTGCTGGGCGGCAACGACGGCATCCGCGACACCTGGTCGCCCTACGGCAGCCCCGACATGCTGGAGCGCGCGATGCTGATCGGCCTGCGCTACAACCTGCGGCGCGACGACGAGCTCGCAGTCGCGCTCGACTGCGTGACGGAGGCGGGCGCGCGCGGCTGCGGCTTCGGGGCCTACGGCCTGGCGCCCGGCTGCCGCGCCGATCTGGTGCTGGTCGAGGCGCAGACCGTCGCGCAAGCCGTGGTCGCACGGCCGCCGCGGCGGCTGGTGGTGTCGGGCGGGCGCGTCGTGGCGCGCGAAGGTGTGCTCTTGCCGGGCGTGGTGCCGGCGTGAGCGGCGTCCGGCTGCCCGAAGGCGCAGCCACTCCAGCGATCGGCGCCGGCGCGCGCCAAGGTGCCGGCATCGGCTTCGCGCTGGTGATCGTGGCGGTCGCGCTCAATCTGCGCGCCTTCCTCACGGCCAGCAGTCCGCTGCTGGGCGAGATCCGCGCCGCCACCGGCCTCGATTTCCGCGACGCCGCGATGCTCACCGTGCTGCCGATGCTGGCCATGGGGCCGATGTCGCTGGCCGGCGTTGCGCTGGGCCGATGGCTCGGCGAGCGCGCCGCGCTGCTGCTGGGCCTGGCCGCCATCGTGCTGGCCTGCGCGAGCCGCGCTTTCTCGAGCGCGGCGGCACTGCTCCTGGGCAGCGCCGCGCTCGCGGGCCTGGGCGTGGGGCTGGTGCAGGCGCTGATGCCCGCGATCATCAAGCGGGCCTACCCGGTCGGCATGGGTCTGGCGATGGGCCTTTACTCGGCCGCCCTCATGGGCGGCGGCGGGCTCGGCGCGCTGGGCGCGCCATGGGTGGCGCGCCGTGCGGGCGACTGGCATGCGGGGCTGGCGATCTGGGCCTTGCCGGCGCTGGCGGCGCTGCTGGCCTGGGTGCTGGCCGGCCGCGCCATCTCGACGCCGGCGAGTGCCGGACGCAGGGGTGGCGGTTGGCTGCTGCAGTGCCTGCGCAGCCGGCGCGCCTGGTTGCTCGCCCTTTACTTCGGGCTTCTCAACGGCGGCTACACCAGCCTGGTCGCCTGGCTGCCGCCTGCCTTTGTGCAGCGGGGCTGGAGCAGCCAGGAGGCGGGTGCGCTGCTCGCGCTGATGACCGCCGCGCAGGTGCTGGCGGCACTCGTGATGCCGGCGCTGGCGCGCGGCCGGCGCGACCTGCGTCTGTGGCTCGCCGCGCTGCTGCTGATCCAGATTGCCGGCTTCGGCGGCCTGTTCCGGGAGCTGCCCGCAGCCACAGGCGTGGTCGTGCTGCTGGGCTTCGGTCTCGGCGGCGGCTTCTCGCTGTGCATGGTGCTCGCGCTCGATCACCGGCCCGACCCGGCGGAGGCCGGCGCGCTGGCTGCCTTCATGCAGTGCTTCGGCTTCATGATCGCGGCGCTGGCGCCTTTCGCCACCGGCTGGGTGCGCGGGATGAGCGGCGGCTTCGGCGCGGGCTGGTTGTACCTCGCGGTGATGGCGCTCGCGCTGATTCCGATGACGGCCTGCTTCGCGCCTCGGCGCTATGGGGAGTCGACGCGGGGGATCTTTGCTCGCGGGACGTGATCGCGGAGCCTCCGACGTGCACGCACCCCTCGCTAGCCGCCGTCGCTTCCGAACAACCCCAGGACTTCTCCGAACAGCGCCGTGTCAGGCGATGCAAAGGCTTCCAGCAGGCTGAAGTGATCCGCCCCGGCCTCGATGTGCAGCGCAGAGCGATTGCCGGCGGCACTCCACGCCGCGTGGAAGTCCCGGCTCTGCGCCACGAAGGCCGGCGTTTCCGCGCCACCCACCCCGACGAGTGCCGGCGCCGCGCCGGTGCGCACGCGATGCAGGGGCGAGCAGGCCTTCGCGCTGGCCGCGTCGAGCTGCAGCTTGTCGTTCAGCGTGGTCGCCACCAGCGGGGCCAGGTCGTAGATGCCGCTCAGCGCCGCCACGCCCGCGATCGGCGCCGCGCCGGGCTGCTGCGCCAGCGCCAGCTCGACGGCGATGTGCGCGCCCGCCGAATGGCCGGCGAGCACCAGCGCACCGCCGCCACCGGCCTGCGCGCGGATCGCCGGCACGCAGGCCCGCGCCGCCTCGACCAGGGCGGCCACCGAGACCTCCGGGCACAGCGGGTAGTTGACCAGCGCGACATGGATGCCGGCCCGCACGTAGGGGGGCGCGACGAAGCGGAAGCCCGACCTGTCCCGCGACTGCCAGTAGCCGGCGTGGAAGTAGGCCAGCGTGCCGCGCGGGCTGCCGCGCGCCGGGAAGAAGTCGAAGGTCTGGCGCGCGTGCGGGCCGTAGGGCAGGTCGAGCGCGCAGTCGGCGGCGGCCGCTGCGGCGCGGCTGCGGGCCTCGTAGTCCGCGAGCAGGGCCGGGAAGGCGGGGCGCGCCTGCCCTTGGACGTACTGGTACTGGGGGTCGTCGTTCATGCGCTTGCTTTCGGCCGCTGGAGCCATGGATCATTCTTCCAGATCGCAGCGCCCGGGCGCGCCGGAGCAGGAGGCCCTCTCCTACAAGGCCGCGCGCCGGCGCGCGCCCATACTTCGGAGCCTCTCTTCCCGCGGAAACCATTCGATTTGAAAGTGAAAGCCTCACCCGGAGCCAGAAGCTGGATCGTCGCCGGAGTGCGGCACGAGTTGCTCACGCGCGCCCTGCCGGCGCTGCGGCACGACATGGCCGCACCCCTGTCGGTGATCCGCATGAGCCTGCTGCTGCTCAAGCACCGTGCGGCGGCGGCGTCGCCGGACGAAGGCGCGTCGGAGGAGCCGCTCGAAGCCATCTCCCAGCAGGTCGATGCCTTGGCCGACGGCGTGCGCTCGCTGCGCGACTGGGAGCTGGTCGCGAGCGACGACGGCATCACGCGCAGCACGCTGGTGCAGCGCTGCGCCTCGCTGATGCGCGCGGCCTTCGAGCTCCATGGCATCGGGCTGCACGTGGATGAGGACCTGATCGCCGGCACGCCCGACGAGCCGCGCTTCCCGGAGGGCGCGGCCCTGCGCTACATGGTGCTGGGCGCGCTGGGCTACCTGCACGACACCACCGAGCGGCTCGGCGCCCTTCACATCGAGGCCGACGGGCCCGAGGGCCTGCGCTTCGTCGCGACCCATGGCGATTCGGCCCTCGCCGATTCGATGCCGCCGATGGCGGGCGCCCTGCGCGCACCGCGCAAGCTGGCCATCGATGCCGTGGCGCTGCAGGCGCTGGCGGACGGGCTGGGCTATCCGGTGGCGGTCGAGGGCGAGACGGTGCGGCTCACGCTGCGCTCCAGCTGAAGCCGGGCGTTCCCCGGCCGGTGCCGATCAGCGCGTTTCGCGCCGGTCCGGCGGAACGTACCAACGTGTCGCGGCCAGCTCGGGCTCGTCATGGGCCTGCAGCCGCGCCCAATGGCGGTCGGCATCTTCCACGAACAGGTCGCGCGCGATCGCCTGGGCCAGGCGGGTCGCGCCGATCGCCAGGCCGGGGATGTCGCCCGCCAGCGCGCCGTGGCTCATGGTGGCGCCCCAGTTGAAGAGGCGCATGCGCGAGAGCGCGGCGGCGGCGTCCGGCGCCCCGGGCGCATGGGCGCGCAGCTCGAAGCCGGCGCCCAGGTAGGGAAAGCGCGCCGGCTCGGGGTAGCGCCGTGCCTCCTCGGGGGGCACATGGCGGGCCCAGGTGTCGACCAGCGGCGTGTAGCGCGCGATCTCCGGTCGGTCGAGCAGGTCGACGTCGAAGCCGGTGCCGAAGATCACCGCATCGAAGCGCTCGCTGCCGCCGTCGGGCAGGGCGACCGTCACGCCGTCCTCGTCGGGCGCCACGTCCAGCCAGGGCGTGCCCAGGCGCAGCGTGAAGGCTTCGTGCGCGTCGCAGCGTCGCACGCTCTCCCAGGGCGGCGGCACCTGCTCGTCGAAGATGTAGGTGTAGACGCGCCACTTGCGCGGATCGTCCAGCCCCTCGAAGCCGCGCAGGAAGCCGTGGCTGGAGGCGGCCTTGCTCTTGTTGATCTGCGGCAGCTGCGGCCGGCGCGCGAACAGCTGCACCTGGGCGGCGCCGGCCTCCAGCGCGCAGCCCGCGTTGTCGAAGGCCGAGGCGCCGGCGCCGAGCACGCCGATGCGCCGGCCTTCGAGGGCGGCAAAGTCGATCGCATCGGCCGAATGGAACACCCGGCCGGCCGCGAGCGGGTCGTCGCGCCGCAGCGTCGGGAAGTCGGGCCAGCGCGGCGCGCCGCTGCCGTCGCGGCCCAGCGCCAGCACCAACTGGCGCGCGCGCACGGTCTCGCGCCGGCCCGCCGGGCCTTCCAGCTCGATCACGAGCAGGCGGCCGTCTTCGTCGTGCGAGACCGAGCGCAAGCCGATGCCGTTGTCCACCGCCAGGCCGGCCGTGTCGCGCACCCACAGCAGGTAGTCGCGCCAGTCGATGCGGCCGATCTTGTGCAGCGCCTGCCAGCCCTCGCTGCCGTGCTGCGCCTCGTACCAGGCGCGGAAGGAGAGCGAAGGCACGCCGAGCTCCGGCCCGCCGACCTGCTTGGGACTGCGCAGCGTGAGCATGCGTGCATAGGTGCCCCAGGGGCCTTCCTCGCCGCGCGGGGCGCGGTCGATCACGCGGATGTTCGTCAGGCCCTCCCGGCGCAGCGCGAACGCGGCGGTCTGGCCGCACATGCCGGCGCCGGCCACCAGCACGTCGAGCACCGGCGAAGCGTCGGTGGCGGAATCGGCCGGGAGCATCCACGCGGGCGGCGGGACGTTGATGCGTTCGAGGTCGGCGCGCGCCTGGCGGGCGAGGGCCTCGAGCGCCGCCGCGTCGCGCGGGCTGGTGGTGAACTGCGGGGGCACCGGCGGCAGCGCGGCCGAAGGGAGTTCGTCGTCAGGCATGGCCTGAAGATAATCCAGAAGATGATCGCCCTCGACTGCTACTACAGCCTTTCCTCGCCCTGGGCCTACCTCGGCGGCCCGCAACTGCAGGACATCGTGCGCCGCCACCACGTGCGCCTCACGCTCAAGCCCTACGACTTTCAGGCCGTGGTGCCGCAGACCGGTGGCATTCCGCTGAAGACCCGGCCGCAGGCGCGCCGCAGCTACCACGCGCTCGAGCTCGCCCGTTGGCGGGACTACCTGGGCATGCCGCTGGTGCTGGAGCCGGCGCACTATCCCAAGGGCAAACCGTCCGATCCGGACTGGAACAAGTACGCCGGCTGGATGGTGATCGCCGCCCAGTTGCAGGGGCTGGACGCACAGCCGCTCTCGCATGCGCTGCTGCGCGCGCTGTGGGCCGAGGAGCGCGACACCTCGAAAGCCGAGGTGCGCATCGCGGTGGCCGACGAGAACGGCTACGACGGCGCGGCGCTGCAGGCGCTGGAGCAGGGCGCGGAGACGCAGGCCACGTACCGTGCCAACAGCGCCGAGGCGGTGGAGAGGGGCGTGTTCGGGTCGCCGACCTATGTCCTGGAGGGGGAGCGCTTCTGGGGGCAGGACCGGCTGGCCTTTCTGGACCGGGCGCTCGACCGCATGCGCCGCTGATCGGAAACCCGGCGCGGCAGATAATCCCCCGATGCGAATCCGCTTCAACAAGATGCAGGGCGCCGGCAACGACTTCGTCGTGCTGGACGAGACCCGCGGCGCGCTGGGCCTCGACGCGGCGCAGTACCGCTTCCTGGCCGACCGCCATTTCGGCGTCGGCGCCGACCAGATCCTCAGCGTGCGGCCCGCGCCGGCCGAAGGCGTCGACTTCGAGTACGTGATCCACAACGCCGACGGCGGCGAGGTCGAGCAATGCGGCAACGGCGCGCGCTGCTTCATGCGCTTCGTGCGCGAGCACGGCCTGACCGACAAGGAGCAGGTGCGGGTGCAGACGCTGTCGGGCGTGATCGAGCCCAGGATGGGCGCGGACGGCCGCGTCACGGTGGACATGGGCGCCCCCATCTTCGAGCCGCAGCGCGTGCCCTTCGACACCGCCGGGCTCGACCCGCAGCACGACAGCGGCTGGCACACCTGGCATCTCACCCTGGGCACGCACGCCGACAGTGCCAAGGTGTCGGTGGCGGTGCTCTCGATGGGCAATCCGCATGCGGTGCAGATCGTGCCCGATGTCGATACCGCGCCGGTGGCCAAGCAAGGGCCCGCGATCGAGCACCATCCGCGCTTTCCGCAGCGCGTCAATGCCGGCTTCATGCAGATCGTCGATCGCAGCCACGTGCGCCTGCGCGTGTTCGAGCGCGGCGCCGGCGAGACGCTGGCCTGCGGCACCGGCGCCTGCGCCGCGGTGGTGGCGGGCATCCGGCTCGGGCGGCTCGATGCGCGCGTCGACGTGCAGACCCACGGCGGGCTGCTGACCATCGAATGGGCCGGCGACGGCGCGCCGGTGCTGATGACCGGCCCCGCCGTCACGGTGTTCGAGGGCGAGATCGAGGTCCCCGATGCCCCATAAAGCGCCATGAAATCCAATCACAAAGACGCCATGAACCCCATCACCGAAGACGACATCGCCAACTACCTCTCGAACACGCCCGACTTCTTCGAACGCCATGCGCAGCTGCTGGCGCAGGTGCAGCTCACCAGCCCGCACGGCAATCGCGCGGTCAGCCTGCAGGAGCGCCAGGCCGAGATGCTGCGCGAGAAGATCAAGGCGCTGGAGCACCGCGTGATGGACATGGTGCGCCACGGCACCGAGAACGTGGTGACGGCCGACCGCCTCCAGCGCTGGACGCGCGGGCTCTTGACCATGCGCGATCCGCGGTCGCTGCCCACGCGCATCGCGGGCGACCTGCAGACGCTGTTCGTGGTGCCGCAGGTCACGATCAAGGTCTGGGACTGCGACAGCAGCTACCTCCACGAGCCCTACGCGCAGCACGTGAGCGAGGACATGAAAGCGCTGGCCACCTCGCTGACCGCGCCTTATTGCGGCCTCAACGCCGGCTTCGAGGTCGCCAGCTGGCTGGCCGAGCCGCAGGCGGCGGTGTCGATCGCGCTGATTCCGCTGCGGCCCGAGGCCGATGCGCCGGCCTTCGGCCTGCTGGTGCTGGCATCGCCCGATGCGCATCGCTTCAACGCGGAAATGGGCACCGACTTCCTGGAGCGCATCGCCGAGCTGGCCTCGGCGGCGCTGTCGCGGCTGCGCGCTTGATCGCGCGGCTGCGGCGCGCGCTGCCGGGCGCGCTGCTGGTGTCGCTGCTGGGCTATGCCGCGATCCACTGCACCGTCTGGCTGCATGCGCGCGAGCGGCTCGCGCATCCGCCCGGGCAGGCAGCCGACGTGGCGCTGGTACTCGGCAATCGCGCGTACCGGGACGGCCGGCCCAACCCCTGCCTCACGGGACGCGTCGACGTCGCCGTCGCACTGGCACGTGCCGGGCTGGTACGCCAGCTCGTGTTCTCGGGCGGGATCGACCGGGAGGACGGGCGCATCGAGGCCGAGGTGATGCAGCAGCATGCGCGTGCCTCAGGCTACGCAGGCCCGCTGCTGCTGGAGGCGGTGTCGCAATCCACGCGGGAGAACCTGTCGATGTCCTGGCATCTGCTCGAGGCCGCGGGCGTGAAGCGCGTGATCGTCGTCTCCGAGCCGTATCACTTGTGGCGCGTCGAGCGGCTGGCGCGGGCCACCGGCTTCGACGGCCGTTTCGAGGTGCAGTACGCCGCCGCGTCCACCCCCTGCTGGCAGCGCTGGGGCATGGCCTTCCGGGGCGCGTTGCGTGAGCCGCTTGCCATCGTGAACAATGCCGTCAATGGATACCTCCACTGAATCGCCGCTCGTCGAGAAATACCTCGAGCACGTGCGGGTCGAGCGCCGATTGGCGGAGCGCAGTGTCGAGCTCTATGCGATCCACCTGAAGACGCTGGTGCAGAAGGCGCAGGCCGCGGGGCTGGCGCTGGACCAGGTGGAGACCGCGCACGTGCGCCGCTGGATGGCGCAATTGCACAGCGCGGGCCGTGAGTCGCGCGGCATTGCGCTGGTGCTGTCCTGTTGGCGCGGCTTCTACCGGTGGATGGGTCACGAAGGGCGGATCGGCTCGAACCCGGTGCAGGACGTCCACGCGCCGAAGGCCGGGCGGCCACTGCCGAAAGCGCTGGCGGTCGACGAGGCGGTGCAGCTCGCCGAGCTGCACGACGACGAGGCCGACCCGTGGATCGAGGCGCGCGACCGCGCCATCGTGGAGCTGCTCTACGGCTGCGGCCTGCGCGTCAGCGAGCTGACCGGCCTGGATCTGCGCGCAAGCAACACCGCGCGCGGCTGGGTGGACCTCGACGCGCGGGAGGCCAGCGTGCTGGGCAAGGGCAGCAAGCGGCGCAGCGTCCCGGTGGGCGCCAAGGCGGCCGAGGCGCTGGCAGCCTGGATCGCACGGCGCGAGGACTGCGCGGCGCTGCCGGCGGCGCAGCTGCGCGATCCGGCCGGCGCCGCGGCGCTCTTCATCGGCCGCACCGGCGTGCGCATGTCCTCGCAAGGGGTCTGGCGCCAGCTGCGCCAGCGCAGCCTGAAGGCCGGCCTGGCCGCGCCGGTGCATCCGCACATGCTGCGCCATTCCTTCGCCAGCCATGTGCTGCAGTCCAGCAGCGACCTGCGCGCCGTGCAGGAGCTGCTGGGCCATGCCAGCATCTCGACGACGCAGATCTACACGCGCCTGGATTTCCAGCACCTGGCCAAGGCCTACGACGCGGCGCATCCCCGGGCCAAGGCTCGCGAGGAAGCCGCCCCCACGATCGTCAAGAACAAGAGCAAATGAAAGTCCTGCGCCTTCGCCCCGGTAAGGAGCGCTCGCTCCTTCGCCGCCACCCCTGGGTCTTCGAATCGGCCATCGCCAAGGGCGGCGGCGACGCCGGCGAGACCGTGCGCATCGAGGCCGAGGACGGCCGCTTCCTGGCCTGGGCGGCCTTCAGCCCGCATTCCAAGATCCGCGCGCGGGCCTGGAGCTTCGACGAGCAGCAGCGCATCGACGCGGCCTTCATGGCGTCGCGGGTATCGAGCGCGGTGGCGGCGCGGGAGCGCTTCGAGCTGCCGAGCGAGGGCGTGCGCCTGGTCCATGGCGAGGCCGACGGCCTGCCGGGGCTGATCGTCGACCGCTACGGCGACACGCTGGTGGCGCAGTTTCTGTCGGCCGGCGCCGAGCGCTGGAAGCCGGTGCTGGCGGATGCGCTGCTGGCTGCCACCGGCCTCGCGAAGCTCTACGAGCGCTCCGATGCGAGCGGCCGCGAGCGCGAGGGCCTGCCGCCGGTTTCCGGCTGGCTGCGCGGCAGCGGGCCCACCGAGCTCACCATCCGCGAGCACGACTGGCAGCTCACGCTGGACATCGCCACCGGCCACAAGACCGGCTTCTACCTCGACCAGCGCGACAGCCGCCGGCGCTTCGCCGATCTGGCACGGCACCGGCGCTTCCGGCGCGTGCTCAACTGCTTCTGCTACACCGGCGGCTTCACGGTGGCGGCGCTGGCCGGGCTGAAGGCGGCGGGCGCGTTGGAAGGGGCGGAGCTGCTGTCCATCGACTCCTCGCTTCCGGCGCTGGAGCGCGCCCGGGCCCACGTGGCCCTCAATGGCTTCGAAGGGGCCCGCACGGAGTTCCTCGATGCCGACGTCAACGCCAGCCTGCGCCGCTTCCTCGACGAGGGCCGCAGCTTCGACGCCATCGTGCTGGACCCGCCCAAGTTCGCCCCCACCGTGGCCCATGCCGAGCGCGCGGCGCGGGCCTACAAGGACCTCAACCGCCTGGCGCTGAAGCTGCTCGAGCCGGGCGGCGTGCTGCTGACCTTCTCCTGCTCGGGCGGCATCGGCGCCGACCTGTTCCACAAGATCGTGGCCTCGGCCGGCATCGACGCCGGCGTGGACGGCTACATCAGCGAGCGCCTGGGCGCGGCACCGGACCACCCCATGACGATCGAATTCCCGGAGGGCGAATACCTGAAAGGCCTTCTGGTGGTGCGCAAATAGGCCGCTCGGGCCCTGGTGGCCTTTTGCCCCTGCCGGAACGCGGCCCCGGGTGCGTGGCTAAACTTCCCGCCTTCCCCTGTCCCCATTCCCGGAGCATCCATGGCCCTGATTCCCGCCACCATCCTCACCGGCTTCCTCGGCTCGGGCAAGACCACGCTGCTCAAGCGCATCCTGACCGAGGCGCACGGGCAGAAGATCGCCGTGATCGAGAACGAGTTCGGCGAGGAGAACATCGACAACGACATCCTGGTCACCGAGTCCAAGGAGCAGATCGTGCAGATGAGCAACGGCTGCATCTGCTGCACCATCCGCGAGGACCTGCGCGAGGCCCTGCAGCTGCTCGCCGCCAAGAAACGCAAGGGGCTGCTCGACTTCGACCGCGTGGTGATCGAGACCACCGGCCTGGCCGACCCGGGCCCCGTGGCGCAGACCTTCTTCATGGACGACGAGATCGCCGAGAGCTACCTGCTCGACTCGATCCTCACGCTGGTCGATGCCAAGCATGCGCCGCAGCAGCTCGACGACCGCCAGGAGGCACGGCGCCAGGTGGGCTTTGCCGACCAGATCTTCATCAGCAAGAGCGACCTGGTCGCGGCCGAAGAGACCGAAGCGCTGATCCACCGCCTCAAGCACATGAACCCGCGCGCACCGCAGCAGAAGGTGCATTTCGGCGACGTGCCCTTGAAGGACGTGTTCGACCTGCGCGGATTCAACCTCAATGCCAAGCTGGACATCGACCCGGACTTCCTCAAGGAGGAAGAGGAGCACGACCACGACCATGCGCACGGCGAGCACTGCGACCACCCCTCGCACAAGCACGAGGGCCAGGGCCACCACCATCACCATGACGACGACGTGAAGAGCTTCGTCTTCCGCGCCGACCGCCCCTTCGACCCGGCCCGCCTGGAGGACTTCCTGGGCGCCATCGTCAACATCTACGGGCCGCGCATGCTGCGCTACAAGGGCGTGCTGCACATGCAGGGCACCGAGCGCAAGGTGATCTTCCAGGGCGTGCACCAGCTGATGGGCAGCGATCTCGGCCCGGCCTGGGGCCCCGACGAGAAGCGCAACAGCCGCATGGTGTTCATCGGCATCGACCTGCCGCGCGAGATCCTGGAGCAGGGTCTGGAGCAGTGCCTGGTCTGAGATCCCGCTCGCCCTGAGCCGGCCCGGGCGTCCGCGGCCGGGGCAGGGAACACCCGGTACCGGCTCGCGCGCCCATCCCTTCGAGTTCTCTATACAATCGCGCGCCTGTTCCGGACGCCAGGCACCGTCCTTCCCGGGACGATGTGTGACTTTCGGCATAGAGCTGCGCACGTTTTCGGCGTGCTTTCGGGGGTATAACCCCTGGGCGCGTACCAGTTCGTCGAAGGAGCCAGTCACCGTGAAGAAACCAGTCGCCAAGGCAACGCCCGTGTCCAAGCCCGCCGTCAAGAAGACGGCGGTTGCCAAGCAGGCTGCGCCCGCCGCGAAGAAGGTTTCCGCGTCCAAGCCCGCGAGGCCTGCCGCGCCGCCGAAGCCCCCTGCCGAGAGCAAGGTCAAGGCGGCGGGTGCAGGTGCTTCTCCATCAACCAAGGCGGCCGGTACCCACGCCGCCGCACCTGCTTCATCGATTCCCGTAAAAAAGGCGCCCACGGCCTCCACCACTGCGGCGACAACTGCCATGACCACTCCGACCGAGACCGACTCCACCAGCAACCCACCCTCCAGCGCACCGACACCCGCTCCTGCACGCGGCGGGCGCGTTTCGCGGTTGTCGCAACTGACCGTGCCTTCCATGCCCCAATCGGTGGCCTCCACCGCGGCCAAGTCCAGCTTCGTGCAGGTGGCGGACACGGCGCTCGTGCCGCCGCCGCCCATCGCCGTCAAGAAAGACCCCAAGCTGGCGAACAACTGGAAGACCAAGTCGGCCGAGGAGCTCAGCGACGCCGAGGTGATCGCGATGCCCGACGCGGAGTACATGAACGAAAAGCAGATGGCCTTCTTCCGCCTCAAGCTGCAGGCCTTGAAGCGCGGCATCCTCGACAACGCCGGCGAGACCACCGAGCATCTGCGCGAGGACACCGTGGTGGTGCCCGACCCGGCCGACCGCGCCACCATCGAGGAAGAGCACGCGCTGGAGCTGCGCACCCGCGACCGCGAGCGCAAGCTGCTCAAGAAGATCGAGCAGTCGATCCAGCGCATCGACAACGGCGACTACGGCTACTGCGACGAGACCGGCGAGCCCATCGGCGTCGGCCGCCTGCTGGCCCGCCCGACCGCCACGCTGTCGCTCGAAGCGCAGCAGCGCCGCGAGCTCAAGCAGAAGATGTACGGCGACTGAACGCCGGACCGGACAGGGGAGTTGCCGCGCATGGCCAAGGAAGATACCGGGCGCCTGCTGTCCAAGGTGGCGAAGTTCGTTCGCAATCCCCTCAAGGATTGGTCCGAGCTCGACGCCGAGGAGTCCTCGCAGCTCGAGAACGGCTACAGCCGCGAGATGCTCAAGGAAATGATCGAGCGGCGGCAGCGCAACGACTTCGTGCGCCGCCGCGAGTTCGACATGCTGCGCAAGCTGCGCCAGCGGGAGGCGGCGGGCGGGCGCGACCCGGCGGCCACGCCGTCCTCCTTCAACATCAGCAGCACTTCCGGCAAGACCGAAGGCCGCGCGCTCACGCTCAAGAAGATCGCCGAGATCGAAGAGCAGATGTCGCAGCAGTGGTGGAAGAACCGCGGCCCCGCCGGCGAGGCCGCCGGCGATGGCAAGGCCGGCCCCGGTGGCGACATGGCGGCCCAGCACGCGCGGGCCTATGCCGACACCGTGCCGGGCGTGCCGCCGCCCCAGGGCGCCGCCGGCCCGGCCGCCGTGCCCTCCGTCTCCGACGGCTGCATCGAGGAAGCCGCGATCCGCTTCGCCCACGGCGACGATGCCGGCACCGAGGCCATCCTGCTGCAGGCGCTGGCGCCCGAGGCTTCGGGCGCCGACCACGACGACACCTGGCGCGCCCTGTTCGACTTCTACCGTGCCACGGGAGACAGCGAGAAATTCTCGGCCACCGCGGTGCGCTATGCGCAGCGCACCAAGCGCGGCCCGCCCGAATGGATCTCGCTGCGCGCGGTGGCGCGCCATGCCCAGGTCGTGGCGGCGGCCACCCCGGCGCCGGAACCGCCACCGGCCGGCGGCGCCGACTGGGCCAGCCCGCCGGTGCTCAAGCGCGAGAACCTGCTCGCCCTGACGCGCGCCCTGGCTGCGGCCGGCCCCTCCTGGAAGCTGGACTGGAGCGCGATCGACGCCATCGAGGCCGATGCCGCCGGCCCGCTGCGCGCGCTGTTCAACCACTGGGCCGACTCGCCGGTGCAACTGCGCTTCGCCGGGGCCGACCGGCTGTTGATCGTGCTCACCGAGGCCACCCCGGTCAACGAACGGCGCGTCGACGCCGTCTGGTGGCAGCTGCACATGGCGGCCCTGCGCGTCATGCACCGGGCCGACGAGTTCGAGCTGCTGGCGCTCAACTACTGCATCACCTACGAGGTCTCGCCGCCACCCTGGGAAGATCCCAAGGGCGACTTCGGCGAGCTCGAGCCGCCGGCGGCAGCGGCCCGGCCGTCGGTGTCGTCCGGCTTCTCGATCTCGGGCCGCGACGACGAGCTGATAGGCGCCGACGCCGCACCGACGGCCGCCGCGGCGGGCCACGGCTCGCTGGCGGGAGAGCTCGCCGGCGAGTCGCTCGCGACCTGGGAGCGTCTCGATGCCGAGCTGGCCGATGCGCAGGGCCTGAGCATTTCCTGTGCGGCGCTGGTGCGCATCGATTTCCAGGCGGCGGGCTCGCTGCTGAACTGGGTCACCGCCCGCGATGCGCGAGGTCAGCGGGTCGCCTTCGTCGATGCTCATCGCCTCGTCGCGGCATTCTTTGGCGTGATCGGCATCGCGGACCACGCCGAAGTGGGCATCCGGGCGAACTGAAACATCTGGCGACAGCCGGGCACTCCACGCCCTGCGCTCCCTGTCGGAAGAGGTCGCCGCAACGCGTTATTCTGTTTGCCGCCTCCTTTCCGCTTTCCGGCTTGCATTCGTGCGGGCCATAGCCATATTGCCTCGATGGAACAATTTCACGGAACCACGATCATCAGCGTGCGCCGCAAGTCCCCGAACGGCGACCAGGTCGCGATCGGCGGTGACGGCCAGGTCACGCTGGGCAACATCGTCATCAAGGGCAGCGCGCGCAAGGTGCGCCGGCTCTACCAGGGCAAGGTCCTCGCCGGTTTCGCCGGCGCCACGGCCGATGCCTTCACCCTCTTCGAGCGCTTCGAGGGCAAGCTCGAGAAGCACCAGGGCCACCTGGCGCGTGCCGCGATCGAGCTGACCAAGGACTGGCGCACCGACCGCGTGCTGCGCCGCCTGGAGGCGATGCTGGCCGTGGCCGACGCGCACAGCTCGCTGATCATCACCGGCAACGGCGACGTGCTGGAGCCCGAGAACGGCATCATCGCCATCGGCTCCGGCGGCGCCTACGCCCAGGCCGCGGCCAAGGCCCTGCTCGACCACACCGAGCTGAGCGCTGCCGACATCGTGAAGAAGTCCCTCGAGATCGCGGGCGAGCTCTGCATCTACACCAACATGCATCACACCATCGAAACCCTGTGAGCCCAGCGAGTCGCCCATGCCCATGACCCCACAGGAAATCGTCTCCGAACTCGACAACCACATCGTCGGCCAGCCCGACGCCAAGCGCGCCGTGGCGATTGCGCTGCGCAACCGCTGGCGCCGCCAGCAGGTCGACGAAAAGCTGCGCGCCGAGATCACGCCCAAGAACATCCTCATGATCGGCCCCACCGGCGTGGGCAAGACCGAAATCGCGCGCCGGCTCGCGCGACTGGCCGATGCGCCCTTCATCAAGGTCGAGGCCACCAAGTTCACCGAGGTGGGCTACGTGGGCAAGGACGTGGATTCCATCGTCCGCGACCTGGCCGAAATCGCCGTCAAGCAGACGCGCGAGAGCGAGAGCGCCAAGGTGCGCATGCGCGCCGAGGACGGCGCCGAGGAGCGCATCCTCGACGTGCTGCTGCCCCCGGCCCGCACGGCCGATGGCGCGGGCGCCGACAGCGGCAACGCCACGCGCCAGGCCTTCCGCAAGAAGCTGCGCGAGCACCAGCTCGACGACAAGGAAATCGATATCGAGCTGGCCGAGCAGCGCGCTCCGCTCGAGATCATGGGGCCCGCCGGCATGGAGGACATGACCGAGCAGCTGCGCGGCATGTTCGGCCAGCTCACCCAGGGCCGGCGCAAGACGCGCAAGCTCAAGATCGGTGAGGCCATGCGCCTCCTGGTCGACGAGGAGGCCGCCAAGCTGCTCAACGAGGACGAGATCCGCACCCAGGCGATCAACAACGCCGAGCAGAACGGCATCGTCTTCATCGACGAGATCGACAAGGTCGCCACCCGCAGCGAGGCCCAGGGCGCCGATGTCTCGCGCCAGGGCGTGCAGCGCGACCTGCTGCCGCTGGTCGAGGGCACGGCGGTGAGCACCAAGTACGGCGTGGTGCGCACCGACCACATCCTCTTCATTGCGAGCGGCGCCTTCCACCTGAGCAAGCCCAGCGACCTGATCCCCGAGCTGCAGGGCCGCTTTCCGATCCGTGTCGAGCTGCAGTCGCTGTCGGTGGCGGACTTCGAAAGCATCCTCACCCAGACCCGGGCCTCGCTGGTCAAGCAGTACCAGGCGCTGCTGGCGACCGAAGGCGTGGCGCTGGAGTTCGCGGCCGACGGCATCACCCGGCTGGCCAGCATCGCCTACGAGGTCAACGAGCGCACCGAGAACATCGGCGCCCGGCGCCTCTCCACCGTGATGGAGCGGTTGCTCGACGAAGTGAGCTTCGACGCCGCCAAGCTCGAAGGCCAGACGGTGCACATCGACGCCGCCTATGTCGACGCCCGTCTCTCGGCACTAAGTCACGACGAAGACCTTTCCCGCTTCATCCTCTGATCGGGCTTTTGCACTGAGACGGTTCACGCAACACATTCATTGCGTGAGCTAAGTGCTTCATTTGCAACGGAATTAGGTGTTTTCGAGACTTCAAAAACACTGCTAAGTCGTTGATTCCATTACAAAAAATAGCCGCGACGCCCCGTTGCGTGGTAGGTGTTTCCTGCTACAGTGCAAAAAAGTGCAGTTAAGTGGGAAAAAGTGTCCGTTCGTGCCTCGCCGAGGTGCGCGGCACCTCCAAACAGGGGTTCGCGGTCGTGTTTCAAGGGGCTTCATCGCTCAGTCTCGATGCCAAGGGGCGGCTCTCCGTGCCGACCCGGCATCGTGACGTCCTGAGCGCGACAGCCGCCGGCCAGCTCACGATCACCAAGCACCCCCATGGCTGCCTGATGGTGTTCCCGCGTCCGGAGTGGGAGAAATTCCGCGAGCGCATCGCGGCGCTCCCGATGTCGGCACAGTGGTGGAAGCGCGTCTTCCTGGGCAATGCGATGGACGTGGACATGGACGGCACCGGCCGGGTGCTGATCTCCCCCGAGCTGCGTGCGGCCGCCGGCATCACGCGCGACGCGCTGCTGCTCGGCATGGGCAACCACTTCGAGCTCTGGGACAAGGCCACCTACGACGCCAAGGAGGCCGAGGCCACCCAGGGCGAGATGCCCGATGTGTTCCAGGACTTCTCGTTCTGAGGCCGCCAGTGCAAGCGCCATGGAGCCATACGACCGTGCTGTTGAAGGAGGCGGTGGAAGCCCTTCTTCCCGGCAGCGCGCCCGCCCCCGGCACCTACGTCGATGCCACCTTCGGGCGCGGCGGTCACTCCCGGGCCATCCTGGAGAGACTGTCCGAGGCCGGCCGGCTGATCGCGTTCGACAAGGACGCGGAAGCGGTGGCCGAGGCAGCGCGCATCGAGGATGCGCGTTTTTCCATCCGGCACCAGAGCTTCGACCACCTGGGGGAGCTGCCGCCGCGCAGCGTCGCCGGCGTGCTGATGGATCTGGGCGTGAGCTCCCCGCACATCGACAACCCCGTGCGGGGTTTTTCTTTTCGTTTCGACGGCCCGCTCGACATGCGCATGGACACCACGCGCGGCCAGAGCGTGGCCGAGTGGCTGGCAACGGCCGAAATACAGCAGATGGCGGAGGTGATTCGTGACTATGGCGAGGAACGGTTTGCTGTTCAGATTGCAAAGGCGATTGCAGCTCGCCGACAGGAACGGGGCCCAATTTCAACCACCGCCGAGCTGGCCGAGCTCGTGGCTGGCACGGTCAAAACCCGCGAGCCGGGCCAGAACCCTGCAACGCGCACATTTCAGGCTCTTCGGATTTTCATCAACGCCGAGCTTGAAGAGCTGCAACAGGCGCTAGAAGCGAGTCTTTCCGTGCTGCAACCCCAGGGCCGGCTCGCGGTGATCAGCTTCCATTCGCTGGAAGACCGCATCGTGAAGCAGTTCATCGCCGGGCATTCGCGCGAGGTCTACGACCGCCGCGCGCCCTTCGCCGCGCCGCGCGCGATGAAGCTGCGGGCGGTCGGCCGCATCAAGCCGTCGCAGGCCGAGGTGGACGCGAACCCCCGCGCCCGCAGCGCGATCCTGCGCGTGGCCGAACGCACGGCGGAGGCCTGAACCGTGGTGCGCCTCAACCTCCTGTTGCTCCTCGCCGTGCTGGCTTCGGCGATCTACCTGGTGCACACGCAGTACCTGTCGCGCCAGCTCTTCACCGAACTGCACCGCGAGCAGAGCGAGACGCGCCGGCTGGAGCTCGAGCGCGACCGGCTGGAGGTGGAGAAGCGCGCCCAGGCCACGCCGCTGCGGGTCGAGCGGCTGGCCAAGGAGCAGCTGAAGATGCGCACCACCACGCCGGCCATCACGCAGTACGTGCGCGCCGACGGCACGGTGATCCCGGCGATCGCGGCGCCCGCGCCGGTGCCCGCAGCGCCCGCGCCCGCGGCGCCGGCGCGCAGGAGTACGCCATGATCCGCAGGCTCGCTCCCGGGGCGAACGGCGCCGCAGTCGCAGGCGGAGGTACTCCATGAGCCGCCGCAGCGTCCAATACACCACCAGCCCGCTGCTGGCGAGCAAGACGCCCGTCTGGCGCAGCAAGTTCATCGTCGCCGGCATTGCCTTCGGCTTCCTGGTGCTGGCCGGCCGCGCGGCCTATGTGCAGGTGTTCGGCAACGCCTTCTTCCAGCGCCAGGGCGAGGTGCGCTTCGCCCGCACGCTGGAGCTGCCTGCCAATCGCGGCCGCATCCTGGACCGCAACGGCCTGCTGCTCGCCTCCAGCGTGGTGGCGCCCAGCATCTGGGCGATTCCCGAAGACATCGAGCGCGACGACCCGGAGGTCAAGGCCAAGCTGCGCCAGGCGGCGAAGCTGCTGGGCATGGCGCAGAAGGACTTCGACAAGAAGCTGGAGGACGAGGACAAGACCTTCGTCTGGATCCAGCGGCAGGTCGACGAGCCGATCGCCAAGCAGATCGCCGAGCTCAACATCAAGGGCCTCTACCAGCGCAAGGAATACAAGCGGCAGTACCCCGAGGGCGAGGCGGCCGCGCACGTGGTGGGCTTCACCAACGTCGAGGACAAGGGCCAGGAAGGCATCGAGCTCGCCTTCAACAACGAGCTGGCCGGCCGCGCCGGCTCGAAGCGCGTGATCAAGGACCGCCTCGGCCGCGTGGTCGAGGGCATCGGCGAGCAGGTGCCGCCGGTGGACGGCAAGGACATCCAGCTCTCCGTGGACAGCAAGGTGCAGTTCTTTGCCTACCAGAAGCTGCGCGACGCCGTCACCAGCAACAAGGCCAAGGCCGGCAGCGTGGTGGTGCTGGACGCCATCACCGGCGAAGTGCTGGCGCTGGCCAACTACCCGAGCTACGTGCCCGACAAGCGGCAGAACCTCACCGGCGAGCAGTTGCGCAACCGCGCGCTCACCGACACCTTCGAGCCGGGCTCGACCATGAAGCCCATCACGGTGGCGATGGCGCTGGAGGCCGGCCGCATCAAGCCGCTGACGCCGATCGACACCTCCCCGGGGCGCTTCAGCATCGGCGGCTTCACCATCAGCGACACCCACAACTACGGCCTGCTGACGGTGGAGGGCGTGATCCAGAAGTCCAGCAACGTGGGCGCGCTCAAGATCGCCCAGAAGATGACGCCGCACGAAATGTGGGACACCTACACCGCGCTCGGCTACGGCCAGAAACCGCAGCTCCAGTTCCCCGGCGCAGTGACTGGACGGCTGCGCCCGTGGAAGAGCTGGAAGCCGGTCGAGCAGGCCACCATGGCCTATGGCTACGGCCTCTCGGCCTCGCTGTTCCAGATGGCGCATTCCTACACCGCCTTCGCGCACGACGGCGCCATCATTCCGGCCACCATCCTCAAGAATTCCGACCCGGCGGTGGGCGTGAAGGTGTTCTCGCCCCAGAACGCGCTGGCCGTGCGCAAGATGCTGCAGATGGCCGCGGGCCCCGGCGGCACCGGCCAGCGCGCGCAGACCATCGGCTATTCGGTGGGCGGCAAGTCGGGCACCGCGCACAAGCAGGTCGGCAGGGGCTACGCCAGCAACAAGTACCGCTCCTGGTTCACCGGCATGGCGCCGATCGAGAAGCCGCGCATCATCGTGGCGGTGATGATCGACGAGCCGAGCGCCGGCCAGTACTTCGGCGGCCTGGTGGCGGCCCCCGTGTTCAGCGAAGTGGTGCAACAGACGCTGCGCATGATGAACGTGCCGCCGGACCTGGCAGTCAAACCGCTGGTCGTGACCAACGGCGTGGAGGAGAGCTTCTGATGCTGGCGCTCCGCAACCCTCTCGAGGCCGCGGACTGGCTGAAGTCCCGCGTGCGCGGCGTGCTGCATGCCGACAGCCGTCCGGTGGGCGCGGGCGACGGCTTCGTCGCCTGGCCGGGCGCGGCGACCGACGGCCGGCGCCACGTCGCGGCCGCGCTGGCCCAGGGCGCCGCGGCCTGCCTTGTCGAGGCCGAAGGCGCCGAGGCTTTCGGCTTCGACGCGGGCGACGAGCGCATCGCGCGCTACGCCGGCCTGAAGGCCGCGACCGGACCGATCGCCGCTGCCTTCCACGACCACCCGTCGTCGCGCCTGGACGTGCTCGCCGTCACCGGCACCAACGGCAAGACCTCCACCGCCTGGTGGCTGGCGCAGGCGCTGGCGGCGCACGACGGCACGCGGCCCTGCGCCGTGATGGGCACGCTCGGCATCGGCGTGCCGCCGGATCTCACCTACACCGGCCTCACCACGCCCGACCCGGTGATGCTGCAGCGCGAGCTGCGCGCGTACGCGCAGCGCAACTTCGGCGCTTGCGCGATCGAGGCCTCCTCGATCGGCATCGCCGAGCGCCGCCTGGACGGCACGCGCATCGCGGTCGCGGTGTTCACCAACTTCACCCAGGACCATCTGGACTACCACGGCAGCATGGACGCCTACTGGCAGGCCAAGGCCGAGCTGTTCCGCTGGCCGGGCCTGCGCGCCGCGGTGGTCAACATCGACGACGTGCACGGCGCGAGCCTGGTGGCCAATTTGATCGAGCGCGGCGAGGGCGCTCCGGACATCTGGACCGTCTCCGCTGCCGGTGCGCCGGCCCGCCTCGCGGCGACGCAGATCGGCTACGACGCCCAGGGCCTGCAGTTCACCGTGGTGGAGCAGGGAGCCGCGCCCGAGCGGCTGTCGACGCAGCTGATCGGCCAGTACAACGTGGCCAACCTGCTCGGCGTGCTCGGCACCCTGCGCGTGCTGGGCCTCACGCTCGCGCAAGCCGTGGCTGCCTGCGCCCGGCTGGACAGCGTGCCCGGCCGCATGGAGCGCGTGAGCCTGCCGGGCCGGCCGCTGGCCGTGGTCGACTACGCCCACACGCCCGATGCGCTCGACAAGGCGCTGGCCGGCCTGCGCCCGCTGGCGCGGCAACGCGGCGGGCAGCTGTGGTGCATGTTCGGCTGCGGCGGCGACCGCGACCGGGCCAAGCGGCCGATGATGGCCGCGGTGGCCGAGAAGCAGGCCGATCGCGTGGTGCTGACCAGCGACAACCCGCGCAGCGAGAAGCCCGGCGCCATCATCAGCCAGATCCTGCTGGGACTGGCGCGCCCCGAGGCCGCCCAGGTCGAGCCCGATCGCGCCGAAGCGATCCGCCAGACGCTGGCCCAGGCCGCGCCCGAGGACGTCGTGCTGCTGGCGGGCCGCGGCCACGAGGCCTGGCAGGAGATCGCGGGCGAGCGCATCGCCTTCTCCG
The DNA here is from genome assembly GCF_057657265.1 of Variovorax sp. Soil_C_17. Classification (NCBI taxonomy): domain Bacteria; kingdom Pseudomonadati; phylum Pseudomonadota; class Betaproteobacteria; order Burkholderiales; family Comamonadaceae; genus Variovorax; species Variovorax sp. Soil_C_17. The sequence continues at coordinate 1,705,558 of NZ_JBDGIT010000001.1, forward strand.
ACCGGGCGCATGCCATCGATGCATTGACGCAAAGGAGGGGAGCAGCATGAGCGCTGAAGAAGCTCCCATGATGACGCTCCGCGAGGCGCTGGCCTGGATTCCCGGCGCGCGCCTGATCGGCGATCCGGACGTGGCCATCTCGCGCGTGCACAGCGACACCCGCACCCTGGCGGCCGGCGACCTGTTCGTCGCGCTGAAGGGCGAGCGCTTCGACGCCAACGACTTCCTGGCCGAAGCGCGCGCGCGCGGCGCCGCCGCGGCCATCGCGCATCGGGGGCTGGAGGCCGCCGGCCTTCCGGGCCTGGAAGTGCCCGACACCCTGGCCGCCCTGGGCGCCCTGGCCGCGGGCTGGCGTTCCCGGTTCGACCTGCCGCTGGTCGCGGTCACCGGCAGCAACGGCAAGACCACCGTCACGCAGATGATCGCCTCCATCCTGCGGGCCGCGGGCGTGGACCGGGCGCTGGCCACCATCGGCAACCTGAACAACGAGATCGGCCTGCCGCTGACGCTGCTGCGCCTGCGCGAGCGCCACCAGCTGGCGGTGGTCGAGCTGGGCATGAACCACCCGGGCGAGATCGCGCGGCTGGCCGCGATCGCCCGCCCCACCATCGGCCTGGTCAACAACGCACAGCGCGAGCACCAGGAGTTCATGGCCACGGTCGAGGCGGTGGCCCGCGAGAACGGCGCCGTGTTCGCCGCGCTGCCGGACAACGGCACGGCCGTCTTCCCCTACGGCGACGCCTTCACCGCGCTGTGGAACGAGATGGCGCACGAGGGCGCGCCGCGGCGCTGCCTGAGCTTCGGCGAGCAGCCCAATGCCGACATCGCGCTCGGCCGCGCCGAGTGGAAGCACGGCGCCTGGGAGTTCGAGGCCCGCACTCCGCTCGGCGAGATCCGCTCCACCTTGCGCATCGCCGGGCGCCATAACGTGGTGAACGCGCTGGCGGCCATCGCCTGCGCACTGGCCTGCGGGGTTTCGGTCGAAAAGATCGCCGAAGGCCTCGCCGCTTTCGAGCCCGTCAAGGGGCGTTCGCGGGCGAGCGAGCTGCTGCTGGCGGACGGCCGTGCCATCACCGTGGTCGACGACAGCTACAACGCCAACCCCGATTCCGTGCGCGCCGCCGTCGACGTGCTCAGCGGCCTGCCGGGCCCGCGCCTGCTGGTGCTGGGCGACATGGGCGAGGTCGGCGACCGCGGCCCGCAGTTCCATGCCGAGGTCGGCGCCTGGGCGGCGGAGCGCGGCATCGAATCGCTGTACGCGCTGGGCGACGCATCGGTCCACGCCACCGACGCCTTCACACGCGCCGGCGGTGCCGAGGCGCGGCACTTCGGCGACATCGAGGCGCTCGATGCCGCGGTGCTCGCGCAGCTGCCGCGCATCGCCAGCGTGCTGGTCAAGGGTTCGCGCTTCATGCGGATGGAGCGCGTGGTCCAGGCCATCGCCTCCGCTTGCGCGCAACAGAACAACGACAACGACAAAGAGGAGGGCCGGCCATGATCCATGCGCCGCGCACGTTCGCATCATGCTGATGAGTCTTGCCCAATGGCTGCAGACCCTTTCGCCGGAGCTGGGCTTCCTGCGTGTCTTCCAGTACCTCACCTTTCGTGCGCTGATGGCGGCGCTGAGTGCGCTGCTGCTCGGCCTGGGTGCCGGGCCCTACGTGATCCGCCGGCTCGCCGCGCTCAAGATCGGCCAGCCGGTGCGCGGCTACGCCATGGAGACGCACCTGAGCAAGAGCGGCACGCCCACCATGGGCGGCGTGCTGGTGCTGTTCTCGATCGCCTTCGCGACGCTCCTGTGGTTCGACCTGTCGAACCGCTTCGTCTGGATCGTGCTGTGGGTCACGCTGGGCTTCGGCGCCATCGGCTGGGTGGATGACTGGCGCAAGGTGGTGAGAAAAGACCCCGAGGGCATGCGCTCGCGCGAGAAGTACATCTGGCAGTCGGTGGTCGGCCTCGTCGCGGCCGTCTACCTGCTCTTCAGCATTTCCGAAAGCTCCAACTGGCGCGTGCTCGAGCTGTTCTACGCCTGGGTGGGCTCGGGCTTCGCACTGGACTTCCCGCCCAAGATCAACCTGCTGGTGCCGTTCTTCAAGGAAGTGAGCTATCCGCTCGGCGGCATCGGCTTCGTGATCCTGACCTACCTGGTGATCGTGGGCGCCAGCAACGCGGTGAACCTGACCGACGGCCTCGACGGGCTGGCGATCATGCCGGTGGTGATGGTCGGCTCTGCGCTGGGCGTGTTCGCCTACGTGACGGGCAGCGCCGTCTATTCGCGCTACCTGCTGTTCCCGCACATCCCGGGTTCGGGCGAGCTGCTGGTGTTCTGCTCGGCAATGGCCGGCGCCGGCCTGGCCTTTCTCTGGTTCAACACCCATCCGGCGCAGGTCTTCATGGGCGACGTGGGCGCGCTCGCGCTGGGTGGCGCGCTCGGCACCATCGCGATCATCGTGCGCCAGGAGATCGTGTTCTTCGTCATGGGCGGCATCTTCGTGGTCGAGGCGATCTCCGTGATGGCGCAGGTGGCCTACTTCAAGTACACCAAGAAGCGCTTCGGCGAGGGACGGCGCGTGCTCAAGATGGCGCCGCTGCACCACCACTTCGAGAAGAGCGGCTGGCGCGAGACGCAGGTCGTGGTGCGCTTCTGGATCATCACCATGCTGCTGTGCCTGGTGGGCCTGTCGACCTTGAAGCTGCGGTGACATCCATGCGGCATCTTCAAGACCAACACGTGCTGATCCTGGGGCTGGGTGCCTCGGGCCTGGCGATGGCGCGCTGGTGCGCCCGCCATGGAGCAAAGCTCACGGTGGCCGACACGCGCGAAGCCCCGCCGCAGCTCGAAGCCCTGCGTGCCGAGCTGCCCGATGCGGTCTTCGTCGGCGGCCCCTTCACGGCCGCGCTGGTCGAAGGCACGGCGGTGCGGGCGGTGTATCGCTCGCCGGGCTTGTCGCCGGCTTCGGTGGCTGTCGTGGTGGACGCCGCGAAGGCCGTGGGCTTGCCGGTGGGCGGCGAGCTGGACCTCTTCGCGCACGCGCTGGCCGACCTGCGCGTGGTCGAGCATGCCGAGGAAGCGGCGCCGGCGGCCGAGCCGGAGGCGCTGCCGCCAGCCGAGTCCGAAACGCCCGAAGCGCAGCTGTCGCAAGAGGAAGCGCCGGCCGCCAACGAGCCGCAACTCGCCCCCGGGCCGGAGTCCGCAGCGGTCGAAGACGACGACGATGCCGAGGCCCCGGCGCCTGCGCCCGTGCCCGCTCCGGCGGCGCCCCAGGGCTACCGGCCCGCCGTGCTGGCCGTGACCGGCACCAACGGCAAGACCACCGTCACCGCGCTGACCGGCCAGCTGGTCGCGCGCGCGGGCAAGACGGTGGCGGTGGCCGGCAACATCGGGCCCACCCTGCTGGACACGCTCGCCGCGCACATCGATGCCGGCACGCTGCCCGAAGTGTGGGTGCTCGAGCTCTCCAGCTTCCAGCTCGACGGCGTGCAGGGCTTCGAGCCGACCGCCGCGACCGTGCTCAACGTGACGCAGGACCACCTCGACTGGCACGGCGACATGGCCGCGTATGCCGCCGCCAAGGCGCGCATCTTCGGTGCAAAAAGCATCATGGTGCTGAACCGCGAGGACGAGGCCGTGATGGCGATGAAGCCTGCGCCCGTCAAGCTGGCCAAGGGCCAGTCGCCCCGCACCGTCCTGACCTTCGGCGCCGGCATGCCCCTGCGTCCGGGCGACTACGGCATCGAGCGGGTCCACGGCATGGCCTGGCTGGTACGCGCCCTGGAGGCCGACGAGACGCAGAAGCGCAAGCGAGGCGCCGCGCTCGAGGAGGAAGAGATCCACATCCAGCGCCTGATGCCCGCCGATGCCCTGCGCATCCGCGGCCGGCACAACGCGCTCAATGCGCTGGCGGCGCTCGCGCTCGCCACTGCGGCGGGCTGCCAGCTCGGGCCCATGCTCTATGGACTGCGCGAATACCGCGGCGAGTCGCACCGCGTGGAGCCGGTCACCATCGTGGACGAGGTCGAGTTCTTCGACGACAGCAAGGGCACCAACGTCGGCGCGACCGTCGCGGCGCTGAGCGGCCTGGGCGAGGAGCGCCGCGTGGTGGTGATCCTCGGCGGCGAAGGCAAGGGGCAGGACTTCGCGCCGCTGGCGGCACCCGTGCGCCAGTACGCGCGCGCCGTGGTGCTGATCGGCCGCGACGCACCGCTGATCGAAGCCGCGCTCGCCGCCACCGGCGTCCCGCTGCTGCACGCCGCCTCGATGGAAGACGCGGTGAAGGCCGCGGCACGCCGGGCCCACCCCGGCGACGCCGTGCTGCTCTCGCCGGCCTGCGCCAGCTTCGACATGTTCAAGGACTACGCGCACCGCGCCGCCGTGTTCTGCGAAGCCGTGCAGGACTGGGCCGAGTCGCCGCGTGACGACGGCGCCGATACGGTCATGCCGAACGGAGAGGGCGTATGAGCCGCACGGCCGCTCCGAAGGCGAATGGCACCGCAGCCGAAGGCGAAGGTACTCCAGTGAGCCGCACGGCCGCTCCGAAGGCGAATAGCACCGCAGCCCGCGGGGCGGAGGTCATCCATTGAGCTCGACCGCCGCCGCCACCCCCAACAAGAGCCCCCGCTTCTGGGAGGGCTGGTTCAGCCGCGCCAAGACCAGCATGGACGCCTTGCCCATGCACCTGCCGGTGCGCCTGGGCAATGCCGGCATGACGCAGACCAAGGCCGCACCGGTGCGCGTGCTGGGCTTCGACCAGGCGTTGGCCTGGGTCACGGTCGCGCTGCTGGCCTGGGGGCTGGTGATGGTGTACTCGGCCTCGATCGCGCTGCCCGACAACCCGCGCTTCGCACGTGCCGGCTACAGCGCCAGCTACTTCCTCACGCGGCACATCGCTTCGGTCGTGATCGCCTTCGTGGCGGCGCTGCTCGCCTTCCAGGTGCCCATGCAGGCCTGGGAGCGCGCCGCGCCCTGGCTCTTCGTGGCCTCGCTGCTGCTGCTGGTTGCGGTGCTCATTCCGCACATCGGCATCAACGTCAACGGCGCGCGCCGCTGGCTGCCGATGGGCTTCATGCGCTTCCAGCCCTCGGAGCTGGCCAAGCTCGCGATGATCCTCTACGCCGCCAGCTACATGGTGCGCAAGATGGAAATCAAGGAGCGCTTCTTCCGCGCCGTGCTGCCGATGGGCGTGGCGGTGGTGGTGGTCGGCATGCTGGTGATGGCCGAGCCCGACATGGGCGCCTTCATGGTGATCGCCGTGATCGCAATGGGCATCCTGTTCCTGGGCGGCGTCAACGCCCGCATGTTCTTCCTCATCGCGGCGCTGGTGGTGGTGGCTTTCGGCACCATCGTGGCCAGCAGCCCCTGGCGGCGCGAGCGCATCTTCGCCTACCTCGATCCGTGGAGCGAGGAGCATGCGCTGGGCAAGGGCTACCAGCTCTCGCATTCGCTGATCGCGATCGGCCGCGGCGAGATCTTCGGCGTCGGCCTGGGCGGCAGCGTCGAGAAGCTGCACTGGCTGCCGGAGGCCCACACCGACTTCCTGATGGCGGTGATCGGCGAGGAGTTCGGCCTGGTCGGCGTGCTGCTGGCCATCGGCCTGTTCCTCTGGCTGACCCGCCGCATCATGCACATCGGCCGCCAGGCCATCGCGCTGGACCGCGTGTTCGCCGGGCTGGTGGCGCAAGGGGTGGGCATCTGGATCGGCTTCCAGGCCTTCATCAACATGGGCGTGAACCTGGGCGCGCTGCCGACCAAGGGGCTGACGCTGCCGCTGATGAGCTTCGGCGGCTCGGCCATCCTGATGAACGTGATCGCCCTGGCGCTCGTGCTGCGCATCGACTACGAGAACCGGGTTCTCATGCGCGGAGGCCGCGTATGAGCGAGGACACACCAGTGCCGAGCGTGGGGGCCGACCGATGAGCAGGACCGCACTCGTCATGGCGGGCGGCACGGGCGGCCACATCTTCCCTGGCCTGGCCGTGGCCGAGGCTTTGCGCGATCGCGGCTGGCGCGTGCACTGGCTCGGCGCGCCCGGCAGCATGGAAGAAAAGCTGGTGCCGCCGCGCGGCTTCGCCTTCGAGCCCGTGCAGTTCGGCGGTGTGCGCGGCAAGGGGCCCGTCACCCTGGCGCTGCTGCCCATGCGCCTGCTCCGCGCCTTCTGGCAGAGCCTGGCCGTGGTGCGCCGGGTGCGGCCCGACGTGGTGCTGGGCCTGGGCGGCTACATCACCTTCCCGGGCGGCATGATGAGCGTGCTGCTCAACAAGCCGCTGGTGCTGCACGAGCAGAACTCGGTGGCCGGGCTCGCCAACAAGATCCTGGCCGGCGTGGCCGACCGCGTCTTCACCGCCTTCCCGAACGTGATGAAGAAGGCCCAGTGGATCGGCAATCCGCTGCGCGCTGCCTTCGTGTCGCAGCCCGACCCGGCCACGCGCTTCGCCGGCCGCAGCGGCCCGCTCAAGCTGCTGGTGGTGGGTGGCAGCCTGGGCGCGAAGGCGCTCAATGCCGTGGTGCCCAAGGCGCTGGCGCGCATCGCGCCCGAGCAGCGCCCGAGCGTCTTGCACCAGAGCGGCGCCAAGCAGATCGACGAACTGCGCGCCAACTACGCCGCCGCCGGCGTCGAGGGCGAGCTCACCCCCTTCATCGAAGACACCGCACGCGCCTACGCCGACGCCGACCTGATCGTCGCGCGCGCCGGCGCGAGCACCGTCACCGAGATCGCGGCCGTCGGCGCAGCTGCGCTGTTCGTGCCTTTCCCTTCCGCCGTGGACGACCACCAGACCACCAACGCCCGCTTCCTCGTCGACGCGGGCGGGGGCTGGCTCGTTCAACAAACAGAACTGACTCCCGAATTGCTGGCCGATTTGCTACAGAAAACCGGGCGCCCCGCGCTCATGGAACGCGCCGTGAAGGCCAAGACGATGCAGAAGACCGAGGCCGTCGAGGCGATGGTGCGCGCTTGCGAGGAGTTGGCCAAATGAAGCACGCCATCCGCCATATCCACTTCGTAGGCGTGGGCGGCTCCGGCATGAGCGGCATCGCCGAGGTGCTGCTCAACCTGGGCTACAAGATCACGGGCTCCGACCTGGCCGACAGCGCCACGCTCAAGCGGCTCGCGGGGCTGGGCATCGGCACCTTCGTCGGCCACGACGCGGCCCACATCGCGGGGGCCGACGCGGTCGTCACCTCCACCGCCGTGCAGGGCGACAACCCCGAGGTGGTGGCGGCGCGCGAGAAGCGCATTCCCGTGGTTCCGCGCGCGCTGATGCTGGCCGAGCTGATGCGGCTCAAGCAGGGCATCGCGATCGCCGGCACGCACGGCAAGACCACCACCACCAGCCTGGTGGCCAGCGTCCTCGCTGCCGCGGGCCTGGACCCGACCTTCGTCATCGGCGGCCGGCTCAATAGCGCCGGCGCCAATGCGCAGCTGGGCAGCGGCGACTACATCGTGGTGGAGGCCGACGAATCCGACGCCTCCTTCCTGAACCTGCTGCCGGTCATGGCCGTGGTCACGAACATCGACGCCGACCACATGGAGACCTACGGGCACGACTTCGCGAAGCTGAAAAAAGCCTTCGTCGACTTCCTGCACCGGATGCCCTTCTACGGCGTGGCGATCCTGTGCACCGATGACCCGGCGGTGCGCGAGATCGTGACCGAGGTCTCGTGCCCGGTCACCAGCTACGGCTTCGGGGAGGATGCGCAGGTGCGCGCCGTGAACGTGCGCGCGGTCGGCCAGCAGATGCACTTCACCGCGCAGCGGCGCAACGGCGTCACCTTGCCCGACCTGGACATCGTCCTCAACCTGCCGGGCGAGCACAACGTGCGCAACGCGCTGGCGGTGATCGCGGTGGCGGTCGAGCTCAACGTGCCCGACGAGGCGGTGCAGCGCGGCCTGGCCGACTTCAAGGGCGTGGGCCGGCGCTTCCAGCGCTATGGCGACGTCAAGCTGCGCGGCGCCCACGGCCTGGGCAGCTTCACGCTGATCGACGACTACGGCCACCACCCGGTCGAGATGGCGGCCACCATTGCCGCCGCGCGCGGCGCCTTCCCGGGCCGGCGCCTGGTGCTGGCCTTCCAGCCGCACCGCTACACCCGCACGCGCGACTGCTTCGAGGACTTCGTCAAGGTCATCGGCGGCGCCGATGCCGTGCTGCTCGGCGAGGTCTACGCCGCCGGCGAAGCGCGCATCGTGGCGGCCGACGGCCGCTCGCTGGCGCGGGCGATCCGCGTCGCTGGCAAGCTCGAGCCGGTCTTCGTCGACGACATCGCCGCCATGCCGCAGGCGATCCTGGACAACGCGCACGACGGCGACGTCGTGATCTGCATGGGCGCCGGCTCCATCGGCGCCGTGCCGGCCAAGGTGGTCGAGCTGGGCGGTTCGGTTTCTTCTTCAGGGAGGTCCCTGTGAACCCGCAAGACTTCGGCAAGGTCGCGGTGCTGTTCGGCGGCACGTCGGCCGAGCGAGAGATTTCCATCATGTCGGGCACCGGCGTGCTCGAGGCGCTGCGCTCGCGCGGCGTCGATGCGCATGCCTTCGACCCGGCCGAGCGCGAGCTCGTCGAGCTCAAGCACGAGGGCTTCGCGCGCTGCTTCGTGGTGCTGCACGGCCGCCACGGCGAGGACGGCACGGTGCAGGGCGCGCTGGAGCTGCTGGGCATCCCCTACACCGGCTCGGGCGTGATGGCCTCGGCCGTGGCCATGGACAAGGTCATGACCAAGCGCATCTGGCAGGCCGACGGCCTGCCGACGCCACGCTATGTGCGCCTGGCCTTCGACCAGCAGAGCCGCGAGCAGGTCATGGCCGTGCCCGACGTGCTGGGCCTGCCCCTGATCGTCAAGCCGCCGCGCGAGGGCTCTTCCATCGGCGTGACCAAGGTCATGGGCTATTCCGAGATGCAGGATGCCGTGACGCTTGCCGTCGGCTACGACACCGACGTGCTGTGCGAGGAGTTCATCGAAGGCGAGGAAGTCACCTGCGCCGTGCTGGGCAACGGCCTGAACGCGCAGGCGCTGCCGGTGGTGCGCATCGCCGCGCCGGAGGGCGCCTACGACTACCAGAACAAGTACTTCACCGACGACGTGAAGTACCACTGCCCGAGCGGCCTGCCGGAGGCCGAGGAGCATGAGATCCGGCGCATCTCGCTGGCGGCCTACCACCAGCTCGGCTGCCGCGGCTGGGGCCGCGCCGACCTGATGATCCGCGCCAGCGACCGCAAGCCTTTCCTGCTGGAGATGAACACCTCGCCGGGCATGACGAGCCACTCGCTGGTGCCCATGTCGGCGCGCGCTGCCGGCATCTCCTATGAGGACTTGTGCTTGCGCGTGCTGGCTTCCGCCACGCTGGATTCGAGGGCGGAGGTCTGATGAGCACCGCCCGGCCGCCCGAAGGTGCTCGCCCCCTCGCTTGCGATGGGGGTGGCGGAGCCGCGCAGCGGCACAGCCTGGGGGAGATCTGATGGCCGATAGCGTCCACGTGCCCTTCGACGTCAAGCTCATGAACGTGACCGCGACCCTGGTGTACGCGTTGTTCGCGCTCGTGCTGCTGGCGGCGGGGGCCTGGTGGGTGCTGCGCCAGCCCTTCTTCCCGCTCGCCGGCATCAAGGTGGACGGCGAGGTCACGCACAACAACGCGGTCACGCTGCGCGCCAACGTCGCGCCGCAGCTGGCCGGCAACTTCTTCACCGTCGACCTGGCGAAGGCGCGGGCGGCCTTCGAATCCGTGCCCTGGGTGCGCAAGGCGGTGGTGCGGCGCGAGTTCCCCAACAAGCTGCGCGCGACGCTGACCGAGCATGTGCCGGTGGCGCACTGGGGCGACGAGGCCGATTCGCGGCTGATCAACGGCTTCGGCGAGGTCTTCGATGCCAACGTCGCCGAGGTGGACGACGACCTGCCGCGCCTCGGAGGCCCGCCCGAGCAGGCCGGCCAGGTGCTGGGCATGTACCGCGTGCTGCAGCCGCTGTTTTCGCCCTACGAACTGGCGATCGATCAGCTGAAGCTGTCGAGCCGCGGCAGCTGGAGCGTCGTGCTCGACAGCGGGGCGGTGCTCGAGCTGGGCCGGGGCCGCAGCGAGGAAGTGGCGGCCCGCACGCAGCGCTTCCTGGTCACTGTGGCGCCGGTCGCCAGACAGTACGGGCGCAGCGTCTCCGCCGTCGAAGGCGCCGACCTGCGCCACCACGAAGGCTATGCACTGCGGCTGCGCGGCGTCACCACGGTCACGACAGAACCGCCACCGCCCAGGAAGAAATAGAGAGCAGAGGAAATTCATGTCCAAGGAATACAAAGACCTGGTCGTCGGACTCGACATCGGCACCGCCAAGGTGATGGCGGTGGTGGCCGAGGTCCTGCCCACCGGCGAGCTCAAGCTGGCGGGGCTGGGCATCGCGCCCAGCAACGGGCTCAAGCGCGGCGTGGTGGTGAACATCGACGCCACGGTGCAGAGCATCCAGCAGGCGCTCAAGGAAGCGGAGCTGATGGCCGACTGCAAGATCAGCCGCGTCTACACCGGCATCACGGGCAGCCACATCCGCGGCATCAATTCGAGCGGCATGGTGGCGGTCAAGGACAAGGAAGTCACGCAGGCCGACGTGGCCCGCGTGGTGGAGACCGCGCGCGCGATCAACATCTCCAGCGACCAGCGCCTGCTGCTGGTGGAGCCGCAGGAGTTCGTGATCGACGGCCAGGACGTGAAGGAGCCGATCGGCATGAGCGGCATGCGGCTCGAGGCCAAGGTCCACATCGTGACCGGCGCCCAGAGCGCGGCCGAGAACATCATCAAGTGCGTGCGCCGCTGCGGGCTGGAGGTCGACCAGCTGATGCTCAACCCGCTCGCCTCCAGCCAGGCGGTGCTGACCGAGGACGAGCGCGAGCTCGGCGTGGTGCTGGTGGACATCGGCGCCGGCACCACCGACGTCGCCATCTTCACCAACGGCGCGATTCGCCACACCGCGGTGATCCCGATCGCCGGCGACCTCATCACCAGCGACATCGCGATGGCGCTGCGCACGCCCACCAAGGACGCCGAGGACATCAAGGTCGAGAACGGCTATGCCAAGCAGTTGCTGGCCGATCCCGAGACGCAGGTGGAGGTGCCGGGGCTCGGCGACCGCGGGCCGCGCATGCTCAGCAAGCAGGCGCTGGCCGGCGTGATCGAGCCGCGGGTGGAAGAAATCTTCTCGCTGGTGCAGCAGGTGGTGCGCGAGTCGGGCTACGAGGAGGTGCTGTCCTCCGGCGTGGTGCTGACCGGCGGCAGCGCGGTGATGCCGGGCATGGTCGAGCTGGGCGAGGACATCTTCCTCAAGCCGGTGCGCCGCGGCATCCCCAAGTATTCGAGCGCGCTGTCGGACATGGTCGCGCAGCCGCGCGCCGCGACCGTGATGGGCCTGCTGGAAGAGGCGCGTTATGCACGGCTGCGCGGCTTCAAGGTCGCCCAGAAGAACGGCTCCGTAAAGACCGCCTTCGGCCGCTTCAAGGACTTCATCGTGGGGAACTTCTGATGATGGACAGCACACCACTTTGGCTCGTCGGTCCGCAGATCCAGCGGACCCTGAGTCCCCCCCGGCATTTCAACGAGCGATGGCGGCGCACCGGGCCGCCGCGGGAGGGCAGACGGTGACCCTCAAAACAACACATTCGTACAAGCAAGGCAACTGCAAATTCAAGGAGTCAGAAATGGCCATCGAAATGATCGAAATCGAAGAGTTCAACCAAGGCACGCAGATCAAGGTGATCGGCGTGGGCGGCGGCGGCGGCAACGCGGTCTCGCACATGATCGAGCGGCGCGTCCAGGGCGTCGAGTTCATCTGCGCGAACACCGATGCGCAGGCGCTCCAGCGCAGCAACGCGCACAAGACCATCCAGCTCGGCACCAACGGCCTGGGCGCCGGCAGCAAGCCCGAGAAGGGCCGCGACGCGGCGGAAGCGGCGGTCGACGACATCCGCGGCGCGATCAACGGCGCCCACATGCTGTTCATCACGGCCGGCATGGGCGGCGGCACCGGCACCGGTGCGGCGCCGGTGATCGCGCGCGTGGCCAAGGAGATGGGCATCCTCACCGTGGGCGTGGTGACCAAGCCCTTCGACTGGGAAGGCGGCCGCCGCATGACCAATGCCGACGCCGGGCTGACCGAGCTGGAGGCGAACGTCGACTCGCTGATCGTGGTGCTCAACGAGAAGCTGCTCGACGTGCTGGGCGAGGACGTCACGCAGGACGAAGCCTTCGCGCATGCCAACGACGTGCTGAAGAACGCAGTGGGCGGGATCTCGGAGATCATCAACGAGTACGGCGGCGTGAACGTCGACTTCGAGGACGTGCGCACCGTGATGGGCGAGCCGGGCAAGGCCATGATGGGCACCGCCGCGGCCTCGGGCCCGGACCGCGCGCGCATCGCCGCGGAACAGGCCGTGGCCTGCCCGCTGCTCGAAGGCATCGACCTCTCGGGCGCCAAGGGCGTGCTGGTGCTGGTGACGGCATCGAAGAACTCGCTGAAGCTGAGCGAATCGAAGCTGGCCATGACCACCATCCGCGCCTTCGCAGCGGAAGACGCGCACGTGATCTACGGTGCCGCCTACGACGACAGCCTGGGCGACGAGATGCGCGTGACGGTGGTCGCCACCGGCCTGTCGCGCCAGGACGCGCGCCGCCAGGCGCCGACGCTGGAGGTGATCCGCACCGGCACCGACAACATCCCGTTCGGCGTGCCGACCCTCGGCGGCACCGTGCAGGGCCACCCCAGCCAGCCCAACTACGACGGCATGGCCGTGCCCAGCGTGTGGCGCACCAACCGCACCATGGCCGCCGCCAAGGTGGACGCGCTGTCGACGGGCGGGATGGACGACATCGAGATCCCCGCCTTCCTGCGTCGTCAAGCCGACTGAACGGCCTGAACATGGTGGCTATTGCGGAGATAGCGAGGCGCACGGCGCGCCGGGTGCCTCGCGCTCCTAAAATCGCTGCCGTGCTCCAACAACGAACCCTGAAATCCATCACCCGCGCGGTCGGCGTGGGGCTGCACAGCGGCCAGCGCGTCGAGCTGACGCTCAGGCCGGCGCCCATCGATGCGGGCATCGTGTTCCGCCGCGTCGACCTGCCCGAGCCGGTGGAGATCCCCATGCGCGCCGAGGCCGTGACCGACACGCGGCTGGCCTCCACCGTGTCCACCAACGGCGCCAAGGTGCAGACGGTCGAGCACCTGATGTCGGCCTGTGCGGGCCTGGGCATCGACAACCTGCAGATCGACATCACGGCCGACGAGGTGCCGATCCTCGACGGCTCGGCCTCGTCCTTCGTGTTCCTGCTGCAAAGCGCGGGCATCGTGCTGCAGGATGCGCCGCGCCGCTTCATCAAGGTCACGAAGCCGGTCGAGGTGCGCGAGGGCGAGGGCCACGACCTCAAGTGGGCGCGCCTGGTGCCTTACCACGGTTTCAAGCTGAGCTTCGAGATCGACTTCGACCACCGCGTGGTCAACGCCAGCGGCCAGCGCTTCGAGTTCGACCTGGGCTCGGGCTCCTACAGCCGCGACATCGCGCGCGCGCGCACCTTCGGCTTCACCAAGGAGGTCGAGTACATGCGCTCCAAGGGATTGGCGCTGGGCGGCGGGCTCGACAACGCGATCGTGATGGACGACACCAAGGTGCTCAATGCCGGCGGGCTGCGCTACGACGACGAGTTCGTCAAGCACAAGATCCTCGACGCCATGGGCGACCTCTACGTCATCGGCCGCCCGCTGCTCGCGGCCTACAGCGCCTTCCGCTCCGGCCATGCGCTCAACAACAAGCTGCTGCGCGAGCTGCTGGCCCAGAAAGACGCCTACGAGATCGTCAGCTTCGACGACCAGCGCCAGGCGCCGGCCGGCTTCGCCGAAGTCGCGCGGGCCTGGTAGGCAAGCGACCGATGCTGCTGTTCCGCTGGGCCATCCTGCTGCTCCTGCTGGCGGCCGGCGTTTCCTTTGCCTTCTATGCCGGGACCGGCCAGCCCAAGTACAAGCGCTTCGGGTGGATCGTGCTCAAGTGGACGCTGCTGGCAGCCTTCGGGTTCTTCGCGGTGCTGATTGCCGAGCGCGCGCTCTGAAGTGATTTCCTTACCTCTTTGTAAGGAATGTGGTGCAAACCACGCTGACATCCAAAGGTCAGATGACGCTGCCGAGCGCGGCGCGGGCTCGGCTCGGCTTGGAAGCGGGCGACCGGCTCTTGGTGACGGTGGTGGATGACGACACCATCATCCTGAAGCGGCCGCCCTCGAAGCCCGCCAAGAACTTGCGCGGCCTCCTGGCGCGCCCCGGACGCGCGCTGTCCGTGGAAGAGATGGATGTCTGCTGGCCGCAAGCGCACAGGCTGCCGGCCACGCGCCCATATTGACCTTCGGCAAGAAGGCAGCCAAGACGTCGACGCATCAGCTGCTGCGCTGACCGACGCGCCGAACGGCCAGTCTCAGCGCGTTCGACCCTTCCGATACATCCCGCTGGTGCTGCGCGCCAGCACCGCCGCCTGGCCGAGCCGGGCCATCGAGCTGCCCACATGCGCATGGGTGATCGCGATGCCCAGCGCGTCGGCCGCATCGCTGCCGGGCACGCCGGGCAGCTGCAGCAGGCGCCGCACCATTTCCTGCACCTGCGCCTTGGCGGCGCGACCGTGGCCGGCGACGGCCTGCTTCATCTGCAGGGCGGTGTACTCGGCCACGGGCAGCGCGTTCGTCACCAGCGCCGTGAGGCAGGCGCCGCGGGCCTGGCCGAGCAGCAGGGTGGATTGCGGGTTGACATTGACGAACACGATCTCCACCGCCGCCGCATCGGGCTGGTAGCGGGCCACGATCTCGCCGATGCCGTCGAAAAGCACCTTGAGCCGCGCCGGCAGCTCGCCTTGCGACACGCTGCGGGTGCTGATGGTGCCGCTGGCGACGTAGCGAAGCGCGTGGCCGTCCATGTCCACCAGGCCGAAGCCGGTGGTCTGCAGGCCGGGGTCGATGCCGAGGATGCGCATGCCGGGCCGCGCCTCAGGCACCGAAGTACCAGCGAACCGAATGGAAGAACACCGGGGCCGCGAAGCACAGTGCATCGACGCGGTCCAGCAGGCCGTTGGCCCCGGTCACGCCCACGCCGCGCCGGCCCCAGTTCGGAATGCCGCGGTCGCGCTTGAGCGCCTTCATCACCAGGTGGCCCATCGAGCCGGCCACGCAGGCGAGCAGGGAGACGGCCAGCGCCTGGCCGAAGCGGAAGGGCGTGATGAAGGAGAACAGCGCGCCAACGACGCTCGCGATCGCCATGCCGATGGCCCAGCTGCGCCAGTTGAAGCTGCGGCTCACATGCGGCGCGGCAGGCGCATCCCTGAAGAGCCAGTCGCCGACGCGCTGCAGGCGCCCGCCGGTCGCTTCGGCGGCTTCCGCCGGCGCTTCTTCGCCGGGCAGGCTGCTGCGCCGCGCGATGAGGTGCTGCACCAGCACGCAAGTCTGCACCACGAAGACCAGGAAGAACACGAGAAACGCGCTCTTGCCCTCGTAGCCCGGGAAGGAGAGCAGCAGCAGTGCCGGCACATGGCTCATGCCGTAGACGCAGACCATGATGCCCCACTGCAGCTTGGCGTTGCGTTCGAGGAAGTGGTTGGGATCGTCGGCCAGCGCGCTCACCACCGGGATGGCGAGGAAGACGTAGACCGGAATGAACACGGTGAAGAGGTCGAAGCGCGCCGTCGCCACCAGCCAGAACTGGATCGGCAGCACCACGAAGAAGGCCAGGATCAGGCTGCGGTGGTCGCCGCGCCGGGTCGGCGACAGCGTGATGAACTCGCGCAGCGTGAAGAAGGAGATCAGCGCGAAGAGCACGGTGGCCATCGTCTCGCCCAGCGCCCAGCCGATCCAGAAGATCACCGCCATGAACCATGTGGTGCCCAGCAGCCGGCGGAAATGCGCCAGCTCGCGCTGCCAGCGCTCGTCGTGACGCGGGTTGCGGCGCTCGCGAAAGCTCAGCAAAAAGGCCGCGATGCTCACCATCACCAGCAGGCCGAAGACGATGAAGAACAGGGCCGCCACCTGGTGCGTGGGCGAGAGCTGTCGGAGGTATTCGTTCATCTATACGTACCGCAATGCGATGACGCACTCGCGCGCGCGGTCGAGGAAAGGACGCCGCTCCTCGCTGTCCTCGAGGCGGATCGGCGCGCCGAAGGTGACCGAGCAGAGGATCGGCACCGGCACGACCTCGCCCTTGGGCATCACGCGCTGCACGTTGTCGATCCAGGCCGGCACCAGCACCACCTCGGGGAACATCTGCGCCAGCGTGTAGAGGCCCGACTTGAATTTCTGCGGCTCGCCGGTGTTGCCGCGCGTGCCCTCGGGAAAGATGATGATCGAGTCGCCGCTCTGCAGCGCCTCGATCAGCGGCTGCAGCGGCAGCAGCGCTTCGGCGCTGCCCGGCTGTGGCGCGGGTGGTGCATCGGCCGGTGGCGATGCCAGCGGCAGCTCGCCCTGCATGGCGTCGACCGGCTCGGGATCCACGAGGGGCATCGCTTCTTCGAACACGGGCTCGATGCGCTCGCGGGGCGCGGCCGGCGCAGGTGCAGGGGCGGGCGCACTGCCGCCGCGTTCCACGTAGATCGCATTGAACACCTCGGTGGTGATCCATCGCTTGAAGGGCGTGGTGGCCCAGTAGTCGCGCGCCGCGATCGGCCGGGTGATGCTGCGCAGCTCCTCGGGGAGCGCGGCCCAGATCATCACCAGGTCCAGATGGCTCTGATGGTTGGCGAAGTAGATGCGCTGCTCGGCCTTGGGCGGGCAGCCCCACCAGCGCGCCTGGGCACCGGTGAGGAGCCGGATCAGGCCCAGCAGCACCCACCCCGTGAACTTTGCAAGCATGGCGGCGATGATACGGGCGGCGCATGCAGGTTTTTCTCGTGCCGCGGCCGAAGAGGCCTCGTGAATCCGCTATGATTCGGACCCTTCAAACGCGGGAATAGCTCAGTTGGTAGAGCGCAACCTTGCCAAGGTTGAGGTCGAGAGTTCGAGACTCTTTTCCCGCTCCAGATTCCCCTCCTCGATGTGCGCGCTGCCCCTGCAGATCAGGGCAGCTCGGCCGACGGCATGCGCGCCACGATGGTGGCCGTGCGGCCCGCGAGGTAGGCCGATCCGGACCGCCGCTCGAAGAACTTCGGGCTCGGCAGCATCACCGCCAGTTTCGCCGCCTCATGCGCGCCGAGCCGCGAGGCCGGCTTCTTGAAGTAGTGCTGCGCGGCCGCCTCTGCGCCGAAGATGCCTTCGCCCCACTCCACGCTGTTGAGGTAGATTTCGAGGATGCGCTGCTTGTCCAGCAGCAGCTCCAATGCAACCGAAAGCAGCAGTTCCTGGCCCTTGCGCAGCAGCGTGCGCTCGCCCGACAGCAGCAGGTTCTTGGCCAGCTGCTGCGTGATGGTCGAGCCGCCGCGCAGTTGCACCGGCCGCGGCTCCTTGCCGCGTGCGCGCATCTGCGCCGCCCGCCGGGCCGCGATCTGCTCGGCCCTGGCATTGCGCTGGCGCGCGCGCTCGACGGCCTCCCACTCGACGCCGTTGTGATAGATGAATTCGCTGTCCTCACTCGCGATCACCGCGCGCTTCAGGCTGTCTGCGATCTGCGAATAAGGCACCCATGCTTGTTTCCAGCCGCGCTCGCCGTTGCTGCGCCCCTCGCTCGCGAGCTGCCAGGCCTCGGAACGCTGGAAGGCGGTGGACTGCGGATCGATCACCGCCATCGCGGCGATGCGGCCGATGAAGAAGACTTCGAGCGCCACGGCCGCAAAGAGCAGGCACAGCACCCAGCGCAGAAGAGCCTTCACTTGCCGTCGACCATCGCGCGCATCTCGGCCAGCACCTGGCCCGAAGGCGGCCGCACGCCGCGCCAGAGGGCGAAGGACTCGGCGGCCTGTTCGACCAGCATGCCCAGTCCGTCGCGCGGCACCGCGCCGTGTTCGCGGGCCCATTCCATGAAGCCCGCGGCGGCCGGCCCATACATCATGTCGACGGCCAGCGCGCCGCGCTTGAGCACGCGGGCCGCCACCGGCACCTCGCCGCCCGCAAGGCTGGAGGCGGTGCCGTTCACCACCACATCGAACTCCCCGGGCACGGACTGCAGTTCGTGCGCCTCCAGGTCGATGCCATGCTGCAGCGCCAGCGCCGCATGGCGCCGCACCAGGTCGATGGCCTTGGCCAGCGTGCGGTTGGCCACCACCACACGGCGCGGTCCGGCTTCCAGCAACGGGCCCAGCACGCCGGCCGCAGCGCCGCCCGCGCCCAGCAGCAGCAGCTCGCTCCCGGCCAGTGGCACGCCGGCGTGCTGCGTGATGTCGGCGACGAGGCCTGCGCCGTCGGTGTTGTCGCCATGGATGCCGTCCTCGTCGAAGCGCAGCGTGTTGACCGCGCGCGCCAGCATGGCGCGTGGGCTCAGGTGCTGGGCCAGCGCCGCGGCCTCGAACTTGAAGGGCACGGTGACGTTGCAGCCGCGCGCCGTGCCGCTCGTCTCGGCGCGAAAGGCGGCCACCGCGGCCTCGAAGCCGTCCCGCGGCACCAGGCGGCGGCCGTAGTCCAGCACCTGGCCGGTGAGCTCGCCGAAGCGCGCATGAATCCAGGGCGAGCGGCTGTGCTCGACCGGATTGCCCATCACGCAATAGAGGTCCATGGCGTCCGGCTCACTGTTTGGACGGCGACGAGGAGACTTGGGTCTCGAGCGTCTCGTCGCGGGTGAACTTGAAGCGCGAGGGCAGCACGATCTGGTCGGTTTGCCGCCGCATGGCGTCGGTGAACTTGCCGAAGCTGCCGATGCTGCGCACGATGGCCTGTGCGCGCCGGTCCAGGGTCGCATTGCCCGAACCCTCGACGACCTCGGTGCCGAGGATCGCGCCGTCGAAGTTGACGGTCACCAGCATCGTGAGCTCGCCGTAGAGCTTCTTGCCCGAGAGCTCTGGGAAGTTCTCGGTGCCGCGCGCCTCGATCTTGCGGCGCAAAGCATCGACGTAGACGGCATAGGTGGCCTCGCGCGTGGCGGGGCTGAGGTAGCGCTTCTTGGGCCGGGCATTCTCCTCGTTCACCCGGCGCTCGATCTCGGCCAGCATTTCGATCAGCTGGCGGCGTCTTTCCTCGCGCGCCTTGGACTCGCTGGGGTTGCCCTGGTGGCGCGGATCGGGCAGCGGCATCGCGGCGAGCTGCTGCTTGATCTGCGCCAGCAGCAGCATCTGCTGGGCCTGCATGGCCTCGACCTGCCGCTGGGCGTCTTCCATCGAGTCGCCGATGGCGGTGAAGGTGGAGGGCGGCAGCGGGCTGGTGGCGCGGCCGCGCTCGAGGTCGCCGCCGCCGGCCAGCGAGCTCTGGGCGATGGCCTGGGCTTTCTCGGGCCGTTCGTTGCTCTTGGCGTTGACCAGGATGACTTCGAGCGGCGTCTCGGTGAAGACCCGGTTGAAGGACTCGGGGTCGGCAAAGCGGAACGCGAGCAGCAGGGCATGCGCGGCGACCGAAATGCCGAGCGCGATTTGCAGGCTGCTCAAGTCGCGCAGGTTCACGAGGCGACCTCCCCCATGCTCGTCACTTCATGTACTTCGCGCACTCCCTCCTGAAGGAGGGGGCGAGCACCTTCGGGCAACCGTGCCGTGCTCATGCCGTGATCTTCTCCGGTGGGGCCGCCTCGTCGCTGTCGGCCAGGTCCACGGCAATGGCGATCGGTCCGGCGACTTCTTCTTCCTCGCCTTCGTCTTCCGCAGCCGCCTCGGCCGGCGTCGTGTCGAGGCGCTCGATGACGGTGCCGTGCACGTCGAGCGCGATCTCGTCGACCTCGCCGAGCTTGACACGCACGCGTGCCCCGCGCGCCAGGCCCTGCGTGCCGGTGACCTGGAACACCAGCGGCAGCGTATCGGCGCGCGCCAAGGCGCCGTTGGGCACGTCCTTGATCAGCGTCGCCTCGAGTTCGGTGATGTTTTCCTGCTCCAGGTACTTGAGGGTCCAGAAGCGCTCCATGCCGCCCTGGTGCGCGTTGTAGGCGGCATAGGCGGCATCGAAGCCCGAGAGGATGGAGAACAGGTCGGCATCCTTCGGCTTGAAGGGCGCCGCCAGCGCGGCGGTCTTGCCGTGGCGCGCGGCCGCGATGATCTGCCACTGGTTCACCAGGTCGGTGTAGCGGCGCAGCGGCGAGGTGCTCCAGGCATAGCTCTTCACGCCCAGGCCGGCGTGCGGCAGGGCGCGGGTGCCCATGCGCACCTTGATGCCCGGCGCCAGGCTGGCCTGGCTGCGGTAGAGCGCGGGTACGCCGAGCTCGCCGAGCCAGCCGCCCCAGCTGCTGTTGGCCAGGATCATCGCTTCCGACACGATCAGGTCCAGCGGCGCACCGCGCTGGCGGGTGGTGATCTGCACCCGCTCCTCGCCGGTGGGCTCGCCCTGGGCATCGGGCAGGCGGAAGTTGTAGTCGGGCCGGTTGAAGCTCTCCGGCTTGCCGCGAACCACTTCGCGCTGCGCCTTCAACTGCCTGGCGAGGCGGAACAGGAAGGACAGCGGCTCGCGCAGCCGCCTGGCGACCTCGGGCGTGCCTGCGTTGTCGACCGCGGCGTCCTCGAGCCAGGCCTGCGTGATGAAGCCGTCGAGCTGGTCGTGACGCAGGTTGGCGACGATGGGCACGCGCTCGAGGCGGGTCTCGGTGGTCTTCAGCGCCAGCGTGGTCTCGTCGAAGTCGGCGTAGAGCGAGACGGCCGGGCAGTCGCGCCCTTCCTGCAGGGTGTAGATCTCGACCACCTCGTCGGGCAGCATGGTGATCTTGTGCCCCGGCATGTAGACCGTGGACATGCGGGCGCGCGCGACCTGGTCGATCGGGCCGCCCGGCGCCAGCGCCAGGCCCGGCGCGGCGATGTGGATGCCGACGCGCACGGTGCCACTGCCGAGGCCGGTGACCGAGAGCGCATCGTCGATCTCGGTGGTTTGCGAATCGTCGACCGAGAAGGCCTGCACTTCGGCCAGCGGCAGCTCGTCGGCGATGGCCGGGGCCTTGAGCGCCGGGAAGCCGGTGCCCTTGGGGAAGTTCTCGAACAGGAAGCGCCGCCAGTGGAACTGGTAGGGCGAATCGATCGCTCCCGCCTGCTGCAGCAAGTCGAGGGGCGGGCGCTGCGTGGCCCGCGCGGCCTCGACCACGGCCTTGTACTCGGGCGCGTTCTTGTCGGGCTTGAAGAGAATCTTATAGAGCTGCTCGCGCACCGGCGCCGGACATTCGCCGGCGCCGAGTTGCGCGGCCCATTCGGCGATCTGGGCCTGGACCTGCTTCTTCTTCTCGATGGCGGCCAGCGCCTGCTGCACGATCTCGGCCGGCGCCTTCCTGAAGCGGCCCTTGCCGGCGCGGCGGAAGTAGTGCGGCGCCTCGAACAGCGCCAGCAGCGATGCGGCCTGCTGGACCAGCGTGGGCTGGGCCTGGAAGTAGTCGGCGGCCAGCTCGATAAAGGCGAACTCCCCTTCGGGCGCGAATTCCCAGGCCAGGTCGAGGTCCATGCCGGCGGCGAGGGCGCGCGCCTCTTCCAGCAACTGGGCCGGCGCCGGCTTCTCGAAGCGCAGCACGATGTTGGCGGTCTTTACCTTGACCCGCTTGCCGGAATCGAGCTCGACCTGTGCCGAGGCCTCGGCCTCCGACAGCACGCGTCCGCCCAGGTACTTGCCGGCTTCTTCGAACAAAACAAACATGGGGCGGATTGTCCCATGCGCCGCCGCGCGCGCAGGGCTCGCTGGAGTGCCTTCGCCTTCGGCTGCGGTGCAAGCGCCTTGGGGCGGCCGGGCGGCGCTCAGGCGGGGTGGACGAAGGCCATCACCTCGTCGAGGTGACGGCGCTCGAAATCGGACAGGGCGTGGTCGCTGCCTTCCAGCAGCTCGATGCGGCTTCCGGGGTAGCGGGCCGACATCTCGCGCCAGTCCAGCACCTCGTCGCCCTTGGCGATGATGGCGAAGACGCGTTCCGGTCGCGCCAGCGGGCCGACGTCGAGGGCGCGCAGCTCGTCGATGTACTCGGGCCGGAAATGGAAGTGCTCGGCCGGGTCGTGCCAGGAGGTCTGCTCGCCGATGTGCTTCGCCAGGTCGCGCGCCGGGTGGACGGCCGGGTTCAGGAGCACGGCGCGGCAACCGGTCATGCCGGCGACGTAGGTCGCGTAGAAGCCGCCCAGCGAGGAGCCGATCACCGCCATCCTGTCGCGCGGCCATGGTGCGATGCCCTGCATGATCAGCTCGATCGCTTCGTGCGGCGAGGGCGGCAGCTGCGGGCACCACCAATGCAGATGCGGGTGCCGCTCCCGGGCACGCTGTGCCACCTGGCGCGCCTTGGTCGATTGCGGCGAGGAACGGAAGCCATGGAGGTACAGCAGGTGGGTGGTGGGCGCGGAAGTCATGCCTTTGTCTTAAATAGCGAGCGAATCGATGCGCCGGCCATTGTCCGTGAAGCTCGCGCACGGCTGCCGCGGGCGGATAATTCGCGCCCATGTCCGCCGTGTTCCACCAGCCGTCCCTTGCGCGTCGCATCGCGCCCGTGTTCCAGGGCTTCGACGGCCTGCTCGCCTTCGCCGTGCTGTTGCTGGCCTGTGCCGGGCTGCTGACCATGTACTCGTCGGGCTACGACCACGGCACGCGCTTCATGGACCACGGCCGCAACATGCTGCTGGCCGGCTTCATCATGTTCGTGGTGGCGCAGGTGCCGCCGCAGCGGCTGATGTTCTTTGCCGTGCCCGTCTATGTGGTGGGCGTGTCGCTGCTGGTGGCGGTGATGCTGTTCGGCATCACGAAGAAGGGCGCGACGCGCTGGATCAACGTGGGCGTGGTCATCCAGCCGAGCGAGATCCTGAAGATCGCCATGCCGCTGATGCTGGCCTGGTGGTTCCAGCGCCGCGAAGGCCAGCTGCGCACCCTCGACTACGTGGTGGCGACGCTGCTGCTGGCGGTGCCGGTCGGGCTGATCATGAAGCAGCCTGACCTGGGCACCTCGCTGCTGGTGCTGGCGGCAGGCCTGTCGGTGATCTTCTTCGCCGGCCTGTCGTGGAAGCTGATCGTGCCGCCCGTCATCATCGGGCTGGTCGCGGTGTCGCTGATCGTGGGCTTCGAGTCGCAGCTGTGCGCCGACGGCCTCGACTGGCGAATCCTGCACGACTACCAGAAGCAGCGCATCTGCACGCTGCTCGACCCCACCAAGGACCCGCTGGGCAAGGGCTTCCACATCATCCAGGGCATGATCGCCATCGGCTCCGGC
Organism: Variovorax sp. Soil_C_17; assembly: GCF_057657265.1. Classification (NCBI taxonomy): domain Bacteria; kingdom Pseudomonadati; phylum Pseudomonadota; class Betaproteobacteria; order Burkholderiales; family Comamonadaceae; genus Variovorax; species Variovorax sp. Soil_C_17. Next base: position 1,728,757 of record NZ_JBDGIT010000001.1, read on the forward strand.
GGTGTCGGCGGCAAGGGCTTCATGCAGGGCACGCAGACGCACCTGGAGTTCATCCCCGAGCGCACCACCGACTTCATCTTCGCCGCCTACTCCGAGGAGTTCGGCCTGGCCGGCAACCTGGCCTTGATTGCCGGCTTCATCTTCCTCATCTTCCGCGGACTGGCGATCGCGCTGGATGCGCCCACGCTGTTCTCGCGCCTGCTGGCCGGTGCGGTGACCATGATCTTCTTCACCTACGCCTTCGTGAATATGGGTATGGTCAGCGGCATCCTGCCGGTGGTGGGGGTGCCCTTGCCCTTCATCAGCTACGGGGGCACCGCGATGGTGACGCTGGGACTGGGCCTGGGCATCCTGATGTCGATCGCGCGAGCCAAGCGCCTGATGCAAAGCTGAGCATCGTTCGGAGGGCGAGCCTAGAATCCCCCGATGATTTCCCGCGAACCCACCCTCGAGCGCCTCGCCACGGCGCAGCAGCTCCTGCTCACGCCCTTCGGCCTGGACGAATCGCACCTGCTGCGCGCCCTGGCGGAGATCACCGCCCACAAGGTGGACGACGCCGACCTCTACTTCCAGTACACCCGCAGCGAGGGCTGGAGCCTGGAAGAGGGCATCGTGAAGACCGGCAGCTTCAGCATCGACCAGGGCGTGGGCGTGCGCGCGGTCAGCGGCGAGAAGACGGCCTTCGCCTATTCGGACGACATTTCCGAGGCATCCCTCCTCGATGCGGCGCGCACGGTCCGCACCATTTCCGCCGCGGGACGCAACGGCCGCGTGAAAGCGCCGAGACGCAAGGTCGCGACCAGCCGCACGCTCTACGGTGGCGTGGACCCGATCTCGACGCTCGACAGCGCCGCCAAGGTCGAGCTCCTGGGCAAGGTCGAGAAGCTTGCACGCTCGCGCGATCCTCGGGTCGCCCAGGTCATGGCCGGGCTGGCCAGCGAATACGACGTGGTGCTGGTGGCGCGGGCCGACGGCACCCTGGCCGCCGACGTGCGGCCGCTGGTGCGCCTGTCGCTCACGGTGATCGCCGAGCAGAACGGCCGGCGCGAGGTGGGGTCCGGCGGCGGCGGCGGGCGTTTCGGCCTCGCCTACTTCGACGAGGCGCGCATTGCCGAATTCGTCGACCAGGCGGTCAAGCAGGCGCTCGTCAACCTCGATTCGCGTCCGGCGCCCGCGGGCGAGATGACCGTGGTGCTGGGCCCGGGCTGGCCCGGCATCCTGCTGCACGAAGCCATCGGCCACGGGCTGGAAGGCGACTTCAATCGCAAGGGGTCGAGCGCCTTCTCGGGCCGCATCGGCGAGCGCGTGGCCGCCAAGGGTGTGACCGTGCTGGACGACGGCACCATCGCCGACCGCCGCGGCTCGCTCAATGTCGACGACGAGGGCAACGCCACCCAGCGCAATGTGCTGATCGAAGACGGCATCCTGAAGGGCTACATCCAGGATTCGCTCAATGCGCGGCTGATGAAGGTCAAGCCCACCGGCAACGGCCGCCGCGAGAGCTACGCGCACGTGCCGATGCCGCGCATGACCAATACCTACATGCTGGGCGGCGACAAGGTGCCGGCCGAGATCGTGGCGAGCATCAAGAAGGGCCTCTACGCCACGAATTTCGGCGGCGGCCAGGTCGACATCACCAGCGGCAAGTTCGTGTTCTCGGCGAGCGAGGCCTACTGGGTGGAGAACGGCAAGATCCAGTACCCGGTCAAGGGCGCCACCCTGGTCGGCAACGGCCCGGATGCGCTGACGCGCGTCACCATGATCGGCAACGACATGGCGCTCGATTCCGGCGTGGGAACCTGCGGCAAGGAGGGCCAGAGCGTGCCGGTCGGCGTGGGTCAGCCCACCTTGCGCATCGATGGCTTGACCGTCGGCGGCACGGCCTGAGGCGTTCGCGCAGCGGCCGGCTCGTCTTGCTGTGCTACATTCGGCCCTTATGTCTTTGCGCGCCGCGTTTTTCTTTTCGTACTTTTGGTTCCCGGACTCCGGCGGACGAGAGGCGAGCGCGTAAAGCACACTGAACACCTCCCAAGACCGCCGGCGCCCCGAGCCCCGGCGGTTTTTTTATGCCCCGATGATTCACACCCTTGAAGGAACGACCCAATGAGCACGAGCAATCTCCCCGGCACCGAGAACTGGTATGCGAGCGTCGAGAAAACCAGCCGAACCGACGACGAACGCATCAAGGACATCACCGTGCTCCCGCCTCCCGAACATCTGATCCGCTTCTTCCCGATTCGCGGTACGCCTGTCGAAACGCTCATCACCGGCACCCGCCACGCCATCCACAACATCATGAGCGGCAAGGATGACCGGCTGCTGGTGGTGATGGGCCCCTGCTCGATCCACGACCCGATCGCCGCGCTCGAATACGCCCGGCGACTGAAGGTGGAGCGCGAGAAGTACGCCGGCACGCTGGAGGTCGTGATGCGCGTGTACTTCGAGAAGCCCCGCACCACGGTGGGCTGGAAGGGGCTGATCAACGACCCCTACCTCGACGAGAGCTACCGCATCGACGAAGGACTGCGCATCGCGCGCCAGTTGCTGATCGAGATCAACCGCCTCGGGCTGCCGGCCGGCAGCGAATTCCTCGATGTGATCTCGCCGCAGTACATCGGCGACCTGATCTCATGGGGCGCCATCGGCGCGCGCACCACCGAGAGCCAGGTGCATCGCGAACTGGCCTCGGGCCTGTCGGCGCCGATCGGCTTCAAGAACGGCACCGACGGCAACATCCGCATCGCCACCGATGCGATCCAGGCGGCAGCACGCGGCCATCACTTCCTCTCGGTGCACAAGAACGGCCAAGTCGCGATCGTGCAGACCAACGGCAACAAGGACTGCCACGTGATTCTGCGCGGCGGCAAGGCACCCAACTATGACGCCGCCAGCGTTGCCACCGCCTGCAAGGACCTGGAATCGGCCAAGCTGCCGCCCACGCTGATGGTGGACTGCAGCCACGCCAACAGCAGCAAGCAGCACCAGAAGCAGGTCGACGTGGCGAAGGACATCGCGGCGCAAATTGCGCACGGCAGCCGCAGCATCTTCGGCCTGATGGTCGAGAGCCACCTGAGCGCAGGGGCCCAGAAATTCAGCGCCGGCAAGGACAACGTCGCCAACCTCGAGTACGGCAAGAGCATCACCGATGCCTGCCTGGGCTGGGACGATTCGGCGCACGTGCTGGAGTTGCTGTCGCAGGCGGTGAAGGCCCGCAGGGGCTGAGGCCTTCCGGTCAGATCAGTTCGGCCAGTGCGGGCCAGTGGTGGCGCAGCAAAGCCGCCTCCTCGCCGTCGGGCTGCATGAACGAGAAGTCGTTGAAGTCGAAGCCGGGACCGACGGTGCAATGCACCAGCGTGTAGTCGGCGCTCTCGGGCGTCAGCAGGGGCCTGGCGGCCTGCCAGCGACCGGCCGTCACGGTGTGCTGCGGATGCGTGCCATGCACGTCGACCGGCCCCAGCCGGACATGTGCAGGTGGCGTGCGCAGCGCGGCATCGCTGGTCCAGAGCGAGAGGGGGGCACCTTCGAGGTGAACCCAGACTTCGTCGGAGAGCACCCGGTGCCAGCGTGAATGCTGGCCGGCCTGCAGCAGGAAATAGATGGTCGTGAGTGCCTGGCGTGCCGGCCTGCCATCGCCCGGAGACACCTGCGCCTCGGAGCGGAACAGCTCGCGATACCAACCGCCCTCGGGATGGGGCGCCAGATTCAGGGTGTCGATGAGCTGCTGCGCGCGCATCCGGTCATTGTGCCGCGCCTGTCGCGCGCAGTGCCGAAAGAAGCTTCTCGTGGACGCCGCCGAAGCCGCCGTTGCTCATGCAGACGATGTGGTCCCCGGGCCGTGCGGCGGCCACGATCTGCGCCACCAGGGGCTCGATCGCACCGGCCACCCGTGCGCGTTCGCCCATGGGCGCGAGCGCGCCCGCCGCGTCCCAGTCCAGCCCGCCGCTGTGGCAGAAGGCGAGGTTGGCCTGCTCCAGACTCCAGGGCAGCTGGGCCGCCATCGTGCCCAGCTTCATCGTGTTGCTGCGCGGCTCGAAGGCGGCCAGGATGCGCTCGTCCCGATGGCCGCCTGCGTCGAGCTTGTTGCGCAGGCCTTCGAGCGTGGTGCGGATGGCGGTCGGGTGGTGGGCGAAGTCGTCGTAGACCGTGATCGGTCCGCCGTGCCGCTCGACCGTGCCGCGCACTTCCATGCGCCGGCGGACGTTGCGAAAGCCCGCCAGTGCCGCCGCCGCCTCGGCCGGCGCCACGCCCACATGCTCGGCCGCGGCGATGGCGGCCAAGGCATTCATCTGGTTGTGCAGCCCGGATAGCGTCCACTCCACGCGGCCGACGGGCTCGCCTTGCCGCAGCACGTCGAAGGCGTCGTGCGTTCCCCGCGCCTGCCATTCGCCGCCCGCACCGAAGCGGGCCAGCTCGCTCCAGCAGCCCTGGATCAGCACGCGCCGCAGGCTGTCCTCGGTCGCATTGACGACCACCCGGCCGCTGGCCGGTACCGTGCGGACGAGGTGATGGAACTGCCGCTCGATCGCCGCCAGGTCGTCGAAGATGTCGGCGTGGTCGTATTCCAGGTTGTTGAGAATCGCGGTGCGCGGACGGTAGTGGACGAACTTGCTGCGTTTGTCGAAGAAGGCGGTGTCGTACTCGTCGGCCTCGATCACGAAGAGCTTCTGCGCGCCGCTTCCCAGCCGCGCCGAGACGCCGAAGTCCAGCGGCACCCCGCCCACCAGGAAGCCCGGCGAGCGGCCGGCGCGCTCGAGAATCCAGGCCAGCATGGAGGTGGTCGTGGTCTTGCCATGGGTGCCGGCCACCGCCAGCACATGCCGGCCCTGCAGCACCTGTTCCGCCAGCCACTGGGGGCCGCTGGTGTAGGGAACGCCGGCATCGAGGATCGCTTCCATCAGCGGGAACTTGGGCGTTCCGTCCGCAAGCCGGACCCGCGACACCACGTTGCCGATGACGAAGACCTCGGGCTGCAGTGCCATCTGATCGGCGCCGAAGCCTTCGATCAGCTCGATGCCGAGGGCGCGCAGCTGATCGCTCATCGGCGGGTAGACGCCGGCATCGCAGCCGGTGACCCGGTGCCCGGCCTCGCGCGCCAGTGCGGCCAGCCCGCCCATGAAGGTGCCGCAGATGCCGAGGATGTGAATGTGCATCGGTCGATTCTAGGGATGCCCGGGGATCGCTCTTCTGCGCACGCCTTCCTTTGGGCAAAATGGGCCGATGGATGTGCCCAAACAGGAAATCGCCGCCGCCGCCGCGCGCCTCATCGTGGAGGAGGGGCTGGAGTACGGCCCGGCCAAGCGCCGCGCGCTGCGCGACCTGGGCCTGCCCGCGCGCACGCCCCTGCCGCACAACGACGAGGTCGAAAACGAGGTGCGGGACTACATCCAGCTCTTTTGCGCCGACACCCAGCCGAAGGAACTCCACGCCCTGCGCGTGCTGGCGCTCGAATGGATGGAGCACATGGCGGAGTTCCGCCCTCATATCGGCGGCGCCGTCTGGCACGGCACGGCGACCCGGCTGTCGGACATCTATATCCAGCTGTTCTGCGATGACCCGAAGTCGGCCGAAATCGCGCTCATCGACCACCACGTCGACTACGAGCCGCGCATGGTGACCGGCTTCCATGGCGAGCAGGTCGAGGCGCTCAGCATTCATGTGGCGAGCCGCACCCTGGGCGAAGAAATCGGGGTACACCTCCTGATCTACGACCTCGACGACCTGCGCGGCGCCCTCAAGCCCGACACCCAGGGCCGCGTGCCCCGGGGCAATCTGGCCGCGCTCAGACGGCTGATCGAAAAGGAAAACGGATGACTGCCAGCCCTACGCGCCGTGGCTGGCTCTTTGGGGGCGTGGCTGCGGCGGCGGCCATTGCCGGATTCGGGGGCGCGGTCTGGCACCGGCGCGCGAATGGAGGCGGCGAACAGCTCGACGCCGCCTTCTGGGCGCAGCGCTTCGAGCGGCCGGAGGGCGGGGAACTGCTCTTGGAGCAACTTCGCGGAAAGCGCTTGCTGATCAACTTCTGGGCGACCTGGTGCCCGCCGTGCATCGAGGAGATGCCGATGATCGATGCCTTTTTCCGCGAAAACGCCGGCAACGGCTGGCAAGTTGTCGGATTGGCCATCGATCAACCCAGCGCCGTGCGCAAGTTCCTGGCCAAGACACCGGTCAGCTATCCTGTCGGGCTGGCGGGCTTGCAGGGGACTGAACTGGTCAAAAACCTCGGCAACACGGCCGGTGGGTTGCCCTTCAGCATCGTGTTGGACGCTGGAGGCGTGATCGCGGCGCGTAAAATGGGCAAGATCGAACCGGCCGACCTCCAAGCGTGGCGGCGGGCCTAGTTCACCAGCTAGAATCCGGTCCCCTCGTCGGGTGTTGACGGCTAAACGCCGAAGTACACCGAAGTACACAGAAGTACACCGACTTTCAGACCGAATAAATCCTCATAGCCGGCAACCCCGGCGCTGGAGTCCCATGGATCTGCGCAAGCTCAAGACACTGATCGACTTGGTGTCCGAATCGAATATTTCCGAACTGGAAATCACCGAAACCGAAGGCAAGGTCCGCATCGTCAAGGGCGGAATCGCAGCGCCGGTTCAGTATGTGCAAGCCATGCCTGCGCCGGCTCCTGGCGTCGGTGCCGCGGCACCCGTGGGCGCCATCGCCGCAGCCCCGGCTCCGGCTGCGGCTCCCGTGGAGGCCGCGCCGTCCGGCCACGTCGTGAAGTCGCCCATGGTCGGCACCTTCTATCGCTCCTCCAGCCCCGGCGCTCCGGCCTTCGTCGAAGTGGGCAGCCAGGTGAAAGAGGGCGACACCATCTGCATCATCGAGGCGATGAAGATCCTCAACGAAATCGAGGCCGACAAGTCCGGCACCGTCACACAAATCCTCGGCGAAAACGGTCAGGCGGTCGAATACGGCCAGCCGCTGTTCATCATCGAGTGACCATGTTCAAGAAGATTCTCGTTGCCAATCGCGGGGTTGGCGCCCGGGCGCGGACGCGCCAAGCCCGGCAAATTGCACTCGTGCGCACCAGCGCACGGGCGATGAGCCGCGGGGGGCGCAATGTTTAAGAAGATCCTGGTCGCCAACCGAGGTGAAATCGCACTTCGTATCCAGCGGGCTTGCAGTGAACTGGGCATCAAGGCCGTCATGGTCTATTCCGAGGCCGATCGAGAAGCCAAGTATGTGAAGCTGGCCGAAGAGGCCGTGTGCATCGGCCCGGCGCCGTCGTCCCAGAGCTACCTGAACATGCCGGCGATCATCTCGGCCGCCGAAGTGACGGACTCCGAAGCCATCCATCCCGGCTATGGCTTCCTGAGCGAGAACGCCAACTTCGCCGAGCGCGTCGAGCAGAGCGGCTTCCAGTTCATCGGCCCCACCCCCGAGTCGATCCGCATCATGGGCGACAAGGTGTCGGCCAAGCAGGCCATGATCAAGGCCGGCGTGCCCTGCGTGCCAGGCTCCGAGGGCGAGCTGTCCGACGATGCCGCCATCAACAAGCGCATCGCGCGCGCCATCGGCTACCCGGTCATCATCAAGGCCGCGGGCGGCGGCGGCGGCCGCGGCATGCGCGTGGTGCACACCGAGGCGGCGCTGGTCAACGCGATCCAGATGACCAAGGCGGAGGCCGCGGCGGCCTTCAACAATCCCTCGGTGTACATGGAGAAGTTTCTCCAGAACCCGCGCCACATCGAGATCCAGGTGCTGGCCGACAAGCACAAGAACGCGGTCTACCTGGGCGAGCGCGACTGCTCCATGCAGCGGCGCCACCAGAAGGTGATCGAGGAATCGCCCGCACCGGGCATTCCGCGCAAGCTGATCGAGAAGATCGGCGAGCGCTGCGCCATGGCCTGCAAGAAGATCGGCTACCGCGGCGCCGGCACCTTCGAGTTTCTCTACGAGAACGGCGAGTTCTACTTCATCGAGATGAACACGCGCGTGCAGGTCGAGCACCCAGTCACCGAGTTCACCACCGGCATCGACATCGTGAAGACGCAGATCATGGTGGCAGCCGGCGAGCGGCTGCCGTTCACCCAGCGCCAGATCGAGATGCGCGGCCATGCGATCGAGTGCCGCATCAACGCCGAGGACCCGTACAAGTTCACGCCGTCGCCGGGTCGCATCACGATGTGGCATCCGCCCGGCGGGCCGGGTGTGCGGGTGGATTCCCACATCTATACCAATTACTTCGTGCCGCCCAACTACGACTCGATGATCGGCAAGATCATCGTGCACGGCGACACCCGCGAGCAGGCGCTCGCGCGCATGCGCACGGCGCTCAGCGAGACGGTGGTGGAGGGCATCCAGACCAACATCCCGTTGCACCGCGAGCTGATGGTCGACGCCAAGTTCATGAGCGGCGGTACCAATATCCACTACCTCGAAGAGTGGCTCGCGGCGCACAAGCGCTGAACGGGGCCGCCCCATGTTCGAACTTCGGCTGCTCGTTCCGGAAGACCGCGTCGAGACCGTCAGCGACGCGCTCGAGGCCCTGGATGCGCTGAGCGTCTCGGTGGAAGATGCCGACGCCCAGACCGACGCCGAGCAGGCGCTCTTCGGCGAGCCGGGCATGCCGCCGCCGAAAGAGGGCTGGCAGCGCTCCCGCGTGATTGCCCTCTTCGCCGACGAGGCGCAGGCGCGCGAGGCGGCGACCGTTTTGGCGGCGCAGGACTTCTTCGAAGGCTGCCAGCAGCTGGGCCTGGTCGACGTGCCCGAGCAGGACTGGGTGCGGCTCACCCAATCGCAGTTCACGCCGGTCGAGATCACGCCGGCGTTCTGGATCGTGCCCACCTGGCATGAGCCGCCGGCCGGGGCGCGGCAGGTCATACGGCTCGATCCCGGCCTGGCCTTCGGCACCGGCACGCACCCGACCACGCGCATGTGCCTGCGCTGGATCGCGTCGCGCGCGGAGATGGCCGGCCAGCGCGTGCTGGACTACGGCTGCGGCTCCGGCATCCTGGCGATCGGTGCGGCGAAGTTCGGCGCCGCCGAGATCGATGCCGTCGACATCGACGAAGCCGCCGTCGACGCGACCCGCCTCAACGCCGAGGCCAATGGCGTGCAACTGAGAGCCGGGCTGAGCGAACTCGCCCAGGGGCGCTATGACATCGTGCTGGCGAATATCCTCGCCACCCCGCTCAAGGTGCTGGCCCCCCTGTTGTGCGAGCACGTGGCGCCCGGCGGCTCGCTGGTGCTGGCCGGCATCCTCGAGCGCCAGGCCGACGAGCTGAAGCTGGCCTATGCGCCCTATGCGGCGCTGGAGGTCAGCGACGCCGAGGACGGCTGGATCCTGATGACCGCGCAGGTCTAGAGCCTCCTCCTGCCGGAGGTCGCAACCCTACAATCGGCGCCTCATGAGCCTGGTCACCCGCTGCCCTGCCTGCGGCACCACCTTCAAGGTGGTGAGGGACCAGCTTCGCATCTCCGATGGCTGGGTGCGCTGCGGGCGCTGCAGCGAGGTCTTCGATGCGACCCTTGCGCTGCAGGAGACGCCCGACCCGGCGCCGGATGCCCAGGCGCCCGCGGCGCCGGCCGTCGAGACGCCGGTGAGCGCGCCGTCCCCTACCCAGCCCGAGCAGGAAGAGGTCGCGCCGCCCTCGGAGGATTCAGCGCACGACGTGGGTGAGACGGACTTCCTCGACGACGAGCACGAGACCGAGCCCCCGCCGGCCGAACCGCAAATCGCAGAGCCACCGGTCGCCGAGCCGCTGCCACCCGAAGCCCCCCGGAAACCCGAGGCGCGGGCCGAGTCCGACCCGCTGCCCTTCGCCGGCATCGTCACCGACGAGCCCTGGCCCGAGACTTCTGCGTCGATGGTCGAGGCGGGTCCGCATGTGGTGCCGCCGTACCCATCCTTGCCGCCCTTCCCGAATATCGACCTGAGTCTGTCCGCCTCGCCTCCCATAGGTCGCGATGCGCGGCGAGCGGAGCCGGCGCGGGTCGAGGCAAAGGCCGCACTTGCGACCACGGCGGAAGAGGACGCCGGCAACGTGCAGTTGCAGAAGGCCTTGCGGCGCGCGCGTGCCAAGTCCGCCAAGATTGCCCGAGCCAAGGCCCGCGGCGAAGAGCGCGCTGCGCGCGAATCGGCCCCCATCGTGCTCGCGGCCAGCGAGCCCGAACCCGTGCCCGATCATCCGCAGCGCCTGCCCCGCTTCGCTGCTGCCGCCGAGGGCACTGCCTTTTGGGAACGCGCCGGCGTGCGGCGGGCGCTGGTCGGGATGGCCGCGCTGGCTGCGGTGCTCCTGGTCGTGCAGGTGCTGCACCAGGAGCGTGACCTGATCGCGGCGCGCCAGCCTTCGATGCGCCCGGTGCTCGCGGCCGTGTGCGGGCTGACGGGCTGCGAGCTTTCGGCACTGCGGCAGATCGGCGACATCACGATCGACGGCGCCTCTTTCGCGCGCGAGAAGGTCGGCGATGCCTACAGGCTGAACTTCACCTTGCGCAATGCCGCGTCCGTGCCGCTCGCGATGCCGGCCGTCGAGTTGTCCCTGCTCGACATGCAGGAGCGCGCCGTGGTGCGGCGCGTGCTCATGCCGTCGGAGTTCGGCGCGCCCTCCGTGCTGCCGCCCCGTGCCGAGCGCACGGCATCGCTGCCGTTGGCGCTCGGCGGTCCGGACGCCGCCGCGCTGCCGCCGGTCGCGGGCTTTCATCTGCTGGCCTTCTATCCCTGAAGCCGGCGCCTCTTCTTTCTTCTCAACCCAACCAGTGGTTCATTCATGGCAGCAGTGATTTGCGGTTCTCTCGCGTTCGACACGATCATGACCTTCGAGGGCCGGTTTGCCGATCAGATCCTTCCTGATCAGCTGCACATCCTCAACGTGTCCTTTCTGGTCCCCGGCCTGCGGCGCGATTTTGGGGGCTGTGCCGGCAACATCGCCTACAGCCTCAACGCGCTGGGCGGCAGGGCGCTGCCGATGGCCACGGTCGGTAGCGACGGCGGCGACTACCTGGAGCGGCTGCGCTCGCTCGGCATCAGCACGGAGTTCGTGCGGCAGATCGACGACAGCTTCACCGCGCAGGCGATGATCATGAACGACCGCGACAACAACCAGATCACGGCGTTCCACCCCGGCGCGATGCAGCAGGCGCACATCACGCGCGTGACGGCGCGCGACGACATCCGGCTCGGCATCGTGGCACCCGACGGACGCGAGGCGATGCTGCAGCACGCCGAGCAGTTCAAGGCGGCGAACATCCCCTTCGTTTTCGATCCCGGCCAAGGCCTGCCGATGTTCGACGGCGAGGAGTTGCGGCATTTCGTGGAGCTGGCGAGCTGGGTCGTCGTCAACGATTACGAGGGCAAGATGCTCTCGCAGCGCACGGGCTGGAGCTTCGCCGAGATCTCCGAGCGCGTGCAGGGCCTGGTCGTCACCCTCGCGGCCGAGGGCTGCGAGGTGTGGACCCGAGGCGAGCGCGAACATGTGCTGGCCGTCAAGCCCACCGCCGTGATCGAGCCCACGGGTTGCGGCGACGCCTGGCGCGGTGCGCTGCTGTACGGGTTGGAGCAGGGCTGGCCACTCGCGCGCTGCGCCGCCCTGGGCAATCGCCTTGGCGCGCTCAAGATCGCGCAGCGGGGCCCGCAGAACTACCAGGTGGATCGCCAGGCGCTCGGCCTCTGAGCCCCGGCCCGCAATAAAAAAAGCCCGGCACCGAAGTGCCGGGCTTTTGCCTTCAAGGCTGCTGAGCGACTCAGGGCTTGCTGGCCGTCGGGAACGGCCAGGCTGCCTGGGGGTTCAGCGTCGTTTGCGCTGCAGGCGCAGGCGCAGCAGCGGTGGGCGCTTTCGCGGCCTTCTTGGCAGCAGGCTTCTTCGCTGCTTTCTTGGCGGCAGGCTTCTTGGCCGCGGCCTTTTTCGCCGGCGCCTTTTTCGCAGGAGCCTTCTTGGCAGCGGCCTTCTTCGCCGGCGCCTTCTTGGCTGCTGCCTTCTTGGCAGGAGCCTTCTTCGCTGCGGCCTTCTTCGCCGGCGCCTTCTTGGCCGCTGCCTTCTTGGCAGGAGCCTTCTTCGCTGCGGCCTTCTTCGCCGGCGCCTTCTTGGCCGCTACCTTCTTGGCAGGGGCCTTCTTCGCTGCGACCTTCTTGGCCGGTGCCTTCTTGGCAGCAGCGACCTTCTTGGCCGGAGCCTTCTTTGCTGCGGCTTTCTTAGCCGGCGCTTTCTTTGCAGTTGCCATTTCTCTTTTCTCCTTGATCAAGTTGAAAAAATCAACCTTTTGAAGCACTCCACGCATGTTGGTAGCGTGAAGCGATTCATGGCGTTGGATCGAGCTCCAGCGCCATGAACACCTGCGCCTTCATCGCCGCCGCACTCTCCGGTGCTTGGTCGTGATGAGGGCTATTCTTGAATTCACTTTTCTTGTCGGAACAATTCAATCCCAGGAGAGCGCACCACCCGACTGATACTCGATCACGCGGGTCTCGAAGAAGTTGCGCTCCTTCTTCAGGTCAATCATCTCGCTCATCCAGGGGAAGGGGTTTTCCTCGTTCGGGAAGAGCGTTTCCAGGCCGATCTGCTGCGCGCGCCGGTTGGCGATGTAGCGCAGGTAGCCCTTGAACATGGAGGCGTTCATGCCGAGCACGCCGCGGGGCATGGTGTCTTCGGCATAGCGGTACTCGAGCTCGACAGCCTTCAGGAAGAGGGCCTTGATCTCCGCCTTGAACTCCGCGGTCCAGAGGTGGGGATTCTCGAGCTTAAGCTGGTTGATCAGGTCGATGCCGAAATTGCAGTGCATCGACTCGTCGCGCAGGATGTATTGGTACTGCTCGGCAGCACCGGTCATCTTGTTCTGGCGGCCCAGCGCGAGGATCTGCGTGAAGCCGACGTAGAAGAACAGGCCTTCCATCAGGCAGGCGAAGACGATCAGCGACTTGAGCAGCGTCTGGTCGTTCTCGTGCGTGCCGGTGTGGAAGTTCGGGTCGCTGATGGCGTCGATGAAGGGGATCAGGAACTGGTCCTTCTCGCGGATCGACGGCACCTCGTTGTAGGCGTTGAAGATCTCGCTCTCGTCCAGGCCCAGCGACTCGACGATGTATTGGTAGGCGTGCGTGTGGATCGCCTCCTCGAAGGCCTGGCGCAGCAGGAACTGGCGGCATTCGGGCGCCGTGATGTGCCGGTAGGTGCCCAGCACGATGTTGTTGGCGGCCAGCGAATCGGCCGTCACGAAGAAGCCGAGATTGCGCTTGACGATGCGGCGCTCGTCCTCGGTCAGCCCGTTGGGGTCTTTCCAGAGCGCGATGTCGCGCGTCATGTTCACTTCCTGCGGCATCCAGTGGTTGGCGCAGGTGGCGAGGTACTTCTCCCAGGCCCACTTGTACTTGAAGGGGACGAGCTGGTTGACGTCGGTCTGGCCATTGATGATGCGCTTGTCGGCGGCCTTGACGCGGCGTGCGGCCGGCATTGCCGGCGTGGCCTGCTGGGCGGCGCGCGGCGCAGCGCCGTCATCGAACGTGCGGGGAACCGAAGCGAGGGCGGGAGCTGTTTGCGAAGTCGGACGCTCCAGCGAGCGGCCGGCTTGCGCGTCGCTGATCGATGGTTGCCGCATGCCTTGTTGCAGATCCTTTGGCAAGGAGGGCTTGACTTCTTCGTCCCAGGTCAACATAGAAAAATCCAATGCTCAAATTATGTGAGCAACGATGTGAGTTGCAAAGCGCTCTTCACATCGCCGCTCCATTTATGTTGTCGTTATGTTGTTCGCGTGCATCGCCATTTGTCGGGCGATGCCGCGAATCGATGCGTCTTCACGCCGACATCACTGGCACGCTTCGCATGTCGGATCGTCGACGCCGCAGAAGGCGATGTCGGTCGCAGGCACCGTGCCGAGCTGCGCGCGCGCAGCCGCCGCGGCCGCTTCGAGCGCGCTCATGCCCGACGACGTCGCATCGTTCGAACCGGAGGACACCGCATTGAGCCGGCCCGATTGCACCGTCGACTTCTCGGCGTGCGTGGCGCTCTGCGTGCGCAGGTAGTAGGTGGTCTTCAAGCCGCGCAGCCATGCGAGCTTGTAGGTGTCGTCGAGCTTCTTGCCCGAGGCGCCGGCCATGTAGATGTTCAGCGACTGCGCCTGGTCGATCCACTTCTGGCGACGCGCGGCCGCCTCGACCAGCCAGGTGGTCTCGATCTCGAAAGCGGTCGCGTAGAGCGCCTTCACGTCCTGCGGCACGCGGTCGATCGGGCGCAGCGACCCGTCGAAGTGCTTGAGATCCATCACCATTACGTCGTCCCACAGGTCCAGGCGCTTGAGGTCGCGCACCAGGTAGTGGTTGATGACGGTGAACTCGCCCGAGAGGTTCGACTTGACCGAGAGATTGCCGAAGCAGGGCTCGATCGAGGCGTCCACGCCGATGATGTTCGAGATGGTGGCGGTCGGTGCGATGGCGACGCAGTTGGAGTTGCGCATGCCGTCGGCCTTGATCTTCTGGCGCAGCGCGTCCCAGTCCAGCGTGGCCGAGCGGTCCAGCTCGACGTAGCCGCCGCGCGCCTTCTCGAGCAGGTCGAGCGTGTCGGGAGGCAGCACGCCCTTGTCCCACAGCGAGCCCTTGTAGCTCGAATAGCGGCCGCGTTCGCGGGCCAGCTCGGTCGAGGCCCAGTAGGCGTGGTAGCAGATCGCTTCCATCGACTCGTCGGCGAACTGCACGGCCTCCTGCGAGGCGTAGGGGATGCGCAGCTCGTACAGTGCGTCCTGGAAGCCCATCAGGCCCAGGCCGACGGGGCGGTGGCGCAGGTTGGAGTCGCGGGCCTTCTTGACCGCGTAGTAGTTGATGTCGATCACGTTGTCGAGCATGCGCATCGCGGTCGACACGGTGCGCTTCAGCTTCTCCTGGTCGACCTTGCCGTCCTTCAGGTGCTGCAGCAGGTTCACCGAGCCCAGGTTGCAGACGGCGGTCTCGGTGTCGCTGGTGTTGAGCGTGATCTCGGTGCAGAGGTTGGACGAGTGGACCACGCCCACGTGCTGCTGGGGCGAGCGCACGTTGCAGGCGTCCTTGAAGGTGATCCAGGGATGGCCGGTCTCGAACAGCATCGTGAGCATCTTGCGCCAGAGATCGGTAGCCTGGACGGTGCGGCTGGGCTTGATCTCGCCGCGCGCGGCCTTCTCTTCATAGGCGACGTAGGCGGTCTCGAAGTCGATGCCGAACTTGTCGTGCAGGTCCGGCACGCTGGAGGGCGAGAACAGCGTCCAGCTGCCCTTTTCCATCACGCGGCGCATGAACAGGTCGGGAATCCAGTTGGCCGTGTTCATGTCGTGCGTGCGGCGGCGGTCGTCGCCGGTGTTCTTGCGCAGCTCCAGGAACTCCTCGATGTCGAGGTGCCAGCTTTCCAGGTAGGTGCAGACCGCGCCCTTGCGCTTGCCGCCCTGGTTGACCGCGACCGCGGTGTCGTTCACCACCTTGAGGAAGGGCACCACGCCCTGCGACTCGCCGTTGGTGCCCTTGATGTGGCTGCCCAGCGCGCGCACGCGCGTCCAGTCGTTGCCCAGGCCGCCCGCAAACTTGGAGAGCAGGGCGTTTTCCTTGATCGATTCGTAGATGCCGTCCAGGTCGTCGGGCACGGTGGTCAGATAGCAGCTGGAGAGCTGCGAGCGCAGCGTGCCGCTGTTGAACAGCGTGGGCGTGCTGGACATGAAGTCGAAGGAGGACAGCACCTCGTAGAACTCGATGGCGCGGGCTTCGCGGTCGATCTCGTTCAGCGCCAGGCCCATGGCCACGCGCATGAAGAAGGCCTGCGGCAGCTCGATGCGGGTCTTGCGCACGTGCAGGAAGTAGCGGTCGTACAGGGTCTGCAGGCCGAGGTAGTCGAACTGCAGGTCGCGCTCGGGCTTGAGCGCGGCGCCCAGGCGGGCCAGGTCGTACTGCTGCAGCTTCTCGTCGAGCAGCTCGTTGTCCACGCCCTTCTTGATGAACAGCGGGAAGCTGTCGGCATAGGCCTGGGCGCGCTCGGCGGCCGGCACTTCGCGGCCGATGACTTCCTTGAAGATCGTGTGCAGCAGCAGGCGCGCGGTGGCGAAGGTGTAGTCGGGGTCCTTCTCGATCAGCGTGCGGGCGGCCAGGATCGAGGCCTTGTAGACCTCGTCCAGCGGCACGCCGTCATAGAGGTTGCGCATGGTCTCGGCCACGATCGGGCCGGCGGTGATGCTCTCGCCCAGGCCGGCGCAGGCGGACTCGATCAGGCCCTTG
The DNA here is from genome assembly GCF_057657265.1 of Variovorax sp. Soil_C_17. Taxonomy (NCBI): domain Bacteria; kingdom Pseudomonadati; phylum Pseudomonadota; class Betaproteobacteria; order Burkholderiales; family Comamonadaceae; genus Variovorax; species Variovorax sp. Soil_C_17. The sequence continues at coordinate 1,744,919 of NZ_JBDGIT010000001.1, forward strand.
AGCTCGTTCAGGTCCAGGGCCACGCGCTCGCCGCGGTCCAGCACGTGCAGCGTGGAGACGGCGATCGGGGCATCCTGCTCGCCCTGCTTGGAGCGCTCCTGGGCGCGGCGCTCGCGGTACAGGACGTAGGCACGCGCAATCTCGTGGTGGCCGCCGCGCATCAGGCCCAGCTCGACCTGGTCCTGCACGTCCTCGATGTGGAAGGTGCCGCCGCCCGGGCGCGAGCGCAGCATGGCGCGCACCACGCCCTGGGTCAGGGTGTCGACCGTTTCGCGCACGCTGGCGGAGGCCGCGCCCTGGGTGCCGTGCACCGCGAGGAAGGCCTTCATCATCGCAATCGCGATCTTGTTGGGCTCGAAGGGAACGACGGCGCCGTTGCGGCGGATGATCTGGTAGTTGGCGAGCGCGTTGCCGGCGGGCGAGCCGGCCTTGTCGCTGGGGTGTTGCGGCGTCGAGGTTACGGCGCGGGAGGTGGCGGGATGGTTCAGGGCAGTTTGCATTCGATCCTCTGTTGGCAATTCTTGTTGGGGGCGGCGGTGCCGCGTCTGGCCGGTTGCTCCGCATGAAGCACGGGACCAGGGCACACTATATCTGGGGTCCAAGGGGGGTTCAACCCACTAGATATAGTGTTTTCCTTGTAGTTCAACGGTATCCATCCCCTGTGGACGCCTTGCGATCGGCGGGTTTGCCCCGTCGTTACTGAGCCACCTTAGCGGGCGCCGCTATCCATGCGCCTTGCGCGCGTTTTTGGGCCTGAAAGGCGCATGGTTGCTGCGCGGGCTGAAAGCAAGAGCTGCGATCGCGCGGCCGTGGCGCCGGCGCATCAGTGACGCATCGACGATCAAAAAAATCAGCGGGCAACAGTTGTGTCCGGGAACATCGCGGGCGCCCATGCCAACTGCTGCTGCAGCAGAGCCCAGTCGAAGCCGCTGCCGGGATCGGCCTTGCGGCCCGGTGCGATGTGCTCGTGCCCGGCGATGAAGGCGATCGCGTAGCGCTGCGCGAGGGCCGGGCAGAGACTGGCCAGGGTCTCGTATTGCGCAAGCTCGAAACGGTCGCCCTCCAGGCCCTCGAGCTCGATGCCGATCGAATCGTCATTGCAGTTGGTGCGGCCGCGCCAGGACGAGGGGCCGGCATGCCAGGCGCGGTCGTCGCAGCTCACGAACTGCCAGAGCTCGCCGTTGCGGCGAACATAGAAGTGGGCCGAGACCTCGAGGCCGCGGATGCTGCCGAAGTAGGGATGCGCATCCCAGTCGAGCTGGTTCGTGAAGAGCTGCTGCACCTCGTCCCCGCCATAGCGGCCCGGCGGCAGGCTGATGGAGTGCAGCACGATCAGGTCGATTTGCGCACCGGCGGGCCGCGGCCCGAAGTTCGGTGAGCGCAGTGGCCGGGCGAAGCGGTACCAGCCGTCCTGCCAGAGGGCCGGGTTCATGAGCCCACCTTCGCGCTACCCGCTGCGATGCGAGCGCCTTCGGGCGGCCGGCCGCCACTCATCGACGCAGCGTCGGGCGGCCGTGCGGGGCGGTTGTGTTCACTCGTCGGGGCCATTGCCTTGGCTGTCGTCGCCGCCCGGCGTCGCGATGCCCAGGCGCGCAATGCGATAGCGGATCTGCCGCAGGCTCAGGCCCAGCCGCGCGGCGGCGGCGGTGCGGTTGAAGCCGCTTTCCTGCAGCGCACGAACGAGGATCTCGCGCTCCTGCTGGTCCAGATAGCTTTGCAGATCGCTCGGCACCGCGGCCGCGGGCCCGGCAGCATGAAGCCCGGGTTGCTGCGGCGCGGCCGGTGCCTGCGTTGGCGTGGCGGCCAGCGCACCCGCCGGTTCGGGGTGAGCCGCGGGGCTCGAGACATCGATGTGCAGCACGTCGCCATCGCTCAAGGCGACCGCGCGGTGCAGCAGGTTCTCGAGCTCGCGAACGTTGCCGTGCAGCGGATGCTGCGACAGCCGCTGCAGCACCTCGGCCGACAGTGCGGGGATCGGCATGCCGGCGTCGCGAGCGATGCGTGCCAGCAGGGCCTCGCAGAGTGCCGGCAGGTCCTCGCGTCGCTCGCGCAGCGCCGGCACCGCGATCTCGATGACGTTCAGGCGATAGAACAGGTCCTGCCGGAAGCGGCCGGCCTGCACTTCGGCCTGAAGGTCCTTGTGCGTGGCGCTCACGATGCGCACGTCGACGGCGTCTTCCTGGGTCGAGCCGATCGGCCGCACGCTGCGCTCCTGGATCGCGCGCAGCAGCTTGGACTGCATCGCCAGCGGCAGGTCGCCGATCTCGTCGAGGAAGAGCGTGCCGCCCCGCGCGGCCTGGAAATAGCCGTCGCGGTCCTGCGAGGAGCCGGTGTACGAGCCTTTTCTGGCGCCGAAGAACTCGGCCTCGAGCAGGTTCTCGGGGATGGCGCCGCAGTTGACGGCAACGAAGGGGCCGTCGCTGCGCTGGCTGCACGCATGCACCGCGCGCGCCGCCAGTTCCTTGCCGGTGCCGGACTCGCCGCGCACCAGCACCGGCGCCATGCCGCGTGCCACCTTGGCGATGCGGGACTTGACCAGGCGCATCGGCTCGGAGTCGCCGACCAGCCGTTCGAGCGCCGAGGTGCCGGCATTGCTGGTGGCTGCGGCGAGCTTGCCGCCGTTGTCCTCCGCCGGGCGCACCGGCCGCGCGGGGGCGGCCTGTGCCTGCACCGCCGAGGCGACCACGGTGCGGAACTGCTTCAGGTCCACCGGCTTGGTGAGGTAGTCGAAGGCGCCCGCCTTCAGGGCCTCGACTGCGTTCTCGGCCGAGCCGTAGGCGGTCATCACCACGCAGCGCTCGCTGCGCTGCTCCTGCTGGATGCGCTGCAGGATCTCCATGCCCAGCCCGTCGGGCAGGCGCATGTCGGTGATCACGGCGTCAAAGCGCCCCGCGTCCAGATGCTCGCGCGCCTCCGACACGCTGCCGGCGGCCTCGACGCGGTAGCCCTCGCGCAGCAGCGTGAGCTCGTAGAGCGTGCGCAGGTCGGGTTCGTCGTCGACGACAAGAATCTGTGCAGGGCGCTGGGCGGACGGGTTGGAGCTGCTCACGGCGCTATTGTGTCAGCCCGAGTTCGCCCGGCATGAAGACGACCGCGAATTCGTTGCCTTCCGGGCCGCCTGCGGCGAGGGTGCGGCGCTCGTAGCCGATGGTCGCGCCGTGGCGTTCGCACAGCTCGCGGCACAGGTACAGGCCGAGGCCGCTGGAGCGGCTTTCGGACGAGAAGAAGGGTTCGAACAGATGGCGCTGCACCGCGGGCTCGAGCGGCGCGCCGTCGCTCCACACCTGCAGGCCGGCGCGGCCGGCGGCGTTCAGGCGCGTCGTCACCTGGATAGAACCTTCGCGTGCGCCCGCGTAGCGCGCGGCGTTGTCGAGCAGATTCACGAGGATGCGCCGCAGGTGCTCGATGTCGAAGCGCACCACGCTGCCGGGGGCTTCCAGCACCAGCAGCACGCCCTGGCGCTGGGTTTGCCGCACCCATTCCTCGGCCAGCGTGCGCACGGTCGGATCGAGCACCAACTGCTCGCCCATCGGCAGCACGCGCTGCTGGCGGGCGCGGGCGACGTCCAGCACGTCGTCGACGATGCGCGCCAGGCGCTGGGCGTTCTGCTGGACCATGTTCGTCAGGCGGCGATGGGCCGGGTCGACCAGGTCCTCGCCCAGCAGCGCACTGGCCTGGGTGATCGCGGCCAGGGGGTTGCGGATCTCGTGCGCGACCGCCGCAGACATGCGCCCCATGGCCGCCAGCTTCTCGGTGCGGATGCGCGCCTCCAGTTCGCGCAGGTCCTGCAGGAACATCACGCACAGGCTGTCGATGCCGCGCTCGGCGGCGCGCGTGAGGCGCGTGCGCACGCGCACCTCGCGCGGCGCACCCTGGGCCTGCGCGATCGGAATCTCGCGCGCCTGCGACGTGCGGCGCGCGAAGGTGCTCCGCGCGATCGCTGCCAGCGGCGCCCAAGCCGGGTTCGCGCCCAGTGCGAAGGGCAGCGTGAGCTGCGCCAGGCCCTGCCCGAGGATGGTGTCGGCCGCCGGATTGGCCGCATGCACCTGGCCCTGGGCGTCGACCACCAGCACGCCCTCGCTGAGCGTCTCGATCACCAGGTCGTTGACCAGGGCATGCATCTGCGCCGCGCCGCGATTGCTCTGCGCCAGCGCCTCCTCGCGCATCAGGCGCCGCGCCAGCTCGTGCGCCAGCAGCGCCACCACGAACAGGCCGGTGCCGGTCAGCGCCGCCTGCACGAAGCGGGCCGAAGGCTCGACCTGCTGCTGCAGCCAGTACCAGCCGGCGTGCGCGAGCAGCAGCAGCGTGACGACGGCGGTGGTGCCCAACCCGACGGTGCCGGTGCCCAGCACCGCGCCCATCAGCACCGGCAAGGCGAACAGCGGCGTGTAGTTGATGCTGCCCACCTGCAGCATCTGCAGCGTGCTGAAGGCCACCAGGTCGACGCCGATGGTCGACAGCCAGGCCGTGCCGAAGCGCCGCACCGGCGGCTGGAAGATCGAGTAGCGCGCGATCAGCAGGGTCAACACGAGGTAGCCGCCCGTCAGCGCCACCGCGATCGGCTGCGGGGCTTGCCCGAGCGCAAAGACGATGGCCTGCAGCAACAGCAGCACGACCGCGATGAAGACGCGCGCCGTCATGAAGCCGCGCCACAGGCGCAGCAGGGCCGAGCTTTCGCGGCCCGCCGCCCGGTCGAGCGGCGTCCAGTCGGTCCCGGGTTCGGCACGCGACCAGAGGAAGGTGCTCATCGGCGACGGCTCACTCAGTGTGTGGCGGCCTGGCGGTGCGCCGTACTGCAGTAGGCCGCACCGTCCGTGCCGCGTACCGCGTCCGAGGCCGGCAGGTGCAGTCCGCAATGCGCGCAGCGCAACATGGCTTGCGGCGGCGCGATGGCGCCCGGCGCAGGCGGAGGCGAGGGAGGCGGCGTGCGCGACTGCAGCTCCTCTCGCCGGGCCTTGCGCCAGAGCCACACCGCCACGAGGATGACCGCGAGGACCAGCAGGTATTTCATGTCACGCGCCCCAGCACCACCTCGAGCACGAAGCGCGAGCCCACATAGGCCAGCAGCAGCAGGGCCGCGCCGGCGTAGAGCACGCGCCGTGCGGTGCGACCGCGCCAACCGAAGCGCGCGCGCCCGATCAAGAGCACCGCGAAGCTGATCCACGCCAGCACCGAGAACACGGTCTTGTGGTCCCATTTCCAGCTGCGTGCGCTGGCACCGTACAACTGCTCGCTGAACAGCAGGCCCGCGAGAAGGGTGGCCGACAGCAGCACGAAGCCTGCGGTGACGAAGCGGAAGGTCAGGCGCTCCATGGTGAGCAGAGGCACGCCGCCCTGCGGCTCGGCCGCCAGCCGGATCTGCTTCTCGGCGCGCGTCATGATCCAGGCGTGGATGACCGCCGCGCCGAACAGGCCGTAGGAAGCAATGCCCAGCGCCAGGTGCAGCGGCAGCCAGGGCGAGGCCGACACATGCAGCGGCGTGCCCGGAAAGACCAGCGCCAGCAGCACGGCCGCCGCGCCCAGCCCCGCGAGCATGCGCCGCACCTTGAGCTGCGGATACAGGCGGCTCTCGATCGCGTAAACCGTTGTCACCAGCCACGCGGTGACGGACAGGGCGGGCGCGAAGCCGAAGCGCGGATCGCCTCCGGCCAGCGACCAGGCGAGCACGCAGGCGTGCAGCACCCAGGCCACACCCAGCATCCATTGCGTGGGAGGCCGCCCGAGCCAGGAGGCCGCGGCAGCGGTCGCGGCGTAGGCGGCGGCGGTGGCGATGCCCAGCGCCACGCCGAGTGGGGAGGGGATCGCTAAAATCATCGGTCGGAGTTTAGCGTCTCGCACTTGCGTGATCCTCCGCGATGACGCCCCCACTCCCCACCTACCGGTCCCGCCCGCGGGAAGCACCATGGCCAGCGCCCTCACCGAAAAATTCTCACGCCTCGTCAAGCAGGTCAGCGGCCAGGCCCGCATCACCGAAAGCAATGTGCAGGACATGCTGCGCGAGGTCCGCATGGCCTTGCTCGAGGCCGACGTCGCGCTGCCCGTGGTGCGCGACTTCGTCGCCCGCGTCAAGGACAAGGCCATGGGCCAGGAGGTGCTGGGCTCGCTCAAGCCCGGCCAGGCGCTGGTGGGCATCGTCAACCGCGAGCTCGCCGCCACCATGGGCGAGGGCGTGGCCGACATCAACCTGGTGGCCCAGCCGCCCGCAGTCATCCTGATGGCCGGCCTGCAGGGCGCCGGCAAGACCACCACCACCGCCAAGCTGGCCAAGCATCTCATCGAGAAGCGCAAGAAAAAAGTGCTCACCGTCTCGGGCGACGTCTACCGGCCGGCCGCCATCGAGCAGCTCAAGACCGTCACGAAGCAAGCCGGCGCCGAGTGGTTCCCGAGCACGCCTCAGCAGAAGCCGCTGGACATCGCCCGCGCCGCGCTCGATCACGCCAAGCGTCATTTCTTCGACGTGCTGCTGGTCGACACCGCCGGCCGCCTCGCCATCGACGAGGTGCTGATGAACGAGATCCAGCAGCTGCACGCGGCGCTGAACCCGGTCGAGACCCTGTTCGTGGTCGATGCGATGCAGGGCCAGGACGCGATCAACACCGCCAAGGCCTTCAAGGAGGCGCTGCCGCTCACCGGCATCATCCTCACCAAGACCGACGGCGATTCGCGCGGCGGCGCGGCGTTGTCGGTGCGGCAGGTCACGGGCGTGCCGATCAAGTTCGCCGGCGTCAGCGAAAAGATCGACGGCCTGGAGGTGTTCGATGCCGAGCGCCATGCGGGCCGCATCCTCGGCATGGGCGACATCGTCGCGCTGGTCGAGCAGGTCACGGCCGGCGTCGATGTGGCGGCGGCGCAGAAGCTCGCGGCCAAGGTCAAGAGCGGCGCCGGCTTCGACCTCAACGACTTCCTCGGCCAGCTGCAGCAGATGAAGCAGATGGGCGGGCTCTCCAGCATCATGGACAAGCTGCCGACGCAGCTGGCCGCCAAGGCCACCGATGCCGACATGACCCGCGCCGAGCGCGACATCCGGCGCAAGGAGGGCATTATCAACAGCATGACGCCGCTGGAGCGGCGCAAGCCGGAGCTGCTCAAGGCCACGCGCAAACGGCGCATCGCAGCCGGCGCTGGCGTGCAGGTTCAGGAGGTGAACCGGCTGCTCAATGAGTTCGAGCAGATGCAGCAGATGATGAAGAAGATGAAGGGCGGCGGCCTGATGAAGATGATGAAGCGCATGGGCGGCATGAAGGGCTTGCCCGGCATGGGTGGGGGCGGGGGCGGCATGCCGCGCTTCTGACTCGGCTCACTGCCTCGAAAGGCAGGGGAAAGAAAAAAAGCCCGCTCATCGAGCGGGCTTTTTCATGGGCGGCAAAACCGTCAGGCGCGCGCGAGTCGCACCGCGTGCATCCACGCCCGGCGCAGCACCGCCGGCGAACGCGACTCTTCCGGAATCACCAGGAAGCCCCGGTCGCGCATCGCATTGCCCAGCGCGATCTGGCTGGTCAGCACGGTCAGCGGGATCGCCAGCAGCAGCGGCAGCCCCACCGGCATCAGCCAGGCCAGCGCGCTGGCATCGATCAGCGCGATGCCCACCGCCAGCGCGGCGATCACCAGCGACATCGGCGCCAGCTGGGTGAAGGCGATGCGCCACGGCACGGCGGCGGCTTCCCGCGGCGGCGACTTCCAGTCCAGCTTGATGCCGGTGAGCGCCACCACCACGAACAGGGAGTGGGCCAGCATCCGCACCGGGGCCTGCACGATGGCCAGTGCGCTTTCCAGCGCGGCGCTCTTGAGCAGGCCGCCGACACCGCCGTACTGGCGCTGCTCGCGGCGCATCACCACGGCCGCAATGCCCAGGAGGCGCGGCAGGAACAACAGGCACAGCGTCCACAGCCACAGGCCGGCCAGTTCCATCGGCATCACCATCCAGTGCGCCATCACGCTCGAGCCGGTAAGCCACAGGGCGGTGCCCAGCGTCAGGAAGGCCAGCCACAGCGGCGCCGAGGCATAGGCCATGGTGCCGGTCATGAACATCGCGCGATGCACCGGATGCAGGCCCGGCTCGGCCATCAGGCGGGCGTTTTGCAGGTTGCCCTGGCACCAGCGGCGGTCGCGCTGCAGCTCGGCCAGCAGATCCGGCGGTTGTTGCTCGTAACTGCCGACCAGGTCGGCCACCAGCCACACGTGGTAGCCGGCGCGGCGCATCAGCGCAGCCTCGACGAAGTCGTGCGACATGATGCCGCCCGACATGCCGCCGGTGCCCTTGATCGTCGCCAGCGCGCAGTGCTCCATGAAGGGCTCGATGCGGATGATCGCGTTGTGGCCCCAGTAGTGGGACTCGCCGAGCTGCCAGAACTGCATGCCCAGTGTGAACAGGCGGCCCGTCACGCGCGAGGCGAACTGCTGGGCGCGGGCGTGCAGCGTGACGTGGCCGATGGCCTGCGTCGCGGTCTGGATGATGCCGGCGGTCGGGTTGGCTTCCATCAGCTTGACCATCGAGGTCAGGCAGTCGCCGCTCATCACGCTGTCGGCGTCGAGCACCACCATGTAGCGGTAGTCCTTGCCCCAGCGGCGGCAGAAGTCGGCCACGTTGCCGGCCTTGCGGTGGGTACGGCGCTTGCGCAGGCGGTAGTAGACCTCGACCTGAGGCTGGTTCGGGCTGTCGGCCAGCGCGGCCCGCAGCTCTTCCCAGGCGGCGCGCTCGGCGGCGGCGACCTCGGGGGTGTAGCTGTCGGATAGCACGAAGACATCGAACTGCTTGGCATGGCCGGTCGCCGCCACCGATTCGCAGGTGGCACGAAGGCCGGCGAACACGGTGGCTACGTCTTCGTTGCAGATCGGCATGATGATCGCCGTGCGCGCTTCCGGATTCATCGGATGGTCGGCCACCTGCTTGGCCGAAAGCGCATGCTTGTCGCCGCGCACCGAGACGTAAAAGCCCATCAGCGCGGTCACGAAGCCCGTCACCACCCAGCCCGAGAGCAGGCCGTAGAGGGCGATCTGGCTGTACTGGAGCCAGAGATTGTCGTAGTCGGGCTGCACGCCGGCGAACAGCGAGGAGGCGATGACCGTGCTGACCACGGTGAGCGCCAGGAAGGCCATGCGACGTTGCTGGGCCGTGCGCTGCCAGGCCTGGGGGGCCTGCGGCGCGCGCGACGCGACCGCCGCTGCCTTGCCGCCGGCACCGAGCTTGACCAGCAGGGCCGTGCCGATGCTGTTCCAGAAGCCGCGCCAGGGGCGGGGCGTCATCGAGCCGCGGTTGATCGGCGGGGCGGTGACCGAGTTGGGGTGGCGTTCTTCACGCAGCAGGCTGCGGCGGGAAATACCCACTCCGGTGAGAACGTTGAGCTGAGAAAAATCGTTGGGCTTCATGTTCGACTCACCCGCGTTGCTTGTCGACGGAAGGCGTGTCGCCGATTGCCGGAAAGCGCTTGAAGACGCAGTCCGGTGCCGCACCGCCGGCGCTGGCCAGTCCGGCGGGAGGATGACCCGCGGCACGGGACCGCGAGAGGGAAAACTGCTTTTGACGCAGGCCGTCGCGCTGCGGACGCAGTGCGAAAGATGGGCTGGTAAGTGCTGTCATGCCCTCATAAGGGCAAACCCCGTGCCAGCCTGGAAAAACCCTTTCAGATCAAGCACTTGGCACGATTTCGAGGCGCCGGTGCCGGCTCTTGAGGTCTAAAGACCTCTAAAAGCCCCGAATTTGTCGCCGAATCCCGACAAGGCTTGTGAAGGGGATGTCAATTCCCAATGAAATCAAGCACTTAGGGTCGTCGCTCTTCGGCGACAGCATCGCCGCCCGGCGACACGGCATCGGATTTGAAGTGCCCGGCCGTGAGCCCGTTCTTCTGCAGCAGGCGGTAGAACTCCGTGCGATTGCGGTCCGCCAGGCGTGCCGCGTCGGCCACGTTGCCGTCGGTCAGCTTGAGCAGGCCGACCAGGTATTCGCGCTCGAAGCGCTGCTTGGCCTCGGCATACGTCTGCACCTCGACGCTGGGCGAGCGCAGCGCCCGCTGCACCAGCGCCAGCGGGATCAGCGGCGAGCTCGACAGGGCGCAGACCTGCTCGACCACGTTGAACAACTGGCGCACGTTGCCCGGCCAGGACGCCATGGTCAGCGCTTTCAGCGCCTCCGGCGCGAAGCCCGACAAGCGCTTGCCGTACTTGCTCGAAAGCCGGTGCAGGAAGTGATTGGCCAAGAGCGGAATGTCCTCGCGCCGCGCCGACAGGGGCGGCAGCTGGAGTGTCACGACGTTGAGACGGTAGTACAGGTCCTCGCGGAACTGCCCGGCCTCCATCGCAGCATCGAGGTCGCGGTGGGTGGCGGAGACGATCCGCACGTCGACCGCGATCGACTGGGTCGATCCGACCGGCCGCACCGCGTGCTCCTGCAGCACCCGCAGCAGCTTGACCTGCAGGGCCGGCGGCATGTCGCCGATCTCGTCGAGCAGCAGGGTGCCGCCGTCGGCCTGCTGGAACAGGCCCTTGTGGTTGGCCACCGCGTCGGTGAAGGCGCCCTTCATATGCCCGAACAGCTCCGACTCCAGCAGCGCCTCCGGAATGGCCCCGCAGTTGACCGCCACGAAAGGCTTGTCGGCGCGCGCGCTGGCGCGATGGATGGCGCGGGCCAACAGTTCCTTGCCCGCGCCGCTGTCGCCGCGCAGCAGCACGCTCGCGTCGGACTTGGCCACCATCCGGGCCTCGGCCAGCAGCTCGGCCATGCGGTTGCTGCGGCTCACGATCTCCGAACGCCAGCTCTCGTCGCCGACCTTGCCGCCGCTCGGCGCAGGCGCGCCCAGCGCCAGGGCCTGCGCGATCTTGTCGAGCAGCTCGCGCGCGTCGTAGGGCTTGGTGAGGTAGGTGAAGACGCCGCGCGCCGTGGCCTCGACCGCGTCGGGAATGGTGCCGTGCGCCGTCAGCAGGATCACCGGCAGCGTCGGATGGCGCTTGCGGATCTCATCGAAGAGCTGCAGGCCGTCGCGGCCGGGCAGGCGCACGTCGCTCAGCACCAGCTGGGGGTGCTCGATCTCGAGCTGCGTCAGCGCCGATTCGGCCGAGGTCACGGCCGTCACCTGGTAGCCGGCCCCCGTGAGCCGCATCGACAGCAGCCGCAGCATGTCCGCGTCGTCGTCCACCACCAGCAGGCGGGCGCCGGGCGGGTCCTTCGCGGAACCAGGGGGGGTGTTCATGGTGCAGGCTTGGGTGCTGCCGGCGCGACGGGCGGCGGGTTGTTGGGACGCGAGAAGCTGCGCTCGATCGCCCGCAGCGCCTCGATCCGGTCGGTCAGTTGGTCGATGCGGCGCTGGCTGTCGCGCAGCTGCTGCGCCTGGCGGTCGCGGTCGTCCTCGACGCGGCGCTGCTCCTGATACCGCGCGGCCAGCAGCCGGGCGAGCGGATGCAGGGCCTGCGCCTCGTTTGCCGGGTTGGCGATCACACGTTGCAGCAGCCCAAGCGCACGCGCGAGATCGGCCGGCGAGCGGGTCTGCGCCAGCAGCATCGCCAGCTGCATCTGCACCAGCGGCTGCTCGCCCGGCTCGCCCAGGCGCGAAATCTCATTGGCGAGTTCGTTGCCGCTCAGCGGACGCACCTTGTCGGCGTACACGAGCAGGGCGGCCACCGGTCCTTGCGTGAGCTGCGTGAAGATCAGCGCCGGCTGCGTGGCCGGCGCCATCGGCTCGGCTTCGACGGGTTGCACCGGCGGCGGCAGCGGTGGTGGAGGTGGTGCCGGCTGCACGGCGACGGGTTCGGGCGGCGGCTTGGACGGCGCGGCGCATGCAGCGAGCAGCAGCGGCATGACGACCACGGTCATGGCGAATGCGGATCTGCGAGCGATCGAACTGAAGAACATGAGGTCAGAGAAAAACGCTTGAGGCGGGGGCGGTGGTCAGGCGGAGCGCGGCAGCTCGATGCGGAAGCGCGCCCCGGGTCCCTCGGGCAGCAACGTGATGCGGCCGCCATGAGCTGCAATGTACTCCTGCACGATCGACAGCCCGATGCCGGTGCCCTTGACGGCATGCTGGGGTTGGCGCTCGCCGCGATAGAAAGGCTCGAAGATGCGGTCGCGGTCGCCCTCGGCTATGCCCGGGCCCGCGTCCTGTATCTCGATGCAGACGGTGTCCGGCGTGCTCGACACGGTGATCACGATGGTGCCCCCACGCGCCGAATAACGGATGGCGTTGGACAGCAGGTTGGCCAGCGCCGTACCCAGCTTCACCGGGTCCACCACGACGGCGAGCGGCTCGCCCTCGGCCCGCACCGCCAGCCCGTTGGCCTGCCATTGCAGGCGCTGGGCCTCGATCTGCTCCTCGATCAGCGGCAGCAGCGGCGTGCGCTGGCGGCGCAGCTCGCGCGCCTCGAAGGCCGCCGCGTTGAAGCGCAGCAACGCCTCGATCTGGCCCTGCAGCGCGACGGTGTTCTGCTGCAGGATCTGCGCCACTTCGCGCTGCGCCGGGTTCAAGGCGCCGGTCACGCCGTCCTCCAGCAGCGACACGCCTTCGCGCAGCGCCGCCAGCGGAGTCTTGAGCTCGTGCGAGACGTGGCGCAGGAAGCGTGCCTTGTCGGCGTCCAGCTCGGTCAGCCGCAGCCGAAGCCACTCGAGCTGCTGCGAGATGCGGCGCACGTCGGCCGCGCCGCGGATGTCGATCGGCTCGTCGAGCCGGTTCTCGCCCAGCCCGACGATGGCGCGCTGCAGCCGCTTGAAGGGCCGCGCCAGCCACACGCCGAAGGCCAGCGCGAGCGCCACCGCCACCGCGCTGGCCGCCAGCACCTCGCGCATCAGCCGGCGGCGCGCGTTCTCGATGCGCTGCGCCAGCGCGTTGTTCTGCGTCTCGATCAGGATCTGGGCCTGCTGCGCGATGTTGGTGTTGAGCGCGTCGAGGTCGCGGAACTGCATGGCCATCGAGCTCTCGCGCGCCAGCGCGGTTTCCGGCGCACCGCTCATCAGTCCCTCGATCACGGCCAGCTGGCCGCGCCAAAGGTCGAGGCCGGTGGAGGGCAGGCCATTGGCGCCCAGGCGGTCGAGCGCATGGTTGGCGTCCCGTGCCGCATCGTCGAAGCGGCGGCGCAGCACCGCATCGTTGAGCACCAGCGACTGGCGCCCGGCGCGCTCCATCGCGGCACTGCGCTCGGCCAGGGACTGCGCCGCGCCCGAGAGCGTGAGCGCGCGGCCTGCGGCGTTGCGGCTCTGCGTCATCAGCGCGTCGTACTGGAACACCGAGCGCAGGGCCACGCCCACCAGCAGCGCGGTGATCAGGAGGAACGCGAACAGCAGCAGTTGCTGGAACGAGCCGCGCGCCGACTTCAGGCCCGCCATCAGGCCGCGGCCGCCGCGGTCCGGGCGGCCGGCGACGAGGTCGATTCGGCGGTCGGCACCTCGCCGCGCAGCGAGTAGGCCAGCGAACGGGTGATGCGCACGTCGATCATCTGGCCGACCAGGCGCGGATCGCCTTCGAAGTTCACCGCGCGGTTGCACTCGGTGCGCCCCATCAGCTCGTCGGCATCCTTGCGCGAGCGCCCTTCGACCAGCACGCGCTGGGCCGTCCCCACCAGGGCCTGGCCGAAGCGCTTGACGTTGGCGTCGATTACCGCCTGCAGCCTTTGCAGCCGCGCCAGCTTGACTGCGTGCGGCGTGTCGTCGTGCAACTGCGCCGCCGGCGTGCCGGGGCGCGGGCTGAAGATGAAGCTGAAACTGTTGTCGAACTCCAGCTCGTCGATCAGCTTCATCATCTTCTCGAAGTCGGCGTCGGTCTCGCCCGGGAAGCCGACGATGAAGTCGCTGGAGAGCGAGAGGCCCGGGCGGATGGCGCGCAGCTTGCGCACCGTGCTCTTGTATTCCATTGCCGTGTAGCCGCGCTTCATCGCCATCAGGATGCGGTCGCTGCCGTGCTGCACCGGCAGGTGCAGGTGGCTCACCAGCTTCGGCACGCGGGCGTAGGCCTCGATCAGCCGCGGCGTGAACTCGTTCGGGTGGCTGGTGGTGTAGCGGATGCGCTCGATGCCCGGGATCTCGGCGATGTACTCGATGAGCAACGCGAAGTCGGCGATCTCGGCCGTGTCGCCCATGCGGCCGCGGTAGGCATTGACGTTCTGGCCCAGCAGCGTGACTTCGCGAACCCCTTGGTCCGCCAGGCCGGCGATCTCGACCAGCACATCGTCCAGCGGCCGGTTCACCTCTTCGCCGCGGGTGTAGGGCACCACGCAGTAGCTGCAGTACTTGGAGCAGCCTTCCATGATCGAGACGAAAGCGGTCGCGCCCTCGACGCGTGCCGGCGGCAGGTGGTCGAACTTCTCGATTTCGGGGAAGCTGATGTCCACCTGCGGCTGGCCCGCGCGCTCGCGCTCGTGCAGCAGCTCGGGCAGGCGGTGCAGGGTCTGGGGGCCGAATACCACGTCGACGTAGGGCGCGCGCGCAATGATGGCCGCGCCTTCCTGGCTGGCCACGCAGCCGCCGACGCCGATCTTCACGCCGCGCGCCTTGAGGTGCTTGACGCGGCCGAGGTCGGAGAACACCTTCTCCTGGGCCTTCTCGCGCACCGAGCAGGTGTTGAAGAGGATCAGGTCGGCCTCTTCCACGTTGGTCGTGGGCTCGTAGCCCTCGGCGGCGCGCAGTACGTCGGCCATCTTGTCCGAGTCGTACTCGTTCATCTGGCAGCCGAAGGTCTTGATGAAAACTTTGGGGGTCATGGGGTGGGCTCCGTGGAGGTGCCGTCGAAAAGCCGAACTCCGGACGTCAGGGGCAGGCGCGCCCCGCGTCCGGTCGCCGGGTTCGAGGATTACTGGCCGTAGCGGGGCAGCTGGTCGAACGGTGTCTTGCCGTCGTCGCGCGGGCCGGTGTCGGCCACGAAGGGCCAGAAGTTCAGGAGCGGCTTCTCGGCCGATTCGCGTTTGGCCTGGGCTTCTTCGGGCGTGAGGATCCAGACCTCGCTCACCAGGCCGGCGGCGTCGCGCTTGTAGTTGACCAGCAGGTTCTGTCCGGTGAGGGCCGCCGGCATCACCAGCATCTGCTGTGCGCTGCGGATGCGGGCGCCGGGCGAGAGCCGTTCGGGCTGGCCGTCGAGCTGGATCTCGGGCGCATTCATCACCATGAAGCGCCCGCGCAGCGTGCCGATGGGAAAGTTGCGGCCGCCGAGCGCGGCCTCGTTCTGAGTCTGGACCGACTGTTGCGCGGCGGCGGGCGCCAGAACGGCGCACAGTGCTACCAAAATGAGAGCAGACCAGGAAGGGTTGCAGCGGTTCATGGTGTTCATCCAGAGGCTGTGGGGCAGCGGCGATTCTAGCGGCCGCCTCCCACACGCCGCGGCGAAGGGAGCGCCTTCCGTGCCGTGCTTCATGTTCGCTTTACTTATCTTTACGGCACCGATGGACGGCAGTCCCCCACCCCTGATCCAATAGCTGCTGTCAGGCAAAAGTGCGCCTCGGACAACCGTGGCCGGCTTTCTACCCAATGCAAAAGCGCTCATGAACAAGAAACTCGTCCTCGCCCTCGCGGGTGTGCTGATCCTGAGTGCGGCCGCCGCCTGGCGCTGGGCCGGGAACAGGACCCAGGACGTGGCACAAACGGGCGCACCGGCCGCCGGCAGCAGCGCCGCGCCCGGCAAGGGCGCCGGGCCGGGTGCCGGCGCAGCCGCCCTGGTCACGCTCGCCGCGGCGCAGAAGCAGGACGTGCCGATCACGGTGCAGGTCAACGGCAGCGTGGTCTCGCTCAACAGCGTGGAGCTGCGCCCGCAGGTGACGAACACCGTGCGCGAGGTTCATGTGAAGGAAGGCCAGTTCGTCAAGCAGGGCCAGTTGCTCTTCACGCTCGACGATCGCCCCGACCAGGCCAACCTCGCCAAGGCCCGCGCCCAGCAGCAGAAGGACGAGGCCACGCTGGCCGACCTGGAGCGCCAGTACCGCCGCAGCCAGGAGCTGTTGGCGCAGAACTTCATCGCCAAGGCCGCCGCCGACGCGACGCTGTCGCAGTGGGAGGCCCAGCGCGCCGCGGTCGCGGCCGACAAGGCGGCGGTGCAGTCGGCGCAGGTGGCGCTGGGTTACGCCACGCTGCGCGCGCCCATCGCCGGGCGCATCGGCGCCGTCAACATCTACCCGGGCACCCTGGTCCAGCCCACCCTCACGCTGGTGACCATCACCCAGCTCGACCCGATCGCGGTGAGCTTCCCGGTGCCCGAGGGCAAGCTCCAGGACCTGCTGGCCGCCGCGCGCTCGCAAACGCCGGTCGAAGCGCTGGTGAGCGGACGCAGGACGCCGATGAAGGGCACGCTGAACTTCGTGGACAACACGGTGGACCCGATGATCGGCACGGTGCGCGCCAAGGCAGTGTTCGACAACGCCGACCAGGCCCTGTGGCCCGGCCAGTTCGTCGAGACTCGCGTGACCGTGCGCAGCCTCCAGGGCGCCACCGTCATCCCCGCGGCCGCCGTCATGATGCTGGCCGATGGCAGCTCGGTCTACGTGGTCGACGCCGAGCACAAGGCCACGCGCCGCAAGATCGAGACCCTGCACACCTTCGGCACGCAGGTCGCGGTGCGCGGCGTCGAGCCCGGCGAGCAGGTGGTGATCGAGGGCAAGCAGAACGTGCGCCCGGGCGGCAAGGTGCGGCTGGACGGCGCCGCCCCGCCGCAGCAGCGCCCCAACGGCAACGCGCCCGAGGCGACCCCGGGCAGCGCGGCCTCCGCAAGGCCCGGCAACGCCAGCGTGGTCGCGGAGCGGGAGCGCACGTGAGCACCGCAGCCCGCAGGGCGGGGGTGATCCAGTGAACATCTCGGAGCTCTGCATCCGCCGTCCGGCGATGACGGTGCTGCTCTCGGCCGCCGCGGTGGTGGCGGGCATCTTCGCGTACTTCCAGATTCCGGTCGCGGCACTGCCGAGCTACAACACGCCCGTCATCAACGTCAATGCGCAGCTGCCGGGCGCCAGTCCCGACACCATGGCCTCCTCGGTCGCGCTGCCGCTGGAGAAGCAGTTCTCCACCATCCCCGGGCTGCAGACCATCAGCTCGGTCAACACCCAGGGCGTGAGCTCGATCACGCTCGAATTCGTCAGCAGCCGCGACATCGATGCCGCTGCCGTCGACGTGCAGGCGGCACTCTTGCGCGCGCAGCGCCAGCTGCCGGTCGAGCTGACGCAGATGCCCTCGTACCGCAAGGTCAATCCGGCCGATGCGCCGGTGCTCTTCATCTCGCTGGTCTCGCCCTCGATGTCGCCGTCGGAGCTCAACGACTACGCCGAGAACCTGATCTCGCCCACGCTCTCCACCATCGACGGCGTGGCCCAGGTCGCGGTCTACGGCCGCAAGGCCTTCGCGGTGCGCGTCAAGGCCGATGCCGACCTGCTCAACGCCCGCAACATCACCCTCGACGAACTCGCCAACGCGGTGCGCCTGGCCAACGCGAACACGCCCGTGGGCGTGCTCGACGGCCCGCGCCAGACGCTCACCATCCAGGCCAACGAGCAGATGCTCAAGGCCGCCGACTTCGCCAAGGTGATCGTCGGCCAGCGCAACGGCGCCCCGGTTCGGCTGGACGAGGTGGCCACCATCGAGGACAGCTTCGAATCCGTCAAGACCGCCAGCAGCTTCAACGGCGAGAGCTCGATCTCGCTGGCCGTGCTGCGCCAGCCCAATGCCAACACGGTGCAGGTGGTGGACGCGGTGCGCGCGCTGATGCCGCGCTTCCGCGACGAGCTGCCGCAGTCGGTCGCGATCAACATGGTGAACGATCGCTCCATCTCCATCCGCGAGGCGGTGCACGACGTGCAGCTCACGCTGCTGGGCACCGTGCTGCTGGTGGTGCTGGTGATCTTCCTGTTCCTGCACCGCGTGGTCGCCACGCTGATTCCCGCGGCCACCATCCCGATCTCGCTGATCGGTGCGGTGGCGCTGCTCTACGCCTTCGGCTACAGCCTGGACAACGTGTCGCTCCTGGGCATCACGCTGGCCGTGGGCCTGGTGGTGGACGACGCCATCGTGGTGCTCGAAAACATCATGCGCTACGTCGAGAAGGGCATGGAGCCCATGGCCGCCGCGCTGCGCGGCTCGCGCGAGGTGGGCTTCACCATCATCTCGATCTCGATCTCGCTGGTGGCGGTGTTCATCCCGATCTTCTTCATGCCCGGCGTGATCGGCCTGCTGTTCCACGAATTCGCCGTGGTGGTGGGCCTGGCCGTGATGGTGTCGGCCGTGGTCTCGCTCACCTTGGTGCCGATGCTCGCGAGCCGGCTCCTGCGGCACCAGCCGCGCGAAGGAGGCGTGGCCGAGGACCACGAGGAAACCCATCCCGAGCCCGGCACCGCGATCGGCCGCGGCTTCGAGCGCGGCTACCGCTGGGTGCACGGCAACTACATGCGCACCCTCGACTGGACGCTGCACCACCGCAATCTCATGCTGGCCCTGGCGGCCGCGACCTTCGCGCTCACGGCCTGGATGTTCATCAGCATCCCGAAGGGCTTCTTCCCCGAGGAGGACATCGGCCAGATCCAGATCACGACCGAGGCGGCCGAGGACATTTCGTTCCCCGCGATGAAGGCCTTGCAGGACCGCGTTGCCGATGCGCTCATGGCCGACCCGAGCGTGGCCTACGTCAACTCCTTCATCGGCGTCGGCGGCCCGACCGCCACGCAGAACGCCGGCCGCCTGTTCGCGGTGCTCAAGCCGCGCGGCGAGCGGCCGCGCATGCCGCAGGTGCTGGAGCAGCTGCGCAAGCGCTTCCGCGAAATCCCCGGCGTGGCCGTCTACATGCAGCCGGTGCAGAACCTGCGCCTGGGCGGCCGCCAGAGCAAGGCGCGCTTCCAGTACACGCTGCAGAGCGTCAATGCCGGCGCCATCAACGAATGGGCCGAGAAGCTGATGGAGCGCATGCGCGCCGACCCGGACTTCCGCGACGTCACCAGCGATTCGCAGAACCGCGGCCTGCAGGCCACGCTGGAGATCGACCGCGACAAGGCCGGCGTGCTCGGCGTCGCCGTGGGCGACCTGCGCACCGCCCTCTACAACGCCTACGGCGACCGCCAGATCGGCAGCATCTACGCGCCCAGCAACACCTACCAGGTGATCCTCTCGGCGGCCGACGACGACCGTCGCTTCGAGGAGGACATGTCGCGCCTGTCGGTGCGCAACAAGGCCGGGCAGCTGGTGCCCCTGTCGGCCTTCTCGACCGTCAAGCGCACGGTGGGCCCGACCTCGGTCAACCACCAGGGCCAGCTGCAGGCCGTGACGGTGTCCTTCAACCTGGCGCCCGAGGTGCCTTTGGGCAACGCGACCGCGAAGATCGATCGTTTCAAGGCCGAGCTCAAGGTGCCCCCTTCGATCATCACCAGCTACGGCGGCGACGCGGCCGTGTTCCAGAGTTCGCAGGCCAGCCAGGCGGTGCTGCTCGTGCTGGCGGTGCTGGTCATCTACGTGCTGCTGGGCGTGCTCTACGAGAGCTACATCCACCCGCTCACCATCCTCGCGGGCCTGCCCTCGGCGGCGGTGGGAGCGCTGCTCTCGCTCAAGCTCTTCGGCTTCGACCTGACGCTGATCGCGACCATCGGCATCCTGCTGCTGATCGGCATCGTCAAGAAGAACGCGATCATGATGATCGACTTCGCGCTGGATGCGCAGCGCACCCAGGGCATGCAGCCGGTCGACGCGATCCGCGAGGCCTGCCGGCTGCGCTTCCGGCCGATCCTGATGACCACATTGGCTGCCCTGATGGGCGCGCTGCCGCTCGCACTGGGCCTGGGGGCCGGCGCCGAGCTGCGCCAGCCCCTGGGCGTGGCGGTGGTCGGCGGGCTGCTGTTCTCGCAGGTGATCACGCTCTACATCACGCCGGCCATCTACCTGGCGCTGGACCGGTACAGCGGGAGCGGGCCGATGCAGGAGCTGCCGGGGGAGAAGGTCGGGCACGCTGCGGCTTGATCTGTCGTCTGAGCGAGCGCATGCCGGTCTTGCTCCCTCTCCCTTCGGGACAGCGCGGGGGGAGGGCATCGACCCGTCGATCAGCCACAGCGCGAAGTCAAGTGCCCGCTGCACGCTGCTGCGCGGCAGCAAGGGCGTGAGTTGATCCCGGCATCGGACCGGGCCGGGCTCACGGCGGCGCACCGAGCACGAGAACAGCAATTAATGCATCTTTTTGATAAGTGCTTGCGCTTGCTGCTGAGCCGGCGAGAAGGGCAACCTTAGATGGGCTAGTGGGCCGGCAACCCACTTCTTCATTTGAATCTGAATGAGGTAAGTGCTAGGCAAGGCTTGTTGTTGTCCCAGTTCGGCAAGGAAATTGATGAGATCCCTTGTGATCGTTACGACCTTGAATTCGTCCGTGGTCATGCTTGCTCTGGTTGCATACCAAATGCCCACGAAGTCGATCGCAAACTCATTGGTTTGGAGCGCCTCACGCTGATGCTCGTGCGCTGTCACAAGAAACGCACGAGCGCTATCGAGAGGCAGCGTTGCCGCCACGCCGCCAATAAGACGTATTGCAGCCGGTGTTCCGATCGCCGCCAGTTCCCCGGCAACTTTCTGCACGTCGAGCATCCCCCTCTCAAGCTTGCTGGCCAACGATTTGGCGCAGGTAAGCTTTTGTTCCCAGTCGAAAGCCAACGCCATATCCTTGATCGCGTCACGAACGTCGGCCGAGGTTGACTTGAGCGCGTCCTGAAGGCGCTGCTGCGCCCTCGTCTCCTCTGCGTTTCGCCGTGCGGTGTCCAGCTTGGCTTGTGATGGCCACGCATGCTCGACATACCACCGGCCAGTGTCTCCTTCTATTTGGTCCGACTTGTTGAAGCTGGCTGCGATCCGGTTGACTGATTCGCGAGCTTCATCCTCGACTTTTTTGAGCCGCTGCCGAAATTGATCGAGCGATCCCGTGCGCTCCAGTTCTTCCTTGATTGCGAGTTCGATGTACATCGGGTTGCCGATATCCCCGCTGACGATATTTGCCAAGCCCTGGAGCGACATCCACTGGGGGATCTCCATGCCCGTCATCCGGGCCATGTACTCCATGGCTTCGACAAGCCTCTGTACGTCGAAAGCGGTTCGACAGGTTCCTACTGCGGGGTTCGTGAGCCACTGTACGTACTTTGCTGGCATACCCGAAAGCAGCGTGGCCGACAAGAAGTCTTGGAAGTCAAATAGCTCCTCTCGGTGATGCGCGCCTTGGATCAGATGTCTCATCAATCCTGCGACGAACCCCGCCTGCGATTGCGTCGTGTCCTTGCCGGGGCACAGCACGGCAACCAGCGTCTGGAGGTCGAACTGCTGCTCGCCCAGGCCCTTTTCCACTTCTGCGAACAGCGCAATTACCTTCGGGTTTTGCGAGGAATCGGAGGCCATCTCCCTGGGCTCCGGCACCTCGTCCATCGCAAGGTTGATATCCACCACTAGCAAGGCAAGCGGGGCATCCACTTGCCTCCGCGCGGCCGGGCTGATCGTCTGGAGCTCCGCAACGGCCGCAGCGAGCTTGAGAGACTTCTTACAGGCCTTGAAAACCTTGTTGTCCGCGAGAAGCTCGAGGACCTTGTCGCGTGCGCTTGGGGGGCAGCCCTGAATCAGCGGCATCAAGACCGTGACGTAGGCCCTGGGATCACCTTTGATCGTGTTTTTCACGTGGCCTATGAAGAGCTCCCTTACGCGCTTTGCTTGATTGCGATCGAGATTCGGTCGGGCCGGAGGCAGCTTCGCAATGTCGTCGTATGCCTCAGTCTCGGCGAGCTGGCGCTTGGCGTTTTCGTCGCAAAGGCGAAGAAATTCCTGGGCTGGCGCCTTGTCATCCAGCTCCGCCAGACGCTTGAAGATCGAGATCAGGAAAGCGCCTCGACCTCGAAGCTCTTCGCCAAAATGCATATTCTTTGTTTCCAGCTCACTGACCATGTTCGCGATGACGCCCTCGTCGTCAAGGGCACTGCACGCAACTTCGTCGAGATTGAGCGCGTGGAGCAGGTTGATGGCGGTCTTGATCGGGGTCTTGAGTTTCCATTTCTTGTGGCGATCGGAGAGTTCGTTGTGAAGTGTCTCCAGATGCAGCGGCCACTTCGGCTTCAGCTTGGGAGACTGGAGATTCATCACTTTCTTGTCGCCGCCCTTGTTGGCCCTTTCGTCGCCGGACGAATCGTCGTCCTCCTTGGCGGTCCTGAAGATTTTTGACGAAGGGAGTCGACGCGTTATGGCTTCCATGGAATTCTTGAACTCGAGTGAGTGGAACCCCTTGAGTAACAGCCGGTCACGGATCGTTCCGGTCTACGAGGACCTCATCCCACACCGCAAACCGCCAGCGCAGGTTATCGACAATCCTCGCGAACTCGAGATGCCCCACCCGCTGGTGCTCCACGCTGATCCAAAGCGTGTAGCGCCCATCCGATCGGTCCGCGGTGAGCACCCAATTTCCGTCCATATCGTCGCCGAGTTCCAGCTCTTCGGAGGTCTGCGCGGCTTCGCCGCCTTGCGGCGAGTCTTGAGAGACCGCCTCGGGGCCGGGATGCGCAAAAAACAGCAACTCGTCTTCCGATTCGTTCAACTGCACACCAAGCCAGCGGGTGGCATCGAGCGGAATGGGAAAGACGTTTTCCTCGTCGGGGAGTGGAGGACTGTCGAGCCTGCCTTCACAAGCAAGGAAGTTGGCGACGAGGCAATCGAGTGGCAGGGTATTCATCCGCCTTCAGTAACTTCGACAGTGAGAGAGTTCCGAAGCCCAGCGGTCTGTCGTCATTGATTGCCGACGGTCCCGCCTCATTCCGCCCAATCTCCTTGCGGCAGGCCAGTCCCGCCCGCGTTCACTTCGCGAACAGCTGCCCGATATCCGCGAAGGCCTTGAGCTCCAGCGCATTGCCCGAGGGGTCGAGGAAGAACATCGTCGCCTGCTCGCCCGGCTCGCCCTTGAAGCGGACATACGGCTCGATCACGAATTCGACGCCGTGCGCCTTCAGCCGAGCCGCCATCGCCTCCCACTCGGGCATCGGCAGCACGATGCCGAAATGCCGCGCCGGCACGCCGTGCCCGTCGACCGCATTGCGCTGCGACGCGCCGGTCTCGCCCGGCGCGAGGTGGGCCACGATCTGGTGGCCGTAGAAGTTGAAGTCCACCCAGTCCTGCGCACTGCGGCCCTCGGGGCAGCCCAGCAGCTCGCCGTAGAACCGGCGGGCCAGCACCAGGTCATGCACCGGGAAGGCGAGGTGGAAGGGGGACAGCAGGGCGGGGTTGGTGGTCGGGGTGAGCATCGCGGCGGCATGGTGTAGAGGTGGAAGCGTGATCCTAGGGGCGCCGGAGAAGAAAGAAAATCAATATATATTTGCCGCAAGCATCAAGAGAATTTGTGAATGATCCGCGAGCTGAAGACCTTCATCGCCGTCGCCCGCGAAGGCACCTTCGCTGCCGCCGGCCACAAGATCGGCCTGACGCAGGCGGCGGTCAGTGCCCAGATGCAGCGGCTGGAGACGGAACTCGGCTTCGCACTTTTCGACCGCACCGGCCGCTCGGCGCGCCTGAATGCGATGGGCCAGGAGACGCTGGCGCAGGCCACCGAGCTGATCGCGCTGTATGGCCAGCTGGGCTCGCACCATGCCGCATCGCGCGCGGCAGAGGTGCTCCACATCGGCGCGATCGCGTCCGCGCAGCGCCTGTTGCTGGCCGAAGCGCTGGCAGCCTTCCACCGGCAGGCCCCAAGCTGCCGCACGCGCGTGCTGCCCGGCGTGTCGATGGAGCTGCTCAACCGCGTGGATGCCGGCGACATCGACATGGCGGTCATCATCCGCCCGCCCTTCGCGCTGCAAAGCGACCTGCGCTGGACCACACTGGCCCACGAGCCCTTCCGCCTGCTGGTGCCCCGGCGGGTCGAAGGCGACGACTGGGCAGAGCTGCTGTCCCGCCATCCATTCGTGCGCTACGACCGCTCGTCCTTCGGCGGCCGGCAGGTTGACCGTTTCCTGCGCGCGGCGCATGTGGACGTGAAGGACATCTGCGAACTCGACGAGCTGGACGCCATCGTGGCCCTGGTGGACAAGGGCGTCGGCATGGCCTTGGTGCCGCAGACCGCCATGCACCGGCGCTGGCCCGCATCGGTCCGCGCCATCGACCTGGGCCGCCACACTTTTTATCGCGACGTCGGGCTGGTGAATCGCGGCAGCCGGCCGCTGGCCGGATCGGCGGGCCTGCTCGAGAAGCTGATCTGCGCCGCCTACGAATTCAGGGGAGCGGCTGCCGACATCCCGGCCAAGGACAAGCGCCGCAAAGGGCGGCCGGGCCCGGGCGCCCGGAACTAAAGCACCGGGTCCCGCTGCAACGCCACGGCCGGCCTGCCGCTGGCGAGCTGCCCGCCGCTGCGGGTGGCCGCCGTGGCATGCGGGGTAGAAGTCACCCCCGCACCTTGCACCACCCGCAGCGCCCAGTCGCACACCACCTCCATGAAGATCCGCTGCGATTCCATGGAGGTCAGGCTGTGGTCGATCTCGCCGATGAAGCGGTACTCGAAGCGCTGCGTGAAGGCCTCTTTCGCGAAGGGGCCGAGCTGGTCGCGCTTGCGGTCGGTCACGTGCATGGTGCCGGTGTAGAACAGCAGCACCGCGACGTTGCGCTCCGCGACCTGCGTCATCGAGCGGCGGAACACCGCGGCCGTGACCTCGGGCGGATCGGGCTCGAAGATGTGCGGCGCAGCCGCCGCGGCCGCCTTGGCGGAGAACTTGCGTTGCAGCCAGCGCGCCGTCTTGCCGATCACGGCCGGGTTGGTGGGCGCGGCCAGTGCGCGGCGGAACTGGCGCTCCAGCTGCGCACGCCGGCCGGGGAAAGCATAGCCGTCGAACATCAGCAGGCCCACCACGCGGGGGTCGGCCACTGCCAGCGACAGGCCGTTGGTCGCGCCGGAGCACAGGCCGATCACGATGAAGCGGCGCACGCCCAGCATGGTCTGGATCAGGTTCATGGCGGCCTGCAGGTCCAGCACCGCCTGCGTGAGGAAGTGCTCGGAGCCGCTGGCCGGGCCGCTGTCGCCCAGGCCCGCGAGGTCCATGCGGATGCAGCTGATGCCGCGCCCGGCCATCTCGCGCGCGAGCTTGACGTTGATGCGCCGCGGCCCGATGCGATGGTTCGCGCCCATGTTGAGCATGAGGCAGGCCACCGGCGCCAGCGGACCTTCGGCCGGCGTGGTGATGATGCCGATCAGCGAGCCGTCGGGCCCGAACTGAACGGGTGTCTCTTTGTAGTCACTCATGTATTGCCGCCAGCAGTCTCTGCAGCGCCTCCGTGGGAACCATCGCATTATTGGGGTGCGGATCGGACGTCCATATGAGGGGATGCGCGAAGGCCGAAGTCCCCACCGGCATATGGCGGGCCGTCTCCTGGGCCGCCCATTGTTGAGCCGCGTGGTCCTCGGCATCGGCCAGCACGACCGTCTCGTGCAGCGCGGTGAGCTGCAAGGTGGCCGGCGCGAGCGCGCGCAGTTGATCGCGCATCAGCGGCGACACGCCGAAGCCGAAGATCTCTTGCGTGAAGGCATCGGGGTCCCGGGCCAGCTGGCGGCGCCAGGCCGGGTCGGGTACGCAGAAGGAACGCTCCAGCGCATCGACATGGCCGGCGCGCAGCGTTTCGAGGTAGCGCGCGCCGTCCACGATCGGGTCCCACAGGATGAGCCGTGCCGGATCGCAGCGGCCGCTCTTGGCCGCCATGACCGCCAGCGTCGCGCCCAGGCGCGCGCCGAGCCAGATGATGCGCCGGGCGCCGGTGCGGCGCCGCAGCTCCTCGTGCGCGGTGCAGACGTCGCGCCGCCAGCCCTCGAGGTCGCCGTCGGTGTCCTCGCCGGGCGAGTCGCCGCTGCCGTGGTAGTCGAAGCGCAGCACCGCCACGCCGGCCCGCGCGAGCCGGTCGGCCAGCACGCGGAACAGCCGGTGCCCGCGCACGGCCTCCTGGCCCAGGGGCATGCAGATCAGCACCGCGAGCTTGCCTTCGCGCTCGGGTGCGTGGAAGAGCCCGAACAGCTGCCTGGAGGCCGGGCCGAAGAGCATCGGGGTCATGCGTAGATCTCGTTGTCGACCAGGGGCCGGCACGCCGCCGCGGCCGGCCCGCAGGCCAGCAAGCGGGCCACGGCGCACAGCGCTCCCTGGACATCGTGAAAAGAGGACAGCGCGAGGCGCGCAACGCCGTCTGCCGCGTCGATCTTCACTTCACGCGCATCGGGCTCGACGCCCACCTCGAAGCTGCGCGTGTCCACCGACAGGCCCATGCCGGTGGCCTTGAGGCAGGCCTCCTTGCGCGTCCAGCAGCAGAGGAAGGCGCGCTCGCGCGCCTCGGCCGGCAGGTCGGCGAGCGCGCGCCGCTCGGCGGGGGTGAAGTAGGTCTCGGCCAGGGCCTCGGCGTCGGGCATCGGGCGCAGCAGCTCGAGGTCGGCGCCCACCTCGGCATCGTCGCAGACCGCGATCAGCGCCAGCGACTCGCTGTGGCTGAGATTGAAGCGCAGCCCGTTTTGATCGACCAGGCCGGGCTTGCCGAAGGGACCGACCGCGAACTCCAGCATCGAGGCCGGGATGCCGCATTGCGAGGAGAGCGTTTCGCGCAGCGCGGCATGGGCCGCGATGAAGCGGTTGCGATCGCGCTTGAAGACGAAGCGCCGCGCGCGCTCCCATTCCGCTTCCGAAAGCGAAGCCACGGCCTGTGGCGCGGGCGTTGCGTCCAGGTCCACCTGCCACAGGCGGCAGTGAAGGGAAGAGGGGAGCTGCACGGTCGTCATGATGACTCCTCTTTCAGCCCTTGCGGCCCCATCCCAGCACGCGACCCAGCAGGCCGCCGCGCTTCGCGCCGCTCTCGGCGGCCTGGGGGGAGGCCGTCTCGATCGGCGTTCCCGCGGCGGCCGAGGCCAGTTGCCCGAGGCTCTCGAACACATAACGCCGCGGCTCCACGCGGAAGCCCATCACCTGCTCGGCCTGCTGCACCACCCGCATCGCCAGCAGCGAGTCGCCGCCCAGGTCGAAGAAGTTGTCGTTGGCGCGGATGTCGTTGACGTCGACCGCCAGCGCGCTGGCCCAGATCTGCGCCAGCTTGGCCTGCTCGGGCAGCAGCAGCGCCGGCTCCGCCTGCGCGGGCCGCGCGGCCACGGTCTCGGCCGCACTGGGCGCCGGTGCCGCGCCCGCCGCCAGGCGCTGGAGATAGACCGCGCTCTGCGAGCCTTCCGGCGAGGAGATCGCCGCCAGCGTCGCGTCCGGCTGCTGGGCCACCTGGCGCAGCAGCTCCATGTAGCGCTCCTTGAAGGCGGCGCCGGTCTCGCGCCGGTAGATGTCGGCGTTGTAGACCACGGCGCCTTCCAGGCCCTGGGGCTTGTCCATCAGCCAGATGCCGAGATCGTCGGTCGCGCCGCGCTGCGGCAGATGCATCTGCCGGTGTGCGAGGCCGCCGATGTCGCGCGGCCGCTCGCGGGCGTCCTGGAAGGAGAACAAGGCCTGGTACAGCCCCACGCCCTGGGCCCGCTCCACGAACTCGGGCTCGCTCACGAGGCGCTCGAAGGGAATCTGCTGGTGGCTCATCACCGCGATCAGCTCCTGCTTGACGTAGCGCATGAACTCGCCGAATCGCAGGGACGTATCGACCTGGAAGGACAGCGGCAGCACGTTGTTGAAGAAGCCCATCACCGGCTCCAGCTCGGGCGCCTCGCGGCCGCGCACCGGCGTCGCGATGACGATGGCGCGGCTGTCGATGATGCTGCTCATCATCAGAATGTAGATGCCCAGCGTCAGCATGTTGAGCGTGACGTCGTTGCGCTGGCCGATCTCGCGCAGGCGCTCGGTGAGCGCCTTGTCGACGTTGATCCAGTGCGCGCCGCCCTGGCCGCTCATGCCGGCCTTGCGCGGCATGTCGGTGCGCGGCGCCTTGGGCGTGGGAGAGTTGGCGAAGCGGTCTTTCCAGTAGCGCAGCTGCGACTCGAACTCGGGCTCGGTCATCCACTTCGCATACCAGTCGGCGTAGTCGCCGTGCGTCACGGCCAGCGGCGGCAGGCCGTGCTGCTCGCCGCGCACCAGGGCGCCGTAGATCGTCGAAAGCTCGCTCTGCAGCACGTCGAAGGACCAGCCGTCCCAGACCAGGTGGTGCGGCACGAACACGAAGGCGTGGTCGTTCTCGGCGATGCGGAACAGCGCCGCGTGGAACATGGGCGCCTGGTGGATGTCGATCGGCCGCTCGGCCAGCGCGTGCATGCGCTCGACCAGCTCGGCCTCGCGCTGGTCCTCCGGCAGCGTGCCCAGGTCGATGACCGGCAACTCGTAGTTCACCGCGCTCGCGATCAGCGCGGCGGGCTCGCCGGTGGCCGGATCGGGTCCGATGGCGGTGCGCAGGGAGGGCTGGCGCTCGATGATCATCGCCAGCGCGGCCTTGAACTTCGGTACGTCCAGCGGCCCGCCGAGGCGGTGCGCCGAGGGCGCGTTGTAGGTCGGCCGGCCCGGGTGCAGCTCCTCGACGAAGCGGATGCGCTCCTGCATCGGCGTGAGCGGTGCGCTGCGGCGATCGGCCACATGCGCAATCGGCGCGCTGCGCGGCGCGTTGCTGCCGCTCAGGCCTTCGATGGCGGCGGCCAGGCGCTCGGCGGTGGGCGCCTCGAACAGCAGGCGCAGCGGCACCGTCAGGTTCAACTCGCGGCTCAGCAGCGTCGTCAGCCGCGCCGCCAGCAGCGAATGCCCGCCCAGCGAGAAGAAGTCGTCGCGGATGCCCAGGCCCGGCAGGTTGAGCACGCGCTCCATGGTCTGCAGCACCAGCGCCTCGCGCTCGTTGCGCGGCGCCAGGCGCTCGCCCGCTTCCTGGTGCGGGGCACTGGGCTTGGGCAGGGCCTTGCGGTCCACCTTGCCGTTGGGCAGCAGCGGAATGGCGTCCAGCGGCACCACGTGCTGCGGCACCATGTACTGCGGCAGGCGGCTGCGCAGGTGGCGGTCGACTGCGGCCAGGTCCACGGTGGCGCCCGGGGAAGGTGCGAGGTAGGCGACCAGGCGCACGTCGCCCGGCTGGTCCTCGCGCGTGATCACCACGCTGCGCGCCACGCCCTCCACCTCGTTGCAGCGGGCCTCGATCTCGCCCAGCTCGATGCGGTAGCCCCGCACCTTCACCTGGAAGTCGAAGCGGCCCATGTGCTCCAGCAGGCCGTCGTTGCGCCAGCGGCCGCGGTCGCCGCTGCGGTAGATCAGCGTCGGCACGCCGTCGATCGCCGTCGTGACGAAGCGCTCGGCCGTGAGCTCGGGGCGCTCCAGGTAGCCCAGGGTCACGCCCAGGCCGCTGATGCAGATCTCGCCGGGCACGCCGATGGGGCAGGGCTGCAGGTTGGCGTCGAGGATCCAGACGCCGGTGTTGGCCATCGGCTTGCCGATGGAAACGCCGCGCGCCGCCACGATCGGCCGCTCCATGCGCCACACCGTGGACCAGACGGTGGTCTCGGTCGGGCCGTAGAGGTTCCAGAGCTCGCTGGTGCGGTCCATCAGCTCGAGCGAGAGCTCGGCCGGCACCGGCTCGGCGCCGATCCAGGCGCGGAAGCCGCGCGGGCCGGACCACTGTGCATCGAGCAGCAGGCGCCACATGCCGGGCGTGGCCTGCAGGATGGTGATGGCCTCGGATTCGAGCAGCGCACGCAGCCGGTTGCCGTCCATCGCGATCTCGCGCTGCACGATCACGATCTCGGCGCCTGCGGCCAGCGGCAGCATGACCTCGGGCACCGCCATGTCGAAGGACAGGGTGGTGACGGCGGCGAGCCGGTCATCCGGCCCGATGCCGGGCGCGCGCTGCATGGTCTGCATCAGGTTGGCGACCGCACGGTGCGGCACGCACACGCCCTTGGGCTTGCCGGTGGAGCCGGAGGTGTAGATCACGTAGGCCGTGTCTTCGGCCTGCGCATCCTGCGGGCCGGCCGGCAGCGCCGTGGCGGGCTGCTGGAGCCACGCGGTGTCGCGGTCGAGCAGCAGCACGCGGGCGGCCGCGTCCTCGCGCCAGGCCTTGGGCGCGGCGGCGATGGCGGACGAGGTCAGCAGCAGGCCGAGCTTCGCGTCCTCGGCGTAGTAGTCGAGGCGGGCCTGCGGGAAGGCCGGGTCCAGCGGCACATAGGCCGCCCCGCTCTTGAGCACCGCGAGCAGTGCCACGAACATGTCGAAGCCGCGGTCCAGGCACAGGCCGACGCGCTCGCCGCGGCCCATGCCGCGTGCGCGCAGCGCGTGGGCCAGGCGGTTGGAGCGCTCGTCGAGCTCGCGGTAGCTCAGGCGCTGGGCGCCGTCGCGCAGCGCCGGCCGCCCGGGCTGCGAGGCCGCGTGCGCCAGAAAGCCCGCATGCATCAGCGGCGCGCCTTCGATCGGCGTCGGCGCCGGCTGCAGGGCCGCCAGGGCATGCGCCTGCTCGGGCGACAACAGCGCGAGCCGCCCCACGGGCTGCGAAGGCTGGCGCACCACGTCGCGCAGCAGCTGCTCGTACATGCCGAGCCAGCGGCGCACAGTCGCGTCGTCGTACAGGTCGGCGTTGTACTGGGCTTCCATCTGCATGCCGCCCACCACGGGCGTGATGTTCAGGAACAGCTCGAAGTTCTCGTAGCGCCGGCCGATGGTGCTCTGCTCGACCTTGAGATCGGGGAAGTTGCCGTCGTTGGGCGCCGCATCGCGGTCGACGTTGAACAGCACGTTCACCAGCGGCAGGCGGCTGGGGTCGCGCGGCACCGGCAGCTTCTTGAGCAGCGCGCCGTAGCCCAGGGTCTGGTGCTCGAAGGCGTCGAGCAGGGTGCTGCCGGAGGAGCGCGCCAGCTGGTCGAAAGGGGCCTGCGCATCGACCGCGACGCGAATCGGCAGCAGGTTGACGCAGTGGCCCACCAGCGAGGGCATGTCGCTCGGCATCTGGCCGGCGGCGGCGATGCCGACCACCAGATCGTCCTGCGCCGTCAGGCGGTGCAGCAGGGCCGCGAAGGCGCTGAACATGGTGGCGAACAGGCTGGTGCCGGCCTTGGCGCCGAACTTGCGCAGGCCGTCGATCAGGTCCTGGTCCAGCACCTGGTCGATGCGGTAGGCGTTGAAGGTGCGCACCGGCGGACGCGGGCGGTCCAGCGGCAGCTCCAGCACCGGCAGGCTTCCGCCGGCGTAGCGCGAGAGCCAGTAGCCGATGTGGGCGTCCATCTCGGGGCTGTTGGCCTCCTGGGCCTCCCAGGCGGCGTAGTCGGAGTACTGGGCCGCCGGCTCCAGCGCCGGGCCGGCGCCCGTCTGTTCGGCATAGAGCGCGCCCAGGTCCTGGCTGATCACGCCCCAGGACCAGCCGTCGCAGATCGCGTGGTGGGCGCTCAGCACCAGCACGTGCTCGATCGGCGAGAGGCGGTAGAGCGCGGCGCGGAACAGCGGGCCGTGCTCCAGGTCGAAGCGCTCCAGCACCACGGCCACGCCGTCGTCCGCCAGGCGGCGCTTCTGGGCGGCCGCATCGAGCGTGCCCAGGTCGTGCTCCACCAGGGCGACCGGGGCCGGCTCGCCGATCAGCAGCTGCGTGCCGTCCGGCGAAATGGTGGCGCGCAGCGACTCGTGGCGCGCCACCAGCCGGTCCAGCGCCAGGGTCAGCGCGGCCGTGTCCAGCGCGCCCTTCAGGTGCAGGCGCATCGACTCGTTGTAGGCCAGCGAGGACTCGGGGCTCAGGCGATCGCCGAGCCAGACCTCGCGCTGCGCCTCGGTGGTCGGAACGATGCGCTCGATCAGGCCCGAGGCAAAGGGATCGAAGTCCTCGGCGGTGTCCTCGGGGGACAGGATGGCGACGGCAGCGTTGCTCATGCTTGGTACTTGGTGAACTTGCCTTGGGCCTTGGGATCGGGCACGAACCAGGCGGGCTGGCCGTCTTTGTCGCGGCCCAGGCGGGCATTCGGCGTAGGAGGATGTGCCGGATCGAGCGCCATCTTGGGCGCGGCGCGGCGCGGCAGCAGCTCGGCTTCCTGCATCTCGGCGATCGATTCCTTGAAGGCCGACTTGATGGTCGCGATGTCCTGCTGCGAATGGGCGGTGGTCATGAAGCAGGGGAAGTTGTCCAGGATGTGGACGCCCCGGCTGCGCATCATCGCGAACAGCAGGTCCTGCAGCGGATGGTCTTCCAGCCAGCTCACGCGCCACAGCGACGAGAAGTAGCGGATCTCCAGCGGCGCGCCGACCTCGCGGCAGAAGGCCGTGAGCTCGTCGGCCATGGCCGCGGTATGCAGGTTGAGCTGGGTCTGCAGCTTGTTGTTGTCCTGCTTGAGGTGTTCCAGCGCGGCCTTGGAGGCGGCCAGCGCCAGCGGATGCCGCACGAAGGTGCCGGCGAAGTAAGTCACGCCCACGGTGGGCACCGAGTCGTCGCCGTACTGCCAAGGGCCGCCGTCCAGCGCATCCATGTAGGTGCGCTTGCCCGCGATCACGCCGACGGGCATGCCGCCGCCCAGCACCTTGCCGTAGGTGGCGAGGTCGGCGCGGATGCCGAACAGCGCCTGCGCCCCGCCGAGGTCGCAGCGGAAGCCGGTGATGACCTCGTCGAATATCAGGCAGGTGTCCGACTTCTCGGTGATGGCGCGCACCTCGCGCAGGAACTCGCGCGGCTGGAAGTCGGGCCGGCGGCTCTGCACCGGCTCGACCAGCACCGCGGCCAGGTCGTCGGCGTTGGCGCGGATGAACTCCAGCGCCTCGGGCGTGCCGTAGTCCAGCACGCGCACGTCGCCGAACATGCCCTGCAGCACGCCGGGCGCGGCCGACATGCCCTTGGCGTTGCGGCCGGCGCGCACCAGCACCTCGTCGAAGGTGCCGTGGTAGGAGCCGGTGAACAGCACCACCGTGCTGCGGCCGGTCACGGTGCGCGCGATGCGCAGCGCCGCCATCACGGCCTCGGAGCCGGTGTTGCACAGGCCCGCGCGGTCGAAGCCGGTGAGCTCGCACAGCAGCCGGGTCACGTCCGCGGCCAGCGGATGCTGCGGGCCGATCTCGTAGCCCAGCTCGAGCTGCTTCTTCACCGCCTCGTTGATGAAGTCCGGCGTCCAGCCGAAGAGATTCATGCCGAAGCCGTTGAGCGTGTCGACGTACTCGTTGCCGTCGATGTCCCACATCCGCGAGCCCTTGGAGCGCTCGATGACGATCTGGTAGGTGATCTCCTTGGTGGCCGGGCGGAAGCCGTTCACCACGCGCGGGTCGGCCATGTGCGCCCGGTTGTGCTCGGTGAAGGCCTTGCTCTTCTTCGTGCGCTCCACGTAGCGGCGCATGAAGGCGGCCAGCCGTGCCTTCTGGCGCTCGGTGGGCTCCTTGCTCTGCGTATGGATGCGCGCGATCGCCCCGAAGGCCTTCTTGACGTCGTACTTCGGCGCCGGCGCCGGCTCCTCGGCCGCCGGCTCGGGCGTGGTGTTGGACGCCGTGGCCGCGGCGGTGGCCATGGGCGTGGGTTGCTCCACCGCCGGGACCGGCAGCACAGGGCTGACCGGCACCGTCGGCGCCGCCGACAGCAATACGAGTTGCTGCTGCATCAGTTGCATCTGTTGTGCGATGACCTGCTGGACCAGGCTGCCGCCGGCCGCCGCGGCCATGGGCACGGGCTGCAGGACCTGCACCGGCTGCAGGGCCGGCATCGCTGCCGCCACCGCCTGCTTAGGCGCCACGGCCGCGGGCATCGCCGCGGCGACCGGCGCCGCCGGTGCCGCAGGTGCGGCCTCGGGCGGCAGGGTGGCATCCAGGAACTCGGCCAGCGCGTCGAAGCTGCGATAGCTCTCCATCAGCTGGCGGAAGCTCAGATTGACCTTGAAGGTCTTCTTGACCTGCAGCGCGGCCTGCGTGAGGGTGAGCGAGTCCAGCCCGATCTCGACGAAGGGCGCGGAGCCGTCGACCTCGGCCATGTCGGCGCCGGAGAGATTCTCGAACAGCTCGCGCAGGCGGGTGACGAGCGAGGCGCGGCGGGCGGGCGGCGCGGATGTGGCGGCTGCGACAGCAACAGTCATGGACAACTCCGGGATCGGTGGGGGCGGGGCTTCGGAAACGGAAGAAGAAGCGAGCGCAGGCGCGACCGGTGCCGACGATGCGATGTCGACCCAGAAGCGCTTGCGCTCGAAGGGGGTGGTGGGCAGGCGCACGCGGTGCTTGCGCGCGCGCCGGTCCAGCGGCGAAAGATCGATCTCGGCGCCCTGGGCCCAGAGCCGGCCGGCGGCCAGGCGCCAGGCCGCGCACTCGCTGGCGGGCTGGTCGGCCAGGAGCGAGACGGCGGGCGCGGGCTGGGCCTTGGTCGCGTGCTGGCGCACCAGCGTGGCCAGGGTGTTGCGCGGGCCGAGTTCGATGAAGAGCGGATGCGCGAGCTGGGCCAGCACTTCGCGCACGGCGGGCGAGAAGCGCACCGTCTCGCGCAGGTGACGGGCCCAGTAGCGCGGGTCGGTCGCTTCCTCGGCGGTCAGCAGGCGGCCGGTGAGGGTCGAGTAGATCGGCAGGCGCGGCGCCGAGAGCGTGAGTTCACCGACCAGCGCTTCGAAAGGCGCGACGGCCGGCTCCATCATCGCGGAGTGGAAGGCATGCGAGGTCTGCAGCGCCTTGGCGACGATGCCCTTGGCTTCCAGGGCGGCGCGCAGCTGCTCGATGGCCTCGGCAGGTCCGGCGGCGACCGAGACGGCGGGGCCGTTGTCGGCAGCCAGCGAGATGCCGTCCGGCAGCAGCGGCAGCAGCTCGGCGGCGGCCATGCGCACGGAGAGCATGATGCCCGCCGGCTGCGCCTGCATCAGCGCGCCGCGGCGTGCGACCAGCCGGGCCGCGTCTTCCAGGCGCATCACGCCGGCCAGCACGGCGGCGGCGAACTCGCCCACGCTGTGGCCGATCATCGCGGCGGGCGTCACGCCCAGCGACATCAGCTGGCGGGCCAGTGCGTATTCGAGCGCGAAGGTGGCGGGCTGGGTGACCGAGGTGGGCGAGAGCGCGGCGGCGTCGTTCGAGGCGATGCGCTCGCGCAGGTCGCAGTCCAGCACGCCTTCGAAGGCCGCGAGGCACTCGTCGAAGGCGGCTCGGAATACCGGCTCGGCCGCATGCAGGGCGAGGCCCATGCCGGCGTACTGCGCACCCTGGCCGGGGAACATGAAGACCGGCTGCGGCATCCAGGCCGGCGCAGCGGCGCCGGCACGCGCCGGCGAATCCGCGGTGCGCAAGGCGGCCACGGCGTCGTCGATCGATTCGGCGACCACGCAGGCGCGCTGGGCAAAGGCCTTGCGGCCGACGCGCAGCGTGTGGGCCACGTCGGCCAGCGAAAGCTCGCGGTGGGCGTCGAGATGCTCGGCCAGCTGGGCCGCGGCCGTCGCGAGCGCGGCCGGCGAGCGGGCCGACAGCATCAGCAGCTGCGGGCCGGTGGCGGGGTCGGAGGGCTCGCGCAGCGGCGCCTCTTCCACGATCACGTGCGCATTGGTGCCGCCCACGCCGAAGCTGCTGACGCCGGCGCGCCGCGGCGCGGCCTCGCGCGGCCAGGGGCGCAGCCGGCTGTTGACGCTGAAGGGCGTGGCATCGAAGTCGATGGCCGGGTTCGGCGCCTCGTAGTGCAGGCTGGCCGGGATCGCCTCGCTGTAAAGCGCGAGCGCGGTCTTGATCAGCCCCGCCGCGCCGGCGGCAGTCACCATGTGGCCGACGTTGCTCTTGAGCGAGCCGATGGTGCAGAAGCCCTTGTCGGTCGTGTGCGCCGCATAGGCGCGCACCAGGCCCTCGACCTCGATCGGGTCGCCCATCGGCGTCGCGGTGCCGTGCGTCTCGACGTAGGAGATGCTGCGCGCGGGCACGCCGGACTGCGCCAGCGCCGCCTCGATCACCGCTGCCTGGCCGTCCACGCTGGGCGCGGTGAAGCTGGCCTTGGCGCCGCCGTCGTTGTTGACGGCAGCGCCGCGCAGCACGGCGTAGATGGTGTCGCCATCGGCGATCGCATCCGACAGGCGCTTGAGCAGCACCACCGTCGCGCCGTCGCTGAAGACGGTGCCCTTGGCCTTGGCATCGAAGCTGCGCGTGTGGCCGTCGGGCGAGAGCATCGAGCCCTCGTTGTAGAGGTAGCCGCTGCGGGGCGGGCAGGTGACCGAGGCGCCGCCGGCCAGGGCCATGCGGCACTGGCCGGTGCGCAGCGCATGGAAGGCCTGGGCGACCGCCACCAGCGAGGTCGAGCAGGCGGTGTGCACGCTGATGGCCGGGCCGGTGAGGTTGAGCCTGTTCGCCACGCGGGTGGTGATGTAGTCCTTCTCGTTGGCCAGCATCACCTGGAACTCGCCCACCATCTCGACCAGGTCGGGCCGCGTGGCCACGTGGCGCTGGAAGTAGCTGGCGTTGTACATGCCGCCCCAGATGCCGACCGGGCCCGGCGCCTGGTCGGGCGCGTAGCCGCCGCGCTCCAGGCATTCCCAGCAGATCTCGAGGAAGACCCGCTGCTGCGGGTCCATCAGCTCGGCTTCCTTGGGGTTGATGCCGAAGAAGGCGGCGTCGAAGTTCTCGATGCCGTCGAGCACGCCGCGGGCGCGCACATAGAGCGGGTCGGCGCGCAAGGCGGCGCTCACGCCGGCGTCCAGCGCGGCGTCGTCGAAGAAGGTGATCGACTCGCGCCCGGCCATCAGGTTGTCCCAGAACTGCTCGACGTCGGCGGCGCCCGGGAAGCGGCCGGCCATGGCGATCAGGGCCACGGCTTCGCGGTCGCTGCCGGCAGCGGGGCGGGCGGGCGCAGCTTCGGCGGGCACCGCCGCCGGCGCGGGCGCCTCGGCGGCCTGGATGTCGGCGGCCAGCGCCGCCGGCGTGGGCTGGCGGAAGAACAGGGTGGTCGTGAGGCGGCGCGCGCTGCCCTGCTGCAGTTCCTTGAGCACCCGCAGCACCAGCAGCGAATCGCCGCCCAGGTCGAAGAAGTTGTCGTCGCGCCCGATCGGGTCGATGCCCAGCACGCGGGCGAAGGCGGTGCAGACGCGGCGCTCCGTCGCGTTGCGCGCTTCGGCATAGGGCTGCGCGAGCTCGGGCCGCTGGCGCGCGGGCTCCGGCAGGGCACGCCGGTCCAGCTTGCCGTTGGTGGTGACGGGCAGCTGCGCGAGCCAGACGGCCGCCGAGGGGATCATGGCCTCGGGCAGGTGCTCGGCCAGATGCTGGCGCAGCGCGCTCCACGGCAGTTCGGCGCCGCGCGCGAGGGGCGCGTCAGCCCCGCCATGCGTTTCGAGAGCGAGCGAGCCATCGGCATTTGGGGATTGACGCGCCACCAGGTAGGCGACCAGGCGCAGGCGGCCCGCCGGGTCCTTCTGCGGGACGACGGCGCAGGACTTGACGGCGGGGTGGGCCAGCAGTGCGGCCTCGATCTCGCCGGTCTCGATGCGGTGGCCGCGGATCTTCACCTGGCCGTCGATGCGGCCGATGTATTCGATGGTGCCGTCCGGCAGCCAGCGCACCTGGTCGCCGGTGCGGTAGAGGCGCTCCCCGGGAGCGTGGGGGTCGGCCACGAAACGCGCGGCCGTGAGCTCGGGGCTCTGCAGGTAGCCGCGTGCCAGGCCGCGGCCGCCGATGCACAGCTCGCCGACCAGGCCCGCGGGCAGCAGCGCCATCGAGGGGCTGAGTACGCGCAGCACAGTCTCGTTGATGGGGCGGCCGATGGGCACCGAGCGCGCATCGGCCGGCAGGTCGCGCGGAATGCGGTGGGTGGCCGCGAAGGTGGTGCACTCGGTCGGGCCGTAGCCGTTGATCAGCGTGGTGCCGGGCAGCGCTTCCAGCGCGCGCCGCACATGCGGCACCGAGAGGGCTTCGCCGCCGGTCAGCAGCTGGCGCAGGCCGGCGAGCTGGGCCGGGTCGTCGTCGACCACGGCGTTGAAGAGGCCGGCCGTGAGCCAGGCGGTCTTCACCTCGTGCCGGGCGATGGTGCGCGCGAGGCCGGGGCCGCTGGGCACCTTCTCGTCGTGCACCACGCACACGCCGCCGTTGAGGAGCGGGCCCCAGATTTCCAGCGTCGAGGCATCGAAGCCCAGCGGCGCCGCATGCAGCATCGCCTCGCCGGGCGGCAGCTCGACGTAGTTCGCGTCCATCGCCAGCCGCAGGACCGAACGATGGCAGATCTCGATGCCCTTGGGGGTGCCGGTCGAGCCGGAGGTGTACATCACGTAGGCGACCGATTCGCCGTCCGCGGCGGCCGGTGCGAAGGGCGGCAGCGCGGCATCGGCGCCCGTGCGTTCGTCGTCCATCGCCAGCAGCGGCCGCTCGGCGGGCACCAACTCCTTGTAGGCGGCCTGCGTCAGGACCAGGGCGACGTCGGAATGCGCCAGCATGAAGGCGATGCGCTCGGCCGGGAAATCGGGCTGCACCGGCACATAGGCCGCGCCGGCCTTCAGGATGCCGAGCAGGGCTACCACGGCGGCGCTCGAACGGTCGAGGAGCACGCCCACGGTGTCGCCGGCGCGCACGCCGCGGGCCTGCAGGCGGCGGGCCAGGCGCTCGGCTTCCTGGTTGAGCGCTTGATAGCTCAGCGCGCCGGTTTCGCCGATCAGGGCGACCGCCTCGCCGCGCGCTGCCACCTGGCGCTCGAACAGGGCGTGGACGGTCAGTGCCGGGTCGAAGGCGCCGGGCGCCGTGTTCCATTGGTCGAGCTGCCGCTGGCGGTCGGCCGCCGGCAGGCTGCGGATCTCGCGCAGGCGGGCCTCGGGGTGGTCGAGCAGGTCGGCAGCGGCATCGGCCAGGGCCAGCAACAGGCTGACCTCGATCGCACTGTCCATCAGCGCGGCGGCACCGGTCAGGCGCAGCGAGGCAGGCCCCTGCAAGCCCAGCTGGAGCATGACCGTGCCGCCGGCGTCATGGGCGGCACCCTCGCGCAGCCAGTGCGCAAAAGGGAGGGTGGAGCCCTCGGTCGGCCGGGCGACCCGGCGTGCGCGGTCGATCTCGGCGATCCATTGCCGGGCCGATCGATCGCCATCGCAGTTCAGTTCGAGCCGGGCCGAGGCCCCGGTGCCCAGCACCTCATGGAGCTCCACCGTCGGCGTGCCCAGCCAGCGGGATTGCAGCAGCACCCAGGCCGCGGCGAAGAGCGTGTCCGGCAGCAAGCCGCCCTGCCGGGCCTCTGTCGCCCAACGCGAGGCCAGTGCCTGGGGAACGTCGAGACTGGAAACCTGCACCGCGGTTTGCGCAGGCTTGAGGGAGCGGGGGGCGAACAGGTCGGCCAGCGAGAGCGCGGCGAGCTCGTTCGAGGAGAGAGGTTCTTGCTCCATGTACTGTTGACTCCGCATTGAACAGGCCTTGCCCTTCGTAACCCCGTGTGTGTGTCGATGCCGCCACGTCTCTTCGGCGACACATGTATCCGTTCCTGCGGTAAGTTAATTACAAAGCATTCAAACCGTCAGGGAGCCGATCTTGCTCTCGGGTCGCGTGTAACGCCACCTTACGAAAGCCATGCCGGGTGCCTATGCCGTTTGGAAAGCTCTGCAACACCTGGACGCATTTGGTTGCGGTTGCCGTGTCAGCCAAGCTCGTGCGGTGACGATTCTGCCCGTCTTTTTACAATTTGAATACAAACGGGCTACTGACAATGCCTCGAAATGGGGAGGAACTCATAGAAAAGTTCTATTTCGAGTCGCCTTGAGGCAAGGCAGCGGTTCAGGCCGTGGCTTCGTCCAGCGTGCCGGGGTCGAGGTGTCCCGTGTCGCCCCAGCCGACGAGCGTGAAGCCCTGGGGCGTCCAGAGAAGGCGGTTGATGGCGGCATTTCCCAGGTGCCAGGTGCGCGGGGCCTGCAGCTCCTGGCCGGTGGCGGCGCGATAGAGAACGTCCATCACCCCGCCGTGCGCCACGAGCACCACCAGCTCGCCCGGGTGCCGCTGCGCCAGCTGCCCCGCGATGCCCGTCACTCTTTCCCTGAAGGTGATCAGCGACTCACCGCCTTCGGGTGCGAATTCCGGGTCGCGCGTGCGCCACAGCCGGGCCTGCTCGGGCAGGGAGGCGTCGATGTCGGCGAAGGTGCGGCCCTCGAAGTGGCCGAAGGCCCGCTCGCGCAGCCCGGGCTCGGCCTGCACCTTGATGCCGAGCGGACGGGCGATCTCGAGGGCGGTCTGCCAGGCGCGCGCCAGGTCGCTGGCATAGATGGCAGCGATGGGCTCGTCCGCCAGCGCCTCGCCGACGCGCCGTGCCTGCCACAGGCCGGTGTCGTTGAGCGCGATGTCGAGCTGGCCCTGGATGCGGGTGTCGACATTCCAGGCGGTTTCGCCGTGGCGCACGGCGATGAGTCGGGTCAGCTCCATCGGAAAATTCTAGGGGAAACCCTGGGCGCTCACTGCTTGGCGGTGGGGATCTCGATGTCCACGCGGCGTTCGCCCGCCGGCGGGTTCGGGAAGCCCTGCAGCGCGGCCTGGAACATCACCGGCAGCACGGCCCCGCTTGCGGTGTAGGGGCCGTCGTTGCGCGCGTGGGTTTCGTAGACCACGCGGTGGGAGGGCAGCTCCCGCAGCACGATGCTGACCTCGCGCGCATACCAGGGGTTGGCCGGCGGGAAGGCTGTCCCGTACCAGCCGCCGCCATGCCAGCCGCGCCCATACCAGCCCCCGGCGCCGTAGCCCCAGGGCCGCATGCGGTAGTAGCCCGGCCCCCAGGCGCCGTGGTAGTACCACGGGTCGGCCCAGGGCGACAGCTCGGCGGTCACGCGGGCGCCGATCTGCGCCGTGTACTTCGGATTGGCGTCGTCGCGGCGCAGGCCCACGCGTTCGAGCGCGGCGCCCGCCATCGCCTCCAGCTGCTCTTGCTGCGCCCCGCCGGCCTGCTGCGAAGGCAGGCGCTCGAAGCGGTAGGTGGCGCCGGCCGGCACGGTGCCGAGACTGGAGAAGCTGCGGACATCGCTGTCGACCACCCAGCGGGTGGCACAGCCCGCAAGACCGGTGCACAGCGCGAGGACGGCCAGGACGTGTTTCATGCGAATTCCTCGTCAGGACCCGCCGTCCCTGCCCTCAAAGCTGCACGACGCGAACCGGCGAAGGCGGCGGGAAGTCCGGCGGGTCGAAGGCCTTGTCGCCTTCCTCGTCGGCCACGCCGGTCGTCCTCAGACCCTTGAAGTCGAACGACGTTCCGTCCAGCAGGTGCGACGGCACCACGTTCTGCAGCGCATTGAACATGTTCTCGATGCGCCCCGGGTGCTTGCGCTCCCACTCGCGCAGCATCTCGCCGACCTGCTTGCGCTGCAGGTTCTCCTGGCTGCCGCACAGCGTGCAGGGAATGATGGGAAAGGCGCGGTGCCGGGCCCAGCGCACCAGGTCCTTCTCGGCCACGTAGGCCAGCGGCCGGATCACGATGTGCCGGCCATCGTCGCTCACCAGCTTGGGCGGCATGGACTTGAGCTTGCCGGCGAAGAACATGTTGAGGAAGAAGGTCTGCAGCATGTCGTCGCGGTGGTGCCCCAGCGCGACCTTGGTGGCGCCCAGCTCGTCGGCCACGCGGTAGAGGATGCCGCGGCGCAGCCGGCTGCACAGACCGCAGGTGGTCTTGCCCTCCGGGATGACGCGCTTGACGATCGAGTAGGTGTCCTGCTCCTCGATGTGGAAGGGCACGCCCAGCGCCTTCAGGTAGGTGGGCAGCACCTCCTCCGGAAAGCCGGGCTGCTTCTGGTCGAGATTGACCGCGACGATGTCGAAGTGCACCGGCGCGCGGGCCCGCAGCTTGAGCAGGATGTCGAGCAGCGCATAGCTGTCCTTGCCGCCCGAGACGCAGACCATGACCTTGTCGCCCTCTTCGATCATGTTGTAGTCGAAGATGGCGCGGCCGACCTCGCGGCACAGGCGCTTCTCCAGCTTGTGGGTCTCGCGCTCGATCTTCAAGCTGTTGTTGCTATCGGAGGAGGGCACCTCGTCGATCCATACGGCACTCATGGCTCATTTGCTCCGGAAAACTTCGACCCCCACTGCGGCGCAGTCGGGGTACACATCGGGCTTGGCGGTCGACACCCGCGCCGCCTGCACCTTGGGGTGCATCAGCACCTGGTCGAGGATGTCGTCGCACAGCGTTTCCTGCAAGTGGATGTGGCCCTTGGACAGGCGGGTCGCGACGGTGCGGCGGATGAAGTCGTAGTCGACCACCTCGTCGAGTTCGTCGGCCTTGGGCGTGGAGACGTCCAGCGGCACGTAGAGGTCGACGTTGATGACGACGCGCTGCTCGGCGCGCTTTTCGAACTCGTGCACGCCGATGTTGATCCAGACCTCGTAGTCGCGAAGGAAGAGGCGCCGGCAGGTGGCGAGCAGGGGGTCGGAGGGGATGAAGCTCATGGCTGGGGCGCTTTCAGCAGCTCGTCGACGACGAACATGATGTCGCGCGGCAGCGGCACCAGGTGCTGGCCGTTGTCCACGCTGAGGGTGGTGCCGGTCACGCTGGGCGTGCCGGCGAGGAAGACGCAGGCGCGCGCGACGTCGGCCGGGTCGATGGGCCGGCGCATCGGGTTGGCGTGCGCCGCCTGCTGGAAGTTGGCCTGGTCCTGCGGCCCGCTCCGGTAGAGGATGCCCGGCGCCACGCCGCACACGCGCACGGCCGGCGCCAGCGACTGTGCCTGCAGCGCCACCGCTCGCTCCAGCGCCAGCTTGGAGACGGTGTAGGAGAAATAGTCGGGGTTCAGGTTGTAGACCTTCTGGTCGAGGATGTGGATCGCGCAGCGGTCGATGCCGTCGCCCGCCGCCGCACGCTGCGCCAGCAGGCGCGCGAAGTCCAGCGGCGCGATCAGGTTCACGCCGATCTGGCGCAGCGCCGCTTCCTCGTCGAAGTCGAGGGCGGTATCGGGCTCGAAGGCCGAGGCGTTGTTGACGATGCAACCCAGCGGTTCCTCGATCCGCCCGAGCAGGGCGCGCCGGCCGGTGGCGCTGCCGATGTCGGCGTCGACCGCCGTGGCCTGCAGCCCTTCGCCGCGCAGCCGCGCGCACAGCGCCTCGGCGTCCTCGCGCGAGGCGCGGTACTGGCACCACACCGGCCAGCCGGCGCGCGCGAAGGCTTCGCAGGTCGCGGCGCCGAGCCGTCGGCCGCCGCCGGTCACGAGCACGCCAGGGCGTGGGGTGGATTCGCGCATGCTGATAGATTTCCTGTCTTATGAACGTGGAGCCGGGCGCCGCGCGCGCCAACCCCCTGACCCGGATTATCGACGCCGCCCTGCAGCGCGACGGCGGCTGGCTGCCCTTCGACCGCTTCATGGCCCTGGCCTTGTACGCGCCGGGGCTGGGCTACTACGCCAACGCGAGCCGCAAGTTCGGCCACATGCCCGAATCGGGCAGCGACTTCGTCACCGCGCCCGAGCTCACGCCGCTGTTCGGCCGCACGCTGGCGCTGCAGCTGGCCGAGGCGCTGGAGCGCACCGGCACCGACGAGATCTGGGAGTTCGGCGCCGGCTCGGGCGCGCTGGCCGCGCAACTGCTCGGGGCCCTGGGCGAGCGCGTGGCGCGCTACCGCATCGTCGACCTGTCGGGCACGCTGCGCGAGCGCCAGCAGCAGGCGCTCGCGCCCTGGCATGCCAAGGTCGAGTGGCTGTCCGAGCTGCCCGCACGCATGCGCGGCGTGGTGGTGGGCAACGAGGTGCTCGACGCCATGCCCGTGCAGCTGCTGGCGCGCCGCGGCGGCCAGTGGTTCGAGCGCGGCGTCGTGCGGCAAGGCGAGGGCTTCGGCTGGGACGATCGCCCGACCGGGCTGCGCCCGCCCGTCGAGATCGCCGGCGCGCACGACTACCTGACCGAGATCCACCCGCAGGCCCGCGCCTTCATCGCCACCTTGGCGGAGCGCCTGCAGCAGGGCGCCGCCTTCTTCATCGACTACGGCTTTCCCGAGGCCGAGTACTACCACCCGCAGCGCCACATGGGCACCGTGATGTGCCACCGCGGCCACCTGGCCGACGCCGATCCGCTGGCCGATGTCGGCGCCAAGGACATCACCGCCCACGTCGACTTCACCGGCATCGCGCTGGCCGGGCAGGACGCCGGGCTGGCGGTGCTGGGCTACACCAGCCAGGCGCGCTTCCTGCTCAATGCCGGCATCCTGCCGATGATGGAATCCGCATCGCTGGCCGAGCGCACGCTCGCCGCGCGGCTGATCCACGAGCACGAGATGGGCGAGCTGTTCAAGGTGATCGGCTTCGCGGTCGGCCAGGGCTGGGAAGCCGCGGGATTCGCCGAGGGCGACCGCAGCCACACGCTGTGATGCGGCGATCGCTGCCGTCGGTGATGCAGTGGATTAAAGTGGTCGGCTTGCCGATGGATCGTTCGAATGACTGCCGCCCCTGACACCGCGCCACCCCAGCACTTCGAGATCCGCCGCTTCGATGCGCCGGTCGGCGCCGAGGTGCTCGGCCTGGACATCGGCAAGCCCATCAACGCCGCCGACTTCGCGCGCCTCCACCGCGCGCATCTGGACCACCATGTGCTGGTCTTCCGCGACCAGCGCGTCACACCCGAAGCGCACATTGCCTTCA
The DNA here is from genome assembly GCF_057657265.1 of Variovorax sp. Soil_C_17. Classification (NCBI taxonomy): domain Bacteria; kingdom Pseudomonadati; phylum Pseudomonadota; class Betaproteobacteria; order Burkholderiales; family Comamonadaceae; genus Variovorax; species Variovorax sp. Soil_C_17. Next base: position 1,789,231 of record NZ_JBDGIT010000001.1, read on the forward strand.
GCGGCCGCTTCGGCCCGCTCGAAATCCATGTGCTGCACCAGTTCCATCTGGCGGGCCATCCGGAGATCCTGATCGTCTCCAACATCAAGAAGCCCGACGGCGAGCCGCTCGGCCTGGGCGATGCCGGCGCGTACTGGCACTCCGATCTGTCCTACAAGCCCAAGCCCAGCCTGGGCTCGCTGCTGCATGCGCAGGAGCTGCCGAGCGAGGGCGGCGACACCTTGTTCGCCGACCAGCACCTGGCCTTTGAAGGCCTTGCGCCCGCGCTGCAGCAGCGCATCCTCCCGCTCAAGGCCGAGCACAGCTATCTGGCAAAGTACGAAGAGCTGCGCGCGAAGAACCCCTGGCGCCCGAAGCTGTCGCAGGCGCAGATCGACCAGGTTGCACCGGCGGTGCAGCCGGTGGTGCGCACGCATCCGGAGACCGGCCGCAAGGCGCTCTTCGTCAGCGAGCATTTCACGACACGCATCGTCGGCCTGCCGCAGGAGGAGGGCGATGCGCTGCTGGCCGAGCTGTTCGCGCACAGCGTCAAGCCCGAGTACGTGTACCGCCACCGCTGGGCGCCGCACGATCTGGTGTTCTGGGACAACCGTTCCTTGATGCACCTCGCGGCCGGCACGCCCGACCACTTGCGGCGCAAGCTCTACCGCACCACGGTCGAGGGCGACGTGCCGTTCTGATCAGGCCTTGGCCTGCCGCCTCACCTGGCGCAGCTCCTCGTGCAGGAAGTCGGCGGAGTTGCGCGTGCCCTTGTTCGCGGTCTTGACCTTGTAGGGGACCTTCGTCACTTCGGAGCGCGTGCCGCACAGCCGGATGAAGTCCTCCGCAGTCACGATCCTGTTCTTGAAGTGGTCGTACTTGGCGCGCAGGTGGCGCGCGGCTTCCGCTGCGTCATGCTCCTCGCCGTTGCGCATGAACGTCATCGACTTTTGATCGGCGACGCGCTCGATCAGCGTCTCGATGACCTTCTGCTCGGAGGGCGACGGCGCGGCGTACGCCGGGCCGGCCACGCAGAGTGCGACGGCCGTCGCGGCCAGCAGGCGTTGCAGGAATCGAATCAGGTTCATGGTGTGGGCTCCAGCGGATGTTCATCCTAAGCGGGACCGGCGGCGCGCTGCGTGGGTCGCCGGGGTGCCCTGGCGTCAGGTTTAATCTGATCTTCTTTTCCGTTTCCGCGTCATGAGCTCCCCCGCCACATCCCAAGACAACCTGCGCATCGCCAACGCCCTTGCCGATGCCGCTGCCTCCCATTCGCTGCGCCTCTTTCGCACGCCGCTGGAGGTGATCGCCAAGGCCGATGAAAGCCCGGTCACGCAGGCCGACCGGGCGGCCGAGGCCGCCATGCGCGAGATCCTCGGCCGGGAACGCCCCGCCGATGGCATCTACGGCGAGGAGCACGGCCTGGAGCGCGTGGACGCCGCCAGCGTCTGGGTGCTCGACCCCATCGACGGCACGCGCAGCTTCATCACCGGCTCGCCGCTGTGGGGAACGCTGATCGGCCTGGTGCGCGGCGGCCGCGTCGAACTGGGCATGGTCGACATGCCGGTGCTGGGCGAGCGCTGGGTCGGTCAGCCCGGGCTGGGCGCGCAGCGCAATGGCCGGGCGGTGCGTGTGAGCACCTGCAGCGCCGTCGCGGCGGCGCGCATCTTCACCACCTCGCCGGACATCTTCGAGCCCGTTGACTGGCAGGCCTTCGACCGGCTGAGCCGGCGCTGCGCCATGCGCCGGTTCGGCGGCGACTGCTACAGCTACGCCCAACTGGCCGGCGGGACCGTCGACCTGGTGGTGGAGACCGGATTGCAGCCCTACGACTACCTGGGCCCCGCCGGGTTGATCGAGGCTGCCGGCGGCGTCATCACCGACTGGGCGGGCCGGCCGCTGGGGCTGGGCTCCGACGGGCGCGTGATCGCCGCCGCCACGCCGGCGCTGCACGAGGAGGCGCTGGCGATTCTCAATCCGTAGCGCCAGCCAGCTGCAGTTCGTAGAGGATTCGCATAGGGGGGCTTGTGGCATTCGCACCCTGCCCGCCTCCGCATGGTCCCTTCTGCGGCGTGCTCAGACATAGGGCTCCGGTTCTGGAATCCGCACGTCGACCTCGAGGTCCCACTCCGGCGCCGGCGCCGGCGGTTCTTGAAAGTGGAACGGAGCGAAAGGCGACGGCACGAAAGGATTCAGCGGCGCCGCATTTGGCGGCACATAGAACGGCGACATGGGAACAGGTCCAACCGCCGGCGC